>NZ_JBVJUC010000003.1:428889-927230 GCF_055605065.1 Streptomyces sp. NPDC037203
GCGGCCTCGCTGTCGAGCAGGCCGCTGGCATCGCTGGGGTCGAGTGCGCCGCTCTGGGGCATGCCTCCCGAGCCCATGCCGGGCATCATCGGCATCCCGCCCGTGCCGAGGCCCCTTTCGCCGTCCGACAGGCCGTCGACGGACGGCGACTCCAGCGCGTCGTTCAGCAGGGACGGCGACGCGAGCCCCTCCGGCAATCCGGACTCCGTGCCGAGGCCGCCGGGGAACTGCTCGGGAGAGACATCGCCGAGCCCGTGCCCCGCGGTGAGCCCGCCGGATCCGCCGACACCCGTGTCGCCGGGGAACTCCTCCGGGGCGCCGGCGCCGTCGGCCCAACTGGCCGGATCCTCCGCGAGGTTGTCGGACAGCTTCGGCATCTTGCCGCCGTCCGTGTTCAGGCCGCCCGGAAACGAGGTGGGCGAGAGGGCGGGAACACCGCCGCCCACGTCGGTACCGCCGGGGAACGAGGTGGGCGAGAGCGTGGGGACACCGTCGCCCACGCCGGTGCCGCCCGGAAACGCGGACGGGTTGAGCGCCCGGTCCAGGGCGCTCGGATCGAGGGTGTCGTTGCCGATCGCGTCCTCCGGGAGCCCGTCGAGACCGGGCGCGCCGCCGTCCACACCGGTGCCGCCGGAGAACGGCGCGGGTGTGGCCAGCGCGTCCATCGGATCCAGGCCGGGCATGCCCGATGCCTGGATGCCCGAGATGTCGGGGGCCGAGAACGACTGCGGATCCTGCGCGTTGACGTCCGGCAGGTTCGGGTCGGTCAGATTGGGGTCGGAGACGTCCGGGACGTTGTCCGGCACATCGGGACTGTCCGTGGGGCTGGTGACGGGCGGCGGGGTGTGCACCGAGTCGATGGTGACCTGGTACTCGCCCGCCAGGCTCTTGAGGACCGCGCGCATGTCCCTGGTCATCCACTCGACCAGCTGCGGCTTCTCGTGGATCGGGATCAGGCCGTTGCTCATCGGATGGACGCCCATCTTCAGGGCCTGGTTGGCGTACCAGTTGTCGATGTCGGCGATCTTCACCTTGGCGTTGTAGAGATTGACCGAGTTGTCAGCGAGCTGCTGCGGCACCGAGTTGCCCGCCTCACCGCCGGAGAGCACGTCGGCGGTCGCCTTCACCTGCCGGGAGAAGGTGTTGATCATGTCGCAGAAGGCGTCCGCCGCGGCCCCCTTCCACGGCCCGTTCTCCCCGGCCAGCGCGTTCGCCTGGTCGGCGAGGCTCTTGGCGATGCCGGCGAGCACCACCTGCGCGTTGAGGAAGTGACCGGCAGCGTCCATCAGGGACTGCGGGTCCGAGATGCCCTTGGCGCGCTCCTCGTTGGCGTCCGAGGCGGTTCCGGCGGACATGCCGTTGATGGCCGCCATGATCTGCTTCCAGTCCCACGAGTTGTAGTCGTCGATCGATCCGGGATCGTTTCCGGGATCGGCGAAGATGCCGTCGCCGCTGTCGCTGAACCCACCGCTGTTGTAGTCCGGGCTGGCCATCTGTGTCCCAGTCTCCCGCTCGCGCCCCTGTCAGGGTCCCCGCCGCCCCGGCCGCCGTCGTACGGCACCGGGAACGGCGGGGACCACCCGTCAACTTGCTCCGCCGCCGGACCCGCCGGCGTCGGTCACCAGGCTGGTGAAGTCGCTGCTCGTGCTCTGCATGGCGCTTTGCAGATCCGTCGCCTTCATCCGCCCGGCGTCTTCCAGAGTGGTGTAGTGCTGTGCCAACTGCTTGACACCGTCGCGCAGATCACCCAGACCCTGGGCCAGGTCCTGGAACACCTTGATGTACGACTCCTTGAGCCCGGAGTCGGCGTTCGGACCGTTGATCTTCGTCCGGATCTGGTTCGCGTGGTAGAACGCGCCCGGCTCGGCCTGCACCTTCCCCAGCTCGGTCGCGGCGTCCCGCGCGGGCTGGATCAGCTTGTCGATGTTGTCGGCGAACAACAGCATCGACGGGGTGTCCACGCTGGTACCGCTGCCCGGATTGCCCGAACCCCCCGGTACGTTCGGCGGGGTGAACGTCGTGCTCGCGGTCACGGTGCCGTGGCCGGGGTCGATCGTCGTACCGCCGTCGTACTGCTTCGGGTCCGGAGTCGGCGTCGACCTGTGCGGTTCCGGAATCGGCAAGGGCTGGTCAGCCATCGGTCACCCCCAGAGCCGAACGCCCTGGCGCTCGCCGCTCGAGTAGTACTCGTTGATCTCACCGAGCATCTGGGTGGCGGAGGCGGCCTTCTGCGTCATGTCCGCGGCGGCCGCGTCCCACTGCGCCTTGACCTGCTGGTAGGTCTGCTGGGCGTCGCTGGTCCACTCGCTGAGGTGCATCTTCGCGGCGTTGTCCAGCTCGGTGAGCGTCTGGTTGATGCGCTGCGTGATGGAGTTCATCTCGCCGACGATGTAGTCGACCTGCTCCATCTGGACGGTGTACGTGGTCATCTGCTGTCCGGCTCCTTGGGAACGGATGCGAGTACGAAGGGGGGTGTGTCGGTCGGGGACCGGCTCAGGAGGGGAAGCCCGGCAGGCCGACCTGGCCGGAGCCCATCTGCTGCGCGACCTGCTGCGCCTGCTGCTGGGTGTTCTCGTGGGTGTTGGCGTAGATGTGGGTGTTCTCCGCCAGCTTCTCCAGCATGGTGCGCAGCGCCTGGTTGACCTTGTCGAAGTCGGTCAGCCAGTCCTGCATGGCCGAGTGGTAGATGTTCGCGGCCTCGCCGCTCCAGCTCGCCCGCAGGCCCTCGATCTGGCCGTCCATCTGCGCGTACGAGCCGGTGGTCTCGTCCAGGGCGGTCTGGAAGCTGCCCTGGGCGGCGGTCATTCCCTGTAGTTCGACTGACGTCAGTGCCATCGTATGGTCCTCTCTCGAACTGCGGCGCCGGCCTTGGCTGTTGACAGCGATGTCACATCCACAGGGGATGCGCATCGGCGCCGGGTGGTGGGGGGTTCACCCGCCGTCCGCCGCCGCGCACGAGGTCGTGTGCGGCGCCGGGGGCGGACGTCTTCAGGTCTGCACCAGGGGCCTCGCCGGGGGCGGTGGCTCGGTGGTGCCCGGCCGCCCGGCCCCCGCATACGGGGCTTTCGCCGGGTGCGCTGCCGCGGCCGGTGCGGTGCGGGGTGCCGGTCCCGCCGCCGGGGGGCCCGCAGGACCCGCTGAACCGGCAGGGGCCGCCGCGCCCGCGGGAGCCGCCGAGCCCGTCGGCTGCGCCGGGCCCGCCGGGCCGGCGCCCGTTGGCGCCTCGGGGGCCGGGGGGCCGGGGAGGTCGGTCGCACAGACGGTACGGGTACGGGCGGACGCGGCGAGCCGTTCGGCCAGGCGGTGCGCCTCCCAGGCACCCCCGCGCGGCGGCGCGGCATGGAAGGCGGCGGCCAGCATCTCCCCTGCGTCGTCGGCCAGTTGGAACCCGAAGGCCCACAGCCGCCGGCGTACCAGCTCGATGGCCTGCTCCACGGTGTACGGGTCCAGCCGCAGGTACTCGGCGAACTCCCCGGCGATGTCGGCCCGTTCGGCCACCAGCGCACGCAGCTCGGCGGGCGAGCCGCACAGCGCGAGCACGGTGTCGCAGGGCGTGCCGGCCAGCCGGGCCAGCCCGTCGAGCACCGCCGCGCGCTCGGCGGGCGAACGGCGGCCGAGGGCGTCGTCGAGGCGCAGCACCAGCAGCCCGCCCTCCGCCTCCTCCAGCGCCGCCGCCAGCCGGTGGGCGGGCTGCTTCGGGAAGCGTGCCGGGAGCGTGGAGAGCCGTACCTCGTGCACGGTGCCCGAGGTCAGCAGCCCCGCCTCGGTCAGACACCGCGCGTACGCGCGGGCCAGCGCCCGCCGGCCGCTGCCCTGCGGCCCCTCCAGCACGATGTTGGCCTGCGCGGAGATCGTCCGCCCGTGCTCCCGCGGCGCACCGGCCAGCGCCTCCACACGGGTGGCCAGGGCGGCGCGGGCCGGGTCGAGCCCGGTCATCGCGTCGAGCTTCCGCAGGCCCGCCGGACGGGGAGGTCCGGCAGCGGGGGCCGCAGGCGAGGGCGCGGGGGCCGGGGTCGCGGGCTGCGGGCCGCCCCGGTCGGCGGGCCGGTCGGTCCGGCCGCTCGCCGGGGTCGGCGCTCCGCCGCCCTGCGCCGCCTCCGCAGCGCCGCCCGGCACCGTGATGACGTCCGCACCGTCGAGCCGTGACAACTCCGCGTCATCGCCCGGCGGTTCGGCGGCGAGCCGGGACGCCTGCCGGCTGATCATCTCCTCGAAGACCTGACGGGCGACGCGCCCGTTGCCGAAGGTCGCGCCCTTGGGCACGTCCTGGAAGTAGCGGTCCAGGGCCTCGAGGGCGGAGCCCGACAGCTCGTAGTAGTGCTTGGCGCACAGGCCCCGCACGATGGTGACCAGTTCCTCGGCGCTGTAGTTGGGGAACTCCACGGTGCGGGCGAAGCGGGAGGCCATGCCCGGATTGGAGGCGAGGAACTGCTCCATCTGCGCGGAGTACCCGGCGACGATCACCACGACCTCGTCGCGGTGGTCCTCCATCAGCTTCATCAGCGTGTCCACGGCCTCCTGCCCGAAGTCGGGGCCGTTGCCGCGGGACTGGTTGGTGAGCGTGTACGCCTCGTCGATGAACAGCACACCGCCGAGCGCCTTGTTGAAGACCTCCGTGGTCTTGATGGCCGTACCGCCGATGATCTGCGCCACCAGATCGGCGCGGGCCACCTCGACGATATGGCCCTGGCTGAGAATGCCCAGTTCGGCGAGGACCGCGCCGTAGAGCCGGGCCACCGTGGTCTTGCCGGTGCCGGGCGGGCCCGCGAAGACCAGGTGCCGGCTCATGGGCGGCATCGGCAGGCCCATCTCCTGGCGGCGCTGCGCCATCTTGTTGAGGTTGATCAGCCCGGTGACCTCCCGCTTCACGCTCTCCAGGCCGACCAGCGCCTCCAGCTCCGCGAGCGGCCCGGTGCCGGTGTGCGCGGCCTGCCGGGTCGCCGCGTCGCCGTCCGCCGCGCCGGACTCACCGGAACCGCTGGTGCCGCTCGCACGGCCCGCCGGGTCGCCGCCGGTGTCCACGCGCTCCACCGAGACCCGGCCCGAGGTGAGCTGGCGTACCGGGACGCCGCCGTTGTCGCGGACCTCGCAGTCGTGCACCCGCACCGGTTCCTCGGTGTTGCAGCGCACGCCGTCGCCGCCGTTGTCGAAGACGGTGCAGTTGGTCAGCTCGGCCCGCGAGGACGCCTGGACGTTCACGCCATGCCCGCGCGCGCCGTTGACCCGGCAGCCGACCGCGGTGAGCGCACCGCCCGCGCTGATCCGGATGCCGTCGCCGTCCGCCCCCGTGAACTCGCTGTCTTGGGCGCTGAGTTCGGACTCCGCACCGACGAGCGTCGTACAGCCCGTGAAGGCCGAGCCGGTCACCTCGGCGCGGGCGCCCGAGGCGAGGGCGAGGCCCGTGCCGCCCCCGGAGCGCAGGCGCACCGCGGACAGCGTCGCCGAGGCGCCCTCGGACAGTTCGACACCGGTCGCCAACTCGGCGTCGCGTACGGTCAGTCGGGCCCTGGAGCCGGCGCCCAGCAGCGCGGTGCCGCCGTCGTCGGCGGTCAGCCGGTCGAGCACCACCACACCGTCCGCCGCGTGCACGGCCGCCGTGCTCGCACCCTCGACGCTCAGCCCCGCGCCCTCGGCCTGCCCGCCCGCCTCCACCAGCAGACCGGTCGGGGTGCCGGTGATCCGGCAGTCCTCCAGACGGGGCCGCGCCCCGGCCGCGACATGGATGCCCTCCCGTCGCGCCCCGGCGACCAGGCACTCGCGCAGCACCGGCGCGCTGCCCTCGCCGACCCGGACCGCCTGACCGCCGGAACCGGTGAACGAGCAGCGGACCAGGGTGACGTCCGCGGCACTGGTCAGATACGCGTCCAGGGCCGCGCTGCCGCTCACCTCGACGCCGGTCAGCGTGGCGCGCGCCTGCTGCTCCACGGCGAGCGCGGGCTTGCCGCTGCCGCTGATCCGGGTGCCCTCCACCACCGCCGTGGCCTGCCCGTTGACACATACGCCGTTGCCCCGCGCCCGCTCCAGCCGACAGTCGCGCAGCGTCAGCCGGCCGTGCTCGGCCACCACGACCGCCGACGAGCCGACCTCCTGGATGTGCGTGCCCTCCACGGCGTTGGCGCCCGCGGAGGTGACCACGATGCCCGCGCCCTGCGCGTTGGTCACCTGGCAGTCCCGCAGCGCGACCACGCCGTCCTGCCAGGCCAGCACCGCAGCCCACGCCTCGCCGGAGATCCGGCAGCCGTCCAGCGCGGCCTGCCCCCGGCGCACGTCGACCACCGGGGCCTCCCGGTCGGTGCCGGACAACCGGAGCCCGGTGATCCGTACCGCCTCCGCGTCCAGGACGACGGTGCTGCCCGCGGACGCCGCGATCTCCACCGTGCCGCCGGCGCCCTCGGCGGCCAGCGTCACCGCGCGGTTGACGTACAGACTCTCGTCGTAACGCCCCGGCGCGATGGTGATCAGCGCCCCGTCGGTGGCGTCCGCGAGCGCGTCGGCGATGGCGCGGTAGGCACCGGGGCGGTCCGGGGACACCAGTAGCACGGGCCGGGTCACAGTTTCGCTCCCTCGTCAGGCGCACTCAGGTCGCCGCTGTCGCCGTCGCCGGTGGTGCGCGGGCCCCGCCGCGGCGCCGGCGCTTCACCCATCAGGCCCGGAGGCGTCCCGAGGCTCTCCTCGCCGCCCCGCTCGTCCCGCCCGGCCGCGTCGTCGGCGCGCAACGCGGCCGCCGCGCGGTCGAGACCGTCCAGCGCGATCTCGTCCAACGGCACCCGCTGGGTGTCCACCTTGCCGTCGGAAGCGATCTCCGAGGGCGACAACTCCCGCAGCAGCACCGGGCCCTCGCCTTCCGCGGGACGCAGCACCTTGAACCTCGTACCGGGCAGGAACACCACGCGGTCCGGCTCCGCGGGGTCGATCAGATTGGTACGGCGGGCGGTGATCGACCAGATGAGGAAGTCGGTGGCGTCGTGCGGGCCGGGGCGCGGGGCGCCGTACGCCGTGCAGAACGCCCACTCCGTCACCAGCCGTCCCTCGCGGAACCACGCCCGCTCCGCCGCGTTCGCGCGGGCCCGCAGCAGCGCGGCACCCCGGTACGACGGCAGCCTGCGCAGCCCCGCCGCCACGCAGCGGGCCAGCGGCACGTGCGGGCCCACCGCCGCGGCGCGTACGGCCGCGTTGACCTGCGCGCTGTCCCCGGACAGGAACAGCCGTACGGCGACCAGGTCGGTGAGCGCGTCCGCCGCCTCGCCGCGCGCGCCACCGCGCAGGCCCGGCGACTCCGACATGACCCGCGACACCGTGCCCGCGACCGCGTTGTACTGCGTGCTCAGCGTCCGCCGCACCCAGTCCCGCTCCTTCTCGGTGCCGCGCTCGGGCGGCACGGCGCAGGCGGACGCCTTGGGGGTGGGCTGGACGCGGACGCCGGGGGTGGCCGCGGGGGGCTTCTGGGCGTCTGCGGCCTTCGGCGCGGGGGCGGGCGGCGTCGCCGTGCCGGCCCGGTCGTCGTCGGCGGCGGGCGCCACCGGAGCGGCGGCCGGGGAGTCGGACTCCAGGCGGATCAACGGCGCGGGCCGCACGGCGGGCTTCGGCTCGGCCGGCCGGGGGGCGGGGGCGGGAGCCGTGGGCGCGGGAGCCGCGGTCGGCGGCACCGCAGGCTGCGGCTGCGGCTCCGACTGCCGTTCCGCTTGCGGCTCCTGGGTGGCGGGGGCAGGCGGCAGCGACGGACCGGCGCCGGGGCTGCCGGACGTGTGCGGGGCCGACCCCGCCGGTTCCGCTTCCGGTCGCGGCTCAGGCTCCGGTGCCGGGCCGGGCGGTCGCGTGGGTGCCTCGGTCCCTGCCGGGCGGTCCGTACCCCGGCCCTCGGGACCGTCCGCCGGGCGCGGGTTCTCGCGCGGCGGCTCGCCCGGTTGCCCCGGCTCGGACACGGCCGGAAGGTGGGGCAGGGGAAGACGCGCGGGCGCGGCGGGCCGAGGCGGCGCGGGGACCGGCGGAACCGGGGCCTGGTCCAGGGACGAGGGTGCCGGACCCTCGGTGCGCGACGCGTCGGGTATCGGCTCCGGGCCGGGGCGGGGCGCCTCCCGCACCGGCTCGGGCGCGGGTGCGGGCGCGGGTCCCCCGGTCGCCGTGGCGGCCGACCCGGCGGCGGACTCCTGCGCGGGCCGGCCGGCCGTACGCGCGTCTGCGGGCGCTCCGGTCACTTGGACGTCGTCGCCCGACTCCACCTGCGGCAACCCGGCCGCCGGCGCCTCGGACTCGATCCTGGCCGCGGGCGGCGCCGCGGCGGGAGCGGGCGTCGCCGGTGCCGCGGCGCCGCGTACCCGGACGGTTTGCTCGTCGAGGTCCAACCGCGCGAGCGCCGACGCCGCGCCCGAACCCTCGCCTCGTACGACCGCGTTCTCCGCCAACGGAGCCGCCGCCGAGGCCGCCGAACTCCAGGGCGCCACCTCCGCGGCCCGCGCCTGCCCGCGGAACGCGGCGGGGGCGATCGCCTGCGGGCCGGTCGCCGTGGCGTCCGGCGCCGACCACAGGTGCGCGTCGTCCGCCGGGACCACCAGGTGTCCCGGCTCGTCGGCCGGTGCGATGGTGAAGCCCTCGCGGCGTTCGGGGTCCAGCCGCCACAGCATGTCCTCGGCGAGGGAGCGCATGCGCTCCTCCGTGCCCGGCGTGCTGCGGTCGTAGAGGATCGCGGCATAGCCGGGCGCGGCCGGTACGCGGCGCACCGCGTCGCCGTCCGCGGGCTCGGCCAGCGGGCGCATCCACAGCCCGCTCTGCACCACTTCGAGGACCGCGTCGGCGGCGTACTCGTACACGCCGGTGGATATCTCCGGCACCCCGAACAGGGGACGGCGCAGCCCGAAGAGGGCGGGCGGGGCGGGGGCGCTCCCGGTGCGCGGGAAGTACATCAGCTCGCTGACGAAGGGGTGGTGGCCGAGCGTGCCGTCCGGCCGTACGGCCGCCACCTCGGGCGAGGCGAGGCCGACGCGGGACTCGACGGGCACGCCCGCGTACAGCACCACCTGCTGGCCGAGCGCGTCGGCGAGTTCCTGGCCCAGCGCCTCGGCGCCCTCGGGCAGCGCGACGGGACCGAGGTGCAGGAAGCGCACCCAGGAGCGGGCGGACGGCAGGACCGTCTCCCACAGCCGGGTCACGTCCGCCAGGGTCACGGGCGGACCGCCGGGGCTGCCGAGGACCACGGTGAGGATGTCGGGGTGGCTGGGCAGCCGGTCCACCAGGCGCCGGCCGCTCTCGGCGGCGGGATGGTCGTGCGGGCTGCGCACCCACACCCCGCAGGGCGCCGGCTCGGCGATGCCGTGGCCGCTGGTCGTCCAGGGGCGGTCGAAGGTGGAGAACTCCCAGCGCGGCTTGGGGAACCGGCGCGAGTCGCGCTCCGCCGAACGGCCGGGCCGGAACCGCAGCCAGCCCGCGCCGTGGTCGCTCGGGATGAACAGGCCGCCGCCGTCGGTCGGCAGCACCGCGCCGTCCGGCGCGAGCACCAGCCGGCCGAGCCGGTCCGCGATCCGCTGGGCGGCGCGCCGCGACTCCTGGGGCGTGCCGCGGCCGAAGACCAGGCGCAGGCTCTCGCCGCGGCCCGCCAAAAGGCGTGCCACCGCGTCCGCCGACCCCTCCAGCGACCCGTTCGGGAGGTCCACCACGGCCAGGGTGTGCTGGGGATCGGCGGCGAGCCCCGCGGCGAACGCGGCGGCGTGCGGGTCGGGTTCACCCTTGGGGTGCACCAGCAGCGCCCGGCCCTCGGCCCGGCACTGCAACGCCGTCCCGCCCGCGCGGGTGCTGCCCAGTCCTCTGCGCATCCGCTCACCCCACCCGTGCGGCGGAGCCGGTGGGCGAGGGGTCGGCGGAGACCGCCGGGACCGGGGCCCGGCCCGCACCCGAAGGGGTCAGGGCAGCGCCCGAATGACCTTCGGGTGCACCGGAGTCGCCGGAGGGTGAGACCGTCGCCCCGTCCTGCCCGGCCTGCACCGTCAGTGCCGCCACCGAGCGGTCGAGCACCGGTCCGCGCGGCAACTCGGCCAGCAGGGACTGCGGCAGCGCGGTCGCGGTGCCGGAGCCGATGCCGAGGGACTGCGCGGCGGAGGAGCCCAGCGGGTAGACGATGCCCTGGTCGGTGATCAGGTAGGTGTGCGGGTTCGACGCCCGGAGCGCCACCTCCCGCTGGTCCACGGCGTACACACCGTGCGACGGCGGCATCAGCACCCGCCGGGTTCCGGTCGCCGCCGGGCCGCTCTCCACGGCCACGCCCACGGTCAGCCGGGCCCCCCGCGTGCTCTCGCGCAGGCACACCGCCTGCCGGGAGATGTCGAGGGCCGGGGCGCCGAGCAGATCCGGCACCCCGCTGTCCAGGGAGTGGGCGGCGGAGACCCGCGCGGAGGCGATGTCGGTCACCGACACCTGGCGCGGGGCCGGCGCGCCGGGCCGGGCCGCGAGCAACGCCGCCTCGGTGGCGCTGACTTGGGCGACCCCGTCGGCGGTCATGACGTAGGTGTGCTTCGCGTCCGCCGCGGTCATGGTGAACAACTGGCCCACGGTGACCGGCCGTCCGGCGACCTTCCCGGCCGCGCGGCCCGCCTGGTCGAGCTTCGCCGGGGCGAGCGCCGCCCCGGTCGGTACGGAGGCCAGCCACGCGGCGGAGGCGGCCACGGGCCGGTCGCCGTCGAGGCCGAGCGCGATCAACGCGGACTGCGCGGGCACCGGGTACTTGACGCCCTGCCACAGCACGAAGCGCCGGCCGTCCGCCGACTTCAGCAGCAGCTGCCGCCCCGCGGGGAAGGCGCCCGCCCGCTTGCCCGGCGCGAAGTCGATCACATGGCCGGACGGCAGGTCCGGACGCAGGCAGTCGGTCCAGGACCCGCCCAGCAGGGTGGCCGGGGTGGGCAGCGAGTCGGGCGCGCCGTCGATGCCGACCGGCGCGCCGTGCGGCACGCCGCTCAGCGCCTTCGCCGCAACGGTGCGTACGGCGGCGCCGTTGCCGGTCAGCAGCAGCGCCGAGGCGTAGTTGCGCACCGGGCGCAGCCGGCCGTCGAGGAACAGGTACCGGGTGCCGGTCTCCTTCTCCACGATGATCGAGCCGGGCTCGCGCCAGGCCGCCGTGGTCACCGGCGACAGCTTGCCGTACACCAGGAAGCCCAGGGACAGCAGGACGACGAGCCCGGCGCCGAAGAAGCTGCCCAGCGCGGCCCGCTTGGTGGGGCTGTCGCCGCGGCCGGGGTCGCCGGTGACGAGGGCGGTCGCCAGCCGGCCCATGGCGAACTGGTACGCCTGCATGTGATCGCGTCGGGTCTGCACGCCTCGGCCCCCCTCAGCTCGTCAGGGCGCGGAAGTAGGCGTACGCGTGCAGGACCTGGAGCAGCAGCGGCAGCAGCGCGATCGCGGTGACCGTCTCCAGCAGGTCGCCGCTGTGCCCCCACACCGGCAGCAGCCGGCTGCCGGGCAGCCGCCACGCGGCCACCAGCAGGGCGAGGACCGCGGCGAGCAGCAGGGCCACCACGATCAGCCGGGCGCCGTCGCCCGCCGCGGCGAACCGGGTGAGCGCCACAGTGGCCAGACCGGCGGCCCCGGCGAGCACGGTCGGCACGCGCTGCGCGGACCGGTCCAGGCCGCGCGCCCGCAGCAGCACCGCACCGGCGAAGACCAGCGGCAGCAGCCAGCCGATCCAGCCGCCCTCGCGGGTCATGTACCAGAACCCGGCCGTGTAGACCAGCGCGGAGGACACGCTGAGCGTGTCCAGGAAGGCGCCGGCGGCCTTGACCCTGCGCTCCACCCGCTCCTGCGGCTCCGGCTCGATGTCCTCCTGCAACTCGGCCGCGTTGTGCGGGAGTCGGGGCACCCGCAGCCGGGCGGCGCGCAGCGCGAGCCGGGGGCCGAAGTGACCGAGCACGAACATCGCGACCGCGACCACGGCGACCGCCTGACCGCCGTGCCAGTGGGTGGCCCGCATCAGCCCGGTGCCCACCGCGGCGGCCAGCGCGGTGCCCAGCGCCGTGCCGGGGACCACCAGCGGCAGCGGGCGCAGCGCCAGCAGCGCGACGGCCACCACCGCGACCCCGCCCGCCGCGGCCAGCATTCCGGGCAGCCCCGGCGCGAAGCCGCCGTGCGGTCCCTCGCGGAAGGTCAGCCCGGCCAGCGCGCCGAACGCGAGCGCGCCGAGCCCGGCCACCAGCACACTGCCCGCGTCGGCGGAGAGCCGGTGCCCGGCCTCGCATCCGGCGGCCAGCAGTACGGCGATCACCCCGGCGCCGGCCGAGGCCGCGAGCCCCGGACCGAACCCCAGCAGCGCCCACGCCACCGCCGGCAGCGCCAGCACCGCGAGGGCGAGCGCCAGGTTCCGGGTCAGCGCCGGCCGCCAGCCGCCTGGCAACGCTGTCACGACATGCGCGACCCCGTCGGCGACATCGTCGAAGTGCAGGGCGGCCAGCGGTTCGTCGGCGGGCCGCAGATGGAGCACCTCGCCATGGCGCAGGCCGACGGTGGCGGGGGTGGCGTCGGCGTCGAACGGGTCCTCGCCGAGCCGTTGCAGCACCCAGGGCGTGCCGTGGTCGGGTGCCTCCGCCGTCACATGGCGCACCAGCACGGGCAGCAGCGCGGAGACCGGTGTGGTGAGCGGGATGGCCAGATCGGCCTGGCCGGTGGGGCCCACCACCGTGACCCGGCAGACCTCCGAGGCGGGCGCGGTGACCGCGGGGGCTGTGGTCATCGGACTGCTCCTGGGGAGAGGGAGGGGGACGTGGGGAGGGTGCTCGGGTCACTCACGGCGACACCAGCCCGGTCTGCACGAGCCGCACCGAACGCCGGGTGACGAGCTGGGCCCGGCCCGCGGGCAGCGTGCGCGGCTTGGCCTCGCCGAGGAACTTGCCCTCCTCCTTGGGGTAGGAGAACAGGAGTCCGGGGTTGCCCAGCTCCCACAGCCGGCGCAGCACCGGGTCCATCATGGCGCGGACCGATCCGGAGGTGCTGCGGGCGACGACCAGGTGCATGCCGATGTGCAGGCCCTGCGCGAGCAGCGGCACCAGGGGCGCCATCGGGGAGGGGGCGCCGGGGGACCCGGAGAACAGGTCGTAGTCGTCGATGAGCACGAACAGCAGCGGCCCCTCCCACCAGTCGCGGCGGGCGAGCTGCTCCGGGCTGATGTCCGGGCCCGGCACCCGCTTGCCCACCGACACCGAGGCGCTGGTGGCCAGTTGGGCGAGCGCGTCGCTGTCCACGACGTACCCGACCCGGTACGCCTCGGGCACCGAGTTGAGGAGCCCGCGCCCCGGATCGGCGACCATGATGCGCGCCTCCTCGGGGGTGTAGCGGGTGGTGATGGCGCGGATCATCAGGCGCAGCGCGTTGGTCTTGCCGGTCTCGCCGTCGCCGAACACCATCAGGTGCGCATTGGCGGTGAAGTCGTGCCACACCGGTTCGAGGCGCTGCTCGTCCCAGCCGAGGCAGACCTTGAAGTCGCCCTCGGCCAGCGGGAGTTCGGTCGCCGGAAGGCGGGTCGGCAGCAGCCGGACGCCCGGTGCGGGGCGGCCCGTCCAGAAGGTGTCGATCTCGGCCACGGCCGACTTGGTGGCCGTCGTCAGATCGCCGGTCTCGCCGGAGCCGTCCAGGCGGGGCAGCGCGGACAGGAAGTGGTGGCCCGCCGCCGTCAGACCGCGGCCGGGCTGGTGCGGCACGGCCGCCGCGATCCGGGAGCCGACCTCGGACTCCATCGAATCGCCCAGCCGCAGCTCGAACTTGGTGCCGAGCAGATCGCGCAGCCGGGGCCGGAACTCCGACCAGCGCACCGCGGAACCGATCACATGCAGGCCGAAGGACAGGCCGCGCGCCGCCATCTCGATGACGCGGGGCTCCAGTTCCTCGTAGTCCTGGCGCAGCGTGCCCCAGCCGTCGACCACCAGGAACACATCGCCGTAGGGGTCGTCGATCTCGCCCGTGGCCCGCAGCCGCCGGTAGGCCGCCATCGACTCCAGGCCGCGCGAGGTGAACTCCTCCTCGCGCTTCTCCAGCAGCTGGCTCAGCTCGGCGACCGTGCGCAGCACGCGGTCGCGCTCCAGGCGGGTGGCGACCGAGCCGACGTGCGGCAGGCCGGCCGTGGAGACCAGGCCGCCACCGCCGAAGTCCAGGCAGTAGAACTGGACCTCCTCGGGGGTGTGGGTCAGCGCCAGGGACAGCAGCAGGGTGCGCAGCAGCGTCGACTTGCCGGTCTGCGGGGCGCCGGCCACGCCGATGTGCCCGTCGGCGCCGGAGAGATCGGCGACCAGCAGTTCCCGCAGCTGCTCGAAGGGGCGGTCCACGATGCCGAGCGGCACCCGCAGCGAGCTGAGCGAGGGATGGTCCGCCGCGCTCATGCCGCGCACCGGGTCCGGCACGATGCCCGGCAGCAGCTGGTCCAGGCTCGGCGGCTCGGTCAGCGGCGGCAGCCACACCTGCCGGGCCGGCGGCCCGCTCTCCTCCAGGTGCCCGATCAGCACCTCCAGGAGACTCTCCTCGCTCTGCTCGCCGCCCGACACCTGTGCGGCGGCCTTGCGCTCGGCGGCGGCCGTGGCCTCCCGCGCGGCCTGAAGCGCCTGCTGCTCGGCGATGCGCTCGGACCTCAGGGTGCCCTGCTGCTCCAGCCCGAACAGGGTGATCTCCTGCCCGGCGGCGGCCAGTTGCGCGGACTGCTCCGCCTCGCCCACCGGCTCGGGCGCGGCGCCGGAGACGTAAGCGGCCTTGAAGCGCACCAGGTTGGTGGTGTCCACCTTCAGATAGCCGTTGCCCGGCGCCGACGGCAGCTCGTAGGCGTGCGAGACGCCGATGACGCTGCGCGACTCCATCGCGGAGAACGTCCGCAGGGCGATCCGGTACGACAGATGCCCCTCGACCTTGTGGATGCGGCTCTCGTCCAGCCGCTGGGAGGCCAGCAGCAGATGCACCCCGAGGCTGCGCCCGAGGCGGCCGATGGAGACGAACAGGTCCACGAACTCCGGCTTGCTGGCGAGCAGTTCGGAGAACTCGTCCACGATGATCAGCAGCGAGGGCAGCGGCGTCAGGTTCGCCCCGGCGCCCCGCGCCTTCTCGTAGTCGAACAGCGAGGAGTACCCGGACTCGCGCAGCAGTTCCTGGCGGCGGATCATCTCGCCGTTGATGGAGTCGCGCATGCGGTCCACGAGGTGGATCTCGTCGGCCAGGTTGGTGATGACCGCCGAGGTGTGCGGCAGCCGGTCCATGCCCAGGAAGGTGGCGCCGCCCTTGAAGTCGACCAGGACCAGGTTGAGGATCTCCGACGAGTGCGTGGCGACCAGGCCCATCACCAGGGTGCGCAGCAGCTCGCTCTTGCCGGAGCCGGTGGCCCCGATGAGCAGTCCGTGCGGGCCCATGCCGCCCTGCGCCGACTCCTTGATGTCCAGCTCGACGACCTCGCCCTCCTCGGTGACGCCCAGCGGCACCAGGAGACGCGCGGACTGGGTGAGGCGCGGGCGCCACTTGGCGGCCACGTCGAAGGTGCGCGGGTCCCGGATGCCGAGCAGCGCGGTGAGGTCGAAGTCCGACTCCAGCGGCCGGTCCACCAGGTCCACGCTGCCGCTGGTGCGCATCGGCGCCAGCAGCCGGGCCAGGGTGTCCGCCTCCGTGCGGCTCAGCGCGTCGGCCTCGGCGGTCACCGTGTCGTCACCGGCCGGGAACGTGACACCGGTGCCGCGCGTGGTCAGCCGCAGCACCTTCGGACCGCCGGTCATGGTGCCGGTCGCGTCCAGCAGGACCACGTTGCGCAGCCCGCCGTGCGTCAGCCGCGACGTCTCCGGCAGCCGTACGCCCTGCGCCACGATCACCACGAACGGCTCGGCCACGCTCGGCGAGGCGTCCGGATCGTGGTCCGGCCGGTCCCGCACCTCGGTACCCAGCAGGTCCATCAGCGCGTCGTGGTCCTCGGCCGCGAGCCGCACCTGACCGGCGGCGTCCTCCTCGTGCGGATGCGCGTTGTGCGGCAGCCACTTGAGCCAGTCCCACTCGGCCCGCGCCGACGCCCCGCCCAGCAGGGCGATCCGCAGCTCGTCGGGGGAGTGGAAGGCGGCGAGCTGCGCGATCATCGCCCGCAGCAGCCCGAGCGCGGGCTCCGGCTCACCGGCCAGCTCCACGCTGGTGAACCGCCGTAGCGCGACCGGGATCGGCAGCCGGGGCACCGTCTGGTGCGCCTTGGTGAACCGGCGCAGCGAGATCGCGGTCAGCGGCTCCAGGTCCTCCACCGGCTTGGTCTGCGGCGGCAGGAACTCCAGCGCGGCGCGGCGCACGCCCTGTCCGATGCGGACGCGGGCGAAGTCCTCGTGCGCCGGGCGGCGTTCCCACAGCCGGGTGCCCATCACCAGCGCCCACAGCCGGCCCGGATCGGGGTTGTCCCACAGCAGGGCGGCCCGCTGCTGCTCGGCGGCCTGCCGGGCCTGCCGGCGCTTCTGCGCGAGATAGCGCAGGTAGTCACGCCGCTCGGCCCGCATCCGCCGCCGGCGCTCGGCACCGGCCCGGCCGATCTGGGTCAGCGTCATGCTGACCATGGCGACGCCCATCATCCCGGACATCATGTACGTCGTCGGTCCGGCGCTGCGCATGGAGAACATGAGCACCATGGCGCCGGTGCCCAGCGCCATGGGCAGGTACATCAGCGCCGATCCGAAATCGGCGCTCGCCGGCTCCCCCAGAACCGGTGGCTCCGCCAGCTCGACCTGTCCCTCGGGGAGCTGCGGACCCTCGGCGCGCGGTGATCGTTTGGCCACCACGGTGCTCAATGGCAGGGACCTTTCTGAGGCGCTCACGCGGGTATGGCCGGTCAACCATCCAGGTGTGGGCGCGGGTTGATGCTTGGCGATGTGGAGGGCAGTGATCCACTACTGATCAGATGATATGCACGAGACGGCGGTGGCGGGTGAACACATACGGGACCACGGGGCGCCAACTCGGAAACTTTGCTTGCCTTTTGAATTACTTACGCGGCGCGGGCCGGGACGCATGCCCGCCAACCCCTTTGATCTGGGCGTATTTGACACCGATGAGGGTTTCGCCCGTGCAGTGCGCCCACGGATCGAATCAGCGGTTAAGGCGATATGAACGAATGGCGCCGTTGTAGCCGAGGTGGCTCTGCGCGGCGCGTCGGCTACGCGGTGTGTCCTCCCGCTTCGGGCTGCTCGCCGGGGGGAACTCGGGGGCCTGATGCCGCCGACCGCGGAGGAGGTGCCGTCGCCGTGGACGACTGGGATAGGGGGGACAAGCGCGACGAGTCCCGGCTGTCACCGCGCGAGCGGCTGGCCCTGCTGGAGATCGAGGCGCATCTGCGGCAGGACCGGGGTTTCGTCCGGCGGATGGGCGGCGGGGCGCACCGGGAGGGGGACGACGGGGCGCACCGGCGGATCTGGCTGCCGGTAGGGGTACTGCTGCTGGTCCTCGCGTCCGCCTTCTGCGCGGTCATGGGCATCCGCACCTCGGACCCCGGCCTGCTGTGGTGCTTCGCGGTGCTGTGGCCGCTCACCCTCTTCCAGACCTTCCGCCTGCTGTGCCGCCTGGCCCACCACCGGAGGCGTCGTCCGGGAGAGCGGCCGAATTCCTGGCTCTGACGCCGCGGTCCGCACTCACGGGGCCGTCCATCGAGGGGGCAGGTGTTCGCACCTGGCCGCCCGCCGCCGCGCCGGCCTCTCACCCGGCGCCAAAACCCCCTCTCACCTGCGCTTTCGACGCCGTGAGTAGCGCGCACCACCCTCCGACCGGACAATTGACTCCAACGTGTGAAACCAACTGGCAGGGGAACTCAGCTGCCAGTGCCGTCCAGACAACGGCGGCCGCACAGGGCAGTCCCGCGAGGACGCGGGGCACCGGCCCTGTCCTCTCCCCGCACCGCGGGCCGGCGCTGCCCGGCCGGTGGCAGGGCGTGCGCCGCACGCCGCGCGGGAGCGTCCACGGGACGCGGACCGCATCGACGAGCCGACACGGACGACCCGATGCGCACCACAGCGCCGTATCCACGCGCCGTATCCACGACGCATCCGCGCCGTATCCACGACGTTTCCGGACGCAGGACGACAAAGGAAAGCCCATGACCGGTGACACACCCTTTCCCTGGCGGCGCGCCCTCGTGACCGGCGGCGCCGGCTTCCTCGGGTCCCATCTGTGCGAGCGGCTGCTGGATTCGGGCGTCGAAGTCGACTGCGCCGACAACCTGGCCTGCGGCCGCCGGGAGAACGTCGCCCATCTGGAGGACCGGCCCGGCTTCCGGTACGTGTACTGCGACGTCTCCGAACCCGAATGCGCCGAGCGGCTGCCGGGCCCGTACGACCTGGTCCTGCACTTCGCCTGCCCGGCCTCGCCCGCCGACTACCTGCGCATGCCCCTGGAGACCCTGGACGTGGGCAGCCTCGGCACCCGCAACGCCCTCGGCCTCGCCGAACGCGACGACGCCCGCTTCCTGCTGGCCTCCACCTCCGAGGTGTACGGCGACCCGCAGGTGCACCCCCAGCACGAGGGGTACTGGGGCAACGTCAACCCGATCGGCCCGCGCAGCGTGTACGACGAGTCCAAGCGGTTCGCCGAGGCCCTGGTCACCGCGCACGCCGGCACCCGCGGCGCCGACGCCGGGATCGTCCGGTTGTTCAACAGCTACGGGCCCCGGATGCGCGCCCACGACGGCCGTGCCGTACCCACCTTCATCTGCCAGGCGCTGGCGGGGGAGCCGGTCACCGTGACCGGCGACGGCAGCCAGACCCGCTCGCTGTGCTACGTGGACGACACCGTCGACGGCGTGCTGCGGGTCGCCAGGAGCAAGTCCGTGCGGCCGGTGAACATCGGCGGCAGCGACGAGATCACCGTCGCCGAACTGGCCCGCCGCATCGTCGCCCTCACCGGCTCCCGCTCGCCCATCGCCTTCGTCGACCGGCCCGTGGACGATCCCGGCCGCCGCCGCCCCGACACCACCCTCGCCCGCGAACTGCTCGGCTGGTCGCCGCAGATCCCCTGGGAGGAGGGCCTGAAGCAGACCATCGCCTACTTCGCGGCCCGGCTCCCGCAGCCGGTGCCGAGCACGAGCGGCACACCGCAGCCGGCCCCGCAGACCTGAGCGTCCCCCCGCCGCCCTGGGAGGCAGCGCATGCACGTCCTCGGAATCAACGCACTCTTCCACGACCCCGCGGCCGCCCTGCTCACCGACGGCAGGGTCGTGGCGGCCGCCGAGGAGGAGCGGTTCTCGCGCCGCAAGCACGGCAAGCGGCCCCTGCCCTTCTCCGCCTGGGAGCTGCCCGAGCGCGCGGCCCGCTGGTGCCTCGACCGCGCCGGACTCACCCCGGCCGACCTGGACGCCGTCGCCTATTCCTACGACCCGTCGCTGGCCCGCCCCGCGGACCGGCTGGGCCTGCACGACCCCTGGGACCATCTGCGGCAGGAATACGCGCGCCGGGCACCGGAGTTCCTCGCCGAGGCGCTGCCCGGACTGGACCCCGCCAAGGTCAGGTTCGTCCCGCACCACATCGCGCACGCCGCCTCCGCCGGACCCGTCTCGCCGTACCCGGACTGCGCCGTCCTCGTCCTGGACGGCCGCGGCGAATGCGGCTCCCACCTGGCCGGCCGCTACACCAACCGGGAACTCACCGTCCTCGGCACCCAGCAACTGCCCGACTCCCTCGGCCTGTTCTACGAGGACCTCACCCAGCACCTCGGATTCCTGCGCAGCAGCGACGAGTTCAAGGTGATGGCCCTCGCCTCCTACGGCAGCCCCCGCTTCGCCGACCGGCTCCGGGAGTACGTCCACGTCGACGGCGAAGGCGGCTTCCGGGCCCGCCCGGTGCCCTGGGCCGAGCTGGTCCCGCCGCGCCCGGCCGGCGGCGCCTGGAGCCAGGACCACGCCGACCTCGCGGCCAGCGCCCAACTCTGCCTGGAGGAGACCATGGTGGCCATCGCCCGGTGGCTGCGCGAACGCACCGGGGAGGACGCGCTCACCATGGCCGGCGGGGTCGCCCTCAACTGCGTCGCCAACACCAGGCTCTGGCGCGAGAGCGGCTTCACGCACGTGTGGGTGCAGCCCGCCGCCGGAGACGCCGGTACCGCGCTCGGCGCGGCCGCGCACATCGCCGGCATGAAGGACACCGTCGAGCCGATGCCGACGGCCGCCCTCGGCCGGGACTGGAGCGACGCCGAACTGCGCGCCTGGCTGGAGCGGGCCGCCGTGCCGTACGAGGAACCCGCCGACATCGCCGAGACGGCCGCCGAGGCGCTCGCCGCGGATCAGATCGTGGCCTGGTTCCAGGGCCGCGCCGAGTACGGGCCGCGCGCGCTCGGCCACCGCTCCCTGCTCGCCCACCCCGGCCGGGCCCAGAACGTGGAGCGGCTCAACGCGGTCAAGGGCCGCGAGGAGTTCCGGCCCGTCGCCCCCATGGTGCTCGCCGAACGCGCCGCCGAGATCTTCGACGGGCCGCTGCCCAGCCCGCACATGCTGTTCGTGCACGACGTGGCCGCCGACTGGCGGGCCCGCATCCCCGCCGTCGTACACGTCGACGGCACCGCCCGCATCCAGACCGTCGACCGTGCCCAGGAGCCCCTGATGGCGCGGGTGATCGACGGCTTCGAACGGCGCACCGGGCTGCCCGTCGTCGTCAACACCAGCCTGAACACGGCGGGCCGCCCCATGGTGGACGACCCGCGCGACGCCCTGGAGTGCTTCGGCTCCGCCCCCGTGGACCTGCTGGTGCTCGGCCCGTTCGCCGTGCGCCGCGGAAAGGCCTTCGCATGAGCGCCGCGCCCGCCTACACCGTGGTCCTGCCGACGATCGGCCGCCCCTGCCTCGCCGAGTGCCTGCGCGCCCTCGCCGCGGCGGAGGGACACGTGCCGCACGAGGTGATCGTCGTGGACGACCGGCCCGGCACCGAGGGCGAACTGCCCCTGTCCGCCGCCGGAGTGCTGCTCGACCGCATTCGCATCCTGCGCACCGGCGGCAAGGGCCCGGCCGCCGCCCGCAACGCCGGCTGGCGCACCGTCGAGACCCCCTGGACCGTCTTCCTGGACGACGACGTCCAGGTGCTGCCCGACTGGTCCCGGCAACTCGCCGACGACCTGCGGCAGGCGGGCGAGGGCATCGGCGGCGTCCAGGGCCGGCTGCGGGTCCCGCTGCCCGAGGACCGCAGGCCCACCGACTGGGAGCGCACCACCAAGGGCCTGGAGACCGCCGCCTGGGCCACCGCCGACATGGCGTACCGCACCGCCGCGCTGGCCCGCGTCGACGGCTTCGACGAACGCTTCCCGCGCGCCTTCCGCGAGGACGCCGACCTCGCCCTGCGCGTCCGGCGGGCGGGCTGGTTC
Source organism: Streptomyces sp. NPDC037203 (assembly GCF_055605065.1). Classification (NCBI taxonomy): domain Bacteria; kingdom Bacillati; phylum Actinomycetota; class Actinomycetes; order Kitasatosporales; family Streptomycetaceae; genus Streptomyces; species Streptomyces sp. NPDC037203. The sequence goes on from NZ_JBVJUC010000003.1 coordinate 450,190, forward strand.
CTCGTCCGCGGCCATCGCGTCACCCGGCACCCGGTCCGCCCGGCCCACTGGTGGGCCTCGCTGCCCGCGCAGCGCGGCAACGCCGACGACGCGCTGATGAGCCGGCTGCACGGCCGCGACTGGTGGGCCCGCGCGCGGGCACCCCGCGGCCGGCTGCCCCGGCACCTGCTGGTCACCGGCGCCGCGCTCGCCGGGGCCGGCTGCGCCCTGGTCGGCCGCCGCCGCGCCGCCGCCCTGGGCGCCGCCCTGTGGGGCCTGGGCACCGCCGAGTTCGCGCTCGCCCGCATCCTGCCCGGCCCGTGCACCGCCCGCGAGATCGCCGGGATGCTCGGCACCAGCGTCCTCATCCCGCCGCTCGCCGTCCGCCACTGGCTGTCCGGCACCGTCCGCCACCGGCACGTCCGGCCGCTGGACGCCCGGCCCGCGGGAGGCGCCGCGTGAGCGCGCCGCGCGCCGTGCTGTTCGACCGGGACGGCACCCTCGTGGCCGACGTGCCCTACAACGGCGACCCCGACCGGGTCCGGCTGCTGCCCGGCGCGGCCGAGGCCGTGGCCCTCGCGCGGTCCGCCGGGCTGGCGACGGCCGTGGTCAGCAACCAGTCCGGCATCGGCCGCGGGCTGCTCACCACCGAGGACGTCGCCCGCGTCGACAAGCGCGCCGACGAACTGCTGGGCGGCCTCGACGCCTGGCTGCACTGCCCGCACGCCCCGGACGCCGGCTGCCCCTGCCGCAAGCCCCGCCCCGGACTCGTCCTCGCCGCCGCCGCACGCCTCGGCGTGCCGTCCGCGGCCTGCCTCGTCGTCGGCGACATCGCGGCCGACGTCCTGGCCGCGCGGGCCGCGGGCGCGCACGGCGTCCTGGTGCCCAACGACGCCACCGCCCTGGCCGAGGTACGGCGCTTCGCCCGGCACAGCGCCCCCGACGTGCTCACCGCCGTCCGCGACGCCCTCGGCACGGGCACGGGGAGGTGCCCGCGATGAAGGCACTCGTGGTCCGGCTCGACAGCTTCGGCGACGTGCTGCTCGCCGGCCCCGCCGTGCGCGCCGTCGCCGCCCACCACGACTCCGTGACCATGCTGTGCGGCCCGCGCGGCGCCGACGCCGCCCGCATGCTGCCCTCGGTCGCGGACGTCCTCGTCTGGGAGGCGCCCTGGGAGGGCTTCGAACCACCGCCCGTGGACCCGGCGGACATCGGCGCCCTGATCGACCGGCTGCGCGCGGGGGCGTACGACACCGCCCTGATCCTCACCTCCTTCCACCAGAGCCCGCTGCCCGCCGCGCTGCTGCTGCGCCTCGCCGGGATCGGCCGCATCGGCGCCGACAGCACCGACCACCCCGGCCGGCTGCTCGACGTCCGCCACCGCCGCCTGCCCGGCCGCCACGAGGCCGAGGCCGCCCTCGACACGGCCGCCGCCCTCGGCCTCACGCTGCCGCCCGGCGACGACGGCCGGCTGCGCGTCCTGCCACCCCCCGACACCGGCGACCTGACCGGCAACGGCCCCTACGTCGTCCTGCACCCCGGTGCCAGCGCGCCCGCCCGCGCCTGGAGCCCGCGCCGCTGCGCCGAGGCGGTGACCCTGCTCGCCGACGCCGGCCACCGCGTCGTCGTCACCGGCGGCCCGCACGAGAAGGCGCTCACCCGGTACGTGAGCGGCGCGACGGCCGTGGACCTCGGCGGCCGCACCGGACCGCGCACCCTCGCCGGAGTGCTGCGCACGGCCGACGCGGTCGTCAGCGCCAACACCGGCCCCGCCCACCTCGCCGCGGCCGTCGGCACCCCCGTCGTCTCCCTGTTCGCCCCCGTGGTCCCCGCCGAACGCTGGGTCCCCTACGGCGTTCCCGTCATCCTGCTCGGCGACCAGTCCGCCCCCTGCGCGAACAGCCGGGCCCTCCACTGCCCGGTACCCGGCCACCCCTGTCTGGACGAGGTCACCGGACAGGACGTGGTCGGCGCGGTGCACAAGCTCATCCAGGAGGGGCACGCATGAACATCCTCGTCTGGCACGTGCACGGATCGTGGCTCACCACCTTCGTGCAGGGCCCCCACACCTACCTGGTCCCGGTGACCGGCGACCGCGGCCCCGACGGCCTCGGCCGCGCCGTCACCTGGGACTGGCCACCCTCCGTCCTGGAGCGCGCCCCCGACCAACTCCGCACGGACGCGATCGACTTGATGGTCCTGCAACGCCCGCACGAGCCCGAGCTCGCGCTGCGCTGGACCGGCCGCCGGCCCGGCCGGGACGTGCCCGCCGTGTACGTCGAGCACAACAGCCCCGACGCCTCTCCGGAGCGCCAACTCCACCCGCTGGCCGACCAGTCGGCGATCCCCGTCGTCCATGTCACCCACTTCAACCGGCTGATGTGGGACAACGGCCGGGCGCCCACCGAGGTCGTCGAGCACGGCATCATCGACCCCGGCCGGCAGTGGACCGGCACCGAGCGGCGAGCCGCCGTCGTCGTCAACGAGCCCGTGCGCAGGGGCCGTACGACCGGCACCGACCTGCTGCCCCGGTTCGCCCGCCGCGCCCCCCTGGACGTCTTCGGGATGCGCACCGAGGGCCTCGCCGGCCACCTCGGACTGCCGCCCGACCGCGTCCGCACCCGCGACCTGCCCCAGCGCGAACTCCACCGCGCGATGGCCCGGTGCCGCCTGTACCTGCACCCCGTGCGCTGGACCTCGCTCGGACTGTCCCTGCTGGAGGCCATGTTCCTCGGCATGCCGGTGGTCGCCCTGGACACCACCGAGGTCCGCGAAGCCGTACCCGACGGCGCCGGGGTGGTCTCCAACCGCCTCGACGTCCTGGAGGACGCCGTCCAGGCATTCCTCGCCGACCCCGAGCACGCGCGCCGCACCGGCGACGCGGCACGGGAGGCGGTCCGGGCCCGGTACGGAGAGCGGCGCTTCCTGGACGACTGGGAGCGCCTGATCAAGGAGGTCACCCGATGAGCCGTACTCCGCACACGGCCGGGCGCGTCGCCATGGTCTCCGAGCACGCCAGCCCGCTGGCCGCGCTCGGCGGACCGGACGCGGGCGGCCAGAACGTGTACGTGGCCCAGGTCGCCCGGCAACTCGCCAAGAAGGGCTACCGGGTCACCGTCTACACCCGGCGGGACTCGACCGGCCTGCCGGACCAGATGACCCTCATCGACGGCGTCCAGGTGGTGCATGTGCCCGCCGGGCCGGCCGCCCCCGTGCCCAAGGACGAACTCCTGCCGCACATGGTGGAGTTCGGGCAGTTCCTGGCCGGGCAGTGGGCGGCGAACCCGCCCGACGTGGTGCACTCCCACTTCTGGATGTCGGGCCTGGCCGCCCTGTGCGGCGCCCGCGGCCTCGGCATCCCGGTCGTGCAGACCTACCACGCCCTCGGCACCGTCAAGCAGCGCTACCAGGGCGCCGCCGACACCAGCCCGCCGCAGCGCCTCGCCGTCGAGGAGGCCATCGGCCACGAGTGCGCCCGGATCATCGCCACGTGCAGCGACGAGGTCGCCGAACTGAAGGCCATGGGACTGCCCGAGGACCGGTTCAGCGTGGTGCCCTGCGGGGTCGACCCCGACCAGTTCGCCCCGCTGCCCGGCACCCGTCCGGCCGGGGCCCGCCGGCGGCTGCTCGCCGTCGGCCGGCTCGTGCCCCGCAAGGGCTTCGACCGCGCCATCCGCGCCCTGGCCGGCGTCCCCGACGCCGAACTCCTCATCGCCGGCGGCCCGGAGGCCGAACTGCTGGCCGGGGACCCCGAGGCCCGGCGGCTGCGCGCGCTGGCCGGCGAGTACGGCGTGGCCGACCGCGTCACCCTGCTCGGCGGGGTCGGCAGGAGCCGGATGCCCCGGCTGATGGCCGGCGCCGACCTCGTGCTCTCCCTGCCCCGCTACGAGCCCTTCGGCATCGTCCCGCTGGAGGCCATGGCCTGCGCCACCCCGGTCCTCGCCACCGCGGTCGGCGGCCAGCTCGACACCGTCGTGGACGGCGGCACCGGCGTCCTGGTCCCCGCCGACGACGACTACGACCTCGGCGCCGTGGTGCGCTCCCTGCTCGCCGACCCCGAACGCCTCGAACGGTACGGCGCCGCGGGCCGCCGCCGCGTGCTCAGCCACTACACCTGGGACCGCGTGGCCGACGGCGTCGCCGGGGTCTACCGCGCCGTCTGCCCGCGTCCCTCGCTCTCCGGAGTCGTCCGATGAACACCGCCATCGCCACCACGCACTGCGACGACCTCGCGAAGGCCCTGGAGAGCTTCCGCGCGTGCGGGCCGCTCATCGGGCGCTGGGGCACCGAACTGGCCCGCCGCCTGGGCGGCGGAGCACGGCTGCTGGTCGCGGGCAACGGCGGCAGCGCGGCCCAGGCCCAGCACCTGACCGCCGAACTGGTCGGCCGCTACCGCGACGACCGGCCGCCGTTCTCCGCCCTCGCCCTGCACGCCGACACCTCCTCCACCACCGCCATCGCCAACGACTACGGCGTCCAGGAGGTGTTCGCCCGGCAGACCGCCGCCCACGGCCGCGCCGGCGACGTGCTCATGCTGCTGTCCACCAGCGGCGCCAGCGCCAACCTGCTGTCCGCCGCCGACCGCGCCCACCGCCTCGGCATGACCGTGTGGGCCCTGACCGGCCGGGCCCCCAACCCGCTCCAGCTCGGCGCCGACGACGCCCTGTGCGCCGACGCGCCGACGGCCGCGACCGTGCAGGAACTCCACCTGGTCGCCGTGCACATGCTGTGCGAGGCGTTCGACCGGGCCGTGGCACAGGGCGCGGCGAAGGCGCGGGAGCCTGCCCGCCCCGACGGTGCACACGGCGAGGTGGGGCGGCTGCTGGACGGCCGCCCGGTGGGCCTGCGGAGGGACCGGACATGACACACACCGCTACGACCGCCCCGCGCACCCCGCTGGTCGTGGTCGGCGACGCCCTCCTCGACCACGACCTGTGCGGCCACGCCGAGCGACTCGCCCCCGACGCGCCCGTGCCCGTCGTCCACGGCACCCGGCGCAGCTCCCGCCCCGGCGGCGCGGCCCTCGCCGCCTGCCTGGCCGCCGCCGACGGCCGCCCGGTCACCCTCGTCACCGCCCTCGGCACCGACCCCGCGAGCGCCGTCCTGCGTGAACTCCTCGCCGGTCGCGTCGAGTTGGTGGAGATACCGCTGGACGGCGGCCTGAGCAGCAAGACCCGTGTGCTCGCCGGTGACCGCCCGCTGCTGCGCCTGGACGACGGCGAGGGGCGCGCCCGCGAGGCCACCCGCGAGGCGGAGTCCGCGATCACGGCGGCCCCCGGCGTCCTGGTCGCCGACTACGGCCGGGGCACCGCGGACGTCCTGCGGGACGCGCTGTGCCGTACCGCCGCGCCCCTGGTGTGGGACCCCCATGTGCGGGGCGGCCCCCCGGCGCCGGGCGCCCGGCTGGTCACGCCCTCCGCGCAGGAGGCCCGCGTCCTCGCCCGGCGGCTCGCCGACGGGGAGGGCGAGCCGGACGGCGGCACCGGACTGCGCACCGCCGCGCGCGACGCCCGCGCCCTGGTACGGGCCTGGCAGGTGCAGGCCGTCGCCGTCACCCTCGGCGAACGCGGCGCGCTGCTCTCCCTGGGCGAGACCCCGCTGCTGGTGCCGACCCCGGCCGCCGCGGCCGGCGACCCCTGCGGCGCGGGCGACCGCTTCGCCGCGGCCGCCGCCGGACTGCTCGCCGACGGCGCCTTCACCGAGGCCGCCGTGCAGGCCGCCGTGCACGCGGCCACGCGGTACGTCGCCGAGGGCGGGGCCCGCGCGGTGGCGGCACCGGAGCAGCCGGACCGTCCCGAGGAGCCGGCACCGGCCGCGCCCGGCGGCGACGCCACCACCGGCGCCGTGCGCACCGCCGCGCGGGTCCGGGCCGCCGGCCGTACCGTCGTCGCCGCGGGCGGCTGCTTCGACCTGCTGCACGCCGGCCATGTCGCCCTCCTCCAGGCCGCCCGGCGGGCCGGCGACTGCCTGATCGTCTGCGTCAACTCCGACGACTCGGTCCGCCGCCGCAAGGGCGCGGGCCGCCCCCTGGTCCCGGTCGCCGACCGGGTCCGGGTGCTGCGCGCCCTGGAATGCGTGGACGCGGTCGCCGTCTTCGACGAAGACACCCCCGAACGCCTCCTCGCCGACCTGCGCCCCCACATCTGGGCCAAGGGCGGCGACTACGCCCGCACCCCGCTGCCCGAACAGTCCCTGGTGGAGAGCTGGGGCGGCCAGGTCCTGCTGCTGCCGTACCTGGACGGCCGCTCCACCACGGGCCTCGCGCGCCGGGCGGCCTCGTCCCCGGCGACCGCGCGGCAAGGGGGCGGCGCCACGGACGGCTGACCCCCGGCCCACCGGCCCGCCGCGCCACCGGCTCCCGCACCCCCGGAGGAGACCCCTCGTGACCCGCACCCCCCGCCCCCCGACCGTCCTGGTGCTGCGCGCGCTGGGCCTCGGTGACCTGCTGGCCGGAGTGCCCGCGCTGCGCGGCATCCGCCGGGGGTTCCCCGGTCACCGGATCGTGCTCGCACAGCCCTCGGGGCTCGCCGGACCGGCCCTGGACACCGGCGCGCTGGACGCCGTGTTCCCGGCCGAGGCACCGGGGCGCGCGGTCCCGGCGCTCACCCACTGGGCGGGCCCACCGCCCGACGTGGCGATCGACCTGCACGGCAACGGCCCCGAGAGTCGCGACGCCCTCGCCGCCCTGCACCCGCGCCGGCTGCTCGCCCACGCCTGCCCGGACGGCCCGCCCTGGCCCGCCCAGACGCACGAACGGGACCGTTGGTGCCGCTTTTTGGAGCACTACGGCATCCCCGCCGACCCCCTCGACCTGCGCCTGCCCCCGCCCGCGGCGCCCTCCCCGGCGCCAGGCGCGGTCCTCGTGCACCCCGGCGCCGCCTCCGGCGCCCGCCGCTGGCCGGCCGAGCGGTTCGCCGCCGTCGTCCGGTGCCTGCGGGCCGCCGGACACCAGATGGTGCTCACCGGCGGTCCGGGGGAGGAGGCCCTGGTCCGGTCGGTCGCCGAGCGCGGCGGCGTGCACCAGCGGGACGTACGGTCCGGCGGCCTGCCCCTCGCCGAACTGTCCGCGCTGGTGGCCGAGGCGTCCCTGGTGCTCTGCGGCGACACCGGCCTCGCCCATCTCGCGTACGCCCACGGCACCCGCTCCGTCACCCTGTTCGGGCCGGTCTCGCCCCGCCTGTGGGGGCCGCCCCCGAGCCCCGGCCACCTGGCCCTGTGGCGGCCCGGCCCGCCCGGCGACCCGCACGGCCGCACTCCGGACGCCCGCCTGCTGCGCATCGGCTACGGCGAGGTCGCCGCGGCCTGTCTGACCCTGCTGCGGCGCGACCGGGACCGCCCGGCGGACCGAGCCCCGTGCCCGGCGGTGGCCCATGCCGACTGAGCCCGCTCCCACCCGAGTCCAGCGCCCGCCCGCGGTCGGCGGCCACCGGGTCACCGTCGCCGTCATCACCCGTGACCGCCCCGCCAGCCTGCTGCGTACCCTCGACGCCCTGGCCGCGCTGCCCGAGCGCCCGCCGGTCATCGTCGTGGACAACTCCCGTGACGAGCGCACCCGCCGGGCCGTACACGGCCACCCGGCGCTCACCCGGCTGCTGCGCCCCGCCGCCAACACCGGTGCCCTCGGCCGCAATCTGGCCGTCCGGCACGCCCGCACGCCCTACGTGGCCTTCAGCGACGACGACTCCTGGTGGGAGCCCGGCAGCCTCGCCCGCGCCGCCGACCTCCTCGACCGGTACCCACGGCTCGGCCTGCTCGCCGCCCGCACCCTGGTCGGCGACGAGGCCGCCGAGGACCCCCTCAACGCCGTACTCGCCGCCTCGCCCCTGCCCCTCGAACCGGATCTGCCGGGCCGCCCGGTCCTCGGCTTCCTCGGCTGCGCCAGTGTCGTGCGGCGGGACGCGTTCCTCGCGGCGGGCGGCTTCCATCCGCTGCTGTTCTTCGGCGGCGAGGAGACCCTGCTCGCCTACGACCTCGCCGCGCGGGGCTGGGGGGTGGCCTACGAACCCGCCCTGCGCGCCCGCCACCACCCCGAGGAGCACGGCCGCAGCGGGCGCCCCTTCCTCGTCCGGCGCAACCACGTCCTCACCACCTGCCTGCGCCGCCCCTGGCCCGTCGCCCTGCGTGCCGCCGGAGCCCTCGCCCTCGCCGCCGCGGCCGACCATCCCGGCGCCCGCCGGGCCCTGCTGGAAACCCTCGCCCGCCTGCCCGCCACCCTGGCGCGCCGCCGCCGGCTCCCGCCACGGGTCGAGACCGCGGCCCGCCTGCTGGACCGCCAGGCACGAGGGGAGGCCGCCCCAGCGGGGACCGGCCGGGAGGAGGAGTCCAGATGATGAGCGACGCCCGGAGGGACGACCGCACGACCGTCGTCGTGATCACCCACAACCGCCGCGACGAACTGCTGCGCACCCTCGCCGAGCTGGCGCGCCTGCCCGAGCGGCCCCGCGTGATCGTCACCGACAACGCGTCGCGCGACGGCACCGCCGAGGCCGTCGCGCACGGCTTCCCGGACGTGACGCTGCTGCGGCCGGGCCGCAACCTCGGCGCCGTCGGCCGCAACCTGGCCGTCCGCCACGTCCGCACGCCCTACGTGGCCTTCTGCGACGACGACTCCTGGTGGGAGCCCGGCAGTCTCGCCCGCGCCGCCGACCTGCTCGACACCCGCCCCCGGCTCGCGGCCGTCACCGCGCGGATCGTCGTGGAGCCGGACGGCACGGAGGACCCGGTGGTGCGCGAACTGCGCGACTCGCCCCTGTCCGGCCCCGACTGGCTCCCCGGTCCGGCTCTCGGCTCCTTCCTCGCCGCCGCCACGGTGCTGCGCACCGCCGCCTTCCGCGCGGGCGGCGGCTTCCACCCCGGCCTGTGGCTCGGCGGGGAGGAGGAACTGCTCGCCTGCGACCTGATCCGCCAGGGCTGGTGGCTCGCCTACGCCGAGGAACTGACCGTCCACCACCAGGCATCCCCGCTGCGCGACAGCACCGCCCGGCGCGTCCTCGGCCTGCGCAACACCCTGTGGTTCACCTGGCTGCGCCGCCCGCTGCTGCCCGCCCTGCGCCGCACCGGCCACCTGATCCGCACCGTCCCCCGCGACACCGCCTCCGCGCGCGCCTTCGCCCACGCCACCGCCGGACTGCCCTGGGTGCTGCGCCAGCGCGACCCCGTGCCCCCCGACCTGGAACACCGCCTGACCGCCCTGGAACGGGCCCGCCGCGACTCCCCGGCTCGCCGCTACATCGGCTGACGCCCGAGGTCGCGCACCGCGCGAAACACCGTCCGCCTCCGGCCGCGTCCGGTTGAGAGCGGGGCGTCCGCCGTGCATGGTGGGGGTCCAAGGTCAGGTTCATGGTCGGGAAGCGGCCGTACCGGTCCCTCCCCGAGCTGTCCGGGTGATCCCATGAAAGCCTTCACGCCGCGGCCGGGCGCACCGGCCCCCCTGATGATCGAGTCCTCCGTGGTGGAGGGCCTGCCCGCCGAGGGCGCGCTGCTGCTGCGCATGTCCGGCATCCTCGACGCGCAGGGCGCCGACGCCTGGTCACAGGAGCTGCGCGGCCATCTGGAGCAGGCGGACCGCGCCGGGCTGCGGCCCGTCCTGGACATGGCCCACGTCCAGCTCGGCGGCGCCGCCGTGCTGCGCGCCCTCAGCCAGACCACGCGCGTCCGCGCCGGCCGACCCGACCTGATCATCGTCCGGGCCCGGCCGGGTGTCCGCGAGGCCGTGCGCCTGGCCCGCCTGGAGGGCGTCCAGCTGTACGCCACCCTGGACGAGGCGGTGCGCGAACTGGCCCGCGCCGCCGCCAGAGTGGAGGAGCTGCCCGCCTGGCGCTCCCAGATGGCCGACCCGCTGCGGCCCTCGTACCAGGACCTGGACCAGGAGGTCCGCGCCCTGCGCGCGCGGGTCCGCACCGCCCCGGTGATCGGCATGGCGCAGGGCGTGCTCATGGCCCGCTACGCGCTGCCCGAGACCGGCGGCGCCTTCCGCGTGCTGCGGGAGACCTCCCAGCGCTTCAACGTGCCGCTGCGCGTCCTCGCCTCCGCCGTGGTCGTGGCCCGGCCGCCCGACGGCCCGGCCTGGTTCCCCGGCCGCCGCCCGCTGCCCGTGCCCGCGCTGCGCGTCCTCGCCCGCACGGAACGCGACCCCCGCTACCGCGGGCGGATGATCGACGCCGTACTGCGCGAGGCGCTCGCCATCGGCCGTGCGCCGGCCGGCCATGTGCTCTGCGTCGACCCCGCCGTCAACGCGCTCGCCCTGGAGGCCCGGTACGGCGGTTCGGACGCCTACCTCGACCACCTCGGGCGCGGTCATGACGACGGCACGGCCGAGGCGGTCGCCCGCGCCCGCGGACGACGCGTGAGCATCCCCGACGTGGCCGCCGACGCGCTGCTCTCCGAGGACAGCCGGCGCGCCCTGCTCGCGACCGGCGCGCGGGCCCTGCAATGCGTCCCGGTCCTGTCCTCCGCCGGCTGCTGCGCCGGCCTGATCACCGTGCACTGGCCCGACGCCGGGCACCGCCCGACCTCCGTCCAGGCCGATGCCCTCGGCCTGCTCGCCGCCGACACCGCGGCCTGGCTGGGCTGGTACCACCGCACGGTCCTGCTCGACGCCCTCGAACACCTGCACAAGCGGCTGACCAGGCCGTGAACGGGGTGCGTCATGCCCGCCGCCGCGGGAACCCGGACCCGGCACGCAGCACGCATCACCCGGAGGGAGTAGAGCGCATGTCCAATCCGCAGCAGCCCGAACAGCGGCGCAGCGACAAGGGAGGTACCACCCCGCAGGACAGCGGCGAGCTCAAGGCCCGGCAGGCGGCCGAGCGGGGTGCGGGCGCCCGTCCGAAGGGCACCGACAAGGGCGGCAAGGGCGGGGGAGAGGGCGGCGGAGTGCCCCCGGCGCAGCAGCCCGACCACCCCTGAGCCCGCGTACGTCCACGCGGCGGGACCCCGGCGGCACAGCGTGTCCGCCGGGGTCCCGCCGCGTGTGAGCCGATGGTCAGTGAGCGCCGAGCCCCCCGCCTCCGAAGGACCCGCTGGACCCGCTGCTCCAGCGCGGACGCTTCTGGTCCTCGCTGGTCTTGGAGTCCATGTTGCTCAGCTCGTAGGGGGTGAGCGGACGGCCGCCCTTGGGTGTCCTGGGGACTTCCTGGTAGTCCCGGTTCTCCCGGAGCTCGTGCACCGCACCCTCCGGCGGCAGCTTCGGCTGCTCCTCGGGACGCGGGCGAGCGGGTTCGCTGGACTTGACGCGGGAGGTCAGCCAGAAGCCGCCGGCGAGCAGGGCCAGGACCCCGACGGCCACGACGAAGAGGACGAGGCTGATCAGGCCGCTCGGCGCGGCCAGCTGCATCGGTGCGGTGTTCATACGACAGGCATACCCCCTCCAAAACCGTATGAATCGAACATATGAAATAAATAGGACTCCGCTGTCATGGAGAGCCGGCCGGGTTTGCCCCCGAGCCTCGGGGCAACCCGCACCCTGTGACCCAGCAGGCTTCCCCGCAGCAGCTCTACCGGTTCCTGGAGGACCGCTTCGGGTGTGCCCAGGCGTGCACGGAGTGTGCCCGCGCCTGCTCCGTGCGGGTCAGCCTGGTCGATCCGGGCGGCTCCGACCGCCAGGAGCGGGTGCGGCGGCTCGGGGTCATGTGCGCTGAGGTGTGCGACGCCACCTGCCGGCTGCTGTGCGAGGAGAGCCGGCAGGACGAGGAGGGGCTGCGCGGCCGGGTGGACTGGTGCCGCCAGGTCTGCCTCGAATCCGCCCATGCCTTCGACGGACACCCCGGCGCCGAATCGGCCGCGGCCTCCTGCCGCGCCTGCGCCGACGCGTGCGCCGACTTCCTGGAAACCCTGGCCTAGGGTCTGGGGCGCCCACCGTCCGACCGGCGCCCGGCGTGGGCAGGACGTGCGATTTCACGGCGCGCCGGTGCGCTGTCCGGGTCAGCCGACCGCGTAGCTGCGGGTGATTCGTCCCCTCGTGCCTCTACGCTTCGCCACGGTCCAGCGTCCGCAGCGGCCAGCAGAGGCTCTCAGAGAGGACTCCCCTCATGTCAGCTCCCGTGGTCGTCGTCACCGGCGCGCTCAGCGGCATCGGGCGGGCCACCGCCGTGGCCTACGCCCGGCGGGGCGCCGACGTCGTCGTCTCGGGACGGCATCCGGGCCCCGGCAAGGAACTCGCCGGGGAACTCGAAGGGCTCGGGGCGCGGGCCCTGTTCGTGCAGGCCGATGTGCGGCTGGAGGACGATGTCCGCGATCTCGTGGAGCAGGCCGTCGACCGCTTCGGCCGGATCGACGTCGCCCTCAACAACGCCGGGACCGAGGGGCGGTCCGCGCCGATCACCGCCGTCACGGCCGACGCCTACGCGGCCACCTTCGACACCAACGTCAAGGGAACCCTGCTGAGCATGAAGCACGAGTTCCGCGCCATGCGGGAGCGCGGCGGCGGCAGCATCGTCAATGTCAGCAGCGTGTACGGCCTGATGGGCTACCCGGAGGTCGCCGTGTACGCCGGCAGCAAGCACGCCGTCATCGGCATCACCAGGGCGGCCGCCCTCGAAGGCGCCGCGCACGGCATCCGGGTGAACGCGGTCGCCCCCGGCTTCACCAGGACCGGCATGTACGAGCGGGTCACCGGCGACGACCGGACGCGCGAGGCGGTGAACTCCGTGCTGCCCCTGCACCGGCCGGGCACCCCCGAGGAGGTGGCCGAGGCCGTGATCTTCCTCGGGTCCGAGGGGGCGTCGTACATCACCGGCCAGACCCTGACCCTGGACGGGGGCCTCATGGCGGGCTGGCCGGTCTTCCCGGCACCCGACCCGGCTTGAGCCCCCGCCGGATCGCCCGGTCGCCCCTTCGCGGGCGGCCGCAAGGGTTCATCCGGCCGCCCTGACGGTCCGCCCGCCGGGGTCCGACGCGGCGACGCGGGCGAGCAGTTCGTCCCGTGAGATGGCGTCGGCGCGGGTCGAGGGCACCGTGCAGGCGTGGGCGCCCGCGATCGCGCCGTAGTGGGCGCAGCGCAGCGGGTCCAGGCCGTCCAGCCAGCCGAGCAGGAAGGCGGCGGCGAACGCGTCGCCCGCGCCGTTGGAGTCCACGACGGGCTCGGGCGGGGCGATCGCGGGCACATGGGCCAGCTCGCCGTCGGCCAGCAGGTACGCGCCCTCGGCGCCCGCGGTGGCCACCACGATCCGGGCCCGGCCCCGCGCCGCGACGTCCCGCATGGTGTGCTCCGGGTCGGCCAGCGCCGTGGTGGACAGGAACACCAGGTCGGCGGCGAGCGCGAAGGGCTCGTGGTAGGGGTTGGCGCCGTCCCAGTCGTGCAGGTCCGTGGAGACGGTCAGCCCGGCCTCGCGCAGCACCGGCAGGGCGTACGCGCACGGATGGGTGATGACCACGTGCGCGTGCCGGCTCCGCGCGGCGAGCGCGCGCAGGGTGTCCTCGGGCAGCCGGTCGGACGGCCGGCTGCGGGTGTCGTCGTACAGGGAGAGCCGGCGTCCGTCCGGGCCGACCAGGTTGACCGCGCGCTTGGTTCCGGCGGCCGAGGGCACGTCGGTGAGCGGGATGCCCCGGTCCCGGTGCAGCGCGCGCACCAGATCGCCCTCGGGGTCGGCGCCGACCAGGTCGATGTGGTGGGCGCGCAGGCCCAGGGCGCTGACCTGGAGCGCCACGAAGTCCCCGCTCTGCCCGGCACGGGTCACGATGCCCGGCCGGATCATGTAGCTGTCGGCGTAGGGGAGCGGCAGCTCCGGCACGTGGACGACGGTGTCCACGCCGGCGCCGCCCAGGACGAGGACATCGGTCTCGGTGGTCATGGCAGTCGGCTCGTCTCTCTCACGTCGCTGGGACGGGTGAGTCAAGCAGCCGCCCCCGCCACTGGCAACAACGTGCTGCAACTTTCCGCAAGTTGCACCAGGCGGGCGGGCCGGTCCGGGGGCAGGCGTTCCGGCCCGCGGCCACCGCCCCGAGCGCCAAAAGCCCGCCGCGGACCCCTGCGAGCGCCTGCCGCCATACTGGAGGCATGGGCGACCCCGGTCTCTACACCCCGCGCTCCGTGACCTGGCAGCTGCACGGCGACCCCATGATGTGGGTCGCCGGAGTCCGCGCCCTCTACCTCCAGGCCCTGCTCCCGCGCGCGGTGCGCGGAGTCCTCCAGAACTCCGACTTCCGGCGGGACGCGTGGGGCCGCCTGTCGCGCACCGCGGACTTCGTCGGCGTCACGACCTACGGCACCACCGAGGCCGCCGAACGCGCCGGTGCCCACGTCCGCGGCATCCACCGCAGGCTCACCGTCACCGACCCCGCGACCGGCGAACGGTACGGCGTCGGCGAACCGGGGCTGCTGCGCTGGGTGCACTGCGCCGAGGTCGACTCCTACCTCCAGGTGCTGCGCCGCTCCGGCTACCCGCTGTCCGACACCCAGGCCGACCGCTACATCGCCGAGCGCCGGATCAGCGCCCGCCTGGTGGGCCTCGACCCGCGGGAAGTCCCGGCCGACCGCGCCGAACTGGCCGCGTACTTCGCCCGGATGCGCCCCCACCTCGCGGCGGGCCCCGAGGCGCGGGAGGTGGACGACTTCCTCCAACACCCGCCGGTACCCACCCTGTTGATCCCGGCGCGCGACCTGCTCTGGCGCCGGGTGGCGGGCCTCGCCTACGCCGCGCTGCCCCCGTACGCCCACGACCTGTACGGCAGATCGGCCCCCGACCCCGCCACCGTCGCCCGCCGCCTGCGCAGCACCGGCACCCTGCTCCGCCGCATCCCGCCCCACCTGCGCTGGCAGCGTCCCCCGAAGCACATCCTGCACGCGATGTCCCGGCTGGGCCCGGCCGCGTGCCCGGCCCCGCACAAGGTGCCCTGAGCTTCCTCTGGCCCCGCCGGATCACCCCGTGTTACGAAGGACCATGTCCGTGAACCAGGGAACCCGCGCGTACGACGCCGTCATCGTCGGGGCAGGCCACAACGGTCTGGTCGCCGCCGCCTATCTGGCCCGTGCCGGACGCTCCGTGCTGGTGCTGGAGCGGCTCGGCCACACCGGCGGGGCCGCCGTGTCCAGCCGGCCGTTCGCCGGGGTGGCGGCACGGCTGTCGCGCTACTCCTACCTGGTCAGCCTGCTGCCGGGGAAGATCGTGGCCGACCTCGGCCTCGACTTCCGGCTGCGCTCGCGCACCATCTCCTCGTACACCCCCGTGGAACGCGCGGGCCGCCCCACCGGACTCCTCGTCGGCGGCGGCGAGGCCCGCACGCGGGACGCCTTCGCCCGGCTGACCGGCGGCGAGCGCGAGTACGCCGCCTGGCAGCGCTTCTACGGCATGACCGGCCGCGTCGCCGAACGCGTCTTCCCGACCCTCACCGAGCCCCTGCCCGGCCGGGACGAGCTGCGCCGCCGCATCGACGACGACAACGCCTGGCGGGCCCTGTTCGAGGAGCCGATCGGGGCTGCGGTGGAGGCGCACTTCGAGGACGACCTGGTGCGGGGCGTGGTCCTCACCGACGCCCTGATCGGCACCTTCGCCGACGCCCACGACCCCACGCTGGCCCAGAACCGCTGCTTCCTCTACCACGTCATCGGCGGCGGCACCGGTGCCTGGGACGTGCCCGTGGGCGGCATGGGCGCCCTCACCGACGCCCTCGCGGCGGCGGCCCGTACGGCGGGCGCGGAGATCGTGACCGGACACGAGGCGGTCCGCGTCGCCGCCGACGAGAACGGCGCCGAGGTCACCTACCGCACCGCCGACGGCGAGGGCGTCGCCGCCGCCCGGCACGTCCTGGTCAACGCCTCGCCGCAGGAACTGGCCGCCCTCACCGGGGACACGCCACCGGAACCCGCCGAGGGCGCCCAGCTCAAGGTCAACATGCTGCTCACCCGGCTGCCGAAGCTGCGCGACCCGGACGCCGACCCCCGCGAGGCCTTCGCCGGCACCTTCCATATCGCCGAGGGCTACGGCCAGTTGGCCACCGCCCATGCCGAGGCCGCGGCCGGCCGGCTGCCCAGCGCGCCGCCCTCGGAGATCTACTGCCACTCCCTGACCGACCCCACCATCCTCGGCCCCGAACTCGCCGAACGCGGCTACCAGACCCTCACCCTCTTCGGCCTGCACACCCCGGCCCGCCTCTTCGACCGGGACAACGACGCCGCCCGCGCGGAACTGCTGGCCGCCACCCTCGCCCAGCTCGACGCCCACCTCGCCGAACCCCTCGCCGACTGCCTGGCCACCGACGCCGACGGCCGCCCCTGCATCGAGGCGAAGACCCCGCTCGACCTCGAACGCGATCTGCGGCTGCCCGGCGGCAACATCTTCCACCGCGCCCTGTCCTGGCCCTACTCCCAGGAGGACACCGGCCGTTGGGGCGTGGAGACCCGGCACCCGCGCGTCCTGCTGTGCGGGGCGGGCGCGGTGCGCGGGGGCGGGGTGAGCGGCGTACCCGGCCACAACGCGGCGATGGCCGTGCTGGAGAACACGGCAAGCTGACGCTGCGTCAGGAGGCGCACCGGCTGCGGCGGGCCCGGCGCGCGGCGGCAGGCACGCGTCCGGCCCGCATCCGGTCTCCCGCAGTCCTTGACCCGCGCGTCCCGCGGGCCCAGGATCTGCGGTCATGAGCGAGGCACAGGGCGGCACGGCCGGCGGACAGGGCAGCAGCACGGTCGACGCGGTGCTGCGGCGCAGCGCCCGCCGCACCCCCGCGCGGGTCGCGGTGGAGTACGGCGACCGCCGCTGGACGTACGGGGAACTGGACGACGCCGTCTCCCGCGCGGCCGCGCTGCTGCTCGCCGAGGGCGTCGCCCCCGGCGACCGGGTCGCCGCCTACGGTCACAACTCGGACGCCTACCTGATCGCCTTCCTCGGCTGCGCCCGCGCGGGCCTCGTGCACGTCCCGGTCGACAACCACCTCACCGGCGACGACCTGGCCTACCTCGTCGAACAGTCCGGCAGCAGCCTGGTGCTCGCCGACCCCGGCCTCGCGGACCGGCTGCCCGAAGGCGTACGGTCGCTGCCGCTGCGGGACACCGGGGACTCGCTCCTGGCGCGCCTCGCCGACACCGAGCCGTACGACGGCCCGGAACCGCGCTCCGAGGACCTGGTGCAACTGCTCTACACCTCCGGCACGACCGCGCTGCCCAAGGGCGCGATGATGACCCACCGGGCCCTGGTGCACGAGTACGTGAGCGCGATCACCGCCCTGGACCTGCGCGCGGACGACCGCCCCGCGCACGCCCTGCCGCTCTACCACTCCGCCCAACTGCACGTCTTCCTGCTGCCCTGCCTCGCGGTCGGCGCCACCAGCGTCATCCTGGACGCGCCCGACGGGGATCTGCTGTTCGACCTGATCGAGGCGGGCCGCGTGGACA
Source organism: Streptomyces sp. NPDC037203 (assembly GCF_055605065.1). Classification (NCBI taxonomy): domain Bacteria; kingdom Bacillati; phylum Actinomycetota; class Actinomycetes; order Kitasatosporales; family Streptomycetaceae; genus Streptomyces; species Streptomyces sp. NPDC037203. Next base: position 467,495 of record NZ_JBVJUC010000003.1, read on the forward strand.
GCCTGTTCGCGCCGCCCACCGTGTGGATCGCCCTGGCGAACCGGCCCGACTTCGCCACCCGCGACCTCGGCGGGCTCCGCAAGGCGTACTACGGCGCCTCCGTCATGCCGGTGCCCGTCCTGGAGCGGCTGCGCGGGCGCCTGCCCCACCTCGCCCTGTACAACTGCTTCGGGCAGAGCGAGATCGGCCCCCTCGCCACGGTCCTCGGGCCGGCCGAGCACGAGGGCCGCCTCGACTCCTGCGGACGGCCCGTGCTGTTCGTGGAGGCCAGGGTCGTGGACGCGGAGGGCCGGGAGGTGCCCGACGGCACGACCGGCGAGATCGTCTACCGCTCGCCGCAGCTGTGCGAGGGCTACTGGGACAAGCCCGAGGAGACCGTGGAGGCCTTCCGCGACGGCTGGTTCCACTCCGGGGACCTCGCGGTGCGGGACGCGGACGGCCGCTTCACCATCGTGGACCGGGTGAAGGACGTCATCAACTCCGGTGGCGTGCTGGTCGCTTCACGGCAGGTCGAGGACGCGCTCTACACCCATGAGGCGGTGGCGGAGGCCGCCGTGATCGGCCTGCCGGACGAGCGCTGGATCGAGGCCGTCACGGCGGTCGTGGTGCCGCGCGGTGAAGTCACCGAGGAGCAACTCGTCGCCCACGTACGGGAGAAGCTGCCGTCCTTCAAGACGCCCAAGCGGGTGCTGTTCGTCGACGCGCTGCCCCGCAACGCCAGCGGGAAGATCCTCAAGCGCGAACTGCGGGACGGCTTCGCCAAGGGGTGACGTCATCGCCCGCCGGGCGCCGGGCGATGACGTCCGCCCGGTCCGCCGCTCACCCCCGACCGGCGTCCCGCGGCCGCAGGTCCACGATGCGGCGGATCTTGCCGACCGAGCGCTCCAGCGACTCCGGCTCCACGATCTCCACGTCCACCGACACCCCGATGCCGTTCTTCACCGCCGCCACGATGGACCGGGCCGCCGCCTCCCGCGCCTGCGGTGTCGCGCCCTGCCGCGCCTCGGCCCGCACGGTCAGCGAGTCCATCCGGCCCTCGCGGGTCAGCCGCAGCTGGAAGTGCGGGGCCACGCCCGGCGTACGCAGCACGATCTCCTCGACCTGCGTGGGGAACAGGTTCACCCCGCGCAGGATCACCAGGTCGTCGCTGCGCCCGGAGATCTTCTCCATCCGCCGGAACACCCGCGCCGTGCCGGGCAGCAGCCGGGTCAGGTCGCGGGTGCGGTACCGGACGACCGGCATGGCCTCCTTGGTCAGCGAGGTGAACACCAGCTCGCCCCGCTCGCCCTCCGGCAGCGGCTCGCCGGTGACGGGATCGACCACCTCCGGGTAGAAGTGGTCCTCCCACACGGTCAGCCCGTCCTTGGTCTCCACGCACTCCTGCGCCACACCGGGGCCGACCACCTCCGACAGCCCGTAGATGTCCACGGCGTCGATCGCGAACCGCTCCTCGATCTCCCGCCGCATCTGCTCCGTCCACGGTTCGGCCCCGAAGATCCCCACCCGCAGCGAGGTGGTCCGGGGGTCCACGCCCTGCCGCTCGAACTCGTCGAGCAGCGTCAGCATGTAGGAGGGCGTCACCATGATCACGGCCGGTTCCAGGTCCTGGATCAGCTGCACCTGCCGCGCCGTCATGCCGCCGGACGCCGGGACGACCGTACAGCCGAGCCGCTCCGCGCCGTAGTGGGCGCCGAGGCCGCCGGTGAACAGCCCGTATCCGTACGCCACGTGCACCACGTCGCCGGGGCGTCCGCCCGCCGCGCGGATGGAGCGCGCGACCATGTCGGCCCACATGGACAGATCGTTCTCGGTGTAGCCGACCACCGTGGGGCGGCCGGTGGTGCCGCTGGAGGCGTGCAGCCGGCGGATCCGCTCCCTGGGCACCGCGAACATCCCGAACGGGTAGTTCTCCCGCAGGTCCGCCTTGGTGGTGAAGGGGAAACGGGCGAGGTCCGCCAGCGAACGGCAGTCCTCCGGTCGTACCCCCGCCTTGTCGAACGACTCCCGGTAGAACGGCACGTGCTCATAGGCGTGCCGCAGCGAGGCGCGCAGCCGCTCCAGCTGAAGCGCCCGCAACTCCTGCGGTCCGAGCCGTTCGCCCGCATCCAGCAGATCCCGCGCCTGAGCCATCGGCACGTCTCCTCACCAAGACATTACGGACGACCGATCATTCGGTCGAACTGTTCGGGGCCAGTAATTCAGGCCGAGGGGGTTTCGGACAAGAGGGCTGCGGACATTTGTCGCCCCGCCCGCGGGCACGTGCCGCGGCCGGCCCGCGGAAAGGCGTTGCGGTGGGGCGGGCCGGACCGCGAAGATCATGCGCATGCCGACCTTCACCACGGCCGACGGCACCCGCCTCGCCTACCACCTGCGCGGCGCCGGCGAACCCCTCGCCGTCCTGCCCGGCGGCCCCATGCGCGCCTCCGCCTACCTGGGAGACCTCGGCGGCCTGACCGCGCACCGCCGGCTGGCCCTGCTCGACCTGCGGGGCACCGGCGGCTCGGCGGCACCGGCCGACCCGGCGACGTACCGCTGCGACCGCATGGTGGAGGACGTGGAGACCTGGCGCGCACACCTGGCTCTCGACCGCTTCGACCTGCTCGCCCACTCCGCCGGCGCGGCCCTGGCCATGCTCTACGCGGCCCGCCACCCCCACCGGATCAGACGCCTGCTGCTGATCACCCCGAATCCGTCCGCCCTCGGTCTGCCCCACACCCCCGAGGACCGGCTCGCCGCCGCCGCTACGCGGGCGCACGAGCCGTGGTTCCCGCAGGCGTACCCGGCCTTCCGCTCCTGGCTCGCGGGCGAGGCGGACTTCGACGACGTCTTCCTGCCCTTCTTCTACGGCCGCTGGGACGCCACCGCACGGGCCCACGCGGACGCGGAGCCGGCGCAGACCGCCGACGAGGCCGCCGACCGGTATTTCGCCGAGGGCGCCTTCACCCCGGACGCGACCCGCGCCGCCCTCACCGCGCTGACGGCCCCGGTCCTCGTGTACGCGGGCGCCCTCGACGGCGGACCGCGCCCGGAGCGGGCCCGCCGGGCGGCGGAGTGCTTCCCGAACGCGGAGGTCACCGTCCAGCCGGGTGCCGCGCACTATCCATGGCTGGACGATCCCGCGGAGTTCAGGCGGCGGGTCACGGGCTTCCTCGACCGGTGACCGGCGCTGAACGTCCTCCCCACGTGGGCTGTTGGGCACCGGGACCGGTCGCTAGGCTGAGCCGCGGACGACGACACCGGGAGGAGCACGGACGTGGCCGACAGCACCACCCAGCACAAGCCGCTCAAGGGCTGGGACAAGCCGGACCTGGACCTCAGCAAGGCCGAGTGGCGGTCCAGCAGCCGAGGCAAGGGCGATGTGCAGATCGCCTTCGTCGAGGGCTTCATCGCGATGCGCAACAGCGAGCGCCCGGAGAGCCCCTCCCTGATCTTCACCCCCGCGGAATGGGGCGCCTTCGTCTCCGACGCGCGGGAAGGGGAGTTCGACCTCACCTGAGGGCGGCCCGGACCTCCGGGGCGCCCTGATCCGGACCGGGGCGTCGCGCGCCTGAACCGGGGGTGTCACGCGCCGATTTCCGGACACGTGATCCACAGTGCCCTGCCGGGGCCGATGCCTGATGGAGGCTGACCCCAGCAAGGGAGAGTGTCGTGTTCCGGAGGTGAGGAAGCATGAGCGCTGCGCCGGTCATCGCCGCGGTGGACGGTTCCGAGGACAGCCTGCGGGCGATGGAGTGGGCCGCGGACGCCGCCCGCCGCCGCGCGGCACCGCTGCGGGTGGTCCATGTCCGCCAGTACGCCGCCTGGGGGCAGACCGACGTCCTGGTGGCCGGGCCGCCCGAGGCGGAGGGCGACCCCGTCCTCGACGAGGTGCGCACCCGGCTCGCGGACCACGCCCCCGAGGGCGTCGAGTACGTCACGCTGGAGGGCGCGCCCGGCGCGGTGCTGCCCGAACTGGGCGCCGACGCCCAGCTGTTGGTGCTCGGCTCGCGGGGTCGCGGCGGCTTCGCCAGCCTGCTGCTCGGCTCCAGCAGCCTCGCCGCCGCGCGGGACGCCGAGTGCCCGGTGGTCGTCGTCCCCCCGCCCGGCCGCGAGGTGCACGGCGAGGGACCGGCCGAGCCGGGACCCCGTGTGGTGGTGGGCCTGAACGTCGACAGCCCCGACGAGGCCACGCTCTCCTTCGCCTTCACCGAGGCGGCCCTGCGCGGCGCCCGGGTCCAGGCGATCGCCGCCTATCCCTGGCCCCTCCAGACCTGGTCGGCGCCGGGCCAGCTGGTGCCGCCGATGCCCGACGAGAAGGCCCTCGCCGACGAGACGCGGGCCCTCGCCGAGGGATTCCTCGCCCCGCACCGCGAACGCCACCCGAGCGTCCGCGCCGACGCCGAGGCCCTGCCGGGCGACGCGGCGGGCATCCTCGTGGCCGCCTCCCGCGACGCCGACCTGGTCGTCGTCGGCCGCCACCGCCGCCGCCTCCTGGCCCCCGCCCGCATGATGGGCTCCGTCACCCAGGCCGTCCTCCTCCACGCGGCCGGCCCGGTCGCGGTGCTGCCGCCGACTCCGGGGGAGGCGTGAGCGAGGCGGTGCGGCCCAGCCGACGACGTCAGGTGCGGTGACCGCGGGGGCGGTGGTGTCCCGCCGTGCCGCCGGAATCCGCCGGCCGGAGTGCTGGTCGTAGGCCCGGATGGCGGGACGGGCGGGGCGGCTGCCGGTCGGGCCCCGCGCGCTCGCCGGTTCCGGACCCGTGCCCCGCGACCCCCGGACGGCCGAGCCCGCTCCCGCCCCTTATCGCCCCGGTCGGCTCGCAGGCGAGTGCCGGCGCCGCGCCACCCGCCCCCGCGGCGCCACCCCCGCACCCGTCCCCAACCCCCGTAGGACCACTCCCGGAACCCCGCTCCGTCCCCCCGCGCCGCCACCCCCCTGCGGCGTCGCCCCCCGTCCCACCAGCAGCCGCCCGCAGGTCACTCAGTTCTGTCCGGGCACGTACCATGGCCGCATGTCGTTCCTCCGCCGCCGCAGCGCCACTCCCGCCGGGCCCGACTTCGACGTGCTGGCCATGGATCCGGGTGACTGGCCGGGCAATCTCGGTGCGGGGCTGCTGCCCGCGCCCGACGGCACCTGCCAGGGTGTCTTCCTGCGCTACGACCTCTTCGGCGGCCGCGGCCCCGCGATGATCATCGGCAATCTGCCGCAGGGCTCCCCGGCCCGCGAGGTGGCCGAGGAGGAGATCCCCTTCGAGGTGGGCCAGCTGCTGCTGGCGCTGGAGAACGACGAGGAGGTCACCGTCGTCGGCACCGAGGACACCCCGGTGCTCCAGGGCGACAACCTCCTCATCGTGCGCCGGCTGAAGCTGTCCGAGAGCCGGATCTCCTGCGTGCAGTTCGACCGCAGCGACGGCGTCCTCGTCACCATCGCCGCCTGGGACCGGCCCATCACGGACGACCTGTACGCCCTGCTGAAGCCGCTCCCGGCGGAGCTTTTCCAGCAGGGCTGAGGCTCTAGCCCGCCGAGCTCGCCGAGCTTTCCAGGGTCACGTCCGCCGCGCGGACGAACTCGACCCGGTGGCCGTACTGGATCTCGTAGTACAGGTCGTCGCCCCGCACCACCTGGTGCGAGTCCGGGGTGAAGGTGACCGAGTAGTAGTACTCACCCGGCATCTCGTCACCGACCACGTACTTCTGCCCGGCCGGGATGGTATACGGCAGCGGCACCACCGACTGCGCGGGCACCCCCGCCGGGTAGGCGGACTTCTCCGGGTAGGCGCGGCCGTACACCGGGATGCTCGTCAGACCCTCCTTCGGGGTGATCACCCGCCCCCTGGCGGAGACCGCCGTCGGGTGCTTCGCCGGGTTCTGGAACCACGCCTTCTGCCCGAGGTACCAGATGGCCGTCCAGTCGCCCCAGTGATCGGCGACCGCGTACTGCTGCCCGGTGGAGACCCGCGAGGACACGTCGTTGACGTCGATCGTCGGCGCCTTACCGAGCCCGATGTCCTTGATCAGCGGCGCGTTCACATCGTGGTCCGAGTACAGCCGCACCTCGCTGGAGGCGTGCGCCGCGCACGGCTCGCCCGCCGTCGAGCAGCCCGTGTACGCCGGCTGGTTGGCGGCGTAGTCCGGCCGGATCGTCACCAGGCCGCCCTGCCTGCCCGCGGTCTTCTCGAACGGGTGGCCGAGCAGCTGGAAGTAGTGCGCCCAGTCCCAGTACGGCCCCGGATCGGTGTGCATGCCCGCGATGGTGGACGCGGTCGGGCCGGGCACGTTGTCGTGGCCCAGGATGTGCTGCCGGTCCAGCGGAATGCCGTACTTCGCGGACAGGTACCTCACCAGCCGCGCCGAGGACCGGTACATCGCCTCGGTGAACCAGGCGTCCGGGTCGGCGAGGAAGCCCTCGTGCTCGATGCCGATCGAGCGCGCGTTGACGTCCCAGTTGCCCGCGTGCCAGGCCACGTCCTTCGCCTTGACGTGCTGGGCGATCAGCCCGTCGGTCGAGCGGATCGTGTAGTTCCAGGACACGTAGGTGGGGTCCTGGATGAGGTTCAGGACGCCGTCCCAGGCGCCCTCGGTGTCATGGATGACGATGTACTTGATCGCCTGCGACGCCGGGCGGTCGCCCAGGTCGTGGTTGCCGTAGTCGTCGTCGCCGAACTGCGCGTACGCCGCCGGGAGCCACTCGCAGGACACCGACTTCGGGCACTCCGCGCCGTCGTCCTTCACCGTGCGCAGACCGGTCCGCGCCAACTGCGCGGTGTCCGGGGCGAGACGCGGCTCGGCGGCCAGGGCCACCCGCTGCCCGGCGTCCGTGGTGCGCCGCTCACCCGTGCGCAGCACGTCGTACACATCATCGGCGTACGACGCCGCGGTCGCCTTGTCGTCGGCGCCGGAGAAGCGGGCCACCGCGCCGTACCAGTCGGCCGGGTCGGCGCTCAGCGGCTCGCCGAGCCGCTTCTGCGCGGCGGCCAGCAGGGCGGCGCCGCCGGAGATGTTCGCCGCCGGGTCGGTGCGCAGCTTCGCGGCCGGGATGCCGGTCAGTTTCGCCGCCCGCCGCAGGGTCGTCAGCCGGGCGGGGAGCGCGGAGTCGGCCGGCACCCGCGCCTCGGGGTGCGCATCGGGGCGGGAGCTGTCGCCGCGGGCGTCCTCGGTGCCGTCGGCGAAGTGCTCGGTGGCGGCGATCGCGGTCCGGGCGTCCGTGAGGTGCATCGGGCCGTAGCCGCCGGAGACGCTGGGCGCGCCCCCGTGGTAGTCCCAGCGGGACTGGAGGTAGGAGACGGCCAGCAGCACGCTCTGCGGCACGTGGTAGACGGCGGACGCGGAGGCGAACGCGGACTGGAGCCGGTCGGGGGAGGAGTCCGGGGCGCTCTGGGCGGGGGCCGCGCCGAGCAGCGGCAGCAGCAGAGCCGCCGCGGCGAGCGGCACGGCGGCCCGCCTCAGATGTCTGTGGCCGGGCGTGGACGGGGAATCAGGGGCGGAACCTCGCAATGCGGCCTCCTGTGACGGACGGGCGTGGCGGGGCGTGCGGCGCCGAACTGGGTCAGTGGTATCGGCTGGCCGACGATCCGTCAATGATGCAATCGCAAAGGAGATTTCCCACGTCACGGCGGGTTTCGGCGAGTTTCGCGACGGCGGCGGGCGGGCCTGCGGCGCGTCAGTGGCGTAGACCAATGGGTCGCGTCGCTGGTCGCCGCCGTACGGGGTCGCACGGAGACGGCCGTACCGGCGCCGGACGCTTGCCGCCGTACGGCCGAAACGATTCCCCCGCACAGCCGCTCCCGCAGAGCGAAGGCCCGCGGCGCGCCGTCATTCCGGCGCACCGCGGGCCTCCACGAGGTGCCCTGTGTTCTTCTCAGCGCGTGCCGACCGCCGCGCGCACCGCCTTGCGGGCCATCTGGCAGTCGTCGTGCAGCCGCCGCAGCAGCAGCCGCTGCTCCTCGCCGGACGGTGCCGCGCCCGGCCGGGACGGACCGGGCGCCACCGGGGCCGGGTCCTGCATCGAGCGCTGCACGGCCGTCTCGTACCGCCGGATCTCACGGGTCAGCAGCAGCATCAGGTTCACCAGGAAGGCGTCGCGGGAAGCCGGGCCCGCCGACTGGGCGATCTGGCTGATCTGCCGCCGAGCCGCCGGGGCCTGACCGAGCACCAGCCACAGCGTGGCCAGGTCGTGGCCCGGCAGGTACCAGCCCGCGTGCTCCCAGTCCACCAGCACCGGACCCGCCGGGGACAGCAGCATGTTCGACAGCAGGGCGTCGCCGTGGCAGAACTGGAGCATGGCGCCCCGGCCCACCTCCTGCGCGATGCCGTGCAGCAGCTTCTGGAGGTCGCCGAGGTCCCGGTCGGTGAGCAGCCCCAACTCGTGGTAGCGGGACATCTGTTCGACATAGTCCAGGGGCATGTCGAACAGACCGGCCGGGGGCCGCCAGGAGTTCACCCGGCAGACCGCGCCCAGCGCCGCGCGGATGTCGGCGCGGGGCGGCGCCTCCATCGGATGCCGCTGAAGTGCCGCCACCCGGCCGGGCATCCGCTCGATCACCAGGGTGCAGTTGTCCGGATCCGCCGCGATCAGCCGGGGTGCCCGAACCGGGGGGCGGTGCCGGACGAACGAGCGGTATACGGCTATTTCGTGGCGGCTCCGCTCCGCCCACGCCGGCGCCTTGTCCAGCAGGCACTTGGCGACGGCCGTACTGCGCCCGGTGGTGCCCACGAACAGCACGGAGCGCGCGCTGCGCCGCAGCACCTGCACCGGTGCGAACTCCGGGCAGATCCGCTGCACCGCGGCGATCGCGGCGCGCAGCGGGGCGCCCTGGGGGCCGGACAGGTCGAGTCTCCCGCTGAGCGGCGGGACGCCGGGTTGCCCCGGAACCCGCCGGGGACGGGGCGCGCCCAGCACGGAGCCGCCCGGACGTGCCGCCGGGTCGAGATACGGTCCGCCGCCCGCCGGGCGGGGGCGCAACGGCCGAAGCGGGGCGGACACGGAGGACGTTGCCGCGTACATGGGAGATCCGATCCCTTCGTTGCCTGCGGTGCCTGCCTGTGAAGTCCTCGCGTCAACCCGGCCCGGTCCCCGGTACACCCTGGGGAATGTCCCCGGCGAGACCGGGTCGGGGTGGCGCTTTCCTACCTGACACCCGTTGGCCCCTGGCACACCATCTGGCGCACCCTGGCGAACCCTGGCGAATAGTCGCTCGGCAACTCCCACCGGGCTACTGTCAACTCAGCCGAGAACCTGGGGGCTTGACGTGAGCGGACGACCCAACACCCGCCTTTCCGATCTGTTCGGCCTGGCCGGCTGGTCGAAGGGCGAACTCGCGAGACTGGTCAACCGGCAGGCGGCGGCCATGGGCCACCCCCAGCTGGCGACCGACACCTCACGGGTCCGGCGGTGGATCGACATGGGAGAGATCCCGCGCGATCCCGTGCCGCGGGTGCTGGCGGCCCTGTTCACCGAGCGTCTCGGCCGTGTCGTGACCATCGAGGACCTCGGTCTGGTGCGCCACGGGCGGGCAGGGAAACGGCAGGCCGACGGGATCGAGGAACATCCCGACGGAGTGCCGTGGGCGCCCGAGCGGACCGCCGCGGTCCTCACCGAATTCACGGGAATGGACCTCATGCTCAACCGACGCGGCTTGGTGGGCGCGGGTGCCGCGCTCGCCGCGGGATCCACACTCAGCAGCGCCATGCACGACTGGCTGCACACCGACCCGGTCCTGAAGGCGGACAGCCCCGCCCTGGACGACCCCCTGCACCCCGACCCCGCCGGTTTCGACCGCTACGAGGCCGCCCCCATCGGCTCGGAGGAGGTCGCGGAGCTGGAGCGCTCCGTCGAGGTCTTCCGGGCCTGGGACGCGGCCCGCGGCGGCGGCCTCCAGCGCAAGGCGGTGGTGGGCCAGCTCAACGAGGTGGGCGGCATGCTCGCCTACCGCCACCCACCCCACCTCCAGCGGCGCCTGTGGGGCGTCGCCGCCAATCTGGCCGTCCTCGCGGGCTGGATGTCCCACGACGTCGGCCTGGAGCCCACCGCGCAGAAGTACTTCGTCATCGCGGCGCACGCCGCGCGGGAGGGCGGCGACCGGCCGCGCGCCGGGGAGGCGCTGTCCCGCGCGGCCCGCCAGATGGTCCACCTGGGCCGGCCCGACGACGCGCTGGACCTGATGAAGCTCGCCCAGTCCGGCGCGGGCGAGGGCCTCCAGCCGCGCACGAAGGCGATGTTCCACACCATCGAGGCCTGGGCTCAGGCGGCGATGGGCAAGGGCCAGGCGATGCGCCGCACCCTCGGGCAGGCGGAGGACCTGTTCGTCGCCGACAAGGGCGACGGCGAACCCCTCGACTGGATGCAGACCTTCAAGGCCGAGGACCTGTACGGCATGCAGGCCCTGGCCTACCGCACGCTGGCCGAGTCCGACCCGGACGCGGCCGTGCATGCCCAGTACTTCGCGGACAAGGCCCTGGCGCTGCGCGTCGACGGGCGGGAGCGCTCGAAGATCTTCGACCATCTCTCCATGGCCTCGGCCTGCTTCATCGCCGACGACCCCGAGCAGGCCGACCGCTACGCGCGGCTCGCCTTGATGTCGATGGGCGCGAACTCCTCGCGGCGTACCTGGGACCGGCTGCGCCAGATGTACCGGCTCACCGCCCAGTACGCCGGATACCCGAAGATCCACGCGCTGCGGGAGGAGATCAGGCTCGCCCTGCCCAAGCCGCGGAGCAAGGGCGCGAACAGCGCACGGGCGTAACGGTCCGCGCGCCGCACCCTCTCGACCGGCCGGCCGCCCCGACCGCCGCCGGTCACCCGTCCAGGCGTCGCCTCACGCACCTGTCCAGGCGTCGGCTCACACACTCGTCCGGTCGTCGGCTCACGCCGCCACCCTGGCGAGGAGCACACACGCGTCGTCCACCCGTCCGGCCCCGCCGAACTCCTCCACGAGCGCCCGCACGCAGTCCCGTGCGTCCCGTGCGTCTTCGAAGCGTGGGGCGAGATCCAGCAGCCGGTCCGTGGCCGCCGTCGCGCTGTGTCCGGGTACCAGCCCCTCGGTGTGCAGCAGGAGCACGTCGCCCGGTGCGAGGTTCACCTCGGCCTGCCCGTAGCGGGCGCCCGAGGTGGCGCCGAGCAGGACGCCCTCGGGGGCGTCGAGCACGCACCCCGCCCCGTCGCGGTACAGCAGTGGGGCGGGGTGTCCCGCCTGCCCCCACACCAGGGTGCGGGTGGCGGGCCGGTAGCGGCAGCAGACGGCGCTGCCGAGGGCGGGCTCCACCGTGGCGTCGAGCAACTGGTTGAGCAGGGCGAGCAGGTGGCCGGGCTGGGTGCCGGCCATGGCCATGCCGCGCACCGCACCGAGCAGGGTGGCCATGCCCGAGGCGACGGCCACCCCGTGCCCGGTGAGGTCGCCGATGCTCAGCAGGGTCTCGCCGTCGGCCAGTTCCAGGGCGTCGTACCAGGTCCCGCCGATCGGCGCGGTGCCGTCGGCGGGCAGCCGGTGCGCGGCGAGGTCCAGGGTCTGCGGGCCTTGGTGCGGGGGTCGCAGGGAGCCGCGCCAGGGCGTCAGCACGGCCTCCTGGAGCTCGCTGGCGACCCGGTGCTCGGTCTGCTCGCGCTGCCGGTGCCGGCGGAGCGAGTCCTGCCGGTCGCGCACCGTCCGCCTGCGCCGGCGCAGCGTGCTCACGTCGCGCAGCACGGCCCACATCGAGGCGGTGGCACCGTCGGCGCCGAGCACCGGCTCGCCCATCATGTGCACGGTCCGCACGGAACCGTCGGGGCGGCGCACCCGGAACTCGCCGTCGATCGGCCGGCCGTCGATCAGGCAGCCGGTGACCATCGCCGTCAGCTTCGGCCGGTCCTCCTCCACGACCAGCGAGGGCAGCTCGTCCAGGGTGAGGGCGGGCAGGGCCGGGTCGCGGCCGAGGATGCGGTACAGCTCCCCGGACCAGGCCGCCTCGTCCGTCAGCAGGTTCCACTCCGCGCTGCCGACCCGGCTGAGCAGTACGCCTCGGGGGGTACCGGCCGGTGCCGGGCGGACGGTGAGGGCTTCGGTGGCCGCCCCGGACTCCGTCGTCTCCCCGGACCCCGTCGTCTCGCCGGACGTCGCGGTCCCGGCGGGTTCCGCCGGGTCCGCGGGTCCGGCCGGGGGCAGCGGTGCGGGGCCGGTGCGCAGCTGGGCCAAGTGGGCGTCTAAGTCGTCCAGTTGGTGCAGCGCCAGGTCGTACAGGGCGCGCTGCCAGCGTTCCTCGGGGTCCGTGCCGTCGTGGCGGACATCCCGCCGTACCGCGTCCACCTCGCCCTTGAGCCGCCGCGCCTGCGTGATCAACGCCTCGACCGGGTCGGGGCCGGTCGGCCGGCCGGCTGGGCGGTCCGCGGAGAGGGGGGACGGCATTTCGCACTCCGAACGAGGGGACGGCAGGGCCGGGCGGAACGGGGGGACCGCAACGACTGTCGCACAACGCGGGACGCCCCGTAAGGGATTTGGCAACACACGATACGGTGGTGCTTCCGGCATATGCCAGAGTCTTCCCGAAGCTGTCCCGCAGCGCTCCTCAAGTGCCCGGTCGAGCCATCAAGTCGTAGACAATCTACGGGAGTTGACGGACCCGGCGGTCCTGCGCCGAGACCCCTGGACCGGACGTTCAGCCACGTGTTCGACGGCCCTGTGCGCCTCGTCGTCCGGGTCCGGCCGGTACCCGTCGAACTCTGACCGGATTTGGCGGCATGCGAGGGGTCGATCCGTACTCCATAAAGGCATGGAGACCACCATCGAACTGCCCGCCCTCGCCCGGCTCCTCACCGCCGAGGACCGGGAGATCCCCGTCACGGCCACGCTGCGCTACACCACGTGCGATCCGCTCGCCGTCTTCGTGGACTTCCCGGCCGAGGCGGCGCTGGAGGACGAGGACGTCAGCTGGACCTTCGCGCGCTCCCTGCTGGACCAGGGGCTGCGCACCCCGGCCGGACACGGCGACGTGCAGATCTGGCCCTACGGCCGCACCCGGACCGTCCTGGAGTTCCACTCGCCCTACGGACTCGCCCTCCTCCAGTTCCCCACCTCGACCCTGCGCCGCTTCCTGGTACACACCTACGAGGTGGTGGCGGCCGGCCAGGAGGACATGGCGGCGGTCGTGGAGCGGGGGCTGGACGCGTTGTTCGGAGGGGTGTGAGGCGTCTGCCGGAGCCGTCCCGGCCACCCTGGCCGCAGTTGTCCCGGCCGCCCTGGCCGGATTTGAATATTGTTCACCTTCGCCTCACCGCACGGGTATGGACCCCGACGACCGGCGCGGGCACCCTGGCCCGCGGTGTGCCGCAGGGGCACTCCCGTGACCGAGGACGGACGAATGACACCGATCAGCCGAAGGGGCTTCGTGGGGCTGGGCGCATCCGTGGCGGCGGGAGTGGCGCTGGGCGCCACCACGCGCACCGCCGCGGCGGCCGCCACCACGGCGACCGGCACGATCAGGGACGTCAAGCACGTGGTGATCCTGATGCAGGAGAACCGCAGCTTCGACCACTACTTCGGCCGCCTCAAGGGCGTGCGCGGCTTCGACGACCGCAGCGGCATCACCCTCGGCGGCAACTACTCCGTCTTCAACCAGCCGAACCTGCTCTCCCGCCAGTACCCGTGGAAGCTCAGCGCCACCCCGTCGGCGGCCGGCAAGGACGGCGAGACCCTCGCGCAGTGCAACGGCGACCTGCCGCACTCCTGGTCCTCCCAGCACTCCGCCTGGAACAAGGGCCGCCTGGACAACTGGGTGCTGGGCGTCGGCAACGTCCGCTCGCTCGGCTATCTGGACCGCTCCGACATCCCCTTCCACTACGCGCTCGCCGACAACTACACCATCTGCGACGCCTACTTCTGCTCCACGCTCAGCGCCACCGGCCCCAACCGCACCTTCCTGTGGAGCGGCAAGGTCGACGCCTCCAGCAACGACGGCGGCGACGAGTCCGGCCTCACCTGGCAGACCTACGCCGAGGCGCTCCAGGCCGCCGGGGTGAGCTGGAAGGTCTACCAGAACGCCGCCGACAACTACGGCGACAACGCCTGCGCGTACTTCAGCAACTTCACCAACGCCAAGGCGGGCGACCCGCTGTACGACCGCGGCATGGCGTCGGTGCCGAAGGTGACCGGCTCCACCCCGGACGACATCGCCGCCGCCATCAAGGCCGATGTGCAGGCGGGCACCCTCCCGCAGGTCTCCTGGGTGGTGGCCAACCAGGCGTTCTCCGAGCACCCCTACGCCCCGCCCGGCGACGGCGCCCACTTCGTCAACCTCGTCTACCAGGCCCTCGCCGCCGACGAGGACGTCTTCGACTCCACCGTCATGTTCCTCAACTACGACGAGAACGACGGCTACTTCGACCACGTACCCCCGCCGTCCCCGCCCTCCGGCACCGCCGGAGAGTTCCTGAACGGGGTGCCGATCGGCTTCGGCTTCCGCGTGCCGATGATTGTCATCTCACCCTGGACGCGCGGCGGTTGGGTCTCCTCGGAGGTCTTCGAGCACACCTCGGTGCTGCGCTTCCTGGAGACCTGGACGGCCGCTCTCGGCACGCCCGCGAAGTGTCCCAACATCAGCGACTGGCGGCGCACGGTGAGCGGCGACCTCACCGGCGTCTTCGACTTCGCCCACCCGGTCAAGGGACCCGTCCCGCTGCCCGCGACCAGTGTCATCGGCATCGGCAACTGCACCTCGCTGCCCAACCCGGTACCGACCGACAACGCGCTGCCCGCCCAGGAGCCCGGCACCCGGCCGGCCCGCGCGCTGCCGTACCAGCCGGGCGGCTACCTGGACCGCCTGGAGTTCGACGCGGGCGGCAAGACGCTGGCCTGGTTCGTCATGACCAACCAGGGCGGCCCCGCCACCCGCGCGGCCCACTTCTCCATCCACCCCAACGCCTACCGGGACACCACGCCCTGGCAGTACACGGTGGACGCGGGCGGCACCGCCACCGACTTCTTCAACATCGGCTCGGGCTACGGCGACGGCAAGTACGACCTGTCGATGGTCGGCCCCAACCGCTTCCTGCGCCGCTTCCAGGGCGACGCCACCAAGGCGGGCAAGTCGGCGGAGGTGAGCACCCGTTACGCCGTGGAACCGGGCAGCGGAAAGCTCGCCCTCTACTTCAGGATGACCAACTCCGGTACGGCCCCGGTGAAGTTCACCATCACCGCCAACCACTACCGCGGCGACGGGCCCTGGACGTACACCGTCGCCGCCGGTGCCTCGGCGGAGGACTTCTTCAACGCGGTCGCGTACAGCAACGGCTGGTACGACTTCACGATCACCGTGGACTCCGACGCGACCTGGTCGCGCCGGTTCACCGGGCACCTGGAGACGGGCGCCGCCAGCGTCAGCGGCTGACCGCCGGGGCGTGCGGGGGCGGGCGCGGTGCGAGGGCGACGGCCACCCGGCCGCAGCCCTCCACCGACCGGACCCCCGCCCCGGCGACGGGGGTCCGCGGGGGACGGGTCAGAACCGCAGCACCCCCGCGATCCCGTCCTCCTCGTCCAGCGTGCCGTCGGGCACGAAGCGGACGTCGGCGCCGGTCTCCAGGCACTGCTCCACGATCTCGTCCACGATGTCGTTGCGGGCGTCCAGATCGCCGGGGTCGGCCGGTATCAGGTGGTCGCCGTCGTCGCGGACGACGGCCTGGAAGCCCTCCTCCACGGCGAGCAGCCGCACCCGGCCCTCGCGGGCGCTCTGCCACAGCTCGTCCAGGCCCGCCGCGAACGTCTTGCGCCCGCGCGCGGCGGTCAGCTCCTCGACCACGGCACCGGTGCCCTTCGACGCCTCCGCCTCCAGCGCCGGCTTGATCGCCTGCCACACCGCCTCGGGTCCGGAGTTCGCGAGCCCGCCGTGCCCCACGTGCACCGCGCGCCGGGAGATGCTGCCGGCCTCGTCCATCAGGGAGAGCGCGGCCTGTTCGCCGGTGACGTAGAGCGGGCGGGGGTGGTCGCGCAGGACCGCGGCCATCGCGGTGTCCGCCTCGCGCAGGAACTGGCGGGTGCCCTCGTCGCGGAAGGTGCTCGGCTGGTCGCCGACGCGCATCTGCCGCTCGGCGTCGAAGTTCTCCTTGCTGCGGATCAACGGGAAGCCCCCGGCGTGGTCCTCCACCACCCGGTCCACCCCGCCGCTCCACAGGGTGACCCGGTCGGCCGAGACGGACAGCACCCAGAAGGGCCGCTCGGCGGCCTGCGCGGCGACCAGGTTGCGGGTGAGGAAGGTGTCCGCGAGCACCACGCGCTCGGGAACGCTCCGGGCCAGCGACCAGACCTGGTGCTCGCCCGGCGCGGCGAAGATCACCAGGCCGTCCTCGGCATGGGTGAGGTCCACCTCGGCGAGCGCCCTCTCCAGCTGGGCGTCGACGTCCGCGCGCCGCTCGCGGGTCACGGCCGGGTCGGCCTCCAGGCGCTTGCGGGCCTCGGCCAGCGCATTGCGCAGCCGGACCGGATCCTGCTCGCTGCCCGCTCCGCGGCGGTGCGTCGGGGTCAGCACGGACACCGCCGGATAGGGCCGCGGACGCCGCAGTTCGGCAAGGGTTGCGGGACTCAGTGCGTGCTCCATGACAGAACCATAGGGCTGATTCACACGTACGGCATTCGGGGTATTCGGGACATATGTCCGCCCGGCGGGATCCGTCCGCGGCGCTCCGGTGGCCGGGTCGCCGGAGCGCCGGGCGCTTCCCCGTCGCGGATCCGGACGACACCCGCCGCTTGGGGAACTTTTTACCCGTGGCCGATTCCCGGCGCCTGAGGCGCTTCACCGCCGCGATTCGCGGATCTCGCGCAGGCAAAACACGGCCGAAATCATCGGGCGGAGCGTTGCATCCGTGTTACGTCCGCGTTGACCGGTCCCGGACGCTGGCGGACGCTCGTCATATAGGTGCTCGATACAACTGGTTCACCGGCCGGCACCGCGGCCCCCGCGTAAGCGCAGCTGGACACGGTACCGGCGGTCGGCCGGAGACAGGAGACAGCGCATGTGCGGCATCACCGGATGGGTTTCCTTCGATCGTGACCTGAGCGCCGAGGCCACCACATTGCATGCGATGACCGAGACGATGGCCTGCCGCGGCCCGGACGACCGCGGCACCTGGACCGAAGGACCCGCCGCCCTGGGCCACCGCCGGCTCGCCATCATCGACCTGCCCGGCGGACGCCAGCCGATGACCCTGGAGACCCCCGAGGGCACCGTCGCGCTGGTCTACTCCGGGGAGACCTACAACTTCACCGAGCTGCGCCGCGAACTGACCGACCGAGGCCACCGGTTCACCACCGACTCGGACACCGAGGTGGTCCTGCACGCCTACGTCGAATGGGGCGACGCGCTCGCCGAACGCCTCAACGGGATGTACGCGTTCGCCATCTGGGACGGCCGCCGCGACAAGCTCGTGATGATCCGCGACCGCATGGGCATCAAGCCGTTCTACTACTACCCCACGCCCGACGGCGTCCTGTTCGGCTCCGAGCCCAAGGCGATCCTCGCCAACCCGCTGGCCCGCCGCCGGGTCACCCTCGACGGCCTGCGCGAACTGCTCGTGATGATCAAGACCCCCGGACACGCCGTCTGGGACGGCATGCGCGAGGTGGAGCCCGGCACCGTCGTCACCGTCGACCGCTCCGGCCTGTCCACCCGCGTCTACTGGCGCCTGCGGACCCGCCCGCACGAGGACGACCGCGACACCACCATCGCCACCGTGCGCACCCTCCTGGACGACATCGTGCGCCGTCAGCTCGTCGCCGACGTGCCGCGCTGCACCCTGCTCTCCGGCGGCCTCGACTCCTCCGCCATGACCGCGCTCGCCGCCCGGCAGCTCGCCGAGCAGGGCGAGACGGTGCGCTCCTTCTCCGTCGACTTCGTCGGCCAGACGGAGAACTTCGTCGCCGACGAACTGCGCGGCACCCCCGACACCCCCTTCGTGCACGACGTCGCCCGGCTCGCCGGCACCGAGCACCAGGACATCGTGCTCGACGCCCAGTCCCTCGCCGACCCCGCCGTGCGCGAGCAGGTCATCCGGGCCCGCGACCTGCCGGCCGGCTTCGGCGACATGGACGCCTCGCTGCTGCTCCTCTTCCGCGCCATCCGGCAGAAGTCCACGGTGGCCCTGTCCGGCGAGTCCGCCGACGAGGTCTTCGGCGGCTACCTCCAGTTCTTCGACGAGGACGCCCGCCGCGCCGACACCTTCCCCTGGCTGGTGCGCTTCGGCCGGCACTTCGGCGACGACTCCGACGTGCTGCGCACCGACCTGGTCAAGAACCTCGACCTGGACAGGTACATAGCCGACGGCTATCGCACGGCCGTCGCGGACATCGAACGGCTGGCCGGGGAGAGCGACTTCGAGTTCCGCATGCGCCAGATCTGCCACCTGCACCTGACCCGGTTCGTGCGCATCCTGCTCGACCGCAAGGACCGCATGAGCATGGCCACCGGCCTGGAGGTGCGGGTGCCGTTCTGCGACCACCGCCTGGTCGAGTACGTGTTCAACGCCCCCTGGGCCCTGAAGTCCTTCGACGGCCGGGAAAAGAGCCTGCTGCGCGAGGCGGCCAAGGACGTCCTGCCGCGGAGCGTGTACGACAGGGTCAAGAGCCCCTACCCGTCCACCCAGGACCCGCGTTACGCCCTCGCCCTCCAGGAGCAGGCCAAGGACCTGCTCGCCCGGCCCTCGCACAGCGTCTTCGACCTGGTGGACCGGGACCGCGTACGGCAGGCCGCCGAACGGGAGGACCCGGTGACCGACCAGGCGGCCCGGCGCGGCCTGGAACGCACCCTGGACCTCGCGCAGTGGCTGGACCTGTACACGCCGGAACTCGTCCTCGGCTGACAGCGGCCCGGCGAGCCGCTGTCAGCCGTGGGTCACCGGGTGTCAGCTGGGGCTGGCAGGGCTCGCCGGGCTCGGGCTGGTCGGGCTCGGACTCGGGCTCACCGGCGTCGGGCTCGGGCTCACCGGCGTCGGGCTCGGGCTCACCGGGCTCGGTGTCGGCGTCGTCCTGGTCGGGGTCGGGCTAGGAGCCGGCGTCGTCTTCGCCGGGGCCGGCTTCGGGTTCGGCCGGGTCGCCGCGCCGAGTCCCAGGTCCCGGTCCGCGGCCCGTGACGAAGGCTGCCAGGCCGTCGTCACCGGCTCCCACACCGACACCCGTGTGCCGGTGCCGAGCCGGGCGGGCGTGAAGACGCGGCCCCAGCGGCCCGCCCAGTCGCCGACGGTGACCGACGCCGCCCGGCGGGCCTGCGGATCCGCCGGGCGCACGATGGTGCGGACATCGGCGTGGACGGTCGCGCCCGGCGCGAGCCGCAGCCGGCCCGCGCCGTTCCCCGCCACCGGCAGCGCGGCCCCGTCCAGACCGCCGAAGGTCACCAGCGGCACCCGGTCGATGGCGCAGGTGCGCCCGCTGTGGTTGGTGACGCTGACCCGCACCACCGTGGGCCGGTGCGGCACGGTGGCCGCCCGCAGCGTCAGCTCGCCCTGGACGCAGGGTGCCACCCGCGGCGGCGCCTTGGTGGCGGCCTCTCCCGGCGGCGCGGTCAGCAGCAGGGCCGCCACGGCGGCAGCGGCGGCGGGTACGGCGGTGGCGGCGCGCATGCGCATGATGGTGTCCCTCCGGTCGCGGTCACGGACGCCGGTCGGCGGCCGGTGCCTTCATCGGTCGATGCGGTTCGGGAAGACGCTCCACTCCCTCCCGTCCGCCGGGCAGGAGCTGCCGTAGGCGGGCAGGGAGCCGTGGAGCAGGAAGTCGTCCACCGTGCGGTGCACGCACACGGAGGAGCCGTAGCCGGTGTGCCCGTCGCCCTTGTTGTCCAGGACGACCGCGGCCGGACCGAGCCGCTGCGCGGTCCGGACCGCCCACGGATAGGGCGTCGCGGGGTCCCCGCGGGTGCCCACCAGCAGCATCCGCGGGGTGTCGACGTCCTTCACACGGGCGCGGATGAAATCGGTGCCCCTGGGGCGGCCGTAGCACATCAGCACCTGGGTGAGCCGGTAGCGGCCGAAGACGGGGGAGGCCTCGTCGTACGCGGCCCGCAGCCGCTTCAGGTCCGCGGCGAGCCGGGCCGCGGAGGGCCGGTCGGGGTCGTCCGCGCAGTCGATCGCCAGCAGGGCGGCCTGGAGGTTGTCGGCCGGCACGTCCTGCGGGTCGACCAGCCCGTCGTGCCCGGTCGCCGGGCGGCCGAGGGGGACCGGCCCGGCACCCCCGCCGGCGAAGCCCATGACGCCTCGGGGATCGCGGTCCCGCGTCAGGGAGCCCAGCGCCTGCTCCAGCGAGGGCCACAGGCTTCGGCTGTAGAGGGCCTGCGCGAGGGCGGCCACCAGGTCCTGCCCGGAGAACGGGTCCCCGCCGTCCGTCGTGACCGGCCGCCGGTCCAGCGAGCGCACCAGCGAGACCACCGCGCCGCTCGCCGCGCTCCGGTCCCGTCCGAAGGGGCAGCCGGCGTCCCTCGTACACCAGTCCAGGAAGTCCTCCAGCGCGGTCTGCTGCCCGCGCGCGCCGTCGATGCCCTGCTCGGCGAGCGACTCGGTCAGCGTGTCCACGCCGTCCAGCGCCATCCGCCCCACGTGGTGCGGGAACTGGGCCGCGTAGACCGCGCCGAGCCGCGTCCCGTAGGAGAACCCGAGGTAGTTGAGCTTCCGCTCGCCCAGAGCCTGGCGGATCACGTCCAGATCACGGGCGGCGTCCACGGTCCCTATGTGCGCCAGTACGTCGCCGGAGTTGCGCGCGCACGCGTCGGCGCTCAGCCGCAACTGCCGCAGCAGTGCCAGCGGATGGCCGAGGTCGGCGTCCGCGCCGGTGACGGCCGCGGCCTGGCCGCCGTCGTCGCCGCAGCTGACGGGGGAGGAGCGGCCCACCCCGCGCGGGTCGAAGGTGACCACGTCATAGCCGCTGGTCAGCCCCAGGAACTGGGTTCCGTCGTAAGCCAGTTGGGTCACGCCCGCGCCGCCGGGGCCGCCGAAGTTCAGCAGCACCGAGTGATGGGAGCCGCCGGTGGCACGGTAGCGGGCCAGCGCGAGGTCGAGCGTCCCGCTGCCGGGCCGGGCGTAGTCGAGCGGGACCGTCACCTTCCCGCACTGCATCTTCCGCGGCATGCCCGGACCCGCGCAGGCGCCCCAGGTCACCCTCTGCCGGTAGAACCGGGACAGCTCGGGGCTTCCCGCCGCGGCGGGAAGAGAGGCCGCGGGCGCGGGCAGCGCTGGGGCGAGCAGCGCCAGGGCGAGGACTCCGGTACCCGCACAGCGCCGCACCGCGGACCGCGTGCACAGCTTGGCCAGCATCGATCGCCTCCCGAGGCGCCCGCAGCGGACCGGGACGGCGCCCTGTTGCTCACCATAAGTGGGCCCCGTTCGGCCCGCCTCCGGGCGGGCGGGACGCCGCCGGGTGCCGTATGATCCGCGCCCGATTGATGATCATTGATCGGCATGACAAGCGGTTTATCGACCATGCCACTCGATGGGGTGAAAGCCCGATAAGCCATAACTCGGCTGGTTCACCCGCGTTTTACCGGATGCGGGTGACTGCCCGCGAACTTGTCTGGAAGGCAGGAACCAATGAGACGGGCTACCCGAAACGGTGTGATCGCCGCCGTCGCCGCCTCCGGTGCGATGGCCCTGGCGTGGCCGGTGTCCGCCGCGTTCGCGGCCGACGGCGCGAGTGCCGACGGCGTCGCGGCCGGCTCGCCCGGACTGATCTCCGGCAACGGCATCCAGCTGCCGGTGGACGTCCCGGTGAACGTGTGCGGCAACACGGTCGACGTGGTGGGGCTGCTCAACCCGGCCATGGGCAACACGTGCGCGAACGAGACCGGTGGCGGCAAGGCCGGCTCGGCCACCTCCGGCGGGGCCGCGGCCCACGGCGCCGCCCACCACTCCGCGGGAGTGATCTCCGGCAACGGGATCCAGCTCCCCGTCGACCTGCCGGTGAACATCAGCGGCAACAGCGTCAATGTGGTGGGCCTGCTCAACCCGGCCATGGGCAACACCTCCGTCAACGGCGGCGGCGAGACCCCGAGCCACCCGGTGGCGCCCACTCCGCAGCCGCCGGCCCCCGCCAAGACCCACCCGGCCGCGCCGCACACTCCGCGGCCCGCGCCGGAACCGGTGGCCGCCTCACTGGCCCACACCGGTACGGACCTGACCGCCCCCGCGGCGGCCGGCAGCGCTGCGCTGCTGCTCACGGGCACCATCCTGTACCGCCGCTTCCGCCCGAGCCGTACCCGCTGACCCACCCTGTCCCAGGCCTCCACCGGCCACCGGGCCCCCACCGTCCAGCACCCGACCGGACGCCGGCCCGGTGGAGCCTCGCGGCGACCCTCCCTACAGCGGTGACACCACCCCGCCGCCGGTGCCGGTCGGCCGATCTTTCCATGGTGCGAAGGCCGTTGATCCGCGAGGATGCTGCGGACAAGGGCCGTCCGGTACGGCGGCCGGCCCCCGACGTGATGGAGCGCACCGATGACTTCTCCCGCCCCCCACGACCTCGTCGTCACCCGCGCCGATCTCGCCGACTGGCCGGTGATCAGCGGGTGGGCGGCGGCGGAGGGCTGGAACCCCGGACTCGCCGACGGGCCCGCGTTCTTCGCCCAGGACCCCGAGGGCTTCTTCCTCGGCCGGATCGACGGGGAGCCGGTCTCGGCCGTCTCGGTCGTCAACTACGGCGCCGATTTCGCCTTCCTCGGCTGCTACCTCGTCCGCCCCGACCTGCGCGGCCACGGCCACGGCCTGACCACCTGGAAGACCGCCCTGGCCCACGCCGGTACCCGCACCATCGGCCTCGACGGAGTCGTCGCCCAGCAGGACAACTACCGCCAGTCCGGCTTCGAACTCGCCTACCGCACCGTCCGGTTCACCGGCACCGCGCCCGCCACCGGCGCCCCCGAGGGAGTCCGTCCCGTCAGGCCCGCCGACCTCGCCGCGATCACCGCCTACGACAGCGTCTGCCACCCCGCGGACCGCCCCCGCTTCCTCGCCGCGTGGCTCTCCACGCCGGGCCACCACACCGTCGTACGCCACCACGAAGGACGCCTCACCGGGTACGGCGTGATCCGCCCCGGCCGCGACAGCCTGCGCGTCGGACCGCTGTTCGCGGACACCGCCGACGACGCCCGCGCCCTGTTCGCCGCCCTGGCCACGGAAGCCGCCGGACGCGAACTCGCCATCGACGTGCCCGAACCCAACGCCGCCGGCACCGCCCTCGCCGAGGCCGCCGGACTGGCCCCCTCCTTCGAGACGGCCCGCATGTACACCGGTCCGGTCCGGCCCCACGCCCAGGACCGCGTCTTCGGCGTGACCACCCTCGAACTGGGCTGACCGCTATTTGCGTTGCCGTGCCCCCTCCGGCGTGATCGGCTGGGCCGCGATGGACAAGAACGAGATCCTCGCACTGTACGACCGTCTCCTGCGCGAACACGCCGTCCCCGACGGGCCGGGCGCCCGTGTCGAACGCGTCGGGCAGGTGGTGCGGCAACACGCGGACGCACACGGCTGGAACGGCGTGCTCTGGACCGGCCTCGACGCGGCGGGCACGGACGCGGACGCGGTGATCCGGGAGCAGATCGCCGCCTTCATCGCCCGCGGCCACGGCTTCGAGTGGAAGCTCTACAGCCACGACTCGCCCGCCGACCTCGGCGCCCGGCTCACCGCGGCCGGGTTCCGGGCCGAGCCGCCCGAGACGCTGATGATCGGCGAGATCGACCGGCTCGACCTGGCCGTCCGACTCCCCGACGGCGTACGGCTGCTGGAGGTCGTGGACGCGACGGGCGTCGACCTCTTCGCCGAGGTGCACGAGAAGGCGTTCGGCACCGACGGCGCCTGGATGCGCCGGCGACTGCTCGACCAACTGGCCGCCGCTCCCGGCGCGCTGGTCGCCGTCGTCGCCATGGCCGGGACGGAGGCCGTCAGCGCCGCCCGGATGGAACTGGTGCCCGGCACCCCGTTCGCCGGTCTGTGGGGCGGCGGCACCGCCGAGGCGTGGCGGGGCCGGGGCCTGTACCGCGCCCTCGTCGCCCACCGGGCCCGGATCGCCGCCGCCCGCGGCTGCCGCTACCTCCAGGTCGACGCCTCGCCGATGAGCCGCCCCATCCTGGAGCGCCTCGGCTTCCTCCCGCTGAGCACCACGACCCCGTACCTCTACGAGATCAAAGGAAGTTGACGGTACGTCAACGACGTGACCTCGCCCGATCGAGTGCGCTGATCCCCACCGCCGCCAGGGCGATCTGGATGAGCCACTCGATCCAGTCCGGGCCCTTGGTGTCCGCGACCCCGATCCCCGCGGCGATCGCGGAGCCGACCAGCGCGGCCACGATGCCGACGACGATGGTCCACAGCACCCCGATATGCTGCCGCCCCGGCACGACCAGCCGGCCCAGCACCCCGATGATCAGGCCGATGACGATCGCGCTGACGATGCCCGAAATCTCCATCTCCACCCCTCCACGCGGCGTGAGACCCCTCCTTGGTGAAGGTGCCCGCTGCGCGCGCGGACAGTCCGGGCCGCTTTATTGCCGGGACTTTCTGTTCACCGGCACTTCATGCCATGTACCTTTCAAGCCATCGACGCGTGTAGAACCCTCAAGCGGGTTCTACGCGCGCAGACTTGGCGCCGCAACTCCCTCTCCCCACACCCCACAACGGAGGTTCGCCGGATGCTCGGATCCAGGAGATCCCGACGCAGAGTCACCACCGCACTCGCCGGATTCGGCCTGCTCCTGACCGGAGCCGCCGTCCAGGTCGGTGCGAGCGCCCCCGCCCGTGCGGCGACCACGCACCGGGTACTGTTCGACAACGCCCACGCCGAGACGGCCGGCAACGCCGACTGGGTGATCTCCACCAGCCAGCCCGACCCGCTCGGCCAGAACGCCAACCCGCAGTCCGAGACCGACTGGACCGGCGCGCTCTCCTCGTGGGGCGTGGCACTCCAGAAGACCGGCGACTACAGCCTGAAGACGCTGCCCTCGGGCCAGAGCCTGACGTACGGCGGTTCGTCCGCGCAGGACCTGTCGAACTTCGACACGCTGGTCCTGCCGGAGCCCAACACGCTGTTCACGTCCGCCGAGAAGACGGCGATCATGAACTTCGTGAAGAACGGCGGCGGTCTGTTCATGATCTCCGACCACACCGGCGCCGACCGCAACAACGACGGCAGCGACGCGGTCGAGATCCTCAACGACCTGATGACGAACAACGGCGTCGACAACACCGACCCGTTCGGCTTCTCCATCGACTCGCTCGACATCAGCTCCGGCTACCCGGCCGCGATCAACGACAGCACCGACCCGGTGCTGAACGGCTCCTTCGGCAAGGTCACCAAGAGCCTTTTCGCCGACGGTACGACCGCCACCCTCAAGCCCGCCGACAACTCCTCGGTCAAGGGCCTGGTCTACCGCAGCGGTTACTCGGGCAACACCGGTGCCTTCTTCCTGACCAGCACCTTCGGCGCCGGCCGCGTCGCCTTCTGGGGTGACAGCTCCCCGATCGACGACGGCACCGGCAGCCCCGGCAACACCCTCTACGACGGCTGGAACGACAGCGGCGCCACCAACGCGGCGCTCGCCCTGAACGCCACCGCGTGGCTCGCCGGTGACGGCGGCACCAGCGGCGGTGGCGGCGGCGGTGGCACGGGCGGTGGCGGCGGCACCGGCACCTGCACCGCGGGCCAGCTGCTCGGCAACAACGGCTTCGAGTCGGGCAACACGGCCTGGAGCGCCTCCAGCAAGGTCATCACCAACGCCACGGGCGAGTCGCCCCACTCGGGCTCGTACTACGCCTGGCTCGACGGCTACGGCACCGCCACCACCGACACGCTCTCCCAGCACGTGGCCATCCCGGCGGGCTGCACCTCCGCCAAGCTGAGCTTCTACCTGCACGTCGACACGGCCGAGACCTCGACCAGCACCGCCTACGACACCCTCAAGGTGCAGGTGCTCAACAGCTCCGGCACGGTGCTGGGCACCCTGGCGACGTATTCGAACCTGAACGCCGCCTCCGGCTACACCCAGCGCAGCTTCGACCTCAGCGGCTACGCGGGGCAGAACGTCACCCTCCAGTTCACCGGCACCGAGGGCGCCAAGTACCAGACCTCGTTCGTCGTGGACGACACCGCGCTCAATGTGAGCTGAGCGCCCGCGCACGCGAGGGGGGTGGGTCCGGCGGGGCCCACCCCCCTCGTCATGCCGCCGGCACGGTCCGCTCCGGGGTGTTCCACCCGGAGACGCGCACCCGAGGCGCCGCGCCGTGCAGATCGGCCGTCCGGTAGACGGCGGTCAGCGTCACCGACTCGCCCGGCCACAGCCCGACCTCGTTGTCCGACCAGCGCACCGGCAGCACCGGCGCCCCGCGCCCGTCGACCAGATGCACGTCCGTCAGCAGCGAGGGCGTCCGCCCGTCCGTGGTGTTGCGCAGGGTCACGGTCGTGGTCGAGGTGCCCCCGCCGGACCGGGTGGTGGCCGTCGCCGCCACCCGGACCCGTGCCATCGAGGCCAGCCCGGTGAGGTCGGCGTAGCCGGTCGTCGGCGTGTACCACCAGGTGGTGCCCTGCCAGTCGAGCGTGTCCTGTGCACCGGAGAGCCAGTACACGTTCCGGCTCACCTCCCGGCCGTCCGCGTCGGTGAGCACCAGCCGCAGCAGGTACGTGCGGGAGAGTCCGGGGACCGTTTCCGGCAGGGTCAGAGCGGTCGTGTGCGCGCCGTCCCCGCCCACCGAGAGACCGGTCGCGGTGCCGTCGTACCGCAGGGTGCCGTCCGGGTCGAAGAGTGTGGCGCGCGCGGTGAGCCCCCGCCGCGCCGTGTGCCGGTTGTTGACCACGGCCACCGAGCGGTCGTCGTAGCCGTACTGGATGTGCAGCGGTTCGTTGGCCTTCTTCACGCCGAAGTACGCGCCGCCCTGGTCGAGGAAACGGTCCGTCAACTGCCAGTGCAGAGAGGTCCAGCCGCTGTTGAACATCCAGTGGATCACCCCGGTGGCGGGTCCGTCGGCGTCCGTCGCGTTGCGGCGGTACGCCTCGAACTGGGCCCGTACGTTCTCGTACTGGGCCAGCTGCGCCTTGCGGACGTAGTCGGCGAGGCCGGTGGGGGTGCCGTACCGGCCGGCGAGCGCGGCGTCGTAGAGCGAGAGGGTGCCGAAGGTGGCGGACGGCGAGCGGTGGTACTGCTTGGCGTCGGGGTCCTGCCAGAGGCTGTCCAGTTCGGCCGGGGTGAGCATCCGGCGCAGGGTGTCCAGGGTGGGGATGCTCGGGCCCGCGCTGGTCTCGGAGTTGAAGCCGGTGGCCCCGCCCTCGCGCTTGGCGTACCAGTAGTCGGGCGGTACCCAGTCGTAGGGGCCGGTCATCTTCATGCCCGAACGGCCCAGCCGGGGTGAGGACTTGTCGGAGGCGGCGGAGACCACCGGGAGGTTCCAGTCGGCGGCCCGCAGCGCGTCCAGGTAGTTCTTCTCGATCGTCGCGTCGGGCGCGAAGTCGCTGCCGATCAGGAAGGAGATCACGCTCGGGTGGTCCCGCAGCCGGGCGGCCTCGGCGGCCATGGACGCCTTCGCCACCGGGTAGTCGGCCGGGGTCCACTTCTCCCCGTTCTCCGTGCCGTTGACCTGACCCTCCCACTTGGTGCAGCATTCCCAGCCCGGCAGCGTGAGCACACCGTAGCGGTCGGCGAGGCCGAAGAACTCGTCCGGCTCCAAGTGGCCTTCCAGGCGCAGGGTGTTCAGGCCGAGATCGACGGCGTACCGCAGCCGGTCCTCCGCGTAGGCGCGGTCCCAGCGCAGGAACTCGTCGGGCGACCAGCCGCCGCCCTTGATCAGCAGCGGGCGGCCGTTGATCCGGTACTGGCGGGCCCCGGCCGCGTTCAGCGGCGCCTGCACGTCCCGGATGCCGAAGGACTCGTGCGCGGTGTCCGAGGTGGTGCCCGACACGCGCGCGGTCAGATCGAGGCCGTACAGCGGCTGCCCGCCCATCCCGGCCGGCCACCACACCCTCGGCGCGGTCAGGCGCAGTGCGGGTACGCCGGCGGGGGAGAAGGAGACGGCCCGCGTCTCGTGCGCGGCGAGCCGGACCGTCCGGCGAAAGCGCGCCGGGCCGACGGCGCCGGTGATCTCCGCGGTGACCGGCGCGCCGGAGTCGTTGCGGACCCCCGCCCGGACCGTGAGGTCGGCGGTGGCGAGGGACGGCACGGCCAGCTTCGTGACGACGTGCGCGTCGCGCAGTGCGACCGGGCCGCTCCGGCGTAGCAGGACGTCCCGGACGATGCCCATGTTCCGGTCGGGCGGCGGCTGGAGCCAGTCCAGCCAGCCGATGGTCAGGTCTTTGGCCGGGTCGTTGGGCCGGACACGGAAGGCGACCGTGTTGACGCCGGGCCGCACCAGGGCGGTGACGTCGAGCTCATGGTGGGTGTAGGCGCCGGTCACCTCCCGAGCGGCGGCCACCCGGCGGCCGTTGACGTAGACGTCCGCCGCGGAGACGACCCCGCTGAAGTCGAGCAGGGTGCGCCGCGCGGTGTCGGCGACGGTGAAGTCCGAGCGGTACCACCAGGGCACCTCGAAGTCGGCCTTCGGGATCTTCGCCAGGTTGGTGGAGCGGAACGGGTCGTCGTACACCCCGGCGGCGAGCAGCGCGGCCAGCACCGTGGAGCGCGGCCCCGCCGGGTACCAGCCGCGCGCCGCGTAGCCGGGGGAGGAGACGGCCGCCGGGGAGTCGTCCACCTTCGCCGTGGACTGGACGGCGAACCCGGCGAGCGGGGTGGCGCTTCCGGCGGCGGAGGACACTCGGGTGATCACGGTGGGCGCCTTCAGGTCCGCGACCGGCCGCAGCGGCGGTTCGGGGGTGTGCGGTCCGGCCCAGGCGCCGGTGCCGAGGTAGCCCAGCAGGGCGAGGAGTCCGGTGGCCGTGGCGAGCCGATGGCCGGGGGCGGGGCGTGGGAACACAGACGGTCTCCAGGCTCGTAAAGTTAGGAAACTTTACTAACCGGGCTTAAGCTAGGTCGCCGTCCCAGGGCTGTCAACGACCGTGGCCACAGCGTCCGCTGAATATCCGTCAACCGCCTTCCGCCGGGCGCGCGGATACCCGTAGGGTCCCCTCCCCGACGCTTCCAGGAGTCCCCATGTCCGGTAGCCCGCCGCCTCCGGGCGGCTTCGTCCGCCGGGTCGGGCTGTTCCAGGCCACGGCCATCAACATGAGCCAGATGTGCGGCATCGGACCGTTCGTCACCATCCCGCTGATGGTCGCCGCCTTCGGCGGGCCCCAGGCGGTCGTCGGGTTCGTCGCGGGCGCGGTGCTGGCCCTGTGCGACGGACTGGTCTGGGCCGAGCTGGGCGCCGCGCTGCCCGGCTCCGGCGGCAGTTACGTCTATCTGCGCGAGGCCTTCCGCCACCGCACCGGCAGGCTGCTGCCGTTCCTGTTCGTGTGGACGGCGATGCTGTTCGTCCCGCTGATCATGTCCACGGGCGTGGTCGGCTTCGTCCAGTACCTCGGCTATCTCGCCCCCGGCCTCGGCGGCCCGGCCGGCGACCTGACCGGCCTCGGCGTCATCGCCCTGGTGGTGCTCCTGCTGTGGCGCGGCATCGAGCACATCGCGCGGATCGCGGCCGTGATGTGGACGGTGATGATCGCCTCGGTGGTCCTGGTGATCGCCGCCGCCGCGACGGACTTCAGCCCGCACCTGGCCTTCAGCTACCCGGCGGGCGCCTTCGACCTGACCGGCGGCCACTTCTGGGCCGGTTTCGCCGCGGGCCTGACCATCGGCGTCTACGACTACCTCGGCTACAACACCACCGCCTACATGGGCGCCGAGATCAAGGACCCCGGCCGCGTCCTGCCGCGCTCCATCGTCTACTCGATCCTCGGCATCATGGCGATCTACCTGCTGCTCCAGATCGGCACGCTCGGCGTGGTCGACTGGCACCGCATGAGCGACCCGGACGACATCGCGTCCACCTCGGTGGCCTCCGCGGTCCTGGAGCGGACCTGGGGCAGGGGCGCCGCCGACACGGTCACCGTGCTCATCCTGATCACCGCCTTCGCCTCCGTGTTCACCGGCCTGCTGGGCGGCTCGCGGGTGCCGTACGACGCGGCGCGCGACCGGGTCTTCTTCCGGCCGTACGCCAGACTGCACCCCCGGCACCGCTTCCCGACGCTGGGCCTGGCGACCATGGCCGTGATCACCGCGGCCGGCTTCCTGATCGGCCGGCACACCGATCTCGCGACCCTGATCCAGCTCCTGACCACCGTGATGGTGCTGGTGCAGGCGCTGGCCCAGATCGTGGCCCTGACGGTGCTGCGCGCCCGGCGCCCGGAGCTGCCCCGCCCGTACCGCATGTGGCTCTACCCGCTGCCGTCCCTCGTGGCCTTCACCGGCTGGTGCGTGATCTACGCCTGCGCCGACCACAACTCCCCGCGCCGCCACCCGATCGAATGGTCCCTGGCCTGGCTGGCCCTCGGCTGCGCCGCCTTCCTGCTCTGGGCGCGGCGGGAGAGGGTCTGGCCGTTCGGGGCTAAGGAGAGCGGCGAGGAATGCCCGGCGGGGCGGGACGCCGAGACCGTGTGAGCCTCAGGGGTCTATGCTCCGATCAGCGTGAGAAGCCTCCCCGGCCCGGACGAGAGTCCGCCGGGGAGGCTTTCGTTCATGACCGACGACGTGAGCGACAAAGTGACCGACAAGGTGACGGGCAATGCGACCGGCACCATGAACGAGACCCTGACCGCGGACGTCCGTGTCCGCTCCGCGACCAGCGACGACCGGCCCGCCGTCGAGCGGCTGTGGCTGATGTTCCGCCATGACATGTCCGAGTTCCAGGGCGGCCTGCCCGCGGGCGACGGCACGTTCCGCAGCGAGCGGGTGGAGGCCGCGTTCACCGGCGACGGCTGGGCGCCCTACCTGCTGACCCGCGGTGATCGCCTCGCCGGATTCGCCTTCGTACGGGGGCTCGACGGGCCGGTGCGCGTGCTGAACAGCTTCTTCGTGGTGCGGGGCGCCCGGCGCGCGGGGGTGGGGCTGAGGGCCGTACGGGAGGTGCTGCGGCGGCATCCCGGGCCCTGGGAGGTCGCTTTCCAGCGGGACAACGCGGCTGGGGCGGCCTTCTGGCGGCGGGTCGCGGAGGAGGTCGCGCCGGGCGAGTGGGGCTGCGCGGAGCGGGCGGTGCCGGGGCGGCCGTCGCTGCCGGCGGATCTGTGGCTGAGCTTCACCGTGCGGCGCTGAACGGGGTCAGGTTCCCGGACAGGAGGCGCGGGACCGCGGGGGAGGGCCGGTCCGCTGGGCGCACCGGCCCTCCGTCCTTCTTCCTTCCGTGTTCTGCTTCCCTTTCTCGTTCTCGACGATCCGCTCCTTCCTCGCGCGTTCTCGTCGTGCTTCCTTCCCCGCTAGGGCCTGGGCGTGCTCTTCGTGGCCTTCGCCGACGTCGCGGCGCAGACGATTCCGAGGAGGAGGGCCAGTGCGCCGATGACGACGTTGTTGATGATCACGCCGGCGTCCGGGGCGCTGCCCACGATCCACGGAGCGATGATCATCCAGACGCCCAACGCGCACATCGCCCAACTGAGGCCGTACATCCGCTCGGGGGCCCTGGTGAATCCCAGTGCCAGCAGCCCGATCGCGATACCCATGATCAGGTTGTGGGTCATGAGCGCCGGCTGGACGGCGGAGTAGTGCAGGATCCAGGGCGATGCCGCGCAGTACAGACCGAGCAGGAACACCGGCCCGTCCACGAGCGCCACATCACGACCGCCGAGCATGCGGGCGTAGCGTTCCCGCATTTCGGGGACATCCGGGTGAGTCGATATGTCACCCCTGTGCGACACGTTGGCCATGACTTTCGTCTCCTTCGAACGCGCAGGCCAGACCGCTGGTGGGTGCGGTGTCCGCGGGCACCGCAGTACCCATTTTGCGCTTGTTCACGGTGTATGGGTAGCGGTGGGGCGAGTTGTCGTGTATGGGGTAAGCGGCTCCCGCCGCAGCGGCCCCGACATCGCCCGCACCGCCGCTCCCCGCCCCGCGCCCCCGCCAGGGGCGCCGCCGGACGGGCGGCACGCCGGGCCGCGGCTTCCGCGAAGGACGGGCGGGTCCGGGGCGCGCGGTCGTATGACTACTATCGTGTAGACGGTCCGCACGCGGACGACGAGGAGGGTGAGGACGTTCCCATGACCGACGGCAAGGACGAGCGCCGGCCGGCCGGTGGACTGGAGGCGAGCGTCATGGCCGCGCTCTGGGCCGCCGGGGGGCCCCTGACCCCGGGACAGGTCCAGTCGAGTCTGAGCGCGGACCTGGCGCGCACGACGGTGACGACGATCCTCAGCCGGCTGCACGACAAGGGCGTCGTCGAGCGGCAGCGCAAGGGCCGCGGCTTCGTGTACTTCCCCGTCCAGGAGGTCCAGGACGCCCACGGCCTCACCGCCCGCCGGATGCACAGCGAGCTGGACCGGGACAGCGACCGCGAGACCGTGCTCGCCCGCTTCGTCGCCCAGCTCAACCCGGACGACGAGCGCATCCTCCGGGACCTCCTCGAAGCCGACGGCTGATGAAAGCCCCCGCCCGATGACCGCCCTGCTCCTGCTGCCTCTGCTGCTGCCCTGCGCCCTGCCCGCGCTGGCCCGGCGGGCCCTCGCCCGGCTGGCCCCGGCCGTCGCGCTGTGGGCCGTCACGGGCTGCGCGGTGGTCCTCGCCGGCTGCTCGCTCGCCGCACTCGGCGCCTTCGTGCTGATCGGGTTGCTGCGACTGCCCCTGTTCGCCGCGTTCGGCGAGTTCATCCACCCGCTGCACACCGCCTCCGCGGTGATCGTGGTCCCCGCCGCGGCCACCTCGGTCGGCGCGCTCGCCGTCTGCTGCTGGACCCTCGTGCGCTCGGTGCTGCGCCAGAGCCGGGCCTTCCGCCTCGCCCGCACCGAGGCCGGGCGCCGGCCCGCCGCCGGTGACCTGTGCGTGGTGGACTCGCCCCGCCC
Source organism: Streptomyces sp. NPDC037203 (assembly GCF_055605065.1). Classification (NCBI taxonomy): domain Bacteria; kingdom Bacillati; phylum Actinomycetota; class Actinomycetes; order Kitasatosporales; family Streptomycetaceae; genus Streptomyces; species Streptomyces sp. NPDC037203. Next base: position 500,361 of record NZ_JBVJUC010000003.1, read on the forward strand.
CGACGCCTACGCGCTCCCCGGCCGACCGCACCGCATCGTCGTCACCACCGCGATGCTGCGCAGCCTGGACGGGCCCGAGCGGGAGGCGCTGTTCGCGCACGAGCGGGCGCACAACGAGGGCGGTCACCACTATTTCCTCGCCGCCGCCGAACTCGCCGCGCACTGCCACCCCGCGCTGCGGCCGGTCCGTACGACCGTCCGGCTCGCCGCCGAGCGGGCCGCCGACGAGGCCGCGGCCGCGCGGGTGGGGGACCGGCGGCTGACCGCACGGGCCATCGCCCGCGCCGCCCTGGCCGGGCACGCCGCCGCCACCGCGCGGCCCGACTTCGTGGCCGGGGCGACCACGGGGCCGGTTCCGCAGCGGGTGCGGGCCCTCCTGGACACGCCCGGCGGGGCCCGCGCGGGCCGGGCCGTCGCCGCGCTGCTCATCGCCTGCACCGCCCTGTCCGGCGCCGCCGCCGCGGCCGGGCTGGCGGACTTCCACCACCGGGTGGAGGTGGCACAGGGCGAGGCGGCGCCCTGAGCCTGCGGCGACGACGCCACCCCCACCTCGACGCGCAGCGCCGTGACCCCGCCGCCCCGCCACGAATCCCCGCGCCCCGCCTTCAACCCCCGGCGCGCCCCCGACACTTCCTCTCCGCATCCTCCCGACCCCTCGTGAACGCGCGTAGACAACTCCTCGGCAACGCGCGTAGACAAGGATCCGGTTTTACGTATAACCTCACCGGCTAACTACTCCCGTCGGCACCGTCGGCCGCCTGATCGACCCCGGTACAACCTGCTGAGGAACGCCCTGCCATGACCGCCCCCCGCATCGACACCGACACGCTCCGCCGCCTCCCCAAGGCCGTGCTGCACGATCACCTCGACGGCGGCCTGCGCCCCGCCACCCTCGTGGAGCTGGCCGCCGAGGCCGGGCACCGGCTGCCCACCACGGACCCGGACGAGCTGGCCGCCTGGTACGTCGAGGCCGCCAACTCCGGTGACCTGGTGCGCTACATCGCCACCTTCGAGCACACCCTCGCCGTGATGCAGACCCGTGAGGGCCTGCTGCGCACCGCCGAGGAGTACGTCCTGGACCTGGCCGCCGACGGCGTGGTCTACGGCGAGGTGCGCTACGCCCCGGAGCTGAACACCCGCGGCGGGCTGAGCCTCGCCGAGGTCGTGGAGGCGGTGCAGGAGGGCCTGGCCGCCGGCATGGCGAAGGCCGCCGCCGCGGGCACCCCGGTGCGCGTCGGCACCCTGCTGTGCGGCATGCGGATGTTCGACCGCGTCACCGAGGCCGCCGACCTGGCCGTGGCCTACCGGGACGCCGGGGTCGTCGGCTTCGACATCGCCGGCGCCGAGGACGGCTTCCCGCCCGCCGACCACCTCGCCGCCTTCGAGCACCTGCGCCGCGAGAGCGTGCCCTTCACCATTCACGCCGGCGAGGCGTACGGCCTGCCCAGCATCCACCAGGCGGTGCAGGTGTGCGGCGCCCAGCGCATCGGGCACGGCGTGCGGCTGACCGAGGACATCGTGGACGGCAAGCTCGGCCGGCTCGCCTCCTGGGTGCGTGACCGCCGTATCGCCCTGGAGATGTGCCCCACCTCCAACCTCCAGACCGGCTGCGCCACCTCGATCGCCGAGCACCCGATCACCGCGATGAAGGACCTCGGCTTCCGGGTCACCCTGAACACCGACAACCGCCTGGTGTCGGGCACCACGATGACCCGTGAGATGGCGCTGCTGGTCGAGGAGGCCGGCTGGGGCGTCGAGGACCTGCGGACGGTCACGGTGAACGCGGTCAAGAGCGCGTTCATCCCGTTCGACGAGCGCAAGGCCCTCATCGAGGACGTGATCCTGCCCGGCTACTCCGCCGCGCTCTGAACCAGCCCCTTGAGGTAGGCCGCCTGTCCGACGTGCTGGAGATCGTCGGACAGGACGCTCACCAGGCGCACGCCCAGCGTGACCGGCGGGTCCCAGCGCTCGTCCACGACGCCTTCGAGGTCCTTGGCGGCCAGTGAGCGCAGCGCGCCCAGCGTCTGCTCGTGCACCGCGTCGTAGTACCCGGTCAGCAGATCGGCGCTCGCCACCCGCACCTTGGCGACCTTGGCCGGGGTGTGCCCGTAGCCGGTGTCGCCGCGCGGCAGATCGAGGCCGAACCGCTTCTCCCAGCCGTCGGAGAGCCATACCTGGTCGAGGCCGAAGGCGTCGGCGATGTGGTCGTCCTGCACCCGCGTGAGATGCCAGACCAGCCAGGCGATGGTGTTGGCACCGGGCGCCGGACGGTGGTGCAGCTCGTCCGGCCCGAGCCCGTCGAGGGTGTCGTGGACTTCTTCCTGGATGCGGCCGTAGCCGTCGATGAGGATGTCCTTGGCATGCATACCGTCCACCATCACAGACGCACGGCCCGCACGCGCCCGGAATCGGACAGACGTCTCAGCCCCCGGCCTCCAGCAGGGCGACGAGCGCGCGGGCGGCGGGGCTGGTGGACCGCTCCGGCGGCAGCAGCGCCACCGTCTCGTACTCGGCCTCGCCCGTGCCCTTGAGCGGGAGCGCGGTGAGCGTGGGCCGCTTGTGCCGGAAGTGCCGGGGTACGACCGCGATGCCCAGGTTCTCGTCCACCAGGTCCAGCAGCGTGTGGACGTCGTTGACCTCCAGCGCGACCGTGCGCCGCACCCCCGCCGCGGCGAAGGCGGCGTCGGTGGCGCGCCGCGGCCCCCAGTCCGGGTGGAAGTCCACGAAGACCTCACCGGCGAGGTCGTCCGGCGCCGGCAGCGCCCCGGCCGCGGCGAGCCGGTGCCGGGGATGGCACAGCACGGTCATCGGCTCGCTGGTCAGCGACACCGAGCGCGACTGATCGCCGTCCGCCCGCGTGCGGTAGGCGAACGCCAGGTCCAGTCGCCCCGCGGCCACCTCCTCCGCCAGCGCGCCCGAGCCCGCCTGGCGCAGCCGGATCTCCACATCCGGGTGCGCGCCCCGGAACGCCGCCAGCAGCCGGGCCACATGCACCCCGGCGATGCACTGCTCGGTACCCAGCGCCAGCGTGCCGCGCAGCACGCCCTGCACCGCCGCCACCGCCTCGTGCGCGGCGCGCACCTGCGCGAGGATCCGCTCGGCCTCCACCAGCAGTGCCCGCCCCGCCTCCGTCAGCGTCACCCGGCGCGTGGTGCGCACGAACAGCGGCGCCCGCAGCTCGCGCTCCAGCGCCCGGATGGACGCGGACAGGCCCGACTGGGACACCATCAGCCGCTCGGCGGCCCGTGTGAAGTGCTGGTCCTCGGCGACCGCGACGAAGTGCTGGAGATGGCGCAGTTCCATGATTGAGCAGCCTAACCGCTCAATCCGATCCGATTCTCCCGTTGGACCGCAGGGCGCCGCCGGAGGAATCCTTGACCGGAAGATCCGTGCCGACCCCCTGGAGTCGTGTTGTACACCGCATCCCCCGACCGTTACGCCGAGATGCCCTACCGGCGCACCGGACGCAGCGGCCTCAAACTCCCCGCGCTGTCGCTCGGTCTGTGGCACAACTTCGGCCCCGACCGTCCGGTGGAGACCCAGCGCGCCATCCTGCGCCGCGCCTTCGACCTCGGCGTCACCCACTTCGACCTGGCCAACAACTACGGCCCGCCGCCCGGCGCCGCCGAGTCCGCGCTCGGCGCCGCCCTCGCCGGAGACCTCGCGCCCTACCGCGACGAACTGGTCGTCTCCACCAAGGCCGGCTACCTCATGTGGCCCGGCCCGTACGGTGAATGGGGCTCGCGCAAATACCTGCTCGCCTCCCTGGACCAGAGCCTGAAGCGGATGGGCCTGGAGTACGTCGACATCTTCTACTCGCACCGCCCCGACCCGGACACTCCGCTGGAGGAGACGATGGGCGCCCTGCACACGGCGGTCCAGCAGGGCAAGGCGCTCTACGTCGGCGTCTCCAACTACTCCGCCGAACAGACCCGGCAGGCCGCGCGCATCCTCGCCGACCTCGGTACCCCGCTCCTCATCCACCAGCCGCGCTACTCGATGCTCGACCGGCGCCCGGAGGACGAGGGCCTGCTCGACGCGCTGGACGAACTGAAGGTCGGTTCCATCGTCTACTCCCCGCTGGAGCAGGGCCTGCTCACCGGCCGCTACCTCGACGGCATCCCGGAGGGCTCCCGCGCCGCCGGCGACAGCCCGTTCCTGGGGCCCGACGCGGTCACCGAGGACCTGGTCGGGCGGCTGCGCGCGCTCCAGGAGATCGCCGTCTCCCGCGGCCAGACCCTCGCCCAGCTGGCCCTCGCCTGGGTCCTGCGCGGCGGCCGGGTCACCTCCGCCCTGGTCGGCGCCAGCAGCGCCCGGCAGCTGGAGGACAGTGTCGGCGCCCTGCGCAACCTGGACTTCGACGCGGAGGAGCTGAAGCGGATCGACGCGATCGTACGGTCGTAGCACCGGCCCCCTCCGCGCGCCGCCTCCTCCGGCATCGCACCCCGCGCCGACCTCCCGGCGCGGCCTCCGCCGATCCCCGCACGCGGCCCGGCTCCCGCCCTCTCGGACAGGAAGCCGGGCCGCGTGCCGTCACGCACCCTCGGGGGCCCGGTCCAGGAACCCCATGACCTGCCGGATACGGCCCTCGCCGTCCAGCGTCACCACGTCGGACCCGGCGACCGGCGCCGAGCCGTCGGCCTCGTTCACCAGCTCCCAGCCGAAGCGCGCCACGTCGTGGTGCCCGTCCACCGCGCCCAGCGGGCGGAAGACGAAGCCGGGGAACTGCTCGTGCACCGCGGTGATCACGGCCGCCAGGGCGTCGTGCCCGCGGACGTCGGCGAGCGGGTCGGTGTAGGAGCCGTCCGGGGTCCAGGCGGCGGCGACGGCCTTGCGCAGCGCCTCCGGCTCGGTGGCGTTCCAAGCCTCGAAGTAACGCGCGGCGGCGGTCTCGTAGCGTTCGGTGTTCACGGACATGGCGGATCAGCCTCCATCGGAGTCGTCTGTGCTGGTCGTCGGCCGGATCGAGGTCTGGCCGACCCGGTGGAACCACCATGCCCGAGGGGTGCCGGGCGGGTCGATTACCTCCGGGGTCATGCCCGCACCGCCCCGCCGGACCCCACCATTTCCCCCGAAAAGGATGGGGAATATGCCACCAGAGTGGCCGGAAAGTCGTGGTGACAGTGTTTCGGCCGGGGCGATACTCGAACAGCGAGGGGCACTTCACCGCATGGAGCCGCACGGAGAGCGAGGTCCGCCCGGCACACCCGGACGAGGCGACGGGGGAGTGATACGTGCACGACGAATTCCTGTGCCATGTCACGGCATACGGGGTGTGCGACGGCCGCCGCATCGGCGTACCGCTCGGCACCTACCGCGCGCCGACCCTGGCACTGGCCCTGTGGTGGCTGCGCGACCGCGCGTCCTGGATCGCCGAGCGGCTCGACCCCACCCCGGAGGCCGCTCCCTTCCCGGCGGGGGCGCTGGTGCCGGTCGCGGAGACGGTGGCCGACGTGCCCGCCCTGCTGCGCGCCTGGTGCGCCGACGACGTCCGGCAGGAGCGCGTCGCCGAGGAACTGGCCCAGGGCCGGCTGGTGCGGATCGCCGCGTACGACGACACCACGGAGTACGAACTGCTCGCCGAGTCCGTGGACGCGCTACGGATGCAGCGCACCCTTCCCGCGCTCGTGCTGCCCATCGGATGACCGCCGCCCGCGGCGCACCGCCGACGCGAGCAGATGCCCGAGGAACCCGGCGACCAGCCCCCACAGCGCGCCCAGGCCCACCGCCTGCCAGGTGCGCGGCCGCAGCAGCAGCTCCCCGGACAGCCCGCCGCCCAGGTCGCCGATGCCGAGCAGGGACAGCCCGTAGTGCGCGGAGATCCGGCACAGCAGGCAGATCGCGAGCACGGTGAGGGCGAGCGCGACGGCGAGGCGGGCGGCGTCCAGCCACAGCGGGGTCCGGGGCGCCGAGCGCAGGGCCGCCCGGACGGCGACGGCGAGCAGCAGCACCCCGGCCGCCACCGGCAGCCACGCCATCCGGCCGTCGTACTGCGTCAGCGTGCGCAGATCGACCTCGGAGACATCGGGGGTGCGCAGCAGGACGTCCAGGATGTGCGGGACCGGCAGCCCGAACGGGCCGTCCACCCGGCCGTTCCAGGTCGCGCCGAGACCGACGGTCAGCGCCGGCCAGACCAGATTGGGCAGCCCGAGCAGGATCAGCGCGAAGGTCGTACGGGCATCCCCCCGGCCGGCCGCCGTGCCGAGCGCGACCGCCAGCCCCACGACGACCGCGGCCAGCAGCAGCTCCACCATCGCGCGGGCGGCCGGCCGCGCCCCCGCCCGCCACCGCGCCGGCCGCCCCGGCAGCGGCACCCGGCGCGCCACCAGCAGCGCGACGACCAGCACCCCGGCCAGCCACAGCAGCGCGAACAGCACGGTCGGCGGCACGTCCGCGGCGAACCCGACTCGCGGCTCCGCCTCGAACAGCGAGGTCAGATCGTTCAGGGTGCCGCTGCCCACGTCCACGGCGAACGTCTCGCGGGCGGCGAACGCGAGCCCGGTGAGTGCGAGGAGCCACAGCACGGCGATCCGCGCGGCCCAGCCGGCCAGCGCCCCGGCCGAGGCGAGGGTCCGGTGGCGCAGCGGGCGCAGGAAGCCCGCGCCGACCACCAGGGCGCCGACCAGCGTCACGGACAGGGGGAGTACACTGATCCCGGCCTCGGTCCTGGCCAGGGCGCCCGCGTCACCGGCGAGCCGGACGCTGCCGCCGACGGCCGTGACCACGGTGGCGGCCAGCACCCGCGGGAAGGCGCCGTCCGGCAGAGCCGCCGCACCCGCCGCCCACAGCCCGGCCGCGGCCACCAGTACCATCACTGCGAGCCCGGTCAGCACCACGGCCAGCGCCTGCGGCCAGCCGTGCCGGGCGGCGGGCCGCGCGGAGACGGTCAGGGGGCTCACATCTGCCACGCTAAGCAGCGGCGGGGCGGGCCGCCCGCCGGGAGGGCCGTCCGCGCCGCGAGCGTGACGCTCGCCACTGTGCGCGGCGGGCGAACGCCTGGACTGCGGGACGCGGCTCGGGGTAAGAGGACTGGTGCGCATACGGCCGACACACCGGGCCACCGGCCCGCGAGGAAGACAGCATGACCGAGTATCTGGGCGGGGCAGTGATACCGACCGGCTTTGACGTACCCGTCGAGCCGCTGAGACGCGCGGCGCATTTCACCGGTGAACCCGGTTGCATCGCCGAGGCGCGGGCCTTCGCGGCACAGTTCCTGGAGCAGTTGCGCACCGAGTGGTGCGCGGCGATCGACCGCGCCGCGGACGGTGAGCTGCTCCTGCTGGTGAGCGAACTGGTCACCAACGCCGACCGGCACAGCGACGGCCCCTACATCCTGGAGCTGGAGGGCACGGACGCCTCCGTCACGGTGTCCGTCTGCGACAGCAGCACGGCCCTGCCCCAGATCTTCCCGAAGAACCCGCGGCGCATCGGGCGGCACGGCCTGGAGATCGTGCACGCCCTCGCCACCGAGGTCACCGTCGAGCGGGTCCCGGTCGGCAAGCGCGTGGTCGCCCGTTTCGCACTGCGGCGCTGAGCGCCCGGACCGTCTTTCGGTACCGGGCGCTCAGCGCGCGGACAAACCCTCTTACGCCGGCTCAGGCGCAGCCCAGCTCGCCCAGCATTCCCTGGCGCAGCCGGGCGATGATCCGCTTGATCAGCCGTGACACATGCATCTGGGAGCAGCCGAGCCGTTCCCCGATCTCCGCCTGGGTGGCCTCCTCCACGAACCGCAGATGGATGATCTGCCGGTCCCGCTCGCTCAGCTCCGCCATCAGCGGCGCCAGCGCGTGGAAGTCCTCCACCAGGCGCAGCCCCTCCTCCTCCACGCCGATGAAGTCGGCGAGCACCGCCTCGCCGTCCTCGGGGCCGTCGCCGGTGAGGGCGGCGTCGAGCGAGGAGGAGTTGTAGCCGTTGGCGGCGAGCTGGCCCTCCAGCACCTGCTCCTCGGAGAGGTTCATCAAGGTGGCCAGCTCGGCGACGGTCGGCTCGCGGTCGAGGCGGCTGGACAGCTCCTCGCGCGCCTTGGCCAGCTCCACCCGCAGCTCCTGGAGCCGCCGGGGGACGTGCACCGCCCAGGTGGTGTCGCGGAAGAACCGCTTGATCTCGCCGACGATGTACGGCAGCGCGAAGGAGGTGAACTCCACCTCGCGCGACAGTTCGAATCGGTCGATGGCCTTGATCAGCCCGATCATGCCGGTCTGGACGATGTCTTCCATGTCGTCGCCGCGGCCCCGGAACCGGCCGGCCGCGAACCGCACGAGCGACATGTTCATCTCGATGAGGGTGTTGCGCGCGTACTGGTACTCGTGGGTCCCCTCTTCCAGCTCGGCGAGCCGGCGGAAGAACTGGCGGGACAGCTGGCGGGCATCCCTCGGGGCCACGGAGGTGGGGTCCGCGATGCCGGGCAGTGTCCCCGACTCCGCCTCGTCCTGCCCGGTCCTCTCGATGACCGCTGTCTGCGCCCGCATCCCGGCGGTATCCATTACCTCTCCCACGAAAGTCACGTTTCGACGTCTGCCCATGTCGGCCGCTTTTTCTGGTCCCTGCACTGTTGTGTGCTCGGCGTGTACCCCGGATCCGGCGCTTCATTCCCGCCGGTGGAGTGGTTCACGGCGCTGGTACCCCCGGTGACTCGGTGCATGCCCGTCCCCTGCGGTACTGGCGCGAAACCGCCGTTCCGCGCCACCCCGGCGCACCTCCGGCGGCCCGCGACCGTCCCCGAGGTGGTCGGTCGCTCCCCGAGATTCCGGCGAAATCGTGCGCGCGTCCCGGCCCGGCGGGCGCCGACTCCCCCACCGCCATGGAGTGACCGCCGCGGCCGGATTTCGCCCCGCCGATGAGTTCCGGGCCGCCCGCCGGTCTGCACCCCGACCGTATTTCCCCACCACGGAGGTGCTCATGACCGCGGACGGCTTCACCACCTGTCTCTGGTTCGACGGCCGGGCGGAGGAGGCCGCGCGGTATTACGTGTCGGTCTTCGAGAACTCCCGCGTCGACCGCGTCACCCGGCACACCGCGGCCGGACCCGGCCCGGAGGGCTCCGTGCTGGCCGTGGAGTTCACGGCCAACGGCCAGCGGTTCGTGGCGCTCAACGGTGGACCCCAGTTCACCTTCGACGAGGCGATCTCCTTCCAGATCCTCTGCTCCGACCAGCGGGAGATCGACCACTACTGGAACCGGCTCACCGCGGACGGCGGCCAGGGCGGCCCCTGCGGCTGGCTCAAGGACCGGTACGGCGTCTCCTGGCAGGTCGTCTACGACCGGCTGCTCACCCTGATGACCGACCCGGACCCGGAGAAGGCGGCCCGGACGGCCCGCGCCATGATGAGCATGGGCAAACTGGACGCCGCCGCCCTGGAGAAGGCCCACGCGGGGGAGTGACAGGAAGGCCGCCCCGAGCGCGCCGCCGCCTCACCCGGCCTCGGCGAGGATCCCGGCGATCACATGCCGGGAGTTCTCCGCCAGGGCCGGATTGGTGTCTCCGTAGTACGGGAGCTGGATCAGCAGTACGGGAGCTGGATCAGCGCGACCGACATGGTGGTACGGCTCCCAAGGCACCCGGCGCGGTCCCGGATCTGGCGCACGAGGTCGGTGCCGCGCCGCGCGTCGAGGTCGAGTTCGTCCGGGTGCATCCGCTGCGCGTTCACGGCAGTCATCCGAGCGCCCCGACGCCTTTGCTGTCGAGCGGACTTCAGCGCCCCGCGGAAGGCACCAGCACCGCCGCGCCGTCGAAGCGGCCCGCCTTCAGGTCGCGCAGGGCGTCGGGGGCCCGGTCCAGTGGATAGGGGTGGGTGGTGGCCCGGACGCCGTAGCGGGCCGCCAGGGCGAGGAACTCCCGCCCGTCCGCGCGGGTGTTGGCGGTGACGCTGCGCAGCTCCTTCTCGTAGAACAGGTCCGTCTCGTAGCGCAGCGGCGGTACGTCGCTGAGGTGGATGCCCGCCACCGCCAGCACCCCGCCCCGGTCCAGGGCGCGCAGCGCCACCGGCACCAGATCGCCGGCCGGGGCGAACAGGATCGCCGCGTCCAGCGGCTCGGGCGGCCGCTCGTCCAGGCCGCGCGCGGACGCCGCGCCCAGCTGAAGGGCGAGCCGGCGCGAGACCTCGTCCCGCGTGATCACATGCACGGTGGCGCCCTCGGCGAGCGCGACCTGCGCGCACAGATGGGCGCTGCCCCCGAAGCCGTAGAGGCCCAGGCGCCCGCCGGGCGGCAGCGCACAGCGGCGCAGCGCGCGGAAGCCGATGATCCCGGCACACAGCAGCGGCGCCGCCGGCACGTCGTCCAGCGCCTCGGGCAGCCGGTAGGCGAAGGCGGCCGGCACGGTGGTGTACTCGGCATAGCCGCCGTCCGCGTCCCAGCCGGTGTACTGCGAGCGCGGGCACAGGTTCTCGGCGCCCCGCGCGCAGCAGGCGCACACCCCGTCGGTGCGGCGCAGCCAGGCCACGCCCACCCGGTCGCCCGGCGCGAAGCCGAAGACCTGCGAGCCGAGCCCCGCCACCTCGCCGACGACCTCGTGTCCGGGTGTCACCCCGGCCCGGTGCACCGGCAGCTCGCCCTCGGTGACATGCAGATCGGTCCGGCAGACCCCGCACGCCCGGACCCGCACCAGCAGCTCGTCCGGTCCCGGCGCGGGCACCGGCCGCTCCACCGGCTTCAGCGGCTCGCCCTCGACCGGTCCCGGCGCCACCACCGACCACGCCCGCATCGTCGCCATCGCCCGTGCCCTTCCGCAGCCGGATCCTCCTCCCCAGTGTCCGGCAGCACTCCGCTCGGCGCGCGGCCCCGCCAGGGGCTGGCTAGCGTGGGCGGACGGGGCCCCGACGACATCAGGAGGGCGGCGGGCATGGCCGTACCACCCGAGGGAACGCCCTGCTGGGCCGACGCGATGTTCACCGACCTGGAGGGCGCCAAGAAGTTCTACGGCGACGTCCTCGGCTGGACCTTCGGCGACTCCCCGGCGGAGTTCGGGCACTACACCCAGGCGACGGTGAACGGGAAGGCCGTCGCCGCCCTCGTCCCGCCCATGCCCGGCCTGGAGGGCCAGTCGCGGTGGTGCCTGTACTTCGCCTCGCCGGACGCCGCCGCCACCGCCGAGAAAGTACGGCGGCACGGCGGCGACGTCCTGCTGGAACCGATGCGGATCGGCTACATCGGCACCATGTGCCTGGCCCGCGAGCCCAGCGGGGCCGTGTTCGGGGTGTGGCAGGCGGGCACCCACGAGGGCTTCGGGGAGACGGCCGTACCGGGCGCCTACTGCTGGGCCGAGGTGTTCACCCGCGAGCCCGAGAAAGCGGACGCGTTCTTCCGCGCGGTCTTCCCGTACCGGATCAAGGACCTCGTGGACGACGCGGTGGACTTCCGGATGTTCGCCGTAGGCGAGGACACCGTGCTCGGACGCATGCGGATGACCGAGGACTTCCCGCCCGAGGTGCCGTCCTCCATCAACGTCTACTTCACCGTCGCCGACTGCGACGAGGCCGTCGCCCGAGCGACCCGGCTCGGCGGCGTCGTCCGCTTCGGGCCGATGAGCAGCCCCTTCGGCCGGTTCGCGACGCTCAGCGATCCGCAGGGCGCCGACTTCTCGGTGATCGACATCACCACCACCGAGGGGGAGCCGCCGCGGATCGAGGACGTTTGAGCGGGGGCCGCACAGGGCCGGTCGGGGCACCTGCGCCGCCGTGGGATGATCGTGCGCATGCGTGAACGAGTGGTGGCCGCGTGCGACGGGGCTTCGAAGGGAAACCCCGGTCCGGCCGGATGGGCGTGGGTGGTCTCGGGTGACGACGAGCGGACGCCCGCTCGCTGGGAGGCCGGCCCGCTGGGCCGGGCCACCAACAACGTCGCCGAACTCACCGCCCTGGAGCGGCTGCTGAGGTCGGTCGACCCCGCCGTGGAGCTGGAGATCCGGATGGACTCCCAGTACGCGATGAAGGCCGTCACCACCTGGCTGCCCGGCTGGAAGCGCAACGGCTGGAAGACGTCCGGGGGCAAGCCGGTCGCCAACCAGGAGCTGGTGGTCGGCATCGACGCGCTCCTGGAGGGCCGCTCGGTGGAGTTCCGCTACGTCCCGGCCCACCAGGTCGACGGCGACCCGCTCAACGACTTCGCCGACCGCGCCGCCAGCCAGGCCGCCCTCGCCCAGGAGGCGGCGGGCAGCGCGCTGGGCTCACCGGTGCCGCCGCCCTCGCCCGATACGCCCAAGTCCAGTGCCCCGCGCAAGAAGACGGTCCGCCGCACCGGGGACGCGTCGACCTCCTCGCGCACCATCAAGGCGAAGTTCGCCGGGCGGTGTCTGTGCGGCCGCTCCTACGCGGCGGGCGAGTCCATCGCCAAGAACGCGCAGGGCTGGGGCCACCCGGAGTGCCGTACCACCGGGGCCTGAGCGGGCGCCGCGCAGGAGTGGCCCGCCCTCCCGCGCGGCCGGGCGCCGGGTGACAGACTGTCGCCATGGACGAACGTGTAATCGACAGGTCGGGTCAGTGGGCGTCGGTGGTCGGACTCGGCACCTGGCAGCTCGGCGCGGACTGGGGCGACGTGGCCGACAAGGACGCGCTGGCCGTCCTGGAGGCCGCCGCCGAGTCCGGGGTCACCTTCTTCGACACCGCCGACGTCTACGGCGACGGGCGCAGCGAGCAGACCATCGCCGCCTTCCTGAGCGGCCGCCCCGACCTTCATGTGCTGGTGGCCACCAAGATGGGCCGCCGCGTCGACCAGCTCCCCGAGAATTACGTCCTCGACAACTTCCGCGCCTGGAACGACCGTTCGCGGCGCAACCTCGGCGTCGACCGGATCGACCTGGTCCAGCTGCACTGCCCGCCCACCGCCGTCTACTCCACCGACGCGGTGTACGACGCGCTGGACACCCTGGTCGAGGAGGAGCGCATCGCCGCGTACGGCGTCAGCGTGGAGACCTGCGCGCAGGCGCTGGCCGCGATCGCCCGGCCGAACGTGGCCAGCGTGCAGATCATCCTCAACCCGTTCCGGATGAAGCCGCTGCGCGAGGTGCTGCCCGCCGCCCGCGCGGCCGGCGTCGGCATCATCGCCAGGGTGCCGCTCGCCTCCGGCCTGCTGTCCGGCAAGTACACCAAGGACACCGTCTTCGCCGCGAACGACCACCGCACCTTCAACCGGCACGGCGAGGCCTTCGACCAGGGCGAGACCTTCTCCGGCGTCGACTACGCCACGGGCGTGGAGGCGGCCGCCGAGTTCGCGGCGCTCGCCCCCGAGGGCTACACCCCGGCCCAGCTCGCACTGCGCTGGATCATCGAGCAGGAGGGCGTCACCACCGTCATCCCCGGCGCCCGCAACCCCGAGCAGGCCCGCGCCAACGCGGCCGCCGCGAAGCTGCCGCCACTGCCCCCGGACACGTTCACCGCGATCCGGGACCTGTACCAGCAGCGGATCGCGGAGCAGGTCGAGCACCGCTGGTAGCCGCGCCACCGCCCGCCGTTTGAAGGAACGGCCGGGCGGTTACCTGCTTCCCATGACCGGGGAAGGACAGCGCAGCGGGCGCGACGAGACCGAGGAGGAGCGGGCGGACCGGATGTGGGGTGAACTCATCCAGGAGGTCCGCGTCGCCCAGACGGGCGTGCAGATCCTGTTCGGCTTCCTGCTGACCGTCGTCTTCCAGCCCAAGTACGCCCGGCTGCCCGACATCGACCAGCACATCTACATCGTCACCGTGGTGCTCGGCGCCTGCGCCACCGGCGCCCTCATCGGCCCGGTCTCCCTGCACCGCCTGGTCTCCGGCCGCCGGGTCAAACCCCGAGCGGTACGGATCGCCGCCCGCCTCACCTTCGTCGGCCTGGTGCTGCTGCTGGCCACCATGACCGCGGCCCTGCTGCTCATCCTCCGGGTGGCCACGCGGGACAGCTATGTGCCCTGGCTGGTCGCGGGCGTCGTCGCCTGGTACCTGGTGTGCTGGTACGGCCTGCCGCTGTGGGCCCGGCGCCGGCACACCGAGGGCGCGGAAAACCGGTAACGGCCCGGCGACCGGGGCGCGTAGGGTCCCGCCATGCCCGAGCTGCGGCCACTGCGCCCCGACCACGCCCCCGCGCTGCTCGCCTTCGAGCGGGAGAACCGGGCGTACTTCGCCCGGACCGTCCCCGACCGGGGCGACGACTACTTCGCCCGCTTCGGGGAGCGGCTGCGCGACCTGCTCGCCGAACAGGAGGCGGGCGTCTGCCGGTTCCATGTCGTGACCGGCCCGGACGAGGAGATCCTCGGCCGGATCAACCTCGTGGACCTGGCGGACGGCGGCGCCCATCTCGGCTACCGGATCGCCGAGCGCGCCGCGGGCCGGGGGCTGGCGACATGGGCGGTACGGGAGCTGTGCGCGCGGGCCGCCGACCGGTACGGGCTGACCTTCCTCATGGCCGCGACGACGCTCGACAACACGGCCTCGCGGACCGTGCTGGGGCGCACGGGATTCTCCGTGACCGGTGAGACCCGGCTCTCCGGCCGACCGGGCCTCACGTACCGCCGCTCGCTGACCTGCCCCTGACCCCGGCCGTCCTCATCCCAGGGCGAGGATGTCCGCCAGCAGCTCGTCCACCGGGGCCTGTTCGCGGCCGGGCGGCACGATCTCGCGGGTCTCGCGCAGGAACGCGGCGACGGCCGGCGCCCAGGCGTACACCACCGCGCGCTGCCGCCCGCCGTCCGGGCGCGCGTCGCCGAGGAACTCCAGGCGCAGCTCCTGCCACACCCCGGTGCCGGCCGGCCGCAGCCGTACGTCGCCGATGCCGACCGGCCTGGTCAGCCCCTCGGCGAGCATCTCGCGGTCGAGGCGCCACTGCGCCAGCACCCGGCCGTCGTGGGCGAAGACGGCCGTGACGGCGAACGGGTCGGCGGCGTCGTAGCCGAGGTGGACGAGGACCGGGAAGCGGCCGGTGCCGGGGGTGTGGAGCTGCACCACCAGGGTCTGGTGCACGAAGGCGTTCACGCGGGGACCTCCCAGGACGATCTGCGTAGGACCCCCAGGTACCCCGTTCGCCCCGGTCGAGCACTCGTCAGCCGAACGCCTCCCGCAGCGCGGGCAGCAGGGTCTTCGCCGACCAGTCCAGGAACTCCGGCTGGGTCTCGCCGCCGATCTGCACCAGCGCGACCTCCTCGAAACCGGCCTGCGCGTAGGGCCGTACGGCCTCGACGAAGTCGTCCGGGTCGTTGCCGCACGGGATGGAGGCGGCCACGTCGTCGGGGGTGACGAACTGCGTCGCGGAGTCGAAGGAGTCCGGGTGCGGCAGCTCGGCGTTCACCTTCCAGCCGAGCCCGAACCAGCGGAACTGGGCGTGGGCGCGCTTGACGGCGGTGTCCCGGTCGGGGTCGTAGCTCACCGGCAGCTGGCCGACGCGGGGCTTGCCGCGGCCGCCGTGGCGGTCGAAGGCCGCCAGCAGATCGGGCTTCGGCTCGGTCGCGATCACCAGGTCGCCGTGCTGCCCAGCGAGCCGGCAGGACTGCTCGCCGGAGACCGCGATGCCGATCGGCGGGGCCTGCTCCGGCACGTCCCACAGCCGGGCCGACTCCACCTGGTAGTGCCGGCCGTGGTGGGTGACGTGCTTGCCCTCGAACAGCGCGCGGATGATCTGTACGGCTTCCTCCAGCATCTCGTGGCGTACGTCGACGGGGGGCCAGCCGCCGCCCACCACATGTTCGTTCAGGTTCTCGCCGGCGCCGAGCCCGAGCCGGAACCTGCCCTCGGAGAGCAGTTGCACGGTCGCCGCCTTCTGCGCCACGACGGCCGGGTGGTAGCGCCGGATGGGGCAGGTCACGTAGGTCATCAGCGGAATCCGCGAGGTGGCCTGCGCGGCGGCGCCCAGTACGGTCCACGCGTAGGGGGCATGCCCCTGCGCCCGCAGCCACGGGAAGTAGTGATCCGAGATCACCGAGAAGTCGAACCCCACTTCTTCGGCCCCGACCACATGCTCCACGAGCTCTCGCGGCCCGGCCTGCTCGGTCATCATCGTGTATCCGATTCGCACCATGCCCCCCGAGTCCCCGGCCCGGCGGCCATGAAAACAGGGGAGGAGAGTGGTGGCCGAACCAGGGAGCCGGCCCCCGTCTACCCCAGCGCGAAGCGCTCCGTCCAGGCGGTCAGCTCGGGCAGGGTCGTGTTGCCGCCGCAGACCACGAGGCCCAGGCGGGCGTCGGGGCCGACGCGGGAGACGACCTCCCGTGCGGCCGGGAGCAGGCAGCCCGCGGCCGGTTCGGTCCAGAGTTTGGCGTGGGTGGCCAGGTCGAGGCTGCCGCGGACGGCCTCCCGGTCCGGGACCACCAGGACGTCCTCCACCAGCTCGACGGCATGGTCGTAGGTCAGCCGGCACACCGCGGGCGCGCTGAGCGTGGTGACCAGGGAGGACAGCGCGACCGGCACCGGGCCGCCCGCCCGCAGCGCGGCCGACATCGCCTCCGCGCCCGCCGTCTCCACGCCCCACACCCGCACTCCGGGCCGCCGCGCCCGCAGCGCCGCCGCGACGCCCGAGATCAGCCCGCCCCCGCCGATGCTGACGACGACGTCCGTCAGCTCCCCGGCGGCGTCCTCGGCCAGTTCGAGGCCGACCGTGCCCTGCCCGGCGATCACGACCGGGTCGTCGAAGGGGTGGACCAGTGTCAGCCCCTCGTCCGCGAGCCGCGTCCCCAGCTCGAAGGCGGCGTCCATGCCGTCGGTCAGCCGCAGCGACGCCCCGGCCTCCTCGGCGAGCGCGAGCGAACGCGCGGGCGCGGTGCGGGGCATCACCACCGTCGCCTTCACCTCGAGGGCCGCCGCCATCACCGCGAGCGCGATGCCGTGGTTGCCGCCGCTGACCGCCACCACGCCCGCCGCCCGCTCCGCCTCGCTCAGCGACAGCAGCTTCGCCGCCGCCCCGCGCGCCTTGAACGAGCCGGTGCGCTGGAGCAGTTCGAGCTTGGCGGTGACCGGCACGCCGAGCAGCGCTTCGAGTCCCGGACTCGCCACGGTCGGCGTCCGCACCACGTGCGGGGCTATCAGTTCGGCCGCGGTCTCGATCTCGGAGATACCGATCAAGGTGTGCCACCCTTCCCGTTCAGTGCTGCTGCGGCTTGTGCTGGGTCAGCTCGCTCGGGCGTACGACGACCACGCCCTCGCCCCGGAGCATCAGCTGCACCGCCTCCCCGGAGCCGCCGCGCAGCATGGACCCTATCGACTGCGAGCGGTGCAGCGAGGTCTCCAGCGCCTCCGTCCAGCCGACCACCGCGTCCGTGTCGACGTACACCGGCTGCTCCGCCGTGACCGGGATGACCAGCGGATTTCCCTCGCAGACCAGCCCGAGCCGGCCGCTGCCCGCGAACACGGTGTTGAACAGGCCGCCCGCGGTGACGCCCGAGCCCTTCACCGTCCGGATCTCGTACGACAGCGACGGGTCGAAGCACAGCACGTGCCGGCCGCCCACCGTGAACCGGTCGCCGGGCTCCAGCTCCACCACGAAGCAGTTCTGCGCCTCGTGCGCGAGCCACACCTCGCCCCGCCCGCGCACCGCCATCAGCGGCAGCCCCTCGCCGGTGACCGCGCGCTTGAGCATGCCCCCGACGCCCTGCCCCTTGCGCTCGAAACGCAGATCACCGCGGTGGGCGACCATCGCGCCCTGCCGGGCGTACATCTCGCCGTCCACCGCGTACCTGAGGCACTTGGCGTTCTCGACGGACATACCGGGTTCGACGGTCGCCCGCACCAGGTGCCGGCCGGAAAAGAGATCACCCTTCATGCGGGCATCCTGACCCGGCGGCACACCATCTGCCAAGATCGGGACGCGAGGCGCCTACTCCTTGCCCGCCCCTTCGGGCCACCGCTTGCCCTGCTTCCCGCAGAACGCCGAATCCAGCGTCCCGGCGAGCGTGCTGAGCACCTTGCCGTTGTTCGACGTGGTGGCGACGGCCGTCATGCTCCGCCCGCCGTCCTTGGTCGCGAACGCGTACGTGTAGTAGCCCTGCACCGCCCCCGTGTGCCCGTACACCGAGATCCCGCAGGACAGATCGCGGCGGCGCAGCCCGAGCCCGTACGCGGTGGTGGCGTCGACCCGGTTCATCTTCTCCATCTCGGCGAGCCGTGCCGCGGACATCAGCTTCCCGCCGAGCAGCGCGCTGTAGAAGGTGTCCAGGTCCCGCGCGCTGGAGATGATCGCCCCCGCGCTCTGCGCCCACGACACCGTCTGCTCGGTGGCGTCGACCAGCGGATCGCCCGCCTTGTCGGGGGTGAGGTAGCCGTGGGCGTGGGTGCCGGGGATCGCGGTGTCGGGGTGCACGTAGAACGTGTCCCGGAGCTTCAGCGGCCCGAAGATGCGGTTCTGGTACTCGGTCCGCACCGAACGCCCGGTGATCTTCTCGATGAGCATGCCGGCGACCACGAAGTTGGTGTTCGAGTACGAGTACGCCGCGCCGGGCGCGTTGGTACGCGGGTGCTTCAGGGACAGCGCCACCAACTCGCGGTAGGTGAACACCTTGTCGCGGACCGCCTCGAAGCCGGGGACGCTGTCGGCGAACATGTCGTTCGTGAAGTCGTACAGCCCGCTGCGGTGGCCGAGCACCTGGCGCACCGTGATCCGGTCGTCCGGCAGCAGCCCCGGCAGATAGCGGTTCACCGGCGCGTCCAGCTCCAGCCGGTGCTCGTCGGCGAGTTGCAGCAGGACGACCGCCGAGAAGGACTTGGTGACGCTGCCGACGCGGAACCGGTCGCCCGCGTCCATGGCGCGCCGGGTGCCGCGGTCGGCGTACCCGTAGGTCGTCCGGTACACCGTGCCGTGGTCGTCGATCCGGGCCAGCGCGCCCGGCGCGCCCTGGGCCACCGCCGACCGCAGCACCGCGGTCACACCCGCGGTGTCGGGCGCCGCGAGCCCGTCCGCCGCGGCCGACTCCACCACCGGGACCGCGAGCAGCGACAGCGTGACCGCTGCGAGGACCGCACCCCTGCTCACCGTGGCTGACACCATCCGGCACCCACTCCCATCCGTACGACTGTCGATGCGACATCGGTCACATTCAGCCCTGGGAACCTAGGGGATCGAGGTCACGTCTCCACAGCCGACACACAGTTGGTCATTTCGCGATCACTCTCCGGCGCACATTTGCAAAGGATTGTCATAGAAGATCGCGAAATAGATCATTCCTGGTTTACGTGCTCATGACTGATCCGTAAGGGTGAGCCTTCGGGGCCCGACCAGCCCCGTGGCGCCGAAGCGCGCCATGACGCAGGGCGGTTGACGGTTCGCGCCGCCCTTCACCGAAGGAACCCTGATCAGATTGCGTACACCGCACATACGCTCAGTGGCGGTCGCCGTCGCGGTGGCGACGGCCGCCACGGGCCTGGCCGGCACGGCCTTCGCGGGACCCACGACGGGGGAGGCGCGCTCCGTCGCGTCCGTCAGCGACACCGCCGCCGTGGTGACCGCGGCCCGCGCCGCGGCCTTCGCGCACGCGTCCGCGACCGGCGTCTCCACGGGTGACGAACTCCACGCCCAGGACGTCATGCTGGACCCCGAGGGCGCCCGGCACGTCCGCTTCGAGCGCACCCACGACGGCCTGCCGGTGCTCGGCGGCGACCTCGTGGTCCACCTCGACCACCGGCTCGCCTACACCGGCGTGACCCGCGCCGCCGACCAGGCCGTCAAGCCGGCCGTCGCCGCGAAGGCCAAGCTGACCGCCGGTCAGGCCGCCGCCAAGGCCGCGCAGGCGGCCAAGGGCGAGGCGGGCACCGCCCAGCTCGTCGTGGACGCCCGCGACGGTGCCTCCGCGCTCGCCTACCAGGTCACCGTGACCGACCAGGACGGCACCAGCACCGTCGTGGTCGACGCCGTCACCGGCAAGGTGCGCAGCAACACGCCCGACAGCGACCAGTTCCTGTCGCCGAAGCTCATCAAGAGCCTCCAGCAGCAGGGCGTGACGGCCACCCCGAGCACGGATGCCGCCCGCGCCGCCGCCCTCGGCCGCGCCGACGCCCCCACCGGCGTCAAGTCGGCCTACCCGTCCGCCGCGAAGGGCACCGGCAAGACCCTCTACGACGGCAGCGTCGGTCTCACCACCACGCAGACCTCGCGCGGCCACTACCAGCTCGCCGACCCGAGCCGGTACGGCACCGAGGTGCGCGACGCCAAGGGCAAGACCACGGAGAGCTTCGGCGCCGGCACGAAGTTCACCACCACCACGAACGTGTGGGGCAACGGCACGACCGCCAACCGGGCCAGCGCCGCCGCCGACGCCCAGTACGGCATCACCGAGACGCTGGACTTCTACAAGAAGACGTTCGGCCGCAAGGGCATCGCCGACAACAGCAAGGCCGCCCACGGCCTGGTGCACTGGGGCAGCAAGGTCGCCAACGCCTTCTGGGACCCGACCTGCAACTGCATGCTCTACGGCGACGGTGACGGGCGGACCTTCAAGAAGCCGCTGGTCGTCCTCGACGTCACCGGTCACGAGCTGACCCACGGCGTGGTGGACGCGACCGCCAAGCTGGAGCCGACCTATGTCGACCCCGACGGCAACCAGTTCGGCGAGCCGGGCGCGCTCAACGAGTCGCTGGCGGACATCTTCGGCTCCAACGTCGAGTTCTACGCCAACAACAAGCAGGACAAGCCCGACTACCTGATCGGCGAGAAGCTGGGCCTGTCGCAGAAGTTCCTGCGCCGCCTGGACCATCCCTCGCTGGACAAGCTCGAGGGCACCATCGACTACTGGTCGCCGGCCGCCTACGACACCGAGGTGCACGCCGGTTCCGGTGTCTCGTCGCACGCCTACTACCTCCTCGCGGAGGGCAGCGGCAAGAAGACGATCAATGGCGTGGCGTACGACTCGCCGACGTACGACAAGTCCACGGTGAAGGGCATCGGCCGTACCAAGGCCACCGCCATCTTCTACCGTGCGCTGACCCGCTACATGGTCTCCACGACCGACTTCCACGACGCTCGCGTCGCGACGCTCCAGGCCGCCAAGGACCTGTACGGCGCGAACAGCACCGAGTACAAGACGGTGAACCAGGCGTGGGCGGCGGTCAATGTGACCGCCGCGAACACGCCGGCCGCCAGGCACTGACGGCCCCGCGCACGACCGGATGCCCCGCCCCCGCGCGGGGCATCCGCATGTCCGGGCCCGTGCGGGGCAACCGGACCGTCCGGCGCCGCGGGTGCCGAGGACGAGGACGAGCGGACGAGGAGGACCCCCGGATGACCACCCGCCGAGGTGCGGAGCCGTCCCCGCGGCGGGACCATGACGTGCGTGGGATACGCGGGTACGGCCGCGGGGGTCCGGCCGGGTTCCGATGGGCCGGGCGCCTCGTGAACGGCCGGGCCGGGCGCGGCCTGTGCCTCGCCGCCCTGCTGACGGCTGCCGCCTGCCAAGCCGGACCCGCCCGCCAGTCGGCGGGCCTGACCGGCGTCCCCGGCCGGCCCTCCGGCGTGCTCACCTGGGCGGCGAGCGCCGAACGCCTGGGCATGGGCTTTCCCGGCGCGCAGTACCGGATGATCGTGCACACCAGCGTCGGCGGCAGCGCGCCGCGGATCCGCTTCACCAACGCCTTCGGCGACCGCCCGCTGACCCTCGACCATGTCTACGCGGGGCTGCGCGCCCGCGGCGCCGCCCTGCGCCCCGGCGGAAACCACGCGCTGACCTTCGGCGGCGCCCACCGCGTCACCGTCCCCGCCGGCTCCGTCGCCTGGAGCGATCCGCTGCCCGGCCGGGTGCCCGCCGGCGCCGACCTCGCGGTGAGCCTGCGCACCCCCAGTGCCGCGGGCCCGGCCAGCGGCCACCAGCTGGCCCTGCAGACCTCGTACACGGGGCTGGGCGGCGACCTCACCGCCGGGGACGGCGGCACCCGCTGGACCGGGACCACCGGCTCCTGGTGGTACCTCGACGCCGTGGCCGTACGCCCCGACCGCCCGGCCACCGGCGCCGTGGCCGCGCTCGGCGACTCCCTCACCGACGGCCGGGACTCCACCCCCGACCGCAACCGCCGTTGGCCCGACTACCTGGCCCGGCACCTGCACACGGCCCGCGGCGCCCTCCAGGGCGTGGCCGACGAGGGCATATCCGGCGACAAGCTGCTCACCGACGGCACCGGGGACGGCGCCGGGCAGAGCATCGGACACCGGCTGGACCGGGACGTGCTGTCCCAGCCCGGTGTACGCACCGTCGTCCTCTTCGCGGGCGTCAACGACCTCAAGGACCACACCGGCGTCACCGCGGCCCGGCTGATCGCCGGGTACCGGCGGTTGGTGCACCGGGCGCACGCGGCGCACCTGTGCGTGATGGCCGCCACCATCACCCCCTTCAAGGGCTGGCCGGAGTGGGACCGCGCAGCCGACGCCGTGCGCCGCGAGGTCAACCACTACCTGCGCGGCCGCGGGGAGTTCGACGCCGTCGCCGACTTCGACCGGGCCCTGCGCGACCCCCGCGACCCCGCGCGCCTGCGGCCCCGGTACGACGGCGGGGACCATCTGCACCCGGACGACCGGGGGATGCGTGCCCTTGCCGACGCCGTCGACCTGAAGCGGCTCGACTGCGCGCGCTGAGACCGCCGCGGCCATTCCGGCGCGCTCAGCCGGGGGCCGCGCTCAGCCCAGGGTCCGCGCCCAGTCCCGCGGTACCCGCCCCGCCGGGCCCGGCACCGGCTGGTCGGCGGGATGCGCGGCCGGAGGGGCGAGTTCGGGGCCCTCGGCGAACAGCTCCCCGGTGGCGTAGTCCCAGAACCACGCCTCCTCCGGCTCGAAGCTGCGGATCACCGGATGCCCGGTGGCCCGGTAGTGCGCGGTGGCGTGCTTGGCGGGCGAGTCGTCGCAGCAGCCGATGTGCCCGCACTGGGCGCAGCGGCGCAGATGGAACCACCAGCCGCCCGCCGCCTCGCACTCCACGCACCCGGTGCCGCTCGGCGGGACGCCCGGTTCGATGCCCTCGACGCCGTTCATACGGCCTCCTCCGTTCGCTCCCCGGCCGCTTCGGCCGATTCGGTGGATCCATCCGGCTCGGATCGTGCGGCGGTCAGCGGCAGCAGCACCTGGAAACGGGTGTCTCCGGGCACCGAGTCGACCCGCAGCGTGCCGTGGTGCTTGTCGACGACGATCCGCCAGGAGATGTCCAGGCCGAGCCCGGTGCCCTCGCCGACCGGCTTGGTGGTGAAGAAGGGGTCGAAGATCCGGCCCTTGATCTCCGGCGGTATGCCGGGCCCGGTGTCCCGGAACTCCACCAGCACCCGGTCGTGATCGCGCGCGGTGCGCACCGTCAGCGTGCCCTCGCCGCCCGAAGCCCGCATGGCGCAGACCGCGTTGTCGACGAGGTTGGTCCACACCTGGTTCAGCTCCGCCGGGTGGGCGGGCACCGGCGGGAGCGTACGGTCGTACTCCCTGACCACCCGGATGCCGGAGCCGATCTTGGCCGACAGCATCAGCAGTGTGCTCTCCAGGAGTTCGTGCACGTCCACCGCGCGGTACGGCGCCCGGTCCAGCTGGGAGTACTGCTTGGCCGCGTCCACCAGGTGCGAGATCCGGGTGGTGGAGTCCTCGATCTCGGTCATCAACAGCTCTGTCTCCACGGTGTAGTTGAGCCAGCCCACCGCGCCCGGCAGGATCTCCTCGTCCACGGCCGCCGCGACCTGCTCCAGCCAGTCGACGTCGAGTCCCGCCTGCACGAAGGTCGGTGCCAGCTGCCAGCCGTTGTCGATACCGTGGTCCGCCAGCCAGTCCCCGAGCAGATCCTCCCGGTCGGCGGCCTCCAGCGGACTGAGCGCCGGAGCCTTCGCCACCCGCTCGGCAGTGCGCTCCTGGATCTCCACCAGGCTCGCCAACGCGTCGCGGGAGAACGGCCCTTCGGCGATCACGGCCAGTTTGCGCCGCATCTTCGCCACCCGCTCGCGCAGCGTGGCGGTGGCCCGCACGGCCGCGGCCGCCGGGTTGTTCAGCTCGTGCGTCAGGCCCGCCGACAGCGAGCCGAGCGCCAGCAGCCGCTCCCGCTGCCCGACCGCCGCCTGCGTGGTCTTGGACCCGAAGAACAGGCCCTCCAGCAGATGCACCGCCATCGGGAACCACTCGTGCATCACATCCGCGAACAGGTCGGCCGGCAGTACGAAGAACCGCGTCGGCTCGGTGGCCCGGAGCGAGTTGTTGTACACCTGGCGCACCCGGTCGCCCAGATACGCCTGCATCGCGCCGCCGTACACCCCGCGCTGCGAGGTCCGGGAGACCTCCACGTCGTCCCCGCCGACCCGGCGCGAGATCACCACCGCGCCCTCGACCATCACGAAGAAGCAGGTCGCCGGGTCGCCCTCGGTGTACACCGGACCCGGTGGGAACAGCTCCACCCGCCCCTCGGCGCACAGCCGCCCCAACTGCTCGGGCGTGAGCTTCTCGAAGAGGAACAGCGAACGGATCTCCTTCGGGTCGCACGGCATGATCTGTCCGCTCATGACTGCTCCAGATACCGGTGGACGAGCATGACGGCCATCGCGCCCTCGCCGACGGCGGACGCGACGCGCTTGGCGGACTCGGCGCGCGCGTCGCCCGCCACGAACACGCCGGGCACGCTGGTCTCCAGGTGGTACGGCGGCCGGTCCAGCTCCCAGCCCGCCGGCGGCCGCCCGTCGGCGGTCAGATCGGGCCCGGCCAGGATGAAGCCGCGCTCGTCGCGCAGCACGCCCTCGCCGAGCCAGTCGGTGAGCGGGGCCGCGCCGATGAACACGAACATCCACTGGGCGTCGACCCGTTCGGTCTCCCCGGTGCCGGTATGACGCAGCGTCAGCTGCTCCAGGTGCTCCGAGCCATGGGCCGCGTCCACCACCGTGCGGCAGCGCACCTCGATGTTCGGCGCCTGGTCGATCTGCTGGACCAGGTAGTACGACATCGACGCCGACAGGTCCGCGCCGCGCACCAGCAGCGTCACCGACTTCGCGCCGCGGGCCAGGTACATGGCCGCCTGGCCCGCCGAGTTGGCGCCGCCGACGATGTACACGTCCTGGCCCTGGCAGCCGGCCGCCTCGGTCAGCGCCGAACCGTAGAACACCCCGCAGCCGGTCAGATCGGTGCATCCCTCGGCGTCGAGTTGCCGGTACTGCACGCCGGTCGCCAGGATCACGCTGTGCGCGGCGATCGCCGTACCGTCCGCGAACCGCACGACCCGCGCCGCACCGCGCGTTTCGAGGCCGGTCACCTCGCGCGCGGTGAGGATCTCGGCGCCGAACCGGGCCGCCTGCCGCCGCGCCCGGCCGGTGAGCTGGGCTCCGGACACCCCGTCGGGGAAGCCCAGGTAGTTCTCGATGCGGGAACTCTGCCCCGCCTGCCCGCCGGTGGCCGAGCGCTCCACGAGCACCGTGCGCAGCCCCTCCGAGGCCCCGTACACGGCCGCGCCGAGCCCGGCGGGGCCGCCGCCGATCACCACCAGGTCGTAGAAGTCGGCCGTGGGCGTCGTCGCCAGACCCACCCGCGCGGCCAGTTCCGGCGCCTCGGGCTCGACCAGCGCCGAACCGTCCGGGAAGATCACCACCGGCAGCCGCTGCCCGTCCTGCCCGGCCGCGGCCAGCAGCCGCCGCCCCTCCGGCTCCTCCACCGAGTACCAGCGGTACGGCACCTGGTTGCGCGCCAGGAAGTCCCGCACCCGCGCGGACGGCGCCGACCAGCGGTGCCCCACCACCTTGGTGCTCGGCACCGGCCTGCGGTCGCCGGCCAGCCATGCCGCCAGGAGATCGTCCAGGACCGGGTAGAGCTTCTCCTCCGGCGGGTCCCAGGGCTTGAGCAGATAGTGGTCGAGGTCCACCACGTTGATCGCGTCGATCGCCGCGCCGGTGTCCGCGTAGGCGGTCAGCAGCACCCGCCGCGCCGCCGGGTACACGTCGAGCGCCTGCTCCAGGAACTCGATGCCGTTCATGCCCGGCATCCGGTAGTCGGCCAGGATCACCGCCACCAGGTCGCCGCGCAGCTTCAGCTCGCGCAGCGCGTCCAGCGCGGACGGCCCGGACTCGGCGCGCACGATCCGGTACGACGCTCCGTAGCGGCGCCGCAGGTCGCGGGCGACGGCGCGGGAGACCCCCGGATCGTCGTCCACGGTCAGGATGACGGTCCGCGTCGCGTCGGCGGTCCAGGTCGCCGGGGCCCCTGCGCTGGGCGCGGCCTGTGTCATGGATCTCCCACCCCGAGCGTCGGAATCCCGCGGCGCGGTGGCACGGGTGCCGCCGCACCGGTACGCGCCCATCGTATGTTCGATCCCCCGGCTTCGCCCCGGCAGCTGGGAACCGGAGCGGGAGCCGGGGGCCGGATGGGGCGGGCGGTGCCCGATAGTGGGCATCGGCGGCAGGAACGGTCGGCACGGCGAGGAGGCCACGGATGACACGGGCGATCACGGCAGGTCTCGACGGCACGGAGGAGTCCCTGGCCGCGCTGGACTGGGCGGCCAGGGAGGCCGTGCGCCGGGGGCTGCCCCTGCGCGTGCTGCACGCCTGGCACCACGCGGAGAGGGTCGCCGGGGCCGACCGGGACACCCAGCGCGGGTGGGCCGAGCAGGGCGTCGCGGAGGCGGTGCGCCAGGTCGCCGGGCGGCATCCACGGCTCACGGTGAGCGTCGACGTGGTCGAGGAGGACGCCGGGGAGGCGCTGGGCCGCGCGGCCCGCGACGCGGAGATGCTGGTCCTGGGCTCGCGCGGGCACGGGCCGGTGGTCGGCTTCCTGCTCGGCTCGGTGGGACAGCAGGTCATCGCCGGGGCCGCCCGGCCCGTGGTGCTGGTGCGCGCCGGCGACCGCGCCGCCCTGGAGGCCGCGGGACGCGAGGTGGTGGTCGGCCAGCAGGGCGACGCCGGGGACAGCGCCGCCGCGCTGCGCTTCGCCTTCGAGACGGCCGCGGCCCGCGGCGCCACCGTGCGCGCCGTGCGGGCCTGGACCCTGCCCCCGGTCTTCGCCTACAGCCCCGGCTCGCTCAGGCTGCTGGACGAGGCCGGGGGCCTGGAACCGTACGAGAAGCAGGCGCTGGCCGACGCCCTGCGGCCCTGGCGCGAGCGGTTCCCCGCGGTGCCGGTGGCGGAGCAGGTGGAGATGGGCAGTGCCGGGCAGGTGCTGCTGTCGCTCGCCGGCCGCGCCCAGCTGATGGTCGTCGGCCGCCGGGCCCGCCGCACCGCGGTCGGCGCCCGCATCGGCTCGGTCGCGCACGGGGTACTGCACCACGCGGACTGCCCGGTGGCGGTGGTTCCGCACGACTGACCGGCGTCAACTCCGGGCGGGCGTACGGTACGCGCGGCCCGCCCGGTCCCGAGCCTGTTCGGCGGCGGCGCGTACCGCGCCCCGGTGGACCGGGCCGTGGCCGGGCAGCAGGGTGTCGCCGTCCAGCCCGGCGATCACGTCCAGGGAGGCCAGCACCTGGCCGCGCTCGTGGTGGAAGAAGCAGGGCAGCAGCTGCGGCCCCTTGACGCGCGACACGGCGTGCCCGCTGACCAGGGCGTCGCCGGAGATCACGATCCCGGCCTCGGGCAGGTGGTAGACGCAGTGCCCGTCGGTGTGGCCGGGGGTGTGCACGGGCACCGGGCGGCCCGGCAGATCGAGCGCGCCCGCGGTGGGGAACGGCTCGGGCGCGGTCACCGGGTGCTGTTCCATGCCGCCGACCTTGATGACGTGCGCGGCCCAGGGCAGCATGCCCGGCCGCCAGGCGTTGCGGACGACATCGCCGAGAGTGGCCTGGTGCAGGAACTCCCGCCGCGCGTGCGGGACTTCGGACGGGTGCAGGTAGACGGGCGTGCCGTGCGTGGCGCGCAGGTATTCGGCGGAGCCCAGATGGTCGTTGTGCGCGTGGGTGATCAGCACGGCGGAGACCGCCTCGGGCGAACCGCCGACCGCCGCGAGGGACTCCAGAATCCCCGGCCGGTCGCCGGGATACCCGGTGTCGATGAGGGTGAGGTCGCTCCCGTCCTTCAGAATCACCCAGTTGACGTTGTTGCCGTGCACCAGGTAGGTGCCGTCGGCGACTTGGTGTACCTCTGCCCGCATGGTCTCTCCGCGCCCGAGTGTCAGTGATCGTCGGGAGGACAGCCAATCAGACCGGTCACCGGGAAGCGCAAGGGGGTGGGATGCCTCAGCGCACGCCGTGCGGCCGGAACTGGATGCTGATCCGCGGTCCCGCCCCCCGCGCCGTCTTGGGCACGCAGTGCTCCCAGGTGCGCTGGCAGGAGCCGCCCATCACGATCAGATCGCCGTGCCCGAGCGGCCGGCGTACCGTTTCGCCGCCCCCGCCGGCCGGGCGCAGCAGCAGATCGCGGGGCTCGCCCACGGAGAGGATCGCGACCATGGTGTCCCGCCGGGCGCCCCTGCCGATCCGGTCGCCGTGCCAGGCCACGCTGTCCCGGCCGTCGCGGTAGTAGCACAGCCCGGCGGTGGTGAACGGCTCGCCCAGCTCCTTCGCGTAGTGCCCGGACAGGGCGGCGCGGGCCTCGTCCAGGGCCGGGTGGGGGAGGGGGTCCGCGGCGCCGTAGAAGGCGAGCAGGCGCGGTACGGCGACCACGTTGTCGTACATCGTGCGGTGCTCGGCGCGCCAGGGGACGTCCGCCGCGAGCCGTTCGAACAGGGCGTCGGCGCCGGTCAGCCAGCCCGGCAGGACGTCGATCCAGGCACCGGCGCCCAGCACGGTCCGGCGCAGGCCGGCGAGGGGGCCCAGGCGCAGGTCGTCGGTCTGGTCGAACAGGGAGCCCTGGAGGTGCGTGGCCATGAGGCCAGCGTACTCCTTATTCGAAAATACGTTCCCATACGATCATCGGTCCGGAATCCGGGGTCGGTTCCTCTTCCGATACACCGGTGTATCGAATACATTCATGTATCGAACGGAGGTGCCGTCATGCCCGAGACCGCCAAACGCGTCACCCGGCGCCGGGTGGAGACCCGCGCCCGGCTGCTGGACGCCGCGTTCCGGGTGTTCGCGGCCAAGGGGTTCGGGCGGGTCTCCATCGAGGAGGTCTGCGAGGCCGCCGGCTACAGCAGGGGCGCCTTCTACTCCAACTTCGCCACCCTGGACGAGCTGTTCTTCGCCCTCTACCAGGAACGCGCCGACCTCATCGCCGCCCAGGTCGCGGACGCCCTCGCCGAGGACGGCCCCGAGCTGGACGTACCGGCCGCCGTGGACCGCGTCACCGAGGTGCTGCTGCTCGACGTGGACTGGCTGCTGGTGAAGACCGACTTCCTGGTGCACGCGGCCCGCGACCCGCGCGTCGCCCGCGTCCTGCTCGGCCATCGCGCCCGGCTCCGGGAAGCCGTCGCGGACCGCCTCTTCCGGGCCCGCGGCCACACCGCGCTGCCCGCCGTACTCGGCGGCACGGACGGTGCCGCGCACGCCGTCGTCGCGGCGTACGACGGCGTCACCACCCAGCTCCTGCTGGACCAGGACGTCGAACACGCGCGCCGCTGGCTCAAGCAGTTGCTCACCGCGCTGCTCACGGACGGCGCCGCCGCCCCCGCCCCCGCCACCCACTGAGGAAGGACCCCCACGCCATGGACGCGGACGTCATCGTCGTCGGAGCGGGCCTCGCCGGCCTGGTCGCCGCCCACGAACTCACCCGCCAGGGACGGCGGGTGGTCCTCGTCGACCAGGAGAACGCCGCCAACCTCGGTGGCCAGGCGTACTGGTCCTTCGGCGGCCTCTTCCTCGTGGACTCGCCCGAACAGCGACGCATCGGCATCAAGGACTCCCTCGAACTGGCCTGGAACGACTGGCGCGGCAGCGCGCGCTTCGATCGGACCGAGGACGAGGACTCCTGGGCGGTGCGCTGGGCCCGCGCCTACGTGGAGTTCGCGGCCGGCGAGAAGCGGTCCTGGCTCCAGGGGCACGGCATCGAACTGCTGCCCACCGTCGGCTGGGCCGAGCGCGGCGACCTCAGGGCCGACGGGCACGGCAACTCCGTGCCCCGCTTCCACATCGCCTGGGGCACCGGCACCGGAGTGGTCGAGCCCTTCGTCCGCTACGCCCGGCAGGCCGCCCGCGACGGACTGCTCACCTTCCACCACCGCCACCAGGTGGACGAGCTGGTCATCGAGGACGGCACCGCCCGCGGCGTGCGCGGCACCCTGCTCGCCGCCGACGACTCCCCGCGCGGCGTCGCCTCCAGCCGTGAGCGGGCCGGCGACTTCGAACTCACCGCCCAGGCCGTCGTCGTCACCACCGGCGGCATCGGCGCCGACCACGACATCGTGCGCCGCTACTGGCCCGCGCGGCTCGGCACACCCCCCGCCCGGATGGTCACCGGCGTTCCCGCCCATGTGGACGGCCGGATGCTCGACATCAGCGCGGCGGCCGGCGTGCGCCTGGTCAACCGGGACCGGATGTGGCACTACACCGAGGGGCTCCAGAACTGGGACCCGGTCTGGCCCGGTCACGGCATCCGCATCCTGCCCGGCCCCTCCGCCATCTGGCTGGACGCCCTCGGCCGCCGGCTGCCCGACCCCTGCCTGCCCGGCTACGACACCCTGGGCACGCTCGCATACCTGCGCACCACCGAGGACATCGCGGGCTACGACCACTCCTGGTTCATCCTCACCCGGAAGATCATCGAGAAGGAGTTCGCGCTCTCCGGCTCCGAGCAGAACCCCGACATCACGTCCAGGGACCGCAAGGCGGTGGTACGCGCCCGCGTCCTCGGCAAGGGTGCTCCCGGACCGGTACAGGCATTCCTCGACAAGGGCGCCGACTTCGTCACCGCGGACAGCCTGGAGCGGCTGGTCGAGAAGATGAACGGCCTCACCGGGCAGCCGCTGCTGGACCCGGCCGGGGTGCGCCGCCAGATCGAGGCCCGCGACCTCCAGATCGCCAACCCCTACAGCAAGGACTCCCAGATCCAGGGCATCCGCAACGCCCGCCGCTACCTGGGCGACCGGCTCGGCCGGGTGGCCGCGCCGCACCGCCTGCTGGACCCGGCCGCGGGCCCGCTGATCGGTGTACGGATGCATGTGCTGACCCGCAAGACGCTCGGCGGCATCCAGACCGACCTCGACTCGCGGGCCCTCGACGCCGAGGGGGCGCCGATCGAGGGGCTGTACGCGGCCGGCGAGGTGGCCGGGTTCGGTGGCGGCGGGGTGCACGGCTACAACTCCCTGGAGGGCACCTTCCTCGGCGGCTGCCTCTTCTCGGGCCGCGCCGCGGGCCGGCACGCGGCCCGGCACACCGGCTGACCTCAGTCGGCGAGCAGCTCCACAAGCACCTGCGCGTGGCTGCGCTCCGGGGTCTTGACCGCCGTCAGCAGCGTCACCGGGCCCTCGCGCACCGACTCCCGCAGGCCGTCGAGCAGCTCCGCGGCTTCGGGCGCGGCCAGCTCCGCCTCGTACCGGGCGCGGAACTCGTCGTACGACCCGCCGCCGTGGAACCAGGTGCGCAGCTCCGCCGACGGGGCGAGCCCCTTCGGCCATTCGTCCACGTGCGCCGCCTCCCTGGCCACCCCGCGCGGCCACAGCCGGTCGACCAGCACCCGCAGCCCGTCGCCGGACTCGGGCGGTTCGTAGATCCGGCGCACCCGCACGCTCACGAGCAGGCCCTCCCTTCGCGACGGCGGCCACTTCCGGCGAGGGTACTGCGGGCAGGGGCGGAGCGCCGGTCGGCGGCCTGGCTCTGCCGGTCCCCGCCGAGCGGCGTTCCGGACACCGGACGGCCGGGACGAAAACGGGGGAGACCCGAGGACACCGGCGCCTCTAGTCTGTGGGCCAGTCGATCAGCAGCCACCTTCGAGGAGCGCACGTGACGTCACCCCGCAGACAGCCCGCACGCCGTCGTACCACGGTCCTCGGCCGCAGGGCGGTGCTCGCCACCGTGCCCGTCGCCGTGGCCGCGCTCGTCGGTGCCGCCGGCCCGGCCGGCGCGGGCACCACCGGCGCGGCCGGCGCGGGCGACCCATACTTCCCGCTCAGCGGCAACGGCGGCTACCACGTCCGCCATTACGACCTGACGCTGAGCTACCAGGGGGGCGGCCGGCTGGACGGCACCGCGGTCCTCACCGCCCGCGCCACCCAGCCGCTCAGCCGCTTCGACCTCGACTTCTCGGGGCTGACGGTCGACGGCGTCACGGTGGACCGCGCCGCCGCGGGCGTCAAGCGCTCCGGGCAGGAACTCGTCGTCGCCCCGCGCCGCGCCCTGCGCACCGGCCAGGACTTCACGATCACCGTCGCCTACCACGGCACCCCCAAGCCCGTCACCGACCCCGACGGCTCGGCGGACGGCTGGATCCCCACCGACGACGGCGCGTTCGTCGCGGGCGAGCCGCAGGGCGCGATGACGTGGTTCCCGGCCAACGCCCACCCCAAGGACAAGTCGTCGTACGACTTCACGATCACCGTGCCGCAGGGGCGCACCGCCGTCGCCAACGGTGCCCTGCTCGGACAGCGCACCGCCAAGGGCCGGACCACCTTCCGTTGGCGCGAGACCCAGCCCATGGCCGCCTACCTCGCCACCGCCACCATCGGCACCTTCCAGGTCACGCAGTACACCACCCGCGACGGCATCCGGGTCTACAACGCCGTCGACCCCCGCGAGGCCAAGGCCGCGGCCCCGGTGCTCAAGCAGCTCCCCTCGGTCCTTGATTGGGAGAGCAAGCTGTTCGGGCCCTACCCGTTCAGGTCCGCCGGAGCCATCGTGGACCACGCGGACGTCGGCTACGCCCTGGAGACGCAGACCCGCCCGCTCTACGACTCCGCGCCCGACATCGACACCCTCGTGCACGAGAGCGCCCACCAGTGGTTCGGCGACTCGGTGTCGCTGACCTCCTGGAAGGACATCTGGCTCAACGAGGGCTTCGCCACCTACGCCGAGTGGCTCTACGAGGAACAACACGGCGGCGCGAGCGCCCAGAAGACCTTCGACGGCCTCTACGCCCGCCCCGCGGGCAACGACCTGTGGGCCTACCCGCCCGGCGATCCGGGCAGCGGCGCGAACATCTTCGGCACGCCGGTCTACGACCGCGGTGCCATGGCCCTGCACGAGCTGCGCAAGGCGGTCGGCGACCGCACGTTCTTCGCGATCCTGCGCGCCTGGGCCGCCGGACACCGCGACGGGCACGGCACCACCGCGCAGTTCGTCCGTCTCGCCGAGCAGAAGTCCGGCAGGCCGCTGGACTCCCTCTTCCACACCTGGCTGTTCACGAAGGGCAAGCCCAAGAGGGCGTGAATTCTTACCGATTCCACATAACTCTCCGCCAAGCTCGACAACATGATCAACCGCAGAACCGCTCTCTCCCTCCTCGCCTCCCCGCTGCTGCTCACCGGCTGCGGCGCAAGCGGCGGGGAGGCCGGGCGCCGGGCGCGGCCCACCGGGCCCGCGCCCGCGACCGGTACCACCTCGCAGGCCGAACAGGCCGCTCGGGGCATACCCGGACTCGGGCCCACCCGGTCCGCGGAGATACCGGAGCACTGCACCCAGGCCGTCGTCGCCACCGGGCGCGGTCCGAACTCCCCCCAGTGCACGGTCGTCCTGCACCAGCGCACCGCCGACGGCTGGCAGGCGGGCCCGAGCTGGCCCGCGCACAACGCGCTGCGCGGCTGGAGCGCCCACCACATGCTGGGCGACCTGCGCTCCCCGCTCGGCGTGTACACCCTCTCCGACGCCGGGGGTCTGCTGCCCGACCCCGGCAGCAGGCTGCCGTACCACCAGTCCGCCGGATTCCACTCGCCCGGCACCGGTTTCGAGGGCGAGCCGCTGGACGGCTGCTTCGACTACGTCATCGCCATCGACTACAACCGCAAGCCCGGCACCTCCCCGCTGGACTGGACCCGCCCCCTCGGCGCCAGGCGCGGCGGCGGAGTCTGGCTGCACGTCGACCACGGCGGCCCCACCCACGGCTGCGTCAGCGTCTCCAAGGCCCATATGAAGGACCTCCTGCACACCCTCGACCCGGCCCGGCACCCGGTCGTCGCCATGGGCTACGCCGACTGGCTCGCGGCCTGACCCGCCCTGATCCGAACGAGAGGGCCTAGGATCCGCAAGGGTGTGCGCACATGTGCTGGTCGCCGAGGACGACGAGAAGCAGGCCGAACTGATCCGCCGCTCCCTGCTGGCCGAGGGACACACCGCGACGGTGGTGCACGACGGCGCGACCGCGCTCGCCACCGCCCGCCGGCTGCGGCCCGATCTCCTCGTCCTCGACCTGATGCTGCCGGTCCTGGACGGCTTCGGCGTCTGCCGCGAACTGCGCGGCGGCGACGGTGATCTGGACGTCCCCGTGGTGATGCTCACCGCCCGCTCCGGCGAGGACGATCTGCTGCTCGGCCTCGAACTGGGCGCCGACGACTACCTCACCAAGCCGTACAGCCCGCGCGAGCTGATGGCCCGCATCCGGGCGGTGCTGCGGCGCAGCGGGCGGGGCGGCGGCGCGCGCGGCGAGGACCCGGTGGTGCGGGCCGCCGGGCTCAGCGTCGATCCCGGCCGGCACGAAGTGCGCTGCGACGGCGTGCCGGTGGACGTCACCCCGGCCGAGTTCCAGATCCTGCTGGCGATGGCGGCAGAACCGGAGCGGGTGTTCACCCGGCGCCAACTCCTGCGCTGCACCCGCGGGTTCGACCGGTCCTCCACCGAACGGGCCGTCGACGTCCACATCATGAACCTGCGCCGCAAGAAAGAGGCCGACTCCCGGCGTCCGGTCCGGCTGCTCACCGTGTTCGGCGTCGGCTACAAGCTCAGCGGCCGACTGTGAGACCCCGCACGCGGCAGGGCGACCGGCGACGGATCCCGCTGCGCAAGCGGCTCCTGGTCCGGCTGCTGTCCGTCTCCGCCCTGATCGCCGTCTGCTCGGTGGCGGCCACCGCCTGGCTCGCGGTGACCACCACCACCAGCGCCCTGAGAGAGGAGCAGGGCCAGGACCTGGCCGCCGACAACAGCATCCTCGCCCAGCTCAGCGGGTACGCGGCCGGCCACTCCGACTGGTCCGGCGTCCGGCGCTCGGTGCGGGAACTGGCCGCGCGGACCGGCCGCCGGATCGCGCTCACCACCCCGGACCGGGTCCTCCTCGCCGACTCCGCGCCGCGCGGCACCCCGCTGCCGCCCCGGCCCGCCGCGAGCGTCGACCCGCTGCGCACCGACACCTACAGCGACACCGGCGCCCAGCTCAGCGGCATCGACCCGCGCGCCGTCGGCCCCTACCGGCTGCCCGCGAAGGAACGCGCCGGGCTGGACGCGCTGGCCGCCCGCAGCAAGCGGTGCTACGCCCGCTACGGCCTCCAGACCACCGTGCGGCACACCCCCGGCGGACGCCCCGTGCTCACCGGCTCCGACGGCAGCGCCCCGTCCCGCTACGGCGTGCCGGCATGCGAGGACGCGCGGCTGCACGCGGCCACACCCACCGAGACCCGCGCCCTGGACACGCTGTCCGGGCTCGCCCGCCCCTGTCTGCGGCAGACGGGTCTGGACGTCGGCGGCGGCTCCCTCTTCCTCGCCGTCGATCCGGGCGGCAAGGACCGCTTCGGCGGCGGCCCCCTGCTCCCCAAGCTCGCGGGCCACGGCAAGGACGCGAGCGTGCGCTCGGCCCAGAACTGTGTGCTCAGTGCCCGCCGCACCCAACTGGAGCCCTATGTCGCCCCGGCCGCCGACCTGTTCCTCGGCATCGGCGATCAGAGTCCCGCCCGCTTCGACATCTCGCCGGCGAACAAGTCCAAGGTGGTCTCCGCGGCCGGGCTGGTCCTCGCCGTCACCGTCGCGGCGGGCGCCGCCGTCGCCAGCCGGCTGGTACGGCCGCTGCGTGCGCTGACCGAGGCCGCCCAGGCGCCGCCCGAACAGCACGTCAGGGTGCCGGTGACCACGCGCGACGAGACCGGCATCCTCGCGGAGGCGTTCAACGGGCTCACGGAGCGCCGCGAGCGCCTGGAGGCCCAGCGCAAGGCGATGGTCAGCGACATCGCGCACGAACTGCGCAGCCCGCTCACCAACATCCGCGGCTGGCTGGAGGTGATGCGCGACGGTGTCGTCGATCCGGATCCGGGCCTGCTGGACTCCCTGCACGAGGAGGCGCTCGTCCTCCAGCGGATCATCGACGACCTCCAGGACCTCGCCGCCGCCGACGCGGGCACCCTGCGCCTGCACCGCGAACCGCTGTCCGCCGCCGAGTTGTTCGGCCAGGTCGCCGCCGCCCACCGGGTGGCCGCCGACGCGGCCGGGGTCGCGCTGGTGACCGGGGCCGGGCCCGCGGTCTGGCTGGACGCCGACCCGGTACGGATGCGGCAGGTGCTCGGCAACCTCGTCTCCAACGCGCTGCGGCACACCCCGGCCGGCGGCACGGTCACCCTCGAGGCCCGCCGGGACGGCGCCGACGCCGTGCTGACCGTCGCCGACACCGGCTCCGGCATCGCCGCCGAGGATCTGCCGTATGTCTTCGAACGGTTCTGGCGCGCCGAGAAGTCCCGCAGCCGCCGTACCGGAGGCAGTGGCCTCGGCCTCCCGATCGTCCGCCACCTGGTCGCCGCCCACGGCGGCACGGCGCGGGCCGCGAGCGAGCCCGGCGCGGGCGCGGTGTTCACCCTGCGGCTGCCCGCGACCGAGGAGCCGGGGGAGGAGCGGTGGGCGGGGGAGCCGTAGAGGGGAGACCGGACTGGGGCTCCGTGGCGGCGGAATCCGGTGGCCGATTCCGGGCGTACGCCCTGGGTACTCCGGGCGCCATGAGAACACCGGACTGCCTGCCGACCGTGACCACGCTGGCCGAGGCGGCCGCCCTGGTCGCCCGGCACCGTGGCCTGTACGTGCGCTGGTCCAAGGGCCCCGGCGTCGATCTCGACGCGGCCTCCAGCACCGACGAGCTGACCGGCGTCCCGCTGCCGGGCCTGTCCGCCAGCCCCCTGGACGTGGCCCCGTGGTGGGGCGACCGCTCGCCGGAACTGTGGGTGGCCCGCCGCCTGTACGACTACGCGCACCTCCCGCACGACAAGGGCCCCGATGTGCGCCCCTGGATCCTCAGGGGCCGCGAGGCCGGCCGGGGCCCGGACAACGAACCCCTGGTCGTCGACGCCGAGCCGCTGTGCTGGATCGGCGACGAGGTGATCGAGGCGGCCAGAGCGGAGGTGGGCCGCCAGGAACGGCAGTGGGGGACGCTGCGGCGCAGCGGTCGCTGAACACGCGCCGGTTCAGCCCGAGCGCGGGTGGGAGCGGGCCCGGCGGCGCAGCCTGCGCCGCTCCACTTCGGTGGTGCCGCCCCAGACGCCTATGGCCTGTCCGGTGTCCAGCGCCCAGTCGAGGCACTGCTGCCGGACGGGGCAGCGGGCACAGACCACCTTGGCCCGCTCGGCCTGCACCTGGGCGGGACCGGTGGTGCCGATGGGGAAGAAGAGATCGGGGTCCTCGTAACGGCAGGCGGCGTGTTCGCGCCAGTTCTCCATGGAAGTCTCCCGCTCGGATCGGAGTCGTCCGCGTCGGGGCGGACGCCTGTCTCGGAAGCGGGTGACCGGTCGGCGCGGCATGAAACGGCGCACACTGACAAGAGGGCGGAATCCGGCCGTGGCACAACGGAGTTCGGCCACTCTCCGGCCGCCGACCTCAGTCGCGCAGCGCCTGCGCCGCCGTCGCCGTCACCGCCTCGGCCAGCGCGGCCAGCGCGGGGGAGTCCAGCTTCCACTGCTGCCAGTACAGGGTGACGTCCATCCACTCGCCGGGCGCCAGCAGGCTCAGCCGGCCGTCGGCCAGCAGGGGATGGGCCTGCACCTCCGGGACCATGCCCCAGCCGAGGCCCGCGGCCACGGCGTCGAGGAAGCCCTCCGAGGTGGGCACGTGATGGCGCAGCGAGGCGGCCGAGACACCGCCCAGCCGGCGGACATAGCCGTCCTGGAAGTCGTCCTTGCGGTCGAAGACCACCACGGGCGCCGCGGCGAGGGCGTCGGGCAGCGGGCGCCCGGCGACCCTGGTGCGGGCGAACTCCGGCTCCGCCACCGGGAGATAGCGCATCCGGCCGAGGGGACGGGCCGTGCAGCCGGGCACCGGGTCGGGCGAGGAGGTCACCGCCGCCATCACCAGGCCCTCGCGCAGCAGCACCGCCGTATGGCCCTCGTCCTCGCGGTGCAGCTCGAAGCAGAGCCCCGGCACCCGGCGCAGCGCGGGCAGGAACCAGGTCGCCAGCGAGTCCGCGTTCACCGCGACCGACACGCGGGTGGGCTCACCGGCGCTGCCGAGCCCCAGCTCGCCCCACGCGTCCCGTTCCAGCCGGGCGAGCTGCCGGGCGTAGCGCACCAGCACCGCGCCCGACTCCGTGGGCCGGACCGGCTTGGTGCGCTGGAGCAGCACCCGCCCGGTGCGCTGTTCGAGCGCCTTGACCCGCTGGCTGACCGCCGACGGCGTCACGTGCAGGGCGGCGGCCGCCGCGTCGAAGGTGCCCTCGTCCACCACCGCGAGCAGCGTCCGCACCTGGTCCAGGGGGAGGTCCATCACAAGCGCTAATGATACGTAAGAACCTTTAGCTGTACTTGAGAGTCCTCATCTCCTTAGCTTCGGTCCATGAACCACACCGCTCTGACCGCCGTGGCCGCGGGCTTCGGCACCGGCCTGTCCCTGATCGTCGCCATCGGCGCCCAGAACGCCTTCGTCCTGCGCCAGGGGGTGCGCCGGGACGCCGTACCCGCCGTGGTCGGCATCTGCGCCCTGTCCGACGCGGCACTCATCGCGCTCGGCGTGGGCGGCGTCGGCGCGATCGTGGTGGCCTGGCCCGGCGCGGTCAGGGCGGTCGGCGTCGTCGGCGGCCTCTTCCTGCTCTGCTACGGCGCGCTGGCCGCCCGCCGGGTCGTGCGGCCCGCCGGGACCGGGCTGAGCGCGCAGGGCGAGGCGGCCGGGTCCCGGCGCCGCGCGGTGCTCACCTGCCTCGCGATGACCTGGCTCAATCCGCACGTCTACCTGGACACGGTGTTCCTGCTGGGCTCCCTCGCCGCCGACCAGGGCCCGCTGCGCTGGACGTTCGGGTTCGGGGCCGCGCTCGCCAGCCTGTGCTGGTTCACCGCGCTCGGCTTCGGTGCCCGCCTGCTCGGCCGCTTTCTGGCCCGGCCCGGCGCCTGGCGGGTCCTGGACGGCCTGGTCGCCCTCACCATGCTCGTGCTGGGCGTCTCGCTGCTCGCCTGAGGCTGAGAAGCGGTCCGTGGGACCGACGCCGTTCGCCGCCGGTGCGATGAGATGGTTAGGCTCTCGAACCGAAAAGATGTAACGAGCAACCAGGACATCCGTGAACACCAGCGAGAGCAGTACCGAGACCGGCGACGAGGCTCCCGCGGACGCCCCCGCGCCCCACCGCGGCTGGCGCCGCTGGGCGATGGACACGCGCCCGCTGCGCATCCCCGCCTACCGGCGCCTGTGGTCCTCCACCATCGTCACCTCCGTCGGCAGCCAGCTGACCGCCGTCGCCGTACCCAAGCAGATCTACGACATCACGCACTCCTCCGCCTGGGTCGGCTACGCCAGCCTCGCCGGGCTCGTGCCCATGGTGGTGTTCGCGCTGTGGGGCGGCGCGGTCGCGGACACCGTGGACCGGCGCAAGCTGCTGCTGTGGACCAACATCGGGATCGCGGTCACCTCGCTGCTGTTCTGGGCGCAGGCCGTCACCAAGCTGGACTCCGTCGCCGTCCTGATGGTGCTGCTCGCCCTCCAGCAGGCGTTCTTCGGCCTCAACTCCCCGGCCCGCAACGCCTCCATCGCCCGGCTCGTCCCGGCCGGGGAGCTGCCCGCGGCCAACGCGCTCAGCTCCACCGTGATGCAGACCGGCCTGGTGGCGGGCCCGCTGCTCGCCGGTGTGCTCATCCCGGTCATCGGCCTGCCAGAGCTGTACCTCATCGACGCCCTCGCCCTGTGCGTCACCGTGTGGGCCGTCTTCCGGCTGCCCGCGCTGCCCCCGCTCGGCGACGCCCTCGCGCGCCGCGCCGGGGTGCGCGAGATAGCCGAGGGCTTCCGCTACATATCCCGGCACAAGGTGCTGCTGCTGTCCTTCCTCGCCGACATCGTCGCCATGGTCTTCGGCATGCCCCGCGCCCTGTTCCCGCAGCTGGCCGCGCAGACGTACCACTCCTGGGGCGCGGGCTTCGCGCTCGGCGTGCTGTTCGCGGGCATCCCGGTCGGCGCGGTGCTCGGCGGGCTGCTCTCGGGCGTCTTCTCCCGCGCCCGCCGGCACGGCTGGATGGTCATCGGGGCCGTCGTCGCCTGGGGCGTGGCCATCGCCGGGTTCGGGCTCAGCGGCAACCTCTGGATCGCGCTGGCCTTCCTCGCCGCGGCGGGCGTCGCCGACATGGTCTCGATGGTGTTCCGCGGCGCGATCCTGCTGTCCGCCGCGACCGACGAGATGCGCGGCCGGATGCAGGGCGTGTTCACGGTCGTGGTGGCCGGCGGCCCCCGCCTCGCGGATGTGCTGCACGGCACCGCCGGCGCCGTGTTCGGGCCGCGCGCGGCCGTGGCGGGCGGCGGCGTGCTGGTCGTCGTCCTGATGCTGGCCCTGGCGGGCGCGGTGCCCGCGCTGCGGCGCTACCGGATCTGACGGGACGCGGGCGGGCGCGGGCTACAGCGGGCTGCGGCGGCCCAGCGTGTACTGGTCCATCAGCTTGCCGCGGGTGGTCTCCAGACGGTGCGCGAGGATCTCCGCCACCGAGCGCACCAGCGACAGCCCGAGCAGCGGGTCCTCCACACACAGCGCGAGCACGGAGGGCCCGTCGAACTCGTAGGCGCGTACGTTGCTGAAGGCCACCGAACCGAAGTCCCACTGGTACGGCGGAAAGAGCCAGGACCAGCCGAGCAGGTCGCCCGCGCCGAGCGTGGCCACGGCCACCCGCTGCCGCGAGGTGACCTGCTGGTCCAGATGGACCGCGCCGGAGCGGATCACCCAGAACCGGTCGGCCGTGCCGCCCGCCTCGAAGATGCGGGTGTCCTCCGGGAAGGACACCTCTTCGGCCAGCTCCATCAGGCGTTCGCGCTGCGCCTGGGGCAGGGCGGTCAGCAGTTTTATCGCTTTGGTCATGGCGCGGGCTCCTCGCCGGCGGCGGTTCGGGTGCTGCGGTGCCTCGTGTGGGCCGGTGCGTTGCGTACACCCATTTCAGCCGTTGGCGGCGGGCCGGGCACCTCGAAGGAAGCGGATTTCTTCGCACCGGTCGAGATCCGGACAGAAAAAAGCCCTGGCTGGACGGGGGAAGCCAGCCAGGGCCGCTGAGAGGTGACAGGGCGGGACTCCATGGCCCGTGCCGCCATCACGTATGTATGAACGATAAACCATTCCCGGTCCGTCCGGGAAATCGGGCGGCGGTCAGGTGGCCCGTCTCACGCCGTCGTCCCCGTCCGCCGGATGCGCGCCCGGCCGGACGATCTCGTCCAGCACCCGCAGCACGGCCTCGTACGCCCGCGCCGTGGCCACGGCGTCACGGGCGCGTTCCGGCTCGGTCGCCGTGAGGCCCTGTGCGCGCTCCGTCCAGTGCCTGCGCTCCTCGGCCGCGCGGTCCCTGCCCCGCTGGATGCGGCGCAGCAGTTCGTCTGCGTCCACGACATCGCTCATGGGGCGCGGGTACCCCGTCCGGTCCCGGTGATGACTGGGGCACGCAGGGTGTTTGAGGGCGCCGCTCGGGGTCAGCCGGAAGGGGAGGGAATGTGAAACCGGCACCGCCGCAGGGAGGGAAGGGATGCCAGACCCGTACGCGATACCCGTCGACGAACCCGGCTGCCGACCGCCGTGCCGGCCGGCCGACGCCCGCAGCGCCGTACGGCGTGTCGTCGCCGAGCGCTGCCGGGCCCGTCACCAGAGGCTCGAACCGGGGGCCATGGACGACGCCCTCCTGGTCACCTCCGAGCTCACCACCAACGCCATCGTCCACGGCGGCGGCATCACCGGCTTCGACGTCGACGTCGACTCCGCCGGTGTCCGTGTCTCGGTGAGCGACCGCAGCACCGAACTCCCGGTCGCCAAGCCCTCCGCGCCCGACCGCGCCCAGCCCCACGGCCGGGGCTGGCCGATCGTCTGCGACCTCGCCCGCGACGTACACGTCTGCGAACTGCCCTGCGGCGGCAAACGCATCACCGCGGTGGTCCCGCTGGCCTGAGCCGACGCCGGAATCCCGCCGGTGTGCGCCGACGCGGAGATCCGACCGTCCGAGCCGACGCGGCGAGCGTCGCCGGACCGGGGCGCCCGGCGGCCCCGCCGAACGGCCCGCGCCCCGCCCATCCACAGGTGACCTCGGGCGGGCGGCCGGCGGCTCCTTGGTCAGTCCGGGTCCGGGCGTCGGCCGGCACTCTCACTTACCGCCTCTGTCCCCCTCTGACCTGCGGGTCCGTCCCGGTTTGCCGATTCCTTCCGGGAAGGGTGTTTGCGTCCGGGGGCGGCGGGCAGACGGAATCTCGTGCTTCGGACCGGAGGCGCACGCCGGCGGGTGGACTCACCGCCGGGGCCCTCTCCGGTTGGCCCTGCACACCCACCCGCGGCGAACCTGACAAGCACCGTTCGGGCCAGAACCGGAATCCCATTTCCGGCCGCGCCCAGACACCACGTTCAGGAGCGATTCCGCATGCTGACCGACATGTCGACTGGCCGTCCCGGCACGTCCGACCCCGCAACCCAGACTTCGCGCCGGAGCCACGACGACGCCCCGGAGACCGCGGAACTGTTCACCCGGCTCGCGGCCCTGGACGAGGGTCCCGAGCGGGACGCCCTGCGCGACGAACTCGTCGAGGCCTGGCTCCCCATGGCCCACCGCATCGCCGGCCGCTTCCGCGACCGCGGCGAGTCCGTGGAGGATCTGCGCCAGGTGGCGGCGCTGGGCCTGGTGAAGGCCGTCGACCGGTACGACCCCTCGCGCGGCGCGTTCGAGAGCTACGCCGTGCCGACCATCACCGGCGAGGTCAAGCGCCATTTCCGGGACCGGATGTGGGCGCTCAGGGTGCCCCGCCGGGTGCAGGAACTGCGCAACCGGGTGCGCGTGGCCCGCCGGGAGCTGACCCAGAATCCCGGCAGCCCGGAACCCAACGCCGCTGCCATCGCCGCCCACACCGGGCTCACCGAGGAGGAGGTCGCGGCCGGACTGGAGGCCCTGGAGAGCTTCAGCACGCTGTCGCTGGACGCCGAACTGGCCGGCGGCGACGACGGCTACAGCCTCGCCGACACCCTCGGTGCCACCGACACGTCGTACGACGTCGTGGTCGACCGCGAGGCCGCCAAGGCGGGCCTGCGCCGGCTGCCCGAGCGCGAACGGGCCATCCTCTACATGCGCTTCTTCGAGGACATGACGCAAAGCCGCATCGCCGACCAGCTGGGCATCTCCCAGATGCACGTCTCGCGGCTGATCAGCCGCAGCTGCGCCCGCGTCCGCGAGGAGGCGGTGGGCCGCCGCCCCGACGGGGCCGCGTGAGAGGCCGTCGCGCCGGCACCCGGCGGGCGATCCGTCACCGCTTCTTCGCCGGTGCCGGCTCCGGCCGCAGCCCCAGCGGGCGGGCGAGGCCCGCGACGGCCTCGTCGAGACGTTGCAGATGCCGTAGCACCCGGTCGGTGACCCGGCCGTAGCGCGGGGTGCGCAGAGTTCCCGGCTCCAGCATCGAGGCGATGCTGGGGCCGGTCTCGATCTCCCCGGCCGAGCGCGGATCCGCGACATGCGCGGCGATCGTCTCGATGTTCCGCACGATCCGCGCGCCCGCTCCGCGCAGCCGGGGATCGGCCGCGATCGAGGGATGCGTGGGCAGCAGCTCCGCCGTCGCCGCGAGGGACCGCCCGTGGTAGGCGCAGGTCTCCAGCAGCGCCACCACATAGCGGGCGGTGTTGCGGCGGGTCCGCATCGGGGTGATGGGATGCGTCAGCGGCTGGGTGGCGGCGCGCAGATCGGCCAGCGCCTGGTCCAGCTCCCGCGCCCGCTCCACCAGATCGCCGCCCGCTCCGCCGCTGAGCTGGTCGACCGCGCCCCGCGTGACCTCCGCGAGCCGGTCGAGGACGGTGACGAGAAGCTCGTTCGTACGGCGGTCCGTGTGGATCGGCAGCACCACCGCGGCCGCGATCACCCCGCAGGCCGCGCCCAGTGCCGTCTCCTCGATCCGCAGCACCAGCACGGCCGCGGTGTAGGTGTTGAGCAGCGTGTACAGCAGGCCCAGCGC
This sequence comes from Streptomyces sp. NPDC037203, assembly GCF_055605065.1. Classification (NCBI taxonomy): domain Bacteria; kingdom Bacillati; phylum Actinomycetota; class Actinomycetes; order Kitasatosporales; family Streptomycetaceae; genus Streptomyces; species Streptomyces sp. NPDC037203. Next base: position 544,347 of record NZ_JBVJUC010000003.1, read on the forward strand.
GGCCGTCACGAAGAACGACATCAGCGTGTACGACAGCGGCGCGGTGTAGAACATCGCGAAGACCAGCAGCAGCACCAGCGCGAACGCCGTCCAGGTGTGGTGCCCGACCAGCCCGGCGAGGCCGATGCCGGCGATCACGCCGAGCACCGTACCGACCAGCCGCCGGTAGCCCTTGACCAGGATCTCCCCGGTGGACGCGGTGTTGATGAACACGATCCAGCAGGTCAGCACCGCCCAGTACCAGCGCTGGCTGGACAGCAGCTCGCCGCCGACGATGGCGAGCGAGGAGCCGACGGCGATCTGCACCGCGGCCCGTGTGGTGGGCCGGCGCAGCCCGCCCGGCTCCGTCTGCGCCGGCTCGGTCTCCTCGCTGATCTCGATCGCGGTGTCCTCCGCGTCCAGCTCCTCGCGCGAGCGAGTGGTCGCGGGGGAGTCGTCGGACTCGTCCTGCGGCCCGTCGAGCGCGAGCCGCAGACCCAGCGCGGCCCGCGCCATCTCGCCGAGACCGCGGAAGACGTCCTGCACGGCCGGCGCGGCCTGGGGCAGGTTCTCCTCCTCGCGGTAGCCGAGCAGCCGGTTGCGCACCTGCGCGAGCGCGGTGCCCGCGGCCTCGCCGGCCGGGCGCAGCGCCAGCAGCCGCAGCGCCTTGAGGTCCCGGCGCAGTTCGGCCCTGGCCTCGTCCCGCACCGGCTGCTCGCCGCTCAGCGGCAGCGGGGCGCCCGGCAGATGCAGGGTGAGGGTGTCGGCGCGCTCGGCGCTGCGCGCCGTGAGCAGCAGCAGGCCGAGCCGCTCGGCGGCGATCTCGGCGTCCGCGATCCGGCGCTGGAGCAGCCGGGCCACCGCCGCGTCGGAGGTGCCGTCCTCCAGCCGGCCCTGGATCAGCAGCGCCGTCTCGTGCAGCCGCGCCGTCCCGGTGCGCAGCTCGTCCAGGACCTTCTCCACGTCCTCGGGGCCCGCGTCCAGCAGGTCGATCTGGGTGTCGATCAGCTGGGCGAGCCGGGCCCGGAACGCCTGCCGCAGCCGGTCCAGCGTGCCCGCCGGTGTCTGCGGCAGCAGCGCGAACCGGACCAGGGCGGCGCAGCCGAACGCGACCGCGACGACGCCGTACAGCGTCGGCAGCAGATCCGGGGTGGCGTGCACGAACAGGGAGAGGAAATACGTCTGGAAGCCGATCAGCCCGAGCGCGTGGCCGCGGTCGCCGAACCGGCGGCTGTAGACGGCGCTGAACATGAGCGCGACGAAGAACAGGTCGCCCGCGACGACGTACCGGCTCAGCAGCGTGCCGAGGGTGACCGAGACGAGGGCCACCGGCAGGCCGATCGCGAGGGTGACGGCCTGCTGCGCGCGTTGCTTCTCACGGATCGCGAACGTCGCGACCATCGCCGCGATGGCCCCGGCGACCAGCATCGGCACCGGGGCGCCCAGTGCGGCGAGCACGGCGAGGGTCAGGGCGATCGAGGCGACCGTGCGCAGCCCCGCGGTGAGCCGGAGCAGGCCGGGATCCCATGCCGCGACCCGGTCCCAGATCCGTACCCGCCCCGACCGCCCCGCTGCCCTCACGCCGCCGCGCTCTCCCGTCCGTGACCCGTGCCAGAAAGATCTTTGCTCCAGCATCGCACGTGCGGCCGGATTGCCCGCCCTCGGCCGGCGCCGCGGCCAGGGGAGATCCGCGTCACCTCAGGAGCTGCCGACGCCGCCCTCGGCCCGCGCCCGTACCTGCTCCGGCGTCAGATACGAGTCCGTGAACTCGAAGTCCTTCAGCCGGGCGGGCTTGCGGGCCTGGAAGCCGGTGCGCACGAAATCGTCGCCGGCCAGCGCGTTCAGCGTCCAGTTGGTCATCACCCGCGCCTTGGCCACGCCGGTCCGCAACGCCGACCAGTGGTAGCCGCGGGCCACCACCTGCGCCGGCATCCCGCGCAGCTCGATGCCGAGCGGCTTGGACACCGCGTCCTTGCCGCCGAGGTCCACGACCAGGCCCAAGTCCTTGTGGTGGTACGGCTGGAGCGGCTCGCCGCGCAGGGTCGCGATGACGTTCTCGGCGACCCGCTTGCCCTGGCGCGAGGCGTGCTGCGCGGTCGGCGGGCACACCGCGCCCTCCTGGCCCTTGGCGAGATCGGGCACCGCGGCCGAGTCGCCGAGCGCGAACACCCCGTCCTGCCCCGGCACGGTCAGCTCGGGGTCGACGACGAGCCGGCCGCGGACCGTCTCCGTGCCCAGCGTCGCGATCAGCGGACTGGCCACCACCCCCGCGGTCCAGATCAGGGTGTGCGTCGGCACCACCCGGCCGTCGGTGAAGGTGACCTCCTCCGCCCCGGCCTTGTCGATCGAGACCCCGAGGGACACGTCGATGCCGCGCCGCCGCAGGATGTCCTGCGCGCTGCGGCCGAGCTTGTCGCCCAGCTCGGGCATCAGCTTGGGCGCGATGTCGATCAGGTGCCACCGGATCAGACCGGGGTCCAGGCGCGGATAGCGCCGCACGGCGGCGTGCGTGAGCCGCTGGAGACAGGCGGCGGTCTCGGTGCCGGCGTACCCGCCGCCGACCACCACGAACTGGAGCCGCGCCGCCCGCTCGGCCGGATCATCGCTCGCGTCGGCGAGATCCAGCTGGGAGATGACGTGATCGCGGATGTACGCGGCCTCGGCGAGCGTCTTCATGCCGAAGGCGTGCTCGGTCAGGCCCGGAATGTCGAAGGTGCGGGTCACGCTGCCCGGCGCCAGCACGATGTAGTCGTACGGCTCGTTGACGATCTTGTCGGTGATGGTGCGGACCACGCAGACCTTGGCCTTCAGGTCCACCCCGATCGCGCCGCCCGGCAGGATACGGGTGCGGTAGCGCCTGCTGCGGCGCAAGGAGAGCGCGATCGACTGCGGTGTGAGCACACCGGAGGCGACCTGGGGCAGCAGCGGCAGATAGAGCTGGTAGGAGACGGGCGTCACCAGGGTGACGTCGGCCTCGTCGGGGGCGAGTTTCCGCTCCAGGCGGCGGACGCACTCGACTCCGGCGAAGCCTGCGCCGACCACCAGGATCCTGGGTCGTGTCACGGTGTCCATCCCTTTCTGCGGTTCCGGACGGCGGTCCGGCTCGACTCCGTTCACATGCCCCGGAGCGCTGCGCACCAACTCCGATCCCACCGCGCCCCGCGCCGCTGCGCCAGTCGGGTGCGGCACGCGGTGGAGTAACCGGACGACGCCGCGTTACACCTCGCCGCCCTCACCAGGGCAGGAACACATGGATGTCCTTGCCCTCGTCGTGCACCACCACACTGACCTGGGTGCACAGCGTGTGCACCAGATGCCAGCCGATGCCGCCGCCACCCGTGCGCGGGTGGAAGGGCCGCGGCTCCGGCTTGGTGGTGCTGGTGTCGTGCATCGTCACGTGCACCCCGTCGAAGGTGCGCCGCATCCGCAGGCCGAACGGACCGGGCGCGTACTGGATGACGTTGGCGGCGAGTTCGGTCACCACCAGCAGGATGTCGTCCCAGTATTCGTGCTCGCCGGGCGGCGCGATCCGGGCCAGTCCGCCCAGGAAGTCCTCCGCGGCCAGCCGCGCCTCCGTGACGTTGCGCAGCTCCCCCGCGAAGGAGAACTGGCGCTCGTACGTCTCCTCCGAAGGCGGTGTCTCGTCCCCACGCGGCTCCGTCGCCATCTCCGCATCCCCCGGCCTCGGCCGCGAGGAGCCTGTGCTGCCCCGTGCGGCCAGGACGGTCGTCGTCGCTGATCTCTCGCTGCGCTGCGGGTTCCCACAGCCGGGCCGGATATCCGTCCGTCTCCCCGCCCCACGGGCCGGCCTCACCGGCTGCGAGCAGCCTGTTGCGCGGCGCGAACGGCTCCGCAGGACACCGTAGACCCTCGGACGCCCGACGCGGCACACCACCCTGTCGGCCGGTGCGAGCGCAGCCGCGATCGACTGGTGAGGCGGGCGCCCGCGGGGGACTCGGGGGACATGAATCCCGACATGAGCCATGTGAACCCCGATCCGGATCCCGAACGCACCACCGGACTCGAGCCCGGTGGCTCGGTGCCGCCCGGCGAGACCCCGCCCGCGGAGAGCAGCATGCCCCAGGCCGCGGTCCGCGAACCGGGCGCCACCCAGCGCGGCTGGGCCAAGGCGCCGCTGGCGCTGATCCTGGCCCTGGTGGTGGTGTTCGCCGCGTTCTTCCTGGTGTACGCCCTGGTCCTGATCCACTGACCGCGGCCGCGCGGTCCGCCTGATCACGCCTGCGTCTGCCGCACGCACTCCGTGACGACGTCCCGCAGGGTGCCGCCGCGCTCCACCAGCCGGCGCTGCACGCGCGCGCCGTTGCCGTGCCGGAGCAGCTCCTCGACGCCCTGTTCGGCGCGGTGCGCGTCCCCGCTGCCGTCGAGCGCGTCGCCGATCAGATCGAGCAGCGAGCGCAGCACCCGCGCGGCGGGCCGGGGGCGCAGGGTCGACGGGTCGAGCAGTTCCCCCTCGATGCCCTCGCGCGCCGCCTGCCAGGAGGCGAGCCTGAGCAGGCTCACGCTGTGGTCCGGCGCCGGGCGGCCCGCGCGCCAGTCCCGCGCGGCCGTCTCCACCAGGCCGCGGGCGAGGGTCGCGACGAGCAGTGCGGTGTCCGCGTGCAGGCATACGTCCGAGACCCGCACCTCGACCGTCGGATAGCGGGCGGAGAGCCGCGCGTCGAAGTACACCATCGCCTCGTCCAGGATCACCCCGGTGGCCACCATGTCCGCCACCCGCCGGTGGTACCGCTCGGGCGAGCCGAACAGCTCGGTCGGCCCGGCCGACGGCCAGCGCGACCACACCCGGCTGCGATAGCTCGCGTAACTGCTGTCATGGCCTTGCCAGAAGGGGGAGTTGGCGCTGATCGCGGTGAGCACCGGGAGCCAGGGCCGCAACCGGTCCAGGACCGCCACGCCCTCCTCGTCGGACTCCACCGACACATGGACATGGCAGCCGCAGACGAGCTGCTCGCGGGTGCCGACGCCGTACCGGTCGGCCAGCCACTGGTAGCGGTCGTTCATGGTGAGGGAGGGGCTCACCGGCAGCGGCGAGCTGGCGAGCGCGGCGACCGTGCAGCCGATCTGCTCGGCATGCCGGGCCGCCTCCTTGCGGCAGCGCACGATCTCGTCGCCGAGGTCCGCCATGTCCGACTGCGGATGCGTGGCGAACTCCAGCATCTGCCCGAACAGTTCCTTCTCGAACACGTCCTGTCCGGGATCGTCGCGGTCGGCCCGTGCGAGCACGGGCGCCGCCAGCGCCTTCGGGTCCCCGCTGTCCGGGTCGACCAGAAGAAGCTCCTCCTCCACTCCGACGGTGCGCACTCGGTGCCGCCTTTCCGCCCTGTGACCAGGGGCAGCCAGGGTTGTCTATGACCCCCGACTGCCCCTGTCGGGGGCGCCGACACCTGCGCCTTCAGCGCAGCGGCCCCAGGAACACGGTGGCCAGCGGCGGCAGCGTGAGCCGCAGGCCGTCGCCGGCCGGCTCCAGCGTCCCCGGCGCGCCGACGGGCACCCCGCCGCCCCCGTAGCCGACGTCGTCGGTGTTGAGCAGCTCCCGCCAGGCCGGCACCTCCTCGGGGACCGCCAGCCGGTAGTCCTCCCGGACCACGGGGGAGAAGTTCGACACCGCGAGCAGCGGGGTGCCGTCGGCCGCGAAGCGCAGGAACGCGAAGACGTTGTCCTCCGCCGCGTCGCACAGCACCCAGCGGAAGCCGCCCGGATCGGTGTCCCGCTGCCACAGCGCCGGGGTCGCCCGGTACAGCGCGTTCAGGTCCCGCACCAGCGCCTGCACGCCCCGGTGGTCGCCGGCGGAGTGGTAGTCGCCGGACAGCAGCCACCACTCGGGCCCCTGCTGCTCCGCCCACTCGGCGCCCTGCGCGAACTCCTGGCCCATGAACAGCAGTTGCTTGCCCGGATGGGCCCACATGAAGCCGAGGTAGGCGCGGTGGTTGGCGCGCCGCTGCCACCAGTCGCCCGGCATCTTCGACACCAGTGCCCGCTTGCCGTGCACCACCTCGTCGTGCGAGATGGGCAGCACGTAGTTCTCGCTGTAGGCGTACACCATCGAGAAGGTCATCTCGTTGTGGTGGTACTTGCGGTGCACGGGCTCCTTCTGGATGTACTGGAGGGAGTCGTGCATCCAGCCCATGTTCCACTTCAGCCCGAACCCGAGACCGCCGCCGTCGGTCGGCCGGGTCACCCCGTCCCAGGCGGTGGACTCCTCGGCGATGGTCACCACACCGGGGCAGCGCCGGTAGACCGTGGCGTTCATCTCCTGGAGGAACGCCACCGCGTCCAGGTCCTCGCGCCCGCCGAACACATTGGGCTCCCACTGCCCGGAGTCCCGCGAGTAGTCGAGGTAGAGCATGGAGGCGACGGCGTCCACCCGCAGCCCGTCGATATGGAACTCCTCGCACCAGTACACGGCGTTGGCCACGAGGAAGTTGCGCACCTCGGTGCGGCCGTAGTCGAACTCGTACGTCCCCCAGTCGGGGTGCTCGGCACGCGCCGCGTTGCCGGGTTCGTACAGCGGGTCCCCGTCGAACCGGGCCAGCGCCCAGTCGTCCTTGGGGAAGTGCGCCGGCACCCAGTCCATGATCACGCCGATGCCCGCCCGGTGCAGCGCGTCCACCAGGTACCGGAAGTCGTCCGGCGATCCGAGCCGGGGCGTGGGCGCGTAGTACGAGGTGACCTGGTAGCCCCAGGAGCCGCTGAACGGATGCCCGGCCACCGGCATCAGCTCCACGTGCGTGAAGCCCATCTCCTCGACGTAGGCGGGCAGTTCCTCCGCGAGCTGACGGTAGGTCAATCCTGGCCGCCAGGACGGGAGATGCACCTCGTACACCGAGAACGGCGCCTCGTGCACCGGGATGTCGCCGCGGCGCGCCATCCACTGCTCGTCGCCCCACGCATAGTGCGAGACCGTCACGATCGAGGCGGTGTCCGGCGGGACCTCGGTGCGCCGGGCCATCGGGTCGGCCTTGAGGAACCGGTGGCCGTAGCGGGAGGTGATCTCGAACTTGTAGCGGTCGCCCTCGCCGACACCGGGCAGGAACAGCTCCCACACCCCGGACGCGCCGAGCGAGCGCATCGGGTACTGCGTGCCGTCCCAGAACGTGAAGTCCCCGGCCACCCGGACCCCTTGGGCGTTGGGTGCCCACACGGTGAACCGGGTGCCGGCCACGCCCTCGTGGGTCATCGGCTCCGCGCCGAGCGCCTGCCACAGCTGCTCGTGCCGGCCCTCGCGGATCAGATGCAGGTCCAGCTCGCCCAGGGCGGGCAGGAAGCGGTACGGGTCGTGCACCTCCCGCTCGTCCTCGTCGTACGTCACCAGCAGCGTGTACGGCGGGATCTGCGGGTAGGGCAGTACGGCCGAGAACAGCCCGCCGCCCTCGGAGACGAGCGGGTTGGCCATCCCGTCGACCAGGACGCTCACCGCCCGCGCGTTCGGGCGCAGGGCCCGGAACAGGGTGCCGCCCGGCACCGGGTGGGCGCCCAGCAGGGCGTGCGGATCGTGGTGCCGGCCGCCGAGCAGCCGGTCCCGCTCGGCGGGGTCCAGCGCGGTGGCCGCGGCCGGTCCGGGGCCCGCGGTCTCGGGGGGCGACGTGTCGCGCAGTGCCATGCCGTCAGCCTCCCCACACCGCGAGCCGCTTGATCGCGGCCATGGGTACCGGCAGCCAGTCCGGCCGGTGTCTCGCCTCGTACAGCACCTCGTACACCGCCCTGTCCGTCTCGTGCGCGCGCAGCAGCGCGTGCTTCTTGCGTGGATCCCAGCCCGCGCGGGCCGCGTAGCCCGCGCAGAACGCCTCCCGGCAGCGGCGCGCCCACTCGGGTCGCCAGGGGCGGCGCTGCCGGGCCGCGTAGTCGAAGGAGCGGAGCATCCCCGCCACGTCCCGCACCGGGGACTGGGGGGCCCGCCGCTCGGCCAGCGGCCTGGACGGCTCGCCCTCGAAGTCGATGACGAACCAGTCGCGGCCGGCCCGCAGCACCTGCCCGAGGTGCAGATCGCCGTGGATGCGCTGGGCGGGCGGCCCGGTGTCGCAGGTGGCGAGCGCCCCGAACGCGGCCCGCAGACCGGGCACGTAGGGCTTGAGGCCCGGCACGGCGTGCGCCGCGGCCTCCAGGCGTGCGCACATGGCCTCGGTGGTCCGCCCGTTCTCGCCGGGCCCGGCCGGCGGGAACGCCTCGGCCAGCGCGAGGTGCACCTCGGCGGTGGCGCGGCCCAGCTCACGGGCCTCGGCGGTGAAGTCGTCGCCCGCGGCGAGCGCGCCCAGCGCCAGCGTCCAGCCGTCGGTGGCGTCCGGCAGGAACGGCTGGAGCACCCCGAGCGTGGCCGGGCGCGGTGCGCTGGTGGTGAACCAGGCGACCGGCGCGGGCACGCGGGTGCAGCCCTGCGCGGCGAGCGCCGCCGACACCTCCAGGTCCGGGTTGACGCCCGGCTGGATGCGCCGGAACAGCTTGAGGATGTACGCGTCCCCGTACACCAGCGAGGTGTTGGACTGCTCGGCGTCCAGCAGCCGCGGCGGCAGGCCACCGGGCACCGGGGCGGCGGGGTCCGCCCCGAAGCGCAGCGGGCCCGCGCTGCCCGGCCGGCGCAGCCGCTCCAGGAGCAGGCTCGCCGAGCGCGGGTCGTAGAGCGCGTCGTAGACCGCGAGCCCGGCCAGCGGCCCGGCGGTGGCCCGCCCGATCAGCGCCCGCTCCAGGCGCGGCGCGAGCTGCTCGCGCACCCCCAGCAGCAGCTGGTAGCAGTCGCCCGGCGGGGCAGTGCCGCCGGGGGTGGGCACCGGCGCGTGCGAGGCGTGCACCAGCAGATGCAGACATCCGGGGAACAGCTCGGTCACACTGAGCACCGACAGATCGGTCACGGGCCGGTCCTTGCCCGCGAACCAGCGCTGGCGCGGCAGCCACTCGCGCAGCAGCCCGCCGAGCGAGGCGAGGGGACCGTCGGTACCGGCCGCGGTTCTCGGCCGGAGGGTGATGGTCTTCGGCATGGTGACGCGTCCTTTCCCCGGCGCCGTGCGCTCAGCGGCGGCGGCCGATGCGGGATGCGACTCGGGTGAGCCGGAACCAGTAGAAGCCGTGGCCCTGAAGGGTGAGGAGATAGGGCAGTTCACCGATGGCGGGAAAGCGCACCCCCCCGATCAGCTCCACCGGATGGCGGCCGTCGTAGGCCCGCAGGTCCAGCTCGGTGGGCTGGGCGAAGCGGGAGAAGTTGTGCACGCACAGCACCAGGTCGTCCTCGTACTCGCGCAGGAAGGCGAGCACCGCCGGGTTGGACGAGGTCAGCTCGGTGAAGGAGCCGAGTCCGAAGGCGGGGTTCTGCTTGCGGATCTCGATCATGCGCCGGGTCCAGTGCAGCAGCGAGGACGGCGAGGACATCGACGCCTCGACATTGGTGACCTGGTAGCCGTAGACCGGGTCCATGATCGTGGGCAGGTACAGCCGTCCGGGGTCGCAGGTCGAGAAGCCGGCGTTGCGGTCGGGGGTCCACTGCATGGGGGTGCGGACGGCGTCGCGGTCGCCGAGCCAGATGTTGTCGCCCATGCCGATCTCGTCGCCGTAGTAGAGGATGGGCGAGCCGGGCAGGGAGAGCAGCAGGGCGGTGAACAGCTCGATCTGGTTGCGGTCGTTGTCGAGGAGCGGGGCGAGGCGGCGGCGGATGCCGATGTTGGCGCGCATGCGGGGGTCTTTCGCGTACTCGGCCCACATGTAGTCGCGTTCCTCGTCGGTGACCATCTCCAGGGTCAGCTCGTCGTGGTTGCGCAGGAAGATGCCCCACTGGCAACCCGAGGGGATCGCGGGCGTCTTGGCGAGGATTTCGGAGACGGGGTGGCGCGATTCCCGCCGTACGGCCATGAAGATGCGCGGCATGACGGGGAAGTGGAACGCCATGTGGCACTCGTCGCCGCCGCGCTCGTAGTCGCCGAAGTAGTCGACCACGTCCTCGGGCCACTGGTTGGCCTCGGCGAGCAGCACGGTGTCCGGGTAGCCCGCGTCGATCTCCCGGCGCACCCGCTTCAGGAACTGGTGCGTGGCCGGCAGGTTCTCGCAGTTGGTGCCCTCCTGCGCGTAGAGGTAGGGGACCGCGTCCAGCCGGTAGCCGTCGATGCCGAGGTCGAGCCAGAACTTCAGGGCGGCCAGGATCTCCTCCTGCACCAGGGGGTTCTCGTAGTTGAGGTCCGGCTGGTGGGAGAAGAAGCGGTGGAAGTAGTACTGGCCGCGCACGGGGTCGTAGGTCCAGTTGGACGCCTCGGTGTCGACGAAGATGATGCGGGCGTCCTGGTACTGCTTGTCGTCGTCGGCCCAGACGTAGTAGTCGCCGTAGGGGCCGTCGGGGTCCTTGCGGGACTCCTGGAACCACGGGTGCTGGTCGCTGGTGTGGTTCATGACGAAGTCGATGATCACGCGCATACCGCGCTGGTGGGCGGCGTCCACGAACTCCACGAAGTCGGCGAGGTCGCCGAACTCGGGGAGGACGGCGGTGTAGTCGGCGACATCGTAACCGCCGTCCCTGAGCGGCGACTTGAAGAACGGCGGCAGCCACAGGCAGTCCACGCCGAGCCACTGGAGGTAGTCGAGCTTGGCGGTCAGGCCCTTGAGGTCACCGACGCCGTCGCCGTTGCTGTCCTGGAAGGAGCGGACCAGGACCTCGTAGAAGACGGCGCGCTTGAACCACTGCGGGTCACGGTCGCGGGCGGGGGTGTCCTCGAAGGTGTCCAGTACGGGTTCGTTCACGGTCATGGCGCTGCGGGCCCTCCGTTCCGGTGCGTCGACCGCTGGACATGGAGCACGTGCGCCGGCGCGCGGCCCGGCGTGAGGCGCACGTAGTTGGTCCTGCCCCAGTGGTACGCCTCGCCCGTCAGTTCGTCGTGTACGGACAGGTCGGCGTCCCAGTCCAGGCCGAGTTGCGGCATGTCCAACGAGACCGTGGCCTCCTGGGCGTGGTGCGGGTCGAGATTGACGACCACGATGACCGTGTCCGGCCCCGTGCTCTTGCTGTAGGCGAGCACGGCGTCGTTGTCGGTCCGGTGGAAACGGAGGTTGCGCAGGCGCTGTAGCGCCGGGTGTGCACGGCGGACGGCATTCAGCCGGGTGATGAGCGGTGCGATGGTGCGGCCTTCGCGTGCGGCCGATTCCCAGTCGCGTTGCCTGAGTTGGTACTTCTCGGAGTCGCGGTACTCCTCGCCGCCCTCCCGCAGCGGGGTGTTCTCGCACAGCTCGTAGCCGCTGTAGATGCCCCAGGAGGGGGAGAGGGTCGCGGCCAGCACGGCCCGGACCTCGAAGGCGGGGCGACCGCCGTGCTGGAGGTGGCCGGGCAGGATGTCCGGGGTGTTGGCGAAGAAGTTGGGCCGCATGTAGGCCGCGGCCTCGCCGGTCAACTCCGTCAGGTACTCGGTGAGTTCCTGACGCGTCTCACGCCAGGTGAAGTAGGTGTAGGACTGCTGGAAGCCGATCTGCGCCAGGGTGTGCATCATCGCCGGGCGGGTGAAGGCCTCCGCCAGGAAGATCACGTCCGGGTCCTTGCGGTTGATCTCGGCGATGACCCGCTCCCAGAAGACCACCGGCTTGGTGTGCGGGTTGTCCACCCGGAAGATCCGCACCCCGTGCTCCATCCAGTGCCGCAGCACCCGGACCGTCTCCGCGATCAGGCCGTCCATGTCCGTGTCGAAGGCGATCGGGTAGATGTCCTGGTACTTCTTCGGCGGGTTCTCGGCATAGGCGATCGTCCCGTCGGGGCGGTGGTGGAACCACTCCGGGTGCTTGTGCACCCAGGGGTGGTCGGGGGAGCACTGCAGGGCGAAGTCCAGGGCGACCTCCAGACCCAACCCCCTTGCCTCGGCGACGAAGTGGTCGAAGTCCTCGATGGTGCCGAGGTCCGGGTGGATCGCGTCGTGCCCGCCCTCCGGGGAGCCGATCGCCCACGGCACCCCCACGTCGTCCGGACCCGCGGTGAGGGAGTTGTTTGGGCCCTTGCGGAAGGTCCGGCCGATCGGGTGAATGGGCGGCAGGTAGACGACGTCGAAGCCCATCTCCGCGATCGGCTTCAGCCGCCGCGCCGCGGTACGGAACGTGCCGTGCGGCCGCTCGGCCGTGCCCTCGCTGCGCGGGAAGAACTCGTACCAGGAGCCGTACAGCGCCCGCTCCCGCTCCACGAGCAGCGGCATCGGATCGGACGCGGTCACCAACTCCCGCAGCGGATAACGCTCCAGGACCTCCCGCACCCGCGGGGAGAGCGCGGGCCGCAGGCGCTCGTGGATGGACAGGGAGTCGTCGCCGAGGGCGCGGGCCGCGCCCGCCACCAGATCGCGCTCCGGACCCTTGGGCACACCGGCGGTGGCGCGCTCGTACAGCTCGGCGCCCTCCTCCAGGACCAGCCCGGTGTCGATGCCGGCCGGCACCTTCACCGAGGCAGTGTGCCGCCAGGTCGCCAGCGGATGGCTCCACGCCTCCACCCGGAAGGTCCAACGGCCCGTCACGTCCGGGGTGACCTCCGCGCCCCACACATCGCTGCCGGGGGACACCTCGCGCATCGGGGTCCAGGGGCCGCGCCGGCCCGTGGGATCGCGCAGGACCACATTGGCACCGACGGCGTCGTGCCCCTCCCGGAACACGGTGGCGGTGACCTGGAAGGTCTCCCCGGCCACCGCCTTCGCCGGGCGCCTGCCGCACTCCACGGCCGGCCGGACGTCACGTACCGGTACACGGCCGATGGCCGGGGTCCTGCGCATGTATCTCACCTCCGCCGTGCGCGAAGCCGGGCACCGGCCCGGCTTCGCGATCCGAGAGCGGGGCCGGCCCGTGCCGGTCCCCGAAGGGAACGCCTTGTACGGTGCCAGCTCAGGAGCTCGGCGCCGTGGAACGCCGCTCCGAAGCCGGCGCCCTTCGCGCCGAACGGCGCGACGTCGGCCGGCCGTCCTGCTCGCGCAGGTAGCCGACCGGACCCGTGCGCAGATACCGCTCCGCCGCCTCCGCCGCCTCGCGGGCACAGCGCTTGCCCATCAGAACGCACAAGGTGTACCCCGAGTCCTCGAACGTGGCCCGGACCGTGCGGTCGTACGGCGAGGCGAGCATCACGCGCTCCCACGCCCGGTAACGCCGCAACTGCCGGGCCACTTCGGCCTTGGCGGGTAGCAGCATGGCCCTGTTTCACCCTCCACGCTCTCGACTGGGCGCGTTCCCGACGGTCGGGTGGCGTCCGCGCAGGGGTGGGCACGGCGCCGTTACGGCGATCGAGGCTTTCACTCATGGTGCACGGGCGAGGACGCAGCGTCTTGTTGGATCTTCAACCAGCGGGAGTGGTGTGTGCTCGTGTTGCACGAATGGCGTAGCGACCGCACCGTGGGAGATGACTCAGAAGCGATCACCGCTCACGCTGAGTGTCCGGGATCCCTCCCGGACAGGGCGAGGGGAGCGAGAGCTTCGCCGGTGAGGAGCAAGCGACGATGAAGACCGCAGTGCCCTGCTACTACCACCTCGACGTGGAAGTCAGCCCGGAACGGGTGGGACAGGTCAGCCGCATCCTGGCCGCCCACCTCCGCCACTGGGACCTCGACAATCTCGTGGCCCCCGTCTGCCGCGGCGCCGAACTGCTGCTGCGGGCGATCGATCAGCACGCCCGCGACAAGCACACCTCCATCGAGATGTGGTGGAACGGCCAGCACCTGATCACCGCCTTCGGCGACGACGACCCCGAGCTGCGCCCGGACCAGGATCTGCGCGCCTGCCTCGCGGACATCGCCGCGATGAGCGACGGCTGGGGCTGCTGCGCCGCCGAGTCCGGAAGCAAGATCATCTGGTTCTCGCAGCGCGCCCGTGCCGGCGAACGGGTGCCGCTGGTGCCGCTGCCGCCGGAGCCGTTCATCAGCACGGGCCTGAACGAGCCGCGCCGGCGCCGGGTGGCCGTCCTGGCCGCACCCGCCGCCGGTGACGACTCCCTGGAGGGCAGCCGGTGAGCGCCCGCACCACCCGGAAGGGGCTGCCCGTCTGGAGCGGGCAGCCCTACCCGTTGGGCGCCTCCTTCGACGGACAGGGCACCAACTTCGCGCTGTTCAGCGAGGTCGCCGAACGGGTCGACCTGATCCTCGTGGACGACCGCGGCCGGGAGACGCCCGTCCGGCTGCACGAGGTCGACGGCTTCGTCTGGCACGCCTATCTGCCCGGCATCGCGCCCGGCCAGCGCTACGGCTACCGGGTGCACGGCCCCTGGCAGCCCGCGTTCGGCCACCGCTGCAACCCGAGAAAGCTGCTGCTCGACCCGTACGCCCGCGCCGTGGACGGCCAGATCGACAACCACGCCTCCCTGTACGAGCGTTCGCCCGACGGACCGGCGCCCGCCGACAGCGCCGGGCACTCCATGCTGGGCGTGGTCACCGACCCGTACTTCGACTGGGGCGACGACCGGCCGCCGCGCACCGCGTACGCCGACTCCGTGATCTACGAGGCTCATGTGCGTGGGCTGACCCGCACCCACCCGGACGTCCCCGAACGGCTGCGCGGCAGCTACGCGGGACTCGCCCACCCCGCCGTCGTCGAGCACCTGACCTCGCTCGGGGTGACGGCGGTGGAGCTGATGCCGGTGCACCAGTTCGTGCAGGACGGGGTGCTCCAGGACCGGGGCCTGTCCAACTACTGGGGCTACAACACCATCGGCTTCTTCGCGCCGCACAACTCCTACGCCGCCTTCGGCACCCGCGGCCAGCAGGTCAACGAGTTCAAGGCCATGGTGAAGGCGCTGCACGCGGCCGGCCTCGAAGTCATCCTCGACGTGGTCTACAACCACACCGCCGAGGGCAACGAGTTCGGCCCCACCCTGTCCTTCCGGGGCATCGACAACGCCTCCTACTACCGCCTGGTGGACGGGGACTGGGCGCACTACTACGACACCACGGGCACCGGCAACAGCCTGCTGATGCGTCACCCCTACGTGCTTCAGCTGATCATGGACTCGCTGCGGTACTGGGTCACCGAGATGCACGTCGACGGCTTCCGCTTCGACCTCGCGGCCACGCTGGCCCGGCAGTTCCACGAGGTGGACCGGCTCTCGGCGTTCTTCGACCTGATCCAGCAGGACCCGGTGATCAGCCGCGTCAAGCTGATCGCCGAGCCCTGGGACGTGGGGGAGGGCGGCTACCAGGTCGGCAACTTCCCGCCGCTGTGGTCGGAGTGGAACGGCCGCTACCGGGACGCCGTACGGGACTTCTGGCGTGCCGAGCCAGGCTCCCTCGGCGAGTTCGCGTCCCGGCTGACCGGCTCCTCCGACCTGTACCAGCACAGCAGGCGCCGGCCGCGGGCGAGCGTCAACTTCGTCACCGCGCACGACGGGTTCACGCTGCGGGACCTGGTGTCGTACAACGACAAGCACAACGAGGCCAACGGGGAGGACAACCGGGACGGGGAGAGCCACAACCGGTCCTGGAACTGCGGCGCGGAGGGGGACACGACCGATCCGGCCGTGCTCGAACTGCGGGGCCGCCAGCAGCGCAACTTCCTTGCCACGCTGCTGCTTTCGCAGGGCATCCCGATGCTCTGCCACGGCGACGAGCTCGGACGCAGCCAGCGCGGCAACAACAACGCGTACTGCCAGGACAACGAGATCTCCTGGGTGGACTGGGAACTCGGCGGCGAGCAGCGGAACCTGGCGGACTTCACCCGCACCCTCATCGCGCTGCGCGCCGCGCACCCCGTGCTGCGCCGGCGCCGCTTCTTCCGCGGCGAGACCGCGACGAACGCGAAGCAGCCGCTGCCGGACCTGATGTGGCTGCGTCCGGACGCCCGCGAGATGACCGACCGCGACTGGCAGCGCGGCGACGCCCACTCCGTCGGGGTCTTCCTCAACGGCGACGCGATCGCCGAACGGGACGCGTACGGGCGCCGGCTGGTCGACGACTCCTTCCTGCTCCTCCTCAACGCCTACTGGGAACCGGTGGTCTTCCGGCTGCCGGACGAGACGTTCGGGGAGCACTGGACGGCGCTGATCGACACCGCCGACGCCGAGGGGACGCCGGACGAGCGGGAACACAAGGCGGGAACGCGGGTGCGGGTGGAGGCGCGGAGTCTGGTGCTGTTGACGCGGGCGTCGAAGGTGGACGGCTAGGGCCTTTCTTCCGGATCAGGTCGGCTCGGGTTGGCGGTGCCGTACGGCCGAGCCGAGCGGGGGCTGGTGCGTGCAGATGCAAGGCGGAGGAGGGAGGCGACGCGGAGCGTCGACGACCGACGACAACGCCGCAGATGTGCGTACCAGGCCCCGCGACCCCGGCAAGATCCGGAAGAAGGGCCCTAGGGGGGTTGTGGCGGCGGTCCGGGTCCGCTCGTCCGACGGGTCGTGCGGATCTGCGGGTCCGATGGGGCCGGCCCCGCTGGTCCCCGCGCCCCTTCAGGGCGCGGGCCGGGTCAGCGGGTCCGGCGGGATGTCACCGTGAACTGGGCGCCGTCCGCGTCCCGCAGGATCGCCTCCGTCTCGTCCTCCTTCAGGACGCTGCCGCCGTGCTTCTCCGCCGTGCGGGCACAGCCGGGCACGTCCGACACCGCGAAGTGGATCTGCCAGTGCGGGCGGACGGAGGGGTCCGGGGCGGCCTCCACCGCGCCCGAGTCGATCCGGGCCACCGCGTCGCCCTGGCTGCGCAGGACGACCTCGTCGCCGTCGTACTCGACCTCGCAGCACCCCGGCTTCCCCGACGCCCAGTCGAGGATCTCGCCGTAGAAGATCGCGGAGTCGAAGGCGTCGCGGGTGTGCAGCCGGATGAACGTGGGGGCCGCGCGCCGCCAGGCCTCCCAGTTGGAGACCAGTTCCCCCTGCCAGATCCCGAACGTCGCCCCGTCGCGGTCGGCGAGCAGCGCGGCCCGGCCCGGCGGGAAGGAGAGCGGCCCGACCGCCGCCGTACCGCCCCGCTCCCGCGCCCGCGCCACCGCGACATCCGCGTCCGGCACCGCGAAGTACGGCGTCCACGCCACCGCCATCTGCCACATCGAGGCCACCGCGGCGATCCCGGCCACCGGCACCCCGTCGGCCAGCGCGACCCGGAAGTGCTCGCCGAGCTTCGCGCCGCGCCAGCGCCAGCCCAGCACGGCCGTGTAGAAGTCCTGGGTGGCCTGGAGGTCGCGGCTGGTCAGGCTCACCCAGCACGGTGCGCCGAAGACGGAGTGCGTGGAGATGATCTCCCGCCCCCGCGACCCGTTCCCGGAACCGCGCGCTCCGTCGCTGACAGGGGTTTCTCGGTTCATGTTCGGTAACGTCCTGCTCTCTGGTGCCGGCGGGCACCGGTCTGGCTCCAGTGTCCGGCCGGAATCGGGTGGGGCGCCTGTCGAGTACCCCCGGTGGCGGCGGGACAGGCGGCCGCGCCGCGGGATGTCTCGGAGGACACCCACGTCAGGCTGCGCGACATCGCCGAGCCGATCCGGCCGGAGGACGCCTGGAGCCGGCCGGGGCCCGCCCGGACCAGGGCCTCACCGCGTCTCCGAGAGCAGTTCCTCGCGCAGCCGGTCGAAGCACCCGCTCAGCAGCCGCGACACGTGCATCTGCGAGATCCCCAGCTGCTGCGCGATCCGGCTCTGCGTCATCCCGCCGAAGAACCGCAGGTAGAGGATGGTCCGCTCGCGCTCCGGCAGTGCGGCGAGACACGGCTTGACGGCCGCCCGGTCCACCACGAGGTCGAATCCGGGGTCGGGGCCGCCCAGCGAGTCACCGAGGGCGTAGCCGTCCGTGCCCGCCACCTCTGCGTCCAGGGACAGCGCGGAGAAGCACTCCAGCGCCTCCATCCCGGCGCGCACCTCGTCCTCGTCCAGCCGGGTGTACTCGGCTATCTCGGCCACGGTGGGCGCCCGGCCCGGCGTGGACTGGGACAGCTCCTTGACGGCCGTACGGACCCGGTTGCGCAGGTCCTGGACCCGGCGGGGCACATGCAGCGTCCACATGTGGTCCCGGAAGTGCCGCTTGATCTCACCGGTGATGGTGGGCACCGCGTACGCCTCGAAGGCGCGGCCGCGCTCCGGGTCGTAATGGTCGACGGCCTTCACCAGACCCAGGGCGGCCACCTGGTAGAGATCCTCCAGGGACTCCCCGCGACCGCGGAACCGTACGGCGATCCGCTCCGCCATGGGCAGCCACAGCCGCACCAGTTCGTCCCGCAGCGCGTGGCGCTCAGGGCCCTCGGGCAGCTGCGCGAGCCGCGCGAAGCATTCGCCCGTGTCGGGCGCGTCGTCATGGGGATGGGGGCGGGACCTGGGCTGGGTGCTGCCAGTGACACGCATCGCGCGCACCTCTCTCGCCGGTGCCGGTTGGACAGACACCGTGGGAGCGCGCGCACTCGGTCACGGAAGGGGACTCGGGGGCGTCAGGCCCACTCGGGCCGGCTCCCACGGAAGTGCCTCCGGTCCGAAGCACATAAAGGGGTTTTCCCGCTCATGGACATCACAAAACAATTCGTCTCATAACGGGATAAACCATAGGAGCGACTGGGCTCGCTTGACCGCATCTTGGGGCTGCTGGAGGGGTGATAGCTCTGTAGCAGAGGTAATCTCCAGGCGTGGAAGAAGAAGCGATACGCGGGCCCGGCGGCGACGCGCCGCCCGGCGAGCCCGAGACCTTCCCGGCGGAGCTGACCGACGCGCTCGTCGGCATCCAGCGGCTGATCCGGCGCCGGCTGCGGGGCGGCCTGGCCGGACCCCGGCTGCGCGGTGCCGAGGTGGAACTGCTGCGGCTGGTCGAGTCCCGGCCGGGGATCGGCGTCTCGGAGGCGGCCAAGGAGCTGCACCTGGCGAGCAATTCCGTCTCGACGCTGGTCAATCAGCTCGTGCGGGACGCGTACCTGGTGCGGGAGACCGACCCGGCCGACCGGCGGGCCGCGCGCCTGCGGCTGACCGGGGTCGCCGAGAAGCGCCTGGAGGACTGGCACCGCCGCCGCGCCGAGCTGGTCGGCGGGCGTCTCGCCCGCCTCGACGGAGCCGACCACGACGCCCTGCGCGCGGCCCTGCCGGCCCTGCGCAGGCTCGCCGACCTGCTGCACGAGGACGACGCGGATCCCGGCACCGGCGGACACCACCGGCCGGCGCCCGTGACCGCGCCGGCCGGGGCGCACGCCGCGCCCGAGGGACCCTGGACGGAGGGCACGCCATCATGACGACCGACCCGGCGGACGCGTCCGCCACCCCGGCACCGGCAGCCGCCACCCCGGCACCGGCGGCCACCGCCACGGCCGAGGCGGGCACCGCCGTCGCCGAGGCCGTCAGCTGCACCGGGCTCGTCTACGCCTTCGGCGAGACCAAGGCCGTCGACGATCTCGACCTGGGCGTCCACGAGGGCGAGGTCTTCGGGCTGCTCGGGCCGAACGGCGCCGGCAAGACCACCGCCATCCGCTGCATCACCACCCTGCTGCCGGTCCCCGCCGGCATGGTCCGCGTCTTCGGGCACGACGCGGCCAGGGAGCGCATGGGCGTGCGCCGCCTGCTCGGCTACGTCCCGCAGCAGCTGTCCGCCGACGGCGGCCTCACCGGCCGCGAGAACGTCGCCCTGTTCGCCCGAGTTTTCGACGTGCCGCGCCGCGAGCGCGCCGCCCGCGTGGAACTGGCGCTCTCCGCCGTCGATCTCTCCGATGCCGCCGACCGGCTCGCCGGCACCTACTCCGGTGGCATGGTCCGCCGGCTCGAACTCGCCCAGGCCCTGGTCAGCGCCCCCCGGCTGCTGATCCTGGACGAGCCGACCATCGGCCTGGACCCGATCGCCCGCACCGGCGTGTGGGAGCACATCAACGCCGTACGCGAGGCGACCGGCATGACCGTCCTCGTCACCACCCACTACATGGACGAGGCCGACCAGTACTGCGACCGGGTCGGACTGATGCACCGCGGCCGCGTCCGCGCCCTCGGCACCCCGGAGGAACTGCGCCGGGGCCTCGCCGAACGCAAGGGCACCGAGACCCTGCCCACCCTGGAGGACGTCTTCCGCGACGTCGCCGGCAGCGGCCTCGACGACAACACCGGAGGAGGTTTCCGTGAGGTCCGAAGCACCCGCCGCACCGCACGCCGCGTCGGCTGACCGCACCCTCGGCAAGGACACCGCGCTGCTGCTCAGCCCCCCGGTGCCGCGCGCCGGGTGGCGGCTGCTGCCCGCGCGGGTGCTCGCCATGTGCACCGTGGAGCTGCAGAAGCTGCGCCACGACCGCACCGAGCTGTACACCCGCGCCGTCCAGCCCGCCCTGTGGCTGCTGATCTTCGGTCAGACCTTCACCCGGATCCGGGCGATACCCACCGGCGGCATCCCGTACATCGACTACATGGCGCCCGGCATCATCGCCCAGTCCGCCATGTTCATCGCGATCTTCTACGGCATCCAGATCATCTGGGAGCGGGACGCCGGCATCCTGAACAAGCTGCTGGTCACCCCGACGCCGCGCTCGGCGCTGATCACCGGCAAGGCGTTCGCGGCCGGTGTGAAGTCGCTGGTGCAGGCGATCGTCGTGATCGTCATCGCCGCGCTGCTCGGCGTCGCCCTGACCTGGAACCCGCTGAAGCTGCTCGGCGTCGCCCTCGCGGTGATCCTCGCCTCGGTGTTCTTCTCCTGCCTCTCCATGACCATCGCGGGCATCGTGCTCAGCCGCGACCGCCTGATGGGCTTCGGGCAGGCGATCACCATGCCGCTGTTCTTCGGTTCCAACGCCCTGTACCCGGTCTCCGTGATGCCGGGCTGGCTCCAGGCCGTCAGCAAGGTCAACCCGCTGAGCTACCAAGTCGACGCGCTGCGCGGGCTGCTGCTGGGCACCCCCGCGCATCTCGGCGCCGACTTCGGGGTGCTGGCGATCGCCGCGGCGCTCGGCATCACCGCGGCCTCCTCGCTGCTCGGCCGGCTGGCCCGGTGATCATGCCGAGAACGTGATGTGCGGCACGCACCGCGGCCCGCCCGGAAGGGGAGGCGGAGGGATTCCTCCTGGGCAGCGCTTGATCGCCGATCAAAGGGCGCGAACCCCCTGGCCACGGTGCATTCCGCTCATTTGACAGTGCACTGAGCCCACAGATAGACACTCGGGGTCGAGAGGGGCGCTGTGTACGAGCCGAACGTGGTCGGTGACTGGCAGGAGTACGAGGAGCATGCCGGTCTGCGGGTCCGCGTCCACCGCCTGGAGGCCGCCGAACCCCCGCGTGGACGCGACGACGCCGCGGCCGGCCTGACGTACTTCAGCGTCCGGGTGACGGTCGAGAACCGGGGCACCCGGCACTTCGGCGTCCATCTGGAGGACGGCCAGGTCGACGTCCGGGTCGGTACGGACGGCGAGGGGGCGTTCATCGACTGGCGCAACTCCCAGTTCATCGAGGGCTTCGACGTCTACCCGCTGCGCCGGGCCACCGCCGTCCTCTACGCCGCCGCGCCCGAGGCCGCGCTCACCCATGTGGACATCCAGGTGCAGCTGCGGGTGGACGAGGAGTGGACCGACCGACGGCTGTGGACGGGGGGCACCGGCGTCCAGGAGGCGACCGCGCAGGCCGCCCCCGTGGGCACCGGGCAGGGCGACCTGGCCCACCAGGTCAGCGCCTTCCTGAAGGAGCAGACGGAACCCGGCACCGCCTGAGCCCCGGCCGCGCGTGCGGTGCCCCGGACGGGCGCGGGGAACCGGGTGAGCAACCGGGCGGCCTCACCGGCGGCGAGGGCGGGCGCCCCCGGAGCCGCCCGCTCAGTGCGGGATGCCGTCGATGATCTCCCGCGCCCCCTGCCGCAGCAGCGCCACCGCGACCGAGGTGCCGAGGGTGGCCGCGTCGAGCCGGCCCGCCCATTCGTGGGCGTTCAGCCTGACCTTGCCGTCGGGGGTGAACACGCAGGCCCGCAGGGAGAGTTCGCCGCTGCGGTCCACGTGCGCGTATCCGGAGATGGGGCTGTTGCAGTGGCCCTGGAGCACATGCAGGAACATCCGCTCGGCCGTCGCCTCCCGGTGGGTGTCCGGGTCGCCGAGCCCGCTGACCGCGTCGATCAGCTCGGTGTCGTCCTGGCGGCACTGGAGGGCGAGGATGCCCGCCCCGATCGGCGGCATCATCGTCTCCGGGGACAGCACCTCGCTGATCACATCGGTGCGCCCGATGCGCTCCAGGCCGGCCACCGCGAGCAGCAGCGCGTCCGCCTCGCCGTCGGCCAGCTTCCGGAGCCTGCGGTTGGCGTTGCCGCGGAACGGCACGCACTCCAGGTGCGGGTGGGTGGCGGCCAGTTGGGCGATCTTGCGCACCGCGGAGGTGCCGATCCGGGTGCCGGCCGGCAGCTCGTCCAGGGTGAGGCCGTCCGGGTGCACCAGCGCGTCGCGGATGTCGTCCCGCTTCAGGAACGCGGCGAACACCGTCCCCGCGGGCAGCGGCCGGTCGGCGGGCACGTCCTTCAGGCAGTGCACCGCGAGATCCGCCGCGCCGGCCAGCAGGGCGGCGTCCACCTCCTTGGTGAACGCCCCCTTGCCCTCGACCCGCGCCAGATCCCCGAGCCACTTGTCGCCGGTGGTCTTCACGGGGACGACCTCGGTGCGCACCCCCGGATGCAGGGCGGCCAACTCGGCGCGGACCCGCTCCACTTGGGCCAGGGCCATGGGCGAGTCGCGGGAGACGATTCGGATCAGTTCGGGAACCGGCATGCGCACACGATAGACCTTCGGACCTCCGGCCGGACCCGCGGGCGGCTGTGCCGCCGAGTCCTGCGGGTCTCATGCCAGGTGCGGGGGCAGGTCCGCCGCCGAGTCCTGCGGGGAGAGATCGGGACGCAGCCTCAGCCAGGACGGCTGACGCAGCAGGCCCGAGCGGGTGCGCGTGCTGTAGCCGACCTCCCCGACCAGCCGGGGCAGCACCCAGCGGGCGCCCGGTACGCGCGGCGCCGGCTCGAAGGGGCAGTGCCCGCTCGCCGCGTCCGCGAGCAGTTCCGCGAGCCGGGTGCGCTCCGCCTCGCTCCAGCCGGTGCCCACCCCGCCGACGTACCGCAGCCGGCCGGCCGCGTCCCGCTGGCCCACCAGCACCGCGCCGGGCAGCCCGGTCAGCCGCCCCCTGCCGGGCAGCCAGCCGCCCACGATCACGTCCTCGGCGCGCATGTTGCGGATCTTGATCCAGGCGCGCGAGCGCACGCCGGGCTCGTACACCGAGTCCAGCCGCTTGCACACCAGGCCCTCCAGGCCGTGCTCCCGCGTGGCCGCGAGCGCCCGCGCGCCGTGCCCGGTGACCGCGCCCGGCGTCGACCAGTACGGCCCGGACAGGCCCAGGTCCATCAGACGGGCGCGGCGCCGTGCGTACGGCTGCCGCAGCAGCGGCTCGACCAGGTACGGCACGTCGAACAGCACCAGGTGCACCGGCACCTGCGCGGCCCGGCGCGCGGCCCGCGCGGGCGCGTGGGCGAGGCCCATCCGGCTCTGGAGCAGCTGGAAGTCGGCCCGGCCGTCCGCGTCCAGCGCCAGCACCTCGCCGTCGAGGATCGCGGGGAGGGCGCCCAGCGCGCCGCTGAGCGGCGCCAGTTCGGGATACGCCCCGGTGATCACCTCGCCCGAACGGGCGCGCAGCACCAGGCTGCCGTCACCGGGCAGATAGACCATCACCCGCTGCCCGTCCTGCTTGGTCTCGTACGCCCAGCGCGCGTCCTGCGCGGCGGGCGGCAGCGAACCGGGGGTGGCGAGCATCGGCGCGATGAAGGGCAGGGCTACGGCGGTCACGGCAGAAGATGTCGACCGATCCCGGCCCCCTCACGCGCCTTCCGGCCCCGGTTCCCCTGAACGGGGTGCCCCGGCCTCCCGGCGAGCCGCCGCCCGGCCGGTGCGTTCAGTGCTCCTGGACGGGCGGCCCGTCCGCGTCCAGGCCGGTGCACGCCACCTTCCCGCCCACCTCGGCGCACGCTTCCACGCCCTGCGGCGAACCCACCGGCAGCATGGGGCTGTTGACACCGGTCACATCATCGGCCGGATAGCTCGCGGAGAGGATGTCGTCACCCGCGCGGACCGACACCTCGCGGGCCAGCCTCCCGCGCACCCGCACCTCCGACCAGGCGGTCCCGCAGGACGGCGAGTAGCGCAGCCGTACGGCATAGGCGTGGTCGGCGACCCTGCTCCTGGTCTGCGCGTCGTGGGCGCACACCGAGGCGTCGGGCAACTCGCCCTGGCAGGAGGCCCCGTGGCAGCGCGGCACCTCGCTCAGGGGCTGGGCCACCGGCGCGGATTCCGGGTGTCCGGACAGGGCCACGGCCGCCGCCACCGCCGTGGCCGCGCCGAACAGCGCGAGCACGGACACCGGGACCCACAGCGGCAGCCAGGGCGAGCGCCGGCCGGGACCTTCCTCGGGCGGGGCCGGGGCGGTGGGTTCCCCGGCCGCCTCCCACAGCGCCAGTACGGCCGTGGCATCGGCGTCGGCCAGCCGGCACAGGTCCTCCACCGCGGGCCGCGGCGGTCGCTTGCCGCCCGAAAGATAGCGGTGCCAGGCGGACTTGCTGTACGGGGTGCGCGCGGCCAGTGCCGCCAGGCTCAGCCCCGTACGGTCCTTCAGCTCGCGCAGTGTCACCACCAGCGACTCGTCCGGCGCGGTCGATCCTTGGGGGTGCCGCATCGTGCGTTCCTCGACTCCCATTCCCCTATGGGCGTTTCGCCCCTGATGCCGGGATGGTTTCCCTGCCGGACGGGTGCTGCAACACCGGACGAGGTATGGGCCGGGTCAAGCGCCCCCATGCCGAAGGTCTGTTCGGGACGCGGCTCCCGGACAGGCCCTCGGCGGTCAGCGGGTGGTGCGGCGGACGCCCGTCAGCACCAGGGGACGTACCGGCCGGTGGTCACGTAGTGGGCGGAGACGTATCCGTGGTGGTGGGGGAGCCGGTACCAGACGTGGTTGCCGTGCACCCGTGAGCCGTAGGTCTTGCAGCTGACCGAGATGAGCCGGTTGGTGTGCCTGCTGCCGACCACGCGGTAGCCGGTGCCCGGACCGGAGCGGACGTTGAGCCGGACGCCGCCGGTGGCGACCAGACCGGTGTGGTAGCGGTGGGTGCTGGCGGGGTGCCGCGGGGCGGCGACGGCGGCCACCGGGTGCGCGGTGACGGTGCTCGCCGCGGCGGCACCGGCCGACACGGGCAGCAGGGCGAGCGCCGCGGCCGCGGCCGGCAGAACGCTCTTGAGGGCCCGACGGATCATGGAAACCTCCGGCTGTCGATCTCGTGACCACGAACCGTGATCACGTCGCCCAGCCTTGCCGTGCGAAGCCCCCACCATGCCGTTTCCGCGTCCCGCGGGACGGCGCGGGACGTCCCGCGCAGCGGGCGCGGACCCTGGTCCCCGCTCACGGCGCCGGGCCGGGCGGACGTACCGGAGCGGACCGGTCCGTGCCGTGCGCGCCGCCGGGACGAAAAGGCCGAGTCGGGCAATGGCTGCGTAGACTTGGCGCCATGCCCGCGCCGACGCCGTCCGGCCACATCCCGGCCTCCCCGGAGGTCGCCGAGATCGAGCGCGCCCTCACCCGCGCCACCTACCTCGGCTCCCGCACTCGCCACCACGACCGGCTGCGGGCCCTGGCCGACGTACCGCTGGACCGGGCCGCCGTGGCGCTGCTGCGGCAGATCGCGGACTGGGAGCCGATGCGGCCGGGGGAGGTGGCGCACCGCCTCGGGGTGGAGGCTTCGCATGTGACCCGGACCGTGCAGCAGCTCCACCGGGCGGGATACGTCACCCGCGTGCCCGACCCCGACGACGGGCGCGCCCAGCGGATCCGGCTCACCGGCGCGGGCCGCCTCGCCGTCGACCGCGTCCGCGAGGCCGGGGCCGCCGAGATGCAGCGCGCGCTCGCCGGCTGGCGGCCCGCGGAACTGCGGCAGCTGGCCACGCTGTTCCATCGGATGGTCGACGACTTCCTCGCGTACTCGGCGGAGGCGGAGGCGGGGCAGGCGGCGGTGACGGAGGAGCCGGCGACGGCCAGGCGCGCGGGACCTGGGCCGGCGGGGGAGCGGGACGCCGCGGATCGGGAGTGACGATCGTACGAACGGGCCACCCGGCGGCATACCGTCCAGTAATATCCGGCGGCAGGCCACCAGAGGAGGAACCGGTCATGAGCGAGCGCGTCGAGGTCGGCGACAAGGTGGAGGACTTCGCCCTCCCCGACGAGACCGGGACCGTCCGGAGTCTCGGCGAACTGCTCGCCGACGGCCCCGTGGTCCTCTTCTTCTACCCCGCCGCCCTCACCCCCGGCTGCACCGCCGAGGCATGCCACTTCCGCGATCTCGCCGCCGAGTTCGCCGCGCTGGGCGCCCGGCCCGTCGGCATCAGCGGGGACGACGTCGGCAAGCAGCGGGAGTTCGCCGGCCGGCACACGCTCGGCATGCCGCTGCTGTCCGACGCCGACGGCACGGTCCGCGAGCGGTTCGGGGTCAGGCGCGGCTTCACCCTCGCCCCCACCAAGCGCGTCACCTACGTCATCGCCGAGGACCGCACCGTGCTGGAGATCGTCCGCAGCGAGCTGCGCATGAACACCCACGCCGACAAGGCCCTCGCCGCCCTGCGTGCCCACCGGGCCTGACCCCGGTCGCGGCCCCGCGCTTGAGGAGCCGAACAAATCGGATCATTCTGGGCCTTATGGACCGTGTCGCCGCCGTGGCGATCATCGACACTCTGGGCATGGTGACCGGGTGGAGCGAGGGCGCGCGGCTGCTCACGGGCCACCCGGCCGGGGACGTCGTGGGCCGCCCCGCGGCGGACCTGCTCGCCGCGGAACTCCCCCGAGGAGCCCTCGCGGCGCGGACCGGCACGCGGCACGGCACCGTCGCCCTGCGCCACCGCGACGGCCACCGCCTCGATCTCGCCGTCACCGCCTGCCCCCTCGACGGCGGCGACGGGATCACGGGCTACGCCGTCACCGCCGAACACCCCGGCACAGCGCTCGCCGCCCAGGCGTTCCAGCAGGCGTCCCTGTCGATGTCCGTCTTCGACCTCCAGCAGTGCTACCTGCGCCTCAACGACGCCGCCTGCAAGGTCATCGGCGTCCCCGAGGAGGGGCTGACCGGCCGGTTCTTCTCCGACACCGTGGCCGACACCGAGGCCAACCGGGGCTTCCTGCGCCATCTGCGCGAGGTCGCCGAGACCGGCCTGCCGGTGCGCTACGAGAGCTTCGCCGCCGCGCCCGCGCTGAACCGGGAGCACTCCTGGAACCTGGAGATGTGGCCGCTGCACGACGCCTCCGGCACCCGGACCGCGGTCGCCATGGCCGCCTACGACAGCAGCGAGCAGTACTGGGCCAGACGCCGACTCGCCCTGCTCAACGAGGCGGCCACCCGCATCGGCACCACCCTCGACGTGGTGCGCACCGCCGAGGAACTGATCGAGGTCCTCGTCCCGCGCTACGCCGACTTCGCCACCGTCGACCTGCTGGACTGGGTGCTCGGCACCGACGAACCCCCGATGTCCGCCGCCGGCGAGGCCGAGCTGCGCCGTGTCGCCTACCAGTCCACCCGGCCCGGCAGCCCCGGAGTGGCCGTGCGGGTCGGCGAGACCCAGATCTACCGGCCGCCCGCCCCTCCGGCCCTCGCGCTGCGCGGGGGCCACGCGGTGCTCAGCCAGGCCGGTGAGCCCGGCTTCGGGGCCTGGCTCGCGGACCGCAACGAGCGCTCACCGGAGGGCCGCCACTTCCGGGAGGGCGTCCACTCCATGATCGCGGTACCACTGCGCGCCCGCGGCACCACCCTGGGTGTCGCGGTCTGCGTCCGGCTGGCCCACCCGGACGACTACGGCCCCGACGACGCCGTCTTCGCCGAGGACCTGGCCAGCCGCGCCGCCGTCTGCATCGACAACGCCCGCCGCTTCGCCCGCGAGCGCAGCACCGCCCTCGCGCTCCAGCACAGCCTGCTGCCGAGCGGGCTGCCCGGACAGGCCGCGCTCGACGTCGCCCACCGCTATCTGCCGTGCGGCTCGCAGGCCGGGATCGGCGGCGACTGGTTCGACGTCATCCCGCTCTCCGGCGGCCGGGTCGGGCTCGTCGTCGGCGACGTGGTGGGCCACGGCATCAGCTCCTCGGCCACCATGGGCCGGCTGCGCACCGCCGTGCGCACCCTCGCCGACGTCGACCTGCCGCCCGACGAACTCCTCACCCACCTCGACGACCTGGTGACGCACCTGGCCGCCGAGAACGGCCGCGAGGACGTCGCCGAGATCGGCGCCACCTGCGTGTACGCCGTCTACGACCCCGTCTCGCGCCGGCTCACGCTCGCCGCCGCCGGCCACCCCGCCCCGTTCCTCGTCCTGCCCGGCGGCGACGGAGCCGAACTCGCGCCCATGACCGCCGGGCCGCCCCTCGGCATCGGCGGACTGCCCTTCGAGGCGACCGAACTCGAGCTGCCCGAGGGCACGGTGGTGGCCCTGTTCACCGACGGCCTGGTCGCACACCGCGCCGGACACCCGGACGGCGCAGACGACGCGCTGCGCCGTGCCGTCGGGGCACCGGCCGACTCCCTGGACGCGCTGGCCGACGGCGTCCTCAAGGCCGTACTGCCCGAGCAGCCGTGCGACGACGTGGCGCTGCTGCTGGTGCGCACCCGGGCCCTGGGCGCCGACCGGGTCGCCACCTGGGACGTGCCCGCCCATCCCGCCCAGGTCGCCGTGGTCCGGCAGGCCGCCGGCGAGCAACTGGCCGCGTGGGGGCTGGAGGAGGCCGCGTTCGTCACGGAACTCGTCGTCAGTGAACTCGTCACCAACGCCATCCGGTACGGTGCGCCCCCCATCCAGCTACGGCTGATCCGCGACCGCGCCCTCATCTGCGAGGTCTCCGACGGCAGTTCCACCTCCCCGCACCTGCGCCGGGCGCACGCCTACGACGAGGGCGGCCGGGGACTGCTGCTGGTCGCCCAGCTCACCCAGCGCTGGGGGAGCAGGCAGACGGCCGCGGGCAAGACCATCTGGGCCGAACAGCCGCTCCCCGACGCCTGACCGGCCCCTACTGGAAGGCGCAGCCCGGATCCGGCGCGTCCTCGGAGAACGGGGAGCCGTGCGGCAGCACGTACAGCACGTCGAGCACCACGGGGGTGTCCCCGAGGTTGCGGCCTATGTGCACGTGCCCCGCACCGGCCGGCTCCTGTATCGGCGCGCCCGCCGGATACACCCCGTCCGGGGCGCAGGCGGAGTCGAAGTGGCTCAGCGTGCCCTGGCGCACCACCCCGTACAGCGGGCCGTCGTGGAAGTGCCAGCCGGTGCTCTGGCCGGGCGGGATGGTGATCTCCCGCAGGGTGTAGTCGGTGCCGTCGACGGTCCGCTCGCTGATCGTGCGGGCGGTCACTCCGGGGCCCGCCGGGGTCGCCCCCGCGGTCCCGAAGGTCAGTACGGTGGCCGCGGCGACGGCACTGGCCAGGGCGGCGCCGCGTGATGCTGTGCGCATGGGATGCCTCCGGGGCAGGAAAGGACGTCGGCGCGAACATAGGCTCGCCGCACACCCGTTTGGGCCGGAATCAGGGAATCCGGACCGCCGGACCGTCATCGCCCCTCACCGTCCGCCGCGACCTGGGCGAGGGTCCGCCCGGTGCGCACCGAACGTGCCCGCCGGGGGTCGGGGCTGCCGTGCGCCGCCTTCCCGGCCCGGCCCTTGCGCACCAGCAGCCAGGCGTCCTCCCCGTCCCGGCCCCGGAAGCGGGTCAGGGCGTACTCGCCGCGCAGCTTGGCGCCGTGCAGCCGGAACGTGGCGTGCCCGCGCGCCAGCGACTCGGCGAAGTCCACCGGCCGCCCCTGCCGGTCGTGGCTCAGCGGCTCGTACGTCCCCCGGTCCCACACGATCACGGTGCCGCCGCCGTACTCGCCCTTCGGGATCACGCCCTCGAAGTCCTCGTACGCCAGCGGATGGTCCTCCGTCGGCACCGCGAGCCGCTTGTCGCCGGGGTCGGCGGACGGCCCCCTCGGCACGGACCAGGACTTCAGGACGCCGTCCACCTGGAGCCGGAAATCGAAGTGCATCCGGCGCGCGTCATGGATCTGCACCACGAACCTCGGCCGGCCGCCGCCCTCGGGCGATCGCCCGCCCGAGGGCTCCCGAGTCCGCCCGAAGTCGCGCTTGCCGCGGTACGTCCGCAGCCGGTCCTCCGCTGCCACGTGCGGCTCCTTCCCTGCGTTCGCCACACCGGGCACCGGGTACCCCCCTCACACGGGGATCAGAACTCCTCGTGCGTCTCCGGGTCCCCGCCGAGCCGCCGCGGGGCGTGCCGGGCGATGGCGGCCATCTGGTCCGAGTCCAGCTCGAAGCCGAAGACGTCCAGGTTGGCGCGCCGGCGCTCGGGGTCGGCGGACTTCGGGATGGGCAGCGCGCCCAGCTGGACGTGCCAGCGCAGCAGCACCTGGCCGGGGCTCACGCCGTGCTCGTCGGCGATCCGGCCGACCTCCGGGTCGCCCAGCAACTGGCCGCCCCGCCCCAGCGGGCTCCAGCTCTCGGTGAGGATGCCCTGGTCCGCGTGGAAGGCGCGCAGCTCCTCCTGCGGGAACAGCGGGTGCAACTCGATCTGGTTCACCGACGGCAGCACCCCGGTCTCCTTCCCCAGGCGCATGACGTGCTCCGGGGTGAAGTTGGAGACGCCGATCGAGCGGACCAGACCGTCCTCCCGCAGCTTGATCATCGCCTTCCAGGAGTCGACGTACTTGCCGACGCCGGGATTGGGCCAGTGGATCAGATACAGGTCCACGTACTCCAGGCCCAGGCGCCGCCGGGACTCCTCGAAGGAGGCCAGGGTCTCCTGGTAGCCGTGGTGGCGGCCGGGGAGCTTGGTGGTCACCACCACCTCCTCGCGGGGCACCCCGCCGTGCGCGACGGCCCGGCCCACGCCGGTCTCGTTGCGGTAGTTCACCGCGGTGTCCACCAGCCGGTAGCCGAGGCCGAGCGCGTCGCGCACGGCCCGCTCGGCCGCCGTGTCGTCCAGCGGCCAGGTACCGAGGCCGAGGGCGGGGATCGTCGTTCCGTCGTTGAGCGTGTGCACCGGTATGCCGTTCACGGGGGAACCTTCCGCTCGACAGTGTCGTGCTCCCAGCCTCACGGATAGGGTGAGTGGTGATCAACCGGGCGGGCGGGACGAGGCCGGCGGACGGCACGGGCCCCGCGCCGGTACGGACGAGCGGAGCGCGCGCATGACGACGGACAGGGCCGGCGCGAAGCAGCACGGGCGGCCGGAGGAACCGGAGCGGCGGGAGCCGGGCACCGGCGCGGACGCGCGTTTCGGCGGCGAGGGCGCGCGAGACGGCGTGGACATGCGGTGCGGCGGCGTGGAGGTGCGGCCCGTCGCCGGGCACATCGGTGCCGAGATCACCGGCGTCGACCTCGCCGCCCCCCTGGACGACGCGGTGGCCGACCTGATCCGGCGGGCCGTGCTGCGCTGGAAGGTGGTGTTCTTCCGGGAGCAGCGCCTCGACCACGCCGGGCATGTCGCCTTCGCCCGCCGCTTCGGCGAACCGGTCGTCCCCGGCCGCCGCGGCGGCGCCTCGCCCCCGGACTTCCCCGAGGTGGAGACCACGGCCGACCGGCTGGAACTGGGCGGTCGCTACGGCATGGACCACGAGGAATGGCTCGCCCGCCGCCGGCCCACCCTGCTGCGCGGCTGGCACTGCGACCACGGCGCGCGCGTCGACCCGCCCGCCGCGACCATCCTGCGCGCCGAGTCCGTCCCGCCCTACGGCGGCGACACCACCTGGTCCAACCTGGCCGCCGCCTACGCGGGCCTGTCCGCACCCGTGCGCGCCTTCGTGGACGGGCTGCGCGCCGAGCACCGGCTCGGCGTCGGCTACCAGCCGCGCCCCGGCGACGACGCCTATCTGCGCCACCTCCTCGACCACCAGGTGGCCTGCGAACACCCCCTGGTACGGGTGCACCCCGAGACCGGGGAGCGGGTGCTGTTCGTCAACGGCTACTACATCGAGCAGATCACCGGCGTCTCCCGCCCGGAGAGCGCGGCCCTGCTCCAGATGCTCCTCGACCAGGCAGTCCGCCCCGAGTACACGGTCCGCTTCCGCTGGGCGCCCGGCAGCGTCGCCTTCTGGGACAACCGGGCCACCATCCATCTGGCCCCCAGCGACCACACCCGGGTCGGCGCGCCCCGGATCATGCACCGGGTGATGCTGCACGGCGAGGTCCCGGTCGGCGTCGACGGCAGGCCGTCCACACCGATCACCGGCACAGGGGCGGGCCGGTGGTGAGCCGGTACGGCGATCAGGCCGCCGGCCGCCAGCCGAGCGCGGGACCGAGCTTCGTCGCCATGTCGGTCAGGATCTGCACATAGTCCTCGTGCTCGAAGGTGAACGGCAGCGCGAAGGCCACCTCGTCGACCTCCCGGAACGCCGGGTCCGCCCGCAGCCGCTCGGCCAGTTCCGCCGAGGTGCCGACCAGGTCCGGCGCGAACAGCAGCCGCGCCGGGCCCTGCGGGGCGGCGGTGCGGGGCAGCCTCCTGGCCGCGAACTCGGCGTACCGGGCGCGCTGTTCCGGGGTCGCCGAGTCGGTGGGTATCACCACCAGGCCCTGCGAGACCCGTGCCGCCTCGCCCTCGGGGTGGTGCGCCCGGAACTCCCGGATGAGGGACCGCTGTATCCCCGCGAAGTCGTACGGCCCGCCGCCCGGATCCGCCGCCTTGACGACGCTGCTGGTCAGGAAGTTCATTCCGTGCTCGGCCGCCCAGCGCGCGGAGCCGGGGCTGCCGCCGCCGTACCACAGCCGTCCGCCGAGACCGGGGGAGTGCGGCTGCACCACATCGCTGAACACCTCGAAGCCCTCGACCCCGCTGAAGTCGCTGGCGGGCTTGCCGCGCACCAGGTCCAGGAGCCGCCGCACCCGCTCGTAGCCGAAGTCCTCGATGTCGCCGGTGTCCGGGTACAGGGCGTCCTTGACCTGGTCGTAGTGCATCGGGGGGCCCACGCTGACCCCCGGATTGAGCCGGCCGCCGGACAGCAGGTCGACGGTCGCCAGGTCCTCGGCCAGGCGCAGCGGATTCTCCCAGCCGAGCGGGATGACCGCCGTACCCAGTTCGATGCGGCGGGTGCGCTGGGAGGCGGCGGCGAGGACGGCGACCGGGGACGATATGCCGTACTGGAGGTGCCGGTGACGGACCCAGGCGCTGTCGAAGCCGAGCCGCTCACCCAGTTCGATGATCTCCAGGGTGGACTCGTGCCCCCGTGCCGGGTCCGCCGGATCGAACAGGCCGATCGTGAGGAAGCCCAGCTTGCGCAGGGGGCGTGGGGTGGACGGCACGGGCTCCTCCAGCGGTCGCACATCGGTTCCCCTCCGAGTGTGGCAGCCGAGTGTGACAACTGTGTGATCGGTTTCCGGCGCCCCCCGGCCGTCCACCCGCCGGGCGCCGCTTCAGGGGAGTGGCGACCCCGTCCGGCCGCGGACCGCTCCGGGTCTCAGCCGGGCAGTTTGGCCAGCCAGTCGATGAGCAGCCGGTTGGTCTCCTCGGGGCGCTCCTGCTGGATCCAGTGGCCGCAGTCGTCGAGCAACCGCGAGGAGACCAGGCCCGGCAGGGTGACGGGGAACGCCTCGACGGACTTGGACAGCCAGGTCATCGTGACGTCCTGGGCGCCGCCGAGGAACAGGGACGGCTGGGTGAGGGGAGCGCCGTCGTACGCGGCGAGGTCCGCCCAGTCGCGGTCCATGTTCCGGTAGCGGTTGAGCGCTCCGGTCAGCCCGGTCCGCTCGAACTCGCCCGCGTAGAAGTCGAGTTCGTCCTCGCCGAGCCAGCCGGGCGGCGGGCCGTCGGGACACCGGTCGAGCAGGGTGCCGCCGGGGCTGACCACGTACGGGGCGGGATCGCCCGGTCCGGGCATGGTCCCGGCGGACAGCGCCCGGTAGAAACGCGCGAGCCAGCCGCGTACATCCGGTTCGATCTCGGCCTCGGCGCGGCCCGGCTCCTGGAAGTAGGAGATGTAGAACTCGTCCTCCCCGCCCATGCGCCCGAAGAGTTCGGTGGGCCGGGGCCCGCCGCGCGGGGTGTACGGCACGCTGAGCATGCCCACCGCCCGGAACATCTCCGGCGCGAGCAGGCCGGAGGTCGAGGCGATGGGGGAGCCCCAGTCGTGGCCGACGACCACCGCGGACTCCTCGCCGAGGGCGCGCACCACCGCGACGTTGTCCGCGACGAGTTCGGTCAGCCGGTAGGCGTCCGCGGCGGCGGGCTTGGAGGAACGGCCGTAGCCGCGCACGTCGATCGCCACCGCCCGGTAGCCGGCCGCGGCGAGGGCGGGCAGCTGATGGCGCCAGGAGTACCAGGACTCCGGGAAACCGTGCACGAGCAGCACCAGCGGCCCGCTGCCCTGCTCCACCAGATGGATCCGGCCGCCCTCGGTGGGCACCAGCCGGTGCGTCGGTTCGGTGCCGTGTGTCATGAGCCCTCCCGTGGGCTGTCGAGTGAACGCGGGCTGTCGGATGAAGGGTTCGCCGGCCGTTCGATCGTGCCGGCCGTTCGATCTTCCCAGGACGGGCCCTTGCGTCGCAGGCGTCCCAACCGTTCTTTCATGAACGTGAATTGGCCGCTGGGGGAGCGCACAGCGACTTCATAGGGAAAACCCTCGATTGGCCTCCAGGCTGGTGACATGGACGGTTCAAGACTGTCATTCTCCCAGCGCACGCTGATCCCCCACGAACGCACCACGGATCACGGTCCCGCACAGCACCGCCCACCGGACAGCAGACCCGGCTGTCCGGTCCTCACAGGCCGCGACCCGGCGGCCTCCGCAGGAGGAGTAAGAGTGAGACCCCACAGATCCCTTTCTCACGGACGCCTTCCCCAGGGACGTCTCGCCAAGAGGGCCACGGTCGGAGCCGCCCTGCTCTCCACCGCGGCCCTCTTCGCCGTCGGCATGCAGAGCGTCCCGGCGACCGCCGCGCCCGTCGCGCACCACCTCAGCCCCCTGCGCACCGGAGCCCTGGAGGCCAGGCTCAGCCCGGCCCAGCACAAGGCCCTGATCCAGAGCGCCCGCGACAGGACGGCCGACACCGCCCGCACCCTCGGCCTCGGCGCCAAGGAGAAGCTGGTCGTCAAGGACGTCACCAAGGACGCCGACGGCACGCTGCACACCCGCTACGAGCGCACCTACGACGGCCTGCCCGTCCTCGGCGGCGACCTGATCGTGCACACCCCGCCCGCCTCGCTGGCGGCCGGCACCGTGAGCACCACGTACAACAACAAGCACAAGATCCAGGTCGCCTCGACCACGGCGACCTACACCAAGGCCGCCGCCGAGAACAAGGCGCTGAAGGCCGCCAAGGCCCTGGACGCCGCGAAGCCCACCGCGGACAGCGCCCGCAAGGTGATCTGGGCCGGCAGCGGCACCCCGAAGCTCGCCTGGGAGACCGTGATCGGCGGCTTCCAGGACGACGGCACGCCGAGCCGGCTGCACGTCATCACCGATGCCACCACCGGCAAGGAGCTGTACCGGTACCAGGGCATCGACACCGGCGTCGGCAACACCCGCTACAGCGGCCAGGTCTCGCTGACCACGACCCAGTCGGGCTCGTCGTACACCCTGACCGACGGCACCCGCGGCGGCCACAAGACGTACAACCTGAACCACGGCTCCTCCGGCACCGGCACCCTGTTCTCGCAGTCCAGCGACACCTGGGGCGACGGCACCAACTCCAACGCCGCCACGGCCGGCGCGGACGCCGCCTACGGCGCGCAGGAGACCTGGGACTTCTACAAGAACACGTTCGGGCGCAGCGGCATCAAGAACGACGGGGTCGGCGCCTACTCCCGCGTCCACTACGGCAACGCGTACGTGAACGCGTTCTGGGACGACAGCTGCTTCTGCATGACCTACGGCGACGGCTCCGGGAACAACGACCCGCTGACCGCGCTGGACGTCGCCGGCCACGAGATGAGCCACGGCGTCACCTCCAACACCGCGGGCCTGGAGTACAGCGGCGAGTCCGGCGGCCTGAACGAGGCCACCTCCGACATCTTCGGCACGGGCGTGGAGTTCTACGCGAACAACAGCTCGGACCCCGGTGACTACCTCATCGGCGAGAAGATCGACATCAACGGCGACGGCACCCCGCTGCGCTACATGGACAAGCCGAGCAAGGACGGCGGTTCGGCGGACAGCTGGTACTCGGGTGTCGGCAACCTCGACGTGCACTACTCCTCGGGCCCGGCGAACCACATGTTCTACCTGCTCTCCGAGGGCAGCGGCACCAAGGTCATCAACGGTGTGACCTACAACAGCCCGACCTCGGACGGCGTCGCCGTCGCCGGCATCGGCCGGGCCGCCGCCCTCCAGATCTGGTACAAGGCGCTGACGTCGTACATGACGTCCAGCACCAACTACGCCGGTGCCCGCACCGCGGCGCTGAACGCGGCCGCCGCGCTCTACGGCACCAACTCCGCGCAGTACGCGGGCGTCGGCAACGCCTTCGCGGGCATCAACGTCGGCAGCCACATCACCCCGCCGGGCAACGGCGTGACGGTCACCAATCCGGGCAGCCAGTCCTCCACCGTGGGCACGGCGGTCAGCCTCCAGGTCCAGGCGAGCAGCACCAACGGCGGCGCGCTGACCTACAGCGCCTCCGGCCTGCCGACCGGCCTGTCGATCAACGGCTCCACCGGGGTGATCTCCGGTACGCCGACCGCGGCCGGGACCTACAGCACCACCGTCACGGTGAAGGACTCCACCGGCGCGACCGGCACCGCGACCTTCTCCTGGACGGTGAGCACCAGCGGTGGCGGCGGCTGCTCCTCGACGCAGCTTCTGGCGAACCCCGGCTTCGAGTCGGGCAACACCGGCTGGACCGCCTCCAGCGGCGTCATCACCAACGACAGCGGTGAGGCGGCCCACGGCGGTTCGTACAAGGCGTGGCTGGACGGCTACGGCACCTCGCACACCGACTCCGTGTCCCAGTCGGTGACGATCCCCGCGGGCTGCAAGGCCACCCTGTCCTTCTACCTGCACGTCGACACCGCGGAGACCAGCACCAGCACCGCGTACGACAAGCTGACGGTCACCGCCGGTTCGACCACCCTGGCCTCGTACTCGAACCTGAACGCGTCCACGGGCTACGTGCAGAAGACCTTCGACCTGTCCTCGCTGGCGGGCCAGACGGTCACCCTGAAGTTCAACGGCGTGGAGGACTCCTCGCTGCAGACCAGCTTCGTCGTGGACGACACGTCCCTGACCACCAGCTGATCACCCGCACCACCTGAACACGAGGGTCCCGCTCCCCGGCCGGGGAGCGGGACCCTCGCACGCGGTCAGTTCAGCGGACCCAGCGTGAGATACGCCTGCTGCGGATCGCCGTCGTTGACCAGCGACTCCTGGTTGCCGACGTCGTCGAAGGCGAACGCGTACGCCTTGCCGTCGGCCATCTCGGCGTGCACCGCCTTCGCGTACTGGTTGGTCACAGCGTCCTGGTAGAAGTCACCCGGCGTGTTGTCCGGCGCCTGCGAACTCACCAGCAGCGTCGAGCGGTTGAAGCCGGCGCACAGGGTGCGGGAGATGGGGCCGCGCACGGCGTCGTTGGGCGCGTCCAGCAGTTTGTGGCAGCCGAACACGCTGTCCGCGTCCGGCTTCTGGAAGCTGGTGACGACCGCGCCGGTGGTGTCGGTGAAGTTCATGACGTTCCCCGAGACCCGGCCGTAGAACTTCTTGTCCGGCTGATCGGCGAACGGCGTGACGGTCAGCGTCGAGGACGCGTACTTCTGCCAGACCCGGTTCACGTAGTCGTCCATCGCGCTCGCGGGCAGCGCGCCGGTCTCCACGCCGTACAGCGGCGACAGCGCGCGCAGCACCGAGCCGTCGGAGCCGGTCTGGACCAGTCCGGACCAGCCGCCGGACTGGGCGCGCAGGGCGCCGAAGAACCCCGACCAGCCTCCTTGCTTCAGCTGCCCGGTGGTGCTGACGCTCCCGTCGGCGCGGCGCACGCCGACGGAGTACGGCGCCGAGAACATGTCCACCTGCGTGCTGTTGAGCCACAGCCCGGAGTCGTTGAGCGTGTACTCGGACCAGTTGAAGAGGATGTCGTGGTTGGGGTCGGACGGGTTCTGCACGGCCGGCTGCACCAGACCGCCGGTGGTGAGCTTGAAGACGAGCTTCTGCCCGTAGGAGAAGTAGATCCGGCCGGAGAACTTCGGGATGCGGATCGTGGTCGACTGCCCGGCGGCCGGTCCCGGAATCGCCGCGTCCGGCGCGGGAGTCGGCGGATTGCCACCGGCCGGCCAGGCGTGGAAGACGCCGTTCGCGTCCGCCCAGCCCTGCTGCCCGGAGGACAGCTGGGTGCCGAGGTCGTAGAGGTAGACGGGCTGGGCGCGGCCCGAGTTGTTGGTGACGGTCAGCGCGATGGTGTCGGGCACGGCCGCCGTGGCGTGTTGGGGGACGCCGAGGGCGAGCGCTCCGCCGACGAGGGCGGCGGCGGCGACGATCGGCAGCGCGCGGCGGGTTCGGATGTGCGGCACTCTCCACCTCCGTGTGGGGTCGGGGTCATACGGACCTCGGTTCCTGGTCCGTACCTGCCTGAGAGCGCTCTCAGCCTGGTGCCGAAGTCGTGTCCCTGTCAACGAGTTGGGCGCGGGTTCTCGTTCCCCGGAGGGGTCACCGCGCCGCCCGGCGCCCACCGCGGGGCGGGCGCCATGGGCCGGTGGCGGATGGTCCGGAAGGCGCCGAAGGAGTCAGAAGGCGCGGTCGAGCAGGGCCAGCAGGGCCGCCCAGTGGCGTTCGTCGGCCTCCCGGTCGTACGCCGGGGTGTCGGCCTGCGTGTAGCCGTGCTGCGCGCCCGGATACACCTCGCAGGTGTGGCGCACCCCGGCCGCGTCCAGCGTCCGCTCCAGCTCCCGGATCTGCTCGGCCGGCATGGAGGCGTCCTGGTCGGCGAAGCCGAAGTACAGCTCGGCGGTGACGTTCTCGGCGCCGCGGTGCGGGCTGTCCGGGGCGTCCGTGACCAGCTTGCCGCCGTGGAACCCGGCCGCCGCGGCCACCCGGTCGGGGTGCGTGGCGGCCGTGCGCAGGGCGAGCCGGGCGCCCATGCAGTAGCCGGTCAGCGCGACCGGTCCGTCGGTGACGAACGGGTTGTCCGCGAGGAAGCCCAGATAGGCGTCCGCGTCCCGCCGGGTCTGCTCGGGGGTGAGGGAGCCCATCACCGGGCCGATGCGCTGCCAGAGGGTCGGGTCGGCCGCCGGGTCGATGAACTCCGGCAGCTCACCGAGCGGGGTGGAGCCGTGCCGGTAGAACACGTTCGGCACCAGGACCGTGTACCCGGCCGACGCCAGCCGGTCGGCCATCGACCGCAGCTGGGGGCGCAGACCGTAGGCGTCCTGGTACAGCAGGACGCCCGGATGCGGCTCGCCGTCCGCGGGGTGGGCGAGGTAGGCGTCGGCGGTGCCGTCCTCGGTCGGGATGTCGACGGATGCTCCCTGTACGTCGGTCATGGTGACGGGCCTCCTGGGGAAGGAATGGCGGGCGGCGGGCGCCCCCTCGCGCCGCGGGCGCGCCGGTGTTCCGGCCGAGCTCGCGAGGCGCGGTGGGCGGCTCTCATGCTGCCACGCAAGATCCGGAGCTTCGCGGGGGGTCCGCCGTACCGCCCCCGCCGTCACTCGAACCGTGCGGTGTCGCCCGCGCCGCGCCGGACGATCTCCGCCTCGCCGCCGGAGAAGTCGATCACCGTGGTCGGCTCGGTGCCGCAGTCCCCGGAGTCGACCACCGCGTCCACCACGTGGTCGAGGCGGTCCTTGATCTCCCATCCCTGGGTCATCGGCTCCTCCTCGTCCGGCAGCAGCAGCGTGCTGGACAGCAGCGGCTCGCCCAGCTCGGCCAGCAGCGCCTGGGTGACCACATGGTCCGGGATGCGCACGCCCACGGTCTTCTTCTTCGGGTGCATCAGCTTGCGCGGGACCTCGCGGGTGGCGGGGAGGATGAAGGTGTAGCTGCCGGGCGTGGACGCCTTCACGGCCCGGAACACATCGTTGTCCACCCGCACGAACTGGCCGAGCTGCGCGAAGTCCCGGCACATCAGCGTGAAGTGGTGGCGGTCGTCCAGCCGGCGGATGGCCCGGATGCGGTCCACGCCGTCCTGGCTGCCCAGCCGGCAGCCGAGGGCGTAGCAGGAGTCGGTCGGGTATGCGATGAGCGCCCCCGCCCTGACCGCGTCGGCGATCTGCGCGATGCTGCGGGCCTGCGGGTTCTCGGGGTGCACGTCGAAGTACTTCGCCATTCACCGAGCTTATGCCGTACCCGCGGGCGGCGCGGGCGGCAGGGGGGCGCCGCCGGTCGCGCACGCGCCGCGGACGGGGCCCGCGCACACCCCGGAAACGCCCCCTGCGGCCCCCGGAGAAATTCCTGGTGTATCCCCCGGATCCGCGGGCACCCGAGTCCTGAGCCATCCGGAGCCTTCCCCCCGCCCCGGAGGCGTTGCCTCCGTCGGCGGCCCCACCCCCCCCGGGCCGCCGGCGGAGCCATGTCCGCCCGGATGGGGCGACCGGGTGAACGGTCGGGTAACGTCCGGCTGCGCACATCGGCCGAACCGGTGGGCGAACTGGACGACCTGGACGACAAGAGGGGGACACGTGGCACGCCGAGCGGACGAGCAGCCGCTGCCCCGGACGTCCTGCGGGACCGGCGGCGCCTGGGCGCGCGAACTGCTCGACCAGCTGCGCCCCGCCGCACGCGACCTGAACCGGCTGGTCGCCTGGCTCGCCCGGAGCACCGGGTCCGCCGTGCACCTCCAGGACGCGCGCGGCGCTCTCCTCGCCGGGACCGGACAACGGCCGGAGCTGGACCCCGCCGTCGTCGCCGACGTGGCCGCGGGCCGGGTCTCCGCCGCCGGACTGGAGGACGGCGCCCGGCATGTCCGCCTGGTCGGGATACGGCATCCCGGACCCGGCCCGGCGGCCTCCGCCGTCCTGGCCGTGGCCCGCCCGGAGCCCTTCGACCGGCACACCACCGAGATCCTCGGACACACCGCGGGCGTACTCGGACTCCTCTTGCGCGAGCGGGAGTTGGCGCATGCCGGGCACCGGCTGCGGCGGGCCACCGCCGATCTGCGCCTCGCCATCCTGCAACTGCTGATGGTGGAGGACACCGTCTCCGCCCGCCGGGTCGCCGCGGGCCTGTGGCCCGGACTGCTGGAACACGACACCGCCCGTGTGTACGTCGTCGAGGGCAGCGCCGCCGAACGCGACCGGCTCGCCGACGAGTGCGGGGCGGCCACCAGCGGCGGCGCCCTCGTGGTGCGCTGCCCCGCCATGGACGAACACGTCATCGTCCTCGGCGCGGCCCCCGAGGTGGGGGACCGGCTGCGCTCCCTCGTCGCGGTCCGGCCCGGCATCTACCTGGGCGGCAGCCCCCGCCAGCGCCTCGCACTGACCGCCACCGCCTACGGACAGGCCGTCAGCGCCCTCGCGGTGGCCCGGTTCAGCCCGGAGCGGACCGCCGTCTACGCCGAACGCACCCGCCCCGCCCGCCTGATGGACCCGGCCGCGCTGCATGCCTGGTCGGCCGCCGTGCTGCGCCCGCTGGACCCGCTGCCGTACCACGTGCGCGCCGAACTGCTCGCCACCACCCGGCTCGGTCTGGAGTTCACGGCGGTGAGCGCGGCCAAGGTGCTCGGCGTCAGCCGCAACACGGTGCGCGCCCGGATGGACCGGGTGGCCGCGCTGATCGGCGCCGACTTCTCCGCCCTGGCCGTACGCGCGATGGCGCACATCGCGCTCGACACCGAGGCGGCGCACGGCCCGTACGACGCCGGCGGCAACGCCCCCGCCGCGCCCGCCGGGTTCGCGGAGCTGCTCGGCGGGGACGCGCTGCGCTCCTGGGCGCGGGGCCTGCTCGGGCGCTTGGACGCCGACGGCCGGGATCTGCGCGGCACCCTGCGTGCCTGGCTGGCCGCCGACGCCAACGCCGGGCCCGCCGCGGCGGCGCGGGGGGTGCACGTCCAGACCGTGCGGGAGCACGTGCGGGCCGCCGAGCCCGTCCTGGAGCGCCGGCTGCTGGCGGGGGGTACCGATCTGTACGAGGTCGTCCTCGCCCACCTCGTCACCGGTGAACTTCCCGTCCCCGCGCTCGGCCCGGCGAACCGGGACCAAGCGGACGCGGCTGTGCACCGGTGAGTGCTGCGCGCGGGGCGCCGCGCACCGGTGCGCTGGCACGGACCGCGTGTCGCACGTAAGTTCACCGTCAGCGGGGCACGACCGGGACGGGGGGCCGGTCGGGGCCCCGCGCCTGCTTTCCCGCGCGTGCGTCCGTTACGGCTCCCGCTGTTCGCGCGGTGCTGCCGTGAGCACCGTCAGCGTGCCGTTGGCCTGCCGCAGCGCGTCCTCCAGGGCGCCGGGGGAGTGCAGGGTGCCGGTGCCGTCGGGCGGCACCAGCCACTCCAGGGAGCGAGCGGGCCGGTAGGGCGGCGGTGCGGCGACCCAGGAGCCCCTGGTCGCATAGCGCAGCCCCGCGCCGACCCAGCCGCCGTCCGGGTCGGGCGGCAGGAAGAAGCCGACCCGGCCGGCCGCGAGGTCCACCAGGGTCGGGCCCGGCACCGGCAGCGCGGGCTGCCACAGCAGGTCGAGGGTGAGCAGCCCCAGCCGCTCGGGGACGCTGAGCACATCCCAGAAGCGCCCCGCCTCCAGCAGTGCGATCCCCTCCCCGTGGTCCCACTCCCACTTGCACGCGCGCGGGTCGGTGGCCGACGCCGCCAGCCACTCCACGCCCCGCATCCACATCGTGTTCGTCATGCACTGCTCCGCGTTCTCGGGCACTCGGTGCGTCCGCACAGCAACCCGGCATATGCATGCTCGTAGATATTTCTATGCGGCGGAAGGGGTGGCGCGGCCTGGCGTTTCTGTCGGCGCGTTCGGACTCCGCGCACCGGTTCGTCAGCCGGAC
The DNA here is from genome assembly GCF_055605065.1 of Streptomyces sp. NPDC037203. Taxonomy (NCBI): domain Bacteria; kingdom Bacillati; phylum Actinomycetota; class Actinomycetes; order Kitasatosporales; family Streptomycetaceae; genus Streptomyces; species Streptomyces sp. NPDC037203. The sequence continues at coordinate 587,096 of NZ_JBVJUC010000003.1, forward strand.
GAGGTGGCTGCGTCACCCCTTCGAGGGTGGTGGGCCGACCTGGCGCACGATTCGTGTGTTCTGGCAATCGATTCGTGTGTGAACCCTTGAGGAGGGTGCAGTTCTCGTCGTAGCCTCACGTCGTTCCGTCGCCCGATTCCAGCGAGGTTTTCCATGGACCGCACCCGACTGCGCACCCTCCTGGCCCGCGAGAGCGCCGAGGCCGAACGCCGCAACCCGCGCTCGCGCGCCGCGTACGCCGGGGCCGGGCATCTCTTCGGCCGGGTGCCGATGACCTGGATGAACAAGACGGCCGGTGCGTTCCCCCGGTATCTGGCCGGGGCACGCGGCGCACGGGTGAGCGATGTGGACGGGCACGAGTACATCGACTTCTGCCTCGGCGACACCGGCGCGATGGCGGGCCACTCGCCCGCGGCGGTCACCGAGGCGGTCCAGCGGCGCTTCGCGGAACTCGGCGGGGCCACCGCCATGCTGCCCACCGAGGACGCGGAGTGGGTCGGCGCGGAGCTGACCCGGCGCTTCGGCCTGGCCCGCTGGAGCTTCTCGCTCACCGCGACCGACGCCAACCGCTGGGCGATCCGGCTCGCCCGCGCCGTCACCGGACGGCCCAAGATCCTGTTCCACAGCTACTGCTACCACGGCAGCGTGGACGAGTCGCTGATCGTCACCGGCCCCGGCGGCGAGGGCACCGCACGCCCCGGCAACGTCGGCGCGCCCTGCGAGGTGACCCGCACCAGCAGGGTCGCCGAGTTCAACGACCTCGACGCACTGGAGCGCGAACTCGCCCACGGCGACGTGGCCGCCCTCCTCATGGAGCCCGCCCTCACCAACATCGGCATCGTGCTGCCCGAGCCCGGCTACCTCGCCGGCGTCCGCGAGCTGACCAGGCGGTACGGCACGCTGCTGATCAACGACGAGACCCACACCTTCTCCGCCGGGCCCGGCGGCTGCACCGGCGCCTGGGACCTCGAACCGGACATGCTCACCATCGGCAAGGCGATCGGCGGCGGCATCCCGGCCGGTGCCTACGGCCTCTGCGCCGAACTGGCCGACCGGCTGCTGGCCCGCGACGATCTCGACCTCGTCGACATGGGCGGTGTCGGCGGCACCCTCGCCGGCAACGCCCTGTCGGTCGCGGCCACCCGCGCCACCCTCGAACACGTCCTCACCGACGAGGCGTTCGCCCGGATGGGCAAGCTGTGCGCACGCTTCGAGGCGGGCGTGCGCGCCGGGATCGAGGTGCACGCCCTGCCCTGGTCGGTGAGCCGGCTCGGGGCACGTGCCGAATACCGCTTCACCGCGCCCGCCCCGCGCACCGGCACCGAGTCGGCGGCGGCCGCCGACGCCGGGCTGGAGGACTTCCTGCACCTGTACCTCGCCAACCGGGGCATCCTGCTCACGCCGTTCCACAACATGGCGCTGATGTGCCCCGACACCACCGAGCAGGACGTCGACCGGCACACCGAGGTGTTCGCGGCCGCCCTCGCCGAACTGGCCGGATGAGACGAGGGGCATGATGACCGCCATGGACGACATCGACCGGGCCATCCTGCGCGAGCTCCAGACCGACGGCCGTATCGCCTACGCCGACCTCGGGCCCAAGGTGGGCCTGTCCGCCTCGGCGGCCCGGCAGCGGCTCCAGCGGCTGCTGGACTCCCGCGCCGTCCAAGTGGTCGGCGTCACCGACCCGATGGCGATGGGCGGCCAGGCCATGGCACTGCTCGGCATCGGCGTGGACGGCGACCCGCGCGCGGTCGCCGACGCCCTCGCCGAGCGGCCCGAGGTCGTGTACGCGGTGCTCACCTCCGGCGGCTTCGACCTCTTCGCCGAGGTGGTCGCGTCCGGCCCGAAGGCGCTGCTGGACTTCGTCAACGACGTGGTCCGCCCGGTCGAGGGCGTCCGGGAGATCAGGTCCTTCCCGTACTTCGGCATCCACACCCACCGGTTCCTGTGGGACGTGGGCTGAGCGGGCAGCCGGGGGAGAGGCGCTGGAGTGCATGGGCGGCGCGGGCTCCCGCCGGGAGGCGCGCGGGGGATGCGGCCCCGTGCGGGTCTCCGCCGGGCCGCCCCGAGGGCGGCGGGTCAGGCGGGCGAGTCGTCCGGGGTGGGTGCCAGGAGCAGCATCGTCGCGTCGTCGCGGACCTCGTAGCGCAGCCGCGCGAGATCGGCCCACACGGAGGCCGGCAACTCGCCGTCACGGGTGTACGCGAGGGCGGCCAGCCGGTCCGGCAGCGGGTAGAAGACCCCGGAGCGGTCCCGCGCCTCCCAGACGCCGTCGGAAGCCAGCAGCAGCCGGTCGCCCGGCTCCAGCGGCACCGTGACCTCCTTCGGTGGATCCGCCCCGACCAGGCCGATCCCCAGCGGGCTGCCCGGTGTCACGGTGATCTCCCGCGCGTCGCCGTCGCGCAGCAGCACCGGCGCCGGATGACCGCAGGCCACCACCCGCATCGTGCGCGCGCCGGCCGGGAACTCCACCAGCACCGCCGTCGCGAACAGCTCCCCGTCCGGCATGCCCTTGGCGTCCACCGCCAGCCGGCGGTCCATCCGGGACGCCACCGACTCCAGGTCCTGGTGGTCCAGGACCGCCTCGCGGAACGCGCCCAGCAGGGAGACGACGGTCGCGACCGCCACCAGCCCGTGCCCGCGCACATCGCCCATCACCGCGCGTACGCCGTGCGGCCCTTCGCGTACGTCGAAGAAGTCCCCGCCCACCAGCGTGCCGTTCTCCGCCGCCCGGTAGAAGCCCGTGCAGCCGACCCGCCCCACCCGCTCGGGCAGCGGCGGCATCACCGCCCGCTGCACGGCCTCGCCGATGGTGCGCTCCACCTGGAGCTGCGCGTCGCGGCGGCTGCGCACGAACGACACGAACACGCTGAGCAGGGCGACGAAGACGATGGTGAGCAGGTCGGTGTTGCCGGGCCGGTTCAGATGGGTCGCCGGCACGTTCAGAACCACCACCACCAGCGCTCCGAGCAGGGCGGTGACCAGCGGGCCGTACGACAGGACGGCGAGCGGCGGGATCGCGCCCAGCAGGAAACCGAGGTCGCTGGCGTGCGGGGTGAAGGTCGAGGCGGCGGTCACCCCGGCCAGCAGCAGCACCGGCAGCAGCCGGATCCACCACGGCGGCGGAGCACCCCGCAACCAGCCGCGATCCTCCCGGCTCCCACGCGACGACCATTCGAACAGCGATCGCACATGCCCACGCTACGCCGCCGCCGGGAGGAGGGCCCGTCGGTCGCCGGCGGCTCCCACCGGGGGCGGTACGGAAATCCGCTGGACGCCGGCCGGGCGGCCCGGATAGCGTCCGAGCGCACATCCGAGACGGACACCAGACGGACGAAGGAGGCGAGTGCCATGGCCGCGATCATCACGCGCTCCCCCCTCCCCGTCGTCCGGGTGTGCCAGGCCTGACCGGGAGCGCGACCCGCCGCGAGGCCGTTCGCGGCCCGTATCCCGGAGGACTCCTTGACCGAGCTGGTCATGCGCACGCTCGACGAGCACAGTGCGCACCTGTTCCACACCATGCCCGACCCGCTGGCCCTCGCCGAGAAGCACCGGCTGGTCGCGTTCCGCCCCGAGTGGCAGCGCATCGCCCTGCGCGACGGCCGCACCGTGGCCCGCGCCGCCTGGTGGGGGCGCGCCGAGGACACCGAGCCGATGCTGATCAACTGGCTGGACGTCGCCGAGGGCGAGGAGGCGGCCGGCGCCGAACTCCTGCGGACCGCGCCCTGGCGTCCGGACGAACTCGAACTGGACCTGCCCGGCGGCTGGCGCGCCGACCCACGGCTGCGGGCCGCCGCCGAGACCCGCGCCGCGGCCGCGCGCCTGGCCGGTTACACGCCGCTGGTGGAGCGCTTCGTCTACCGCTGGACCCCGGACCACGGCCTGCCCGAGCGCCCCGGCCGCCTGGTCTTCAGCCCGGAGCCGGACGACGCCGTCTTCCTCGGCCTGCTGCGCCGCATCCACTCCGCCACTCTCGACGCGCACGCCCGCCGGGCCATCGCGCGGGGCGGGGTCGAGCAGGCCGCTCGGGAGGACCTGGACGTCTTCCACTGGATGCCCTCGCCGCGCTCCTGGTGGCAGGTCGCCCGCACCGGCGCCGGCGATCCGGTCGGCATCCACATCCCCGCCCGCAACCCCTCGGGCCCGTGCGTCGGGTTCGTCGGCGTGGTCCCCGAACACCGCGGCCACGGCTACGCCTACGACCTCCTCGCCGAGTGCACCCACTTGCTGGCCGCCGAGGGCGCCGGCTTCATCGCCGCCGCCACCGACCGGTCCAACATCCCGATGGCCGCGCACTTCGCCACGGCCGGATATCCGGTCGTACGGGAGCGGGTGAACTTCCGGCTGGGACGGTCGGCAGGCGGTGCCCCCGAGGAGTGACGGTCCGGTGCGCGGTGTTTTCCAGGACCGGCGGGTTCATGCCTCCGACGCGAAATTTCCTTCGTTCGGGGGCAGTTGGCCGTCTTTCCCGCACCGGACGGGGGTGGCGAGCCGATAGTGGAGCCGCCGCCGGGCCCAGGGGCCGACGGCGTATGCGCACCGTATGACCGGAGGGGAAAACACCATGGCCACCACCGAGGCGAACAACCGGGTCGAACTCGTCTTCTCGCTGTTCGACGCCAACGGCAACGGCGTACTGGACCCCGGCGACTTCGAGCTGATGGGCAGGCGCGTCGTCGAGGCCGTGCCCGAGGCCGGGGACGGCGCGAAGCACCGGATGCTCAAGGCCTTCCAGAGCTACTGGGACACCCTGCGCACCGAGCTGGACGCCGACGGCGACGGGCAGGTCAGCCCCGCCGAGTTCAACGCCATCGTGCTCGACCCCCAGCGATTCGACGTCACGGTCAACGAGTTCGCCGAGGCCCTCGCCGCGCTGGGCGACCCGGACGGCGACGGCTATGTCGAACGCCCCCACTTCGTCGCCCTGATGACCGCCATCGGCTTCCAGCGCCCCAACATCGAGGCCCTGTTCGACGCCTTCGAGCCGGTCCACGGCGACCGTGTCCCCGTGGTCACCTGGGCCGACGGCATCCGCGACTACTACCGCCCGGAGAAGTCCGGCATCCCCGGCGACCACCTCACCACGGGCAACGCCCAGTGACCCACGACCCGAACGCGCCCGTCATCGGGCTGGCCGTGGGCCGGGGCACCGGACCCGAACTCGCCGACGTGTTCGAGCGGGTGCTCGGCGCGCTGACCGCCGGGCATCCGGGCACGGTGACGATCGAGCGCTCCCCGCGTCTCTACCACTCCTACCACTCGCTGCGCGCCGAACCCGGCCTCGACCGCGTCCGCGAGCTGACCGCCGCGGACGCGGACCACTACGAGCGGTTCTGCCGCACCCGCGCCGAGCGGGGCACGACGGCGGTCTTCCGGACCGCCGTCAACGCCCAGTCCCTCTACCTCGTCCGCCAGCGGCTGCGCGCCGTCAAGGTGGACCTGCTCGGCGCCGACGGCCGCTCCCTGCTGCTGGTGCGGGACCAGGCCCAGGGGTTCTACACCGGCGAGAACCGGCACACGCCCGGCCGGCTCACCCGCACCACGACCTTCTCCCAGGACATCACCGCGAGCGTGGTCCGCTACGCCCTGCGCCGGGCCCGGCAGGAGTGGCCGGACGGCCGGATCGGCCGCATCGTCATGGCGTACAAGTTCCATCTCCTGGACGGCGCGCTGGACGACTGGGTGAGCGGGCTCGCGGACGAACTCGGTGTGGAGATCGGCCTGTTCCAGCCGGACACGGTCAACCGCAACCTCCTCACCCACGGCCTGCCCGACCGGACGCTGCTGATCGCCGGCAACGAATGGGCCGACATCATGCACGTCATGCTGCTCGACCGGTTCGGCTCCGAGCGGCAGGAGAACCGGTGCACCGAGAACGTCTTCCTCGATCCCGCGCTGGCGGGACTCACCGAGTACCAGACGGTGCACGGCTCCGCCGACGACATCGCCGGGCGGGGCCTCGTCAACCCGGTGGCGACCATCCGCGCGGCCGCGCGCGTCGCCGAGGGGCACGTCGGGCGCGCGGGAGCGGTGGAGGCCGTGGAGAAGGCGCTGCGGATCCTGGAGGAGCGGGGCATCTCCACGCCCGATCTCGGCGGGCGGCACTCCACCACCGCCGTGGCCGACGCCCTGCTCGACGCCCTGGACGCGCCCGGCGGGTCACCGGCGACCACCCTGGCCGGCGGGTCGTGACCGGCGTGCCGGGGGAGCGGACGGCCCTGGTCGTGGTGGACGTGCAGAACGACTTCTGCACCGGGCCGGCCGCCCTCGCCCGCTTCGGCGGCGACCCCGCGGTCCTGGACGCGGCCGTCTCCGGCACCGTCCGGGCGGTGGCCGCGGCCCGCGCGCGCGATATCGAGGTGATCTTCGTACGGTTCACCGGCGACCCCGAGCACCAGGGCGCCGCCTGGCGCTCGCGGGACGAGGCTCTCGGCAAGCGGCCGAAGTGCCTGGAAGGCACCTGGGGCGCCGAGTTCCACCGGGTCGCCCCGGCACCGGGCGAGCGCGTCTTCACCAAACGCGCCCGCTTCGACGCCTTCCTCGGCGAGGGCTTCGAGGACCACCTCGGCGCGCGCGGCATCGGCCACCTGGTCTTCGCCGGGGTGTACGCGGACGTGTGTGTGGACACCACCGCCCGCACGGCGTTCCAGAAAGGCTTCCATGTGACCGTCCTGACGGACTGCACCGCGGCCCTGCACCTTCCGTGCGACGACGTCCTGCGGTTCATGCGCGTCGTCTACGGCGCCCGGACCAGCACCGCCGCCGACCCGGCGGCCTGGACCGCGCCCGCGCCCGCGCTCGGGACCGGGGAGGTGCCGTGCATACGGCCGGGGGTCTGACCGCCGGGGTCGCGCGGGGCGTCGGCCGCACCGCCCTGCTGGTGGCCGCGGCCCGCGCGATCGAGACGCATCGCCCCGACGCGCTGGCCCGCGATCCGTTCGCCGAGCACTTCGTGCGCGCGGCGCCGGCCTCCGCGAGCTGGCCGGTGCGTCCGGGGCAGGTGCCCGACGGCGACGCCGACCCGCTGTGGGGCAGGCTCGGCCGGTACTTCGCCCTGCGCACCCGCGTCCTGGACGACCATCTGCTGCGCTCGGCCCATCTGGGCGTGCGCCAGGTGGTGCTCCTCGGCGCGGGCCTGGACTGCCGGGCGTACCGGCTGGGCTGGCCGCCGGGATGTGTGGTGTACGAGGTGGACACGGCGGAGGTGCTGGCCTTCAAGCGGACGGTCCTCGACCGGCTGGGGGCCGCCCCCGCGGCCGAGCGCCGTCCGCTCGCGGCCGACCTGCGCGAGGACTGGGCCGCCGTCCTGCTGTCCGCGGGCTTCGACCCCACCGAGCCCACGGCGTGGCTCGCCGAGGGGCTGCTGCTGTATCTGCCGGCGGCGGCCGAACGGCGTCTCGTCGCCACGGTCGACCGGCTCAGCGCGGCGGACAGCACCCTCGCGTACGAGATCAAGGACCTCGTGGAGTCCCCGCAGGTGCGGGCCAGCCCCGTCTACACGGAGACCCGCCGGCGCCTCGGCATCGACCTGCTCGCCCTCTTCGACGCGGAGCCCCGCCCCGACTCGGCCGCCGAACTCGCCTCCCTGGGCTGGACGGCGACGACACGCACCCCCTACGACTTCACCCGCCGCCACGGCCGCGGCCCGCTGCCGGAGCCGAACGACGCCCTGGCCGCCAACCGCTGGATCTTCGCGGCGGCGCCGAGGAACGCGGCGGGACCGGTCCCGGCACCGCGAACGGCCGTACGGGAAGGGGGCGCGGGCTGACACCGGGTGTTCGGGAGATCCCGCGCCGTCATTCCGCCTCGGCCGCCAGGCGGGCCTCCGCCGCCGCCAGGATCTCCGTCACCCGTAGGCCGAAGGCCGCGTCGCAGGGGTGGCGGCGGCCCGTCTCGACGCAGGTCAGCAGGGCGTCGATGGCCCGGCCGAGGGCGTTGTCGTCGGAGGCGGCCGGCATGGCGGTGACACCGGACTCGCCGCGCAGCTCGAATTCGACCCCGGCGGCCTCCTGCGGGGCCGTCAGGCTGAGGGTGACGGTGCTGGAGGCTCCGGCCGCGTGGTCGAGGATCAGGTGCACGGTGTCCCCCGGACCGCGGGCCGCCACCACACGGGTGACATCGCCGAGGATCGGCAGCAGCACGGACAGCGCGTGCGGGCCCACGTCCCACAGCGCCCCCTTCTCCTGGCGCCACGGAGAGGCCGCATAGGGGCTGTCGGTGGTGAACACCGCCCCCAGCCACTGCGCCCGCGCCGTGAACCAGCCCTTCACCGCGGCCTGTTCCTCGATCCAGTTTTGCGGCTCCTTCTGGAAGCGCGTGGTGAAGAAGACGACCGACCCCACCCCGGCACGCTCCGCCGCCTCGGCCACGGCACGCGCGTCCGCGACCGACAGCGCGAGCGGCTTGTCCAGGAGCAGATGCCGCCCGGCCCGCGCCGCCCGCACCGCCAGGGGTGCCTGCACGGACGGCGGCAGGGCGACGGCGACCGCGTCCACGTCGGCCAGCAGCGCGTCCACGTCGGCGTACGGCCTGCCGTCGTACCGCTGCGCGAGCGCGGCGGCCGCCTCGGGGCGGCGGCCCCACACCCCGGCGAACTCCACGCCGGGGTGCGCGGCGAGCGCGGGGGCGTGCACCGCCCGCGCCCAGGGCCCCGTACCCAGCAGTCCGATGCGCATATGACGTTCCTCTCCTCGAACCGGTCCCCGCGTCCTCAGCGGGCCGCGCCCGGAGCGGCGTTCGCGCAGCCGTCCTCGGCGAGCCCGTCCCCCGCGAGCCATTGCGCGATGGTGGCGGCGATCGGCTGCCCGGTGTCCATCTCCACGAAACCGAACTGACCCGACTGATTGCACTCCAGGAACCACCAGACGCCGTCCGCGTCCTCCGCGAAGTCGAAGGCACCGTACGCCAGCGCGGCGCCCCGGAGATAGCGCAGAACCCCCTCGGCGACCCATGCGGGCACCGCGACGGGCAGCCATGGCGACACGGACGGGGCGAACCGGACGTCCACGTCGTCCGGGTGGGCGTCCGGATCGACCGGCTTGCGGGCCGCCAGCAGGGTGCCGCCGACGGCGGTGAGCCGGATGTCGGCCTGCTTCGGCACGCGTTGCTGGAGCAGCGTCGGCCCGTAGGCGACCGCCGTGAAGTCCGCGTCCGGCGCGACCCTGCTGGTCGGCACCGCCCGCGGCGGCTCCTGCGGATGCGCTCCGGAGACCGGCTTGACCACCAGGTCCCGGTGGCGCCCGGCGAACTCCCGCGCCGCCTGCGGGAGCGTGGTGATCAGCGTGGCCGGCACGGTGAGGCCGCTGCGCTGGGCGTGCCGCAGCTGCCAGGGCTTGTACCGGGCGCGGCGGGCCGCGTCCGGATGGTTCATCCAGCGTGCGTCGGTGCAGCGGAGCATGCCGTACAGCGCCTGCGCGGACTCCTCGGTCAGCCAGGTGGACGGCTGGGCGGCGCGCGCGGCGGCCGTACCGGGCCTGCGCACCCAGACGGAGCGCAGCCCGTCCAGGTCCACCAGGCGCCCGCCGACGGACAGTTGCCCGTGGCAGGCGCCGTGTGCGTACTCGCCCGACAGAGCGACCCCGTCGGTCAGATCGGCGGGGTCGAGCCGGACGACGGGCACCTGGGCCTCGCGGAGGCGGAGGACCACCATGTCCGCCGTCACGTCTTCATCACTGGTCAGGATGAGCACGGTCATCGTCTGCGGGTCCGTGGCTCAGTCGTCGAAGTGCGTCTTGGAACCGGCGGTCGAGGTCGTGGTGCCCAGCGCGCGCAGGGTCGCGTGGTCCGTCGCGGCGATCCGCCCGTCCGGGAGGACGTTCAACTGCAGTCCGGAGTCGTACGCGTACGGAACGGTTACTTCCAACTGCACAGCCGGGCGCGCGTAGTTGAGCGTGAACGGTTGCATGGTCTCTCCCTGGTTCGGCTTTCACGTCCTTATACGATTCGAACGGGTGATTGGTTTCCTTACGCTGCGTGATCACGGCGCGGACGGGAGCGTTCCACCGCGCCGCCGGGCGCCGCGCTCACACAGCGAGTGCCCCGCGCGCCACGGACAGTGCCTGCTCCGCGTAGCCGCGTCCGAACAGCACCGCGTGCACGAGCAGCGGAAAGAGCTGATGCAGACCGACGCGACCGCGCCAGCCGCCGGCGAGCGGCGCCGACTCCTCGTACCCCGCGAGGACGCGTTCGAGATGGGGGCAGCCGAACAGCTGAAGCATCGCCAGATCGGTCTCCCGGTGCCCGCCGTGCGCGGCCGGGTCGATGAGCCGCACCTCGCCGTCGGCGCCCCAGAGCACATTGCCGCTCCACAGGTCGCCGTGCAGCCGCGCGGGCGGCTCCGCGGGCCCCGCCAGTTCCGGCAGCCGCGCGCAGACCCGTTCGAACACCGCCGCCTCGCCCGTCCGCAGCACCCCGCGCTGCACCGCGCCGCGCACGTACGGCAGCACCCGGTGCTCGGCGTACCAGCCGGACCACTCGGTGCCCTCGGTGTTGCGCATGGGCGCCAGGCCGATGTACGCGTCCCGCGGCCCGCCAGGCGGCGCCGACCCGAACCGGGGCGCGCCGGACGCGTGCAGGGCGGCCAGGGCCTGACCGAAACGGAGCGCCGCCTTCGCATCGGGGCGCCCGGTCGCCACCCGCTCGGTGACCAGCCAGTGCTCGTCGTGCCCGAGCACCGCCGGCACCCGTACGGCGCCCGCCGCGGCCAGCCAGTGCAGCCCCGCCACCTCGGCGCGCACCGCGCCGGGGGCGTCGCCGCGCTTGACCATCACCGGTGTGCCGTCGTCCAGCAGTACCTCCGCGGGCGAGCCGGACGCCCCCCGCGCCGCACCGGCCGGGCGCCCGGTGAGCCGGGACGCCGCCTGTCCAGGATCCTCGTCTCGCGTGACCACGGCTTCAGAGTACGGCGCACAACACCAGGTCAGGAGAGGGTACTTCGACCGTAACTACGACGCTTTTCGGCCGTTCGGCAGAGTCTCGCGCGCGGGCCGGCACCGCACGGGCGGCGGGAGTGCGCGAAGGGGCCACACGAGGCGCCCGCCGTACCGTCAGTCGCCGACCGGGGTCGTCCGCGCGGGCAGGCCCACCGGATTGCCGGGCGGCAGCAGGTCCGAGTCCCGCACCGCGCGGGCCAGCGGATCCAGCAGGGCGGCGAGGCGGGCGGTACGCTCCGGGCCGAGGGCGCGCCAGGGGCTTACGGCCGCCGCGTCGGTGAGCGCCTCCACCTCCGCGCGCGCCGCCGCCCCGGCCGGGGTGAGCGAGCCGTCCTCGGTGAGCAGCCCGCGCTCCGTCAGCCGGATCCCGGCCGCCGTCCAGTCGCCCTGCTCCCACTGGCGGGTCTCGCGCAGGAACCCGGCGTCCGACTCGCCGGCCGCCGCCTTGAGCACCATCGCCTCGACCGGATCGAGCCCCTGGCCGACCAGCACCGCGACATGCCCGTCGCCCCGGTGCTCGCGCAGGGTGGTCAGCGCCTGCCACAGCCGGGCCGTGGCCCGCCGCGGGCGCTCCAGCGCCTGGTTGGCGGCGGCCAGCACCCGGCCCGCGGTGTCCGCGGCCGCCGCGGCCTCCCAGGCGAGGTCGGCGGCCTCGGCGAAGTCGGCGGAGCCGGTGACCTGCGGTCCGTACAGCCCGGTCATCGCCGCGTCCAGGGCGTCCGCACGGGCCGCGAGGACCCGCTCGGGAGCCGCGTACCCCCAGGCGTCCGGCAGCGCTCTGGCGACGCGCGCGGGGTGGAAGACGTAGAAGCAGCTCGTCACGACGGCGGGGGAGACCGGACCGAGCGGGGCGGCCCGGAGCGCGAAGTAGCCCATCCAGTAGCCGCGCAGGCCGAGTGCCCGCGCCGCGTCGAGCGCCTGCGGCGCGAAGTACACCAGGTCGTGCACCGGTTCGTAGCGCTCCCACAGGGCCCGCGCCATCCCGTCCGCCACTGCCGCCTCCCACCGCCCCGGCCGCCGTCGGCCGTGTGCCGTCGCACCGTCCGGTACCAGATTGCGCTATGACGGCTGTCATAACAAGGGCCGGTGGCGAACCCCTACCGGCCGGTACCGGCAAGATTCCGCGGCGGGTCCCCCTTGACCCGGACGAGGGGTCCGGGGCCGCGCGCACTGGGGCAGACGGGTGGGCCGGTGACACGGCTGGGCGGCCCGGATGGTGGGATCCGGGGGCCTCACTGACGGTGGTTCATGTCGGGACCGGGTCCATCCAGCTGATGAGGCGTCCGCTGCCCGGTCACGGCGGAAGGACAACACGATGCGTTCTGCCCGTACCCTCCTGGCCACGGCAGCCGCCGCGGCCGCCCTGGCCTTCGCCACGCCCGGCGCCGCGTTCGCGGTCCCGGCCGGGCACGACTCGGGCCGTGGGGACTCCTCGCACAGCAGCGACTCCGGCGGTGACCGCGACAAGGGTTCCGACCGGGAACAAGACAACGGCAGCGGAGGCGACAACGACCGCGGACACGACCGGCCCCGCGGCGGAATGCACACGGGTGGCGGAGCGCTCGCCACCGTGCTGCGCACCGACAGCGGTGGCGACGTCCGGTTCGACCCCGAGACCTACAAGGAGGACGGCGGGGGCCGGGGCGGCAGCGACGAGGGCGGTGGCGGTGGCCGCGGCAAGAGCGGTGACGACGACAGCGGTGGCGGTGGCCGCGGCAAGAGCGGTGACGACGACAGCGGTGGCGGCGGTCGTGGCAAGGGTGGCGACGACGACAGCGGTGGCGGCGGTCGCGGCAAGGGTGGCAACGACGACAGTGGCGGCGGTGGCCGCGGCAAGGGCGGCGACGACAGCGGCAGCGACTGGGGCGGCGGCTCCGGCGGCGGCGGCAAGCCGCGCGGCGGCATGCACACCGGTGGCGGCGCGCTCGCCGGCCCCGGTGTCACCGCGGGCGGCCTCGCGGTCCTCGGCGTCGGCGCGGCCGGCATGTACGCCATGCGCCGCAAGAAGGCCGCGCAGCCGGCGTCCTGACCGGGTCCCGGACGCCGCCGGCGCGCCGATGGCGCCGGCGGCGTGTGCCCCTCGCGGGGCGGGCGGAACCCCCGCCGTCACGACCCGTCCCCCGTACCGCCCTGTCCCAGTGAGGTGATGTCCGATGGCAGCGGATCCGTCCTCCGCGCAGCCCCCTGAACCGGAGCCGGACGCGTCAGGTGCCGCTCGCGGCGGGCGGCTGGTGCTCTGGGGGGTGGCGCTCCTCTTCCTCGCGGTCAGCATGTTCGGGGGGCACCACGGGTCGTTCCCGGTGCCGCGGGCGACCCCGGCCTCCGGGGCCAGCTCCACCGGGCGGCCGTCGGCAACGGCCGGGCTGCCCCCGGCGGCCGCCGGGCTTCCCCGGTCGGAGCCGACCCGGCTGGTCATCCCGAAGATCGGCGTCGACGCCCCCTTCACCCAGCTGACCCTCGCCGCCACGGGGCAACTGGAGCCGCCGCCCGCGGCGGACACCAATCTCGTCGGCTGGTACGCCAAGGGTGCCGCACCCGGCGAGAAGGGCACCGCCATCATCGCCGGGCACGTGGACACGAAGGTCTCCGCGGCCGTCTTCGTCAACCTCGACCAGTTGGACACCGGCGACCGCTTCTCCGTGGAGCGCGCCGACGGACGGACCGCGAACTTCGTGGTGGACAGCGCCGAGACGTTCGCCAAGGACGACTTCCCGAGCGACCGTGTCTACGCCGACGCACCCCGCCCTGAGGCCCGGCTCATCACCTGCGCGGGCGACTACGACCACACGGCGAAGGACTACACCGACAACCTGGTGGTCTTCGCCCACCTCGTCCCGTAGCCCTTGCGCGGGCGACGGTGCCCCGCGGCCGACGGTGGGGCGGTTCCCCTGCGGGACACGGGGCCCGCCCCACCGGCCGCGAGGCACCGTCGGCCCGCTCATTCCCCGCCCGCGAACGCGCCCCCCGCGCCGAAGGCCAGCTCCGCGAACCGCTCGCCGATCCTGCGGTGCGCCGCCGTGTCCGGGTGGAGCCCGTCCGGCAGCGGCAGCTCGGCGAAGTCGGCCTCGCCGTACAGCTCGCGCCCGTCGAGGTGGAATAACCTGTCGTCCTCGGCCGAACGCTCACGCACGATGCGCGCCAGTTCCGCCCGGATCACCCCGAGCGTGAGCTTGCCGGCCGCCGTCTCCGCCGGGTCCCCGGCCGCCCGGAAGGCGAGCCGGCCCTCGCCGAGCGCGGCGAGATCCCAGGCGGTCGGCCCCGGCGTGTCCTCGTGCATCGGGCACAGCACCGGCGAGACGACGAGCAGCGGGGTGTCCGGGTGCCCCTCCCGGATCGTGTCCAGGAACCCGTGCACCGCGGGCCCGAAGGCACGCAGCCGCATCAGGTCGCTGTTGACGACGTTGATGCCGAGCTTGACGCTGATCAGGTCGGCCGGCGTGTCCCGCAGCGCGCGTGCGGTGAACGGGTCGAGCAGCGCGCTGCCCCCGAGGCCCAGGTTGACCAGCTCGACCCCGCCGAGCGCGGCGGCCAGCGCCGGCCAGGTGGTGGTGGGGCTCGCGGCGTCGGAACCATGGCTGATCGAACTGCCGTGGTGCAGCCACACTCTGCGGCCCCGGTCCGGCACCGCCGTCACCGGGGCGTCGGTGCGCAGCGCCACCAGCTCGGTCCGCTCGTTGTGCGGCAGCCAGATCTCCACGTTCTTCGGCGTGTCCGGCAGCCCGGTGAACCGTACGGTCGCGACCGGGCCCGGCGTGTGCTCCGTGCTCCCCGTGGCCATGTCGATGGTGAGGGTGTCGCCCCCGGCCGCGGTGGCGCTGCCCGCCGGGCGCCCGTCCACCAGCAGGTCGTACATCCCGTCCGGGCGCGGGGGAGCGCCGAGGTAGACCCGCTTGGTCGGCAGGGTGTCCAGCTCGACGGTGGTGGCGCGGGTGCGGAACACCAGCCGCACGCCGGCGGGCTGGGACTCGGCCAGGGCGAGCTGGGGGTCGGCGCACTGGGCGCGGGCCCGCGCGGGCAGCCGGTGCGGCAGCAGTCCCCGCTCGGTGCGCTCCAGGTCGAGGGCGCCGCGTACGAGGTCGGCGGTGAGGGCGGTGGTGTGCGTCATGTCGGCCTGTGTTTCGTAGGGAGAAGTCGGCTCAGCGGGCGGGCCAGTTGCGCAGCAGGGAGTCCAGGGCGTCCACGATCCGCGTCCAGGACTCCTGGGAGCCGGGGGCACTGTGCGCGAAACCGCCGACCGTCTCCAGGCTGACGTAGCCGTGGAACACGCTGCCCAGCAGGCGCACCGCGTGGGTCTGCTCGGGCTCGGGCAGGTCGTAGCCGCGCAGGATCGCGCGGGTCAGCTGGGCGTGCCGTGGGCCCGCGCTGGCGGCGGCGGTCTCGGGGTCCAGCGGGTACCGGGCCGCCGCGTAGCGGCCGGGGTGGGCGAGGGCGTAGTCGCGGTAGACGTCCGCGAAGGCGCCGAGCGCGTCCTTCCCGGACCGGCCGGCGAGCGCCTCGGCGGCGCGGTCGGCCAGCTCCGCGAGGGCGAGCAGCGCGATCCGGGTCTTGAGGTCCCGCGAACTCTCCAGGTGCGAGTACAGGCTCGCCGCCTTGACGTCGAACCGCCGGGCCAGCGCCGACACGGTCACCTGCTCGAAGCCCACCTCGTCGGCCAGCTCCGCGCCGGCCCGGACCAGCCGCTCCGTGGTCAGTCCCGCACGCACCATCAGCTTCCTTCCTCTTGCCGATGGCAATTATGCAGTTTCCTATAGGCCATAGGCAAATCCTTGAGTTACGAAGGCATCCTGGACCGGGGTACGCGAACGGCCGCCGACCGGAAGACTCCGGTCGGCGGCCGTGGAGGCGCCGGGCGCCAGACGTCGGGCGCCAGAGGCTGGGGCTGGTGCGGTCAGACCGCCGTCGCCGGGTACGTCGGGTACTCCACGCCCGACACGTACTGCACGACCCGGACGACCTGGCAGGAGTAGCCGAACTCGTTGTCGTACCAGAGGTAGAGGATCGCGTTGTCGCCGTCGACCTTCAGCGCGCCGGCGTCCACGATCGAGGCGTGGCGCGAGCCGATGAAGTCGCTGGAGACCGCGTCGGGCGCCGTGGTGAAGTCGATCTGGCGCTTGAGCGGCGAGGTCAGCGAGACGTCGCGCAGGTAGTCGTGGACCTCCTCGCGGCTGGTGGCGCGGGCGAGCTGGAGGTTGAGGATCGCGATCGAGACGTCCGGCACCGGGACGCGGATCGAGCTGCCGGAGATCGGGGCCTTGAGGTCGGGCAGGGCCTTCGCCACCGCGGAGGCGGCACCGGTCTCGGTGATCACCATGTTCAGCGGCGCGGAGCGGCCGCGGCGCTCGGCCTTGTGGTAATTGTCCAGCAGGTTCTGGTCGTTGGTGAACGAGTGGACCGTCTCCACGTGGCCGCGCAGCACGCCGTACTCGTCGTCCATGGCCTTCAGCGGCGGGACGATCGCGTTGGTGGTGCAGGAGGCGCAGGACAGGATCCGCTCGTCCGGCTTGATGGTGTCGTGGTTGACGCCGTGCACGATGTTCGGGACGTCGCCCTTGCCGGGCGCGGTCAGCACGACCTTGTCGATGCCGGGGCGCAGGTGCTTGGACAGGCCCTCGCGGTCGCGCCACTTGCCGGTGTTGTCGATGAGGATGGCGTCGCGGATGCCGTACGCGGTGTAGTCCACGTGCGACGGGTCGTCGGCGTAGATCACCTTGATGGCGTTGCCGTTGGCGACGATGGTGCTGTTGTCCTCGTCCACCGTGATGGTGCCCTGGAACTGGCCGTGGATCGAGTCGCGCCGCAGCAGCGAGGCGCGCTTGACGATGTCCCGGGGGCCGCCGCCGCGCACCACGATGGCCCGCAGGCGCAGCCCGTTGCCCGAGCCGGCCTTCTCGATCAGCAGCCGGGCCACGAGCCGGCCGATGCGGCCGAAGCCGTACAGCACCACATCGCGTGGCTCGCGCCGCTCGATCTTGTTGGCGCCGGTGGCGCCGGCGACCGCCTCGGCGGTGAACTCCTCGACGCTCAGGCCGCGTTCGTCGGCCTGGTGGAGGGTGGCGAGCATGCCCAGGTCGATCTGGGAGGGGCCGAGGTCCAGGGTGGTCAGGGCCTTCAGGAAGGGCATCGTCTCGGTGACGGACAGCTCCTGGCCGGCGATCTGCCGGGCGAAGCGGTGCGTCTTGAGGATGCTGACCACCGACTTGTTCACCAGGGAGCGGCTGTGCAGCAGGACGGTCACGTCCCGCTCGCGGTGCAGCTTCCCGATGAGCGGGATCATCGACTCCGCGATCTCCTCGCGGTTCTTCCAGTTGGTGAACGAGTCGTCGTTGACAGTCACAGGTCCGGTCCATCTTTCGAGCTAGGCAGCGCTCATATGATAACCACACCCTACGGGGCCTCTTTTGGGGGCCCGCAGGGGGGTCCGCGAAGAGGTGTTCGAGCCGCCGGGGTAAGGGACCGTAAGGGAATTACACCCATTCCTTGACCAATTCCTGATTCAGGGTGGAAGTACGTAAGAAACCCGAGTCGTGGTTTGCACGTCTTACCCGGCGTGCCCAAGGTCAAAAGCGTGAGCACCTCCTCCGTACCCCGGCCCGAACCGGCCGCCCCGTCCCGCCCCGCAGGCCGCTTCGACCTGCCCCGGATCGCCCGCCGCGGCATCCCCGAAGGGGCGGTCCCGGCCCTCGCGTTGTTCGCCTGCGTCCGGCTCGCCGGGATACTCGCGGTGATCCTCACCAATGCGTGGCGCGGGCACCCGCTGGTGAGGACCCTCGCCCACTCCTGGGACTCCCGCTGGTACCTGCACATCGCCGCCCAGGGCTACGGCCACAAGATGTGGATCACCCCGCAGGGCGCCGTCCAGACCGACTGGGCGTTCTTCCCCCTCTACCCGGCGCTCATCCGGGCGCTCACCACCGTGCTGCCGCTCACTCCGGGCCAGGCCGCACTGCTCGTCTCCTGGCTCGCCGCGGGCGTGGCCGCCTACGGCGTCTACGTCATCGGGCATCTGCTCCACGGCCGGGGAGTGGCCACCGCGCTGGTCGGTCTGTGGGCGGTCATGCCGCACGCCGTCGAGCTGACCATCGCCTACACCGAGTCGCTGTTCGCCGCTCTCGCCATCTGGTCCCTGTACTGCGTGCTCAAGCGCCGCTGGCTGTGGGCCGGGGTGCTGGCCGCGCTCGCGGGTCTCGCCCGGCCCAGCGGCTTCGCGGTGGCGGGCGCGGTCGCCCTCGCCGCGCTGTACGAGGTGTGGCGCGCCCGCGGCCGGGTCTCCTGGCGGGTATGGGCCGGCGCCGTCCTCGCCCCGCTGGGCTTCCTGGGCTATGTGCTGTGGGTCGGCACCCAGGTCGGCAATCTGTTCGGCGGCTACTTCAAGGTGCAGAGCGCCTGGGACTCCCGCTTCGACTTCGGCGTCGGCGCGGCCCGCTTCGTCAAGGCCCTGCTGCTGCACGGCGGCGGCGTCGTCTACACCGTCGCGCTGCTGGTCGTGGCCGCCGGAGTGCTGCTGTTCGCGCTGCTGTGCCTGGAGCGCGCCCCGCTGGTCCTGGTCGTCTTCGCCGGGGTGCTGATCCTGCTCGTGCTCGGCGGCTCGGGGTCCTTCTCCTCCAAGCCGCGCTTCCTGCTCCCGGCCTTCCCGCTGCTCATCCCCATGGCCCGCGCCCTCGCCCGGACCTGGCGGGCCCGACCGGTCCAGGCGGTCCTCGTCTACGGCGCGCTCACCCTGGTGTCCCTGTTCTTCGGCGCCTACGTCACGGCGGTGGCCCACTCCCCGCTGTGAGCGCCCTGACCCGGTGAGGAGTCCGTAAGAAGCCGATCACCCCGCCCGGCCCGTGCGAAGGCCGGGAAACGGGGTAGTCGAGGGGACGCCCGAGGAAAGGACCGTCATGACGACCTATCTGATCAGCGTCCCCGGCACCTTCACCGCCGGGGTCGGCGCGGACACCCGGACCCGGCTGACCCGCGCGCTGCGCCCCGTGGACCCGCACGGCACCCGGATGGGCAGCAGCGAGGACCTGGACGTGCTCAACGTCAACGACGACAACACCTTCACCCTCCGCCTGACCGTCGAGGCCGACACCGGCCCGCACGCCGAGGAGGAGGCCCGCCGGCTCGCGGACTCCGCGCTGCGCGGCGCGGGTCTGGACGAGCGCAGCGCGCCGCTGGGACCCGCGGTGATCACCGGAATCGACTCCGACGCCCACTGAGCGGCCCGCCACCGGTCCCGCGCCGAGTTCGGTCAACCCAGGTAAAATCGAGGCGTTTGCCAATAATCCGGGCAGCCGTTGTTCGGGCAGCCGTCCTCCCCGGAGGCGGCCGTCCGGGTGGGCACCCTCCGCCGGAAGTGAGCCGATGCCCCGCAAGCGTTCCACCGATGACGGCGACGCACTGCTGGCCAGACTCGGTTCGCTCACCGCCCAGGCGCGTGAGCGGGCGGAACTCCAGCGCACCCAGGTCGAGCTGGCCATCGCCCTGCAGCGCGGCATGCTGCCGCGGGACCTGCCCGGCGCCCCCGGACTGCACCTGGCGGTCCGCTACGCACCCGCCTGCTACGGCCTCAACGTGGGCGGCGACTGGTACGACGCCTTTCCGCTGCCCGACGGCCGGATCGGGCTGGCCATCGGGGACGTACAGGGGCACAACATCGAGGCCGCCGCCTTCATGGGCCAGGTCCGGGCCGGCCTGCGCGCCCTCGCCTTCGCCACCGGCGAGCCCGGCGAACTACTCGCCCGCACCAACGACCTGTTGCTCTCCCTCGGCAGCGAACTCTTCGCGACCTGCACCTTCATGCGGCTCGACCCGGCCAGCGGCGCGATGGAGAGCGCCCGTGCGGGCCACATCCCCTTCGTGTGGGCCACCGCGGACGGCAGGTCCGGAGTCGCCGACGACGAGTGCGGGCCGCCGCTCGGCATCCAGCGGGGCGTGGCATACCCGGTGACCCGGCACCGGCTGACCACCGGCGGGCTGTTCGTGCTGCTCACCGACGGCGTGGTGGAAGGTCCCTCGCTCGACGTCGAGGACGGCCTGGAGCAGGTGACCCGGCTCGCGGGCATAGCCGCCGTCGCGGGCCTGGAGAGCCATGCGCTGGCCGCCGCCGTGATCAAGGGCGCCGAGAGCGTCGGACACGAGGACGACGCCGCCGTCCTCGTCGTCGGACTCGACGGGCCCCGGCGGACGTAGGGCCTCTGCGGCGGGTCTCAGCTCGGCCAGAGGGGCCGAACCGGGCGCTCTCGCCTCGCCGGGTCGCGCCGGGCGGTGTGAGATGGCTGCTGTGGTGGGTATCGCGGAACTGCGCCGGCCGGGCGGCTATGCCGTCCAGGTGCTGGCCGTCGCGGCCCTCTACTACGGCTCCGCCCGCCTCGGGCTGCTGCGCGAGCTGACCGTGGGGAGCGCCGTCTTCACCCCCATCTATCCGCCGACCGGCGTCGCCGTCGCCGCCCTGCTGGTCCTCGGCATCGGCTGCTGGCCCGGCATCACCCTCGGTGCCCTCGCCCTGATCCTGACCATCTCGCCGCCCGGCCCCGATCTGGTCGGCATCCTCTTCGGCAACACCGCGGCCCCCGTGTGCGCGGCGATCCTGCTGCACCTGGCGCGCTTCCGCCCCGACCTCAGCAGGTTCCGGGACGGCCTCGCCCTGGTGTTCCTCGGTGCGCTGGCCGCCATGACGGTCAGCGCGACCGTCGGCGTGGGCATGCTCGTGCTCACGGACAAGCTGGCCACTGGCGCCTTCTGGCCGGTGTGGCTCGCCTGGTGGGTCGGGGACGCGATGGGCGTGCTGCTGGTCACCCCGCTGCTGCTGATGCTGCGCGGGCTGCGCCGGCCGCTCTCCCCGGGCCGGTGGCGGGAGGCGACGGCCCTCGCCGTCATCACCTGTGCGCTCGTCCCGGTGGCCACCTACAGCTCGGTCAGCCTGCTCTTTCTGGTCTACCCGCTGATCATCTGGGCCGCCGTCCGCTTCCAGCTCGCGGGCGCCGTGCTGTGCGCGCTGTTCACGTCCGTGATGGCCACCAATGCCGCCACGGACGGGAGCGGCGCGTTCGAGGGGCTGAACCCGGTCGAGACCATGGCCAAGCTCCAGGCGTTCAACGGGACGATCGCGCTCACCGCGCTGCTGATGGCCGCCCTGATCACCGAGCAGCGCAACACGCGCCGCTCGGTGGAGCAGGCGTGCCAGGAACTGGTGCAGGTCCTGGAACACCTGACCGCGGGCGACCTGCCGCTGCCCCGGCCGCAGACGGACGCCGGCGGGGCGGACGGCGGCGAAGGCCCCGGCGGGAGGTCCCCGCCGGCCCGGTGAGAGCAATACCGGTGAAGGCACGCCGGCGAGGCATGCCACCGGGGGCGGGTCGGCCGGTCAGCGCGGCTTCCCTTCGCCGCCCCGCTCCTCGGCGCCCCTGCTCCTGGAGGTGCGCTCGGCGATGTCGCGAGGTGTGGGCGTCGGCGTCGGCGAGTTGCCGGCCGACTCGGCGGCACGTCGGCGTTCCGTCTCGTTGCGGCGGTTCGCGGCCCGCTGTTCCTGTCGGCCCTGAGGCTGGTCATCGCGTGCGTTCATACGGCGCCGGGTACCCCCGCCCCGGCCACCGCAACGTCCTCCCGGCGTGTCGGACGGCCGTTCCGGGGCACTGGGAGACGATGGACGGACCCCGCCAGGGGCGGCGCGGGCCGGACCGCAGGGAAAGGGCGGCAAGGGCGGCATGGGACAGCGGGTGACCCCGCGGGCGGCGGGCGCGGGCAGCGAACCGGCCGCCGCGGGAGTGGGGGCGGGCGCGGGGACGACGGGCACGGCCGGTACGACGCCGCCCACCACCCGGAACGCCGGCACCCGTAACCCCGCCGACCGCGCCCCCGACCCCCGCCGCCGTATCCCCCGTACCGACACCCTGCTGCGCGACCCCCGGCTGGCCGAGGCCGTGGACCGGCTCGGGGCCGGGGTCGTCAAGGACGCCGTACGGCAGGCGCAGCAGCGGGCCAGGGACGGGGAGGTGGCGCCCGAGCAGGTGCCGGAGACGGTCCTGGGCCTGCTCCCCGACGCCGCGAGCGGACTGCGCCCGGTGCTCAACGCCACCGGTGTGCTGCTCCACACCAATCTCGGCCGCGCCCCTCTGTCGGACGCCGCCCGGCGGGCCGTGGCCGAGGCCGCGGGACCCACGGACGTGGAGCTCGACCTGGTGACCGGCGCTCGGGCCCGCCGGGGGCGCTCCGCCCTCGCCGCGCTGGGCGCGCGGGTGCCCGCCGCCGGGGACGTCCATGTCGTCAACAACGGCGCCGCCGCCCTCGTCCTCGCCGCCACCGCGCTCGCCGCGGGCAAGGAGATCGTGGTCAGCCGGGGCGAGATGGTGGAGATCGGCGACGGCTTCCGGCTGCCCGACCTGCTCGTCTCCACCGGTGCGCGGCTGCGCGAGGTGGGCACGACGAACCGGACCACCGCCGCCGACTACGCCGAGGTGATCGGACCGGAGACCGGGTTCGTGCTGAAGGTGCACCCGTCCAATTTCCGTGTCACCGGCTTCACCCGTGCGGCCGGGGCCGGGGAACTCGCCGGCCTGGGCGTCCCGCTCGTCGTGGACATCGGCTCCGGGCTGCTCGCCCCGCAGCCGGGTCTGCCCGAGGAGCCCGACGCCGACACCCAGCTGCGCGCGGGCGCCGCCCTCGTCACCGCGAGCGGCGACAAGCTGCTCGGCGGACCCCAGTGCGGGCTGCTGCTCGGCGACCGCGGCCTGGTGCGCGCCCTCGCCCGGCACCCGCTGGCCCGCGCCCTGCGCGTGGACAAGCTGACCCTGGCCGCCCTGGAGGCCACCCTCACCGGACCGCCCACGCCCACCGCCCGCGCCCTGACCGCCGGCCCCGCCGCCCTCAGGGCCCGCGCCGGCCGGCTCGCCGCCGAGCTGGGCGCGCACGGGATCGACGCCCGCGCCGTCGAGAGCACCGCCACGGTCGGCGGGGGAGGGGCGCCCGGCGTCGGGCTGCCCAGCGCGGCGCTGTCCCTGCCCGAGCCGTACGCCGCCGCGCTGCGCACCGGCCGCACCCCGGTGGTCGGACGCCTGGAGGCCGGGCGCTGCCTGCTGGATCTGCGCGCCGTGCCCCCGGAGGACGACGAACGGCTCGCTGCGGCCGTGCGCGCGGTGCGCACCAGCGACGGTCCGGGCACCGGGAAGGGGCGGGTGTGATGCGGGTCCTCGCCACCGCCGGGCATGTCGACCATGGAAAGTCCGCCTTGGTCAGGGCGCTCACCGGGATGGAACCCGACCGGTACGAGGAGGAGCGCCGCCGGGGCCTCACCCTCGACCTGGGCTTCGTGTGGACGCGGCTCGACGCGCTCGACGACGACCTCGCCTTCGTGGACGTGCCCGGTCACGAGCGCTTCGTGCCGACCATGCTCGCGGGGGTGGGGCCGGTGCCCGCCGTGCTGTTCGTGGTCGCCGCCGACCAGGGCTGGCAGCCCCAGTCCCAGGAGCACCTCGCCGTCCTCGACGCGCTCGGCGTCCGGCACGCCGTCCTCGCGGTGACCCGCAGCGACCTCGCGGACCCCGAACCGGTGCGCGCCGACGCCGTGCGCCGGCTGGCACGGGCCTCCCTCGGCAAGGTCGCCTCGGTCGCGGTGAGTGCCGTCACCGGCAGGGGAATCGACGCCCTGCGCGGCGAACTCGCCGCCCTGGCAGGTGAGTTGCCCGATCCTGATCCGGACGCCGACGTACGGCTGTGGCTGGACCGGGCGTTCACCGTGCGCGGGCACGGCACGGTGGTGACCGGCACGCTCGGCGCGGGCACCCTGCGCGTCGGCGACCGGCTGGCGACCGGGGACGGCTCGACGGTGCTGCGGGTGCGCGGGCTCCAGAGCCTGCACGAGGACCGGGCGGCCGTCGCCGGAGTGGCCCGCGTCGCGGTCAATGTGCACGGGCCGGGGGACGCGGACCTGCGCCGGGGCCAGGTGCTGCTGAGCCCCGGCCGCTGGCGGCCCAGCCAGGTGATCGACGCGCGGGTGACCGGCGAGCCGGCGGCCGAGCTGCCCCGCCAGGTCACCCTGCACATCGGGACCGCCGCCGTGCCGGTGACCGTCCGCCCGCTCGGCCCCGACACCGCCCGGCTCACCCTCGCCCGCCCGCTGCCGCTGCGCGTCGGGGACCGCGCCGTGCTGCGCGAACCGGGCGGCACCCGCCCGCCCCAGGGGCTCACGGTCCTCGACGTACGACCGCCCCGGCTGACCCGGCGCGGCGCCGGCCGGGCCCGCGCGGCCGAACTCGCCACCCTCACCGGCCGCCCCGACGGCACCGCGGAACTGCGCCGCCGGGGGCTGATCCGCCGCGCCGACCTCATCGCCATGGGCGTCCCGGCCCCCGCCGAGCCGGTCACGGGCGACTGGCTGGCCGACCCCGCGCACTGGACCGGGCTGCGCGACCGGCTCGCCGCCGAGGTCGAACGGCACGCCCGTGCCCATCCCCTGGACCCCGGCCTGCCCACCGAGGCCGCCCGCCGGCTGCTCGGCCTGCCCGACCGCGCCCTCGTCGACGCGCTGGCCGAGGCGGCCCCCCGACTCCGCGCGGAACACGGCAAGTTGTACGCCGCCGACGCCTCACGGCCTGCCCTGCCCCCGGCCGTGGACGCCGTACGCCGGGACCTGGCCCGCACACCGTTCCGCGCGCCCGAGGCGGGCCGGCTGGCCGAACTCGGCCTCGACCACCGGACCCTGGCCGCCGCCGTGAGCGCCGGGGTCCTGCTGCGGATCGCCGACGGGATCGTGCTGCTGCCCGGCGCCGACGCCGAGGCCGCCGCCCTCCTGCGCACCCTGCCCCAGCCCTTCACCCTCAGCGAGGCCCGCCGCGCCCTGGACACCACCCGCCGGGTCGCCGTACCGCTGCTGGAGTTCCTGGACGCCCGCGGCCACACGGAACGCGTCGACGACCAGCACCGGCGCTGCCGTACGGAGCCGGAAAGCGGCGGTGAGGACGGACGGCGGCCGGACGACCCGGTACGGCGGCCGAATGAGACGCGGTCGGCCGGCGTTCGGCCGCGGAGCCCATGGGTACAGGCGTGGAGCGGAGGCGGACGGGAATCGAACCCGCCTGCCCGAGATCCTCGGGCACCTCGGTTTTGAAGACCGGGAGGGCCACCAGGCACCCACACGCCTCCACCGCTCGTCAGGCTAGTGCCCCAGGAGACCACAATGACACCGACCCGCCAAGCGACCGTCCGGCTCACGCAGTTCGCCCACGGCGGCGGCTGCGCCTGCAAGATCCCGCCAGGTGAGCTGGAGGAGGTGGTCAGCGGGCTGACCGCGCCCCCGCTGGCCGGGGGCGACACCCCGCTGCTCGTCGGCCTCGCCACCGGCGACGACGCGGCCGTCGTCACCCTGCCCGGACAGCCCGGCACGGCCATGGTGTGCACGGCCGACTTCTTCACCCCGGTGGTGGACGACGCCTACGACTGGGGACGCATCGCCGCCGCCAACGCGCTGTCCGACGTGTACGCGATGGGTGGCCGGCCGGTGCTCGCCGTCAACCTGCTGGCCTGGCCGCGCGACCGGCTCCCCTTCGAACTGGCCCGCGAGGTGCTGCGGGGCGGCCTCGACATCGCCACCGAGGCCGGTTGCCACGTCGGCGGCGGGCACAGCGTGGACGACCCGGAGCCCAAGTACGGCATGGCCGTCACCGGCGTCGCCGACCCCGAGCGGCTGCTGCGCAACGACACCGGCCGCCCCGGACTGCCGCTGTCCCTGACCAAGCCGCTCGGCCTCGGCGTGCTCAACAACCGGCACAAGGCCACCGGTGAACGCTTCGAACACGCCGTCGCCACCATGACCGCGCTCAACCGCGAGGCGTCCGAGGCCGCGCTCGCCGCCGGGGCCACCTGCGCCACCGACGTCACCGGGTTCGGCCTCCTCGGCCATCTGCACAAGCTGGCCAAGGCATCCGGGGTGACCGCCGTGCTCGACACCGCCGCCGTGCCCTGCCTGGACGGCGCCCGCGAGGCCGTACGCGACGGCTACGTCAGCGGCGGCACCCGGCGCAACCTCGAATGGGTCGCCCCCTTCACCGGATTCGGCACCACCGACACCGACACCCGGCTGTTGCTGGCCGACGCCCAGACCTCCGGGGGACTGCTGGTCGCCGGGGAGGTGCCGGGCGCGCCGGTGGTGGGGGAGCTGATCCCGTACGACGGCTCCCACACCGTCGTCCTGCGCTAGCCCGCCCACAGGGAGCGCCGGCCCTCGCAGGGAAGTCGGGGCTCCCGCCCCGGCGGTGGGCCTACGGCTCCGTGCCCGTGTGCGCGTCGATGCCCGCCCGCGCCCGGTAGGCCCGCACCAGCTCCATGGACGCCGGGCCGCGCGGCCTGCGCCCCGGCCGGATGTCCACCGCGAACGCCTTGGCCTCCTGGATGTGCGTGTTGGGGTCGAGGGACAGATGCAGCAGCTCGTTGGCCGCGTCGCCGGTGGTGTAGCCGTTGGGGCCCCAGTGGTAGGGCAGGCCCACCTGGTGCAGCCGGCGGCCGTGCACGGTCAGCGGGGCCATCCGGTCGGTGACCAGCACCCGCGCCTCGATCACCCCGCGGGCGCTGACGATCGTCGCCCAGCCGGTGTGCTCCAGATCCCGTTCGGCCGCCAGCTCCGGGGAGACCTCGCAGAAGAACTCCGGCTGCAGCTCGGCCAGATAGGGCTGCCAGCGGGACATGCCGCCCGCCGTGTGGTGCTCGGTGAGCCGGTAGGTCGTCGCCACGTACGGGTAGACCTGCGCGCCGCGCTCGTCCCCGCTCGGCTGGTAGCGGTTGTCGGGCACCGGGGGCATCACCTGCCGCACGGGGTTGCGCTGCTGGTCGTAGAGCAGGTTCGGGAACGGCGAGTCCTGCGGCTCGTAGTGCGTGGGCAGCGGACCGTCCGTGAGCCCGGACGGCACGTACAGCCACGCCTTGCCGTCGGCCTGCATGATGAACGGGTCCCGGCCGCTCAGCGCCGCGGGCCCGGTCGCGTCCTCGTCCGGCTCGTAGTCCGGCGCCTTGTCCTTCTTGAAGTCGGGGACGTCGTGGCCGGCCCACTCGCCCTTGTCCGCGTCCCACCACACCAGCGCCTTGCGCTCGCTCCACGGCCTGCCCTCGGGGTCGGCGGAGGCGCGGTTGTACAGCACCCGGCGGTTGGCGGGCCACGCCCACGCCCACTCGGCCGCCACCCAGTCCTGCTCCCCGCCGGGCTTGCGGCGCGCGGCCTGGTTGACGCCGTCGGCGCGCACCCCGCAGTAGATCCAGCAGCCGCAGGAGGTGGAGCCGTCGGACTTGAGCTGCTCGTACGAGGAGAGCGGGTTGCCGTCGGCGTCATGGCCGTTGATCTCGGCGAGCACCGCCTCCGCGTCCGGCTCGGCCAGCGGGCCCTTGGTCGGATAGTCCCAGGCGAGGTCCAGCACCGGCCGGTCCATCTCGTCGGCCGACCCGGCGAGCTTCTCCCGGATGATCCGCCCCAGGTGGAAGGTGAACCACAGGTCGCTGCGCGCCTCGCCGGGCGGCTCGACCGCTTGGTGGTGCCACTGGAGCAGCCGCTGGGTGTTGGTGAAACTGCCGTCCTTCTCGGTGTGCGCGGCGGCCGGCAGGAAGAACACCTCGGTACCGATGTCCTCGGTGCGCAGCTCCCCGGTCTCGATCTCCGGGCCGTCCTTCCACCAGGTCGCCGATTCGATCAGGGAGAAGTCGCGCACCACCAGCCAGTCGAGGTTCGCCATGCCGAGCCGCATCAGCTTGGCGTTGGCGTTGCCTACCGCGGGGTTCTCGCCCATCAGGAAGTAGCCCTTGCAGGTGCCTTCCAGCTGGGCCATCGTCGTCTCGTACGTCGAGTGCGAACCGGTCAGCCGGGGCAGGTAGTCGAAGCAGAAGTCGTTCTCCTCCGTCGCCGCGTCTCCCCAGTACGCCTTGAGCAGGCTCACCAGGTAGGAGCGCATGTTGCCCCAGTAGCCCTTGTGCGTTGCCTCCGCCTCGACGAACGCGTCCAGGTCCTGGTTCTGGTGCGCGTGCGGCATCGGGATGTAGCCCGGCAGCAGGTTGAACAGTGTCGGGATGTCCGTGGAGCCCTGGATGGAGGCGTGCCCGCGCAGCGCGAGGATGCCGCCGCCCGGCCGGCCGATGTTGCCGAGGAGCAGCTGGAGGATGCAGGCCGTGCGGATGTACTGCACGCCCACCGTGTGCTGGGTCCAGCCCACCGCGTAGGCGAGGGCCGTCGTCCGCTCCCGCCCGGAGTTCTCCGTGACCAGCTCGCACACCTGCCGGAACAGGTCCCGCGGCACTCCGCACACCTGCTCCACCATCTCCGGGGTGTAGCGGGCGAAGTGCCGCTTGAGCACCTGGAAGACACAGCGCGGATGCGTCAGCGTCTCGTCCCGCTCCGGCTCGCCCTCGCCGATCACCGCACCGCCGGAGCCGTGCGCCTCGCCGCGCGCGGCCTCGGTCACCGAACTGCCGCCGCGGGTGCGCTCGTCGTACTCCTGGTCGCGTTCGCCGGAGGGCGCCTGCACCTGTGAACCCTCGTACTGCCAGCTGGAGTTGTCGTACGAGCGGGACTCGCTGTCCAGGCCGGAGAAGACACCGGCGAGGTCCTCGGTGTCACAGAAGTCCTCGCGCAGGATCATCGGCGCGTTGGTGTACGCCACGATGTAGTCGCGGAAGTACTTCTCCTGCTCCAGCACGTAGTTGACGATCGCGCCGAGGAAGGCGATGTCCGAGCCCGCGCGCAGCGGCACGTGCAGATCGGCGAGCGCGCTGGTGCGGGTGAACCGCGGGTCGACATGGATCACCTTCGCGCCCCGCGCCTTGGCCTCCATCACCCACTGGAACCCGACCGGATGGCACTCGGCCATGTTCGAGCCCTCGATGACGATGCAGTCCGCGTTCTGGAGGTCCTGCTGGAAGGTGGTCGCGCCGCCGCGTCCGAACGAGGTTCCCAGACTGGGAACGGTGGAGGAGTGTCAAACGCGCGCCTGGTTCTCGATCTGGATCGCGCCGAGCGCCGTGAACAACTTCTTGATCAGATAGTTCTCTTCGTTGTCCAGCGTGGCCCCGCCCAGGCTCGCGATGCCCAGGGTGCGCCGGGTGCGGGTCTGGTCGACCTCCCACTCCCAGCCCGCCCGGCGGGCCGCGATCACCCGGTCCGCGATCATGTCCATCGCGGTGTCGAGGTCCAGGCGCTCCCACTCGGTGCCGTGCGGGCGCCGGTAGAGCACCTGGTGCTCGCGGGCGTCGCCGGTCGTCAGCTGGAGGCTCGCCGAGCCCTTGGGGCACAGCCGGCCGCGGGAGACGGGGGAGTCGGGGTCGCCCTCGATCTGGGTGACCTTCTCGTCCTGGACGTACACGTTCTGGCCGCAGCCCACCGCGCAGTACGGGCAGACGGACTTGACCACCCGGTCGGCCGAGGCCACCCGCGGTGTGAGCCGCTCGCTGGTCCGGCTTTTCGCGGCGGCACCCCGGCCCAGCGGGTCCGTCCCGGTCAGCTGCCGGTAGACCGGCCAGGAGTCGATCCAGGTGCGTACGCCCACGTCCACTCCTCCCGACTCGTCGTCCTGATTGTCCCGCGCCGCCGCGGCGGCGGCATCTCGTGTGGCGCCGGGGTACCCCCGTCGGCCGGGGGCAAACGGCGCCGGGAGGTGCGAGATCGCCGGGCCGGGGGACCCCGCCGCTGCGGTGTGTCGGCCCACGGACCGTGACGGGCGCCCGTAATGTCCGGATCGTCATGGCCCTGGGAGGGCAGGCGGGTTCGATTCCCGCCCGACCCGTACGGCCACGGACGGATACGACGGCGGGAGTGAGCACATGGCGGGCGGGAGCCCCGGCGGGAGGGGGATGGCGCGATGAGGCAGCGGCAGGTCTTCGCAACCGTGTTCAGTCTGGAGTCGGCCGTCGCCGCTCTCGTCTTCCTCGTCGTCCTCGGCCTGCTGGCCTGGAGCGTGAGCACACGGCGCGCTCACGCGTCCGACCGGACCGAGCGGCCCCGTATCGAGGCCTTCTACGTCACCGCCCTCGCCGCCTTCGCCGTCTTCCTGGTCGCCTGGACCGCCTGGCAGAACTCCCGTGAACAGCACACGGCCGCCGTCCGGCCGCTGCGGGTGGACGTCACCGGATTCCAGTGGTGCTGGACCTTCGCCTACCCGCAGTCCCCGGCCCACCGCCAGGTCACCGGCGACTGCCACGGACAGCCGCTGCCCACCCTGGTCGTGCCGGCCGGCCGCCCCGTGCAGCTGCGGCTCACCTCCAAGGACGTCATCCACTCCCTGTGGGTGCCGGACCTGCGCTACAAGATGGACGCCTTCCCGCGCCATGTGAACACTTTCACCCTCACCCTCGACCACACCGGCCGCTGGCGCGGGCGGTGTGCGGAGTTCTGCGGGCAGCGGCACTACGCCATGGACTTCTGGATCAAGGCCGTACCACCCGAGCAGTACGACCGCTGGGCACACGGCGCGGCGGCCGCCGTATGACCGTCGCGCCCCCGGCGACGCAGCGCGACGACGCGGGCCGGCCGGTGCCGCCGGGCAGCTGGCTCGGCTGGGTGTCCAGCACCGACCACAAGCGCATCGGCCTGCTGACCGCCGGCACCGCCCTGTTCCTGCTGCTGGTCTTCGGTGTCTTCGCGCTGCTGATGCGCAGCCAACTCGCCCGGCCCGACGAGACGTTCCTCGCCGCCCAGGCGTACGACCAACTGTTCACCCTGCACGGCTCCGGCATGATCTACATGGTCATGACGCCGTTCGCGCTCGGCATGGGCGTCTACCTGGTGCCCCTGCAGATCGGCGCCCCCGGCATCGCGCTGCCCCGCCTCACCCTGCTCGGCTACTGGCTCTACGCGCTCGGCGCGCTCACCATGCTCGCCGGGCTCGCCACCCCGGCCGGGGCGCATGCCGGCGGCTGGTTCTCCTACCCGCCGCTCTCGGACAGCGCGTACTCGCCGGGCGCCGGCACCGACCTGTGGATCGCCGGCGTCTTCGTCGCGGTCACCGGCACCCTGCTGATGGGCTGGGCGGTGCTCTGGACGGTGCTGCGCCGGCGCACCCGCCAGATGACCATGCTGCGGCTGCCCGTCTTCTGCTGGTCGATGATCGCCACCTGCCTGATGGTGATCGGTGCCTTCCCCGCGCTGCTCGCCGCGCTCACCCTGCTCGCCGTGGGCCGCGCCGACGACTCGGTGTTCCTGCACAACACCTGGAACATCGGCTACCAGCACATCTTCTGGTTCTACGGCCATCCGGTCGTCTACGTGATGTTCTTCCCGTACCTCGCCGCCGTCGCCGAGGTGCTGGCGGTGTTCTCCGGGCGCCGCTTCTTCGGCTACCGGGGGACCGCGCTGTCCCTCCTGGTGTTCGCGGCGCTGTCGATGAGCGTATGGGGCCACCACATGTTCGCCACCGGCCAAGTCGCCAACGACTACTACTCGTTGACGTCCATCGCGCTGCTCGTGCCCGCGGGCGTGGAGTACTTCGGGATGCTCGGCACGCTGCTGGGCGGGCGGCTGCGCCTCACCACCCCGATGCTGTTCGCGCTCGCCTTCGTCCCGCAGTTCCTGATCGGCGGGCTCACCGGAATCATGGTCGGCACCCCGGTCATCGACTACCACGTCACCGACAGCTACTTCGTCGTGGCCCATCTGCACTACGTACTCTTCGCGGGCAGCGCGTTCGGACTGTTCGCGGCCGTCTACTTCTGGTTCCCGAAGGTCACCGGAACGCTGCTCGACGACCGGATGGGCCGCTGGCACTTCTGGCTCCTGGTGATCGGCACCAATCTGACCTTCCTGCCGATGTTCGGCCTCGGCTACCTCGGCATGCCGCGCCGCGTCTCCACCTACGCCTCCTTCGACGGCTTCGCCATGCTGAACCTGCTCGCCACCATCGGCGCCGCCTTCCTCGCGGCCGGGATGACCGTCTTCCTCGTCAACCTCCTGAGCACCCTGCGCCGTTGCCATCTCGGCCGGTCGCGCCCCGCCGGGGAAGACCCCTGGCAGGCGCACACCCTGGAATGGGCCACCACCTCCCCGCCGCCGCGCCTGAACTTCCCCGCAGACCGGCCGCTGCCGCCCGTCACCAGCTTCGCGCCGCTGCTGGACCTGCGGCGCCGGGAGAGGAGCGAGGCGTGAAACGGCACCTGTCCGCCACCGTGGTCGCGGGCTGGGGACTGCTCAACGGCCTGCTGCTCGCCGTCCTCGCGGTCTACGGCGAGAGCGCGATGGTCTACTGGCTGTGGGGCTCGGTCGTGCTGCTGCTCCAACTGGCCGCCCTCGCCGTCCTGTCGTCCTCCCGCAACGGCCCCGACCAGCATGTGCGCTACCGGGTCCAGGACCGGGGCGCGGGCGCCGTCCTGCCCGCCGCGATCGGCCTCCTCCTGGTCGCCCTCTGCTTCGTCTACGGCCGCTGGCTGCTGGTCGTCGCCGTCCCCCTGCTGGCCGTCGCCGCGGTGATGCTGGCGCGGGGTACGACGGCACGGGAGCGGTGAGGGCGATGGGGCACAGGGCGGCCATGTCCGTGACCGGCATGGCCTGGTCCGCGCTCCTGGTGGCCGCCGTCGTCCCGGCCGCCGTGCACGCGCTGCGCCGCGCCCCGCTGTGGCACCGGATCAGCGTCCCCGCGCCGCTCGCCCTGCCCCTGCTCGTCCTGGCCCACGCCTGGAGCGTCCTCGGCGACCTCGCGGGACTGCGCCCGCCCGGCGGCGCCCTCGTCACCGAACCGCTGCTGCCAGCCACCGCCGTCCTCTTCTGGCTCCCGGTGCTCGCGCACACCCGGCACCGCCTGGACGACGCCGCCCGCTGCCTGTACCTCTTCCTCGCCGCGCCCTTCCTGGACCTGCCCGCCGTCGCCGTCATCGCCGCGGGCCACTCCGCGGCCGGACTCGCCATGATCGTCGGCATGCTGCCTCTCGGCGTCACGGCGGCGGCGCTCACCTGGTCCTGGGCCGAACGCGAGGAACGCGAGGCGCACCACCCCGCCCTGCCCGCACCAGGAGGCGATCCCGTTGCCCGCTGACCCCCGCGTCGTCGTGTTCGACGTGAACGAGACGCTCACCGACCTGAGCCCCCTCGCCGACCGCTTCACCGCCGCGGGCCTGCCCGCCCGTCTGCTGCCGCTCTGGTTCGCGGAGGTACTGCGCGACGGCGTGGCCCTCACCCTCGCCGGCGGCCACGCCACCTTCGCCGCCGTCGGCCGGGACGTACTGCGGACGATGGCGGCCGGGACGGGCCTGCCCGACCCGGAACGGGCCGCGGACCACATCCTCGCCGGGCTGGCCGAACTGCCGCCGCACCCGGACGTCGCCGAGGGCGTACGCGCCCTGCGCGCCGCGGGGCTGCGCCTGCTCACCCTGACGAACGGCACCGCCGGCACCACCCGCGCCGTCCTCGACCGGGCCGGCCTGACCGACCTGTTCGAGGCCCACCTGGACGTGAACACCCCGGCCCACTGGAAACCGGCCCGCGCCGCCTACGCGCACGCGCTGCACACCGCGGACGTGCCCGCCGAGGAGGCCCTCCTCGTCTCGGTCCACCCCTGGGACATCGACGGCGCGGCCCGCGCGGGCCTGGCCACCGCCTGGCTGCGCCGCACCCACACGCCCTACCCCTCGACCCGGCGCGCTCCCGATGTCACCGCCGTCTCCCTGCCGGAGCTGGCCGACCGGCTCAACTCCCTTTACGGGTGAGCCTTTCCCGCTGCGGTACGACCGTGTAGCGCGGGTCCTCCGCCGAGGCCACGCCCGCGTGGAAGACGCCGAAGCGCAGAGCCGCCGAGCCGGTGAGCAGGGCGGCACCGGCGGCCAGCGCCACCCGGCGGTCGCGCAGCCGGCCGGAGAGGAGGGCCAGACCGGCACCGGCGACGGTCAGGGCCTCGGAGGCGCGCAGCAGGATCCGCGGCCGGCCCTGGTCGAAGGGCTCGGCGGTGATCCCCATCCGGCGCTTCATCAGCTGGAAGGCGCCGAGTTCCAGTCCGGCGCCGAGCAGGGCCAGCCGGCGGGCCGGTTCCGCCTGCGCGACCGGGGCCGCGGCCAGCGCCAGACCGGAGGCGGCGGTCGCGGCGGACCCGGCGAAGACGAAGGGGAGTTGACGGTAGCCCTCGTGCCAGGAGGGGACGGCCGTGTCCGCGATCAGGACCGCGGTGTACGTGGCCACGGCGGGGCCGAGCACCGCCGCGGCGGCCGTGGCGGCCGAGCCCAGCAACCGGTAGCGGCAGGCGAGTTCGGCTGCCGTGGGACCCAGCAGCCGGTAGCGGCCCGCCACTTCGGTGGCCGCGGCGGCCATGGTCAGCGGCGCGTACCCCACGAGCAGCCAGGAGCCCACGCTCATCGGGGAGGTCGGCTTGAACACCCGCAGCATGTTCAGGAACCGCAGCGGGCGGCCCAGATCGTGCACCAGCGCGGCCAGCGACAGCGAGATCGCCCCGGCCGCCCCCAGTTTCGCCGGTGCCGCGAGCCCCGGCCGGCCCGTCAGCTCGCCCCCCGCCGCCAGCAGCGAGGAGGCTCCGGCCAGACCGCCGAGGTACAGGTAGCCCGCGATGTCCAACGCCTTCCACGTCGGCTTGTTCAGCACCGGTTTGCCGTAGTACGACGAGAAGGAGGCGTCCGGCACCATCGGCTGCTCGCCCCGCCCGCGCCGCCGCCTGCGCCGCCCCGCGTGCGCCCCCGTCGACGCCTGCCGTCCAGGACGCCCCCCGGCACCGCCACGGCCCGCGTCCGTTCCGCTCATCGCGCCCTCCTCGGACGGCCCGCCCGCCGCCACTCGTTCATTGCATCCTCCTCGAGAGGCCGGCGAAGCCGCCCACCGCGAGTCCCACCAGCGTCACCGCCGCCAGCGCCGCGTGCCGCCACATGTCGGGCAGGTCCCGTGTGGTGACCACCGGGTCCGGGGGCAGACCGTAGACCTCGGGCTCGTCGAGCAGCAGGAAGAACGCCCCGTCACCGCCGACCCCGTCCGCCGGGTCCTCCCCGTACAGCCGGGCGTCCGCCACCCCGGCCGCGTGCAGCTGTGCCACCCGGCCCGCCGCCCGCTCCCGCAGCTCGTCCAGCGGCCCGAACTGGATGGAGTCCGTCGGGCACGCCTTGGCGCAGGCGGGCTCCATGCCGACCCCCAGCCGGTCGTAGCACAGCGTGCACTTCCACACCCGGCCGTCGCCCTCGCGCTGGTCGATGACGCCGTAGGGGCAGGCGGGCACGCAGTAGCCGCAGCCGTTGCAGACGTCCTCCTGCACCACGACCGTCCCGAACTCGGTGCGGAACAGCGCCCCGGTGGGGCACACGTCCAGACAGGCCGCGTGCGTGCAGTGCTTGCACACGTCCGAGGACATCAGCCAGCGCAGTTCGGTGCGGCCGTCGGGCGCGAGCGGGGAGATCTCCCCGGCGGGAGCGCCCTCGGGGGCCCGGCCGGGCGGGGGAGCCGTGGCGCCGGGGCCCGGCGCGGCGGGGCCGGTGCCCAGCCGCGCGGCCGCCGCGAAGACGTCGGTGTCCTCGTGGCCGACACCGGGTTCCTGCCCGCCGAACGGCTTGCGCTGCTCGATGAAGGCCACATGCCGCCAGGTGTCGGCACCCAGGCCCTGTGTGTTGTCGTAGGACATCCCGGTCAGCTCCAGGCCGTCCTCCGGGACCGCGTTCCACTCCTTGCAGGCCACCTCGCAGGCCTTGCAGCCGATGCACACCGAGGTGTCGGTGAAGAACCCCATCCGCGGCGGCGCGTCCGGATAGCCGGCCGCGCCGGCCACGTCCGGCTGGGGGCCGTACCACTGGTTCCCGCGAATCTCAGGGCCGTCGCTCATGGCATGCCTCCTCGCTCACGACTCCTCCTCGGGTACCTCGCCGGGCGCGGCCCGCACCGCGGCCACCCGGCGCCGCTCCCACGGCGTGGCCGGCATCTCCACGCTCCGCGCGAAGTACCAGCGGCTCAGCGCGTTGCGCAGCCGGTGCCGGCGGAACCAGCGCCAGACCTCGGTGCCCTCGGCGCGCGGCCGGGGCACCTCGCGCACGAGGATGCGGTACGCCTCGGCGCGCGGCAGCAGGGTGTGCGCCTCCTCGTAACCGCCGCTCGCCGTGCGCCGCACCTCACCGGTCGCCTCGCCGTCCAGCAACCGGCGCCGGTCGGCGGCCTGGAGGCCCAGACACGCCCTTTTGACGGCGTGGTAGGTCAGGAACGGCACGACGAACAGCAGGGCCCGCAGCCAGCGGGTCACGTAGTCAACCGGCAGTCCGAACCGGTACGCCAGCACGTCCTGGCCGCCGGCGAGCAGCAGCACCGCGTACGCCGAGACGGCCGCCGCGTCCAGTGCGGTGCGGGTCGGCTGGTTGCGCGGCCGGTCGCACAGGTGCCGCTCCGGGAGGGGACCGGTGAGCCAGCGCTCGAAGAACGGATAGCCGTACAGGATGACGAAGAGGAGTGCGGGCAGCAGCACACCCGGCAGGAGCACGTCCCAGACGACGGTGTGCCCGGCGACATCGGTCTCCCAGCCCGGCATCAGCCGCAGGGCGCCCTCCAGGTAGCCCACGTACCAGTCGGGCTGCGAGTCCACCGAGACATGGTCGGCGCGGTACGGGCCGAACGACCAGATCGGGTTGATCTGGAACAGGGCGCCCATCAGCGTCAGCACCCCGGCGACGATGAAGAACAGGCCCGCCGACTTGGCGGTGTACTGCGGGAAGAGGGGCTTGCCGATCACATTGCGGTTGGTGTGGCCGGGCCGCGCCCACTGGGTGTGCTTGTGCACCACGACGTACGTCAGGTGCACGCCGAGCAGCGCCAGCAGCAGGCCCGGCACCAGCAGGATGTGCGTGACGTACAGCCGGGGGATGATCGCGTGTCCGGGGAACTGCCCGCCGAAGACGAAGAACGACAGGTACGTGCCGACGACCGGGATCGACAGCACGATGCCCTGTGCGGTGCGCAGCCCGGTGCCGGAGAGCAGGTCGTCGGGGAGCGAGTAGCCGCAGAAGCCCTCCAGCAGCGAGAGCAGGAACAGCGTCACGCCCACTGTCCAGTTGGCCTCGCGCGGGCGGCGGAACGCCCCGGTGAAGAAGATCCGCAGCAGATGCACCCCGATCGCGCCGACGAACACCAGCGCCGCCCAGTGGTGCGTCTGCCGCAGCAGCAGCCCGCCGCGCACCTCGAAGCCGATCCGCAGCACCGACGCGTACGCCTCGGTCGTCAGCACGCCGTGCAGCGGCGGATAGGAGCCGGTGTACGGCCGTTCGGTCATGTCCGGGCGGAAGAAGAAGGCCAGCCAGACCCCGGTGAGCACCAGCACCATCAGGCTGTACAGCGCCAACTCGCCCAGCAGGAACGACCAGTGGTCCGGGAACGCCTTGCGCAGGAACTCCCGGCCCGCCGCGGAGACCGGAAGCCGCTCGTCGAACGCCCGCACCAGACGCTCACCGCGCCCCGCACGCCGGGATGCCCGCCGTTCCTCCGAGACCGCCACTGCGTGCTCGCCCTCCACCCGTGTACGGGGTCGTTAACTCCCGGTGCCCTCTCCTGAGCCTGGCACGGGTGCCCGCACTCCGCGCGTCCGAAACGGCGCCGTCCGCCGTCCGCGCGCTGTTTGCACGGGTCGGCGCGGGGCTACCCGGTGGCCCGGAGGAGTGGGCCGAGTGCGAGGAGGACACCGTGGGGAACATGGCCGAGGCCGTCGCCGCCCGGCTGCGGGCCGCGGGCGTGGACCGGGTGTACGGGATGCCGTGCCTGGCGCTCGACCCGCTGGTCCGGGAGCTGGAAACCCCGCGGTCCGCAGCCTGGGCCCCTTGGTTCGTGCAGGCGCGCGGCGAGGAGTCCGCCGCCCTCATGGCCTGCGCCCACGCCAAGCTCACCGGCCGCCTCGGCTGCTGCCTCGCCCCGTCCGGCGCGGGCGCCCTGCGCCTGCTGGGCGGCCTGTACGACGCGGCGGCCGACCGGGCGCCGGTGCTCGCGCTGCTCGGCGGGGACGACGGCGGCCTCGCCGTACGCCATCTGGCGGAGGTGTCCGTGTTCTGCGAGCCGGTCTCCCGGCCGGAACAGCTGCCCGACGCCCTGCACCGGGCCGTGCGGGCGGCGCTCACCGAGCGGGGCGTCGCGAGCGTGATCGTACCGAGCGAGGTGCTGACGGCGACGGCACCGGGCGAACCGCCCGAGGACCGCCCGCGACCCGCGCCGGTACGGCCGCCCGACGAGAGCCTGCTCCGCCGAGCCGCCGCCGTCCTGGACGCGGCCCGGCGCCCCGCCGTGGTCGTGGGCAACGCGGGACGCGCGGCGTCGGCGCAGGCGGCGGGGGTGGCCGCGCTGCTCGGTGCCGGGGTGGCTGTGACCGCGCTCGCGCGGGACGCGCTGCCCGACGACCTGCCGTACCAGACGGGCGTCGCGGGGCCGCTCGGCAGCACCGCCGCCGCGGCGCTGCTGGGGGAGTGCGACACCCTGCTGCTCGTGGGTGCGGAGGACCTCGACCCCGCCGTGCTGCCCGACCGCGCCCGCTGCCGGATCGTCGCCGTGGAGCCCGCGGAACCCCCGCGCGCCGTGTCCTTCCCGGCGTCCGACGAGGTCTTGTCGGCGGCCGAGGTGCGTGCCACCGTCGATCCCACGGCGTTCCTGGAGGCGCTGATCCCGCTGCTGCGCCGGAGCACCGACCGCGCCTGGCGCGCTCATGTGGAGGACACGGTGCGCAGCTGGCGGGCCGAGGGGCGGACCAGGGCCCGCCGGTACTTCGGCACCTCCGTGAACCCCCGCGCGGTCGTCGCCGAGCTGTCCGAGCGGCTGCCGGACCGGGCCGTGGTAGTCACCGACTCCGCGACCGCGCTCGACTGGTGGACCCGCCACCTCAGGCTGCGCAACGGTATGCGCTCCCTGCTCTCGGGCCACCTCGGGCTGCCCGGCGCTGCGGTCCCGTACGCCGTCGCCGCGAAGTTCGCGGCCCCGGAGCGGCCGGTGATCGCGCTCGTGGGAGACGGGGCCTTCCAGGGCGGGGGGCTGAACGAACTCATCACGGTCCGGCGCCATGCGGACCTGCTCGGCGAGCTGCCGCCGCTCGTGTTCTGCGTGCTGAACAACGGCGACCTCAACCGGCTCACCTGGCAGCGCCGGGCCGCCGCCGGAGATCCGCTGATCCCGCTCTCGGCCGAGGTCCCCGCGATGCCGTACGCCGAGTGGGCCCGGCTCGCCGGAGTGCCGGCCGTACGCTGCGACCGCCCCCGGCATGTCGCCTCCGTCTGGGCCGACGTGCTCACCCGGCCGGGTCCCGTCCTGCTGGAGTTCGTGGTGGACGGCGAGACGCCACCGGACTGGGCGACGGCCGACGCTGCCGCGGCCGTGGTGTGAGCGGTGTGAGGGAGGGGCGGCGCGCTTCGTGCGGGGCGGGTCCGGTCGTCCGTGCCGAGAGCCCGGCCGCCTATGCCGGCAAATCGGCTCACTTCACAGTGGATTGGCCAACCCCGTCTTGAACTCGGCGTCCTGCGGCGGGAGTTCTACGTCCGGTACGGCGGACAACGCGGGCCTGCTGCCCGCGGCGTGACCCGGCGTCCCGTGCGGCGGGTCAGGCGTCGGCGCGTGCGCCGGTGCCCTCGGCCAGGAGCGGGACCGTCACGGTGACCCGCTTGCCGCCCTCGGGCAGCACCGTTACCTCCAGGTCGCGCGAGAGCATCGTCACCAGATGCAGACCGTGGCCGCCGACCCGTCCGGGGTCGGGCGGGCGGGGGCGCGGCGGCTCGGCGGAGGTGTCCGTCACGCAGATGCGCAGCGCGCGGGCGCCGGGCCCCAGCTCCAGGCGGAGGGTGCGCGGGCCGGGCGCGTGCTTCTCCGCGTTGGTCACCAGTTCGCTCACCACGAGCTGCGCGTCCTGCACCGAACGCCGCACCGGCGCGGGGCGCGCCGCGGCGAGCAGGGCGGCGACGGCGTCCCGCGCCTCGGCGCTGCTGCACGTGCCGGTCTCCCAGGTGCGGCTGTAGCGCGGCTCCTGCGTCCTCGGGTGCGTCCTCAGCGAGATGTCCATACCTCGTCGCCCTTTTCCCTCCGGGGTTCGGGGTCCCTTCCTGCGAGCGTGTGAAGAAACGTGCCGTCCTCGGCTCGGCTACCCGGTGCTCCGTCGATCAAGGGGACGTGCACCGGGATTCCTCCGGTTGCACACGAATCCCTGCCCACCGCGGCTCCCGGACGCGACGGCGGGTCCCGGTCATCCGCTGGGTGGATTTCCGGGACCCGCTGGATTCGGTCGTCCGGGTCAGCGCCATGGCCGACGGCGGCCCTCAGTGTTTGAAGGTGTCCTTGGCCTTCTCCTTGGCCTGCCGGGCGTCGCCCTTGGCACCTTCCATCCGGCCCTCGGCTTCCATGCTCTCGTTGCCGACGGCGCGGCCGATGGCCTCCTTGGCCTTGCCCTTGGCCTGCTCCGCCTTGCCCTTCGCCTTCTGGTTGCCTGCCATCGGAGCCTCACATCCCAACGTGTCGCGATGTCCGTTCGTCCTTCGGTTTGCCTCTACGACGCGCCCCAAACCGATTACCCGCCCTTGGTTGTACAGGCCAGACTGATAAACCTATTGTTACTAATCGTGGATGTGACGACAGACGACGTGGTGGAGACGACCGCCGACCCGGCCCCCGGCGCCGGGACCAGCGCGCTCGCGGGCGCGCTCCGGCTCGCCATGGGCCGGATCGTGCGCAGACTGCGCCAGGCGCACGCGGTCGGCGACCTCACCCTCTCCGGCTCCTCGGTACTGGCCCGGCTCTCCGGCAGCGGACCGGACTCGCCGGGCGCGCTCGCCGAGCTGGAGCGGGTGCGACCGCAGGCGATGGCCGGCACCCTCGCGGGCCTGGAGCAGCGGGGCCTGGTGAGCCGGGCGCCCGATCCGGCCGACCGGCGCCGGGCCGTCATCGCGATCACCGAGGAGGGCCGCGCCGTGCTGGAGCGGCGCCGCTCCGAGTCCGCCGACCGCCTCGCCCGCGCCCTGGACGGATTCACCCCGAGGGAGCGGCAGGCGCTGGCCGACGTGCTGCCCCTTCTGGACCGACTGGCGGAGCAGCTGTGAACGCCGCCGCGCCCGAGGGCGGCATACGCGCCCGGCTCCTCGCCCGCTCGGCCCGGCAGCGAGCCACCCCACCCGGCCCCGGCTACAAGTGGGTCGCCCTGTCCAACACCACACTCGGCGTCCTGATCGCCACGATGGACGCGTCCATCGTGATCGTCTCGCTGCCGGCCATCTTCCGCGGCATCGGCCTGGACCCGCTGGCCGCGGGCAACATCGGCTATCTGCTGTGGATGATCCTCGGCTATCTGCTGGTCTCGGCCGTGCTGGTGGTGGTCCTCGGCCGACTGGGCGACATGTTCGGCCGGGTGCGCATCTACAACCTCGGCTTCCTGGTCTTCGCCGTCGCCTCCATCGCCCTGTCCCTGGACCCGTTCCGGGCCGGGGCGGGCGCGCTGTGGCTGATCCTGTGGCGGATCGTGCAGGCATTCGGCGGCTCCATGCTCACCGCCAACTCGGCCGCGATCCTCACCGACGCCTTCCCCTCCCGGCAGCGCGGCATGGCGCTCGGCATCAACCAGATCACCGCGCTCGCCGGGCAGTTCCTCGGCCTGCTCGCCGGCGGTCTGCTGGCCGCCGTGGACTGGCGGGCCGTGTTCTGGGTCAGCGTCCCGATCAGTGTCACCGGCACCGTCTGGTCGTACCTGAGCCTGCGCGAGACCGCGGCCGGCGGGCGCGGCCGGGTCGACTGGCTCGGCAACCTCACCTTCGCCTCGGGCGCCGGCATCCTGCTCGCGGGCATCACCTACGGCATCCAGCCCTACGGCGGCCATCCCACCGGCTGGACCAACCCGCTCGTCCTCGCCGGGCTGATCGGCGGCGCCTGCCTGCTGCTCGTCTTCTGCGTGGTGGAGACGAGGGTCGCCGAGCCGATGTTCCGCCTCTCGCTGTTCAGGGTGCGGGCCTTCGCGGCGGGCAACCTCGCCGCGCTGCTGACCGCGATCGCCCGCGGCGGGCTCCAGTTCATGCTGATCATCTGGCTCCAGGGCATCTGGCTGCCGCTGCACGGCTACGACTTCGAGGACACCCCGCTGTGGGCGGGCATCTTCATGCT
Organism: Streptomyces sp. NPDC037203; assembly: GCF_055605065.1. NCBI lineage: Bacteria > Bacillati > Actinomycetota > Actinomycetes > Kitasatosporales > Streptomycetaceae > Streptomyces > Streptomyces sp. NPDC037203. The sequence goes on from NZ_JBVJUC010000003.1 coordinate 629,039, forward strand.
GCCGCTCACCCTGGGCTTCCTGCTCGCCGGTCCCGTCTCCGGTTACCTCTCCGACCGGTTCGGCGCCCGGATCTTCTCCACCGCCGGGCTGCTGGTGGTCGCCGGCTCCTTCCTCGGGCTGCTGGCCCTGCCGGTGGACTTCGCCTACGGCCCGTTCGCCGCGCTGCTGCTGCTCAACGGTCTCGGCCAGGGCATGTTCTCCTCGCCCAACACGTCCTCCATCATGGGCAGCGTGCCGGCGCGGTACCGGGGCGTGGCCTCCGGGATGCGCTCCACCTTCCAGAACTCGGGCACCGCCCTGTCCATCGGGGTGTTCTTCTCGCTGATGGTCTCCGGCCTCGCCGCCACCCTGCCGAAGACCCTGAGCAGCGGCCTGACGGCGCACGGCGTGCCCGCCGCGACCGCGCACCAGGTGGCCTCGCTGCCGCCGGTGAGCACCCTGTTCGCGACGTTCCTCGGCAACAATCCCATCGGCCATCTGCTGGCGGGCGGCACCCTGGACCACCTGACCGCCGCCCAGCGCGCCACCCTGACAGGCCACACGTTCTTCCCGGAACTGGTCTCCGGCCCCTTCCACCACGGCCTGACCATCGTCTTCAGCGTGGCCGCGGGCATGGCCCTGGTCTCCGCCGTGGCCTCCGCGCTGCGCGGCGGTCACGAGCGCGCCGGGGAGGCGCCGGGAGGCGGCGGAAGGGAGGCCGTGCCCAAGGAGCCGACGCGCGGGGCGGCGCGTTCCTCCTGACCGGCTCAGCGCTCGTGGCGCCGCCGTACGACATGGCGGGCCACGAGCGCGAGCACCAGGACCGCGAACGCCACCAGGACGTAGATCTCGTAGCGCTTGATCTGTGCGTAGACCGCGTCGATATGGCTGCCCGCGAGGTAGGCCAGGGTGGTCCACAGGCCCACCCACAGGGCGGCGCCGAGGGCGTTGAAGGCGAGGAAGCGGCGCCAGTGCATGCCCGAGGTGCCCGCGACGATGCCGTTGGCCTGACGCAGGCCCTCGATGAACCGTGCCACGGTGACGATCGCGCCGCCGTGCCGGGTGAAGAACTCCTCGGCGGCCGCGAACCGCTTCGGGGTCAGCAGGACGTACTTCCCCCAGCGGTGCACGAAGGCGCGTCCGCCGTAATGGCCGATCAGATAGCCGATGTTGTCCCCGATGACGGCCGCGGCGAACGCGATGAGCGCCACCTTCACGATGTCCAGCTCACCCGCGCCCGCGTACACCCCGGCGGCGAGCAGAATCGTCTCGCCGGGTGCCGGGACGCCGAAGTCCTCCACGAGGATCACGGCCCCCACGGCCCAGTAGCCGTAGTGGCCGAGCAGCGGTGCCAGATGGGCCAGTGGTCCTGGAAGCGGAGGAGCGGCCATGCCTCAACGGTACGGGCCCGCGGCGGGCCGGGCCCCCGGTGCTACCGGGGGCCCGCCTGGCAACTGGGGCACAGCTCGTGCTCGCCGTCGCGGCTGACGACGGTTCCCCAGCCGAGACAGCGTTCGCAGTCGCGAGCGCGGCTCAGGTCCGGACGGGGCGGCGGGACGGGGCTGGGACGGGCTGCGTGCACCATACGGCGAGCGGCTCCTTGCGGTGTGAGGGAGTCGTAAGGATGTCCGAGTTGCCAGATTAAGTCTTATTTATCCCTCATTTCTGTGAGCTACGTCACATTGTGGGCGGTCAATCCAGATTTCCCAGCCGTGCCTCGCGCCACAGGTCCACCCCGCCGTCGGTGGCGTACGTGTCGATCTCGGCCAGCTCCTCGTCGGTGAAGTCGAGGTTCTCCAGCGCGGCCACGTTCTGCTCCAGCTGCTCGGTGCGCGAGGCGCCGATGACCAGGGACGTCACCCGCCGGTCGCGCAGCGCCCAGGCGAGCGCCAGCTGGGCCAGGGTCTGCCCGCGCCGCGCGGCGATGCCGTTCAGGGCGCGTAGCCGGCGCAGCACGTCCTCGGTCAGCCAGGAGCGGTCGAACGACGCGCCGCGCGCGGCCCGCGAGTCCGCCGGCACGCCGTCCAGGTAGCGGCCGGTCAGCAGGCCCTGGGCGAGCGCCGTGAAGCCGATGACCCCGAACCCCTCCTCCTGCGCCGCGTCCAGCAGGCCCTCGGTCTCGATCCAGCGGTTGAACATGTTGTACGACGGCTGGTGGATCAGCAGCGGGGTGCCGAGTTCGCGCAGGATCGCGGTGGCCTGCCGGGTGCGCTCGGTGTCGTAGGAGGAGATGCCGACGTAGAGCGCCTTGCCCTGGCGCACGGCCGTGTCGAGGGCGCCCATCGTCTCCTCCAGCGGCGTGCTCGCGTCCAGCCGGTGGGAGTAGAAGATGTCCACGTAGTCCACGCCCATCCGGCGCAGCGACTGGTCCAGCGAGGCCAGCAGGTACTTGCGGGAGCCGCCGCCCTGCCCGTAGGGGCCCGGCCACATGTCCCAGCCCGCCTTGGTGGAGATCACCAGCTCGTCGCGGTAGGGCGCGAGGTCCTCGCGCATCAGCCGGCCGAAGTTAAGCTCCGCCGAGCCGTAGGGCGGCCCGTAGTTGTTCGCCAGGTCGTGGTGGGTGATCCCCAGGTCGAAGGCGCGCAGGGCGATCTCGCGCTGGGTCTCGAAGGCTCGGTCGTCGCCGAAGTTGTGCCAGTAGCCCAGGGACAGGACCGGCAGGTCGAGGCCCGAGCGGCCGGTGCGCCGGTAGTGCATGGTGCCGTCGTAGCGAGCGGGGTCCGCGACGTAGGTCATCGGGTGATCTCCGGATGGTGCGGTACGGGTGCCCCCAGAGGTGCGAGGGGGTCCGTCCACCCTGCGCCGAGGTGATCCATAAGTCCAATTGCGCAGCCGGATGGGATTGAGCGGTCCCGTTTCTGAGTCTGCGACTGTCCGATCCTACGAATTTCACGCGGGCCGGGTTACCGGCCGCTCCCGGCTCTGATAGGAAACTTTCCTACCAGTGCGAGCAATGTCTTCGTACTGGCCCAACTCGCCACCCCCCACCCCTCTTTGGAGCCCCAGTGGTGCACGCACACCGCGAATCACCGGCCCCCGCCCGACTCTCCCGCCGCACCCTCGTCGCCGCGCTCGGCGCCGTGGCCGCCGGAGCCGCGCTCGGCATCCCGCGCGCCACCGCGGCGCAGGCCGCCACCGCCGCGACCGGCCTCGACGACCCCGCGAAGAAGGAGATCGCGATGAAGCTGGTGTCGAGCGCGGAGAACTCCTCGCTCGACTGGAAGGCCCAGTACAAGTACATCGAGGACATCGGCGACGGCCGCGGCTACACCGCCGGCATCATCGGCTTCTGCTCCGGCACCGGCGACATGCTCGAGGTCGTCCAGCTCTACGCCGACCGCGAGCCCGGCAACGTCCTCGCCCGGTACCTGCCCGCGCTGCGCAAGGTGAACGGCAGCGACTCGCACTCCGGGCTCGACCCCGATTTCCCCAAGGACTGGCGCAAGGCCGCCCGGGACACGGTGTTCCAGAAGTGCCAGGACGACGAACGCGACCGCGTCTACTTCGATCCCGCCGTCGCGCAGGGCAAGAGCGACGGACTGCGCGCCCTCGGCCAGTTCTGCTACTACGACGCCATCGTCATGCACGGTGACGGCGACGACGCCACGAGCTTCCGCAACATCCGGGCGCGCGCCCTGCGCACCGCCAAGCCCCCCGCGCAGGGCGGCGACGAGACGGCGTACCTCAACGCCTTCCTCGACGCCCGCGTCTGGGCCATGAAGCAGGAGGAGGCCCACAGCGACACCACCCGCGTCGACACCGAGCAGCGGGTCTTCCTGCGCAGGGGCAACCTCGACCTGAAGACGCCGCTCGACTGGAAGGTGTACGGCGACAGTTACCACATCGGCTGACGGGTCGTCGCCTGCCGCGCCGCGCGGCCGGGGGAGCCCGCGGCGCGGCACTCGGGCCGCACCGCGGGCGGCGGACGTGGCGCGGTCACGCCGCCCCGGCCCGCACGGACTCGCGTGGCAACGCCCTGACAAGGGAAGATGGGCGTCAGCGAGTGACCGAAACCGATGCGGAGGAACGCACTCATGGCGCACGAGCGAGCCGGCCGGCCGGCCGGTCCCGAGGATCTTGTCGATGTGGCGAGGCTGGTCACGGCGTACTACGCGCTGCACCCGGACCCGGCCGACCCGGCCCAGCGGGTGGCGTTCGGCACCTCGGGGCACCGGGGCTCCTCCCTGGCGAGCGCCTTCAACGAGGACCACATCGCCGCCACCAGCCAGGCCATCTGCGAGTACCGCGCCGGGCAGGGCATCGACGGTCCGCTGTTCCTGGGCGCCGACACCCACGCCCTGTCGGAGCCCGCGCGGGTCACCGCGCTGGAGGTGTTCGCGGCCAACGGCGTGACCGTGCTCATCGACAGCGCCGACGGCTACACGCCCACTCCCGCCGTCTCGCACGCCATCCTCACCCACAACCGGGGCCGCACCACGGGGCTCGCCGACGGCGTGGTCGTGACCCCCTCGCACAACCCGCCCGCCGACGGCGGCTTCAAGTACAACCCGCCGAGCGGCGGCCCGGCCGCCTCCGACGCCACCTCCTGGATCCAGGACCGCGCCAACGAGATCATCACCGGCGGCCTGAAGGACGTACGACGGCTGCCGTACACCCGCGCCCTCGCCGCGGACACCACCGGCCGCTACGACTTCCTCGGCACCTACGTCGACGACCTGCCGGGCGTCCTCGATCTCGACGCCGTCCGCGCGGCCGGGGTGCGCATCGGAGCCGACCCGCTCGGCGGCGCCTCCGTCGCCTACTGGGGCCGGATCGCCGAGCGGCACCGGATCGACCTCACGGTGGTCAACCCGCACACCGATCCCACCTGGCGGTTCATGACGCTGGACTGGGACGGCCAGATCCGCATGGACTGCTCCTCGCCCTACGCGATGGCCTCGCTGATCGAGCAGCGCGCCGCCTACCGCATCGCCACCGGCAACGACGCCGACGCCGACCGGCACGGCATCGTCACCCCGGACGCGGGCCTGATGAACCCCAACCACTACCTCGCAGTCGCCATCGACTACCTCTACCGGCACCGCGAGCAGTGGTCCGCGGACGCGGGCGTCGGCAAGACCCTGGTCTCCTCCAGCATGATCGACCGGGTCGCCGCCGACCTCGGCCGCCGCCTGGTCGAAGTCCCCGTCGGCTTCAAATGGTTCGTGGACGGGCTGATCGGCGGGGAGCTCGGCTTCGGCGGCGAGGAGTCGGCCGGCGCCTCCTTCCTGCGCCGGGACGGCTCGGTGTGGACCACCGACAAGGACGGCATCCTCCTCGCCCTGCTCGCCTCCGAGATCACCGCCGTCACGGACAAGACGCCGTCCGAGCACTACGCGGCCCTGACCGCCCGCTTCGGCGAGCCCGCCTACGCCCGCATCGACGCCCCCGCCACCCGCGAACAGAAGGCGCTGCTCGGCAAGTTGTCGCCCGCCCAGGTCACCGCGGACACCCTCGCCGGGGAGCCGGTCACCGCCGTGCTCACCGAGGCGCCCGGCAACGGCGCGGCCATCGGCGGCATCAAGGTCACCACCGAGAGCGCCTGGTTCGCGGCCCGCCCCTCGGGCACCGAGGACGTCTACAAGATCTACGCCGAGTCCTTCCGCGGCCCGGACCACCTGGCGCAAGTGCAGGAGGAGGCGAAGGGCGTGGTGCGCGGCGCGCTGGGCGGCTGAGCCACGGCCCCTTCCACGGCGCGGGCCCGCGGCGGCTTCCGACGGTGCGCGGAGGCCGCCGCGGCGGGGCTCAGCGGTGCCCGCGACCGCCCGCGAGCCGGTGCAGGACCGCCCCCGCCATGGCCTGCTCACCCAGCGCGTTGGGATGCGCGGGGGCCGCGGGCGCGGCCGGCTGCAGCGGCTCGATCCAGCGGTCCGCGGGCGCCTTGCACATGTCGTGGCCGACCGTCGGGCCGTAGGTGTCCACGTACGCGGCGCGGTGGTGCGCGGCCACCGCGCGCAGCATCCCGTTCAGCCGCTTCTCGGTGTCGCGCAGATAGGCGAAGTCCCCTTGGGCGAAGGGCACCTGCGGGAAGCAGCCCACACCGTCGTCGGGCAGCAGATCGGGGTAGCCGACGAGCACGACCCTCGCGTGCGGCGCCCGCGTGTGCACCGCCCGCAGCACCTCGGTGACCTTCGGCGCGGTCTGCTGTACCGCGAGGGCCAACGCGTCCTGCCCTGACGCCTCGTAGGAGCGCTGGCACGGGTTGCCCGCCGGGTCCTTCGCGCCGAGCCGGGCGCAGGTGGCGATGATGGTGCCGAACCCGATGTCATTGCCGCCGATCTGGAGCGACACCAGGTCCGTGTGCCGTGACACGGCGTCCAGTTGGGGCGGGTTGGTGCCCTGCGCCTGCCACATCTGGGCGGTCGTCGCACCCGAGCAACTGGCGTCGGTGAACGCGGTCGCGGCCGTCCGGCGCGCCACCAGCGAGGGGTAATCGCGGTCGGAGCGGGCGCAGTCGGCGTCCACCTGGGTGGGTATGCCGGGGCCCGAGGTGTAGGAGTCGCCCAGCGCCACATACGCGAGGCGGTGTCCGTGGCCCGCCGGGTGCGCGGCGGCCGGTGTCACGGCGGCGGCCACCAGGGCGCATCCGGCCACCGCCGACGCCAGCACCGCGGCCCGCCGCCGGGTCCCCGCCCCGTCCGCCGGACGCCTGTCGTACGTCATCGTTTCCCCCCTCGGAACCGGTGCACAGCGCGGACGGCGGCGCCTTCGAGCGGCCCCCGCGCGATCGACCGGTTCTGTATACCGCCCGGTAGGACCCGCCGACCAGAAGCGGGAGCGTGCGAGTTGGGGAAGACGGCGGGGGGAGCCGCCTCATGGGGGCGCGGCGCCGGTGGCGGGCGGCCGCACGCACGTCTCACGGCCAGGGCTCACGCCCCGGCCCGGGCTTCGGGCCCCGCAGCCGGGTTCCGTGCCCGGATCCCGGCCTCAGGCGACGGCCGGGGCGGGGCCCTGGCGCAGGGAGTCGTCCTCGGGCTGGGCCCCGGACAGGCGGTGGCGTGCCGCGATCAGCGCCATGTCGACATCCCGCGTCCCGGTGGCCACGCACAGCGTGTACGAGACGTCCGCGAGCCGCTGCCGCGTCCCCGGAGTGCTCTCTTCCGCGCCGAGCGGCGCGAGGGCCTCGTACTGGGCGACGAGGTCCTTCAGTACGGCGGGGTGTGCCATCAGCATGGGGTCGGCCTCCAGGTATGTCGCCGGTGTACGACGTTCGCAAGCGCGACTACCCGCGCTGCCGCCCGGCATGCCCCCCGGCGCTCTCCGGCCCCTCGCGTGCCGCCCGCACCGTCCGTTACCGGACAGGGAGCCGGACGTGTCACCCGCACGGGTGCTCTCCGGCCGGTATGCGCCGGTCACGCCCCCGCCGCCGTACGCCTTCCTTGATCATGCCCTTGTGAGTCTGCACACCCGAAGTGCCGTACCGCGCCGCGTCGTTCCGGCCGTGCTCGGCACCCTCAGCGTCCTGTCCCTGCTGTCCGCCCTGCCCGCCGCCGCGCAGCCCGCGCGCCCGGCGGTCCGGCCCGCCGCGCCACCGTCCCGGCCGGTCACGGCTGCCGAGGCGCGCACCGACGCCTACCTCCGCTCGGTCAAGGACCGGCCCGCGGCACTGCGGGCGTTCTTCCGGCAGCTCCCCAAGGGCGGAGACCTGCACAACCACCTCTCCGGAGCGGTGAACACGGACTACCTCGTCGAACTGGCCGCCGAGGACGGCCTGTGCATCGACGCGACCATGACCGCCGTCGCCCCGCCCTGCGGACCCGGCACCCGTCCCGCCGCCGACGCCCGCACCGACCGCGCCTTCCACGACGCGATCGTGCGCGCCTGGTCCATGCAGGACTTCCCGCCCGGCGAGAACGGACACGACCACTTCTTCGACACCTTCGGCAAGTTCGGCGAGGTCACCTGGCGGCACCGGGGCAAGCTGCTCGCGCAGGTCGCCGACACCGTCGTCGCCGAAAACCAGTCGTACCTGGAGACGATGGTCACCCCCGCCTCCGACGGCGCCAAGCGACTCGCCGACCAGGTGGGCTGGGATGCCGATCTCGCCGCCCTGCACCGCAAGCTGGCCGCGGACGGCAAACTGGACAAGCTCGTCGCGGACGCCCGCAAGGAGACCGACGACGGCGACGCCGAGTTCCGCGCCGCCGAGCACTGCGGCACCTCGCGGGCCCGGCCCGCCTGCGGGCTCACCGTCCGCTGGATCTCCCAGGCGTCCCGCGGCAGTTCACCGGTGCGGGTCTTCACCCAGCTGGACCTCGGCATGCGGCTGGCCGAGGCGGACCCGCGGTTCGTCGCGGTCAACCTGGTGCAGCCCGAGGACTGGGACAGCTCGCTGGCGAACTACAGCCTCCAGATGCGCATGGTCGGCTATCTGCGCACGGTGTACCCGAAGGCCCATGTCACCCTGCACGCGGGCGAGTTGTGGCCCGGACTGGTCAAGCCCGAGGCGCTGAAGTTCCATATCGCCGAGGCCGTCGACGTCGCGCACACCGAGCGCGTCGGACACGGTGTCGACCTGGTGCACGAGGACGGCTGGCAGCGCACCGCCCGCACCATGGCGGCCCGGCAGATCGCCGTCGAGGTGCCCTTCTCCAGCAACGCGCAGATCCTCGGCGTCAAGGGCGCCGAGCACCCCTTCACCACGTACCGCCGCTACGGCGTCCCGGTCGTCCTCGCCACCGACGACCCCGGCGTCTCGCGCATCGACATCGGCCACGAGTACCAGTACGCCGCCGCCACCTACGGCCTCGGCTACCCGGAGCTGAAGGACCTGGCCCGCGCCTCCCTCCAGTACGCCTTCCTGCCCGGCGCCAGCCTGTGGCAGGGCAACCCCACCGCGGGGGGCTACCACCCGGTCGCGGCCTGCCGCGCCGAGACCCCCGGCCGGCCCGTGCGCGGCGCGGCCTGCCGGCGGCTCCTCGCGGGCAGCGCCAGGGCGCGCCTGGAATGGCGCCAGGAGGCCGCGTTCGTGGCGTTCGAGCGGGCACACGCCCGCGGCTGACGCGGATCGGCCGCGCCGGTCCTCGCACAGGGGACCGGCGCGGCCGGAATTCACCCATTGGCCGGGAAGTGCGCCCGTACATGACCGGATGACCTGGTTCCGTGCGCGAGCGCGGGGCGGGTCTTCGCCATTGCCCCGGCTTTGCGCCGATGTTTCCGGTCACCCCATGCGCCCCCGTCGTCACCGCCCGTACCGTGCAGGGATGCCCGCCGCGGAAGATCGTCACATCGTCATCACATTCCCTTCACCAGGTGACCACTTTCGGCCGATCGCACTCCGGGACCCCGTGACGGGGCAGACGCCGCGCGCGCCCCGCGCCTAGCCTCCCGGCCCATGCGATCACCTCTGCTGAGACGCCTCGGTCTCACCGCCGTCCTCGCCGTCGTCCTCCCCGTCTTCGGCTTCAGCTCCATGGCCAGCGCCGCCCCGGACCCGGCCGCCCTGACCTTCGGCACCGACAGCGCCACCACCACCCCCGGTGGTTCGGTCAAGCTCTCGATGACGCTGACCAACAACAAGACGTACGACGTCCTGTTCGTCTACCAGACGATCAATCCGACCTGGCTGACCACCCAGCGTCCGGACCTCAAGTACAGCTTCGGCGGCTGCACCCTGGCCGCCGCCGACGGCACGAGCACCCCCTGCTCCGGCACCGGTCCGACCAACCTCGGCACCAACTACGGCGCCACCATCCCGCCCGGCCAGAGCCGTACCGTCACCCTGACCCTCCAGGTCGCCGCCGACTCCGGCTGCAACGGCAACATCGGCTTCTACTCGTACTTCTACGCCGAGTTCAGCGACGGCACCAACTTCAGTGGCGGCCCCGTCTACACGCCCGAGACGCGCGTGCTCTGTTCCTGACGGCCCGCCGCGCCCGCCGCGGCAGCCGGCACGCCGCCCGGCGGACCCCGCGGTCCGCCGGGCGACATCGGGCACGACGGGAAAAAGCTCAATCGGGTTGCGTCACAAGGCAGTTGGACACCCGTCATTTTCCGTCAGGTTTCGTGACCCGACCACAAAAGCTACACACATCCATCACTATGTGACGCGACGGATGCACGCCGACCGGCTTCTGAGGGGGACGCCGGCGGCGTGTGAGGGGGTGCGTCCGCTCCAGGCGAGCCGTGCTCACCCCTGTCCGGGGAGGGGAACTGCACCGCATGAAGCGGACCATCGGCACCACCGCGCTCACGGTGGGCGCACTCGTCACCGCACTCGGCCTCCAGGCCGGACCGGCCCAGGCCGACAGCGGTACACCACGTATCGACCTCAGAGTCCTGGTGGTGAGCGACGGCGGCCCGGCCACCGACGCCATCGCCGCCGAACTCACCTCGGAGGGAACGCCGTTCACCGAGGTCGACCTCACCAGCACCGGCCGGCCCACCATCGACGCCGGCTTCCTCGCCGACACCGTGAACGGGCGGCCCCGCGCCAAGTACCAGGCCGTCGTCCTGCCCAACGACAACCCGTTCGCCTCCGGCAGCGCGGAGATGAGCGCGCTCGCCGCCTACGAGCAGACGTACGGCATCCCGCAGGTGGACGCCTACACCTACGCCCGCCCCCAGGCCGGGCTTCAGGTCCCGACCTCCGGCGGCTACTCCGGCAGCGTCGACGGCGTCCAGGCCCAGGTCACCGACGCGGGCCGGGCAGGCCCCTTCGACTACCTCAAGGGCGCCGTGCCCTTCGAGGACAACTCGCCGACCGTGGGCGAGAGTTACGCCTACCTGTCGACGCCCGCGCCCGGCGCCGACTTCACCCCGTACGTCCAGGCGACCATCCCCGGCACCACCACCCAGGGCTCCCTCGTCGGCGAGTACCGGCACGACGGGCGGCGCGAGCTGGTCATCACCTTCGTCTACAACCAGTACCAGCAGCAGTTCCGGCTGCTGGCGCGCGGCATCGTGGACTGGATGACCGGCGGGGTGCACCTCGGCGCCTCCCGCAACTACTTCGCCGTCCACGTGGACGACGTGTTCGCGGCCGACGACCGCTGGGACACCCAGCTCAACTGCACCCCCGGCGACGTCGACTGCACCAACAGCTCCGGCACGCCCAACCCGATCCGGATGACCCCGGCGGACGTCGACTACGCCGCCGCCTGGGAGCAGAGCCACGGCTTCACCCTCGACCTCGCCTTCAACGGCTCCGGGAGCGTCGACCAGCGCGAGGACAACAACGGCGTCGACCAGCTCGCCGACAAACTCATCGCCGACCGCAACCAGTTCCGCTGGATCAACCACACCTACACGCACGCCTTCCTCGGCTGCGAGCAGGACACCACCGTGGTCCCGTGGAAATGCGAGACCAACCCCGGCGGCGGCACCCGGTGGGTCAGCCGGCTGACCATCGACGACGAGATCGCCAACAACCGGGTCTGGGGCGAGGCCAACGGACTCCCCCTCGACAACAGCGAATTGGTGACCGGTGAACACTCCGGCCTGCTGATCCTGCCGCAGCAGCCCCAGGACAACCCCAACCTGGCACCGGCGCTCACCGACAGCGGCGTCAAGTGGCTGGGCGCGGACGCCTCCCGCGACCCCGGCCAGCGCCAGGTCGGCCCCGCCAACACCGTCGCCCGCTACCCGATGAACGTCTTCTACAACGCGGGCCACGCCTCCGAAGAGGTCGACGAGTACAACTGGCTCTACACCAGCCGCGCCCAGGGCGGCAGCGGCCTGTGCGAGGACAACCCCGCGACCACCACCTGCATGCCCGCCCCGCTGGACACCGGCACCGGCTACCAGGACTACATCGTGCCGCTGGAGACCCGCATCGACCTCGGCCATGTGCTCTCCAACGACCCCAAGCCGCACTTCATCCACCAGTCCAACCTCGCCGAGGACCGCATCGCCTACCCGGTACTCGACGGCGTCCTCGACGGCTACCACAGCCTGTTCGCCGCCAACACCCCGCTGGTGAACCTGCGGATGAAGGACATCGGCACCGAACTCCAGCGCCGCACCGCCTGGGCCGGTGCCCTCAACGCCGGTCAGGTCACCGCCTACCGCATCGGCAACACGGTCACCGTCCAGGCGCCCGGCGGCACGTACACCGAAGCCACCCTGCCCACCGGCAGCACCCTGGGCACCGGTGCCTTCGGCAGCGCGTACGCCGGCGAGCTGTCCGGCTGGACCGCCGCCACCGGCACCCCTCTCACCTTCACCCTGCCCGCCACCGCGGCCACCGCCACACCGGGCACCCACGGCCACAGCCACCCCGCGGCCACCGCACCGGCCCCGCGCACCAAGCTCCCCAAGGGCGTCGACCGGCAGATCCCGTACACCCCGCGGCACCAGGTGGGCCACTCCCCGAAGCACTGAACGCGCACCGACCCAAGGGCCCGTCCGACACCCTCGGACGGGCCCCGGATCCCGGCCGCCACAACGCGGCCGGGATGCGCACGACCACCCCACCACTGAGGCCGTGGAGCCCGATCGATGCACGTTCACCACGGTGCGCGCCGCCCCGGCGCGGCGCACGTCACCCTGCTCACCGAAGGCACCTACCCGCACAGCCACGGCGGCGTCAGCGTCTGGTGCGACCAACTCGTCCAGGGCATGCCCGATCTGGACTTCGACGTCGTCGCCGTCACCGGCACCGGACGCGAACCCGTCGTCTGGGACCTGCCCGCCCAGGTCCGGCAGGTGCTCTCCGTCCCCATGTGGGGTGAGCCGCCCGCGGGCCGTCCGCCCCGCGGGCGCGCCCTCGCCCGGCTCACCGCCGCCTACGAACGCTTCCTCACCGCGCTCCTCGACCCCCGCGCCGAGGACCAGTTCCCGCCCGCCCTGTACCTGCTGGCGCGAGCCGCCGCCGACGGGGCGCTGAGCGCGTTCCTGCGCGGCGACCGGGCCATCGCCCTGCTCGCCGCCGTGTGGAACCGGCCGGGGCTCGCCGTGCGCGAGGCCCGCCCCACCCTGCACGACGCGGTCACCGCCACCGCCCTGCTGGAACACGCCCTGCGCCCGCTCGCCGCGCCCGCGCCCCGGCACGGCGTGGCCCACGCGGTCAGCGGGGGAGTGGCCGTACTGCCCGGACTCGCCGCCCTCGACCGGCACGGGGTGCCGCTGCTGCTCACCGAGCACGGCGTCTACCTGCGCGAGCGCTACCTCGGCTACCGCACCGCCCCCTACCGCTGGCCGGTGAAGGCTCTCGTCCTCGGCTTCTTCCGGCTGCTCGCCGAGGAGAGCTACCGCAAAGCCGCCCTGATCACCCCAGGCAACCGCTACAACCGGCTCTGGGAGGAGCAGGGCGGCGCCGACCCGGAGGCCATCCGCACCGTCTACAACGGCGTGGACCCGGCCGCCTTCCCGCCCGCCGGACCCGAACCCGGCACCCCCACCCTGAGCTGGGCCGGCCGGGTCGATCCGATCAAGGACCTGGAGACCCTCATACGCGCGTTCTCCCTCGTCAGGGCCCGGATACCCGAGGCCCGGCTGAGGCTGTTCGGCGGCACGCCCCGCGGCGGCGAGGCGTACCGGGAGCGCTGCGCCGCGCTGGCGGCCGAGCTGGGCCATGCCGACGCCGTCGCCTTCGAGGGCCGCGTCGAGGACATCAAGGACGCCTACGCGGCCGGGAACGTCGTGATGCTCTCCAGCATCAGCGAGGGCTTTCCGTTCACCCTCATCGAGGCCATGTCCTGTGGCCGGGCCACCGTCTCCACCGATGTGGGCGGGGTGCGCGAGGCGGTGGGCGACACCGGTCTCGTCGTACCGCCGCGCGACCCCGAGCGGATGGCCGCGGCCGCCCTGGAACTGCTCGGCGACGGCGACCGGCGCCGGGCGATGGGGGAAGCCGCGCGGATACGGGTGATCGAGCAGTTCACCCTGCGGCAGACCATCGACACCTTCCGCTCCATATACCTCGAACTCGCCTACCAGGCAGATGAGTTCACCACCCCGTCCGCACCGGTGCGCGAGCCCGGACACCGGACCGCCGCGGGGAGTCTGGCCGGATGAGCGGACCCATGGCCCTGGAACCCGGCGGCGCCGAACAGGACACCCTCGCCCTGCGGCTCGCCCGCCCCGACGACCGCACCCTGTCCCTGCGGCTGGCCGGCCACGGCACCGACGAGGCGGCCGTCAGCCTGCTGGCCGCCGAACTCGCCGACCGCGTCGGCCCGGCCGTTCACCCCTACGAGGTCGCCGCCCTGCTGGAGGCCGAGGGACTCACCGCCGAGACGATCAAGGACCGGTACGGGCACCCGAACCTGTTCTCGCTGGCCACCGCCCTCTACGAGCAGGTGCCCCGCACCTTCCCCGAGCCCGCACCGGCCGCCGACCCCTGGCGCCCCGACCATGTCCGCTGCCTGCTGCGCGGGCTGCTGTTCGCCCTGCCGGGCCTCGCCTACCCGCTCACCGCACCCCTGTGGCACCCCGGCCGGCACGCCGCCGCGCTGATCCTCGCGGGCCTCGTCTCCTGGGCCTGGGGCCAAGGGCTCGGCCACCGCGCCCACCTGCGCAAGGCCACCGGACCGCGCGAGGCCGCCCGCACCCTGGCGGCCGGCGCGCCCGCGGGCGCCGTACTCGCCACCGCCCTCGCCGCGCCGCTCACCGGCGGCGGCCCGGTCCTGCTCGCCGTCGCCGCCCAGTCGCTCTACCTCGCCGCCGCGGGGGTCCTGCTGGTCCTGGCACGGGAGAGGACCCTGCTCGCCGCACTGAGCCCGCTGCTCGCGGGCGCCGCCTGCCTGCTGCGGTGGCACCCCGGCAGTGCGCTGCGCCTCGGCCTGCCCCTGCTCGCACTGCTCGCCACCCTCACCGTCACCGCACACGCCCTGCGCCGCCTGCTCAGGGAGCCCGCCGCCGACGGCGGCCGGCGGCCCCCGCTGCGCTGGTCGCTGCCCTACGGCCTGTTCGGGCTGGCCGCCGGGCTGCTGGTGCTGCTCGAAGGGCGCCGGGAGCCCTACGCGGTGATCGTGCTGACCCTCAGCATGGGCCCCGCCGAATGGCTGCTCTACCGTTACCGCGGCCTGTCGGTCGCCGCCCTGCGCGCCACCGCCACCCCCGCCGGCTTCCTGCTGCGCTCCACCGGCGTCCTCGCCCTGTGCCTGCTCGGCTACCTGCTGCCGCTGCTGCCCGCCGCATACCTCACCGGCGCCCCGCCGGCCCCCCTGCTGCTGCTCGCGGCCACCCTGTGGACCGCGCTGCTCCTCCAGGCGTTCGGAACCGCCTGGCCGCCCGCCGCGATCTGCCTGGCCGCCGCCGGCACCGCCGGCGCGGTCACCGCACTGCACCTCCCACCCGGCCCTGCCGCCCTGCCGCTCGCCTGCGCCGCCGCCGTGCCGTGTCTTCTGGCGTGCGCGCTGCGGCTGCTCGGCCGCCCGGCCCGGCACGCCTGAACCAGAACCTCCTTCTTCCTCGACTCACTGGAAGGACCAACCAGTTGACCTCCCAACCGCTCGCCGCCGTCACCGGAGCCGAGGGCTTCATCGGCTCCCACCTCACCGAGGCCCTGGTCGCCTCAGGGCACCGGGTGCGCGCCATGGCCCAGTACAACTCCTTCTCCTCCTACGGCTGGCTGGAGGCCCTCGCCCCGGACGTCCTGGACCAGGTGGAGATCGTCCTCGGCGACGTCCGCGACCCCGGCTCCGTGCGCGGCCTGCTCGAAGGAGCCGACGTGGCCTACCACTTGGCGGCCCTGATCGCGATCCCGTACTCCTACCAGGCGCCCCACAGCTATGTGGAGACCAACGTCACCGGCACCCTCAACGTGCTCGAAGCGGTCCGCGCCCTCGGCACGCCCCGCCTGGTGCACACCTCCACCAGCGAGACCTACGGCACCGCGCGGACCGTCCCGATCACCGAGGACCACCCCATCAACACCCAGTCCCCGTACGCCGCTTCGAAGGCCGGCGGGGACCGGCTCGCCGACAGCTACCACGCCAGCTTCGGCACCCCGGTGGCCACCCTGCGGCCGTTCAACACCTTCGGACCGCGCCAGTCGATGCGGGCCGTCATCCCCACCGTCATCGGGCAGGTCGCCGCGGGAGAGCGCACCATCACCCTCGGCGATCTGCGGCCCACCCGCGACTTCCTGTTCGTCAAGGACACCGCGCGGGCCTTCCTCGCCGTCGGCGGCGCCCCCGCCGGGCAGGTCGTCGGGCGCACCTTCAACGCCGGTACCGGCGCCGAGATCTCGGTCGGCGACCTGGTCGCGCTGATCGGCAAGGTCATGGACACCCCGCTCGACGTCCGCGCCGACCCCGCGCGCGTCCGGCCCGCGAACTCCGAGGTGATGCGGCTCGTCGCCGACGCGACCCGGCTCACCGCCGCCACCGGCTGGAGCCCCGCGCACACCCTGGAACAGGGCCTCGCGCACACCGTGGAGTTCTTCCGCGACCCGGCCAACCTGGCCCGCTACAAGACCGGCATCTACAACATCTGATCCGTCCGGCACGTCACGACGTCTTCGAAGGAGGCACCCCATGCACGCAGTGATCCTGGCGGGAGGCAAGGGCGTCCGGCTGCGGCCCTACACCACCGCGCTGCCCAAACCGCTCGTGCCCATCGGCGACCAGCACGCCATCCTGGAGATCGTGCTGCGCCAGCTGTCCGCGGCCGGCTTCACCCGCTGCACCCTCGCCATAGGCCACCTCGGCGAGATCATCCGCGCCTACGTCGGCGACGGCTCGCAGTGGGGCATGCGCGTCGACTACGCCACCGAGGAGAGCCCGCTCGGCACCATGGGCCCCCTGCTCAACCTGAAGGACCGGCTGCCCGAGGACTTCCTCGTGATGAACGGCGATGTCCTCACCGACCTCGACTACGCGGACGTACTGTGCCGCCACCGCGCCGTCGGCGCCCCGCTCACCATCGCCACCTACGCCCGCAAGGTGCACATCGACTTCGGCGTGCTCACCACCGACCACAGCAAGGTCGTCGCCTTCACCGAGAAGCCCAGCATGGACTACCGGGTCTCGATGGGCGTCTACGGCCTCTCCCGCGCCACCCTCGACGGCTACACCCCCGGCCTGCCGCTCGGCTTCGACGAACTCGTCCTCGACCTGCTCAGAGCCCAGAACCCGCCGCACGCCTATGAGTTCGGCGGCTACTGGCTGGACATCGGCCGCCCCGACGACTACGACCGGGCCAACGCCGAGTTCACCAGCCGCAAGTCCCTGCTGCTCAAGGGAGCCTGAGTCCCGCATGCGCATTCTCGTCCTGGGCGGTACCGGATATCTGGGCCGCCGGGTGACCGAGCGGGTACGCGCCCTCCCCGGCGCGCACCTGCTCACCGGGGGCCGCACCGGCGCCGGGTACGCCGTCGACCTCGCCGCCGACCCGCCCGAGCGGCTGGCCAAGACCCTGGCGGCGGCCGCGCCCGACGCCGTGGTCAACTGCGCGGGTGCCACCGGCGGCGACCCGGTGACGCTCGCCGAGGTCAACGCGCGGGGGCCGGCCGCGCTCTGCGCCGCGCTGCGCGAGGCGGCCCCCGCCGCCCGTCTGGTCCACCTCGGCTCCGCCGCCGAGTACGGCCCCGGCACCCCGTGCGCGGCGGTCACCGAGTCGGCGCCCGCCTGTCCCGTCACCCCCTACGGCGCCACCAAACTCGCCGGCACCCTCGCGGTGACCTCTGCGGGGGTGGACGCGGTGGTGCTGCGGATCGGCAACCCGGTGGGGCCGGGGGCGCCCGCGGCGAGCCTGCCCGGCCGGATGGCCGCGCTGCTGCGCACGGCCGGCCCCGATCCCCGTGCCGTGCTGCGGCTCGGGGACCTGTCGGCCTACCGTGACTTCGTGGACACCCGCGATGTCGCCGAAGCCGTCGCCCTCGCCGTGACCGCGCCCGGACCCCTGCCGCCCGTGCTCAACATCGGCGGCGGCGGGGCCGTACCGGTGCGCGACCTGGTGCACCGGCTGGCCGAACTGGCCGGGTTCCAAGGGGGGTTGGCGGAGGACGGGGACGGCTCTGCGCGCTCCGGCCGGGTGTCCTGGCAGTGCTCGGACATCGCCGCCGCCGCACGCGCCCTGGGCTGGCGCCCGGCGCACGGCCTGGACGACGCGCTCGCCGCGCTGTGGGCGGCGCCGTGAGCCTGCTGGTCCCGCTGTACGTGCACCCGGCGCAGGATCCGGGCGCCTGGCACCGGCTGATCACGGCGGCCGCCCGCACCCGTGCGGTCGTCCTCAACCCCGCGAGCGGGCCCGGCGCCGCGCCCGACCCCGCCTACACGGCGGCGGCTCGGGCGCTGCGCGCGGCGGGCGCCCGGCTGCTCGGCTACGTCGACACCGACTACGGGATGCGGGACCGGGCCGCGATCGCCGAGGACGTGCGCCGGCACCGGCTGTGGTACGGGACCCACGGCTGCTTCCTCGACCGGGTCACCGCGACGCCCGAGGGCCTGCCCGGCTGCCGCCGCCTGGTCCGGGGGCTGCGGCGGCTCGGCGCCGGGACCGTGGTGCTCAATCCCGGCGTCCATCCGGCGCCGGGGTACGCCCGGCTCGCCGATCTCACCGTCACGTTCGAGGGACACTGGTCGACGTACGTCTCCGCGTTCACCCGGCCGGCCTGGGCGGCGCGGCACCCGGCCGACCGGATCTGCCACCTGGTGTACGGCGTCCCCGCCGCCCTGGTGCCGCTCGCGGTGCGCACCGCGCGGGAGCGGGGAGCCGGGGTCTGCGGGCCGGTGACCGGCGAAGGGCCCAATCCCTGGGCGTCGTTGAGCCCCGCGCTGGACTTCACGGACGGTGTGCGAGGCTGAGGGCGTTCCGCACGCTCACCACCGGGAGACCGCACCGCCATGGCCGTCATCCACCACACGACTCTCATCCCGTCCAAGGTCGAACTGCTCGCCGGGTGGCTGCCCTCCCGCCCCTGGTACCGCGGCGGTCCCGGCACCCCGGTCCTGGAGAAGACCGGCGGCTTCCGGCTGGACGACCCCGAGGGCGAGGTGGGCATCGAGATCATGATCGTCACCGACACCAGCAGCCCCGAACGGACCGCGTACCTCATGCCGTTGAGCTATCGGGGCGCGCCGCTGGAGGGCGCCGAGCACGCCCTCGTCGGCACGATGGAGCACGGCGTCCTGGGCAGGCGCTGGGCGTACGACGGCCTGTGCGACCCGGTGCTGGTGACCGAACTGCTGCGGCTCATGGAGGGCGGCACGCAGGCGATGGCGCAGAGCATCACCGACTTCCCGGACCACGAGGTGACCCACGCCTACACGGGCGCCCCGCTCACCCCGGCCGCCTTCACCCCGGCCCCGGTCGACGACGCGGACGGCACCCGTCTGCCCACTCCGCACGGCACGGTCCTGCACCTGCACCGCGTCCTCACCCCGAGCGACACCAACCCGCCGGTCCCGGCGGCGCCCTCCCTCGGCCACGTGGCCACCGGCTGGCCCGCCCCCTCGGGCGACCGTCTGCGCGCGGTGCTGCTGACGGTGCGCGCGGCCTGACCCGGCCTCACCACTCGGACACCGCCTGCCGTGCGGCGGGCCACGGACCGCGCCTCCCGAGGCGGGCGGTGCCCGCGGTGGCCGGGGCCTGGCCCGCCGGATGGGCGGAGCCGACCGCGCCGTCTGGCATGCACGGGTCAAATCTGGCACTCTTTCGGCAGTCGCCGCCCGGCCCCAGCGGGAGGCGGCCGGTTCCACCGGTTCTTCAGCACAGCGCTCGCGCAAGCCCCGTACGCGGCCGCCCCGGCGCAACCCCGCCGGCCGGCCGTCGAGCAGGCCGGGACCCCGGCCGCCGCAAAGGAGTAGCGTGTGAGACCCACCCCCCACAAGGCCGCAGGCGCTGCCGCGCTCACCGCCGCCGCGCTGGCCGCCTTCTTCCTCCCCGCCGTACCCGCCGCCGCGCACACCGCGCCCCCGGCCGCCCCCGCCGACTGCACCGCCGCCCAGGTGGTCACCGACGGCGGCTTCGAGAACGGCAGCCCGGCGTGGACCCCGTCCGCGTCCACCCTCATCACCAGCCGTACCGGGCAGAGCCCGCACGGCGGAAGCTCGTACGCCTGGCTGGACGGCACCGGCAAGAGCCGTACCGACAGCCTCGGCCAGAGCGTCACCATCCCCGGCGGCTGCGGCACCGCCACCCTCAGCTTCTACCTGCACATCGACACCGCCGAGACGACCACGAGCACCGCCTACGACAAGCTGACCGCCAAGATCGGCGGCACCACGCTGGGCACCTGGTCCAATCTCGACAAGAACACCGGCTACGTGCGGAAGTCGTTCGACGTGTCGTCCTTCGCCGGGCAGACGGTGAACCTGTCCTTCAGCGGCACCGAGGACTCCAGCCTCCAGACCAGCTTCGTGCTGGACGACGTCGCCCTCGACACCTCCGGCGGCAGCGCGCCCCCGGCCACCGACACCACCCGCACCCCCGCCGCGCCCGGCTACACGGTGAGCCTCAGCAGCGACAGCACCGGCACCTCCTGGACCGGGCACGAGAGCGTGACCTTCACCAACGCCTCCGCCACCGCGCTCGGCGAGGTCTATCTGCGGCTGTGGGACAACTACCACGGCAGCTGCTCCGCGATGCCGATCACGGTCGGCAACGTCACCGGCGGCACCGCGGGCGACCTGTCCGTGGCCTGCACCGCGCTGAAGATCACCCTGCCCGCCCCGCTCGCCCAGGGACAGAGCGCCACCATCGGCTTCGACCTCGGCATCACCGTGCCCAGCGGCGCCGACCGCTTCGGCCACGACGGCGCGTACAGCTTCATCGGCAACGCCCTGCCCGTCCTCGCGATCCGCGACGGCGCGGGCTGGCACCTGGACCCCTACACGGACAACGGCGAGGCCTTCTACTCGCTCGCCGCCGACTTCAAGGTCACCCTCGACCACCCGAGCACCCTGCTGGTCCCGGCCGCCGGCACCTCCACCGACACCCCCGGCACGAGCGGTCGTACCGTCACCACGGCCACCGCCGCCAAGGTCCGCGACTTCGCCTGGGCCGCCGGGCCCTTCAGCAAGATATCCGGCACCTCACCGGCCGGGGTCGCCGTGAACGTCTACTCGGTGTCCGGCATCAGCTCCGCCAGTGCCCAGTCGATGCTCAGCACCGCCAAGTCCGCCGTCGACACCCACGCCGGCCGCTTCGGCGCCTACCCGTACGGCGAACTCGACGCGGTCCTCGACAACAACTACTGGTTCGGCGGAATGGAGTACCCCGGATTCGTCCTCGACCTGGTCAGCAGCACCGCGCTCACCCATGAGATCGCCCACCAGTGGTGGTACGGCATCGTCGGCGACGACGAGTACAACAACCCCTGGCTGGACGAGGCGTTCGCGGACTACTCGACCGACCTCGCGCAGGGCATCACCGGAGCCAACTGCTGGAACAGCGTCTCCTGGGCCTCCAGCGCGGAGAAGATCACCAACTCGATGGCGTACTGGGACGCGCACTCCTCCCGCTACTCCACCGTGGTCTACGGCTACGGCAAGTGCGCCCTGCACGACCTCCGGCGCGTCCTCGGCGACACCGCCATGGCCAAGCTGCTGAAGGACTACGCGAGCGCGCACTGGTACGGCGTGTCCACCACGGCCGAGTTCAAGGCCGCGGCCCAGGCCGCCACCAGTACGGACCTGACCTCCTTCTGGACCCAGCACCGCATCGACGGCTGACGGACCCCGGCCGGTCGCGATCGCCCCGCACGGGGTGCCCGCGACCGGCCGGGCGGCCACCCGGATGGCCCAAACCCGCGCGCATCCGCCTTCGTTGGGCGGCGCCCGGAGTGCGGTGCGGCCCGATGCCGGGTCAGATGGAAGCCGTGCGAACCTCGAGAGCCCTTTCCCGCGGCCGCTCACGCCTGACCGTCACCGGCGTGCTGACCGGCCTCCTCCTCACCTTGTCCGTCCCGGCGGCCGTGCCCGACAGCGGCGCCGCGACCCCCGAGCGGGGCAGCGCCTATATGGGCATGGGCGTCCTCGCCCACGACGGTGTCGCCACCGGCCCCACCGCCGACTCGCTGTCCGATTCCCGCACCGGTCTGACCGAGGGCGTGGACGTCTCCAGCTACCAGCGCAACGTCGCCTGGTCGACCCTGTACGGCAGTGGGGTGCGCTGGGCGTACACCAAGGCCACGGAAGGAACCTCGTACAAGAACGCCTACTTCACCCAGCAGTACAACGGTTCCTACGACGTCGGCATCGTGCGCGGCGCCTACCACTTCGCCACCCCGGACAGCACCGGCGGCGCCGCCCAGGCCGACTACTTCGTGAACCACGGCGGCGGCTGGTCGGCGGACGGCAGGACGCTGCCCGGCGTACTCGACATCGAGTGGAACCCGTACGGCGGTGACTGCTACGGCAAGACCAAGAGCCAGATGGTCGCCTGGATCCGCGACTTCCTCAACCGCTACAAGGCCCGCACCGGCCGCGCCGCCGTGATCTACACCGCCACCAACTGGTGGACCGAGTGCACCGGCAACTACGGCGGATTCAGCGCGACCAACCCGCTGTGGATCGCCCGATACGCCTCGACGGCGGGCACCCTGCCGGCCGGCTGGGCGTACTACACGATGTGGCAGTACACCTCCACCGGCAAGACCGTGGGCGACCACGACCGCTTCAACGGCAGCGAGAAGCAGCTGAAGACCTTCGCCTCCGGCTGACCGGGCATCGGGCCGACCGCGCCCCGCGCCTGCCGGGACGCTCCGACCGCGCGGGGGCGCCGGGTAGGCTCGTGGCGTGGCGCGCGTCGAGATACTCCAGCTGCTGGTCTCCCCGGTGCACCGGCTGGCCGGCCGGCCGGGCGACGGCCTGCCCGAGCTGCCGCCCGGCGAACTGGTGGAGAGCGTCCGGGTGCGCGCCGGGCTCGGCATCGAGGGCGACCGCTACTTCAACCGCCCCGCCCACCGGGACGCCTCGATCACCCTGATGGCCGCCGAACGGCTGCCGCGCAGCGGGTCGCCGCGGGCGGGCCTGCTGCTCACCCGGCGCAATGTCCTGCTGCGCGGCGTGGACATCGACGCCCACATCGGCGCGACCGTCTTCCTCGACTGCGGCACCGGACCGGTGGAGCTGGAGGTGCGCCGCCCGGCGCGGCCCTGCGCCTGGATGGACGCCACCCTCGGGCCCGGCGCCCAGCGGGCGCTGCGCGGCGGCGGGGGAGTGCGGTGCCGCCCGGTCGGCGACGGCGTACTCACGGTGGGGGACGCCGAGTTCGGGGTGGTGCGGGCCGCGGACGCGTGACGGCGCTCATCCGGTGGAGGCCAGGAGGTGGTCGGTGAGCCGGTTGGCCTGGGCGAGGAGCGTGCCGTAGGTGGCGAGGTCGTCCGGGTGACCCGTGGCGGACCGGGCCAGCTCCCCGCGGAGGCTGTCGAGGGCGGCGCGCAGGCCGGTCACCTCGGCGCGCAGCTCGTCCTCGCGGGGGGAGTCGAAGCGGCTGCGGCTGTACAGACGCAGGGCGCGGGCGGTACGGCACAGGAACCGCGCGTAGCTGCGGGCGAGGCCGGGGTGCGGCCGGGGTGCGGCCCGGTCCTCGGCGGCCACCTCCAGGACCGTGCGGGTCACCCCGGCGATGTGCACGGCCGCGTAGTCCAGCACCGTGATGGCGTCGTCGTAGCCCTTGCCGGGCGGCGGTACGGCCCCGCGGCGGCGCAGGTTGCCGCGCAGGCTCTCGCGGCTCCGGTCGACCGCCGAACGGGCCTCGTCCACGTGCCGGTGCAGCCGCAGCGCCCGCTCGTGCCAGGCGCCCGCCTCCTCGGCGTCCCAGTGCCCGGAGGCCAGCCCGTCGCCCACCGTGTGCAGGATGTCGTGCGCCTCCTCGGTCGCGTCCCGCAGCACCGCCCGTGTGTCGCGCAGATACAGCGGCGGGCGGACCAGCGCGTTCACCGCGATGCCCACTCCCGCGCCGAAGACCGCCGCGGCGATCCGGTCGGCGGAGGTCGCCACGGTGACGGCGCCGTCGGTGAGGACGAACAGGGCACCGGTCGCCGCGTAGATGCCCTGGTTGCCCAGGCGCCGCCAGTGTCCGAGCAGCAGCGCGAGCGGCAGCACCACCGCCATCGCCACCGCGGTGCTGTGCAGCACCAGGCCGACGGCGGTGGCCGCGATCGTGCCCGCGGTGATGGCCCCGAGCTGCTGGAGGCCGTGCGTGATGGAGCGGTAGACCGTGGACTCCACCAGGACCACCGCGACCCAGGGCGCCACGAACGCCACCGGCGCGTGCAGCCACCAGCCCGCGATCAGCCAGGTCAGCCACGCGGCCAGCGCCGCCTTCAGTGCCTGCGCGGCCAGATCACGCTCCCGGCCGGGCCGGGCACAGGCCCGGCGCAGACTCCCCGCCGCGGCCGACAGATCGAGCCGGACCGCGCCCACCACCCGTCGTACGGCCTGCTCAGAACGCCCATTTCGCATAGGCCACCGGGTGACCAGCGGGTCGGGGCCTACGCATGCCTCCTCGACGGAAGGGCGTGTTTGGCGGGGCGATGTGCCGGATGTCACGACGGCTTCGGCGCCATGACGCGGAGGGTCGGGTAACGGGCGCGACCGCCGTGAACGGCCGCGCGGCGGGACCGGGATCACGGCGCACGCCCGGACGGGGCGGCCGGCGTCGGGTGTGGACGGCGTCACGGCGTGTGATGCCCCGCCGGGATCGTCGGCGGGGTCCAGTCGGCATGGCGCAGGATGGTCCGCATGGCCGCCCTGGCCGGGACGAGCCGCAGGGCGGTGTTGCGCAGGGCGACGGGCAGCGGGTGGGAGAGCTGCTGGCCCATCCGGCCCGCCTGGCGGGCGGCGCGGGCGACCGCCTGGGCGCGGGGCCGGCGCTCGGCGTCGTACCGGGCCAGCGCCGCGGGGATCGAGGGGGCGTCCGCGAGCGCGGCGGCCAGGCACGCCGCGTCCTCCAGAGCCTGGCAGGCGCCCTGCCCCAGGTTCGGGGTCATCGCGTGCGCCGCGTCGCCGAGCAGGGCGACCCGGCCGGAGACGAACGAGGGCAGGGGAGTGGCGAGTTCGGTGATGTCATGGTGCAGCACGTCCTCGGTCCGGGTCGCCGCCAGCAGGGTGCCGACCGGCTCGTGCCAGTGGGCGAAGCGGCGCCGCAGCATGCCGAGCGGGTCCGCGTGCCGGACGCCGGGCGGCGAGTTGAGTACCGCGTGCCACTCGGCGTGGCCGTCCGCGAGGCGGATGTGCCCGAACTCCGCGCCGGCGCCCCAGGTCAGCTCGAAGTCGGCGGGCAGGGCCAGCGGGTGCCGGGTGACGGCCCGCAGCACGGTGGAGCCGCTGTAGGCGGGGCCGGGGTGGTCGGGGAACAGCTCGGCGCGCAGCCGGCTGTTCACCCCGTCCGCGGCGACCACGAGGTCCGCCGCCATGACGCCGTCCGGGAGCTGCACGCCCACCGTGGCGGGGTCGGAGCGGAACAGCGTGGCCACGGTCGCGCCGGTGCGCAGGCAGTCTTCCGGCAGCCGGGCGCGCAGCAGCCGGTGCAGGACCGAGCGCCGGATGCCGGCGATCGGCGTGCCCAGCGCCCGCTCCAGCGCCCGGCCGTCCATGTGCGCGAGCCAGCGGCCCGAGGGGGTGCGGGTGCCCCCGGTGTACTGCGGGTGCGCCGCCGCCCGCACCGCCGCTCCGGCGCCGAGCGCGTCCAGCGCCCGCAGCCCGTTGGCGTGCAGCGAGATGGCCGCGCCCGCGTCGTCCAGCACCGCCGCCCGCTCCACGACCCGCACCCGCCAGCCGATCCGGCACAGCCCGACGGCCGCCGCCAGCCCGCCGATGCCGCCCCCGACCACCACCGCCGTGTCGCCCATGCCGGGCCCCCTTCGCCTTGGCGTTTCTACAGCTGTAGAAGACCGTACCGCGTGGTTCTACAGTTGTAGAAGGCGGGGTGTAGAAAGAAGGGGTGTCCACTGACCGACGTACTCTCCTCGCCGACACGGCCATCACCGTGCTCGCCGACACCGGTGTCCGGGGCCTGACGCATCGCGCCGTCGACCGCGCGGCCGGCCTGCCCGCCGGCACCACCTCCGCCTACTACCGCACCCGCCAGGCCCTGCTCGCCGCGCTGGTACGGCGGCTGGTGGCGCTCGACCAGGCGGAGCTGGAGCGGATGGGGGAGCGGCTGCCGGCACCCCGGTCCGCCGCTGAACTGGTCGCTCGTATAGGCGAGTTGAGCCACGCGCGGCTCACCGGGGACGGGCGGCGGCGCACGCTCGCGCGCTATGCCTGTGCCGTCGAGAGCGTCCACGATCCCGTGCTGCGCGAGATCCTCGTGCCGCGCGAGAACCGGGCGCGGCGCTCCGTGTGCGACTTCCTCGCGGCGCAGGGCGTGGCGGACGCGCAGGAACGGACGGTCTGGCTGCTGCTCTGCATCGACGGGCTCGTCTTCGACCGGCTGGTCAACGGCGGCGGCGTCCCGCAGGCGGAGATCGCCGCGCTGGTGGCGGCGGCCCTGCGCTGAGCCCGCCCGGCGGCACGACGGCGGCGCCGCCTCCCTGGGACGGGGAGACGGCGCCGCTCTGCTTCACCTGGCCCTCGGCGTCAGACCAGCCATCCGACGAGGTGGACGAGGCCGGCGAGGACGTTCGTGAGGATGTTCATGGTCGTGCTGCTCCTTGCGCTGTATCTCTGAGTGGGACCCGTGCTCGAATACGGTCTGCAGCCCGTCACTCGCACAACGTAAGTATCACCCGGTCGGCGTAGTCGAGGCGGTCTGATGAACGACGCCCACCTGTTCGAGGGAACAAGTGATCCCCTGTTCGATCACGGCCCGGCCCACCGATCCGCCCCGGCGGCTCCTTACGGCGGTACGGCCCGCAGCGCCCGCAGTACCGCCCACACCACCGAGACCAGCGGAACCGCGACGATCGCGCCGATCACCCCCGCCACGATGCTGCCCGCGAGCACGGACACGGCGACGACCAGCGGATGCAGCCGGACCGCCCAGCTCATCACCACGGGGTGCAGCACATGCCCCTCCAGCTGGCCGATCACCACGATCAGCGCCAGCACGGCCAGCGCCGTGAGCGGCCCCCGCCCGGCCAGCGCGACCACCGTGGCGACCGCCAGCGCCACCGGCGAGCCCACCAGCGGCACGAACGCGGCGAAGAACTCCAGCAGGGTCAGCGGCAGCGCCAGCGGCACCCGCAGCAACAGCAGCGCCACCCCCACCAGCACGGCGTTGGTGGCGGCCACGATGATGATGCCGCGTGTGTACCCGGCGAAGGTCCGCCAGGCCGCCTGCCCCGCCCGGTCCCACGCCGTGCGCGCCCCGGCCGGCAGCAGCTCCTCGCGCGCCCAGGACCACAGCCGCTCCCCGGAGTGGATGAAGAACACCGAGGCGAACAGCGCGAGCGCCCCGCCCGTCACCAGCTCCACCACCCGGCCGAGACCGCTGACGGCGCTGCTCAGCAGGTTCGAGCGGTGCGCGGCGAGGTAGTTCGTCACCTGGCGTTCGAGCGCGGAGAGCCGGCCGGGGCTCAGCCGGAACGGCGGCCGTTGCAGCCACTCCTCGATCCGGTGTACACCGCCGCTGAACTCGCCCGCGAGCCGCGGCGACTCGCCCGCCACCGCATTGCCCACCAGCGCGAGCAGCGCGAGGAACACCAGCAGGCTGCCCACCAGCGCGGCGGCGACGGCCAGCGGACGCGGCAGGAGCCGGTCCAGCAGGTCGGCCAGCGGGCGCAGCACCGAGGTGACGACCAGCGCCAGGAACAGGGCGCCGGCGATCAGCTGGAAGCTGCCGAGGACGCTGAAGACGCCGTAGACGACGACGCCGACGAGGATGAGCCGCCAGGAGTAGGCCGCGGCGACGCGCAGCCAGGGCACGGTGCGTTCGGCCACCGGCTCCAGCGGCTCGGGGCGCGGGGAGGCCCCGAGCCGCACCGAGTACGCGGGCCGGCTGCCGAGCCCCGCCCGGCGCCCGCCTCCCCCCGGCCCGGCCGCCCGCCGCCGCGCATCGCCCACCATCGCTCCCGTCGCACGCTCCTGGAGGCACCGTAAGCACAGCCCCACCCACCCGGCCCGCCCAACGCCCGCACACGGGTCACCCCCCGCCCGCGAACGTGACACCACGGAGATGACGCGCGTCCGCCTGGAGATGTGACAGGAGGCGAGTGATGTGACAGTGGACGTGGGCCACGCGGCCCCGGTGCGGTGGCGGTCACGGGACCTCCACAACTCTCCCCGGTGGGCGGGTCGGTACCGGGGCACTCGCGGGGTGTCGTCGGCCAGGAGGGGGCTACCTCCAGTGATCACCGTCGCGGTTCTGCTGCTCCCCGTGCTCAGTCTGCTGCTGTTCGGGCTCGATCAGGTCGAGGACCGATGGGTGACCCGTCCGTCCAAGCCCCGTGCCGCTCGCGTGCGCCGGCGCCGCCGGGTCAGGCCCGGACGTCGCTGACCCGCTCCGGAGCGGAGTCCGCGCGGTGGCGGGCGACGGCGGCGGCGAGTTCGGCGCGGACCGCCTCGGGGAGCGCACCGCCCCGTGCGTGGTCGAGGACGTGTCCGGCGATCGCACGCACCTTGATGTTGGTGCGCTGGGACACGTCGCGCAGCGCCCGCCACGCCTCCTGCGGCGTCATGCGGCCGAGGACGACGAGGGCTCCGATGGCCTGGTCGATCACCGCGTGCGAGGTCACCGCCTGCTCCAGCTGCCGGTTCCGCTCCACCAGCCGGTCGTGCGCCGCGGCCAGGTCGGTGGCGGAGAGCAGGGTCAGCGGCTGCTGCCGGGAGAGGGCGAAGAAGGCCATCGAGCACCTTTCCGGGCGGGGCGGCGGACGGTCGCTGCTACGTATGCCCTGCCTGCGCGCACGCACACGGATCGCCATCCGTGACCGTACCGCCGCCCGCTCCCGTCAGCGCTCCCCCTCCAGCCCCTCCTTCGCCCGCTCCACCGGCAGCAGCTCCCGGATGTCCGCCGGCAGCGCGTCCGCCATCCGCTCGGTCAGTTCCGGGGCCAGCGCGGCGTCCAGGACCTCCAGTACGGCGGCGGCGTCCCGCAGCGCGGTGTCCTCGTCGGTGCCCGCGCGGTCGGCGATGCGTCCGGCGAAGACGGTCAGCCCGAACCGCTCGCCCGCGGCGCCGGAGCCGTCCGCACGCGGGTCGCCCGGCTCTCCTTCCCGCGCGGACGTCGTGTCCGCGTCCGCCGCCCGCCGCATCGCGTCCGCCATGTCGGGCGGCAACTGGGCGGCCACATGCCGGGCCAGCCCGGACGGCAGCCGTTCCGACAGCGTCGTCACGACCGCGTGCGCCGCCCGCTCGGCGGAGCCCCGGTCGGGCATCCGGGCGAGCGCCTGCACCTTCCCGATCATCTCGTCGTGCCGCATGCGTCCGTCCCCTTCCTCGGGTTCCGCCGCGTCCCGGCGTCTCACGAGCCCCGCCGGAACGCGCCCGCCCCGGCCGGGTACCCACGTCGACGGCCGAATGCCGAGGGGCGCGGCCGGGGCCGTCCCGGTAGCGTCAGGAGACCACCTCGGGGGTAGGCGCCAGCGGCAGGACGAATCGAACGCGAGACATGCGAGGTGTGCATGGCGGGAGTGTGGCTGGCGGCACCGCTGTGGGACATACACAACGGCCAGGGGCCCCGGCAGCTGGCCGAGCTGGGGCTCGCCCTGGTGCTGTCGACCCTGATCGGCTGGGAGCGCGCCGCCCAGCAGAAAAGCGCGGGCCTGCGCACCCACACGCTGGTCGGCATCGCCAGCGCGCTGATGATGGAAGTGTCCCAGCACGGCTTCACCGCGGTACTGGGCCTGGAGAACGTCTCCTTCGACCCCTCCCGCGTCGCGGCCCAGATCGTCTCCGGTATCGGCTTCATCGGCGGCGGCCTGATCTTCGTACGACGGGACGCGGTACGGGGCCTGACGACCGCCGCCACCGTCTGGCTGACCTGCGCCGTCGGCATGGCCTGCGGGGGCGGGCTGCCCGTGCTCGCGCTGGCGGTGACGGCCCTGCACTTCCTGGTGGTGCGCGGCTACTCCTACTTCTCCGGCCGGCTGGTCCCCGGCACGACCTCCACCGCCTTCGAGGCCCGGCTGACCTACCGCACCGGCTCCGCGCTGCTGCCCCGGCTGATGCAGACCTGCACCCGGCTCGGCTTCCGCATCGTGCAGGTCAAGGTCGAACGGCTGCCCGGCCGCACGGACGACGCCGCCCGCGTCCTCCTCGAACTGGAGGGCACTCGGGACCCGGCCCGGCTGACCTCGGAGCTGTTCCAGGACGAGGGCGTGCTCGACATAGAACTGATCCCGGCGCCCGACGAGGAATGACGGCCGTCGGGGGAGGACGGCCGGCAGGCAGGGAGCCCGGCCCTGCCGGTCGTCCGCCGCGTGGTGCCGCTCAGTCCTGCGCGGTCCGCTGCGTCCACGTCCACGCGTACTGGAGCCAGTCCGCCACGGTCAGCGCGCCGAAGCCGCCGCAGGCCAGCCGGGTGAACCGGGGCGCGGCGGCGTACGAGCACACCAGTGCCCCGGCGGCCCAGGCGGAGACGCAGAACGGGCAGGCGAGCAGGTCGCCGACCGCCCGCCGGACACCCTGGCCGCGCGGCTCGTCCAGGACCTCGTTCGCCTCGCCCTCGCCGGTCCGCCGCGTGAACGGCGCCCGCACGAAACTGGTGACCTTGTCCCTGGCCAGCATCCGGGACGCCTTGTAAGCCGCGGTGCCGAGCAGCACGACGTCCCACGGCGGCACCTGCTCGGGCAGCCGTACCCCCCGCCGCCGGGCGAGCAGCGCGAAGGTGCCGGTGCCCGCCGCGAACACCGAGGCGAGGGCGGCGTAGCCGGTGAGCGGCACCTCGCCCCGCTCGTCGTAGCCTGCTGCGGCCTGCGTCGTCATGGGACCTCCATAGCCGTTCGGTTCCGCCGGGAGCAGGGACCGGGTTCCCTAAGGGGGCGGGGCGACACGGCGCGGACACGCGCGGTCCGGATGGCGCAAGGGCATCCGTCGGCAGGAGTGAAAACCCGTGGCGGTCCTTCGCTGGGGCGGGGCGCGGGGGCGAGCATGCCGCCTCATGGACATCCTGCTCGTGGCCAGCGCGTTCAACAGCCTCTGCCAGCGCCTGTACGCCGAACTCTCCGACCGGGGACACCGCGTGGACGCCGTCCTGGCGGCGCAGGGCGAGGAGCCGGTGCGGGCCGCCGTACGGGAGTCGCGCCCGGACCTCGTCATCGCCCCGATGCTCACCACCGCCCTGCCGGAGGACGTGTGGCGGGAGCACACCTGTCTGATCGTGCACCCCGGACCGCCCGGCGACCGGGGCCCCGCCGCGCTGGACTGGGCCGTCGCCGGGGAGTCCGGGGAGTGGGGCGTGACCGTGCTGCAGGCCGAGTCCGGCATGGACGCGGGGCCCGTCTGGGCCGCCGAGCCGTTCCGCGTCGCGCCCGTCGGCAAGAGCGACCTGTACCGCAACGAGGTCGCCGACGCCGCCGTCGCCGCCGTCCTCACGGCCGTACGCCGGCACGCGGAGGGCGGCTTCAAGCCCCGCCCGCAGAGCGACCCGTCGATCGACGTGGTCTGGCGGGACCCCTTCCGCCAGGAGCGGCGGCGCATCGACTGGGCGCGCGACGACACCGAGACGGTGCTGCGCAAACTGCGCGGCGCCGACTCCCGGCCCGGTGTCCTCGACGAACTCCGCGGCCGGGAGCTGTTCCTGCACGGCGGCCACCCGGAGGACGAACTGCGCGGCCGGCCCGGCGAGCTGCTGGCCCGGCGGGCGGGAGCGGTCTGCCGGGCCACGCGGGACGGCGCGGTCTGGATCCCGGAACTGCGCCCGCGCAGGAACTCCGGCGACCCGGCACCCTTCCGCCGTCCCGCGACCGACGTCCTCGGAGCCCGCGAAGCCCTCGAACTCCCGGAGATCCCCGCCCCGTTGGAGCTGCCCGAGGCCCGGCGCACCTACACCGACATCCGCTACCGGCAGCACGGCGACGTCGGCCTGCTGAGCTTCTCCTTCCCCGGCGGCGCGATGAGCACCGGCCAGTGCCGCCGACTGCTCGCGGCCTACGAGCACGCGCTCACCCGTCCCACCCGCGTCCTGGTGCTCGGCGGGCCGCGCGACTTCTTCTCCAACGGCATCCACCTGAACGTCATCGAGGCCGCCCCGGATCCCGGCCGCGAGTCCTGGGTCAACCTGCACGCCATGGACGACCTGGTGGAGGCGGTGCTGCGGACCACCGACCGGCTGGTGGTGGCCGCGCTCGCCGGCAACGCGGCCGCGGGCGGCGCCATGCTCGCCCTCGCCGCCGACCAGGTGTGGTGCCGCACCGGCACGGTCCTCAACCCGCACTACCGGCGCATGGGCCTGTACGGCTCCGAGTTCTGGACGTACACCCTGCCCCGCCGGGTCGGCGCGGACGAGGCCCGCCGGATGACCGGGGAGGCGCTGCCGGTGAGCGCCGCGCGCGCCGAACGGCTCGGGCTGGTGGACCGGCTCGTACCGGCCGCGCCCGGCGCGTTCGCCCCGGCGGTGCGGCGGCTCGCGGCCACCCTCGCCGCCGACCCCGGCCTTGACCGCCGTATCGCCGCGAAGGCGTCCGCCCGCGCCGCCGACGAACGGCACCGGCCCCTCGCGGAGTACCGGCGGGCCGAACTGACCCGGATGCACGCCCTGTTCTTCGACCCGCACGCCCCGTACCACGCCCTGCGGGCGGCCTTCGTCCGCAAGACCCCGGCGGGCTCACCCCGCCCGCTCGCCGCACCGACCGACCCGGCCCGCCCGCACACCGGCCGAGCCGGCGGCACCGGCCGGACCGGCGGCACCGACGCGGGGGTCGCCCGATGACCGCACCCCTGCTCGTCGCCGGTGTCGGCAACATCTTCCTCGCCGACGACGCCTTCGGACCCGAGGTGATCCGCGCCCTCGAACAGCACCCCCTGCCCGCCGGGGCGCGGGTGCGGGACTACGGCATCCGCGGCCTGGACCTCGCCTACGACCTGCTCGGCGGGTGCCGGACCGCCGTCCTCGTGGACGCCGCCCGGCGCGGGCGGCGGCCCGGCACGCTGTCCCTGATCGAGGCCGAACCCCCCGACGGCACCGTCCCGCCGGAGGCGCACGGCATGGATCCCGCGAAGGTGCTGGCCCTGGCCACCCACCTGGGCGAGGAGCCGCTGCCCCGCGTCCTCGTGCTGGCCTGTGAACCCGAGGTGCTGCCCGCCGGGGACGAGGACATCCTGCCGGGACTCAGCGCGCCCGTGCGCGGCGCCGTCGAGCCCGCCGTCACCGCGCTGCACCGGCTCGTCCCGCTGTTGCTGGCCGACCCGGACGCACCGGCCGCCTCATTGGGCCGCTCGATGGAAAACGGCCCGGTCCACCCGGCTGCGCTGCCCGCCCACGCGCCCGCGACGGCCGAAGATCGGTGACACCCCGAGGCCGCGCGGGACGCGGCCTCGGGGGCCCAGCCACCCGACCCGAGGAGCAGCGCCCATGTGCCGGTCCGACGTCCGACAGGCCGTCCTGGCGAAGAACGACGACCTCGCCGCGCGCCTGCGCGAGGAACTGGCGGGGCGGGGGGTGGCCGTCGTCAACCTGCTCTCCAGTCCGGGGAGCGGCAAGACCGAACTCCTCGGCCGGATGCTCGCCGACGCGGTCGCGCGGGGCGTGCCCGTGGCCGCGCTCACCGCCGACCTGGCCACCGAGAACGACGCCACCCGGCTCGCCCGCTCCGGCGCCCCGGTCCAACAGGTCCTCACCGACGGACTCTGCCACCTGGAGGCCCGCCAGGTACGCGAGCGGCTCACCGGCTGGCTGCCCGAGGACACCTCGGTGCTGTTCGTGGAGAACGTCGGCAACCTCGTCTGCCCGGCCTCCTACGACCTCGGCGAGACCCTGCGGATCGTGCTGATGGCGGTCACCGAGGGCGAGGACAAACCGCTGAAGTATCCGACCGCCTTCGGCTCCGCCCACGTCGTCGTCATCACCAAGACCGACCTCGCCGAGGCCGCCGGCTTCGACGAGAGCGCCTTCCGGGCGAACGTGCAGCGGGTCAATCCGGGCGTGCAAATGGTACGGTCCTGCGCCCGCACCGGGGACGGCGTCGGCACCCTCCTCGACCACGCGCTCGCCGCCCGGCACGGCGCCCCCGCGCACCGGCCGCCCCTCGCCCCGCATCCGCACGGACACCACCACCCCCACACCGAGTCCGCGCCCGTCGCATGACCGCTCCCGCGACCGGCCCGGTCCGCCGCCGGCTCACCGTGCACGGCACCGTGCAGGGGGTGGGCTTCCGGCCGTACGTGCACCGCCTGGCCGCCGAGACGGGCCTGGCCGGGTTCGTCGGCAACACCGGCGACGGCGTGCTGATCGAGGTCGAGGGCCCGGTGGCGGAGGTGGACCGGTTCTGCGCGCTGCTGCCCCACCGGCCGCCGCCGCTGGCCACGGTGACCCGCGTCGCCCACGAGGACCTGCCCCCCACGGGCGCCGCCGGACCCTTCGCGATCCGCACCACCGAGCGGGCGGCCGGCCGCGCCCAGCTCCCGCCCGACACCGCGACCTGCGCCGACTGCCTGCGCGAACTCGCCGACCCGGCGGACCGAAGACACCGGCACCCGTTCGTCACCTGCACCCACTGCGGTCCCCGCTTCACCATCGCCACCGGCATGCCGTACGACCGGGCGGCGACCACCATGAGCGGCTTCCCGATGTGCCCGGACTGCGCCCGCGAGTACGGCGATCCCGCCGACCGGCGCTTCCACGCCCAGCCCGTCGCCTGCCCCCGCTGCGGCCCGCGGCTCGTCCTGACCGGCCCCGGTGTGCGCCCGGCGCGGGACGCGGACGCCCTCGCGGCGGCACGGGAGCTGCTCGCCGCCGGACGGATCGTAGCCGTCAAGGGACTCGGCGGCTACCACCTGGCCTGCGACGCCACCGACCCGGAGGCCGTCGCCAGGCTGCGCGGCCGCAAGGAGCGCGGCGGCAAGGCGTTCGCCGTGATGTGCGCCGACCTGTCGGTCGCCGAGAGCCTCGCGGTCCTGACCCCCGCCGAGCGCGCCGCGCTGACCGGGCCCGGCCGCCCCATCGTGCTGGTGCGCCGCCGCACCCCGGCGGGGGAACTGGCCGCGCAGGTCTGTCCGGGCAGCCCGCACCTCGGGATCATGCTGCCCTACACCCCCGTGCACACCCTGCTGTTCGGACTGCCCGGCGACCCGCCGGGCCCCCGCGTGTTGGTCATGACCAGCGGCAACCGCTCCGGCGAACCCATCGTCACCGGCGACACCGAGGCCCTCACCCGGCTCGCGGGGCTCGCCGACGCCTGGCTCGCCCACGACCGGCCCATCGCCGCGCCCTGCGACGACTCCCTGCTGCGGGTCCGCCCCGACGGCACCGAACAGGTGCTGCGCCGCTCGCGCGGCTACGTCCCGCGCGCCTTGCGGCTGCCGGTCCCGGTCCGGCCCGCGCTCGCGATCGGCGGTGACCTGAAGAACGTGCCCTGCCTCGGCGAGGGCGACCTCGCCTGGTTCGGGCCGCACATCGGCGACATGGGCGACCTGGCCACCCTGGAGGCCGCCCGGCGGGCCGAGCGGCAGCTGACCCGGCTGACCCATGTCACCCCCCGGCTGATCGCCGCCGACCGGCACCCCGGCTACCACTCCACCGGCTGGGCCCGCAGACGCGCGGGCGCCCGGCTCCCGCTGCGACTCGTCCAGCACCACCACGCCCACATCGCCTCCGCCATGGCCGAACACGGCCTCGACGGCACCACTCCGGTCATCGGCGTCGCCTTCGACGGCACCGGATACGGCGACGACGGCACCGTGTGGGGCGGCGAGATCCTGCTCGCCGACTACACCGGCTACCGCCGCTTCGCCCACCTGACCCCCGCCCCGCTGCCCGGCGGCGACGCGGGCGTGGCCAACCCCTGCCGGCTGGCCCTGGCCCGGCTGTGGGCCGCGGGCCTGCCCTGGGAGGCTGACCTGCCCAGCGTCACCGCCTGCACCCCGTCCGAACTCGCCCTGCTGCGCCAGCAGTTGGACCGCCAGGTGGCCTGCGTGCCCACCTCCAGCATGGGCCGCCTCTTCGACGCCGTGGCCTCCCTGGCGGGCGTGTGCCACCGTGCCGGGTACGAGGCGCAGGCCGCGCTGGAGCTGGAGGCCGCCGCCCTCGGCGCGCGGGACGCCGACGCGGTGGCGTACCCCTTCGGGCTCACCGGCGGCGCCACCCTCGCCTGCGACCCCGCTCCGATGCTGCGGGCACTGCTCGCCGACCGGCGCCGCCGCACCCCGGCCCCGGTCCTCGCCGCCCGCTTCCACCGGGGCGTGGCCCGCGCCGTCACCGAGATCTGCCGCCGGGCCCGCGGCGCGACCGGCCTCGGCACGGTCGCCCTGACCGGCGGGGTGTTCGCCAACGCCCTGCTGGAGGACAAGTGCGCCGCCCTGCTGGGCGCCGACGGCTTCACGGTCCTGCGGCACGGCGAAGTCCCCCCGAACGACGGCGGGTTGGCGCTCGGCCAGCTGATGGTCGCGGCCACCGCACCCCACCACGAGACGGAGTGAGCCATGTGTCTGGCAGTGCCCGGCAAGGTCGTGTCCATCGACCACCAGGCCGACCCCCTCACCGGCCTGATCGACTTCGGCGGCGTCCGTAAACAGGTCTGCCTGGAATACCTGCCCGATGTGCGGGTCGGCGAGTACGTGATCGTGCACGTCGGCTTCGCACTCCAGCGCCTCGACGAGGAGTCGGCCCGCGCCTCCCTGGAGCTGTTCGACCAACTCGGTTTGCTGGAAGAGGAGTTCGGCGACGCGTGGGAACAGGCGGCCCGCCAGGAGAACGCCCGCCAAGAGGACGAGAGCGAGGTCCGGTGAAGTACATCGAGGAGTTCAACGACCCCGAGCGGGCCCGCCGCCTGCTGGACGAGATCCGCGCCACCGTCACCCGCCCCTGGGCCCTGATGGAGGTCTGCGGCGGCCAGACCCACTCCATCATCCGGCACGGAATCGACCAACTGCTTCCGGAGCAAGTCGAGTTGATCCACGGCCCCGGCTGCCCGGTGTGCGTCACCCCGCTGGACGTCATCGACCAGGCGCTGGAGATCGCCTCCCGCCCCGAGGTGATCTTCTGCTCCTTCGGCGACATGCTGCGGGTGCCCGGCACCGACCGGGACCTGTTCCGGGTCAAGGGCGAGGGCGGCGACGTACGCGTGGTGTACTCCCCGCTGGACGCGCTCGAACTCGCCCGCAAGAACCCCGACCGGCAGGTCGTGTTCTTCGCCATCGGCTTCGAGACCACCGCCCCCGCCAACGCCATGGCCGTCCACCAGGCCCGCCGCCTGGGCGTGGCCAACTTCAGCCTGCTGGTCTCCCATGTCCGGGTCCCCCCGGCCATCGAGGCGATCATGACCGCCCCCAGCTGCCGGGTGCAGGGCTTCCTCGCCGCCGGGCACGTGTGCAGCGTGATGGGCACCGCCGAGTATCCGGACCTCGCCGGGAAGCACCGCGTCCCCGTCGTCGTCACCGGCTTCGAACCCCTCGACATCCTGGAGGGCATCCGGCGCGCCGTGCACCAACTGGAGCGCGGCGAGCACCGGGTGGAGAACGCCTATCCGCGGGCCGTGCGCGAGCAGGGCAACCCGGCCGCCCTGCGCATGCTGGAGGAGGTCTTCGAGGTCACCGACCGCAACTGGCGCGGCATCGGCCGCATCCCGGCCAGCGGCTGGCGGCTGACCGACGCCTTCCGCGCCTACGACGCCGAGCACCGCTTCGACGTCTCGGGCATCCGCACCGAGGAACCGGCCGTGTGCCGGGCCGGCGAGGTCCTCCAGGGGCTGCTCAAGCCGACCGGGTGCGAGGCCTTCGGCACCGCCTGCACCCCGCGCACCCCGCTCGGCGCCACCATGGTCTCCAGCGAGGGGGCCTGCGCCGCCTACTACCTCTACCGCCGCATGAACACCCCGGCACCGCAGGGATCGCGCATCCCGCGGGAGGAGATGAACCCCGTTGGCTGACCTCGCCACCCCCGCCGCCACCCCGGACACGGCCGTCGACCCGGCGAACTGGACCTGCCCCGCCCCGCTGCACGACCAGCCGGTCGTCGTCATGGGCCACGGCGGCGGCGGTGCCCTCTCCGCCGAGCTGATCGAGCAGATCTTCGCCCCGGCCTACGGCAACCCCGTGCTCGCCGCCCTCACCGACTCCGCCGTGTTCGAACTCGGCGGCGCCCGGCTCGCCTTCTCCACCGACTCCTACGTCGTACGACCCCTGTTCTTCCCCGGCGGCAGCCTCGGCGACCTCGCCGTCAACGGCACCGTCAACGACCTCGCGATGAGCGGCGCCCGGCCCGCCCACCTGTCCACCGCCTTCGTCCTGGAGGAGGGCGTGGAACTGGCCGTGGTCGGGCGGATCGCCCGCGCCATCGGCGCCGCCGCGCGGGCCGCGGACGTCACCGTGGCCACCGGCGACACCAAGGTGGTCGAGTCCGGGCACGGCGACGGCGTCTACGTCACCACGGCGGGCGTCGGCCTGGTCCCCGACGGTGTCGACATCCGCCCCCAGCGCGCCCGGCCCGGTGACGCGGTGATCGTCAGCGGCCCGATCGGGCAGCACGGCGTGGCCGTGATGAGCGTGCGCGAGGGCCTGGAGTTCGGCGTGGAGATCACCTCCGACACCGCCCCGCTGGCCGGTCTGGTCGCGGCCATGCTGGCGGTCACGAAGGACCTGCACGTCCTGCGCGACCCCACCCGCGGCGGACTCGGCGCCTCCCTGAACGAGATCGCCCGCGCCTCCGGCACCGGGGTGCTGCTGCGCGAGCGGGCCATCCCGGTCCCGGAGGAGGTCGCCAACGCCTGCGGCTTCCTGGGTCTGGACCCGCTGTACGTCGCCAACGAGGGCCGGCTCGTCGCCTTCGTACCGCCCGAGCACGCCGAGGCGGTGCTCGCCGCGATGCACGCCCACCCGCAGGGCACCGGCGCGGCGCTGATCGGGGAGTGCGTGGCGGACCATCCGGGCATGGTCGTCGTCGCCACCGGCCTCGGCGGCACCCGCGTCGTGGACCTGCCGCTGGGCGAGCAGCTGCCCCGGATCTGCTGACCGGCAGCCACCCGGAAAGGCCCGGCCCCCGCCGTCCCCGGCGGGGGCCGGACCGCTTCCGGACGGACGGCCCTAGCTGTCGACGCCCGTGATCTCCAGCTCCCGTCCGCTGCGCAGCTCCTGGGACGGCCGGTCGCAGTGCGGGCACCAGAAGAACGGCGGTATGCCCACCGCGAACTCCTCGGCGCACCCGTCGCACCACGCCAGCGCGGGCACCGGCACCACCACGAGCCGGGCGTCCGCGAGCGCCGTACCGTCGCGGGCCACCTCGAAGGCGAAGTCCAGCGCGTCGGGCACCACCCCGGACAGCTCGCCGACCCGGACGGTCACCGCGGACACCCGGTCCGCACCGTCCGCGCGGGCGATCTCCTCGGCCTGCTCCACGATCGCCGCCGCGATCGACAGTTCGTGCACGGCCGCCTCAGGGGTAGCGCCGGTTCGCGCCCGGCCCACCGGTCATCCGGAAGATCCGCAACTCCCGTACGATGCCCGGAAACTCCTTGATCACAAGGGCGGTGAGCACGCCGCCCGCCAGCGCGGCCTGGAGCAGCAGGAGCTGCCGTCCGGACATCCCCGCTCGCGTGCGCCTTCTTCTTCTGCAATCACTCATGGCGGTCACTTTCCGTTCTCTCATCCGGGCGAGATGTTCGGCATGCTCTCGCCCAGGGCGTCATGCCGTTTCCAGTGGATACCGGTGGAGCGGCGCGCGTCGGAGCTGCCGTCCCGGTGGTGTCCGGTCTGCTCCCGGTACGGGCCCTTGTTGCCCTGGTGCAGTCCGGGCACATGGCTCGGGGTGTCGGGCTTCGCCTGGGCTCGGCCCACTCGGATGGTGCCCATGTCCGCTCTCCTTCCAGGTCGTACGACTACGACCGTTCGGTGAGGTCCCTGAAGAACTGTTCTACGGCCGGCCAGACCCGCCCGCCACCGGAGAGGCCCCGCCACTCGCGGCGGACCAGTGCCGTCATCCGGAAACAGTCGTCGACCGGCACGATCCAGTGCTCCGAAAGACCCCGCACGGTGTTCACCAGCAGCGCCTCCACGTCCGGGGCGATGGACGCCACCTGCGGGACCTCGGCGGCAAGCCGCCGCCAGGCGTCCGCGTCCACCTCCCAGCGCATCGCCCCGGCCGGGCTCGGCCCCTGCGCGGTGACCGTGCCGTCGGAGCGGGGCACGAAGAACACCAGCCCCACCGGCACGCCCAGCACTCCGGTGTCCAGGGGCGCGAGCCGCACCCTGCGCCGGGGCACCAGCCGGTAGCGGCCCTCGCCCGCCGCGCCGTCCGCGAACAGCACCGAGCAGGGTCCGCACACACAGCGCACCTCGGCGGCCCCGGTGTCGTACAGATGCGGGTGCTCCCGCGCCACCGGGGCCGCGCACAGCTCGCAGCTCTCCGCGTCGGCCGTGGCCGCGCGTTCCGCGGCGGAGCGGATCACCCGCGCCAGCGCCCCGTCCGCGCTCACCCGGCCTCCTGCGGCACGGACCGGCGCTTGATCGTGCTCAGCGGCACGAAGGCGGGGGCCGCCTTGCGCTCCTCGCCGGCCGGCACGATCTCGACGTCGGTCAGCTCGGGGGCCACGGCCAGCACGGCCTCCCGGACCGCCGCCGCGATGTCCGCGGAGCCCCCGCCACCGCACCCGCCGCCGCAGCCGCCACCGGAACCGGAGTCGAGCCGCACCCGCGCGGCCTCGCCCTCGACCCCGGCCCACACCAGGTCGCCGCCGCGCTCGCGCACCGCGGGCGCGAGCCGCTCGACCGCGCGCTCGGCGCGCTCGGCCGGCGGCTGCGGGTGGACGCCGTGCAGCACCATGAGGTGCCCGACCAGCTCGTCACCGGCCAGCCGCGCGCCCAGCCGCTCGTCCGCGCCGTCCAGGACCCGGCCGAGGGCCTCGCCGTAGACCTCGGTCAGCAGCCGCACCGCTTCCAGGGCGGGGCCGGGCGTGTGCTCCAGCCCGGCCAGCACCTCGTCCAGCCGCGCGAGCCGGGCCTCCACCTCCCGGTCCGTGAGGCGCCCGGCCCCATCAGCCATGGTTGGCCCCGTACGTCGGCGAGTGCACGGTGCTCAGGGTCTTGCCCTTGCCCATGTACATGTGCACCCCGCACGGCAGGCAGGGGTCGAAGCTGCGCACCGTGCGCATGATGTCGACGCCCTTGAAGTCGTCGGGCCCGTTCTCCTCGAAGATCGGCTGGCCCTGTACCGCGTCCTCGTAGGGACCCGGCGTGCCGTAGATGTCGCGGGGGCTGGCGTTCCACGGGGTCGGCGGGTACGGGTGGTAGTTGGCGATCTTCTTGTCCCGGATCACCAGGTGGTGCGAGAGGACCCCGCGCACCGCCTCGTGGAAACCGCAGCCGATCGACTCGTCCGGCACCTCGAAGTTCTCGAAGACCTTGGTGTCGCCGCTCTGCAGCATCCCCATGGCCTCCTCCAGGAACTGGAGCGCCATGGCGGCGGCGTAGGCGATGAAGTACGGCCGGGCCCGGTCGCGTTCGAGGGTGTTGCTCCACTTCGGGATGCGCCACTCCAGCGTGGTCTCCGGCAGCTTCTCGCCCCTGGGCAGGGTGATGCGGATGCCGCCCCCGGTCGCCTTCACGTACGGGGTGTCCACCAGGCCGCTCAGCGCGGTCGACCAGAGCCGGGCGAGCGGGCCGCCGCCGGTGTCCAGGGCGAGGTGCTCGCCGGTGGCCGGGTGGTACCAGCGCGGGCTCATCACCCAGCTGTAGTTGCCCTCGAAGTCCCGCTTCTGCGGCACCGGCACCGTGGTCTGGTTCCACGGGTGGCGCATGTCGACGGGGTTGCCCAGCGGGTCGTGGGTGACGAACGGGTCTTCGTTCACCCAGTCCTCGTAGAAGGAGCTGCCCAGCATGATGCGCAGCCCGAGGTTGATGTCGATCAGGTTGTTGGTGACCAGCTTGCCGTCCACCACGATGCCCGGCGTGACGTACATCGCCTTGCCCCACTCGTTCATGGTGGCGTAGCGGTAGTCGACCACGTCCGGGTTCTGGAAGGCGCCCCAGCAGCCGAGCAGGATGCGGCGCTTGCCGACCTCCTCGTAGCCGGGCAGCGCCTCGTAGAAGAAGTCGAAGACGTCGTCGTTCATCGCCACCGCCTTCTTCACGAAGTCGATGACGCGCATCAGCCGGCTGAGGTAGTCGGTGAAGACGCTCGGCTGCGGCATGGTGCCGACGCCGCCCGGATAGAGCGTGGAGGGGTGCACATGGCGCCCCTCCATCAGGCAGAACATCTCCCGTGTGATCCGGCTGACCTTCAGCGCCTCCTTGTAGACCTCGCCCTCGAAGGGGTTGAAGGCCTTCATGATCTCGGCGATGGTGCGGTAGCCGTGCACATCGCCGCGGGGCGCGTCGGTGCGCTCGGCGCGGGCCAGCACACCGGGGTTGGTGGCCTTGACCATCGCCTCGCAGAAGTCCACGAAGACCAGGTTGTCCTGGAAGATCGTGTGGTCGAAGATGTACTCCGCCGCCTCGCCCAGGTTGGTGATGTGCTCGGCCAGCTTCGGCGGCTTGACGCCGTAGGCCATCTGCTGGGCGTAGTTGGAGCAGGTGGTGTGGTTGTCGCCGCAGATGCCGCAGATCCGTGAGGTGATGAA
Organism: Streptomyces sp. NPDC037203; assembly: GCF_055605065.1. Classification (NCBI taxonomy): domain Bacteria; kingdom Bacillati; phylum Actinomycetota; class Actinomycetes; order Kitasatosporales; family Streptomycetaceae; genus Streptomyces; species Streptomyces sp. NPDC037203. The sequence continues at coordinate 671,500 of NZ_JBVJUC010000003.1, forward strand.
CCCGGCGTCGCGCGGGTCCTTGCCCTTCATGAACACCGAGTAGCCGCGGAACAGCGACGAGGTGCTGTGGCACTCCACGACCTCACGGTTGGCGAAGTCGATCTTCGTGTAGATACCCAGGTTGCCGATGATCCGGGTGATCGGATCCCAGGACATGTCCACGAGCTGGGCGGGTTTGCGTCCTGAGGTCCGCGCGTCGGTGGTGGTCATCTGCGGTACTGTCCCTCGCTGTTCGGGTCGGGCGGGGCGGATGGCGGGGTGCGGCGGTCGGGTGGCGGGACGGGGCGCGGCCGGGGAGGCAGCGGCGTCACGCGCGCCAGTGCGGGTCGTAACCGCTGGTCAGCTTCTGCTTGTTGTGCCGCCAGCGGGGCTCGTGGTTCACCATGTCGTTGGTCAGCCCGCGCAGTCGGCGGATGACCGCCCCGTACGGCTTGATGACCATCGACGAGAGCGTGCCGCCCGGTGGTTCGTCCATGAACGGCATGAAGGCGTCGGGGAAGCTGGGCATGGTGCAGCCGATGCAGATGCCGCCGACGTTCGGGCAACCGCCGATGCCGGACATCCAGCCCCGCTTGGGCACGTTGCAGTTCACGACCGGGCCCCAGCAGCCCACCTTCACCTGGCACTTGGGGGAGTTGTAGTCCTTGGCGAAGTCGGCCTGCTCGTAGTACGCGGCCCGGTCGCAGCCCTCGTGCACGGTCTTGCCGAACAGCCACTGCGGGCGCAGCATGTGGTCCAGCGGCGGCGGGGGAGCGGTGCCGGCGGCGTGCTGGAGCACCCAGACCAGGGTCTCCATGAAGTTCTCCGGCTGGATCGGGCAGCCGGGCACGTTGACCACCGGCAGGCCCGAGCGCGCCTTGAACTCCCAGCCCAGGTAGTCCGCGAGGCCCATGCAGCCGGTCGGGTTGCCGGCCATGGCGTGGATGCCGCCGAACGTGGCGCAGGTGCCGGCCGCGACCACCGCCCAGGCCCTGGGCGCCAGTTGGTCGATCCACCAGTTGAGGGTCTGCGGCTCGCCGGTCGCCGGGTCGTTGCCGAACGACGTCCAGTAGCCGTCGCCCTCGATGATGTTCTGGTTCGGGATCGAGCCCTCGATCACCAGGATGAAGGGCTCCAGTTCACCGCGGGCCGCCTTGCGGTACGGGGCGAGGAAGTCCTCGCCGCCCAGGCTCGGGGAGAGGACCTTGTTGACGAGGTTGACCCTCGGCAGGCCGGGGATGAGCCCGAGCACCACGTCCTCGATGGACGGCTGCCCGGCGGCGGTCAGCGACACGGTGTCGCCGTCGCAGCTCATGCCCTCGGAGATCCACAGGATGGTGATCTCGTCGAAGCCCTGCGGAGCGTCGGCGCGGGCCTCGGTGGTACCGCTCTGTGTGGTCATCTCTGCGGCCTCCGTCGCAGTCGGTCGTGGGCCCGGCCGGGGCCGGCCGGGGTGCCCGTGGTTGCGAGGGGTTCGACCTCGTCGGGCCGGAAGTAGTGGAAACGGCCGTACCAGCCGTGCAGTTCGGCGGCCGGATCGTCGTCCACGGTCACGGCGAGCCGGACGCCGCCGTCCACGTCGTGGAAGACCCCGGCCACGGTGGCGGACCGCCCGTCCAGGAACATGTCCTGGGCGTCGGCCCCGCGCGTGCGCGGCCGCAGCAGCACCGGGCTGCCGGCCCCGACGGGCATCCCGGCCACGAGCACGGTGTCGGTCGTCGGCGACAGTCCCTCGTCCCCGCCTTCCTGCCACCAGGCGGGGCGTTCGGGTGTGCCGGGGCCGGGGGATGCCGCGCGGGCCGTGGTTCCGGGGCGTGCTGCCGGGGCCGGTGTGCGGGTCGAGCCGGCCGGCCGGGACCCGGTCGCAGCCGCCGGGGTCAGGGAGCGGATCGCGCCGTGCAGGCGTTCGAAGACCTCGCGGGGCATGCTGTCGACCCGGTCCAGGATCCGCGCGGCCCGCGGATCGGTGGCCCGCGCCTCCGCCTTCTCCTCGTCGGTCAGCAGCATCGTCCGCAGCGTGAGGATCTCGTCGATCTCCGCCGCGTCGTGCAGATCGCCCGGACTCTCCGGCGCCACCTGCGGATGGTCCGGGAGGATGATCGGTGCCGAGAGCATCGCCGGACCGGTCTCGCCCGCGCCGTCGTCCGACTCCGGCGGCGCGCCCCCGAGCACGGGGAACGTGAACGCGTTGCGGCAGGTCCGTGCCTGCCCGGCCAGCGCCTCGGGCGGATCGATCAGCGAGACGAACTCCAGGCCCTCGCCGCCGATGACCGTGTGCGTGGCGATCAGCGCCTCCCGCAGCGCCTCGTTCCGGCAGGCCCCCACGTCCGCCGGCTCGCCCGTGTTCTCGGTGCGCACCCGCAGCCGGTACAGGCCCGGCGCGAGCGGCTCGGCGGCCACCGCCGTCACCGCCCGCACCTCCCGGTGCCGCCGTACGATCCGTCCGGCGCCCGAGGGCAGCGGCTCGTACTCGTCCCCGGCGGGCGCGCCGACCGCGACGGTACGACCGCCGTCCAGCAGCTCGGTGAGCGGCACCGCCAACTCGGTCTCGCGCGCGATCGCCTCGTCGAAGGAGAGATGCGTGGTGCCGTCGTCCAGGCGCAGGGACTCCACCGGGGCCCCGTTCGCGTCCTCGACCTGCTTGTGCTGCATCTGGAGATACCGCACCCGCAGCCGTACGACCGCGTCGTCCGCCGGTGTGCGCACCACGCACTCGGTCTGCTGGTACCAGGAGTCCGCGGAGCCGGAGACGCCGGGCGCCACCGGGCCGAAGCGCTCCACCCAGTCGCGGGGCAGCAGCACCCCGAACTGCCAGCGGACGCGGTTCTTGGCCGAGGACCGGCGGTACGGGTAGAGCAGGTACCCCTCGTACAGCACGGCGTCCGCGACGGCGCCCAGCTGCTCGAACGCGCACGCGTGCTCGGCGTCACCGTCCGTGAGCAGGGGTTCGCGCACGCCGACCTGGTCCGGCATCCCGCCTCCTCGTCGCTGGGGCAGCCGGGTGGTCCCTCGCACACCCGGACATTTCTCTCGTAACGGTCACATCGGTCGCGACTTCGCGCTCGTCCGACGCACCCGCATTGGGCCGGTCGGGCGACGTGGCCGCCTCCGGGTGGCGGACCGGCGGACCGGCGTCGCCGGGTGCGCCCCCTGCGGGCGGAGGGTGGGTATGAGCCTCAAGTGCCTTGCCATGAACCGGCGTTGGGGCTCCGTCGGGTTCGCCGGCCGCTAGAATCGAAGGCCACGCACGGTGGGGGTCGTCGGAGTCGGGGGGAGTCGTCATGTCCGGTGGTTTCGGGGGTCCGGAGGGCCCGAGAGACGCGGCAGGGGCCGGGGAAGACCGGGGGCCCGGTGCCCCCGGTGCCACCGGGGGGCCTGGAGGGCTCGGGAGTCCTGGCGGGCCCGCAGCGCCCGACGGATTCGGGAGCCCCGCGGGAGGTCCCGGCGGACCCGGAGGCCCCGGCGGTGCTGGAGCCCCAGCGGGACCACGGCCGTACGGACCGGTCGGTCCCGGCGGTCCGGGTGGTCCCGGCGCTCCCGGTCAGGGCTTCGGCGTGCCGCCCATGCCCGCGAGTCCGCCGCCCGCGCCCCCGGACACCGGCCGGGCCGTCGCCGTCGCCCTGCTCAACCTCAGCGGACTCGGTCTCGGCTACGCGCTCACCCGCCGCCGGCTCCTCATGGCCGCCTGCTGGGTGGCGACCGCGATCCTGCTGGTCGTCGCCCTGCCCGCCGACGCCGACGGCGTCCCCGGCGCCATCCTGGCCCTCTACGTCCTGCTCCTGCTGCTGGCGGCCGCCCACGGCGCGTACGTCGGGCTGCGCACCCGCCTCGTCCGGTCCGGCCGCGCGCCCCTCGCGCTGCTGCTCGGGCTGGTGCTGCTCGCCGTGCCGGCCGGTGGTGCGCTCTGGTACCAGGACGCCCGCGAGGAGGCCGTACAGCAGGCCCTCCTCGACCGGCTGGCCGGCGCCGACCGCCTGGTGGCGGCGGACGCGGGCAAGCCCTTCAGCACCGCAGAACCCGACTACCGCGAGGTCCTCGGCGTCTACCGCCGGCTCGTCGGCGACCACCCCGGCTCCCGCGCCGCCCGCAAGGTCCCCGCCAGCCTGCGCACCTACTACGCCAAGGTCGCCGCCCCCTACGACAGCCAGGACTACTGCTCCGCCGTGGCCCCGCTGACCTACCTGCGCTCGGTGCCCGGCGAGCTGCCCGAGTCCACGATCGGATCGCTCGCCGGCTGGCCCGACGACCGGCTCGCCACCTCGCTGTACGAGTGCGGCTCACAGAGCCTGTCCTCGGGCGACCAGGACTGGGTCACCCGCTTCGGCGACCTGATGAAGACGTTCCCGCGTTCCGCGCAGACGGCCAAGGTGGTCCCCGCCGTCGACGCGGCCGTCAGGAAGGCACAGCAGGGCGTGGGCGGTTCCGGGTCCTGCGCGGCCGTCGAGGAGTTGCAGCGGCTCGACACCAGGATCGGTGACCTGAAGACGGCCGCGGGCGACCCCGGCGGGGGGCTCGCGTCCGCCGCCTCCCGAGCCGGGCGCAGCGGCGACGACGGCGCCTACGACTGCGGCGTCCAGCAGTACAGGAGCGGCGACTTCAGCAGCGCCCAGCAGACCATGGACACGTTCGTCGCCGGGCACCCGCACCACAGGAACCGGGCGCTCGCCCAGAAGATCGCCATCGCCGCCGAGGTCGCCCAGACCATCCCGGCGGCCGGCAAGAAGCTGCCCACCACCGACACCGGCGGCAGCATCTCCGTCACGGTGAAGAACGACAGCCCGGACGACGTCACCGTCCTCTACACCGGCCCGGTCACCGGCAGCTTCACCTTGAAGGCCTGCGGGGGCTGCCGGTCGTACCTGCTCGCCGACACGCTGATGTCCACCTTCAAGCCCTGCGCCGGCGGCCGGGACTACCCGCAGCGCACCCTGCAACTCCCGGTCGGCACCACGTACTTCGTACACAAACCGAACGGCGGCCGGGCGACGACCGCGGGCTCCGACACCGCGAAGCTGCGCCCCGGATACATCTACACCGAGTGCGCGTACACGACCCAGGGCTTCGGCGGCTCGGGGACCTGACCGGCGTCGCCGCCGGTCAGGTCGGGCGGGGATCAGTCCTCGCGACCGCCCCGGCGGCGGGCGGCCACCACGACACCCGCGCCGATGACCACGGCCGCGCCGGCGGCGCCCGCCAGCGGCAGCGCCGGACCGGCGCCGGTGCTCGCGAGGCTGCTGCCGGTGCTGCCGGAGCCGCCGGTGGTGAGGTCGCCGGTGGTGCCGGTGCCGGTCGTGCTGCCGGTGGTGCCGCCCGTGGTGGCGGTACCGCCGTCGGTGCCCTTGCCGGTGCCGCCCGTGGACGTCGAGCCGGTGCCGCCGGTCGAGTCGCCGCCGCCCTGCGAGCCGCCGTCCCCGGTGGAGCCGCCGCCCGAGGTGTCCGTGCCGCCGGTGACGGCGAGCGCGATACGGGCGGTGTCGTTCTTCTTCACATGGTCGAACGGCCGGGGCTCCGAGCCGAGTTCCACGTAGCCGCGGGCGCCGGGCACCGCCTTGTCGATCTTCACCTTGAAGGCGTACGACGTGCTCTCGTGCTCGTTCACCCAGGGCGCGCCGGTGCCGCACGCGTAGGACTCGGCCCCGGTGTTCGTGCACCGCGCGTCGGTCCGCGCCGCCGAGGTGCCCTCGGGCAGCGTCACCAGGACATGAGCCGCGCGCTGAGCGGGCTGCGGCAGCACCCACGCGGGCCCCGCGTTGCGGAAGGTGACCCGCAGCGTGACCGTCTGCCCGACCTTGCCCTTCAACTGGGCGCCGCCCACCTGGAAGTCGGCCGAGTTGGCGGCGGTCACCGCGATGTCCGCGCTCGGCGCGGCGCCGGCCGGCGGGGCCTTCTCACCGGTCCGCTCGACCAGTTTCAGCGCGGCGGCCGTGCCGTGCACCGGGGCGGAGGCGCCGTCCTCCGGTGCCGGGGCCGAGGAGTCGACCGCCACCTGGATGTGGTCGTACAGGGCGCGGTCCAGGGCCTTCAGGGTCAGCGGGCGCTCGGGGGCGTAGACGGCACCCGGCTGCACCGGCTGGTCGAACTCGCACACCACCTGCGCCCGGCCCGGCTGCTCGTCGGTCGAAGGGACCGTGTAGCTCAGGCAGTTGGACGGAACCGCGGTCTGGCTGAGACCACGGGTGACGGAGTACGACAGCCAGACCTTGTCGAGCGCCGCGCTGCCCGTGTTGGTGAAGACGGGCGACAACGGGAGCTCGCTGCCCGGCTTCACCTTGTCGAACGGTGCGATGGTGCCCAGCGCCAGGCCGGTCGCGGGGCCGTCGGCGGCCACGGCCGGCGCGGCGCACAGCGCGATCAGGGCGACGGCGCCGAACGCGCCCGCGGTCTGGCGCACCGCACGGGGGCCGGGAGAGCTGAAAGGCATGGAATCCTCTGACTGGAACGACAGTGGCGGACGAACGATCGGTGAGGGAACGGGGGTTCCCCTTCCTGTGAGACGTCTGTGCCGCCGGAACGGTTGTACGAGAGATCGCCCCGGTCGCGGCCACTCGTCGCCGTCGCCGTCGCCGTCGCCGTCGCCCTCGCCCCGTCCCCGCCCGTCCTGCCCGTGCTCCCGCCCGTGCTCCCCGCGGGCGGTTCAGCCTGCCGTGTTGTCCGTGCGCAGGCGCACCTGTTCCTCCAGCCGGCGCAGGCTGTCCTCCAGGGCCTGCGCGGCGGCGCGTTCGCCCGGATCGTGGCGGGTGTCGAAGAAGGAGAGATGGACGGTCACCTCGCTGGCGCCGCTGCCGATGCCCGCCACCTGGAGCCAGCCCGCGTACTCGCCCTGCTCGCGGGTGCCCCACTCCAGTCGCATCTGGTCGGGCCGGGCCCGCAGCAGGGCGGGCGTGTCCTCGCCGGAACCGGCCTCGTGCACGCTGACGGCGGGCGGCTCCTCGGGGGCCACGTGCAGGGCGTCCGGGAGCCAGGAGTCCAGCTGGTCGAGATTGGCCGCCTGGTCGAAGACGTGCTCGGGCAGGGCGGGCATCGTGCGGGAACGTTCGTACTCGCTCATGGTGGCATCGCCCCTCGGGTCGGAAAGCCGTACCCCGACCGCGTGCCCCTTCCGCGGCGGCCGAAAAGCGCCCCGCCCGGCGGTCAGGCCACCGCGGCGCGGACGGTGCGCTCCACCAGCGAGACGCCGTCGCCCATGGAGGCGCTGCCGTCGGAGAGGACGGCGACGAGGCACCGACGGCCGCCGAGGGTGACCGCGCCGATGCTGTTGACGTCCCACAGGCCCGTGGTGGTGCGCTGGAGCCAGCCGTTCTTCAGCTCGGTGCCGGCCGCGTTCACCGCCGAGACACCCCAGGACTGCTCGGGCAGGACCCCGGCCATCAGCGTGCGGATGTAGGCGCGGGAGCCGTCGGCGAGGGGGGTCGGGGCGCCGTCGTCGAAGACCGTGCGCAGCAGCCGTATCTGGTCGCTCGCGGTCGTCCGGGTCAGCCCCCACTTGCCGCCGGGACCGGCCGTGGTCGACCTCAGCCCCAGGCGTTCGTTTGCGGCCGTGAGGCCGGGGGCCTGGCCGATCTTCTTCCACAGGGCGTTCGCCGCGTCGTTGTCGCTGCGCCGGATCATCGGCTCCGCGTGTCCGCGCTCCTCGTCGGTGAGCGTCCGGTGCTCGTCCTGCGCCGTGAGCAGCAGTGCGGCCAGGATGTCGACCTTGACGATGCTGGCGGTGTCGTAGGCGCGGTCCTCGCCCTGGATCACGGGCGAGTCGCCGCCCGCGTCGAGATCGAGGACGGCGACGGTGGCGCGCGGGTCGGGAACCGGCGCCGGGGTTCGCGCAGGCGTGGCGTCCGGCGCGGCGGTCCCGGAGGCCGGGGCCTTCGAAGCCGGGTCCGGGGCGGTCGGCTTCGGCTGCGGGGTGGGCGTGGCGGCGGTCGCCGCCGGGATGCCGACGGTGAGCAGGGCGGCCACCGAGGCCAGGAGGACGCCGGCCGTGCGGCGCGGGTGCGAGGACATGGCATCCGAACGTAGACCCATCCGGCCCCGTGCGAAGTGGCTGCCGTCACTCCGGCCCCGTTTCGCCCCGTTTTGTGAGAAGAGACACCAGGGGGAGGCCAAGCGGTGCACGGGCACTGCGGCGGCGGCGTGTATGCGCGGGCCGGCCCCGGTCCTCGCTTATCGTCGGCCGGACACCGACATCCGGAGTGATCATGGAAAAAACGGATGAACTGGTTGCCGCGGGGGAGGGGGTGGCGGTCCTCCCCGTCCCGCCGCCTCCGTCCGTGCGCCGCCCACGGCTCTGGCCGCTCGGCGCGGCCGCCCTGCTCGCGGCCGGCGCGACGGCCGCGCTCCTCCTCGGCGGCACGCGATGGCTGGACCAGCCCGCCGTGGGGGCCTGGCGCACCGTCTGCCTCGCCATCACCGTCCAGGCGCTCCCGTTCCTCGTGCTCGGCACCGTGCTGTCCGGGGCCATCAACGCCTTCGTGCCCACCGACCTGTTCACCCGCGTGCTGCCGAAGCGGGCCGCGCTCGCCGTGCCGGTCGCCGGCGTCGCCGGCGCGGTGCTGCCGGGCTGCGAGTGCGCCTCCGTCCCGGTCGCCAACAGCCTGATCCGCCGGGGCGTCACCCCGGCCGCCGCCTTCGCCTTCCTGCTGTCCGCGCCCGCCATCAATCCCGTCGTGCTCACCGCCACCGCCGTCGCCTTCCCCGGCGACCCGGCGATGATCGCGGCCCGCCTGCTCGCCTCCCTCGGCACGGCCGCCGTGATGGGCTGGCTGTGGCTCTGGCGGGGCGACGAGAAGTGGCTGCGCCCGGCCCTGCGCCACCGGCACACCGGGCATGCCCACGGCCACAGCCGCTGGCGGGAGTTCCGCACCGGTTTCCAGCACGACTTCCTCCAGGCCGGCGGCTTCCTGGTGCTCGGCGCCATGGCCGCCGCCACCTTCAACGTCGCCGTGCCGCGCGCCGTCCTCGACGCCTTCTCCGGCACCCCCTGGCTCTCGGTGGTCTTCCTGGCCGGTCTCGCCGTCCTGCTGGCGGTCTGCTCGGAGGCCGACGCGTTCGTCGCCGCCTCGCTGACCGGGTTCTCGCCGACCGCCCGGCTCGCGTTCATGGTGGTCGGGCCCATGGTCGACCTGAAGCTGATCGCCCTCCAGGCGGGCACCTTCGGCCGCGCCTTCGCCTGGCGGTTCTGCACGGCGACCACGGTGGTGGCCGTCGCCGCCAGCGCCCTGACCGGAGGGGCCCTGCTGTGAGACGCCTCGTACCGATCCTGCTGCTGAAACTGACCGGCCTCGGCCTGCTGCGCATCACCCTGTTCGGCGACACGTACCTGCGCTACGTCAAGCCCGGACTGCGCCCCGTGCTGATCGCCTCCGGCGTCGTCCTGCTCCTGCTGGGGACCGCGGCGGCCTTCCACCGGACCGGGGGCACAGGGCACGGCCAGGAGAACCAGGGCTGCCACGACGGCCACGACCACTCCGGCACGCCCAGGGTCGCCTGGCTCCTCTTCCTGCCCGCGCTGAGCCTGCTCCTCTTCGCCCCGCCGGCCCTCGGCGCCTACACCGCCGCCCGCTCCGGCGCCAAGCCGGTCGCCGTGCAGAAGAAGGGCTTCGGGCCGCTGCCCGCTACCACCCCGCTGCCGCTGACCCTCACCGACTTCACCAAGCGCGTCCAGCAGGACCGCAGCCGCGCCATCCAGGGCCGTACCGTCCGCCTGACCGGCTTCGTCACCCCGGACGCGGCGGGCGACGGCTGGTACCTGACCCGGATCATCTTCACCTGCTGCGCCGCCGACTCCCAGACCGTCAAGATCCACGTGTACGGCTCCGCGGCACCCCCGGCCGACACCTGGCTCGCGGTCACCGGCACCTGGCACCCTGCGGGCACCCTCGGCACCCGCTCCGCGCCGGCCGCGCTCGACGTCCGCCGGACCACCCCGATCGCCCAGCCGATCAACGCCTTCTCCGACGATCTGCCGATCACGCCGGGCTAGGGCCTCGCCTTCGGATCTCGCCGGGCGCGCGGGGCCTGGCGCCGCGCCCTGATCCGGCCTGATCCGGACGAAAGGCCCCGGACGATCACCGCGGGCCGGGGGAGGGGCGTCCGCTCAGCCGAACAGGGCGCGCACCCGGATCGTCTCGACCCGGCGCCAGGTGCCGCCGGGCAGCAGCAGCCACTGGTTGCCGGGGCCGTGGCCACGCCAGTGGCCCGCGCCGGGGGTGGCGTTGCCGGTGCGGGGACGCGCGCCCCGGCGTGTGGGCAGCGGGGCCCCGCAGTCGCGTCCGGTACGCCGCCCCGCGGCCTTCGCCTTGCCGTTCTTCCTGCTCTGTTTGCCCATCCGTGCCTCACCTCCCGTACCTCCCGGTTCCCCCCTACGGCAGGATGCACCGCCCCGGCGCCTCGCGGCAGGGCCGAACGGACGCTCTTTTCTGGCGGAGCGGCGGCACCTCGCGCAGCGTGGAGCGCGGGAGGCTGCAGCCGTGGCCGGCGCCGCCGCAGAAAGGTGGGACAAATGGACCAGGACGTCTCCGAGCCCCGGATCGTGGTGGGGGTGGACGGCTCGCCGTCCTCCTTCGAGGCGGTGCGCTGGGCGGTGCGCTACGCCGCGCTCGTCGGCGGGGTGGTGGAGGCCGTCGCGGCCTGGGAGGTGCCGCTGTACGGCTGGTCCGCACCGGCGGTGGACATGTACCTCGACGAGGAGGCGACCCGCGAGCAGATGGCGCGGGAGCTCACCGAGGTGCTCGGCGCTGACGCCGCCGCCGGGGTGCGCACCCGCCTGGCCCACGGCAACCCCGCCGACATCCTGCTCCGGGCCGCCGAGGGCGCCGAGGTCCTGGTCGTCGGCAGGCGGGGCCGGGGCGGCTTCGCCCGCGCCCTGCTCGGCTCCGTCAGCCAGCGCGTGGCGGCGCATGCCACCTGCCCGGTGGTGATCGTCCGCTCCGAGGAGACCTGAGCCCAGAGAGCAGGGCTACGGGAGCCGGCAGGGTCTCCCGGCCGCCGGGGCACGGCGGGAGCGCGGACCCGCCGGGCTCCAACGGGGCCGCGTGACGCACCGGTCGCCGCACCACGCCCAGTGCCCGGTGGCCGTCGTACCCCGACCGCCCCGGAACAGACGGGCCTTCTCAGGCTCAGCGGGCGGAGTGCTCCCCCGTGCCCTGCGGCTCCAGGTGGGAGGCGAGCACGGCGGCCTGGACGCGGCGCTGCACCCCGAGCTTGGCCAGCAGCCGCGAGATGTGGTTCTTGACCGTCTTCTCCGACAGGTACAGCCGCCTGCCGATCTCACGGTTGGTCAGGCCCTCCCCGATCAGCGCCAGGATGTCCCGCTCGCGCGGCGACAGGCTCGCCAGCTCCGGCGGCAGCGACGGCGACTCCTCGGGCTCGGCGCGCAGCGAGCGCATCAGCCGGGCCGTGGTCTCCGGGTCCAGCATCGACTGGCCGGAGGCGACGGTGCGCACCGCGGACACCAGGTCCGAGCCCTTGATCTGCTTGAGCACATACCCGGACGCGCCGGCCATGATCGCGTCCAGCAGGGCGTCCTCGTCGTCGAACGAGGTGAGCATCAGACACGCCAGCTCCGGCATCCGATCGCGCAGTTCCCGGCAGACCGAGATGCCGTCCCCGTCCGGCAGCCGGACGTCCAGCACGGCGACGTGCGGACGCAGGGCGGGACCCCGGACCAGCGCGTGCGCGGCGGTGTCGGCGTCGCCGACCACCGAGATGTCCGGTTCGGCGTCCAGGAGGTCCACCAGACCGCGCCGGACGACCTCGTGGTCGTCCAGCAGGAAGACCCGGATCGGGTCCTGTGCCGTGAAGGTGCGTGTCCCGGTCATCTCGACCTCTCGTTCCCGGAAAGCAGACAGACTGGCCTGTCACCCGGCCGATCATCGCCGGACGGCGCCGCGCCCACCAGGGCCGATCGGCCCCACTTCCCGAGACCGGCCCCTTCCCCAGGGTGTCACGCCCGGCCGGGCGCCAGGTCGAAGCGCACGTCCACGACGCCCTCGACCGCGCGCACCAGCCGGGCCGCCACCGGGACCAGGGAGGTGTCCCGGATCCGGCCGAGCACCGTCACCACGCCGTCCTCCACGCGCAGTTCCACCGCCGAGTCCGGCGGCGGGAAAAGCCGCGCCACGATCTCCCGCCGCACCTCCTCCTCGATCTCCCGGTCCTCGCGCAGGAAGACCTTGAGCAGATCGGCACGGCTGACGACACCCTCCAGCATCCCGGTCCCGTCCACCACGGGCAGCCGCTTGACGCGGGCGCGGGCCATGGTCCGGGCGGCCTCGGCGAGGGTGGCGTCGGCGTGCACGGTGACCGCGGGGGAGGTCATCAGGTCCCCGGCGGTGATCGCCTCGCCCTTCGCCATGTCGGCGGCCGGCCGCAGCCGCCGGTACTCCTCGGCCGGGTCGTCCCGCAGCTCCTCCTTGGGCAGCATGTCGGCCTCCGAGACCACGCCCACCACCAGGCCCTCCCCCTCGATCACCGGCAAGGCGCTGACCTGCCAGTCCTGCATCATCTCCACCAGCTCCTTGAAGGGAGCGCGCCGCCCGACGGCGGCGACGGTGGTCGTCATGACGTCGCTGACGATGTGCGGAGTGCCGTACATGGTGGCTCCGTGGCTTCTCGTGGCTTCTCGTCGCGGGCTTCCCGCCGGGAGTCCCGCTGTTCCCAGCGTGCGCCGGGCGCGCCCGGTCGGCACAGGGGCCGCCCGGCCCCCGCGTGGCCCCGGTGGCCCCTGGCCGTCTCGCCGGTCCCGCCCGAGGCTGGAATCGCCGCGCCTGCCCCCGAGGCGACGCCCCTGAGAGGTGGAACCATGACCCGAACCGTCACCGCGGGCCTCGACGGCTCGCCCGAGAGCCGGGCCGCCGTCGAATGGGCGGCGCGCGAGGCGGCGCTGCGCGAGCTGCCGCTGCGGATCCTGCACGTGCGGGGACCCGAACCGGAAACCGGCGCCGACCGCGCCGCCGCCGGGGAATGGGACCGCCAGGTGCGCGAGAGCGCGGCGGGCCTGCGGCGGCGCCACCCCGCCGTCGAGGTCGTCACCGACCAGGTCACCGGCGAACCGGCGCAGGCCCTCGCCGAGGCGGCCGACGGCGCGGAACTGCTGGCGCTCGGCTCCCGCGGTCTCGGCCGGCTCGGCGGATTCCTGATCGGTTCGGCCGGGCTGTCCGTCATCGCCCACACGACCCGTCCGGTGGTGCTGGTCCGTGCGGGTGAAGCGGCCGCCGACGAACACCGGCCCGACCCCTCGGGCATCCCGTCCGCCGCGACCCCGTTCCGGCCTGTCGTCCTGGGTCTCGACATCGACGACCCCGAAGGCCCGAGCCACGCCCTGCTGGAGTTCGCCTTCGACGCCGCCGCGCGCCGCGGTGCCGCACTGCGGGTCGTGCACGCCTGGACGCCACCGCCGTACGCCGCGTACGGCATCCCCGCCGACCCGCCGGTCGTGCCCGCCTTCGGACGCCGGGCGTCCGCCCTGCTCACCGGAGCGCTGCGGCCCTGGCGGCAGAAGTACCCGGACGTCGAGGTGAACGAGACGAGCCGGGCCGGCAACGCCGCGCCGGTCCTGATCGACGCCGCTCGCGACGCCTGCCTGGTGGTCGTCGGGCGCCGCGTCCGCACCAGCCCGTACGGCATCCACATCGGCCATGTCACCCACGCCGTCCTGCACCACGTCGCCGCACCCGTGGCCGTCGTCGCCCACAGCTGAGGCGGCCCACGCGGCGCGGGACAAGTGGCCGCATGCGGCGAGGCCGGTGGTCGAAACGGCCGAAACGGGGCGGTACGGCTCGCGCGCACCGGTGAATCCGTCAACGATGGAGTGCGGGCCCGCCTCGTCGTCGACCCCTACCAGGGAGAGTGAACACGATGGACCTGCCCGTGCTCGTCGGCGTCGACGGCTCCGAGGAGAGCCTGCGCGCCGTGGACTGGGCCGCCGGGGAGGCCGCCCTGCGCGGGGCACCGCTCCGCCTCGTCTACGCCTCGCTCTGGGAGCGCTACGAGGGTTCCCTCATCGCCCAGGAGGTCGGGAGACCGGCCGAGGAGGTGATGGGCGAGGACATCATGAACGCCGCCCGACGCCGGGCCCGGCGGCACCACCCGGAGCTGCGGCTCACCACCTCGGTGCTGGCCGACGAACCGTCGTTCGGGCTGGTGAACGAGAGCAGCACCGCCCGCCTCGTCGTCCTCGGCCGCCGGGGCCGCAACGCCGTCGCCGAGCTGCTCCTCGGCTCCGTGAGCCTGTCCGTCGCCGCCCGTGCCCACTGCCCGGTGATCGTGCTGCGCGGAGCGCCCGAGGACCGGCCGGGCCGTGTCGTGCTCGGCGTCGCCGGTAAGGCCGCGGGGACGGCCGCCGTGCGGTTCGCCGCCGAGGAGGCGGCGCTGCGCGGGGTGCCCCTGGAGGCCGTGCGGGCATGGCGGCGGCCCGCGCACGCCACCACCGGGCACCCGCTGCTCGCCGGCGGACCCGCCCACGCGGAGGAACAGGAGGCCGCCGAGGCTCTGGAAGAGGCCCTGCGGAACGTCCCCGAGAAGCTGGAACAGCATCGGCGCACCGCCGAGGGACACGCCCGTGACGTCCTCGTCGACGCCTCCCGCGGCGCCGGACTGCTCGTCGTCGGCGCCCGGCGCCGCACCGGCCGCTTCGGCGCCCGGCTCGGCCGCGTCGCCCACGGGGTACTGCACCAGGCGGCCTGCCCGGTGGCCGTCGTACCGGAGACCGACTGACCGCGCCCGCGGACGACTCCGCAACCCCGACCACGCACGCACCCCGCCGACATCGCACGCGCACCCCTGACGTCGTACGAACCTGACGCCGATCGGAGTCCTCATGACCGAGGCCGCCTCACGGGAAGCCGCTCTCACCGAGGAGGAGCTGCACTCCCTGGACGCGCACTGGCGCGCCGCCAACTACCTGGCCGCCGGCCAGATCTACCTCATGGCCAACCCGCTGCTCACCGAGCCGCTGCGCCCGGAGCACATCAAACCGCGGCTGCTCGGCCACTGGGGCACCTCGCCCGGACTCAACCTCGTGTACACCCACCTCAACCGTGTCATCAAGGCCCGCGACCTGGACGCGCTGTGCGTGTGGGGGCCGGGGCACGGCGGCCCGGCGGTCCTCGCGGGCTCCTGGCTGGAGGGCAGCTACAGCGAGACCTACCCGGACATCAGCCGGGACGGGGCCGGTATGGAGCTGCTGTTCCGGCAGTTCTCCTTCCCCGGCGGCGTGCCCAGCCATGTGGCCCCCGAGACGCCCGGCTCCATCCACGAGGGCGGCGAACTCGGCTACTCCCTCGCGCACGCCTACGGCGCCGCCTTCGACAACCCCGGCCTGCTCGTGGCCTGCGTGATCGGCGACGGCGAGGCGGAGACCGGGCCGCTCGCCGCGTCCTGGCACTCCGACAAGTTCCTCGACCCGGTGCACGACGGCGCCGTCCTGCCCATCCTGCACCTCAACGGCTACAAGATCGCCAACCCGACCGTGCTCTCCCGGCTCCCCGAGAGCGAACTCGACGCCCTGCTGCGGGGATACGGCCACGAACCGCTGTACGTCAGCGGCGACGAGCCCGCCGAGGTGCACCGCGCCCTCGCCGCCGCCCTGGACGACGCGCTGGACCGGATCGCGCGGATCCAGCGCGGTGCCCGCGAGGACGCAGACACCGAGCGGGCGCACTGGCCGGTGATCGTGCTGCGCACCCCCAAGGGCTGGACCGGCCCCGCCGAGGTGGACGGCGTGCCGGTCGAGGGCACCTGGCGGGCCCACCAGGTGCCGCTGCCGGGCGTACGCGAAAACCCCGAACACCTGAGGCAGTTGGAGCGATGGCTGCGCTCGTACCGGCCCGAGGAACTCTTCGACGCGGACGGCCGGCCCCGCGCCGACGTGCTCGCCTGCGTCCCCGAGGGGGCCCGGCGCCTCGGGGCCGGCCCGCACGCCAACGGCGGCGTCCTGCTGCGCGACCTGCCGCTGCCGCCCCTGGACACCTTCGCGGTGGCCGTCGACAAGCCGGGCACCGCCCTGCACGAACCCACCCGGATCCTCGGCGGCCTCCTCGAACAGATCATGGCGGACACCCGCGAGCGCCGGGACTTCCGCCTCGTCGGCCCGGACGAGACCGCCTCCAACCGGCTCCAGGCAGTCTTCGACGCCAGCGGCAAGGCATGGCAGGCCGCCGTCCTGCCGGTGGACGAGCACCTGGACCGGCACGGACGAGTGCTGGAGATCCTCTCCGAACACCTCTGCCAGGGCTGGCTGGAGGGGTATCTGCTCACCGGCCGGCACGGACTGTTCTCCTGCTACGAGGCGTTCGTGCACATCGTCGACTCGATGGTCAACCAGCACATCAAGTGGCTCAAGACAGCACGCGAGTTGTCCTGGCGGGCCCCCATCGCCTCGCTCAACTACCTGCTCACCTCGCACGTCTGGCGCCAGGACCACAACGGCTTCTCGCACCAGGACCCCGGCTTCGTGGACCACGTCCTCAACAAGAGCCCCGAGGTGGTCCGCGTCTATCTGCCGCCGGACGCCAACACCCTGCTGTCGGTGGCCGACCATGTGCTGCGCAGCCGCGACTACGTGAACGTCGTCGTCGCCGGGAAGCAGCCCTGCTTCGACTGGCTGACCATGGACCAGGCCCGCGCCCACTGCGCGCGCGGCGCCGGGATCTGGGAGTGGGCGGGCACGGAGAACGGCGGCGAACCCGATGCCGTCCTTGCCTGCGCGGGCGATGTCCCCACCCAGGAGGTGCTGGCCGCCGCCCAGTTGCTGCGCCGGCACCTGCCCGACCTCGCGGTACGGGTGGTCAACGTGGTCGACATGACCCGGCTGCTGCCGCACGACGAACACCCGCACGGGATGACCGACTTCGAGTACGACGGCCTCTTCACCACCGACAAGCCCGTCATCTTCGCCTACCACGGCTACCCCTGGCTGATCCACCGCCTCGCCTACCGCCGCACCGGCCACCGGAACCTGCATGTGCGCGGCTACAAGGAGTCGGGCACCACGACCACGCCCTTCGACATGGTCGTCCGCAACGACCTCGACCGCTACCGCCTCGTCATGGACGTCATCGACCGCGTCCCCGGCCTCGCGGTCCGTGCCGCCGCCGTCCGGCAGGCCATGGCCGACGCCCGCAGCCGCCACCACGACTGGATCCGCGCGCACGGCACGGACCTGCCGGAGGTCGCGGAGTGGACCTGGGGCGGCTGAGGTCAGGAACCGCCACCGGGCGGGCGGGGCCAGCGCCGCGAGAGAGCGGCACCGCGGGGGACCGGTGCCGCTCCCGAGGACACTCTCACCCGGCTCGCAGGCGTCTCGCGAGTGCCGTTCGGACCCGTACCGGGGG
The DNA here is from genome assembly GCF_055605065.1 of Streptomyces sp. NPDC037203. NCBI lineage: Bacteria > Bacillati > Actinomycetota > Actinomycetes > Kitasatosporales > Streptomycetaceae > Streptomyces > Streptomyces sp. NPDC037203. The sequence goes on from NZ_JBVJUC010000003.1 coordinate 688,803, forward strand.
CCGTACGGCCCCGGCCCGCCGGCCGCGGCACGTGCCCCCGGCACGCCGGGGATCACAGGCCGGCGAGGGCACGGCCGCGTATCCCTTCCCTGTTCCCAGCGGCTAACGTGTCCTTCGGAACCCGTCGGTTCGCGGCCTGGGCCGGTGGGGAGTGGAGGGCGTGGTGACCGGAACGGAGGAGCCCGGCGTGCGGCTGCCGCAGCTGAAGCTGGACGAGCTGCTGGAGGAGCTGCAAGCAAGGATCGACGCGGCCCGCGGCACCCGCGACCGGGTGCACAGCCTGCTGGAGGCGGTCCTCTCCGTCGGCCGCGAACTCGACCTGGAACACGTCCTGCGCTCCATCGTGGAGGCCGCGGCGGCGCTGGTGGACGCGGAGTACGCGGCCCTCGGCGTCATCGGCCCGGACGGCACGACCCTCGCCGCGTTCCACACCGTGGGCCTGTCCGCGGAGCGGATCGCCGAGATCGGCCCCTACCCGGAGGGCCACGGCATCCTGGGCGAGCTGATCCGCCACCCGGAGCCCCTGCGCCTGCCGAAACTCTCCAGCCACCCGGCGTCGTACGGCTTCCCGCCCGGCCACCCGCCGATGAGCACCTTCCTCGGCGTCCCGATCCGCGTCCGCGACCAGGTCTTCGGCAACCTGTACCTCACCGAGAAGCGCGGCGGGACCGACTTCGACGAGGAGGACGAGTCGGTCCTCGCCACCCTCGCCGTCGCCGCCGGCGTCGCCATCGACAACGCCCGCCTCTACGAGGACTCCCGGCTGCGCGAACGCTGGCTGATGGCGAACGCCGAGATCAGCCGCAGTCTGATGTCCGGCAGCGAACGCGCCGAGGCCCTGGACCTGATCGCCGAACACGCCCGCGAGATCACCGGCTCGGCCCTCGCCGCCGTCGCGATGCCGATGCCGGACACCGAGGCGCTCGGCGTGGAGATCGCCGTGGGTGCCCAGGCCGACGCCCACCGCGGGCTCGTGCTGCCCCTGGACCGGAGCCTGATGGGCCTCGCCTTCACCGCCGCCGCCCCGGTCACCAGCGACGACGTCGCCCACGACGCCCGTGTCCGCCAGGAGCCGCCGCGCTTCGACGGCCTCGGCCCCGCCGTCGCCGTCCCGATCGGCACCGGCGAGGGCGGCGCCCGCGGTGTGCTCCTGCTGGCCCGCGAGAGCGACCGGCCGGCGTTCTCCGGGAAGGAGACCGAGATGCTGCGGGGCTTCGCCGCGCAGGCCGCGATCGCGATGGAGCTGGCCCAGCGCCGGCAGGCCGCCCAGCAGATCGCGCTCCTGGAGGACCGCGACCGCATCGCCCGCGACCTGCACGACCTCGCCATCCAGCGCCTCTTCGCCACCGGCATGACCCTCCAGAGCGCGGGCCGCTTCATCGAGCACCCGCAGGCCGCCGAGCGGGTGATGCGCGCCGTGGACGACCTGGACGAGACCATAAAGATCATCCGGTCCACCATCTTCGGGCTGCGCGCCCGCGAGGGCGCCGCGGCCGGCGGGCTGCGCGCCTGCGTGGTCCGGGTGGCCGGCGAGGCCGCCCCGGTGCTCGGCTTCGCGCCCAGCGTCCGCATGGAGGGCCTGCTCGACACCGACGTGCCCGGCGAGATCGCGGACCACGTGGTCGCCGTACTCTCCGAGGCCCTCACCAACATCTCCCGGCACGCCCACGCCGACCGCGCCGAGGTGCTGCTCGCCGCCGACGGCCGCGAAGTGCGCCTGCGGGTCCGCGACAACGGCGTCGGCATCCCCGCCGGGGGCCGCCGCAGCGGGCTGCGCAACATGGCGGAACGCGCGGAGCGGCTCGGCGGCCGGCTCGACATGACGAAAAGCGAGGGCGGCGGCGCCACACTGGAGTGGCGGGTCCCGCTGGCCCCGGCCTAGCGACTTCCGCCCGGACCGGACCGGGGGGAGCGGTGCCGGGGCCTGCGCGCCGTGCGTGATCCAGACGAGCGGCCCTCGTCCCGGCGCGCCGGGACCCGTGGGCACCGGTTGGGGCCGCCCGGCCCATGACACCGGCCGGGCGGCGGCCACAGGCTGAACGTGCGCACGGCACCAGAGCCCCTGGAGGAAGCCATGGACAGCACTCCGGCCACCGTGGACGACGTGATGACCCGCAGGGTGCTCGCCCTGCGCACCGGCGCGGGCTTCAAGGACATCGTGCGTGCCATGCGCGAGTGGCGGGTCGGCGCCGTGCCCGTGCTGGACGACGCCGGACGCGTGGTCGGCGTCGTCTCCGAGGCGGACCTGCTGCCCAAGGAGGAGTACCGGGACCACGACCTCGACCGGTACGGCAGGACGCGCCACCTCGCGGACCTGGCGAAGGCCGGAGCGGCGAGCGCGCGGGAGCTGATGACCACCCCGCCGGTCACCGTGGCCCCGGACGCCACCCTCGGCCACGCCGCGCGTCTCATGGCCCGCGCCCGCGTCAAGCAGCTGCCGGTCGTGGACCCGGAGGGCACCCTGGTGGGCATCGTGAGCCGTTCCGACCTGCTGAAGGTGTTCCTGCGCGGCGACCCGGAGATCGCCGGGGAGGTCGGCCGCGAGGTCGTGACCCGTCTCTTCGGCCCTGAAGCGGCCGGGATCCGGGTGGAGGTGCACGATGGTGTGGTGACGCTCAGCGGCCGGGTCCCGGACCCCGCGCTCGTACCGCTCGCCGCGCGCCTCGCGCGGGCCGTGCCCGGTGTGGTGGACGTGCGGTGCGCGCTGGCCGGGCCGCCGCGCCACCCGGATCTGGACCCGGACCTGCCGGACGCCGAGTCGGCCGGTATCCGCTGAGGGGCCGCCGGCGCGAGAGGAGGCGGTGACGATGACACGGACACCTGCCACGGCGGTCAGGCCGGTACGGCTGTGGCGGTGGCGGCGCAATCCGCTGCGCCGGCACAGCGATGTCGTCGAAGCCTGGATCGTCCTGACCACCTGGCTGCTCGTCCTCGTCTGCGGGATCCTCGCGGGACTGCTCGCGGCTCGGGCGTCCGCCGCGTCGTACGCCGCCCGGCTCGCGCGGGTGCACCCCGTCACGGCGGTGCTCACCGATCCCGCCGAAACCTCGCCCTCCGGCAGCGGCTACGACGACGGGCGGGTGTGGGCCACGGTGCGCTGGACCGACGCGGACGGCTCGGTGCACACCGACCGGGCCAAGGTCGCCCCCGGCGCCCCCGCCGGAAGCAGCTTCACGGTCTGGGCGAACCGCGCCGACCACCTCGTCACCCCGCCGGTCACCGGCGCCTCGGCCGACCTCCAGGCGGCCCTGACCGGCGTCCTCGTCGGCCCGGCGGCCGGCACGGCCGTGTGGTGCGCGGGACGGCTGGTCCGGGGCCGGCTCATCCGGCGCAGGATGGCCGAGTGGGACGAGGAGTGGAAGCAGATAGGACCGCGCTGGGGCAACCTCAGCGGCGGTCGCGGGTGACCGCCGCCGGGGAACCGGCGCCCGGCGGCGCTTTCCGGGAGAGAGCAGGTTTCCCGCGAACCGGTACCGTACGAACCTGCTCACGGGGAGCGCTCAGCCCTCCGTCAGATGGCAGTCCACCCCTACGACGCCCTCCACACCCCGCACCATGCGCACCGCGAGCGGGATCCGCGTACCGTCCGTGACCTTGCCGGTCAGCGTCACGACCCCGTCGACCACCACGATGTGCAGCGGCTCGACCGGTGCCGGGAACAGCACGTCCAGCACGTCCCGCCGGATCTCGTCGGCCAGTTCACGGTCCTCGCGCAGGAACACCTTGAGCAGGTCGCCCCGGCTGACCACGCCCTCCAGCACTCCCTCCGACGTCACCACCGGCAGCCGCTTGACGCGCTTGAGCGCCATGATGCGTGCCGCCTCGGCGAGCGTGGCGTCCGCGTGCACGGTGACCGCCGGCGTGCTCATCAGCTCCTCCGCGCTCACCCCTCCGGCCTTGGCCAGGTCGCCCAGCCGGCGCCGCTGGGTCATCCGGTCGGGATCGCTGTCCCGGAACTCCTCCTTGGGCAGCAGGTCCGCCTCGGAGACCACGCCGACCACCCGGCCGTCGCCCTCCAGCACCGGCAGGGCGCTGACGTGCCACTGCTCCATCCGCGCCACGATGTCCTTGAACAGGGCGGTGCGCCCCACCGCCACCGCGGCGCGCGTCATCACGTCGCCGACCCGGCTCGGGCCCCCGGTCGCGCGGGTCTGCGGTGCGGGCGGCCGGGCGGTCACTCGGGGCTCCCGCTGCCGTAGGGCCCGTAGAGGTCGAGCAGCCGGATCCGGGAGGCGTGCAGCCGCTGGGCGACCACGCGGCCGACCCAGCGGGCGATCGCCCGCCCGAACTCCGGGTCCTCGTCGCAGTGGCCGAGCACGGGGCCGGCGTCGAACTCCCAGGCCCGGACCGGACTCGTCGTCTCGGCGCCCAGCTGCCAGATGTGCGGCGGGAAGTGCCAGGACCAGCCGATCAGTTCGCCGTGCCCGAGGGTCTCGATGACGGCGGGCCGGCGGCCGGGTACGCGCAGGTCGAGGGCGACGGAGCCGGTGCGCACGATCCAGAAGCGGTCGGCGCGCCGCCCCTCCTCGAACAGCCGGGTGCCGGCCCCGAAGGAGACCTCGCGGGCGAGCGCCATCAGCCGATCGCGCTGTCCGGGGTCGAGTGCCGTGGTCACGGTGGTGGCGGAGGTCATCGCACCGGCTCCCTTCCTGGGGTCGTGGTCCCAGCGTGGGCGGGTCAGCCCGGCGCCGCCACAGGTCGCCCGGACCCGGCGCGGGGGCCGTTCGGCCCACGGACGGGCGCGGGTACCGAACGGAACCGGAGCATCGCCGAGCCGGAACGCGGCGGGGGCGGAGCCGGAGGGGGACGGGGCGGGGAAAGCCACCCGCTTCTCGCGGATCCTGATTGCGCGGTGCGCGGCTCCCGGCCGCTTCTCCGCGTCTCGACGGCTCTCCCCGCCACCACCAGCACACCACGAGATGCGCCGGGGCACCAGTGCCGCCCGATGGCGGGACGACCCCGCAGGGGAGCCGTGCGGCCGACCCGGTATGGGGGCCGTGCGGCCCCAGCCGAACGTCGTCCAGATGGCGCACCATGGAGGACAAGCGGAGGGGGACGTAGACACGCAAACCCGTCGAGGGGGCGCGGAGCGGAGAAGAGAGGCTGAGAGCATGGTCTTCGCATCTTGGACCACCCCCGGAGTCTTCACCGGCCGGGGCGGTGCGCGCACCGTCGAGGCGGGCGTCCTCACCGGCGACCTGACCGTCCACACCACCTGGGACGGCCGCGAGGCCGATGTGTCGGTGCAGTACAGCGGCACCTCCGAGTGGTTCACGCTCAGCGGCAGCCCGGTGCCCTGCCGCTCCGAACGCGCCAGCCGGGACCTGCACCAGGAGGTCGTCGAGTCCATCAGGAAGGGTGCCGAGGCCACCGTCCCCCCGTTCCACCAGACCGCCACCTCGTAGCGGCGCGCACCGGCAGGGCGAGTCCGGCGGTGGCGCCCGTCAGGCGTCCAGCGCCTCCCGCACGCTCGGATAGCAGCGGATCAGGTCGGTGAGCCCGACCAGCTCCAGGGTGCGCTGCACGGGCCTGCGCACCCCGGCCAGGCGCAGCCAGCCGTCCGGCTCATGGGCCTGGTGGGCGGCGATGAGCACGTTGATGCCGCTGGAGTCCATGAACCCCACCCCGGCGAGGTCGGCGACCGTGCGCGGCGCCTCCTCGGCGGACGCGGGCATCAGCGCGCGCCGCAGGGCGCCCGCCGTCCGGTGGTCGACCTCGCCGGCCACCGTGACCACGACAGCCCCGCCGTGTGCCGCCCGGCCGACCGCCAGCCCCTCCGGGTCCAGTGATTCCTCGGTGCCCGCCCTGTCCGCCATCCTTGCCCCGGCCCTGTCCGAAGGTCCCTGGAGGTCCCTGCCCGAACCCCCGTCACCGGCCGCCTTCCCCGTTTTCCCCGGACAATGCCGCCCAGTTTCCCGGCAACGGCTCCCGGCGCTCCAGCCAGGCGCGCGGTACGGTCGCCACCCCGGTGCGCGCGGCCACGATGCCGCCGGCGATGGCAGACGTGGTGTCCACGTCGCCGAACCCCTCCGCGGTGCTCCACAGGGCGGCCACGAGGTCGTCGCGATGGCGGGCGGCGCACCAGACGGCGAACGGCACCGTGTCGTCGGCACGGATCCGCCGCCCGCTGCCGAGCAGGTCCGAGGCGTGCCGGGGCTCGGTCGTGAAGGGCACCCCCGCGGCACGGGCCAGCCCGTCCCGGACCGCGCCGACCGGGGTCAGGGCGGCCACCTCGGCGACGGTCAGCGCGCCGCGCGCGGACAGCGCGGCCGCGACCGCCACGGCGACCGCTCCGGCGATGCCCTCGGGGTGGGCGTGGGTGACCTCCGCGGAGCGCGTCGCCTCCGCGACGACTCGGGTCAGGCTGCCGTGGAAGAACGCGCCGAGCGGCGCCACCCGCATCGCCGCGCCGTTGCCGAGACTGCCCTGCCCGCCGAACAGCTCGCGTGTGAACTCCCGCCAGCGGTCCGGGCCTTCGAGCAGGCGCGGCAGCAACTGGTGCATGCCGTGGCCGTACCCACGGCCGGGGTCGGCGTCGTAGCCGAGGGCGAAGGCCAGGGCCAGCTCGCGCGGGCGGATCTCGCCGTGTTCGTCCAGCACCCGCAGCAGGGCGAGGGCCATCGCCGTGTCGTCGGTCCAGCGCCACGGCGATTCCTCGGGGGCCTGCCGGGCGCGGATCTCCCGCAGGGCGCGGCGGGGTTCGCGAAAGAGCGGGAACCAGCGTTCGCCGAAGGCGTCGCCGAGCGCCAGGCCCTCCAAGCTGCGGCGGGCGGCGGCGCGGTCCGTGGTCGCGGTGACGGTCATGGCCCCGATTCTGCCCGGCGGCTCACAGTGGTGTGGCGGCGTGCAGCACAAAGGCCAGGGTGAGCGCGGAGTTGGCCGAGAACATCGCGGACAGCGCGGCCCCGGCGGCCGCGGTCCACACCGCGAGACCCGCCGCCGTGAACAGGGACGGCCAGGCGCGGGCGGCGGGTGCGGGACCGAGGAGGGCGGCGACCCGGCGGGGGAGCGGCCCCGGCGCGGCGAGCGCGGGCAGTGTCGGGGCGGGCGCCGGCCCGGTGGCGGCCAGCGCCGCCCTGCCGATCGCACGGGCCACCACCCGGCGGCTGCCCACGGCCCGCGCGGCCTCCTCGTCCGCCCACCGCTCCGCCGTGTACGCCACCGCGGTGCGCAGCGGCAGCAGGAACGGGTTGGCGCGGGCGGCCAGCCGGACCAGCAGCAGATGGCGGTGGTGCCGGGCGGCGAGATGGGCCCGCTCGTGCGCGAACAGCGCGCGGCGCTCCCGCGCGGCCAGCGAGCCGAGCATCCCCGTGGACACCACGATCCGGTCCCGCCCGCCGCCGGGCAGCGCGTAGGCGTACGGCGCCGGGTCCGCCAGCACGGCCACTCCGGTGCGCGGTAACCCGGCGAGCGCCCGGTGGGCCCTCCGCCGTACCCGTACATGGCGGGCCAGGGTGCGGGCGCACGCGGCGAGGACCGCGAGCAGCGCGGGGATCGCGGCCTTGCCCGCGATCTCGTGCCGGGGCACGCTCGCGCGCACCTCCGGGTCCGACCAGCCGTCGGGCAGCGGATTGCCCGGCAGTTGGGCGGTGCCGACCACCATCAGCAGGGCCAGGCACACCGTGCTGCACAGCGCCATCACGGTGGACACCGACGTCAGCAGCACGGTCGCGGTGCGCGGGTGCAGCCGCTGCTCGGCCAGCCGGGCGATCGGCCACGCGGTCAGCGGCAGGACCAGGGGCAGGAAGACGAAGATTCCCATGTGCGCTCAGTCTTCGCCGGATTCCAGCAGTTCGCGCAGCAGCCGTTCGTCGCCCTCGGGCAGCGCGGTGATGAAGCTCGCCAGCACCGCGTGCCGGTCCTGCTCGCCGTCCAGGACCCGGCGCATCTTCAGCGCGGCCAGGCCCGCCTCGTCCGCGGCCGGCAGCCACACGAAGGAGCGGCCCTCGCGCCTGCGGGTGACGGCGTTCTTCGCCAGCAGCCGGCCCAGGACCGTCATCACGGTCGTGTAGGCGAGCCCCGCCGCCAGATGGTCCCGCACCCAGCCCGCGGTCACCGGGCCGCCGGCCTCGTGCAGCGCCGTGAGCACCCGTGTCTCCAGTGCCCCCTGCGCCCTGCGCCGACGGTGCGCGTCCGGCTCCGCCACCCGTGTGCTCCCTTCCTGCCTGCCGCCCGTGTGCCTCAACCCCTCGTGCCCGAGGGGCGTCACATCGTACAGAGCGGACCTGCGCCGGCTTTCTTCTACAGTGTTGTAGATTCACATCGGCGAACCGGTGAGGGCGACGAGAGCAAGGGAGCGGACCCGTGTCGGTCAACCTGAGCAAGGGTCAGCGGATCAGCCTCGACAAGGCGGACGGCGGCGCACTGGACGCCGTGCGGATGGGCCTGGGCTGGCGGGCCGCGGCACGCAAGGGGTTCCTGGCCAAGCTGGCCGGCGCCCGTGAGATCGACCTGGACGCCTCCGCCCTGCTGTTCGCGGGCGGCCGGCTGGCGGACGTCGTCTTCTTCCGCCATCTGGCCAGCGACGACGGCTCCGTACGCCACCTCGGCGACAACCTCGTCGGCGGTGCGGGCGCCGGGAGCGACGACGAGGTCATCCTGGTGGACCTGGCACGGGTGCCCGGCCATGTCGACCAGATCGTGTTCACCGTCAACTCCTTCACCGGGCAGACCTTCGGCGAGGTCCGGGACGCCTTCTGCCGCCTGGTCGACGAGCGGACCGGCGCGGAACTCGCCCGCTACACCCTCAGCGGCGGCGGCGCGTACACGGCGCAGATCATGGCGAAGCTCCATCGCACCGGCGGCGGCTGGCAGTTGCAGGCCATCGGCGCACCGGCCTCGGGGCGTACCTTCCAGGACCTGCTGCCCGCGATCAGCGCGCACCTGTGACCTTCTTGGCCGAATCATTGCGTGCGAGTGGAACCGCCGGCGGGCGGAACTCGTTGATCATCATGGACGCGGATTCCCGCGGTGGCTGTGGAGGACATGCATGAGCACGACCCTGACCAAGGGCGGCAATGTGTCGCTGAGCAGGCAGGCCCCCGGCCTGACTGCCGTGACGGTCGGGCTGGGCTGGCAGACCGACCCCGGTTACGAGCCGGACGGCAGCGCGCTGCTGTGCGACGCGAGCGGCCGGGTCCTGTCCGACGAGCACTTCGTCTTCTTCAACAACCCCAGCAGCCCGGACGGTTCGGTCCGGCACGACGGCCAGGGCCGCCCCACCGGCGAGGACGACCAGCGGATCCGGATCGACCTCACGCGTCTCCCGGACGCCGTGGAGAAGATCGTCTTCCCGGTCTCCCTGTACGACGCGGCGCGTCGCGGCCACACCTTCGGACAGGTGCGGCGCGCCCGGATCCGCGTCCTCGACCAGGACGGCGGCACCGAACTGGCCCGCTACGAGGTGACCGGCGCCGCCCTCTCCCAGGAGACGGCGCTGGTCCTCGGCGAGCTGTACCGGCACGGCGCGGAGTGGAAGTTCCGCGCCGTCGGCCAGGGTTACGCCTCCGGCCTCGCCGGCATCGCGGGCGACTACGGGGTGACGGTGCTGCAAGAGGCGGCGGAGCCGGAGCCGAAGCCCGTGCCGGTGTCGCAGAAGGCTCCGGCGGCGCCCGAACCGGCGCCTCGCCAGGCCCCGGCCCCGCCCGTCCACCCGGCCCCGGCCGCCCCGCCGGGGGCATCCGTCTCCGCCGTTTCCCCGCATCCCACCGGGAGTTCCCCCATGACCTGCTTCTTCGACCCCAACCACGGCCCCGGTGTGACGACCGTGACCTGGTCCCCGCAGTGGGGCGTGCCCCGCCCCGTCCAGACGTGCGGCGCCTGCGCCCAGCGGGTGCAGACCACGGTGCCGCCCTTCTACACCCCGCCCCAGCAGGGCTACCCCCAGCCGGCGGCACCGGGCTACCCGCAGCAGGGCTACCCCCAGGGCTATCCCCAGCAGGGCTACCCGCAGCAGGGATACGCCCAGCCGTACGACGACCGCCCGCACGACTACCGCCACCACGACCACGAGGAGCACGGCGGCGGCCGCCGGTTCGGCACCGGCGCGCTCATCGGCGCCGGCGCGGCGGGTCTCATCGGCGGCGCCCTGCTGAACGAGGCGTTCGACGACGACGAACCGGAAGTCGTCAACAACTTCTACGAGGACTGACACCCGCTCCCCGCAGCCAGCGCCGCCCGTCGCACGACGCGCCCCCGCCCCACGGCGGTCCGGACCCGGCCCCGGACCGCCGGCGGTTCCGGACGCCTACACTGGGGCCGCGCATCTGCGTCGGCTGTGCTGAGGGCGGGGACGGGAGAGGATCGTGACGGACAACGCCGGGGGGTACGACGATCCGCCCGCCGAGGTGCTGGCCGAGGCCGCCGCCGCGTTCGGACTGCTCGCCTCCTCAGCCCGGCTCCATCTGATGTGGGCCTTGTCACAGGGTGAGAGCGATGTCACGCACCTCGCCGACCGGGTGGGCGGCGCCCTGCCCGCGGTCAGCCAGCATCTGGCCAAGCTGAAGCTCGCCGGACTCGTCCGCTCCCGGCGCGAGGGCAGACGGCAGGTCTACTACATCGACGATCCCGACGTCGTGACCCTCGTCCGCGCGATGGTCGGCCAGCTGACCGCCCGCGCCCGGCACACCACCGCTCCCGGTCGCCGGCTGCACGGGATCGGCGGCTGAGCGTCACCGGCCCTTCCACTCACCGGGCTCCGGGCTCGGGTAAGAGCGCCCGCCTGTACGCTCCGCTCACAGGCGGGGCGCGTAGACTCCGGCTGCCGTACCACCCCGCCCAGGGCTCGCCGGTGCGATGAGGTGCCTCACCTGTGAATCTCGTGTGCATCCCTGCCGTTCCGGAACCTTTGTTTGTTAGATTGCGCAACTACGCAATCAAGGTGGGGCGGCACGTCACCGCCTCGTACACCACCGCGCATGCCAGGCCGCAGCGTCGACGGCCCGGCCCTACCGTTCAGGGGAGTGGGAGATGAGCGACCCGTGGGACGGGCCGGCCGGCCAGGCCACGCGCCGCCGTGACCGACGGGTGCCCGGCCAGCGGGACCCCGAGCCGGACTCCGCCCGTGCCGAGGGGGCACCCGACGAGGGCCGCCCCCAGGGCGGCCGGGCCGCGGCCCGCGCGGCCGCCCGCTCCCGCGGCGCGAAGCGCGCCCGCAGGGCCCGCCCGGTGCCGCGCGCCAAGCGCGTGCTGAAGGTCGCCGCGATATCCGTGTCGACGCTGATCGTGGTCACCGCCGGTGCCGGCTGGTGGTTCTACGACCACCTGAACGGCAACATCCAGAGCTTCGCCCTCGACGGCAAGGGCGGCACGGAGAAGCCCGACGCGTTCGGCCGCACCCCGATCAACGTCCTGGTGATGGGATCGGACGGGCGCACCAGCACGGCGGACTGCGAGCTGGGCGGCGGCTGTGCGCACACCGGGGTGCAGACCGGCAGCAACGCGGACGTGGAGATGGTGGTGCACATATCCGCCGACCGCTCCAACGCCACCGTGATGAGCATCCCGCGCGACACCATGACCCGGGTACCCGCCTGCAAGAACCCGCTGAACGGGCAGTCGACGGCGGGCTACTACGGCCAGATCAACAGCGCCCTCCAGTACGGTCCGGCCTGCCAGGCGCAGACCGTGCACCAGCTCACCGGCATCACCATCGACCACTTCGTCAAGCTCGACTTCTCCGGTGTGGTCAAGATGTCCGACGCGGTCGGGGGCGTCCCGGTGTGCGTCAGCGACAACGTCTACGACACCTACTCGCACCTGAAGCTGTCCAAGGGCACCCACACCCTCAAGGGCGTCGCGGCCCTGGAGTTCGTCCGCTCCCGGCACGGCTTCGGCGACGGCAGCGACCTGGGCCGCACCATCTCCCAGCACATCTTCCTCAGTTCGATGATCCGGAAGTTCAAGAGCGCGGGCACCCTCACCGACCCCGGCGCCGTCTACGACCTCGCGGACGCCGCGACCAAGGCGCTCACCGTGGACAACGGACTGAACAGCGTGAAGAAACTGATCGGGCTCGCCGCCGACGTCAACAAGGTCCCCACCAAGCGGATGACCTTCACGACCATGCAGACGGCGGCCGACCCGGCCAACGACAACCGCGTGGTGGTGGGCCCCGGCGCCAAGGCGCTGTTCGCCGCCATCGCCGACGACCAGTCCCTGACCACCGGTTCCGGCGGCAAGAGCGCGGCGGCCTCCGCCACCAAGAAGGCCACCGCGCCGAGCGTGCCGGCCGCACAGATCGCTGTGACGGTCGAGAACGGCACCGCCGTCACCGGCCGCGCCTCCGCGATCGCCACCGCGCTCACCGACCAGGGCTTCAGCTCCGGTACGACCACGGCCAACGCGCCGAGCCCGTCGGCGACCACCACGCTCACCTACGGCACCGGGCAGAAGGGCGAGGCCCAGACCGTCGCCAAGGCGCTCGGACTGTCCGGCTCGCACCTCAAGCAGGGCACCGGCACCGGCCTGACGCTGGTCATCGGCGACGACTGGGCGAGCGGCACCACTTTCCCCGGCGGCTCCTCCGGCGGCACCTCCGACACCAAGACGGCGGTCGCCAACGCCCACGCCTCCACCGCCGACCAGGCCAAGGCGTGCGCCAAGGTCAGCCCCTACAGGACCGTCACCCTCAACGGGGTCTCCATGACGCCGTCCGAGGCGTACGCGGAGGCCAGGGACAAGCCGGACTCGGACTCCTGAGCCGGGGGTCGTCAGGAGGGCCGCTGCGAGGCCGCCGCGTCGGGGCGCAGATCGGCGAGGGTGAGCGGATGCGCCGGCGGATCGGGCAGCACGACACGCGAGGTGACGCCCAGGTCGCGGCCCGCGTGCAGCAGCTCGCCGGGGGCCAGCAGCCGCCAGTGCGGGCTCTCGTCCAGGGGCTCGCTGGCCACGACGACGGACGACAGATCGGCCAGCGCCGCCGAGTGCACCCGCAGCCGCCCGTGCCGGCCGGTGTGGTCCAGATGACGTGACCCGTGATGGCCGCCCGCGGGCCGCTCCAGCACGTACAGCTCATGGGTGTCCGGATAGCGCAGGGCCCACAGCTCGCGGTCCGTGACGAGGATGACGTTCAGCGCGAACAGCGGCAGGTTCCCGGCGACCCAGCGCGCCGCGGCCACGAGCCCCGCGGACACGTCACCGCCGCGCGCCTCGGTCTCCCGCGTGACGAGGGCGAAGAACCGCTCGGAGTCGGTGTCGCCGTGCACCAGGGCGCGGTCCTCGCCCAGATGACGGTCCAGCAGATCGAGCCCCTCGATCACCCCGTTGTGCGCGAACAGCCGGCCCCGCTGCTCGAAGGGGTGCGTGTTGCGCACGTCCAGGCCGCCCGTCGAGGCGTACCGGATGTGTGCGAGGAAGGTGGCCGATTCCACCTCCCGCGCCTCCTCGGCGAAGGCCCGGTCCGCGTAGGCGGCGATCGGCGCCTTGTGCACCTCGGGTGTGCCGTCGGCCCGGTAGTACCCGAGGCCGGTGCCGTCCGGCTCGCGGTGGCTCTGCGCGCTGAGGCTGTCGGGCGCCTCCAGCAGCCAGAAGGTGGCACGGGTGCGACGGGGAGCGCTGGTCAGCCCGAACAAGCGGCACACGGGGTCCTCCGAACAGAAGGCGTGCTCCGAACAAAGGGTCAATCCGTTCATACCCCAGGCAAAAGGAAGATACCGGAAGGGCAATGCATTTTGTTTTCCGCTCGGGATGCCTCCGGCGGCTTGCACAGTGTGGAGGTGCGGTCACCCGGCCGTCACCCGTACTACCAGCACAGCACCATGCGCAAAAGGGGGACCTCTGTGTCCGTTTCCTCTGTCACGACCGTCCGGCGGCTGACCGCCGCCACCGCCGTCGCCGCGGCGATCGTCGGCGCCGCCGCGCTGCCCGCCGCAGCCGCCGGCCACCACGCGGGCCGCTCGCACGGCGTGGTGTACATCAGCACCGTGCGGTACGACAGCACGGGCCGGGGCGCCCGTACCAACACCGCGCTGAACCAGCAGTGGGTGGCCGTCAGCAACGAGTCGCGCAAGGCGGTGAACCTGAACGGCTGGACGCTGTCGGACGCCGCCGGGCACACCTTCACCTTCCACCACTACTCCCTCGGCGCCCGCGCCACGGTCCGCGTCCACACCGGCGTCGGCCGCGACACCCGGTCCGACCTCTACCAGGACCGACGCTCCCAGGTGTGGGACAAGTCGGACACCGCCAAGCTGCGCAACGACCGCGGCCGCCTCGTCGACCAGGTCTCCTGGAACCGGCACCGCGCCCCCGGCCACCCGCGCCACGGAGGTGGCCGCCACTGAAGGTGACCGGCTGAGGTGAACGGTGCGGGCGGTGCGCGGCTCTCCGTGAGCGGCGCACCGCCCGTCGGTGTGATGGCGGCTCAGAGCACGGACCGCAGCGCCTGTTCGAAGGTGGGATGGGCGAAGACGAAGCCCGCCTGCGTCAGCGCCGCCGGGACGGCGCGGGTGCTGTACATGAGGGTCGTCGCGAACTCCCCGAGCGCGGCGCGGAGTGCGGCGGCGGGGGCGGGGAGCACGGCCGGGCGGTGCAGGACGCGCGCCATCACCCGCGTGATCTCGCGTTCCGGCAGCGGCTCGGGAGCCGTGAAGTTGACCGGCCCCGACAGCGCCCCGGCGTCGAGGGCGAACCGCAGCGCCGCGATGTGGTCGGCCAGCGAGATGAACGGCCAGTACTGCGCGCCGGACCCGATCCGCCCGCCCAGCCCCAGCCGGAACAGCGGCAGCAACCTCCCGAACGCCCCGCCCTCGCCCGCGACCACCAGCCCGGTCCGCGGATGCACCACCCGGATCCCCGCTTCCCGAGCCGGGTCGGCCGCCGCCTCCCACGCGGTGCAGACGGTCGCCAGGAAGTCGTCCCCGGCCGGTGCGCTCTCGTCCACGATCCGCTCGCCGGTGTCCCCGTAGTAGCCGGTCGCGGACGCCGACACCAGTACCCGCGGCGGCACCTCCGCCCCGGCGCACGCCCGCGCGATCGCCCGGGTCCCCCGCACCCGGCTCTCCAGGATCTCCCGCTTGTACGACGCGCTCCACCGCCGGTCCCCGACTCCGGCCCCCGCCAGGTGCACCACCGCGTCCACCTCCGGCAGCCGCACCCCGCCCCCGGCCGGATCCCACGTCACCGTCTCGCCGCCGTCCCCCGGCCGGCGTCCCGCCCCCTCCCGGACGAGCCTGACGACCTGATGCCCGTCCCGCGACAGCGAACGGACGAGGGCGGAACCGATGAGCCCATGGGACCCGGTGATCGCGACGCGCATGGCGTCCTCCTGATGCGGCGAAGTAACGCGGTCTCTCCCCGGATTGAACCCCGGACCCGCCCCTTTCGCCTCGCACGACAGCCCGGTCTCCACGACGACCGTGCGGAACCGGTGGCCGCGAGGGCGTCGGGTAAGGTACGGGCTGATTGGTTGAACGTTCAGTTGGAGGAGGGTCCATGGCTCGGCAGGAGCGAGCTGTGCGGACCCGGCGTGTCGTACTGCGGGCCGCCGCCGAGGTGTTCGCCGAGCGTGGCTACACCGCGGCGACCATCGCCGAGATACTCGAGCGGGCAGGTGTCACCAAGGGCGCGCTCTATTTCCACTTCGACTCCAAGGCGGCCCTGGCGCGGGGCGTGCTGGAGGAGCAGAGGACGGCCGAGTACCACGTCCCGCGGGAACTCAAGCTCCAGGAATTCGTGGACGCGGGGATGACCCTGGCCGAGCGCCTGCCGCGGGAGCCCTTGCTGCTCGCCGCGGTCCGGCTCTCGGCCGACCTCCAGGGGCGCGACGTCTTCGGCAGCGCCTGGCCGGTCTGGATCGAACGGGCGTCGTCCTCGCTGGCGGAGGCCCGGGCCAGGGACGAGGTGCTGCCGCAGGTGGTGCCGGAGGAGACCGCGCAGGTCTTCTTCGGGGCGTGGACCGGGGTCCAGGTCGTCTCGCGGGCCGTCGCCGGGTGGGCCGATCTGAATGAGCGGATGTCGGTGCTTTTCGGACACCTGCTGCCCGCCATCGCCACCCCGGCCGTCCTGGCCCGCCTCGACACCGCCCCGGACCGCGGCGCGCGGGTGATCGCCGAGGCCCGGCACCGGTCCCGGACCGCGTTCGCCGGCGCGTCGGCCGAAACGCCGTAGCCTCCGCCGCCCCCGCCCGGTCCACCGCCGTCCGAAGCGACCCCGGCCCGAGCCGCTCCCTGCGAACGGCCTCCGCAGGAAAGGCTGTGGCATGACCTGGGAGTGGGACGAGACCCTGTTCGAGGGAGCCGCCGAACACTACGAGCGCGGCAGGCTGCCGTACGCCCCCGGCCTGGTGCCCCTGCTCGCCGGGGCGCTGCCCGCCGGCGGCCGCGGCCGGCTGCTCGACGTGGGCTGCGGTCCGGGCACCGTCACTCTCCCGCTCGCCGCCCTGTTCCGCGAGGCCCTCGGCATCGATCCCGACCCGGAGATGATCCGCGTGGCCGAACGCCGGGCCGCCGCCGCGGGGATGGGCGGGCACACCCGCTGGGCACACCCGCTGGGCACGGCTGCGCGCCGAGGGACTCCCGGCCGGGCTCGGCGCGTTCGACGCCGTGGTCTTCGCCCAGTCCTTCCACTGGACCGACCGCGCGCGGGTGGCCCGCACCGTCGGCGCGATACTCCGGCCCGGCGGCGCGCTGGTCCACCTCGCCGACCTGAAGGGCGAGCGGCGCCCGGCCGGGGAGTCGCCGTACCCCGCCGTGCCCCGCGCGAGCATCGCCGCACTGGTCGGGGAGTACACCTCGGGCCGGTCCGCCGCGCGGGGCGCGGGGTGCTGCCGCACGGCACCCCCGGCGGCGAGGCGGAGATCCTGTCGGCGGCCGGCTTCCGGCGGTGTCTCGCCGGCGGGTCGCTTCGCCGAGAGGGTGCCCGGCACCGAGGTGTTCATCTGGTGGATTTCCGGAGCGGTTTGATCCGCTTGAGACACGGTACGCGCACCCCAATATCCGGTACGAAGATCGCATCGTCGGTCATTACGATGTGATCCTCAAAGACAACCATTCGACCGGCTCGTCGGACCTGAGCCGGTCGGGGTCATCAATGCCAGGGACCGCTCCCCGGGCTGCGGTGATCTTCCTTCACAGGAGGACCCTCCCGCATGTTCCGACGTATTGGCGCCACTGTCGTCCGACATCCCGTCTGGACGATAGTCGCATGGCTGATCGCCGCGGTGGCGATCGTCGCCACCGCGCCCGGCCTGCCCTCGAACAGTGACGAGAGCAGCTTTCTGCCCAAGAGTTACGAGTCGATCAAAGCCGCGGACCTCCAGCAGAAGGCGTTCCCCAGCGCCTTCACCCCGTCCGCGATCGCGCTCTACCAGCGCACCGACGGCGGCCGGCTGACCGCCGCCGACCAGAAGGACGTCGCCCGGATCACCGCCGAGCTGGGCCGGAAGAAGATCGACAAGGTACAGAAGGTGGTCCCCGGCCCGCCGTCCAAGGACGGCCGGTACGCCATGACCCTGGTCCAGATGGACAGCAAGAACGCGGGACAGCCCAAACAGGCCGACGCCGCCAAGACGTTGCGCGCGGACGTCAAGCAACTGGCCAGGGGCACCCACCTCGACGTCGGACTGGGCGGCTCCGCCGCGCAGGCCCTCGACCAGCAGGACTCCTCCCAACGCGGCCAGGCGCTGATCGGGTTCGGCACCTTCGCCATCATCCTGGTCACCCTGCTGATCATCTTCCGGGCGCCGATCCTGGCCGTCCTGCCGCTGGTCCTCATCGGCCTGGTCTCGGCCGTCGCCAACGGGCTGATCGCCTACGCCACCAAGCTGTTCGGGCTCCAGGCCAACAGCTCGATCTCGTCCATCCTGATCGTGGTGCTGTTCGGCGTGGGCACGGACTACTTCCTGTTCCTGATGTTCCGCTACCGCGAACGCCTGCGGGCCGGTGACGAGCCGAAGGAGGCCATGGTCAACGCGGTCGGCCGGGTCGGCGAGGCCATCGCCTCGGCCGCCGGCGCCGTCATCATCGCCTTCCTCGCGCTGGTCCTGTCCACCCTCGGCTTCCTCAAGCAGATGGGCCCCGCGCTCGCCATCGCGGTCGCCGCCACCCTGGTCGCCGGTCTCACCCTGATCCCGGCCGTGGTCTCCCTCATCGGCCCGAAGGTCTTCTGGCCCTCCAAGTCCTGGCAGAAGGAGCCGGAGAACGCCCGGTTCGCCGCGCTCGGCCGCGCGGTACGGCGCCGTCCGGCGCTCACCGCCGTCGCCTCGGGTCTGGTGCTGCTCGCGCTGTCGGCGGGCACGCTCGGCTACAAGGCCACCTTCGACCTGGCCTCGGGCTCGATGCCCAAGACCAAGGAGTCGATGGTCGTCCAGGACCGGATGCAGAAGGCGTACTCGGCCGGTGCCGCCGCGCCCACCGACGTCTTTCTCTCCAGCACCGGCGGCAAGCCGCTCGACAAGAGCGCGTTCGCCGGGTACGCGCGGAAACTGAGCGCGGTCGACGGCGTCGCGAGCGCCCGGATGACCCAGCTCAACAAGGACGGCACCACCGCGGACTTCACCGTCACCCTGAAGTACGAGGCGTCCACGGACCAGGCGATCGACGCGGTGCAGCGGGTGCGCGACGTCGCGCACGCGGACGCGCCCGCCGGCACCGAGGCGCTGGTCGGCGGCATGTCCTCGATCTACAAGGACATCGACACGGCGGTCAACCACGACTACCGCACGGTGTTCCCCGTCGCCGCCGTCCTCATCATGATCATCCTCGGCCTGCTGCTGCGCAGCGTCGTGGCGCCCTGGTATCTGATGGCCTCGGTGGGCCTCGGCTTCGGCGCCACCCTCGGCGCCACGGTGTGGATCTTCCAGAAGGGGGAGGGGCACTCCGGTCTGATGTTCATGCTCCCGGTGATCATGTATCTGTTCGTGGTCGCCATCGGCACCGACTACAACATCCTGATGATCGCCCGGCTGCGCGAGGAGGCCCGCGAGGGCCGCGAGCCGCGCGAGGCGGCCGGTCAGGCCCTGCGGCACGCCGGGCCGACCGTGGCCGCGGCCGGCTTCATCCTGGCGGCGACCTTCGCCACCATGATGCTGGCGGGCAACTCGCTGCTCACCGAGATGGGTTTCGCGGTCTCCTTCGGCATCGCGATCGCCGCGTTCGTCATGGCGATGTTCTTCACGCCGAGCCTCACCGCGCTCATCGGCCACGCGGCCTGGTGGCCGGGCCACGGGGACCGGGCGGCCGAGACCCCCGGCACCATCCCCGCGCAGGCCGAGGGCGAACGCGACCCGGCGGGCCACGGCCGCTGACACCGGCCACCGCTCCGCGGGGGCGCACCAGGGCACAGGCCCCGGTGCGCCCCCGCTGCCGCCGAACGTTTCGCACCGGACGCGCCGCGGTACCCGCAGGCCCATGTTCCGCAGCATCGTGCGTGGCTGCGCCGCAGGGGCCGCCGGTACCACCGCACTGAACGCCATGACCTACCTGGACATGGCGCTGCGCGGCCGGCCCTCCAGCAGCGCGCCCGAGGACGTGGTGGAGAAGGTCACCGAGAAGGCGGGGCACCCGGTCCCGGAGACGGCGGGCCGGGACAACCGGCTGTCCGGTCTCGGCGCGCTCACGGGCATCGCCGTCGGGGTCGGCACCGGCGCCGCCGTCGCCCTGCTCCACCGGGCCGGGCTCCGCCCGCCGGGCTGGCTGGGCGGTCCTGCCACCGGGGCCCTGGCCATGGTCCTGACCGACGCCCCGATGGCCGGTCTGGGCGTCAGCGACCCGCGTACGTGGTCCCCGGCCGACTGGACCGCGGACGCCCTGCCGCACCTGGCCTACGGCCTGGTCACCTACGGACTGATCACCGCGGCCCACCGACACCGCTGACCGCGGCCGGCGGTGCCCTCAGCGAAGCAGCAGCAGCGTCACCGCCGCGGCCAGCCCCGCGCAGACGCCCAGCGTCCAGGCCACGCACCGCCGCCGCAGTTCCCGGTACCGGTTCTCGTACTCCGCGCGCAGCGAGGCGCAGCGGGCGGCGATGCGTTCCAGGTCCTTCCTGGCGCGGCGCAGGGCGTCCTCGACGTAGCTCTGCTCGATCTCGGCGCGCTGGGAGGTCGTCAGCCAGTCCATCGGCCGGACGAAATCCCGCGCACGCTGCTCGGCCTCCGCGATGCGGGCCTGCCAGAGCAGGTATCCCTCCACCTGGTTGCCCAGTTCCCCCTCGGCGACCTCCGGCCGCAGAGTCGGGTCGCTCATACCGTGCCCTGTGCCTCGGCCTCGGCCAGCGCGATGTCCGGGTGGTGCAGATCGAACGCCGGGGCTTCGCTGCGGACCCGCGGCAGGGTCAGGAAGTTGTGGCGCGGGGGCGGGCAGGAGGTCGCCCACTCCAGGGAGCGGCCGTAGCCCCACGGGTCGTCCACGCCGACCGGCACCCCGAACCTCGCCGTCTTCCAGATGTTGTAGAGGAACGGCAGCATCGACAGGCCCAGCAGGAAGGAACCGATGGTGGAGACCGTGTTCAGCGCGGTGAAGCCGTCGGCGGCCAGGTAGTCGGCGTACCGGCGCGGCATGCCCTCGGCGCCCAGCCAGTGCTGGACGAGGAAGGTGGTGTGGAAGCCGATGAACAGCGTCCAGAAGGTGATCTTGCCGAGGCGCTCGTCCAGCATCTTGCCGGTGAACTTCGGCCACCAGAAGTGGAAGCCGGCGAACATGGCGAACACGACCGTACCGAAGACCACGTAGTGGAAGTGGGCCACCACGAAGTACGAGTCGGAGACGTGGAAGTCCAGCGGCGGCGCGGCCAGGATGACACCGGTCAGACCGCCGAAGAGGAACGTGACGAGGAAGCCGGTCGCCCAGAGCATCGGCGTCTCGAAGGACACCGAGCCCTTCCACATGGTGCCGATCCAGTTGAAGAACTTCACCCCGGTCGGTACCGCGATCAGGAAGGTCATGAACGAGAAGAACGGCAGCAGCACACCGCCGGTGACGTACATGTGGTGCGCCCACACGGTCACGGACAGACCGGCGATGGAGATCGTCGCCGCGATCAGGCCCATGTAACCGAACATCGGCTTGCGGGAGAAGACCGGGATGATCTCGGAGACGATCCCGAAGAACGGCAGCGCGATGATGTAGACCTCGGGATGGCCGAAGAACCAGAACAGGTGCTGCCACAGCAGTGCCCCGCCGTTGGCCGAGTCGTAGATGTGGGCGCCGAACTGGCGGTCCGCCTCGATGGCGAACAGCGCGGCCGCGAGCACGGGGAAGGCCAGGAGCACCAGAACAGCGGTCAGCAGGACATTCCATACGAAGATCGGCATGCGGAACATCGTCATGCCCGGAGCGCGCATGCAGATGATCGTGGCGATGAAGTTGACCGAGCCGAGGATCGTCCCGAACCCGGAGAAGGCCAGCCCCATGATCCACAGGTCGGAGCCGACATAGGGCGAGAAGACCTCGCTGTGCAGGGGGGCATAGGCGAACCAGCCGAAGTCGGCCGCGCCCTCGGGGGTGATGAAGCCGCCCACCGCGATGAGCGAGCCGAACAGGTACAGCCAGTAGGCGAGCATGTTCAGCCGCGGGAAGGCCACGTCGGGCGCGCCGATCTGGAGCGGCATGATCCAGTTGGTGAAACCGGCGAACAGCGGCGTCGCGAACATCAGCAGCATCACGGTGCCGTGCATCGTGAACAGCTGGTTGTACTGCTCCTTGGAGACGATCTGCAGCCCCGGCCGGGCCAGCTCCGCGCGGATGATGAGCGCCATGAGGCCGCCGACCAGGAAGAACCCGAACGACGTCGCCAGGTACAGCGTGCCGATCGTCTTGTGATCGGTGGTCGTCAGCCACCGCACCACGACATTGCCGGGCTGCTTGCGCCGCACCGGCACCTCGCTGTCGTAGGTGTCGGCCGGCCCCTTGGGCTCGTTCAGAATGCTCACAGCTGGTACGCCTCCCGGCGCTCGCAGGTTCGCCGACGTCAGTCATCCGACATCCTTGCGGCACCGGGGTGGCCGCCGGAGCCGCCGGCGGCCGGGACACGGCCGAACGGCTGACGCTCACACCCGAACGGAGCATCCGCGTGCCCCGATCGGAGCAGCGGTGAAGCGCGCGGCGGCGGCCTGGGCGATCAGGGGGAGTGGTTGGCGAAGGTCGCCAGATAGGTGCCGTAGAGCAGGGAGAAGGCGGCGAGGTACCCGCACAGCCTCCGGGTGCTGTCGGGGTCGGTGCGCCACCGGTGGACCAGCGCCCGTGCCGCGGGGACGAGCAGCGGGAACGCGGGCAGCAGAAAGCGCGGCTTGGACTCGAAGGGGCCCGAGACCAGCACGACCGGCAGCAGCAGCGCGGCGGTGTACAGCAGCAGCGCCAGGGGGACGCGCATCCGGCACAGCCGGACGAAGAGGAAGACGCCGGCCGCCACGACCACCAGCGCCACCGGGTAGACGACACCGTCGGTGAGCGGCACCGTCGCGAGGAAGCGCAGGGTGCCCAGGCCGCCGTCGAAACGCGACTCCCAGGCGCTCTGCACCTGGAAGTAGCCGCGCAGCAGGGCGCCCGTGCGCGCACCCACCAGCAGCAGGTACGCGGTCCAGCCGAGCGGGGCGGCGAGGGCACCGGCCCACAGGCTGAGCGGCACCCGCCCGCGCCGCCGTACGACCTCGAAGGCGGCCATGCCCAGGACGGCCGCGGCGGCGGCGTAGCCGTTCGGCCGGGTCAGGCCGGCGAGCGCGGCCAGCACGCCGGCCGTCAGCCAGCGCTCGTCCAGCAGGGCGTACAGGCACCAGACGGCGAGCGCGATGAACAGGGGCTCGGTGTAGGCGAGGGTGAGGACGACCGAGTGCGGCAGCACGGCCCACAGGGCGACCATGGCGGTGGCGACCGCGCGGCCGTACAGCCGGTACCCGATCGCGTAGATGCCGACGACGGCCAGCGCGGTCGCGGTCCAGGCGATCAGCAGCGCCGCCACGCCCGGCGTCAGCAGCGGGATCCAGTCGAGTACCCGGATGAGCCCCGGATACAGCGGGAAGAACGCCCAGTCGGTCTGCACCGCGCCCGAGGCGGTGATGTGCACGCGGGTGCCGTAGCCGTGCGTGGCGATGTGCAGGTACCAGACGGAGTCCCAGGAATGGGCCAGGCCCTTGAGTATCGCCCGGCCGGTGAGCAGGTTCACCGCGACGACGAGGCCGGCCCCGGCCAGCCGGACGGCGCCGAAGAGGACGAGCGCCCGCTGGATGCCGGGCGGCCAGGTCCGCCGCTCGGGTCCCCGAAGGGACGGACCGGGCCGTTCGGGGGCGGGGGCAGCACCGTGCTGCGGGGAGAACGTACTCACCCCTCGACCTTCATCGCAGCCGCACGTCCGTGCAATGGGACCACGCCGTTCACACCACTTCTGGCTTGTTCTCTTTGCTGGTCAGAGCGCCACATCCGGGAAAACACAAGACCGTTCGCCCCTACCTGTCCCGCTTCGGGCGGGTCATGCTGGAACGGCGGGCCCGCACCGGGCCGCGCCCCGCGGAAGGAGCCCCTGTGGACGGCTGGTACGTCGACGACCGCTGCACCAACTGCGACGTCGCCCGGCAACTCGCGCCGGATCTGATCGCCGAGGAGAACGGCACGTCCCGGATCGTGCGCCAACCGGAGACCGAGGAGGAGAACCGGCGGTTGTACGCGGCCGTCTTCGCCTGCCACACCCGCTCGATCCGCCCCGCCGACGGGCGCGTCGACCAGGCGCTCGACCCGTTCCCCCTCGCCCTGGACGACGGCGTGCTGCTGTGCGGCCACAACTCGCAGCGCACCGCGGCCGCCAACTCCTATCTGCTGCGCCGGCCCGACGGCACCCAGATGATGATCGACACCCCCCGCTGGAGTCCCGTCCTGGCCGACCGGTACACGGCCAGGGGCCGGATCACGGACGTGCTGCTCACCCACCGCGACCACGCCGCCCACGGCCGCCGCTGGGCCGACCACCTCGGCGCCCGGCTGTGGATCCACGAGGGCGACCTCGACGCCGCGCCCGACGCGGACCAGGTCGTCCGGGGCCTCGATCCGGTCGAGGTCGGACCGGGGGTCACCGTGCATCCGCTGCCCGGCCACACCCGCGGCAGCGTGCTCTACCTCGCGGACGACCGGTACTGCTTCAGCGGCGACAGCTTCCACTGGTCGCGCTCGCTCGGCGACCTCGCTGTCGTGGACTGCGTCACCTGGTACTCCATCGAGGAGCTGGCCGCCTCCCTGGCCCGGACCGCGGACCGGCTGCGCTTCGAGTGGGTCCTGCCGGGTCATGGCGACCGCAGGCACCTGCCCGCCGACGAGATGTCCCGCCGCCTGCGCGCCCTGACCGAGCACGCCCGCACCCTGCGCCCGCGTCCCGTGGACTTCACGGCCGTACGGTGGTGAGAGGGGGACGGCGTTCGGCAGCGGGAGGTCACCATGCGGCTGGCGGAGTTCTTGACCCGCGTCCAGGACCGCGGGGAGTACCGGAGCGAGGAGGAGGCCGAGCACGTCAGCGAGGCCGTGCTGTGGACGCTGGCCACCCGGATCACCCCTGAGGAGGCCGACGAGCTGGCGGCCCGGCTGCCCGCACCGCTGGACGAGGCGCTGCACCGGGACCGGGGCTGCGCCGAGTCCTTCGGCCGGGAGGAGTTCCTGCGGCGGGTGGCCCAGCAGACCGGCGCCCGGCCGCGCACGGCGGAGTGGGACGCGGGCGCGGTGCTCTCCACCGTGGCCGACTCCGTCCCCGGCGGCGAGCTGGACGGCCTGCTGGCCCGGCTCCCGGTCGACTACGCGGACCTGTTCGGGAGGCCGCAGCCCGCCTGAGCGGGGAAGGGGACCGGTCAGCGGGGCCGGGGGCTCGGGAGCGGGGCGGGTGAGTGGGGCGCGGACTTGCCCCTGTGCGTCCCCCGCCTACGCCTCACTCCCGTGCGTCTCCGTCACCGGCCCCCGTTCCCGCTCCTCCCGCACGGCTCGCAGCCGCTCGTCGCACCACCGCCTGGCCGCCTCGGAGACCTGGGCCAGCGCGCGCGGGTCCTCGAACAGATGGGTGGCGTCCGGTACGACGTGCAGGGCGTGCGGGGCCCGCAGCCGCCGGGCCGCACCCTGGTTGAGCCGCAGCACCTCGTGGTCCTGCCCGCCGACGATCAGCAGGACCGGCGCCCGCACCCGCTCCAGCGCCTCGCCCGCCAGATCGGGCCGCCCGTCCCGCGACACCACGGCCAGCACCCGGTCGGGACGTTCGGCCGCGGCCGTCAGCGCGGCGGCGGTGCCCGTGCTCGCGCCGAACAGCACCACCGGCGTCCCCCGTGTGTCCGGCTGCTCGTCGAGCCAGTCGATCGCGCCCACCAGGCGGTGCGCGAGGAGCGGGATGTCGAAGCGGTGCTCGCCGTTGAGCGCGTCGTGCCGCTCCTCCCGCTCGCTGAGCAGGTCGAGGAGCAGCGTGCCGTACCCTGCCGTGCGCAGCTCGGCGGCCACGGTCCGGTTGCGCGTGCTGTGCCGGGAGCTGCCGTTGCCGTGCGCGAACAGCACCACCGCGGGCGAGGGTGCCTGGACCACGAGGTCGCCGTGGAGCGCGGCGTCGTCCATGCGGACGAGAACCATCTCGGAGATCATCGGCCTCAACCCTTTCCGGGGCGCCGTTCCCGCCGAGCGATACGGCCCGGATCCCGCCGAGCGATACGGCCCGGATGTCCACCTCCCATGATGCCCACGGCAGCACGCCCCCGGCACCCGCAGGGCCGCGGACCGGGAGGACCGCCGTCACCAGCCGGTCAGCAGCAGATGATTGAGCAGCAGCGCGAGCACGGCCTGGGCGGCGAGCCAGGGCCGGGGGCGGGGCAGCAGCGCGCAGGCGGGCAGCAGCCACAGCGCGAAGGGCAGCCAGATCCGCTCGGTCTCGGCCTTGCTCATACCGGACAGGTCGGCCGCCAGCAGGGCGAGCAGCGCGGCGCAGACGAGGAGGGCGAGCCGGGCCCGCGGGCCGGTGCGGCGGTGCAGCAGCCCGGTGCCGGTGCGGCGCAGGGCCGCCGCGGTGGCCGGTCCGGTGATGAGCACGGCGCAGGCGAGATTCGCCCACACCCAGTAGCCGTAGGGGCGTACGCCGCCCACCCCCTGGTAGTAGCGGGTCGTCAGGAGCTGGTACCCGTGCCACCAGTTGAAACCGGCGAGCGTGAACGCCACCGGCACGACGGCCAGCCCGGCGAACAGGGGAAGCAACAGGACGGGGCGGGCGCGCAGTTCGCGCCGGGCGAGGAGGAGCACCGCCGCGCCGACGAGGGCGAAAAGCGTGAGGCCGTACGAGAGGTAGCAGGTCAGCCCGGACAGCAGGCCCGCGCCGGCCGCCGCCCGGAGCGAGCGGCGGGTCAGGGCCAGGGCGAGCAGGGCCACGGACCAGGCGGCGACCGCCGCGAAGTAGCCGTCCGCGGAGACGCCCTGCCACACCGCGGCCGGGGCCAGTGCCGTGAACGGGGCCGCCCGCCGCGCGAGCGCCTCGCCGGCCAGGGCGCGCACGGCGATCAGCACCGCCACGCATCCGCTCGCGCCGACGACGACGCAGAACATCCCGGCCCAGCCGCCGCCCCGCAGCCCGATCCGGTCGAGCAGGACGAAGGTGAGCGTGGCCGCCGGGGGATGCCCCGCGACATGGGCGGGCCAGGGGCGGGGTGTGCCGCTGACGATGTGCCGGGTGAAGTCGTGCAGCGTGGCCGGGATGTCGTGGAAGCGGCCGATCACCCGGAGGTACTCCTCACGGGCGGTCAGCCGGCCGGCGATGCCCCGCTGCCAGCCGTCCACCAGCGCCAGCGAGACGATCCACGCCAGTGCGGTCGCCCAGGCCGCCGCGAGCAGCCCGCGCCAGGGCAGCCGGGCCGCGAGCACGGGACCCTGGGCCACGGTCGCCGCCGCCACGGCCAGTGCGGCGGGGGTGCCGGGGCCGGCGTGCGGGTCCCAGTCGGCGAACAGCGGGGGCCAGTGCACGAACAGCGTACGGTGCACGGCCTGGATGTGGCGGCCGACCAGGACCGCCGCCGTCACGAGCAGGGCGGCGGCAGCGGCGGCGTACAGATCGCGGCGCCCGGCACGGGAGGGATGTGCCGCGGTGCCGGGAGCGGGGTCTCGGTGGGGAAGGAGGGTCACACCCGGAACGCTAGGCCGGGCGGGCGGCGCCGGGCCGCCGTCCGGGCCGGACGTCAGGGTTTCGTCACCGGTCGTACCGCTTGTCCCGGACGTCTTGCGGCTTACGGTCGGCACATGCGCGACCAAGACCGCCTCCCCAGCTCACCGGGTTTCTGGCGCAGCCCCCTGCGCGGCCCGTGGTTCACCTCGGTGCTCGGCCTCGTCCTCCTCGTCGGCGTCACCGTGCTGTTCGTGACCGGCCTGGTGTCGTACGCCGCCTACAACCCGAACCTGTCCCCCGTGAACGACACGACGCCGGACAAGGGATTGCTCGGCTTCTACCTGTTCGCCTGGCCGACCGACCCCGTGTGGCTGTACCGCCTCACCCAGGGCGTCCACGTCACCCTCGGGGTCACCCTGATCCCCGTCCTGCTGGCCAAGCTGTGGTCGGTGGTGCCCCGGCTGTTCGCCCTGCCCCCGGCCCGCTCCGTCGCCCACGCGCTGGAGCGGGTCTCCCTGCTGCTGCTGGTCGGCGGCGGCCTGTTCGAGTTCACCACCGGCGTGCTCAACATCCAGCTGGACTACGTCTTTCCGGGCTCCTTCTACCCGCTGCACTTC
Organism: Streptomyces sp. NPDC037203; assembly: GCF_055605065.1. Lineage (NCBI taxonomy): Bacteria > Bacillati > Actinomycetota > Actinomycetes > Kitasatosporales > Streptomycetaceae > Streptomyces > Streptomyces sp. NPDC037203. The sequence continues at coordinate 716,450 of NZ_JBVJUC010000003.1, forward strand.
TACGGCGCCTGGGTGTTCTTCGCGGCCTTCGCCGTCCACGCCGCGCTCAAGACGCCCAAGGCGCTGCGCACCGTACGGCGGCGGCTGCGCGGCGAACCCGAGAAAGGCGGCACGCCCGCACCCGACACCCTGGTCGCCCCGCGTCCCGACCCGCCCACCGTCAGCCGGCGCGGCGCTCTCGGACTGGTCGGCGGCGGCTCGCTGCTGCTGCTCCTGACCACGGTCGGACAGAGCCTCGGCGGCCCCTTCCGCCGTACCGCCCTGCTCGCACCCCACGGCACGGCCGATCCGAACGGCGGACCCAACGGCTTCCAGATCAACAAGACCGCCGCCTACGCCGGGATCACCACGGCCGACACCCACGAGGACGCCTGGCGGCTCGTCGTCACCGGCCGCACCGGCACCGTCCGCCTCAGCCGCGCCGAGCTGCTCCGACTGCCGCTGCACAGCGCCTCGTTGCCCATCGCCTGCGTGGAGGGCTGGTCGACCGCCGACCAGTGGTGGCGCGGGGTACGGCTGCGCGACCTGGCCGCGCTGGTCGGCTACGACGGCGATCCGCCGGACGTGCTGGTGGAGTCCCTGCAACGACACGGTGCCTTCCGCCGCGCGGCCCTGCGCGCCAACCAGGTGGCCGATCCGCGCGCCCTGCTCGCCCTGTACGTCAACGGCGAGGAACTGTCCCCCGACCACGGCCACCCGGCGCGGGTCATCGTGCCCGCCGCACCCGGTGTGCTCAACACCAAATGGGTGGCCCGGCTGACCTTCGGAGCCCTGTGATGACGCCCCGCCGGATGCGCCTCGCGCTCGGCAGCCCCTTCCAACTGCTGCTGCTCGCCTGCTCCTTCGCGCTCGCCGCCTACGCCGGGATCCGGCTGCTGGCCGGCGACTGGCGCGCGGTGGCGCTGTGGATCGTGGGCGCCGCCCTGCTGCACGACCTCGTGCTGGTGCCCCTGTACGCGGCGGCCGACCGCGCGGTGACCCACGGCCTCGCGGCGGCCGGACGGCGCGGCTGGACCCCTTACGTACGGGTCCCGGCCGTGCTGTCCGCGCTGCTGCTCCTCGTGTGGTTCCCGCTGATCAGCGGTATGACGGCCGAGCGCTACCGATCGGCGACCGGCCTGTCCCCGGACGGCTTCCTCACCCGCTGGCTGCTGATCACCGCCGTACTGTTCGGTGGTTCCGCCGTGCTCCTGGCGTGGCGGGTGCGCAGGGCGGCGAAGCACCGGCCGCCTGCGCCCCAGTGAGCGACGCGCCGCCATCCGGCCCGGCGCGCATGGCGCAGCAGGGCCGGGGTGCCGAGCCGGGCCCATGGGAAAGGGGCACCGCCGGCGCCCGGCCCCGCGGTCACGTCGACCACCTCGACATGAGCGCGTTCATCGACGTCGACCGGCACGGTCTCCGCGATCAGCAGGCCGCCCGGCCGAAGCAGCGCGGCCACCCGCTCCAGCAGCGCGGCCGGGTCCCCGCCGATGCCGATGTTGCCGTCCATCAGCAGCACGGTGCCCCAGCGGCCCTCGGCGGGCAGCGCCTCGAACACCGAGCGGCGCAGCACCGGACCGCCGAGCCCCGTGGTGTGCGCCACGGCCGCGTCGCTGACGTCGATGCCGAGCACGGGACGGCCTCGGGCGGCGAGTTCCGCCACCAGCCTGCCCGGCCCGCAGCCGACATCGAGCACGGTGCCCTCGCAGCGGTCCAGCACCGCGCGGTCGACCGCGTCGGCCCGGCCGCACCAGCGCTCCACCTCCAGCGGCAGCAGCCAGCCGTCGACGCGGCGCAGGAACAGCGGACCCCGGCCGGTGCGCAGCGCGGTGGTGTACGGGTCGGCAGCGGCCCAGGCGACGGAGCCGCTCATCGGGGCAGCCCCGCGGCGCAGCGGGCCATCTCGGCGGCGAACCGGCTGCGCGGGGCCAGTGCGGCGACCGCCCGAGCGTCCGCGGCGACATCGACGTCCCGCAGCCGGGGCAGGTCACGCACCCGCAGCCCGGCGGCGGTCAGCCGGGCCCGCTGCGCGGCGCCGGTACCGGGCGTGGACATGGGGACGCCGCGCAGCAGCGCCGGATCGGGCTCGGCCAGCCCCAGCGCCCAGAACCCGCCGTCCCGCGCCGGTCCCAGCCACGCGTCGCAGTCGGTGAAGTCCACCGTGAGCAGCTCCGGCGTGACCTGCGGGGTGTCCATGCCGATCAGCAGCGCGGGGCCGGCGCAGTGCGCGAAGGCGTCCGCCAGCCGCTCGTCCAGGCCACCCGCGCACTGCGGTACGACCTCGAAGCCCGGCGGCAGCCAGGGTCCGGGCGCCCCGTCCAGCACGAGGACACGCCGGGACGCGGGTGTCCGCGCCACGGTGTGCAGGGTGTCGGCGAGCGCCGCCTCGGCGAGCCGCGCCGCTTCCGGCGGGCTGAACGGAGGGGTCAGCCGGGTCTTGACCCTGCCGGGACGGGGCTCCTTGGCGATGACGAGCAAGGTGGTCACTGCGCCGTCCTCTCCTGGGCGCGGGCCGGGGCCTCGGTCAGCACCCGGCGCATGTCCCGCACCGCGTGCCAGGTACCGGTCCAGGTGCCCGTCACCTTGGACGTACCGGTGCGAGGGAGGTACGGCACGTCGTACTCGGCGATCCGCCAGCCGGCGTCCGCGGCACGTACCACCATCTCCAGCGGGTACCCGCTGCGCCGGTCGGTGAGACCCAGCCCGAGCAGCGCCTCGCGCCGGGCGGCACGCAGCGGCCCCAGGTCGTGCAGCCGAAGACCGGTGCGGTGGCGCAGCATCCGCGCCAGCGCGAGGTTCCCGGCCCTGGCGTGTACCGGCCAGGTCCCTCGGGCCACCGGGCGCCTGCGGCCCAGCACCAGATCGGCCCTGCGCTCCTGGATCCGCTGCACGAAGGGCACCAGCAGGGCCGGGTCCAGCGAGGCGTCGCAGTCGCAGAAGCACACGATGCCGGCCGTGGCGGCGGTCAGCCCGGCATGGCACGCGGCACCGAAGCCGCGCCGCGGTTCGTCCACCACGGTGGCGCCCAGCGTCCGGGCGATGCGGGCCGAGCCGTCGCTGGAGCCGTTGTCGACGACGAGAGCACGCCAGCCCGCCGGGATCCGGCCGAGCACCCAGGGCAGGGCCTCGGCCTCGTCCAGACAGGGCAGCACCACGTCGACGGACGGAGAAGAGATCGTCATGCCTCTCACCCTACGAACGCGAACCGGGCATAACGGACTGGCGGTCCTTACGAAACGCGGACACCGCACCCGCCGCAGCACCCGCTCGCCGCGGGCGGTGGGACGCTTGGGGCATGCGAGCGCAGTACGGGCCCGACCGGGCCCCCACCACGGACGACGACCCGGTACGAGGCACGGACGACCCGGTACGCGACAGGGACGACCGGGTGCGCGACACGGACGACCAGGCGCGAGAGCCGGACCGGGACGCAGCCCGCGCCCGGATCCTGGTCGTGGACGACGACCCCACCGTCTCCGAGGTCGTCGCCGGATATCTGGACCGCGCCGGCTACACGGTCGACCGCGCCGACGACGGTCCGACCGCACTCGGCCGCACCCGTGACCGGTGGCCCGATCTCGTCGTCCTCGACCTGATGCTGCCCGGCATGGACGGCCTGGAGGTGTGCCGGCGGCTGCGGGAACAGGGGCCCGTGCCCGTCATCATGCTCACCGCCCGCGGCGACGAGGAGGACCGGATCCTGGGCCTGGAGATCGGCGCCGACGACTACGTCACCAAGCCCTTCAGCCCCCGCGAACTCGTGCTCCGCGTGGAGTCGGTGCTGCGCCGCAGCCGTCCCGCCGCCACCGGGCACCGGCTGGCCGCCGCCGGTCTGGCGCTCGACCCCGAGGCCCGCCGCGCCACCAAGGACGGCCGTGAACTCGCCCTCACGCTCCGGGAGTTCGACCTGCTCGCCTTCTTCCTGCGCCATCCCGGCCGGGCCTTCGCCCGCGAGGACCTGATGCGCGAGGTCTGGGGCTGGGACTTCGGTGACCTGTCCACCGTCACGGTCCATGTCCGCCGGCTGCGCGGCAAGGTCGAGGACGACCCCGCCCGGCCCCGGCTGATCCGGACCGTCTGGGGCGTCGGCTACCGCTTCGAGCCGGACGGCGCGGAGGACTGACCGTGCGCGACATCCTCCTCATCGCCCTGTACGCCTTCGCCGCGGCGGCCGCCACCGGTCTCGCCGGGGCGGGCGTGCTGCGGCTGATCCGGCGGCGTTCGCTCACCGCCTCCCTCACCGTCGTCGCCGCCGTCGGGGTCCTCGCCATGCTGGCCGGGACCCTCGCCGTCGCCTGGGCGATGTTCCTGTCCCCGCACGACCTGACCGCCGTCACCACCGTCGTCGCCATGGCGGCCGTCGTCTCCCTGGCCACCGCGCTGCTGCTGGGCCGCTGGGTGGTCGCCCGCAGCCGCGAACTCGCGGACGCCGCACGCTCTTTCGGGGACGGCGGTGCCTTCGCCGCGCCCGGCGGACCCGCGACCGCCGAACTGGAGGAACTCAGCCGTGAGTTGGCCGCGACCAGTGCCCGGCTCGCCGAATCCCGCGAGCGCGAGCGGGCGTTGGAGACGTCCCGCCGGGAACTGGTCGCCTGGATCTCGCACGATCTGCGCACCCCGCTCGCCGGACTGCGCGCCATGGCGGAGGCCCTGGAGGACGGGGTGGCCGCCGACCCCGACCGCTATCTGCGGCAGATCCGTGCCGAGGTGGAACGCCTGGACGGCATGGTCGGCGACCTCTTCGAACTCTCCCGCATCCACTCGGGCACCCTCTCCCTGAGCCTCGCCCGGATGTCCCTGTACGACCTGGTCGGCGACGCGCTGGCCGGCGCCGACCCGCTGGCCCGCGAGCACGGGGTGCGGCTGGTGGGGGAGGGCGTCGCGCCCGTGCCGGTGGAGGTGGACGGGCGGGAGATGAGCCGGGTGCTGGGCAATCTGCTGGTCAACGCCATCCGCCGGACGCCCGCCGACGGCACGGTCGCCGTCGCGGCCGAACACACCGACGAGGGCGTGGTGCTGTCCGTCACCGACGGCTGCGGCGGCATCCCGGAGGAGGACCTGCCGCGTGTCTTCGACACCGGCTGGCGCGGCACCGACGCCCGGACCCCCCCGGCGGGTGCGGGCCTCGGTCTCGCCATCGTGCGCGGCATCGTGGAGGCCCACCGGGGCCGGGCCACCGTCCGCAACATCCCCGGTGGCTGCCGCTTCGAGGTGACCCTGCCCGCCGCGCGCTAGGCGCCGCGACCCCGCCACGGTCCGCAAAGCGCGGCTCTGGGAGCCGGGAGATCAGTCCTCCCGGAGCCCGGCCCGCGCGAACTCCCGCACCCCGTCCGCGAATCCGACCCGTGGCCGCCACCCCAGCGCGGCCCGCAGCCGGGACGAGTCGGCGGTGATGTGCCGTACGTCCCCCAGCCGGTACTCCCCGGTGACCACCGGTGCCGGACCGCCGCACGCCTCGGCGAGCGCCCGCGCCAGTTCGCCGACGGTACGGGGCTCACCGCTGCCCGTGTTGTACACCGTGAGGGCGCCCGGCGCGGATTCCGCCTCCAGCGCGGCCAGGTTCGCCGCCGCCACGTCCCGGACGTGCACGAAGTCCCGCCGCTGGCCGCCGTCCTCGAAGACCCGCGGAGCCTGACCGCGGGCGAGGGCGGAGCGGAAGAAGGAGGCGACCCCGGCGTAGGGGGTGTCGCGGGGCATTCGCGGCCCGTACACGTTGTGGTAGCGCAGGGAGACCGCCGTGCCCCCGGTGGCACGGGCCCAGGCGGCGGCCAGATGCTCCTGGGCGAGCTTGGTCGCCGCGTACACATTGCGGGGATCGGGCGGGGCGTCCTCCCCGACCAGTCCCGGTGACAGCGCGGCCCCGCATTGCGGGCAGCGGGGCTCGAACCGGCCCGCGTCGAGGTCGGCCACGGCGCGCGGGCCCGGCCGCACGCCGCCGTGGTCCGGGCAGGTGTAGCGGCCCTCGCCGTAGACCACCATGGAACCGGCGAGGACCAGGTGCCGCACGCCCGCCTCCGCCATCGCGGTGAGCAGCACGGCCGTACCCAGATCATTGCGTGACACGTACTCGGGGGCGTCCGCGACGCCGTTGCCGAGACCGACCATCGCCGCCTGATGGCACACGGCGTCCACCCCGGCCAGCGCGTCCGCGACCGCCCGCGCGTCCCGCACATCCGCGCCGGGGTCCGCCCGGACGTCGTACACCACCGGCTCGTGCCCGCGCGCCCGCAGCGCCTCGACGATGTGGGAACCGATGAACCCGGCGCCGCCGGTGACAAGTACACGCATACGGCCACGCTAGACGGGGCCCGCGCCACGCCTCGGGAAAACGCGGATCATGTCACGACTCCGTAAGGCGTGCCGTGCTCAGCCGATGCAGAGCACCAGCACGCAGAGCTGCTCCGGCGAGGTCGACGCGCGAGCGGGGGGCGTGCTTTCGTCCGAGCCGCCGGTGGTGGGGGCGGGCGCGGGGGCGGACGGCGTGGTGGGGGCCGGTGGGGCGGTGGGGCCGGTCGCCGGGGGCGCGGGGGTGGTCGTGCGGGGCGGCGGCGCGGGTGCGGGCCGGGTGACCGGGGCGGCGGGGGCGGCGGAGTCCGGGTGGGTGTGCGAGGGCGCCGCGGAGTGGGTCACGACGGCTTGCCGTACGGGGCTCGTGCCGTCCGGTGTCCGGGGCGCCGGGGCGGAGCGCCGGGCCGGGCGCGTGCCGGGCGGGGCCGACGGATCGGAGGCGGGAGCGGACGCCTCGTCCTGTGGCGCGGTGCCCGTGGCCGGGTCGTCCGGCAGCGCGGCCGCCTGCGCGCGGTCCGCGGTGTGCCGGTCCAATGAGGCGAAGGTCAGCCCGCCCCCGACGAGGGCGACGGCGGTGGCGACCACCGCCCGGCGCTGGCTCTTCTTCCAGCGGGCCAGCTGCCTGCGGCGCGCGGCGCGGCCCTGCCGCACCGGCGGCGCGTCCGCGATGCCGGCGGGCATGTCCGATTCGTCGGGGGAGGGGGCCCACGCCGGTTCGGACTCCGCCTGGCGGGCGGTGCGCTCCGGCCCGGCGGATATCGGGTCGTCGTACCACCCGCCGTCCGGCACCGGACCCCGGCTCGCCGTCCTGGCGGTGTCCGCCGGGGATCGGCCGGTGCCGGGCGGGGCGATGTCCGGGGCGTAGGCGCCGCAGCCGGGGCACACCAGCGCGCCGTTGAGGTGCCGACGGCACTCGGAGCAGTAGTCCATCTGCTTCTTCCGGTCTCGTACGGAGGATCGAGCGGCCAGTCACGCTAACGGGGCTTTCGGCAGGCTGTGTGCGGCCGGTGTGTCACTCCTGCGCAGATTCTCCGCCGGTCGTGCGGCCCGCTCCGCCGGTCAGGATCCGGAGCCGAAGCCCAGCGCGAACACATGCAGGCCACCGCCGCCGACATCGGACGGCAGCCGGACGCTGCGCACCGTCCTGCCGGGAGCGAGGGCCACCGGAGCCGTGGCGAAGACGTCCGTGGTGACATCCTCGGGCGCGGCCTTGGCGTGGTTGCGGTAGGGGGTCGTGACCGCGACGGTGGTGCCGGGCAGCGGGGTGGCGCGCCCGCCGTTCAGCGTCCAGTCGGAGAAGCCGACGGGCACCGTCTGGGTGGTGCCGTCGGTGTAGGTGACGAGTGCCGTGCCCGAGGACGGGCCGTTGTTCGCCGCGCCCAGGAAGGACAGCGTGCCCGAGCCGCGCACGCGCAGCGTCTGGCCGTTCGCCAGGTAGTTGTCGGCCGTGGCGGGCGCCGAGCCGGGCCAGGTGAAGGTGGTCCCGCCGACCGTGAGCCGGGCGCCCGGAGTGATGCCCGCGGCGGCGAGGGCGGCGGCCGAGTAGCTGTGGCCCGCGCCGTCGAAGTCGGCCGAGTCGGCCGCGGTGTCGGCGGAGGTGCCGATGTCGGTGTAGCCCTCGGCGCCCGGATAGGAGGGCGGGGCCGCCGGACTCCCCGACGCCCAGGCCGGGTCGGGGGAGGAGTCCAGGGTGAAGGCGAGGGTGCCGCCGAAGGTGAGGGCGCCCACCGGGGCGTACGCCCTGTTCCAGGGCGCGCCGCGCCAGGTGGCCGACCGCACGTACGGGGCGTCGTCCGCGGCGCCCTTGCCGTCGATGGTGAGGGTACGGCCGGACGGGAGGGTGACCCGGACGCGCGGGAACAGGGGGCTGCCGAGGGCGAGATCGGCGGTGCCCGGCGTCTCGGGGTACATCCCGAGCGCGGACCACACGTACCACGAACTCATCTCGCCCAGGTCGTCGTTGCCGGCGAGACCGGCCGGGCCGTCGGTCCAGATCTGGTCCTGGACCTGCCGCACCACCTGCTGGGTGCGGTAGGGCAGGCCGATGTAGTCGTACTCCCAGGGGATGCCGAGGCTGGGCTCGTTGCGCAGATCGGTGTGCCCGCCGGCGCCGGTCAGCGAGGACAGGTCGGTGTCGAGGAACGTCGCCAGCGCCGCGTCACCGCCCATCGCGGTGGCCAGCCCGTGCACGTCGAACGGCACCATCGGCGTGTACTGCCAGGAGTCGCCCTCCACGAAGGACGCCCCGGAGGTCGGCGAGAACCCCGCCGTCCAGGTGCCCGAGGCGTCGCGCGGCTGGAGGAAGCCGGTGCCGTAGTGGAACAGGTTGCGCCAGTCGCGCGCACGGTTCTCGAACCGGCGCTGGTCGGCGCGGTCGCCGAGGGAGCCGGCGAGCGCGGAGACCGCGAAGTCGGCCGCGCCGTACTCCAGGGTGGTGGAGACGGGACCGTAGGCGTTGCAGCAGCCGTAGCTGCCGTTGCGGGGCAGCCGGCCGAGCTGCTGGAGATAGGCGAGGCCGGGCCGGTTGTCGTTGACGGCGGTGGCCTCGTGGACCAGCCCGCGCAGGGCCTCGGCGGCGTCGAAGTGCCGGGCGCCGAAAGCGTAGTACCCGGCGATCATCCCGTCCGCCGGGTCGCCGACCATGACATGCGTCTCGCCGTTGTTCTCCGACCACTTGGGGAACAGGCCGGTCTGGCGGTAGTCGTCCAGCATCGACTGCGCGGTGTCGGCGGCGGTCCCCGGCGCGAGCAGCGCCTCCAGCTGGGCCTGGGAGCGGTAGACGTCCCAGCCCGAGTAGTTGGCGTAGGCCGCGCCGTGCCCCGTGTCCACGGTGTGCACGGTGCCGTCGAAGCCCGGATAGCGGCGGTCGCTGTCGCTGATCACGTTCGGGTGCAGCAGGGAGTGGTAGAGCGCGGTGTAGAAGACCGTCTGCCGGCTCGGCGTGCCCCCGGCGATCCGCACCCGGCCGAGCAGGGCGTTCCAGTCCCGGTGCGCCGCGTCGCGCACCCGGTCCAGGTCCCAGCCGGGGTTCTCGGCGACGCGGTTGCGCACCGCGCCGGCCACCGACACGTACGACAGGCCCACCTTGGCCTGGACCGTGCGGTGCGCGGTGGTGTCGAAGGTGACGTAGCCGTCGCTCCCGGTCGCGGCCGGGGTGAAGGTGCGCCCGGAGTGCGGCAGCCGGCCGTGCGGCACCGGCCTGTTGGGGGCCTCGGGGGCGTTGGGCGGGGCGACGGCCGCGGGGGCGGTGGGCGCGGCGGCGACCGGTACCGTGCCGCTCCCGGTGAACGGCCGGTCGAAGACCATGTCGAAGTAGACGGTGTACGCGTTGTGCATCCCGCAGAAGTTGCCGCTGGTGACCTGCCCGCTCACCTCGTCGTCGCTCACCACGTCGAACGTCACGCCCGAGTCGCCCGCCTGACTGCCCATCAGCTTGAACAGCAGGTTCGCCCGGTCCGTCGAGGGAAAGGTGAACCGCGCCATGCCGCTGCGGGTGGTCGCGGTCAGCTCCGTGCGCACCCCGTTGTCCAGGTCGACCGCGTACGAACCGGGGGAGGCGGACTCCGCCGTGTGCGAGAAGCCGGCCGTGGCCCCGGTGTCGAGCGCTCCGGTGGTCGGCAGCACCGGGATGTCACCGGCGGCGCGGCAGCCGGGCCCCGCGATATGGGTCAGGCTGAAGCCGGTGATCGCCGAGTCGCCGTACGCGTAACCGCCGCCGTAGGGCCGGTGGGGCGTGTCGGGGCTCCACTGGACCATCCCGAAGGGGGCGTCGGCGCCGGGGAAGTCGTCGGCCGCGTTGGCCGTCCCGATGAACGGGTCCACCAGGGCGGCCGGGTCGGCGACCGGCACCGGCGCCTTGGGAGCGGCATGTGCCGGAGCGGCCCCGAGCGCCACCAGCAGGGCGCCGGCGGCGAGCAGTCCCCGTCCTCTCGGTCGTGCCATGGCGACCAGTCCCTTCATCGGCAGGCCGGACAGCCGGAAACGGATGGCTTCGCGAGACGCAAGGAGACACATGACAACGTTGTTCCGGTCGGGCGGCGGTCAACACGCCCTACGTCCGGGAACGTTGAGCCTTCCGGCGTCATGTGTCAAGCACGGGCCCACCGGAATCGGCCGAGATCGCGACGGGCTCCCGGCCCCGGTGGCGTCCACCGGGGCCGGGAGCGCCGCTCAGTCGGTCGTCAGCAGGCGTCGTACGACGTAACCGGCGGAGTCCACGCCGGAGGTGCCGCCCTCGACCAGGGCCGCGACCGCGATGTGCGCGTTGTACGCGGTCAGCCAGCCGTTGGTGTGGTCGCCCTCCTCGGCGGTGCCGGTCTTGGCGCCGACCCCGGCGAGGCCGCTCAGCCGGGGCGCGGCGGTGCCACCGGTGGCGGCCGCGCGCATCATCGACCGGAGGTAGCCGGCCGTGCGGGGCGTGATGGGCCGCGGCGCGTTCGCCTGCGGCTGCCCCGGCACGATGATGGGCTGCCGGAAGGCACCGCCGCGCACGGTGGCCGCCACGGACGCCAGGAACAGCGGGGTGGCCGAGACCCTGCCCTGCCCGATGAACTGGGCCGCCTGGTCACCGCCCTGCGCGTCCTCCGGAATGCTCGGGTCGGTGGTGGCGACGCCGCCGCCGATGGACCAGCTGCCCATGCCGAAGACGTCCACGGCCTCGTCGTGCAGCGCGGAAGCGTCACCGTCGTGCACCAGGTAGTGGAAACCGTCCTTGATGAAGGAGGTGTTGCAGGACACGGCGAAGGCCTGCGCCAGGTTGGACCGCGGATCGGCCTTCAGACCGGGGTCGTTGTGGAACAGCTGACTGTTGGCCATCAGGGAGTCGGTGCACGGAGCCGGGCTGGCCGGGGTCAGGCCCGCCTTGTCGAACAGGGCCGCCGACGTGATGATCTTCATCGTGGAGCCGGGGGACTTGATGCCGTTGATGGCGATGTCCCCGTCCGCGCCCGTGTGCGCGACCGCCAGGATGTGCCCGTTGCTCCAGTCGACGGCCACCGATCCCGCGGGCCTGCCTTCGAGGTGCGGGTCCTTCACCGCCTGCTCCGCCGCCGTCTGGAGCCGGGCGTCGATCGTGGTCCTGATGACCGGCGCGGTGCCCTTCTTGAACGTCTTCAGCGTCTTCACGCCCGCCCCGGCGGCGTCCACGACGGCCACCCCGGTGCCCGCACGACCGCCGGTGGCCCTGCCGTTCTGCCGGATCGTGGACGCGATGTCCCGCAGCGAGCCGAACTCCGACAGGTCCGTCCTGCCGTCGGCGGCCACCACCTTCGCGTCGCTCGCGCCCGCGGGCAGGGTGCCCGCGGTCAGCGACTGGTCGTCCCCGAGGCCCGGATACAGCACCGAGTTGTTCCAGTGGACCGCCATCGCGCCGTTGTCGCTCTTGCGCACGGCCACCGCGCTGGGGTAGCTCCAACTCCCGCCCGCGACCTGCGCGGTGACGGTGAAGGTGACCTTGGTGGCCCCGGCGGTCACGCTCGACGGCCCGGCCGCGAGAACGTTGTCGAAGGTCACCTGCTTCAGGTGCAGGCCGTCCTTGTACTGCCGCAGGGCCGGGGCCGCCGCGTCCGGCGCGTCGGTCTCACCGGCCGCGCCGCCCACGTTCTGCCCGGACCAGTGGTCCAGGAACGACCGGGCCAGCTTCACCGCCTCGGTCCCCGAGGGTGGTGTGTCCGACGCCGCCGACGGGTCGAAGCCCGCGTCCTGCGTCCGGTCGGCCGTACCTCCGGTCAGCCCGTGCAGGAGGTTGTAGGTGCCTATTCCCCCCAGAACGAGCAGCGCGGTGGACGTACCGGCGATGCCGATCTTCACAGCTCTGTTCATGCGCCGGATCGTATGTACGTTCCATGAAGTGACGAGGCGACTACGTCGGGATCGTTACCGGAATGTCAATGCGGACTGCTCAAAAATCCGGCGTGAGGGGACCGGTCGGCCGGCGGCGCCACCACCCCCGGCCCCCGGACGATTAAACCAGTCGATACTGGTGTAAAAGTGAGACTGATGGAACCATCGCGCACGAGCGGTACGGCAGCCGCGTCCGTGGGGTCGGCGGACCTCTTCGACGCGTCCACGGACGCGGCCGCGGTGATCGCCCAGGACGGTGCGGTGGTCGGCTGGACCCGCGGCGCCGAGGCACTGCTCGGCTACGGTGCGCCGGAGGTGGTCGGGGACTCGGCCGGCCGCCTGCTCGCCGCGTCCGAGGACCCCGCGCGCGTCCACGGCATCGCGGCGCGCTGCCGCGGCGGCAACGGCTGGAGCGGCACGGTCCGGGCCCGGCACCGCGACGGCCGCCCGCTCGACCTCCTGCTGCGTGTCTCGCCCGCCTTCCGCATGGGCGGCCAGGACTGCTTCCTGATGTCGGCGCGCGAGGAGCGCGAGCGGTGGACGGTGGCCCAGTCCGTCCTCGACGGCTTCCTCACCCGCTCACCGGTCGGCATGGCCGTCCTGGACCGCGAACTGCGCTACGTATGGCTGAACGGCATGCTGGAACGGCTCGGCGGGGTGCCCCGCGAGGAGCGCATCGGCCGACGCATGAGCGAACTGCTGCCCGGACTGCAGGCGGAGGCCCTGGAAAAGCTGATGCGCAAGGCGCTCGCCACCGGCGTGCCCGTCACCGACTACGAGTACCAAGGCTGGAGCTGGGCCGACCCGCACCGCGGGCACGCCTACTCGGCCTCCTTCTTCCCCCTCGCGGACGCCGACGGCACCGCCACCGGCGTCTGCTACATGGTCCTCGACGTCACCGAACGCTGGGCCGCCCGCCGCGTCCTGTCGATGGTCAACGAGGCGGGGACCCGCATCGGCACCACCCTGGACGTGCTGCGCACCGCCGAGGAACTGGCCGACTTCGCCGTCCCGCGCTTCGCCGACTTCGTGGTGGTGGACCTGCTCGAACCCGTGCTCGGCGGCGACACCGACGAGAGCCTGCTCGACGACGCCGGATCCGCGCACGCCCGGCCCATGCTGCGCCGCGCCGCCCTGCGCTCGGTGCGCGAGGGCTGCCCCGAGGCCGTCTACCGGGTCGGCGACCGGGTCGGGTTCCTCGGCCCGCCGCACGACGCCAGGACGCTCGTCAAGGGCGACCCGCTGTTCATCCCGGTCCTCGACGCGCGGCAGGGGCCCTGGGCCACCGCCGAGCCGCTGCGGGCCGACCGCATCCGCGAGTTCGGCATGCACTCGCTGATCTCCGTCCCCATGCGGGCCCGCGACACCGCCCTCGGCCTCGCCACCTTCGCCCGTACCACCAACCCGTCCCCCTTCGGCCCCGACGACGTGCTGCTGGCCCGCGAAATCGTGGCACGCGCGGCGGTCTGCCTGGACAACGCCCGCCGCTACACCAGGGAGCACACGGCCGCCCTGACCCTCCAGCGCAGCCTGCTGCCCCCGGCGCTGACCGGCGGCACCGCCCTGGACGTGGCCTCCTCCTACCGCCCCGCCGACGCGGCCGGCGGCGTCGGCGGCGACTGGTTCGACGTGATCCCGCTGTCCGGGGCGCGGGTCGGGCTCGTCGTCGGGGACGTCGTGGGACACGGCATCAGCGCCGCCGCGAGCATGGGCCGGCTGCGCACCGCCGTACAGACCCTCGCCGACATGGAGCTGCCGCCGGACGAACTGCTCGCCCATCTGGACGACCTCGTGCTGCGGCTGAGCGGCGAGGAGAGCTTCTGCGGCGCCGACGTGCGGGGCACGGCCGCCTTCACCGGCGCGACCTGCCTCTACGCCGTGTACGACCCCGTCACCCGGCGGTGCAGCATGGCCCGCGCAGGTCACCCGCCACCCGTCGTCGTCCCCCCGGACGGCCCCGCGTACTTCCCGGACATCCCCGCGGGGCCCCCGCTGGGCCTGGGCGGGATGGCCTTCGAGGCCACCGAGATCGAACTGGCCGAGCACAGCCTGTTCGGACTGTTCACCAACGGTCTCATCCAGGCGTCCGACGACGTCGAGCGCGGTATGACCCGGCTCGCCGAGGCCCTGGCCCGACCCGAGCAGGACCTCGGGACGCTGTGCGCCGCCGCCGTACGCGATCTCGTCCCTGGCCCCCAGCCCGACGACATCGCGCTCCTGCTGACCCGCACCCACGCCCTCGGCGCCGACCACGCCGTCTCCTGGGACGTCCCCGACGACCCGGCCGCCGTCGGCGAGGTCCGCGCCCTGGCCGCCCGCCAGGTCGCCGACTGGGGCCTCGGGGAACTGGCCATGACGACGGAACTCCTGGTGAGCGAGCTGGTCACCAACGCCCTCCGCTACGCCGCCGGGCCCATCCGCGTCCGCCTCCTCCGCGATTCCCGGCTGACCTGCGAGGTCGCCGACGCCAGCAGCACCGCCCCCCGCCTCCGGCACGCCCGCAGCACCGACGAGGGCGGCCGCGGACTGTTCCTCGTCGCCCAGCTGTCGCTGCGCTGGGGCGCCCGCTACACCGGCGAGGGAAAGATCATCTGGGCCGAGCAGGAGATCCCCGCCGACCAGCGGATCTCCGCCGAGTACCGGATGCCCGGCGAGAGGGAGAGCCCGTAAGGGCGTGGGGGAGAGCCCCTAAGGGGCCGATGGCTCGGCTATCGCGGGCGCGGCTGGTCCGCGGCGTGGATCCCGTCGTCGGCGAGCAGGCATGCCGCGAGGGCCGCGGTGTCGTCCTGGAGGCTGTCGCCGCTGTACTCCAGCAGGTCGTGGTGGAGCCGCTCCAGCAGCTCGTGCGGGGGCAGCGGGCCGAAGGAGTGCAGGCGCTGCGCCAGGGGGTAGAAGGTGCCGGACGCGTTCCTGGTCTCCGTCACGCCGTCCGTGTACAGCAGCAGTTGTTCGCCGGGCTGGAAGGGGTAGCTGTCGACGTGGTGCGGCTCCGGAAGCAGCACACCGAGGTTGAGCGGGGGACCGGAGCAACCGCGATCGAGCTCCCGCACCTCGTCGGCGCGGATCAGCAGCGGCGGCGGATGACCGCAGTTGACGACCCGGACGACCCGGCCGCCGGCGGGGATCTCGGCGAAGACCGCGGTGACGAACCGCTCGCCGATCTCGCTGCCGCCGAGGTGCTCGGCCCGGCGCGTCATGCTGCGCTCCATGCGGTGGGCCAGCGCGGCGAGATCGGGCTCGTCGTGCGCGGCCTCGCGGAACGCGCCGAGCAGCGCCGCGGCCGTCTCCACCGCGAGCAGCCCCTTGCCGCGCACGTCGCCGATGAGCAGCCGTACGCCGAAGGCGGTGGGGACCGCCTCGTAGAGGTCGCCGCCGATGCGCGCCTCGGCGGCGGCGGACAGATAGAGGCTCTCCAGGAGGAGGTTGCCGATTCGCTGCGGCAGCGGCCGCAGCAGCACGCGCTGTGCGATGTCGGCGACGAACCGCACGTCGGCCAGGGTGCGTTCGCGGCGGATGCGGTGCGCGGCGAGGATCGTGCCGAGGGCGCCCACCAGCGCCGTGCAGACGTAGTCGGCGACGTAGTGGCGGTCCCACAGATAGCCGACCGGGCGGCCCGCGCAGCACGGCGTGCCGGCCAGGACCCCCTCTATGACGACGGCGAAGACCGTGGCGCCCGCGACCACACGCGGCCCGTGCGCGAACGCGGTCACCAGCGGGAGGGCGACCAGCAGAAAGCTCACGGGCCAGTCGACGGGCGTGATCGGTTCGAGGACGAGTACGGCGGCGACGTAGAGCAACGGAAGCCAGCGCATCCAGCCCGGAGGCGCCGGCAGTCCGGTCCGCGTGGCGGCACCGACCTCCGGCTGGCGACGTGGACTGCGCACACGGGACTCCTGTCACACGGGCTGGACGAGCATCCAGCCTGGTGCGCGGGTCCACGCCGCACCGGTCATTGCTCCACTCAGCGGCATGTTCCGGCTTCCGGGGGCCATCGGGCCGTGCCGGGGAACCGGGGTGCCCGACCGGGGGAACGGTTCACCAGTAGTGCCGGCGGCCGGCGACCGCGTGCCCCATCGACCCGAGGATCCACAGCACCGCGCCGACCACCAGAAGGATGATCCCGATGGTCCAGAGAATGGATATCCCGGTGAGGAATCCGACGATGAGCAAGATGATGCCGAGGGCGATCATGGCCCGCCTCCTGTCGACGAATGTTCCTGGTGACCGGGTGCCCCGAACCGGGCCGAGTCATCATCCGGGACGCGAAAATCTGAGCGGGTTCCGCCGGGCGGCCCGTGCTCTCCCGCCGGGCCGTGAGCGCGGCACCCGGCGTTCAGTTCCCGGGCGCGCCCCGGAGCAGGCCGTCCATCACCAGGTCGAGGAGCCGGGTGGCGCGCGGCCGCCAGTCCTCGCGGGGGTCGAGCTGCCACAGGCCGGCGATGGCGAGCATGAAGTCGTCCGCGGTGACGCCGGGCCGGATGGCGCCGGCTTCCTCGCCGGCCCGCAGCAGGAGCGTGGCCGCGTCGGTCACCGGGGTGTGCGCGGGCTTGGCCGGGCCGCCCGGCGCGCCGGTGACCTGCCGGATCGCGGCGGCCAGACCGGCCTTGGCCATGGCGAACTCGGAGAGCCGGTCCATCCAGGCGCGCAGCGCCTGCGCGGGCGGCCGGGTCTCCAGCAGCCGGGCCGCGCTCTGCGCGACCTGCCCCATCTCGTGGCGGTAGATCTCCAGGACCAGCGCCTCGCGGTTGGGGAAGTTGCGGTAGAAGGTCCCCTGCCCGACGCCCGCCTCGCGGGCGATGGCGCTCAGCGGGACGTCCGGACAGCGCGACAGCTCGGTGAGGGCCACCTCCAGGATGCGCTCGCGGTTGCGCTGTGCGTCCGAGCGCCGTGGTGAGTCCTTCATGTGCGGCACTCGTCCTCTCCGAGGGTCGTGGCCGAACCTCGCCCTTGCTAAGCGGACAAGTGTCCGTTACGTTTTCAAGGTAACGGACGCTTGTCCGGTTGACTCCACGATAGCCGCGGAACCGCCAGCATGGCAGCCATCAGGCCGCCGCCCCCACCACGGCGATCCGCACCGGCCCTCCACAGCCCCTGTACTTCACGGCTCCGCATACCAACGGCTCGGCATACAACGTGCTCTGCACCCCATGTGTTCTCTGGAAATGCGAAAGAAGCTGCCATGGCCCCCTCGACGTCCAGTGTCATCACCCTGCATATCAACGGCGAGAAGTTCACACTGCCCGTCGACCACCGCACCACCCTGCTCGACGCCCTGCGTGAACGCCTCACGCTGACGGGCACCAAGAAAGGCTGCGACCAAGGCCAATGCGGTGCCTGCACCGTCCTGCTGGACGGGCGCAGGACGCTCGCCTGCCTGCAACTGGCCGTGGCGGCCGAGGGGCGGGAGATCACCACGATCGAGGGCGTCGCCGAGGGAGACCGGCTGCACCCCGTGCAGCAGGCGTTCCTCGAACTCGACGGCTATCAGTGCGGCTACTGCACCCCCGGACAGATCTGCTCGGCGATCGGGATGCTCCGGGAACACGCGGAGGGCCTGCCGAGCGCCGTCACCGACGATATCCGGCCGGAGGCGGGGCCACCCCCGCTGACCGCCGAGGAGATCCGGGAGCGCATGAGCGGCAACCTGTGCCGGTGCGGCGCCTACGTCGCCATCGTCGAGGCGGTGGCCAGGGCGGCGGCGGACGGCGAGCGCGCGGGCGCCGCGACCGAGTCCGAGGAGGCTCTGGCATGAGGGAGTTCGACTACCGGCGGGCCGCCGACGTGGCCGGCGCCGTGGCGCTGCTCGGCGCCGACCCGGACACCCGCTACCTCGGCGGCGGCACCAACCTCGTGGACCTGATGAAGACGGGTGTCGAACGCCCGACCCGGCTGGTCGACATCCGTGAACTCCCGCTGGACCGGATCGAGTCGACGCCGGACGGCGGCCTGCGCGTCGGCGCCACCGTCACCAACGCCGACCTCGCCGCCCATCCCGAGGTGCGCCGCCGCTACCCGGCGCTGGCCCAGGCGGTGCTGGCCGGTGCCTCCGGGCAGCTGCGCAACATGGCGACGGTCGGCGGGAATCTGCTCCAGCGCACCCGCTGCGGCTACTTCACCGATGTCGCCCAGCCCTGCAACAAGCGGATTCCGGGCAGCGGTTGTCCCGCGGTCGAGGGCGAGCACCACAACCACGCGATCCTCGGCGCCTCCGAGCACTGCGTGGCCGTACACCCCTCGGACATGGCCGTCGCGCTCGCCGCGTTCGACGCCGTCGTCCATTACGAGACCGCCGACGGGCCGGGCGAGTCGCCGCTCGCGGAGTTCTACCTCCCGGTCGGCGACACCCCGCACCTGGAGACCGCTCTGCCGGCCGGGGCGCTGATCACCGGCGTCGTTCTGCCGCCCGCGCCGGTAGCGGCCCGCTCCCGCTACCGCAAGGTGCGCGAGCGCGCCTCGTACGCGTTCGCCATCGGCTCCCTCGCGGCCGCGCTCGACGTCAGGGACGGCGTCGTGCGCGAGGCGCGCCTCGCTTTCGGCGCGGTCGCCTCCCGGCCCTGGCGTGCCCTGGCCGCCGAAGAGGTGCTGACCGGGGCGCCCGCCGCGCCCGAGACCTACGCCGCCGCGGCGGACGCCGAACTGGCCGCGGCCCGGCCGCTGCCGCACAACGGATACAAGGTGACCCTGATGCGCAACCTCGTCGTGGCCGTGCTCACCGAACTCGCCGAGGAGGCCGCCCGATGACCACCGTCACCGACACCGGGACGGCCACCCGCACGCCGTCCGTCGGCACCGCCCGCACCCGTGTGGAGGGCGTGGAGAAGGTCACGGGCGCCGCCCGGTACGCGGGCGAGATCCCCTTCGCCGACCTCGCCCACGGCTGGCTGGTGCTCTCCACGGTCGCCCGCGGCCGCATCAGCGCCCTCGACACCGACGCGGTGCTCGCCATGCCCGGCGTCCTCGCGGTCCTCGACCACCGCAACGCCCTGCGCCTGAACACCGAGTTCGGCAGTCTGCTGGGCATGCGGCCGGACCCGACCTGCGCCGTCTTCCAGCACGACCGGGTGCCGCACCTGGGCTGGCCGGTGGCGCTCGTCGTGGCCGAGACCTCCGAACAGGCCCGCGAAGCCGCCGAGTCGCTCGTCGTGCACTACGAACCGGAGCCGCACGCAACGGAGTTCACCGCGGAGCACCCCGACGCCTACCCGGCGGACGGCGTCATGCCCGCGGTGACGGAGAAGGGCGACATCGAGTCCGAACTCGCCGCCTCCGCAGTGGTGCTGGACGCCGAGTACACCACCCCCGAGGAGCACCACAACCCGATGGAGCCGCACGCGGCCACCGCTCACTGGGAGGACGGCCGCCTGGAGGTCTTCGACTCCAACCAGGGCGCCAACTGGGTGGTGGGCGACCTCGCCAACCTGTTCTCGCTGGACCCCGCCAGCGTGCGGGTGCGCTCCGAACACGTCGGCGGCGGCTTCGGCAGCAAGGGCGTACGCGCCCACCAGGTGGCCGCCGTGATGGCCGCGAGCGTGCTGCGGCGGCCCGTACGCGTGGTCATGACGCGCCGTCAGATGTTCACGCTGGCCGGCCACCGCAGCCCCACCGTCCAGCGGGTCAGGCTCGGTGCCGACGCCGGCGGACGGCTGCGCGCCCTGGAGCACCGCGCCCTCAGCCACACCTCCACCGTCTACGAGTTCGTGGAACCGAGCGCCGGGGTGGCGCGGGTGATGTACGACGCCGACGCCCACCGCACCGAGAACCGCGTGGTGCGGCTCGACGTGCCGAGTCCGACCTTCATGCGCGCTCCGGGCGAGGCACCGGGGTCCTTCGCCCTGGAGTCCGCGCTGGACGAACTCGCCGAGAAGTGCGGGCTCGACCCGGTGGAACTTCGGCTGCGCAACGACGCCGAGCGGGGGCCGGTCTCCGGCCTGCCGTTCGCCGGCCGGCGGCTGGCCGACTGCTTCCGCGAGGGCGCCCGCAGGTTCGGCTGGGCCGACCGCGACCCGCGACCGGGAGTCCGCCGGGACGGGCGCTGGCTGCTGGGCACCGGCACCGCGGCGGCCTCCTTCCATGCGGGCGCGGGACCCTCCACCGCGACCGCGACCGCCCACCCGGACGGCACCTTCACCGTCCGGATCGCCGCGGCCGACATCGGCACCGGGGCCCGTACGGCCCTCACGCTGGTCGCCGCGGACGCGCTGGACACGGCCCCCGAGCGGGTCCGGGTCCGCATCGGCGACAGCGCCTTCGGACCGGCCATGATCGCCGGCGGCTCGATGGGCACCCGCTCCTGGTCCTGGGCGGTCAAGCTCGCGGCCGAGGAACTGCGCGAGCGGCTCGCCCTCGGCGCCGGTATCCCGGCCGAGGGCATCACCGTCCGCTCGGACACCACCGCGGCCATCGGCGCGCTCGCCGCCGCCGAACGGCACTCCTTCGGCGCCCAGTTCGCCGAAGTGGCCGTGGACGTCACCACCGGCGAGGTGCGTGTGCGGCGCATGCTGGGCATCTTCGCGGCGGGCCGGATCATCAACCCGCTCACCGCGCGCAACCAGTTCCTCGGCGGCATGGTCTGGGGCATCTCCATGGCCCTGCACGAGGCGGCGCTGCGCGACCGCGCCTCGGGCGGCCTCGTCGGTGCCGACTTCGCCGGTTACCACGTCGCCAGCCACGCCGACGTCCCGCGCCTCGAAGCCGACTGGATCGAGGACGAGGACCCGGACGACCCGGTCGGCGTCAAGGGCATCGGTGAGATCGGCGTCGTGGGTGCCGCGGCCGCCGTCGCCAACGCCGTCTGGCACGCCACCGGCGCCCGCCACCGCTCCCTGCCGATCAGCCCGGAGCGCGTCCTCGCCGCGGGGGCGCCGGATGCTTGACCTGGCCGCCGAGCTGACTCGCTGGCTGGAGGAGGGGCGGGAGTTCGCCGTCGCCACCGTGGTGTCGGTCGGCGGCAGTGCCCCGCGCGAGCCCGGCGCCGCCCTCGCCGTCGACCGCGCGGGCACCGTCATCGGCTCGGTCTCCGGCGGCTGCGTCGAGGGCGCGGTCTACGACCTGTGCCAGGAGGCGCTGGAGAGCGGGCGGAGCGTCGTCGAGCGGTTCGGGTACAGCGACGAGGACGCCTTCGCCGTGGGGCTGACCTGCGGCGGAGTGATCGATGTCCTGGTCGCTCCGGTGGGCGCGCGCTCGCCCGTGCGGCCGGTCCTCGCCGCGGCCCTCGCGCGCGCCGCCCGCGGCGAACCCGCGGCCCTCGTCCGGGTCGCCCGCGGCCCGGAGGACCTGCTGGGCCGGGCCCTGCTGGTGCGGCCCGGCGGCGCGCACGAGGGCACGCTCGGCGGGCACGCGGACCTCGACCGGACGGCGGCGGCCGAGGCGGGCGCCCTGCTGGAGGCGGGCCGCACCGGCACGGTGGAGGTCTCCGCGGACGGCTCGCACTGCCCCGGCGGCCTCACCCTGCTGGTCGAGTCGGACGTACCGCCCCCGCGCATGATCATCTTCGGTGCGGTGGACTTCGCCTCGGCGCTGGCCAGGGCCGGGAAGTTCCTCGGCCACCATGTGACCGTCTGCGACGCCCGCCCCGTCTTCGCCACCCCGGCCCGCTTCCCCGACGCCGACGAGGTGGTGGTCGACTGGCCGCACCGGTATCTGCGGCGTACCGCGACCGACGCGCGGACCGTGCTGTGCGTGCTCACCCACGACGCGAAGTTCGACGTACCGCTGCTCAAGGTGGCCCTCGGCATGCCGGTGGCGTTCGTCGGCGCGATGGGCTCGCGGCGCACCCACGAGGACCGGGCGCGCCGACTGCGCGCAGAGGGCGTGAGCGAGCGCCGGCTGGCCCGGCTGCGCTCGCCGATCGGCCTCGACCTGGGCGCCCGCACACCCGAGGAGACCGCCCTGTCCATCGTGGCGGAGATCGTCGCCGCCCGGCGGGGCGGCACCGGGGCACCGCTGACCGGCGGCCGGGCGCCGATCCACCGGGACCGGCCGCCCGCCGTGGCGGCGGGCGTGTGAGACGAGGACGGTGGGTACACGACGGATAGGGTTTTCATCGAACGATGAATTACTGCAACGGTGAATCACTGCTCCGGCGAAGGGCGGGACCGGCATGGACACGGGCGGCACCGAAGGCACCGGCAGCGCGGTCGAGCGGACCACGTGCTGTGTGGTGGGCGGCGGCCCGGCGGGCATGGTGCTCGCCCTGCTGCTGGCCCGCTCCGGCGTCGAGGTGACGGTGCTGGAGAAACACGCCGACTTCCTGCGCGACTTCCGCGGCGACACCGTCCACCCCTCCACCCTGGCGCTGCTGGACGACCTGGGCCTGGCCGAGCGGTTCGCCCGGCTGCCGCAGCGCCGGGTGCGCACCGTGCGGCTGCCGGTCGACCCCGGCCGCCCGGAGGTCACCGTCGCCGACCTGTCCGTACTGCGCGGCCCCTACAACTACGTGGCGATGGTGCCCCAATGGGACCTCCTCGACCTGCTCGCCGACGAGGCCCGCCGCGAACCCACCTTCCGGCTGCGGATGAACACGGAGGCCACCGGCTTCCTGACCGAGGCGGGACGGGTGACCGGGGTGCGCTACCGCACCGCCGACGGCCGCACCGGCGAACTGCGCGCCCTGCTCACCGTCGCCTGCGACGGGCGCGGTTCGCTCGCCCGCGCCCGGCCGGAGCTGGGCCCCCGCTCCTTCGCCTGCCCGATGGACGCCTGGTGGTTCCGGCTGCCGCGCCGCACCGGTGATCCGAGCGGGCTGGTCGGCGGCGCGGGCGACCGCTTCCTCACCGCGATGATCGACCGCGGCGAGTACTGGCAGTGCGCCGTGCTCATCCCCAAGGGCGCCGACGGAAGCCGCCGCGCCGCCGGACTCGACCGGTTCCGGGCCCAGTTCGCCGCCGCCGTGCCCTGGGCCGCCGACCGCACCGCCGCCCTGCGCTCCTGGGACGAGGTCAAGCTTCTCGACGTACGCCTGGACCGGCTGCGCCGCTGGTACCGCCCCGGACTGCTGTGCATCGGCGACGCGGCCCACGCCATGTCCCCGGTCTTCGGCATCGGCATCAACCTCGCGGTCCAGGACGCCGTGGCCACCGCCCGCCATCTCGCCCGTCCGCTGCGCCGGGGCGCCGTGAGCGAACGGGAACTGCGCGGGGTGCAGCGCCGCCGCCGCCCCACCACGGTCGCCACCCAGACGCTGCAGCGGCTGGCCCACGCCCGTCTCATCCGCCCCGTGCTGGAAGGGCGGCCACCGCTCGGCGACGCGGACCGGGCCCGGCGCATCGCCCATCTGCTCGCCGGATCACGGCGGTTGCGCAAGGTGCCCGCCTACTTCATCGCGTACGGCGCCCGGCGCGAGCGGCCGCCCGCGGCGGCGATCCGGAGAGGCGACGCCAAGCGGGCACACAGGTAACCGCGGGTAAGCGGGGTAATCCATAACGATCTTGGCGCAGCCCTTGTGCAAGGGGCGAACACCCCTAGCCTCCCCCCATGGCTTTTCTTTCAAGTCGCCGCAGGAGAACCCGTCTGGCTCCCGAGCTGGACGACCAGGAGCTGGGCAGACTTCTCAAGTCCCTGCGGGCGACCACCCGGACGGGGACGATCGCGACGACCGACCTGTGCGCGGCGCAGATCACCCGTCTGCTCGACCAGGACCCCGGTGACTGGGACCGCCGTACCCACCGCATCGGCGTGCTGGCGGACTTCCTGACCTCGTCGCACCTGCCGCGCTCCTGGGCCGCGCGCGAGCCCCGCAGCGCCGACGCGCTCGTGCTGCACGCCTGGACCATGGTGGCCGACGCCCGCGCCCAGGGCCGCCCGGAGGCCGCCTCCGAGGCCACCGACCTGTGCCTGCGGGCCGCCGAGACAGCCCCCGACGACCCCACCCCCTGGATCGCGCTCCTGGAGGTGGCCCGCCTCCAGCGCTGGGCCCAGCCGCAGGCGTTCGGCGTCTGGAACGAGGTGCTCGCCCGCGACCGCTGGAACCGCGAGGCCTACCTCGCCATGCTCGGCTACCTCAGCCCCGAGGAGGGCGGCTCGCGCATCCAGGTCCTGGAGTTCGTGGACACCCTGTGCGCCCGCATGCCGGCGAACGCCCCCTGCGCCGGCGTCGAACTCACCGCCCAGGTCCTCCAGTACCACTCCGTCCTCGGCCGGGGTGGCTTCGAGGCCCTGGTCGCCCGCAACCACTGGTCCCACGCCATGGCCGCCCAGGCCCTCGACCGCGTGGCCCACACCTGGCCCCAGCCGGGATTCCTCCGCCACGCCAGGGCGCTCGCCGACCTCAACCTGCTCGCCTACGCCCTGATGGCCGCCGACCGGCGCCGCGACGCCGCCCCCGTCTTCGAGGCCCTGGGCGGCATCGTCACGTCCTGGCCCTGGGACACCGGCGGCGACGCCGTCACCGAGTTCGACCAGGCGCAGCGCAGGGCGACCGTCGGCCTGTGAGGGTGGGGCGCCGGGGAACTGCCGGTGCGTACGCGCCGGTGCCGTCCGGTGAAATCCCGTGCCGTGCGTGGCCGGAATATCCGGGGCCGGAGGCTCGTTGTCATGTCCGTGATCGACATGCCCGGCGCAGAGCCCGGAAAGGGCGCAAGCAAGGGCCGGGCGGAAAGGCAACCCATGGCACGCAGCACCGCGCGTCCCGTCGTCAGGCTGAAGTCGACGGCCGGGACCGGCGTCACCTACGTGACGCGGAAGAACCGTCTCAACGACCCCGACCGGCTCGTCCTGCGCAAGTACGACCCGGTCGCCGGGGAACACGTCCCGTTCCGCGAGGAGCGCTGACCGTCCGGGGGTGACCCCGGCGTTCGCGGAGGGCTGCCGACCCTTCGAGGGTGACCCCGGCATTCCCGATGGCCCACCGGCCCGGTCCCGCGAGCTGCGGCACCGGGCCGGTCGCCGTCGGGCGGCACCCGACGCGCTGTGATGTCCCCCACCCGCCCTTGTCGTGACGGGGAAGGGCTACCTAAGTTCGTATGTATGTCCGCTTATGACTCCGCCCCGTCCGATCAGCCGGTCGAGTTCTCCGTCGATCTCACCGCCCACGAGATGCTCCGGCGCGCCCACGTCATGGACGCGGTCGGCCCCACGTGGGACCCCGTCACGGCGCTGCGGGACGAGGACGCGGCGCGGGACCTGCTCTACTCCGGCCTCGACGCGGAGCAGCAGCGCATCTACGACCAGTTGGTGGCCGCCGGCGTCCTGCCCGAGCGCGGAGACGGCCGTGCTGCCGCTTGATCCCCAAGCGGACATCGGCCGGCGCGCCTGGGTGACCTGCCCGAACTGCTCGGACCACCAGGGCTGCGCCACCTGCGGGGAACGCCGCAGGTGCACGCGGCACTGGCGCTATCTCCTGTCGAACACCGGCAGCATGCTCCACCTCCAGTGCCCGACCTGCACCCACGTCTGGGACCACGAGACGGGCTTCGGCGCGAGCCGGGGCCGCTCGAACCGGGCCCCGCGGGAGCGCTGACTCCTCCTGCCGCCGAGCGCGCCGGGTTCAGGCCGCGCGGCTGAAGAGGGGCAGGTAGCCGAGGGACTGCCCGGAGGCGTTGGGGTGGTACGACTCGGTGAGGTCCAGCACCTCGACGCTGCGCAGCCACGGTCCCGCGGAGCAGATCTCGTGCCCGCCGAACGCGCTCCGGGCATCGGCGAACGCGAATCCGTGGCCGGTGGCATGCTGGGCGATCACGCCGTCGAGATGGTCGATGGCCGCGTTGAGCGCCGCCCGCTCCTTGTCCTCCAGCCCCCGCGTGCAGGTGCCGTGGAGCTGGTAGAAGTGCGGGTAGCCGAGCACCACCACACGGGCGGCCGGCGCCTTGCCCCGGATCGCCGAGTAGAGCCGGTCCAGGTCCCCGGTCAGCGTCTTGTCGACGTAGGCGCGCGCGGTGTCGATGGCGTTGAGGCACGCGGTGGTGCCGGGCAGCGCGCAGATCCCCATCACCTTGGCCCAGCTCGCGTCACTGCCGCCGACGGTGATGCTGACCAGACTGGTACGGCCGCTCAGCGCCCCGAGTTGCTTGCTCAGCACATCGCCGGTCTTGGCGCCGTTGCAGGCGGCGAAGGCGAAGGACGAGGCGTGCGCCGCGGCCCACAGGGCGGGGT
Source organism: Streptomyces sp. NPDC037203 (assembly GCF_055605065.1). Classification (NCBI taxonomy): domain Bacteria; kingdom Bacillati; phylum Actinomycetota; class Actinomycetes; order Kitasatosporales; family Streptomycetaceae; genus Streptomyces; species Streptomyces sp. NPDC037203. The sequence goes on from NZ_JBVJUC010000003.1 coordinate 742,646, forward strand.
AGGCCCGGCTGCTGCGCAGACAGCTCGCGCCCTCGGGGAGGTAGTCCCCGGCGCCGACGCCGGCCGAGTAGGAGTCCCCGAGCGCCACGTAGTCCAGGGCCGCCCGGTTCGGTGCCGCCGGTGCGCTGGCGGGCCCGGCGAGGGTGCAGGCGCCCGCGAGGAGCACGGCGGCGGCCCAGGACTGGATGCGGAACGGTCTCATGCCCCGTTTATCGCGGACCCGCGAAACCCCCGCCTCGTCACGGTCCGCGACCTTGACAATCCGCTCCGTCGATGCCGCCGGGTCCCTGGCTCGGCATGGACGGCCTGGGGGTGTCGTGCCGTCGGTCGGCCGCCCGCCCGGCATTCACCCGAAAGGACGCCACCCGGACGGCCCAGCGGAAACGGAAAAGGCAAGGAGCGCGTACTCCTTGCCACTCTCAACTTATAGCGGATGGGGGGCCTTGCGGCAAGGCCCCTCCCATGCCGCACAATCTCCGCTCTGGACGGCGAACCGCAGGTGGGACGCCTGCTGTGAGTGGGGGAATTTCATGATCGACGTGATCATCGCGGGCGGCGGACCGACCGGTCTGATGCTGGCCGCCGAGCTGAGGCTGCACGGCGTCCGCACCGTCGTGCTGGAGAAGGAGGCGGAACCCACCCGGATCGTCCGGGCGCTCGGGCTGCACGCGCGCAGCATCGAGGTGCTGGACCAGCGCGGCCTGCTGGAACGCTTCCTCGCCCAGGGCAAGCAGTACCCGCTCGGCGGCTTCTTCGCGGGCATCCGCAAGCCGTCGCCGACGGGCCTGGACACCGCGCACGCGTACGTCCTCGGCATCCCGCAGCCCACCACCGATCGTCTGCTGGCCGAGCGCGCCACGGAGCTGGGCGCCGAGATCCGCCGGGGCCGCGAACTGGTGGCCCTGAGCCAGGACGAGGACGGGGTGACCGCCGCACTGGCGGACGGCACCCGGCTGCGGTCGCGCTACCTCGTCGGCTGCGACGGCGGCCGCAGTACCGTCCGCAAGCTGCTCGGCATCGCCTTCCCCGGCGAGCCCTCCCGCGTCGACACGCTGCTCGGCGAGGCACGGCTGACCGCCTCGCCGGAGGAGGTGGAGGCGGTGGTGGCCGAGGTCCGCAAGACCCAGCTGCGGTTCGGCGCCGGACCGCTCGCGGACGGCGTGTACCGCTTCGTCGTACCGGCCGACGGCGTGGCCGAGGACCGCACGGCCCCGCCGACCCTGGACGAGGTACGACAGCGGCTGCGGGCCGTCGCCGGCACCGACTTCGGCATCCACGAGCCGCGCTGGCTCTCCCGCTTCGGCGACGGCACCCGGCAGGCCGAGCGCTACCGGTCCGGCCGCGTGCTGCTGGCCGGCGACGCCGCCCACGTCCACCCGCCGATGGGTGGACAGGGCCTCAACCTCGGCATCCAGGACGCCTTCAACCTCGGCTGGAAACTGGCCGCCGCGCTCGCCGGCTGGGCCCCCGAGGGGCTGCTCGACACCTACGAGCGCGAACGCCATCCCGTCGCCGCCGATGTGCTCGACAACACCCGCGCCCAGATGGAACTGGTCTCCCTCGAACCCGGAGCCCAAGCGGTGCGCCGGCTGCTGACGGAACTGATGGACATCGAGGAGGTGAACCGCCGCCTGACCGAGAAGATCATCGCGACCGGCGTCCGCTACGACTTCGGCGACGGCCACGAACTCCTCGGGCGCCGCCTCCCGGACCTGCCCCTGAAGCAGGGACGCCTGTACGAGCTGCTGCACCAGGGCCGCGGCCTGCTGCTCGACCGGACCGGCCGGCTGTCGGTGACCGGCTGGGCGGACCGGATCGACCACGTCGTCGACGGCAGCGACGAACTGGACGTACCCGCCGTGCTCCTGCGGCCCGACGGCCATGTGGCCTGGGCGGGCGAGGACCCCGCCGACCTCGCCGAACGTCTCCCGGTGTGGTTCGGTGCCCCCGGCTCGGCCCGGTAGGAGCGCCTGCGACCGCTGCGAGGGGGACACCTGCGCGGCGACCCCGGCGCCCGTGCCGGGATCGTCGGCCATGGCGACGAGGTCGTCCATCGGGCCGGTGTCGATCAGGCGGTCAGGGGGCCGGCAATCATCCGCGCGGACCGCCGGGCTCCGGTGCCGCAGCCCGGCGCGGATGGCGTCCGTCGAGGGAGGAGGGAGAGGCGGCCCCGCGGGTGCGCACGCCCAGGGGGCCGCTCCCGGTGTCAGACGGTGCTGTCCCCGGCGGCCTGGAAGTAGTGCCCCGCCTCCAGGTCGGCGAGGAGGGTCGGCCCGGTCGGGTCCCAGCCGAGCAGCGCGCGGGTGGCGGCGTTCGACGCGGGCGCGTCGAGACCGACGAAGCCGCTCATCCAGCCGAAGTGCCCGGCCAGCTCCTCGGCCCCCACCGACTTCGTCGGCAGCTCGAGCCGGCGGCCGATCACCTCGGCGATCTCGCGGAGCGGCACGCCCTCCTCGGCGACCCCGTGCAGCACGGTGCCGGCCGGGGCCTTCTCGACCGCGAGCCGGAACAGCCGCGCCGCGTCCAGCCGATGCACGGCCGGCCAGCGGTTGGCGCCGTCACCGGGATAGCCGGAGACGCCCTTGTCCCGTGCGATGCCGATCAGGGCGGCGGTGAAGCCGTTGTCCCCGTCGCCATGGCAGGTGGGGGAGAGCCGGACCACGGACGAGCGCACACCGCGCTCCGCACACGCCAGGACGGCCTGCGCGGTGATCGCGCGGATCAGGACCGGCGAGTCGCCCTCGATCACCGGCATGTCCTGCTCCGTCGCCAGCTGCCCCGGCTTGAGTCCGGCCAGCCCGGAGGCGAGGACGAACGGACGGTCACTGCCGGCGAGCGTCTCGGTGAGCGCGTCGACGGCCCTGCGGTCGGCCTCCGCCGCGCTCTGGAAGCCGCCGGAGAAGGCCACGTCGTGCTTGAACGCGAGGTGGATCACACCGTCCGAGTCGGCGGCCGCGGCGCGCAGGACGTCCAGGTCGTCCAGGGTGCCGCGGACGACCTCGGCGCCGGCCTCGGTGAGCGCGTCGGCGGAGGCGTCGGAGCGGGCCAGGCCGACGACCTGGTGACCCGCGTCGATGAGTTCCGGGACGACGGCCGAACCGATCCAGCCGGACGCCCCGGTCACGAAGATGCGCATGAGAGATCCCCAGACACGTTGATGTCAGTTACTGACATCAACGCTAGCACTGATGTCAGTCGCTGTCATCGCGTAGGATGCGCGCCATGGGCAGATGGGAGCCGAACACGCGCGAGCGCCTCGCGAAGGCGGCGCTGGACCTGTACGGCGAGCGCGGATACGAGCAGACCACCGTGGCGGAGATCGCCAGGACCGCGGGACTCACCGAGCGCACGTTCTTCCGGCACTACGCCGACAAGCGCGAGGTGCTGTTCTCCGGCGCCGGCGAACTGGAGCAGGTGTTCACCCAGGCGGTCGCCGGCGCCCCGCCCTCGGCCGCGCCGATCGAGGCGATGGCGGCGGGCCTGGACGCGATCTGCGCGGGGTTCGAGGAGCGGCGCGACTTCGCCCGCAAGCGACAGGCCGTGATCTCGGCCACCGCGGAACTGCGTGAACGCGAACTGATCAAACTCGCCTCCCTGGCCGCTGCCCTCACCGGCACCCTCCGCCGCCGCGGCGTCCCGGATCCGGCCGCCAGCCTCACCGCCGAGACCGGCGTCGCCGTCTTCAAGGTGGCCTTCGAACGCTGGATCACCGCCGACGAGTCGCGCTCGCTGGCCCTGCTCGCGCGGGAGTCGCTCGACGACCTCAGGTCCGTGGCCATGGGCGGGAACGCTCCGATGAGTGAGGTGTGACTGGTGGGGTAGGCGCCTCCACCGGCCGGTCGAGCGACAAAGCAGGGCAGACCGCTACAGGGCGCCCAGGGCTCGTCACCGGCCGTACAGAAAGGAGAACGTCATGATCAAGCTGGTACGCCACGCGGGTACGGCCGGCGCCTCGGCGGCGCTGCTCGGCGGGGCTCTGCTCGCCACGGCCGGGACCGCGGCGGCGGCTCCGCAGAGCGCCGCACACCTCCCCGCCCGCACCGCCGCGAGTCAGACCGGCGGCCGCGTCTGCTCCGCGCACCGTGGCACCCACCGGCTCGACTCCTGGATCGAGGGGCAGCTGGCGCAGTTCGTGCCCGCGGCCAGGCACCGGCTTGCCGTGTACGACCCGTGGGTGAAGGACCAGCTCGCCCGGTACGTGCCCGCCTCCTGCGGTCAGGGCTGACACCGGCTCCCCGCGTCCCCGGCCGCCGGTGCCGTCAGCGCACGAACTCCATGGCCGGATATCTCGGTGACGGTCTGTCCAGCAGCCGTCCGTCGTGGCCGCGCAACCAGTGGTCGAAGTACGCCGCCACGTACGCCTCGGTCGTACGGATCGCGGTGGCCGGAGCGATCGTGCCGAGGTCACCGGTCAGGACGGACGCCGGCAGGCCCAGTCGGGGCAGAAGCGCCTCCGCGTCGGTGAACGAGGCGTGTTCCGAGCCGCGCAGGGTGAGTTGACGCGTCCAGCCCGAGGTGTGGGCGCGGAACGCCTGCCAGCCGGGTCCGGTGTCCGTCTCGCCGTCCTTGCCGAGCAGCAGGAACGGCCGGTCGAGACCATGCCGGGCCACCGGCATCAGCGAACCGTCCAGGTAGGTCAGGTTGCCGTCCATGTCGAGGCCGGCGGTGATCCTGTGGTCGGCGTCCATCGCCAGCGCGGCGGCGGTCCCGCCCATCGAGTGGCCGAACATGCCCACCCTCGACAGGTCCAACGCACCGGCCAGCCCCTTCGGCGGGCGTTTCCCGTCTGCGTCGGGGGTGTGTCCGCCGTCGAGCAGCCGGAGCCGGTCCAGGACGAAGCCGGTGTCGGCGACCCGGACCGCCAGCGCCTTGCGGATGAAGGCGTCGGGGTCGCCGGGCGGCACCATCGTGGCGAGCGAGCCGTCCGGGAACTGGACCTCGGGTGATTCGTAGGTGTGGTCGACGGTCACCACGGCGTAGCCACGGCTCGCCAGGTCGGCTGCCAATACGGTGTCCCAGGTGCGGGGTTCGCCGAGTCCGGGGGAGTAGAGCACCACGGGAAGCCGCCCGCTCCGTCCGGGGGCGGCGGGAACGTCGCGCATCACGTGGGTGACCGTGCCGGCCCAGTCGGCCCGGCCCTTCGGGGTGCCGAGCTGGAGATAGTCGTCGGCGGTGACCTGGTCGAAGTGGGCGGCCGCGGCGGGCAGCATGTACGGGGCCGGCGGCCCGTCGGCCGTGCGCGTCGCCGGGTAGAACAGGCTGACCATCAACTCGCGGTGTATGGCGCCTGATTGCCAGGGATCGGGGCGTGTGCGGTCCACCAGGTGCAATGTCGTCTCCCCGACGGGATGCGGTCCTGTCGGGAAGGGCAGCGTGAGGCGATGCGTGGGTGGCGGAGGGGAGTTGGGGTCGGAGGCGGAGTCGGCGGGTGTGGCGGCGGCCGGCAGGGCCGCCACGAGGGTACACAGTGCGGCGACCGCGCAGGCGAGGAGCGTCCGCAGCCCCCTGGCCCCGAGGCGGATGCGCGGCTGTTCATCGGTCATGATCCGAGAGTGACAGCCCGTCACCGGCCGCACATCAGGGACGAACCCCGGTCTTTCGGCTCGGGGTATCCGTAGGGGACGCCGGACACCGGCACCCCCGCGTCACCCCCGCGCGCCGCCCGGTCCCGCAGGCGGGGCCCCGGTGACGGCGGCGTCGTACAACGCGCGGGTCGCGGACCCGAAGTACGCGCTGTACGAGACCTGCGGGGTGTTGCCGCCCGTGTGGTACCCGCCGATCACACCGACGACCGCCCACCCGCCGAACCACGGTACGAGCATGGGGCCACCGCTCGTGCCGCCGACGAAGGCGTCGCAGGCGATCCGCGGGAACGTTCCGGGATCGTCCGGGTCGTCACTGGCCCACCTCGTGGTCCAGCTCCAGCACTCCAGCGGCTTGTCCGCTCCCGCCGGGTAGCCGATCATCCGGACCGGTGCGTGGTAGTACCCCGTCCCCGTGAGCAGCTGTACCCCGCCGACAGCGTCCTGCAAGCGCGTCCCGTCCTGGTCGGGTTCCGTCACCGCGAAGGCGAAATCGTAGGCGGCACCCGCGTGTTCGCCCAGGTCGTAGTACTGCTGCGGCACGTAGACGCCGTTCGCCCCGACCGGGAAGACCCCGTAGGGCTTGACCCCGTCGTGGTACTGGGGGACGAAGGCCAGGTGGCGCTGCGGTGCGGTGCCGGAATAGCCCTTCAGGCAGTGGCCCGCGCTGAGGACCAGGTCGTGGCCGGGGCTGCGGACGACGGAGCCGCTGCAGGTACGGCCGGTGCCGTGGGCGTCGGTCCAGAAGAAGGTGCCGGCCTGCGGGATGCCGTCGAAGCTCCGGCTGGGCGGAATGTACTCGCCCGGCCAGGGTCCGTCCACCGCGGGGGAGAGGGCCGGGTCGGCCCCGGAACTCTTCCCGGTGTCGGCGGGCAGAGCGGCCGTCATACGGGCCGCCGTCCAGTAGGCGTCGAGCCGGGCGGCGGTCGGGTTCGGGCCGGTCACCGTACCCTCCGCCGAAGCCGCCGAAGCCGTTGGGGTCACCGGAGATGCCGACGCGGTTGCCGCCGCCCCGGCGGGGCCGCCCACCAGCAGCAGTGCGGCCGTGCAGACGGCGAGGTGGCGTAAGCCGGGAATCCTCCGCACCATCAGTTCCCTTCTCGGCGGGGGCACATGACGGTTCACCCTAGGTCCGGGGGCGGCGCGGCGAAAGAACGCATGACGGAAGTCCATGACGCCGGTCCGCCCGCGCGGCGGCGGCTGCGACCTCGCCTCGCCCCGCGGAGCGTCGTCGGCGGAGGAACCGGTCGGCGGAGGAACCATACGAGGCGCGAATGCTATGAAGCGGTCTAAATGGGTACATTCTGTACAGGTGTATCTACGTGGCACGCGAGTGTCACAGCCCGCCTCGGGGGCGCGACCAGCATGTTTGCGGGCTCGGCGAGCAAGGGCCTTTGGCCCTGCTGACCATTGGTCGAAGGGATGCCGGTTATGAACGAGGACATGAGGAGCCCGCACCCGGAGCAACCGCCCGGTGCGGTCCCGCCCCGCGCGGCGGCGACCGAGGCGGCCCCGCGTGCGTCGGCCTGGGCCGACCCCGCCCCCCTGGGCCTGGCCGGCTTCGCCCTGACGACTCTGCTGCTGTCGATCCTCAACACCAATCTGCTGAAGGAGACCGCCGGCATCCTGCCGGTCCTGGGCCTCGCCCTCTTCTACGGCGGCCTCGCGCAGTTCGCCGCGGGCCTCATGGAGTTCCGCCGGGGCAACACCTTCGGGGCGACGGCGTTCGTCTCCTTCGCCGCGTTCTGGCTGTCCTACTGGTGGATCGCGCCGCGTGTGGCGCTCGCCGGTGACGCGCACAACGCGCTGGGCCTGTTCCTGCTCGGATGGGCGATCTTCACCGCCTACATGACCGTGGGCGCCCTGCGCGTCAGCCTTCCCGTGCTCGCGGTGTTCGTGCTGCTGACCCTGACCTTCCTGTTCCTGGCCATCGGATCGTTCCAGGGCGGGGCCGGGCACGTCATGACCGAGGTGGGCGGCTGGTTCGGCATCCTCACGGGACTCGCCGCCTGGTACGCGTCGGCGGCCGGCGTCATCAACGAGAAGCACGGGCGCACCGTGCTCCCGGTCGGCTCGGTTCCGGGCCGGACCGCGCCGGGCGAACGGATGCGGCACGACGAGCGACCCGTCTGACGAGGGCGGCGTGACCGCCGTACCCCGCCACGGGTGCGCCGGCGCACCCGCCGTAACCGCGCGCGTCGCGCCGACCCGGCCGTCACCCGCCCCGCGCGCCCGCGACAATGTCCGTCATGAGCGAGGACAAGGGCGACGCCGAGGGCCGACTGGCCAGGATCGAACGGCTGCTGCAGAGCGGCGAACGTGAACTTCAGCCGGCGTGGCGGCGGGCGACGCGGGGCGAGACGCGCTGGGCCGTGACCACCGTCATGCTGGCGGCGGTCGCCCTGCAACTGGTCCTGCCGCACCGGCTCGTGCTGCTGCGTCCGGTCTGGGTTCTGCCGGTGCTGGAACTGGTCCTGCTGGCCGCCCTCGTGGCGGCCAACCCCCGGCGGGTGGAGCCGAGCGCGACATGGTGGCGGGGGCTGGGGCTGCTCCTGATCGGCGTCATCAGCCTGGCCAACGGCTGGTCGGCGGGCCGGCTCGTGTGGGACCTGGTCAATGGCATCGGCGGCCAGGACGCGGTGTCGCTGCTGCGGGCCGGCGGCGTCATCTGGTTCACCAACGTCATCGTCTTCGCCCTCTGGTACTGGGAGTCGGACCGCGGCGGCCCGATGGCGCGGGTGCGCGGGCAGCGGCAGTACGCCGACTTCCTCTTCGTCCAGATGCAGAGTCCCGACATGGCGCCTCCGGACTGGGAGCCGCAGTTCCTCGACTACCTGTACCTCTCCTTCACCAACGCCACCGCCTTCAGCCCGACCGATGTGATGCCCCTGTCCAGGTGGTCCAAGATGCTGATGATGCTCCAGTCGATGGTGTCCCTGGTGACCGTCGGGCTCGTGGTGGCCCGCGCCGTCAACGTCCTCAGATGAGCGGCGGGCGGGTCGGCCGGCCACCCTCCATCACGCAACCCGGCCACCCCCGCCCGTGCACCCGTCCACACCCGGCCGCGCACCCGTCCACACCCGGCCGCGCACCCGGCCGCCCCGGCGGTGCGGCAGGAGGCGGGGGCGCCCATCCGTCGCTTCGCGCCGACCGGTGCCGCCGGGAGGCAGTTGCGCCGGCAGCGGCTGAATCCCTCTCACCCGATCGGTGGACGGTTCGACTCGTCCCGTCCGGGGAGAGTGGGATGGGGCGCATGATCCGCGCGTGCCCGCGCGGCCGCCGACCGAGGGCGGCCCGCACGCGGAGCAAAGCCCACAGCTGTGAACGCGGAGGTGAACGCCGTACACCGGCGGACGACCAGAATTGCATCCTTCGTTTTCTTGAATCCCTCGTGTTTGTGAGAGTAGGTTCGGCCCCATGACCGCCTCCCCGACTCCGAGCACCGCGGAGGAGCTGCGCGGTGTCGGCCTGCGCGTGACGGCGGCTCGCGTCGCGCTGCTGGAGACGGTCCGGGACGGCGACCACCTCGGTGTCGAGGCGATCGCCTCCGGGGTCCGTGACCGCGTAGGCCATATATCCCTGCAAGCCGTCTACGAGGCACTGCACGCGCTCACAGCGGCAGGTCTCGTGCGCCGCATCGAGCCGGCCGGCCATCCGGCCCGGTTCGAGGGGCGCGTCGGCGACAATCACCACCACCTCGTATGCCGGTCGTGCGGGGCCGTCGTCGACGTCGACTGCGCCGTCGGCGGAGCGCCCTGCCTGACCGCTGCCGACGACCGCGGTTTCGCCATCGACGAAGCCGAGGTCGTCTACTGGGGCGTGTGCCCCGACTGTTCCACCGGCCGCAGTTCCTGAGCACCTGGTTCCGCTTAGTTCGGAAGGATTGCCATGACTGACAACCACGACGCGATCGTCACAGACGCGAAGTCGGAGGAGGGGAGCGGCGGCTGCCCCGTCGTTCACGACCGGGCCCTGCACCCGACCCAGGGCGGCGGCAACCGCCAGTGGTGGCCGGAGCGGCTCAATCTGAAGATTCTCGCCAAGAACCCGCCCGCGGCCAACCCGCTGGGCGAGGAATTCGACTATGCCGCCGCCTTCCAGAGCCTCGACCTCCCGGCGGTGAAACGGGACATCGAGGAGGTGCTCACCACCTCCCAGGACTGGTGGCCCGCCGACTTCGGCCACTACGGCGGTCTGATCATCCGCATGGCCTGGCACTCGGCCGGCACCTACCGGATCAGCGACGGACGCGGCGGCGCCGGCCACGGCCAGCAGCGCTTCGCCCCGCTGAACAGCTGGCCCGACAACGTCAACCTGGACAAGGCCCGCCGCCTGCTGTGGCCGGTGAAGAAGAAGTACGGTCAGAAGATCTCCTGGGGCGACCTGATGGTCCTCGCCGGCAATGTGGCGCTGGAGTCCATGGGCTTCGAGACCTTCGGCTTCGGCGGCGGGCGCACGGACGTCTGGGAGCCGGAGGAGGACGTCTACTGGGGCCCCGAGACCGCCTGGCTCGACGACCGCCGCTACACCGGCGACCGCGAGCTGGAGAGTCCGCTCGGCGCCGTCCAGATGGGTCTGATCTACGTCAACCCGGAGGGCCCCAACGGCAACCCCGACCCGCTGGCCGCGGCCCGCGACATCCGCGAGACGTTCCGCCGCATGGCGATGAACGACGAGGAGACCGTCGCGCTGATCGCCGGCGGCCACACCTTCGGCAAGACCCACGGCGCCGGCCCCGCCGACCACGTCGGCCTCGACCCCGAGGCGGCCGGTCTGGAGGAGCAGGGCCTGGGCTGGCGGAGCACCTACGGCACCGGCAAGGGCAGGGACGCCATCGGATCCGGCCTGGAGGTCACCTGGACCTCCACCCCGACCCGCTGGAGCAACGGCTTCTTCGACAACCTGTTCGGCTACGAGTGGGAGCTGACCGAATCCCCGGCCGGCGCCAAGCAGTGGGTCGCCAAGGACGCCGAGCCCACGATCCCCGACCCGCAGGACCCGTCCAAGAAGCGTCTGCCCACGATGCTCACCACGGACCTCTCCCTGCGCTTCGACCCGATCTACGAGCCGATCTCCCGTCGCTTCCACGAGAACCCGCAGGAGTTCGCCGACGCCTTCGCCCGCGCCTGGTACAAGCTCACCCACCGCGACATGGGCCCGAAGTCGCTGTACCTCGGCCCCGAGGTCCCCGAGGAGACCCTGATCTGGCAGGACCCGCTGCCGGAGCGCGAGGGCGAGCTGATCGGCGACGCGGACATCGCGGCCCTGAAGACCAAGCTGCTCGACTCCGGGCTCAGCGTCGGCCAGCTGATCACCACCGCGTGGGCCTCCGCGTCCACCTTCCGCGGCAGCGACAAGCGCGGCGGCGCCAACGGCGCCCGCATCCGCCTCGCCCCGCAGCGCGGCTGGGAGGTCAACCAGCCCGACGAGCTGGCCCAGGTGCTGCGCACCCTGGAGGGCATCCAGCGGGACTTCAACGCCTCCTCCGGCGCCAAGAAGGTCTCGCTGGCCGACCTGATCGTCCTCGGCGGTGTCGCCGCGGTCGAGAAGGCGGCCAAGGAAGGCGGCTTCGAGGTCCGGGTGCCGTTCACACCGGGCCGGGTGGACGCCAGTGAGGAGCAGACCGACACCGAGTCCTTCGAGGCCCTGGAGCCGACCGCGGACGGCTTCCGCAACTACCTCGGCAAGGGCAACCGGCTGCCGGCCGAGTACCTGCTGCTCGACCGCGCCAACCTGCTCACCCTCAGCGCCCCCGAGATGACCGTCCTCATCGGCGGCCTGCGGGTGCTCGGCGCCAACCACGCCCAGTCCCAGCAGCTCGGCGTCCTCACCAAGACGCCGGGCGTCCTCACCAACGACTTCTTCGTCAACCTGCTCGACATGGGCACGACCTGGAAGTCGACCTCCGAGGACCAGACCACCTTCGAGGGCCGCGACGCCGTAACGGGCGAGCTGAAGTGGGCCGGCAGCCGTGCCGACCTGGTCTTCGGCTCCAACTCCGAGCTGCGCGCCCTCGCCGAGGTCTACGCCAGCGACGACGCGAAGGAGAAGTTCGTGCGGGACTTCGTCGCCGCGTGGGACAAGGTCATGAACCTGGACCGGTTCGACCTCGTCTGATCCACCGACAGGGTGTCCGGGCCGCCCCGACCGGGGCGGCCCGGACACCGCCGTGCCCGCCCGCGGCGGCGGGCACGACGGCCCGGCCACGCCGACGCCCTCAAGCGGCGCAGCGCCCCGGCCGACACCTTCAGCGGCGCAGCGGCTCGGCCGGCGCCCTCAGCTGCGCAGCGCCTCGAAGGCGTCGCGCGCTGCCGTGCCCATCGCCAGTTCGATGTCGGCGGCGAGCGCGGCCCGCCGTCCCGCGCGGGTCAGCGCGGCCATGGCCACCCGGTCGCCCGACTCCGCCTCCACCACGCCGATCTCGTGCCGCAGATGCAGGAACGTGCCCGTCTTCCCGCTCCACCGCAGCGTGTCCGTGCGCAGCTCGCACGCCAGCCGCTGGGTGAAGACCTGGAAGCCCATCAGCCGCCGTAGCCCGGCGGTCGCCTCGGGTACGGCGATCTCGTCGCACCACACCCGCCGCAGCAGGCCGACGAGCGCCGCGGCCGAGCCGGTGTTGGCGTGCGCCGGGTCCAGGGTGCCCAGGGTCGGCAGGCCGGCCCGCTCGTCGCGTACGGCGAGTTCCAGCGCGAGCGAGAAGTCGTCGCCGGCGGCACCGGCCGCGCACTCGTACATGTGGTTCATCCGGTGCCGGATCCGGATGCCGTCGCACCCCCACGCGCGCAGCCGCGCGTCCACCTCCGCCACCGGCACCAGGTCGAACAGCGCGTCCGCGGCGGCGTTGTCGCTCACCGACAGCGCCATCAGCAGCAGATCGCCGACGGCCACGGTGGCCGGGTGCCGGAACGCCGCGAGACCGGTGGAGCCGACGCTGCTGCGGGCCGGGTCGAGGGTCACCGGCAGTGCCGCGTCCAGCTCTCCCACCGCGATCCGGTCCAGCACGACCAGCGCGAGCGGAACCTTCGCGACGGACGCGAGGGGCACCGGCTCCTCGATGCCGAAGCCGAGCCGGGCACCGGTGTCCAGGTTCAGGGCGAGGAAGGAGCCGCGCACACCGAGCGCCGCCCAGTCCGCCGCGATCGCCTCGGCGACGTCCAGCAGGGCACCGTCGTCGCCGGCGCAGACGGGCCGGTCGCCGACGCGGGCGGGCCGGTTCCGGGTGCCGCCGGCCTCCGCCGGGCTCATCCGCGGGCCGCCAGCCGCGAGGCGGTGTCACCGGCGGCCCGGAAGCCACCGGAGTCGCCGTGCCGTGCCACCTCTGCCGCCCCGACCGCCTTGGCCAGCAGCCGCGTCAGCCACTCCGGCACGTCCGCCGTGCCGTGCGGGCCGGGTGGCGCGCTCACGTCGTACCCGCGATGCAGAGCCGTGTCGCCCAGCGGTGCCCAGCGGGCGTCGTACCGGCGGGCGTAGGACTCGGTGCACAGCAGCAGGGCCCGCCCGGCCAGGGTCTCGGTGAGCGCGTCGGCCGCCGGACCGGCCGCCCCGATCAGGCCCTCGGGCAGCCCGGCGCGCGCGACGGCTCGGGCGAACCGGTCCTCGAAGCAAGGGACTTGGTCCTCCGCGAGGATGAGGATGGGCAGTGGCGGGGAAGCGGGCGGCCCGCCGGTACGGCGGCGACGCGGCCGCAGCTGTTCGAGGTGGAGGGCGCGTGGCGCCTCCCGCGCCCCCGTGCCGGCCGGCGCCGACGCCAGGCCCAACGGCACCCGGAGGGCGGCGTGTTCCGGTACGACGCGCAGGAGCGCGTAGGCGAGCGAGCCGTCGCGGACGCCCGACTCCCGTTCCAGTGGCGGTAGTTCACGCATGCCGAGGGTGATCCCGTGCTCGATGCCGGCGTGCAGCGCGCGGGCCAGGGCGGCCGGGGCGCAGTCCGCGGGTACGCCGACGGCACGCACCCGCGCCTGCCGGGCCGCGTGGGCGGCCTGCCGTAGCCGCTCGGCGCGGTCCAGGACGTCGCGGGCGTAGGGGAGGAGCAGGACGCCCAGTTCGGTGGTGGCGACCTGTCGCCGGGAACGGTCGAACAGCAAGCCGCCGAAGTGGCCCTCCAGCGTCTTGATCCGGCGGCTGAGCAACGGCTGGGCGATACCCAGACGTTCGGCCGCGCGGGAGAAGCTCTCCTCGTCGGCGGTCGCCACGTACGCCTCCAGATGCGCCAGCAGATCCATCCAGCAGTCATATCAATAAGGCATGGGAGCGGCACAATTCACTCTTGGACATGAGCGCGTCCCCGCTGTTTCGCTGTTCCCACGGATCACCCCGCCCGACAGGGCATGACCTGGGAGGACTTCACCATGACCGCTTCGGGACCGCTCGCGCGCCGTGGCCTGCTGAAGGCAGGCATCGCGCTCACCTCCGCCGCCGCCATGGCGTCCACCGGGCGGGCCGCCGCCGCCCCAGCCGCCCCGGCCCCCGGCGAGCTGGCCGATCTGGAGCAGCGCTACGGCGCCCGGCTCGGCGTGTACGCGCGCAATGTGCGCACCGGACGAGTGCTCGCCCACCGGGCGGGGGAGCGGTTCGCGATGTGCTCGGTGTTCAAGGCGTTCGCGGCGGCCGCCGTGCTGCGCGACGAGGCGCGCTGCGCGCCGATGGACAAGGTGATCCACTACCCGCCGCACGACCTCCTGCCCAACTCGCCCCGCACACAGGAGCATCAGGCCACCGGCATGACCGTGGCCGACGTGTGCGCGGCGGCGATCCAGTACAGCGACAACGCGGCCGGCAATCTGCTGCTGCGGGAGCTGGACGGCCCGGCCGGCCTCACCCGGTTCTTCCGCTCGCTCGGCGACGAGGTGACCCGGCTCGACCGGTGGGAGCCCGAACTGAACACGGCGATCCCCGGCGACCCGCGCGACACCACGACCCCCGAGGCCCTCGCCACCGGCATCGGGCGACTTGTCCTCGGCCGGGCCCTGGCCGCCCCCGACCGCGAGCGATTCGTCGGCTGGCTGAAGGGCAACACCACCAGCGGCGCACGGTTCCGCGCCGGACTGCCCGCGGGCTGGACCGTCGCCGACAAGACCGGGACCGGTGACTACGCGAGCGCCAACGACCTCGGCGTCGCCTGGACCACCCGGCGCACCCCCGTGGTGCTGGCCGTCCTGACGACCAAGGAGGGCGAGAACGACAAGGACGCCCCGGTCGACGAGGCCCTCATCGCGGAGGCGGCCCGCGTCGCGGCCCGAACGGTGGCACCCGGCGAGTGAGCCCGGCCGCCCCGGTCCGCCGGGACCGGACCCGCCAGGACCGCGGTCACCGCGATCGCGGTCACCGCGACCGAGGCCGCCGGGATCAGGCGCGCCGGTGTGGTGCGCCCGAGGACTCGGCCTTCGACTGGTACGGCGGCTTGCTCAGGGGGCGGGCCAGCCGCCGTAGGGGACGGTGAGCAGTTCCATGGCGTGTCCGACCGGGTCCATGAAGTACACGCCCTTGCCGCCATCGTTGTGGTTGATGGTGCCGGGGTGCTTCCGGTGCGGATCGGCGTAGTGCTCTATGCCCCGTTCGGTGATGCGGGCGTACGCGGCGTCGAACTCCTCCTCGGAGACCAGGAACGCGTAGTGCTGCGGGGTGATCTCGTCCTCGGGGACGGTGGCGAAGTCCAGTGTGACGCCGTTGCCCAGGGCGACGGCCACGAACGGGCCCCACTCCCCGGTGATCTCCAGGCCCACGATCCCGGTGAGGAAGCGGGCGGATTCGCGGTTGTCCCGCGCGTGGACGATGGTGTGGTTCAACTCGACCGACAAGGAATGCCTCCAGAGGCAACTCCCGGCACCTCCATGCCTCACCCGGACGGTGACCGGCACGCGATGCCGCCGTCCAGTGTAGTCAGCCGTCCGGCGCAGCGGAGAGGGCAGGATTCGAACCTGCGCGGGCCCCGGAGGGCCCGACCGTGAGCCGTGCTCGCTGGTCCCCGATAAACCACTCCGGGCACCTCTCCCCGTGACCGGTCCGGCTTCCCGTCCCGCTCACAGGAACAACAGTGCCAGGAGGCGCTGACCGAGGGCTGACACACGGCTGACCCCGGACGCTCTGGCGCACCCGAGTGGTAGCCGGGGTGCCCCGGTGGTAGACGTGGTGTGAGCCAGGGGCCCGGCTGCCCGCGGGGCGAAAACGCCGATCCGAGGCCAGGACGCTGCCCGAGGGGCGGACACCGTGCACACCGGCGGTCCAGATCCCGGCGAGGAGTGAGCGAGCATGGCAGAACGCCCCCCATCCGGCCACCGCGCGCCGGAACCGGAGGACCTCCCCGCGCGGGGCGACCTCGGGCGCCGGCTCCAACGGCGCCGCGCGGAACTCGGACTCAGCCGGGAAGAGGTGGCCGAACGCGCCGGCATGGCCGAGGCGTACGTCGCCCATCTGGAGCAGCACAGCACCGCCGCGCCCGACTCCGGCACCCTGCTGCGGCTCGCCGGGGCGCTGCGCACCAGCCCGCAGGAACTCGGCGGCGGATACTCGGGGCTGCCCTCCGGACTGGGGCAGGCCGCCCGCAACCCCCGACTGGGCGAACTCGACGAACAGGAGTGCAGGGAACTGCTGTCGACACACGGCGTCGGCAGGTTCTCCCTCAGCACCGAGGGCGCGCCCGTCGTCCTCCCGGTGAACTACAGCGTCGTGGACGGCGCGATCGTGTTCCGGACCCGCGCGGAGTCGGTGATCACGGGGGGACTCGACCGTGAGGTGGCCTTCGAGGTGGACCGGGTGGACGACGCGCTGAGCGAGGGATGGAGCGTGCTGGTGCGGGGGACCGCCCGCCTGGTGAGCGACCCCGTCGAGGCGGAGCGGCTGACCGAGCTGGCCTACAGCACCCCGTGGGCCGGCGGCGACCGCGACCTGTGGGTGCGGATCGAGTCCACGGCGTACACGGGGCGTCGTATCGAAGCGGGGTGACGGCCCGCGTCACGTGCGCCGCCGGGGCCTGGCGGCACCCCCCGTCATCCCGGTCGCGCCACGCCCTCGGGCGTCCCGGCCGGCACCAGGTTGACCACGCCGACGACCCCGTCCAGTCGCCAGGCGGCGAAACCGGCGCGGGCGAGGGCACCGCGCAGTTCCGCGCCGCCCGCCAGGGTGACGATGCCGTCCCGCACGGACACGGTGACGGCCCGGGGTGGCAGGCCCAGCTCGCCCGACACGATCTCCTCGGACACCTGACGGCGGATCTCGTCGTCCTCGCGCAGAAAGACCCGGAGCAGGTCGCGGCGGGTGACGATGCCGATCAGCCGGTCCTCCTCGTCCACCACGGGCAGCCGTCGCGCGCCGCGCCGCTCCATCAGCCGGGCCGCGTCCGGGATCCGCTGCTCGGGATGGACGGTGACGGCGGGCGTCGACATCAGCTCGCGTGCCGACGGCTCGCGTACCGGCTCGTCGGGGCCCTGCGGCTGCCGGGCGGCCCGGTCACGTACCAGGTCGGAGGCCGAGACGACGCCGAGCACCCTGTCGTCGTGGTCGATCACCGGCAGCCCGCCGATCCCGTACCGGTCCAGCAGCCGGGCCACGGCCGTGGACGACGTCGTCTCCGACGCGGTGACGACATCGCCGGTCATCACCTCGCCGATCGTGGTGCGCAGCACGGCTCTCCTCCTGCCGGGGTGGGCGGCCCTTCGCCGGCCGGTGCGGTCGGCTTCCTCTTCACCGGGCCCGCGCGACCTTCACCGGGGCCGCCCGACGCCCCGGTCACACGCGTCCCCGCCGTCCGTTTCGAGCCGGTACCGCCAGCGTGCCGCCTCCTTCACCTCCGGCCGAGGGCCGGGCGCCCCCGTTAACGGGACCTTCGGTCCTGGCCCCGCCCCCGCCGGCACCGCCGCGACGGCTGCCGGGCTGCTTCTCCGGAGGCACCGGCCCCGCGGCGACCCGTCCGGCCCACGGGCGCGCGTCACCTCGACGAGGCACGCTTGTCGTACGGGAGAGCCTCGGTGGACGGCGGGAAGCGTCGGGTCGGATCCGGAGGGACACGTCATGGCTGGTCATATCGCGGTGGGAGTCGACGGGTCCCCGCAGAGCGTGGCCGCCGCCCACTGGGCGGCGCAGGAGGCGGTGCGCCGGGGCGCCGAGCTGCTCGTGGCGCACGCGTGGGCCGCACATACACGGCCCGCCCCGCTGGCGACGCGGGACAGCACGGAACGCGGCTGGGCGGAGCGCGTGCTGCGGGAGGCGGTCGACAGCGTGCGGGCGGCGCATCCGACGCTGGCCCTGACCGGACGGCTGATCGCCGACTCGCCCGTGCCCGCGCTGCTGTCCGTGGCCGCCGGGGCGGACACGCTGGTGGTGGGCACCCTCGGGCTCGGCCGGGCCGCCGGTGTCCTCGTCGGCTCGGTCTCGCTGCGGGTCGCGGGCCGCGCTCCCTGCCCGGTGGTCCTGGTGCGGGCCGGCCGCAGCGCCGCCGACGAGCATCTGCCGACCGCTCCCGGACTCGCGCCGGACGAGATCCCGAGCATCCCGTACCGCGCCGTCCTGCTCGGCCTGGACGCCGACAGCCCGTGCGACGAGCCGATCGGGTTCGCCTTCGAGGCCGCCCGGCGCCGCCACACCGAGCTGCGGGTGTGCCATGTCCACGAGCCGGACGGCGGTGCCGGTCCCGAGGGCGCGGCCGCCGCCGAGCACGCCGTCGTCGCGCTCCTGCGGCCCTGGCACGAGAAGTACCCGGACGTCTCCGTCGCCACCACCGTCACCGAGGGCCGGGCGGGCGACGAACTCGTGCGGGCCACGGACGGGGCCGGACTCGTCGTGGTGGGCCGCCGGATCAGCGGCGACAGGCTCGGCGAACGCCTCGGACACGTCGCCCACGCCGTCGTCCAGCACGCGGAGTGCCCGGTCGCGGTCGTACCGCACAACTGAGCGGACTGACAGGCGGAGAGGGCAGGATTCGAACCTGCGCGGGCCCCGGAGGGCCCGACCGTGAGCCGTGCTCGCTGGTCCCCGATAAACCACTCCGGGCACCTCTCCCCGTGACCGGTCCGGCTTCCCGTCCCGCTCACAGGAACAACAGTGCCAGGAGGCGCTGACCGAGGGCTGACACACGGCTGACCCCGGACGCGTACGGCCGGCCCCGAACAGTCGTCAGCGGGCGGGATGCGGGAACCACCGGACCACCGGGCCGACCGCGCCTCCGGAACCGGCACCGTGCCGACGCCCCGGCCCAAGTGCCCCGCCGCGTCCGCGATCTCGGCGGGTTGCCTTGCGCCAGCGGGGTCGGGCACGGATGCTGCGTGGTGCGTATCCCGCTCGTCGAGGTCCGGTCACCGGATGCCAAGATGGGGCGTCATGTCTGTCTGTGGGCTGTTCCGCGTCGTACGGGCCGCGATGTTCGCGGCCGTCTGCGTGGTGCTCGCGGCCATCGGCCACGTGCTGATGTCGGGCTCCCCGGTGCCGTGGTGGGCCCTGCTCGCCTCGGCGACGGCGGTGGGGGCCCTCGGCTGGACGCTCGGTGGCGCCGAGCGCGGCCGGACCGGCGTGGTCGCGCTGACGGTCGGCGTGCAGGCCTGCCTGCACCTGTGCTTCACGCTCGCTCAGGCCGCCCGGCAGCCGGGCGCGGCCGTACCGGATGACGCCGCCACCGCCAGGTGGTGGGCGCGGTTCCTGCTGTGCGGGGCCGATCCGGACGCCGAAACCGCCGCGCACGCCTACCACTTGGCGGTGCGCTCCGGACTGACGCGCATGACGGAGCCGCCGTCCGCGCCCGGCATGGCCGCGATGGGACACTCCGGTCACTCCATGGCCGGCATGGGTGACATGACGGGCATGACAGGCGTGAGCGGCATGGCCGGTACGCACCACATGGTGGGCATGACCGGAACGGCTTCCTGGGGGATGCTGGCCGCCCACCTGATGGCCGCCCTGCTGTGCGGGCTGTGGCTCGCCCAGGGTGAGCGGGCGGCGTTCCGCCTGCTGCGGGCGGTGGCGGACCGGGCCTTCGTGCCGCTGCGGCTCGTCCTGGCCGTCCTGCTGCCTTCCCCGCGCCCGCCCCGCCCGCGGCCCCGCCCGCGGCGCACCCGAGGCCCGCGGCGCCTGCTGCTCGCCCACACTCTCACCACCCGAGGTCCGCCCCGAGAGATCGCTGTCGTCTGACAGCCGGCTCCCCGCCCCGTGACCTCCACGCGGCGGGCTCCCCGCTCGTGTGTAGGTCACGGGCGGATCTCTCCCACCCGTGCGCGGTCGGCGGCACCGCCGTGCCCGCTCGTCGACGGCACCGGCACGCCCGTTCGCCGGCTCCGCAGCACGGGTCCAGCGAAAGGACCACGGGCCATGAGCCCTGCCCTGCCCGCCGTGACCGACGAGACGGTCACCGCATGGGCCCTGGCTGCCGCGGGCGGCGACGGCGACGCGGTCGACCGGTTCGTCCGCGCGCTCCAGCGTGATGTGCGCCGTTACGTGGCCCACCTGGCCGGCGATCCGCAGAAGGCCGACGACCTCACCCAGGACACGTTCCTGCGCGCCCTGGGCAGCCTGCACCGGTTCGAGGGACGCTCCTCGGCCCGGACGTGGCTGCTGGCCATCGCCCGCCGGGCGGTGGTGGACAGCCTGCGGCACGCCTCCACCCGGCCCCGGCTGACGGACACCGGCGACTGGCAGACCGCCGCCGAGCACAGTCAGCCGCTCGGCCTGCCCGGCTTCGAGGAGGGCGTCGCCCTCATGGACCTCGTCGACTCCCTGCCGGACGACCGGCGTGAGGCGTTCGTCCTCACCCAGTTGCTCGGGCTGCCGTACGCCGAAGCCGCCGCCGCCAGCAGATGCCCGGTCGGCACGGTCCGCTCCAGGGTCGCCCGCGCCCGGCTGAGCCTCGCCGGAGCACTGGAGGCGGCCGAGCCGCTCCGCGATCCGGGACCGGTCCGCGCCAGGCGACCGGTCCGCGAGGCCGCACCGGTCGACGCCTGATGGCACGCGCCCGCCGTCGCGGACCGGCCGACGGACGGTACGCCGGCCACCGCCCGCAGCGGCGGGCGCGCTCCACCGCCGACGCGGGGCCCGCGGGCCCGTCGGCGCTCCGGCCCGCATGCCCGCGTCCGTCGTCAACCGTGCGGGCGGAACTGCGGACCGTAGGTCGACTCGGTGCCGGTGACCGGCAGTTCCATGAGTCCGACGGCCGGGGCCTCCAGTTGGCGCATGCGCCGCACCGCGGTCCGCAGACTGTGGCGGTCGCCTTCGCCCCACGCGGTGTCCAGCGCTTCCAGCAGGTGGGCGTACGTGCTGTCGAAGTCGTCCAGGAGCCGCCGGGCAGCGGCGGGCGGCCGCGGCCAGCCGCCCGCCGGAACCCTGCCCATGGGCCGTGTGTCGGGGAAGGGGACCGGCGCCCCGGTGAACTGCCAGGTGCCGCCGGAATCGCGCAGTTGCCGGCCGTGGTGGATCTCCGCGAAGGCGTAGTAGTGCGCCATGTGGCCGTCCCGAGTGCCGTCGGCCGGTGACGCCGCGGTGCCCTCCCCCTGGTCCTTGATGATCTCGATCGAGCGCTCGATGTCCGCGGCGGTCCTGATCGGTCTCAGGGTGTCGTCGCCGATCCGCTCGTGCAGCTGCCGGTCGGCGGAGAGGTCGGGTGCCACCGCCCGGAACGCCTTCAGCAGTTCCTCGTAGAAGAGGCCGATGCTGAGGGGGTCCCGCGCGCTGTCGGTGAGCGGTGCCGCGGGTGCCTCGATGGCCATCATCACGTCCCGTACGAGCGCCTTGGTCAGGCCGGACAGGTACACGTCGACCCCCGGATGCACCCCGCCCGGCAGCGGCCCCGGATAGACGGGCGCGGACTGCCTGAGGCGGGGCCTGCCGCCCAGGCCGGTCAGCAGATTGCAGACGATGCCGAGGTGGTACATCTCGTCGGAGACGACGCGCCGGATCAGCCGGGCGGCGTCGCACTTGCGGTTTTTGACGGACCACCAGCCGCAGAGGTACGGCGGGATGGTGGCGAACTCGATCCGCACCGCTACCTGAAGGGCCGATCTGAGCCAGTCGACGCCGCGGCTCTCCATGGGCACGGCGACCAGCCGGGCCGCGGCGCCCTGACGCGGTGCGGCACGCCGTCGCGGTGCAGGCCGCGCGGCGCCCTGATCGCAAGCGGCCACCGCCGGCGCCCCGGCCGCCAGGGCCGCCGACGCCAGGACGCTGCGACGCCCCAGGACCGGGGCGCCGGCCGCCTTGTCCGGTGATCCGCCCGTCTTCGCCAACGCTGCCTCCGTACCCGCCCGCGATCCGGGCGCCGATCTCGAACCAGGTGCGCGAAGCTAGCAGCGACGGCCGCGCATCCGGTGGCACCCGCACCGGGTGACGGGCCGTCCCACGCTGTCGGTCCACGGCCGGGAACCAAAGGCCCGTCCGCCACGACTGCCTGTTGATGGGGTGGATCGCGCTCGGCGGCAGGCGGCTCTCACCGTGCTGTCGCGGGCCGGCGCTGTGGCGACGGTCACGCCGCGACCGCGGGAACTTTGCCGGACAAGCACCCGACTCCTCCTGCGGGCCCCGGAAACCGGACACCGCAACAGCCGAGGAGACACGTTCGCCATGCCTGAAAGCCACCGCGCCGCAGCCGGACCGGGGAAGGCGGCCGCCCCGCCGGGCGGTGCGCACCCCGAGACGACCGCCACGCCGCACGCCGGTACCTCGGGGAGCGGGGCCACGGCCACTGCGGGACCATGGAGCAGTGTGCGCCCGCTGCTGCTGCGGCTGCACTTCTACGCGGGCGTACTCATCGGCCCCTTCATCCTCGTCGCGGCCCTGACCGGCCTGGCCTACACGGCCACTCCGCAGCTCGAATCGGTGCTCTACCGGCATGAACTGAAGGTCACCCCGCGGGGCGAGGCCGACTCGCTGGCCAGTCAAGTGGCCGCCGCCAGGCGGGCGGTACCCGAGGGCGCCCTGGTGTCCGTCACCCCGGCGCCCGGCCGCGGCGACAGCACCCGCGTCGTCTTCAGCAAGCCCGGACTCCCCGACGGCTCCACCCTGACCGCGTTCGTCGACCCGTACGGCCACCAGGTGCTCGGCACCCTGCGGACCTACGGCCAGTGGCTGCCCGTCCGGGCCTGGCTCGACCGTCTGCACCGCACCCTGCACCTGGGCGAGTTCGGCCGCAACTACAGCGAACTGGCGGCCAGTTGGCTCTGGGTCGAGGTGCTGGGCGGACTCGCCCTGTGGCTCGGCGCTCCCCGCACCCGGCGGCGGCTGCGCTCCGTCCTGCTGCCGCGCGGCGGTGCCAGGGGCCGGCGGCGCACCATGTCCTGGCACGGTGCGGTCGGTCTGTGGGCCTCGATCGGCCTGCTGGGTCTGTCCGCCACGGGCATGACCTGGTCCGCCCACGCCGGGCCCGGCATCGGCAGCATCCAGGACGCTCTGGGCGGCGGCACCCCCGCGATCTCGACAGCCGTCCCAGCACACCGCGTCGGTGCCTCCGCCGCCGTCCGCACGAAGGACGTGGGCATCGACGCCGTGACGGCGGCCGCACATGCCGATGGACTGCGCGGGCCGCTCGTCGTCACGCCGCCCGCCGAGGCCGGATCCGCCTACGTGGTGAAGGAGAACACGCGCAGCTGGCCGGAGCGCCAGGACTCGGTGGCCGTGGATCCCGGCACCGGCAAGGTGACGGCGGAACTGAGGTTCGCCGACTACCCGGTCCTGGCCAAGCTGACCCGATGGGGCATCGACGCCCACATGGGTCTGCTGTTCGGCCTCCCCAACCAGATCGCGCTGGCGCTGCTCGCGATCTGCCTGATCGCCATGATCCTGTGGGGCTACCGGATGTGGTGGCTGCGGCGGCCGACCCGCTCGGGCGGCCTGTCGTTCGGACGGGCACCGGCACGCGGCGGGTGGCGCCGGATACCCGGAGCGGTACTGGCCCCCGCCGTGGTCCTGGCCGCCGTCGTCGGTTACTACGTTCCGCTGTTCGGCCTCCCCCTGCTGGCCTTCCTCGCCGCGGACCTGCTCATCGGGTCCGTGCGCCGGCGCCGGGGCGCGGTGGCGCCGTGATCGCCGCGAGCGGACTGCGCTGGCTGCTGACCCTCGTCTTCGCCCTGTCCGTGCTGCACGGCATCGGAGCGGCCACGGCTCCGGGCCGGACCGGCACCCACCGGGTGGACCACGCGCTGCACGCCGCCATGGGCCTGGTCATGGCCGCCATGGTCTGGCCGTGGGGCATGGACCTGCCGGCGGCGCCGCAGATCGTCCTGTTCGGGGCGGGCGCGCTGTGGTTCGCCTGCTCCGTTCCGCTGCGGGCCGACTCCGCGCACCGGCTCGGGGCGTGCGCGACCGCATTGCCGCACGTGCTGATGACGGGGGCCATGGTCTGGATGGCCGCCGTCATGGACGGCGCCGGAACGGCCGCGGGCGGCGCAGGCGGCGCGATGCAGGCCATGCCCGGAATGGACATGGCCGGCTCCTCCGGTGCCTCGGCGATGACCCTGACCGGCGCGGGCGATCGCGTGACGGCTGCCGTACTGGCCGTCCTGCTCGCCGCGTTCGCCCTGCGCCGGCTGGCAACGGCCTTCGACCGGGCCAGGTCCGCCCCCGCCCGCGCACGGGAGGCGGCCGTACGGGACGACGCCGACATCCCCGGCCTGTTCTGCCACGCGGCCATGGGCCTCGGCATGGCGGTCACGCTCGTCCTGCTGGTGTGACCTCCGCCATGCCACCGCACGGGAACCCGGCGGTGCGCGGGTCCGACATCTGGAGTGGTACGGCGGGACAGGAATCGGCCGTACGACGCACCCTGGAGACTCGGTTGACGCACCAGACCCCCTCGCGCGCCGCGGACCCCGCGGCCGTGAGGGCACGCAAGACGCCCCCACCCCTCGTGCTGTACGGCTTCCTCATGCTGCTGGCGGCGGTGTTCGCGGTCGCCTGGGCCGTCGGCGCGTCCGTCGGCCCCATGGCCCCCGGCCTGCCCGGAACCCGCCCCGCGCCGAGCGGAACCGGAGGCCACGACGGAGGCATGGACATGCGCGACACGGGCGGTATGGACATGAGTCACGGGAGCGGCGACTGATGGCCGCCGAGCCCGTGGCCCCGGACATGGTCACCGATCTCACGGTCGGCGGCATGACCTGCGCCGCCTGTGTGACGCGGGTCGAGAGGAAGCTCGCCCGACTGGACGGCGTCACCGCCACCGTCAACCTGGCGACCGGCCGGGCCCGCGTCCGCCATCCGCCGGAGGTGAGCCCCGAGCAGCTGATCACCTGTGTCGAACAGGCGGGCTACACAGCCGCGTTGCCGGAGCCGCCCCTGGCACCCGCGGCCGCGGAGGCCGAGGCCGGCCCCGGCGCACAGGAGCGGCGGGAACGTGCACGGCTGATCGGCACGGCCGCGCTGGCCGTGCCCGTGCTGGTCCTGTCCATGGCGCCGGCCCTCCAGTTCCGCGACTGGCAGTGGCTTAGCTTCGCGCTCGCGGCCCCGGTCGCCGTCTGGGGAGCCTGGCCCTTCCATGTGCGCGCCGTGCGGGGGCTGCGGCACGCCGCGGCGACCATGGACACGCTGGTGTCGCTGGGCGTGACGGCGTCCTTCTCCTGGTCGGCGTACGCGCTGTTCCTCGGCGGGGCGGGCGGCCCCGGCATGCGGATGCCGTTCACCCTCATGCCCGCCGCCTCCGGTGGCGCGGCACACATCTACCTCGAAGCAGCCGCGGGCGTACCGCTGTTCGTCCTCCTGGGCCGCTTCCTCGAAGCGCGGGCCCGGCGGGGCACCGGCGCCGCGCTGCGCTCCCTCGCCCAGCTCGCGGTGAAGGAGGTGTCGGTCCGGCACGCCGACGGAGAAAGACGCGTACCGATCGGGGAACTGACGGCCGGGCAGGAGTTCATCGTGCGGCCCGGTGAGCGGGTCGCCACGGACGGTGCCGTGGTCGAGGGCAGATCCGCCGTCGATCTCGCGCTGGTCACCGGAGAGAGCGAACCGGTCGAGGTCGGTCCGGGTGATCCGGTCGTCGGCGGCGCGGTCAACGCCGGGGGTCTGTTGCTGGTGCGGGCCACCGCCGTCGGCACGGACACCCAACTCGCCCGCATCGCCAGTCTGGTGACGGAAGCTCAGAGCGGTAAGGCGCGGGCACAGCGCCTGGCCGACAAGGTCGCGGGTGTCTTCGTCCCAGTGGTGCTCGCCCTCGCGGTCGCCACGCTCGGATTCTGGCTCGGCGCCGGAGCGGAGCCCCAGGCCGCGATCACCGCGTGCGTGGCCGTGCTCGTCGTCGCCTGCCCGTGCGCCCTGGGCCTGGCGACGCCCACCGCGCTGATGGCCGCGACGGGACGCGGTGCCCAACTCGGCGTCCTCGTCAGCGGCCCAGCGGCCCTCGAAGGGCTGCGGCATCTCGACGCCGTGGTCCTGGACAAGACCGGCACCCTGACCTCGGGACGGATGAGCGTCGTCCGGGTCACCTCGGTGCCCGGCGGGCTGGGCTCCGCGGAGGTGCTGCGGCTGGCCGGCGGCCTCGAACAGGGCTCGGAGCACCCGCTCGGCCGGGCCGTCGCGGCCCACGCCGCACGGAATCCGGGCGGTCGGGAGCTGCCGCCCGCAGGGGACTTCACCGCCGTACCGGGCCATGGCGTACGCGGCCGGATCGGCGGTCGCCTGGTCGAAGTCCACGCTCCGGACGACGAGTTGCCGGCCCCGCTCGCGCACGCCTTGCCGGCCGCCGAGGCCGCCGGGAACACCGCGGTCGTGGTGCGGGTGGACGGTGCCGAGGAGGCCCTGATCGAGATCGGGGACGTCCTGCGGCCCGGCGCCTACCGGGCCGTGGACCGGTTGCGGCGGCTGGGGGTGCGCCCCGTGCTCGCCACCGGAGACCGCGCGGCGCCTGCCCGCGCCGTCGCCGCCCACCTCGGTATCGACGAGGTGCACGCGCGCTGCACTCCCGAGGCCAAGGCCGCCCTCGTCCGACGGCTGCGCGGCGGCGGACACCGTGTCGCCGTCGTCGGTGACGGCGTCAACGACGCGGCGGCGCTGGCCGGAGCCGACCTGGGCATCGCCATGGGAAGCGGCGCGGACGCGGCGATCGGCGCGGCTGACGTGACCCTGGTGAATGGGGACATCGACGCACTCGCGGACGCGGTACGGCTCGCGCGCACCGCGCTCGGCACGATCCGCGCCAATCTCCTGTGGGCGTTCGGCTACAACGTCGTCACCGTGCCGCTCGCCATGGCCGGTCTGCTCACCCCCATGTTCGCAGCGGCGGCGATGTCCGTCAGTTCCCTGCTCGTGGTCGGCAACAGCCTGCGGCTGCGGGCGTGGCAGCCGTCACCGGTCCGCGCTCGCGGGAGGCGCCCGACCGTTCGCGGCGCGCGGTGACACCGTCGTGGCCGTCAGTCCGGCGCGCGCGGGTGAGGGCACGGAACTCCGTCATGCCGCGCCCGCGTTCCGCACGACCGGATGCAGGGCCGCGTACTCCAGCGGAGCCGAAGGATCGATCGACACGTCCAGCGGTGCCGGCTCGGCACCGGCCCGGACGAGGAGGTCGCCGACGGCCGCGATCATCGCGCCGTTGTCCGTGCACAGTCGCAGCGGCGGTACCCGCAGCGCGATTCCCGCCGCCCGGCAGCGCTCCTCGGCCAGCGACCGCACCCGCGAGTTCGCGGCGACCCCGCCGACCACGATCAGGGTGCCGACCCCGTGCTCGGTACAGGCGGCGACCGCCTTGCGGGTCAGCACGTCGGCGATGGCCTCCTGCAAGGACGCCGCCCCGTCGGGCACGGGCAGCCCGGCGGGTCCCGTGTGGGACTCCGCCCAGCGGGCGGCGGCCGTCTTCAGGCCGGAGAAGGAGAAGTCGTACGAGCCGGGGAGCGGCCGGGGGAAGGGGACGGCGCGCGGATTCCCGTCGCGCGCGGCCCGGTCGACAGCCGGGCCGCCGGGATAGGGCAGGCCGAAGACGCGGGCGACCTTGTCGAAGCACTCGCCGGCCGCGTCGTCGAGGGTGTCCCCGAGATGCGCGATGGGGTCGCGGGCCAGGTCGCGCACGAGGAGGAGCGAGGTGTGGCCGCCGGAGACGATCAGCACCACGCAGGGGTCGGGCAGCGGGCCGTGCTCCAGCGTGTCGGCGGCGACATGCCCGGCCAGGTGGTGCACGCCGTACAGCGGCACGCCCAGCGCGTAGGCGAGCCCCTTCGCGCCGGCCAGTCCCACCTGGAGTGCGCCGGACAGCCCCGGCCCCGTGGTGACGGCCACCGCGCCGATGTCGGACAGGAGCAGCCCCGCCTCCTCCAGTGCCTTCCGGACGACCGGGCGCAGGGCGTGCAGATGGGCGCGCGAGGCGATCTCGGGCACCACTCCGCCGTAGCGCGCGTGCTCGTCCATGCTCGATGCCACGGCGTGCCCGAGCAGGCGTCCGTCCCGGACGAGTCCCGCGCCGGTCTCGTCGCACGACGACTCGATACCGAGGACGATCGGAGAGCCCATGCCCCACCCTTCCTGCACTTGCTGAGTTATTGCGAACAGTGTGCAATAGTGCGCCGTCGTATGCGAACCCGGAGCCGGGGCTCGCTGCCGAGCGTTCAGTCGTTGCACCACGGTTGTCATTACTGTCAGTAACATGATCACCTTTGGGAATGGTTGCATCGGCCAGTCAAGTCGGCGCGCCGTCCGATGTCATGTCTTTCCCGGAGATGTCCATGTCTACTGTCAGTGACGCTTTAGAAGACGCCCGTATCCAGTACGAGCAGCACACCCGCGCCTGCCGCCAGTGCCGGGCCGACTCCGCGCCGTGCGCCGTGGCCAAGCATCTGTGGCGCCTGTTCAACAAGGCCCGCCAGAACCAGTTGCGGGCGCAGGAGGGCTGACCGGGGCGCCGGTCAACCGCCGTACACCGCACCGGTGTCGGCGTCGGGCGGCGGCGCGTGGCGGGCCGCCGGGCCCAGGGCGAACATCCGCAGCACGTTCTCCGTGGTGCGGGTGACGAAGGCACGGGTGCGCGCGTCCATCCCGTGGTCCCGGCCGAGTTCGCCCGTCCCGGCCAGCAGGCCCTCCACCCAGCGCATGGTGCCGGTCGCGAACACCCCGGCCCCGGCGGGGGTGGTGTAGTACGCCGAGTCGCTGTGGCTCGCCCGCCCCGCGCACACCAGGGGGGAATGCGCGGTGATCTCCAGCGGGCCGGGCGTGGGGGCGCCGGGGGTGACCCGGTCGTACTCCACGCCCACCAGATGCGCGAAGCCCTCCCCGGCACGGACGCCGGTGCCCTCGTAGGCCCAGTGGTCCGGCGCCCGTACGACATACGGCGCGTCCACGGGGTAGCCCTCGTAGAACACGCCGGTGAGCGCGGACTCGGGGTCGGCGCCGGGCGGCAGCCGGTAGTCGGTGGTGACCCGTGCCGGGGCGGACGGATAGCACGGGTCCGCGCGGTAGTCGCTCTTGTAGCAGACCACCGTACGATCCCCCGCGCTCTCCCCGGCCTCCAGCCGCACCCGGCGGAAGCAGGTGTTCGCGCCGAGGAAGGCGAGGTTCGTTCCGGCGTCCCGCGCGGCGGTGACATGGGCGCGCTGCTCGGGCGTCCAGTACTCGTCGTGCCCCGCGCAGACCACGGCGTGCGCGCCCCGCAGCACTCCGGGGTCCCGGTGGACGTCGGTACCCGTGCTGTACGCGAGCGGGATGCCGAGGCGCTCGGCGAGCACCACCAGCGCCCGCTCGTAGGTCAGGAACTTCTCCGCACCGCTGCCGTCGTAGGGCCGGTCGAAACCGACCGCGAGGGACCGGGTGGTGTACGCGCCGTCCGCTCCGGCGTACAGGCTGGCGCCGCCCCAGCGGTTGTACGCCTGCCAGGTAGCGGGGGCGTGGAGCAGGACCGTGCGGCCCGCGCCGTCGGTGGAGCGGACCACGAACGGGACGTACCGCTGGTGTCCGGTGTCCGCCTCCAGGCGCAGCAGATAGGCGCCCTCCGGCCAGCCGGTGGTGTCCACGGGCAGCGCGAGAGGCCAGTCGGCGCGCACGGTACGGGTGGCGGGCAGCACCCGAGGGGCGGCCTGCGCCCGGCCGGGTATCCGGCCCGAGGCCCAGATCCGCCGGGCTCCGGCGCCGCCGTACCAGCCGACGCGGAACGCCGAGACCCGGAACGTCGCCGCGGTGGTCGACACGTGCAGGCCGAAGGTCTCGCCCGGCGTCACGCTCACCCGGTCCGCATAGCCGCTCACCGCGTCCGGCGGGCCGGTCGGGCCGAGCCGCCAGGCCGCGGTGCCCGGCGCGTCGCGCTCCGACTCCGGCCGGGTCCCGCCGCTCCGGGACCTCGTCGGCGCGGCCGTGCACGCGGCGGCCGTACCGAGCCCCGCGCCCGCGCACAGGGCCAGGAACCGCCGCCGGCCGAAATCGTGGCCGTCCGCCGGGGCCACGCCGTCTCCCGGATGCGTCATCGCTCCAGGGTCGGCGCGGTCCCGCCGGTGGCGCAACCCGCCGGGACACCGCACCGCCCCCGCCGCCCCCGGCGGGCACGCTCGGGGACGGGGCGCCGCATGCGCTCCGGCGCGCCCAGGGCGGCTCGTGTGGATCATGCCGGGTCCGGGGGCCGGACGAAGGGCCCTGGGACAACGAAGGACCCTAGATCGGCGGCTCGTCGAGGAGGCCCAGCAGCCATTCGGCGCTCTGCGCGGCGCCGGGTGCGGGGCGTCCCGGATGGGGGAACATCCGGCCCCAGGAGGTGGCGCGGCCCAGGCAGCTGAGCCGCCAGGCGAGGCTCGCGGCCCGCCGCAGGTCCGCGGCCGGCCGGCCGGTGCCGGTCCAGGGCTCCAGGTAGGCGTCGCGCAGCCGGGGCAGGGCCTGCGGGCCGTACCGCTCGCGGACCTGTTCGGCGGTGACCCGGAGGCTGCAGAACGGGTGCGAGACGGCCGCGTCCCCCCAGTCGAAGAACGTGAACCGGCCCGGCGCCGGCCTGAACAGCTGCCCGTCGTGCAGATCCGCGTGGTCGAGGGTGTCCTCGATGCCGAGCGCGGCGAGTTCGGCGCACCAGTCCACGAGCCGGGGCCGTACGGCCGCCACCCGGACGCGTGCCCCGGCGTCGAGCGCGGTGTCCGCCGCCAGCAACCGGTCGAACACCTCCGGCAGATCCGGGGTGCGGGCCGCCGGGACCCCCAGCCGCTCCAGTTCCCCGGCGTACGGCGTCAGGGCGCGCTGCACACCCGCGTACTGGCGCAGCAGGTCCTCCCAGACCTCCGGTCCGACCGGCTCCTGCGCCAGCACCTGCCGGAACAGATCGCCGCCGTCCGGCAGCAGCGACCAGGCGCGCCCCGCGTCCACGGCCAGCGGCTTAAGCACATGTCCGGGCACCCAGCGGGCCAGCGCGGCGGTCAGCGGGCCCTCGAAGGCGGCGGATGGCGGGTTCGCCTTGAACCAGACCGCCTCCCGCCCGGCCACGGGCACCCGCACCAGCACCGACCACGGCCGCAGCCGCACCCGCAGCGCGCCGTCCCCGCGCAGACCGTGCCCGGCCAGCCGCTCCCGGACCCAGTCGAGGGCCGCGGCCCGCCAGGACTCCTGCTCCCACGGCGTCACCGCGTCCGGGAAGGCGCCCCGGTCCACGGTCATCGGGATCTCGCTTCGCATCACGCCATCCCAGCAGCACGGCCGGGGCCCTGACCACTGGTTTTCCGGCGCGGACAGGGGTGTGCCCCCCGGCCGGCGACCGGGGGGCACACACGGTGGGCTCGCTGTCGTCAGGCCTGCTGACGGCGGCGCATCGTGAAGTACGTGCCCGTCAGACCGGCGGCCAGCAGGGCACCGACGCCGAGACCGACCGGGAGGGCCGGGAAGGACGCGTCCGTGGTGTCGGCGGCGTTCTGGAGGGCCGGGCCGGGCGTGATGCTGGTGTGCACCGGGGCGACGTGCCTGATCGGGCCGACGGACTTCACCGAGCCGTCGGTGTTCAGCAGCACCTGCTTGTCGTTCGGGTGCCGGAAGTCGAACATCCCGCGGAGCGAGCCGGCCTTCGCGTCGAACGAGGCGTCACCGATGCGGCCGGTGTGCCAGTTGTCCTCGATGAAGCGGGTGATGGACGCCTGGTCGGTCAGCGTGTGGTCGACCTTGTTCACCTTGCTGTACGGCGAGATGACCAGCAGCGGCTGCCGGGTGCCGGGGCCGCAGCGGTCCGCGTAGCCGCCGGCCGCCTTCGGGCCCTGCTGGCAGGCCGGGCTGTCGGTGGCCTTGCCGTTGGAGCCGACCGAGGTGTCGGTCGAGCCGTTGCGCGGGGCGACGAACGCGTGGTCGTACCAGCCGTCGGAGTCGTCGTAGGCGACCACGATCGCGGTGGACTTCCACTGCGGCGAGCTCTGGATGGCGTTGATCTCGCCGACCAGGAAGTGCTGCTCGTCGAGCGGGTCCGAGTACCCGGCGTGGCCGTCCTGGTACTCGCCGGCCTTGAGGAAGCTGACGGACGGCAGCTTGCCCGCCTTGAGCGCGGCGGAGAAATCGGTCAGGTCGTAGTTGTGGTTGGCCTGACCGCTGTGGCCGATCTCGGAGACGGACTTCGGCGGCAGGTGGTGCGGGTTGGCCGTCGACTTGTAGTACGAGAACGGGTTGTGGTGCGGGCTGTAGTCCACCGCGGCCGCGCCGCCCACGTTGGTGTGCGTGGTGTCGCACTTGGCGTACGAGCCCGACTGGCCGTTCCACGCGGTCGACGGACGGAAGCCGCCCTGGAACCAGCCCCAGGACACCTTCTTGGCGTTGAGCAGGTCACCGACGTTCCTGCCCTGCATCGACGCCAGCGCGTTGCTGCTGGTGTGGTCCTTGTCAGAGCAGTCGTCCCAGGCCGGGTCGGGGTCGTTGACGACCGTGCCGACACCGTTGGCGTCCGGCGACTGGACCGTGTACGAGTCCGGCTTGGCGGTCTGCTTGCCGGTGGCCGGGTCGATGGAGACCACGCCGTGCGTGTTGCCGGAGGCCAGGTTGAGGGCGCCGGGGGTGGACGGCCCGTAGTTGGAGCTGTAGGCGCGGTCGCTCAGCGTGTAGTGCTGGGCGTAGTTCCACAGCGCGGTGACGGTGTTGCCGTCGTAGTAGTCCATCGCCAGGCCCGGCTCGCCGAACAGGCCGCCGCTGCACTTGTCGACCTCGGTGTTCTGCACGAACTGGTCGGCCCTGCCGCCGTTGTAGGCGTACTGCTCCGGGCCGTAGGAATGGTTCTGGTCGCAGGTCAGCGCCTGGGACGGCGACAGGCGCTTCGGCGCGTACTGGTTCGGGTTGTGCTTGAGCAGCCCGGCGTTGGCGAGGGTGTCGATGTCCTTCGGGGTGTGCTTCGACGCGGTGAACTTCGTGCCGTCGGTGTTGGCGGCCTTCGGGTACGTGGCGAAGTAGTGGTCGAAGGAGATGTTCTCGTCGAAAAGCACGACGACGTGCTTGATCGGCGTCGCGGTCGACGAGGACCCGTGACCGTGGGCGGACGTCGCCGCCCAGCCGGGCGCGTTGCTGCCGAGCGCGGTGAGCGCCGCGACCCCCGCGAGCGCGCCCAGGCTGCGCATCGCGGCTCGTCTTCCTCTGCTGGCCATGGTGGTCTACCCCTTTGGACAGAACGTCTGTGCGGTGTACGAGCAGGCATGCTGCGCGCCTTGCGGGGCACGATGGCGGAGCAATGATGTCGTGCGGGTGAACACCGAGTCAGGGAACCTGTGGGAAAACTTGACGGTGTGTTGACCGAGCGGGCCGCCGGGTTGTCCGGACAGGTTCGGCTGAACTGCCCGCGTGGCCAGGGAAAATGGCCCGGACCGGTTCGCTGAAGGAGTGGACACGTCAGGCGAACAGGGCGCGTCCGTACCAGTCCTGGACATCGCGCACACCGGGCAGCGCGAAGAAGTAGCCGCCGCCGAACGGGCTGATGTAGTCGGTCAGCGGCTCGCCGGCCAGCCGGTGCTGCACGGTCTCGAACTGCCGTACAACGTCCTGCTGGTAGCAGGAGAACAGCAGGCCCATGTCCAGGTTGCCGTTGGCGTCCATACCCCGGTCGTAGTTGTAGGCGCGGCGCAGCAGCCGCTGCCGGGCGGTGGCCGGGGTGCGCGGGTTGGCCAGCCGGATGTGCGCGTCCAGCGGGATGACGTCGCCCTTGGGGTCGTCGGCGTACCGCGGCACGTCGTGCTCGCGGTCGCCGTCCAGCGGCGCCCCGGAGGAGCGGGACCGGCCGATCATCCGCTCCTGCTCGCCGAGCGAGACCCGGTCCCAGAACTCCACCAGCATCCGGATCAGCCGTACGACCTGGTAGCTGCCCCCGACGGCCCAGTCCGGCTCGCCCGAGTCCCGCCCCACCCAGACCAGTCGGTCCATCTCGCGGGCGCTCGTGGTATCCGGGTTGGCGGTGCCGTCCCGGAACCCCAGCAGATTGCGCGGAGTGCCGGAGGGCCTGGGCGGGCTGGCGAAGCCGTCCATCCGCCAGCGGACCTGGAGGCCGCCGCGTGTGTGCCGGGTCATGTCGCGCAGCGCGTGCAGGGTGACGTCCGGGTCGTCGGCGTGCAGTTGGAGGCTGAGATCGCCGTGGCACCACTCGGCCTTGAGATCGTCGTCGGGGAAGGCCGGCATGGCGGTCAGCAGCCTGGGCCGGCGCGCGCTCAGCCCGAACCGGTCGTCGAACAGCGAGGCGCCCACGCCCACGGTGACGGCCAGCTGCCCGCCGGGCGGCCGGTCGCCGAGGATGCCCGAGTCGGCGGGGGGCCCGGTGACGCCCACCGGGTCCGGGCTGCCGCCCGTGGTGAGCAGCCGCGCCCGCTCGGTCAACGTGCGCAGCACGTCGCCGAGTTCGGCACGGCTCTCGGCGGTCACGTCGAGCGCGGCGAACACACAGGTACGGCGGGGGGCCGCGATCGCCGACGCCTGGTGGACGCCGTGGAACGGGGCGAGGGCGGACACCGGTGCGCCCTCGGCCGGTTCGGGTGCGGCGGCGCTGGTGGCGAGTCCCGCACCGGCGAGGGCCGCGCCGCGCAGAAAGCCGCGCCGGGCGAGTCCATTCGGTCGTTCGGCGGTGCTCACACGGTCCTCCGGGGGTCGCACAGGGTCGCCACCGACGCCAGCCGCTCCACGAGGCCGTCGAGCACGGAGTCGGTCCGCTCCCGCTGGGCGCGGGTCAGACCGCCGAGCGCGGTCCAGTGCCCGCCGTGCCGGAACCCGTCGAGGATCTGCCCGGCGCGCGTCGACTCCCGGTCCAGCTCCGGCAGATCGGCGTACCGGGTGGTGAGCAGCGGACGCAGCCGGGACAGTACCTCGCGGGTGCCGTCGAGATTGGCGCGGGCGGTGGCGAGATTGCTGCCGCTGCCGTAGTCGGTGCGGCCGGTCAGCTCGAACTGCACGGTGTTCTCCAGGATCTCGTGCGCGCGCAGCCCGAGCTGGGCGGGGTCCATCCGGCTCTGCGCCCAGCTGTCGCGCAGTCCGGTGAGCGCCGTGACCAGGGCAGCCGCCGGGGCGCGCAACCCGCTCGCCGGCTCGCCGTGCCACAGGCCGTACTCGATGCGGTGGAACCCGGTGAAGTCCTTGTCGTGGACCCCGCGGGACAGTCCGGCGTCGGTGCCGTTGATCTTTCCGTCGGCGTCGCCGAACGCGTCGTACGCCGCGCCGAGCCGCTCGTACTGGAGGTGCGCCGGCAGCCAGGCCGCGCGGGCGGCGGCGAGGTCGCCGCGGTCGATCGCGTCCTTCAGCTCGGCCGAGAGCCGTACCGCGGTGGCGAGTCCGCCGCCCACCCACTTCTGGTAGGCGAGCGCGGGCGGGATCAGATCGTGCTCGGTGACCGGCACGGCGCCCGGGCCGCGCCGCCCGCCGGTGACGTGGACGGTGGGACCGGTGACGGCGTCCGCGTCGTCGGGCACGCACATGAACGCGTACGCGCCCTCGCCCACCCGGACCGTCAACTGCCGTGTGGTGCCGGGGCCGACGCCCTCCACCTCGCCGTACACGGCGTGGGTGGCCGGATCCTCCAGATAGACCTCGGCGGCGCCGTCGGAGGTGTTGTGCAGGTCGAAGGTCTGCACTCCGGGCTCGGGCCGGGTCCAGCCCCGGCCGCAGTGACTCTCGGAGACCTCGACGACGACGCGCCGGGCGGCGGTCTTCTCCGGCCGGGAACCGCCGGTGCACAGGGCCGCCGACGCGAGCACCACGGCGACGACGAGGAACACGGCCGGCGCCGTCCGGAGACGACGCGACCGCGTGCCGAGGCGGGGCAACGGCATGCTGAGCCTTTCCGGACGACGTACGCAGCGGTCCGCGGGACGCTTTGCGCACCGGCGGAACGGCCTCATCGTAGACACCCGGAGGGAACCGAACACCCGTCCGGGGTGTTCGGTGGCCAAGAATTTTCCGGGGGTTCACCGGCCGGTACATCGACCGGTGCCCGGTTCAGCGCACGGGGAAGCCGAAGCCGTAGCCCTGCTGCTTCAGCCACGGCAGCAGGGTGCGCAGCGCGGCCACGGTCTGCGAGCGGTCGCCGCCCGCGTCGTGAAAGAGCAGGGTGGGCCCGTTGGGCAGCTCGCTCTTGACGGTGGCGAGGATGGCGGCCGTGCCCGGCCGGTCGAAATCCTTGGAGTCCACGTTCCAGCCCAGCGGCCGCATCCCGTGCGCCGCCGCGAGCTTGCGGCTGTACGGCGTGAACGCGCCGCCCGGCGCCCGGTAGTACATCGGGCGCACGCCCCCGGACGCCTCGGTGATCTGCCGCTCGGCGTCCAGGATCTGCTGCGACTGGTAGGACTCGGACTTGTGGTCCATGCCGGTGTCGTGCGACACCGTGTGGTCGCACAGCCGGTGCCCGGCCGCGACCACCTGCCTGACGACGTCCGGATGCGCCTGCGCCTGAGGGCCGATCATGCAGAACGTCGCCTTGACACCGTTCTCCCGCAGCACCTGGAGCACCTGCGGGGTCCAGGTCGGGTCGGGGCCGTCGTCGATGGTGATGTTGACGGCGTGCGCGCCGCCGTCGGAGGAGTGGGCGATGACGGGCGATACGGCCACCGTCTTGGGCGCGGTGTGCTGGGCCGGCGCCGCCGGGGAGTGGTTCTGCCCCGCCTGCGCGGTCCACACCGAGGCGGCGGCCGCCATCGCCGTCACCCCGACCGCCGCTCCGATCACCCGGCCGTACCAGCCCCGCCCCGCGTGCCGCGCCATGTCCCGCCCCCTGCTTCCCGCCGTGTCCCCGGCTCTCGTCTCCTGCACCGCACCTGGCAGGACGGCGGGCGGGCCGCCCGCGCTCCCGCTGTTACCGTTCGCGGACAATTCCGCGACAACGCCCGGACCTGCGCTCCGGCAGCGGGGGCGTACGCACCGGACGCGAAGGGGTACTCCGTGACGTGGACGCACGGCACGGGCCCGAGGGACGGAGTGATCCGGATGCCGCCACCAGGAGCGGGGACGCACGACCCGGCGAGCGGGCCGCCGCGCCCCGAGGATCTGACCAGGATCATGCTCAGGCCGCTGGCCAGCAGCCTGCCGCTGGGCTTCTTCGCCTTCGGCACCGGCAGCGTGCTGCTGTCCGCCCAGCAGCTGCACTGGGTGCCGGTGGCCCAGACGGCGCCGCTGATGCTGCTGATCCTGGTTTTCGCGGTGCCCCTGGAGCTGCTCGCCGGCACGCTCGCCTTCCTCGCCCGCGACGGCGGCGCCGCCTGCGCCCTGTGCGTCCTCGGCGCCACCTGGGCGGGCACGGCGCTGGTCACCCTGCTCGGACCAGCCGGCCGGCGCAGCCCGACTCTCGCGGTGTTCGTGCTGGCCGTCGCCCCGCTGATGCTGCTCCTCTTCGTCGCCGCGCTCCCCGGCAAACCACTCTTCGGTGTGCTCCTGCTGATCGGAGCGTGCCGCTTCGCCCTGACGGGCGCGTACGACGCCGGTGCCGGACCCGCCCTGCAGACCGCGGCCGGCTGGCTCGGCGTCCTCCTCTCCGCGTTCGCCCTGTACGGCGGCTTCGCCCTGCTCCTGGAGGACACCGCCCAGCGCACGGTCCTGCCCCTGGGCCGCCGCGGCCGGGCCCGTACATCCCTCCAGGGCGACCTCGCCACGCAGTTGGAGCAGGCGGAGCGGGAGGCGGGGGTGCGGCGGCAGCTGTGAGCGGAACCGCTCGCCGGCGACCGCGCCGTTCCCCCGCCGGTGGAGCAGGAGGCGGCGAGGCGGCCGGTCCAGCCGTCGGAGACCTCGGACGTGGCCTTGCGGAGCGGTTCGCCGGTGCTCGCCACCTCCAACGCGACCGTGCCGGTGCGGCCCGAGCGCTTCGTCAAGGACAACCCGCTGCCCTGATGGATCCCCTCACCCCCGGTGCGTCAGATACAGCCGGGTGCCGCCGGGCCGGAAGCCCACGCGTTCGTATACGCGGCGTGAGCCCTCGCCCGAGTACTCCAGCCATACGCTCCGGGCCCCCCGGCCGAACAGCGTCCCGGCCAGGCTCGCGGTGACCGCCGCGGCGATGCCCCGGCCCCGGTACGCGGGCAGGGTGCCGACGCCCGCCAGCTCCGCGGTGCCCTCGGCGGGCGCGGAGCACAGCGCACCGCCCGCACAGGTCCCGTCCCCGGCCCGGACGAAGCGGACCGCGCCGCCGCCCTCCTCGGTGCGCCGCAGCCGGGCCGCGCCCTGCGGGGAGGGGGCCCATGCGCCGCCGAACGCCTCGGCGAGCGCGGTGTCGATGGCGACGTAGTCCCCGTCGGTGACCGGCGTCTCCACCCGGATGCCGGCCCCCGGTTCCGGCGAGGACCGCGGGACGGTGAGTGTCGCGGGGGTGCAGACCAGGTATTCGTGCACCGCCTCCGTGGTGAATCCGGCCCGCCGGAGCGCCGGTTCGACCGCCGGGGCGGCGTCCGGGGCGAATTCCAGCCGGGGTACGAGTCCGCGGGAGCGGAACGCGTCGATCAGGTCCGCCACGTCCGCGTCGGTGGGTCCGGCGCCCGGAACGGGGGTGGCGTAGTTGACGTACGGGCTCGTCGTGGCCGGATCGAATCCCACGACGAAGCCGCCCACCCGGCAGGCCGCCGGGCGGCGCAGGAGATGGGCGACGGCAAAGCTCTGGACATCGGTGTGCACGCTGAGAAGTCCTCACGGTGAAAGCGGTCGTGCGTACGGGGGAGCGCCTCGGTGAGCGAGGCGGCGGTGTGCGGGACACCGCGACGTCGGGCCGCCGTGAGGAGAGCGTGGGAACGGGGAGCGCGCTGCCGTGGGGCAGAGGGCTCAGTTCCGACGGCGGCCGCTGCGGGACGCCGAAACCATGGACTTCAGTCCTTCGGAGGGAGAAACGGCAACCGGATGGCTGCTGTTCGAGCTGGACGGATCTTGCCATCGCCGGGCGGGGATGGCAAGGCCCGCGCACCGGGCGGGAGTTGCGCGCCGCGGCTCAGCCGAGTTGGGAATCGAGCCAGCTCAGGATCTCGGGGGTCACCTCGTCCGTGATGTCCGCGAACTCCTCGTGCTTCTTCAGGAACCCGGCGACGTACGGGCACACCGGCACGATCCGCTTGCCGAGTGCGCGCACGTCGGTGAGGGCGTACTCGACCAGTCGTCCGGCCAGGCCCTGCCCGGCGTGGGCGTCGTCGATCTCGGTGTGGAAGAAGACCCGCTGCTCGCCCCGGTCGCGGTAGGCGGTCAGGCCGGCGCGCTCGCCGCCCACCAGGATCTCGTAACGGTGCCGTGCGTCCACGCGCTCCACGGTCGGCGCGGGGGAGGACTGGTCCATGGTCGTCCTTTCGACAAAGGGAACACCGGTGCGGCGAGGTGCGGGAGGATGCCGCCGAGAATTCGCCGCACTCCGCACTCTATCCCCGTTCCCGCAGGTCAGCGCCGAGAGGATCGGCTCTCGAGCGCCGTATCCGTGCGCGGCCGTCCGGCACCGGCGAGGGGCCGGGCGCCGACACGACGGAACCGGCGGCCGCCGGTCCACCGCTCTCGGCGGCGTTCGTGCTCGAATGATCCATGCCGACGCCAAGTCCCCTGCGTGTCACGGCTATTTGTCACTCACGTTTCATGAGCATTTCAAGAACTTCGGTCCGCAATGTTGACTCGGCGATCAGCTGCCCGCACATTACCTAGCGGTAGAACTCGCTGGTAGTACCCGCAACTCCCTGCTCCACGGCCCTCGTCGTGCGCACCCCACGCAGCGCCCCGGCGGCCGGCGATACCCCCTGCCCCACACCCGTCGCGTAGAAGAGGGAGCACTCCCTATGCCCACCCCTGCCCTGCGCCGTGCCGCCGCCGCGGCATCCGCACTCGCCGGCACGCTGGCCCTCGGCCTCACCGCCGCCCCCGCTCATGCGGCGACGCCGCTCAACTACGCGGCCCTTGGCGACAGTTACAGCGCCGGCTCGGGTGTCACGCCCGTCGACACCAGCAATCTGCTCTGCCTGCGCTCCACGGTGAACTACCCGCACGTCCTCGCGCAGGCGACCGGCGCCTCGCTGACCGACGTCACCTGCGGCGGCGCCGAGACCAAGGACTTCACCCAGTCCCAGTATCCCGGCGTGGCACCGCAGTTGGACGCGGTGAACGCGAACACCGACCTGGTGACGCTGACCATCGGCGGCAACGACAACAGCACCTTCCTGAACGCCATCGTGGACTGCGGCACCGCCGGCGTCCTCAGTGCCGGGTTCGGCCACCCCTGCAAGGACAAGTACGGCACGTCCTTCGACGACGCGATCGACGCCAACACCTATCCCGCGCTGAAGAGTGCCCTGACCACCCTGCGGGCCAAGGCACCCCACGCCCGTGTGGCGGTGCTGGGCTATCCGTGGATCGTGCCCACCGCCTTCGAGGCGTCCTGCTTCGTCAAGCTGCCCATCGCCTCCGGCGACATCCCGTACCTGCGCGCCCTCCAGGCCCACCTCAACTCCGTGGTGCAGCGCGCCGCCCAGGAGACCGGGGCCACCTACGTGGACTTCTCGCAGGCGTCCGACGGACACGACGCCTGCCAGCCCTCGGGCACCCGGTGGATCGAGCCGCTGCTGTTCGGGTCGAACATCGTGCCGGTGCACCCCAACGCGCTCGGCGAGCAGCGTATGGCCGAGCGCACGATGAGCGTCCTGGGCCTCGGCTGACGAGGACCCGGATCAGGCGCGGGCGCCCCCGTCGACCCTGAGCACCGTGCCGGTCACGAAGGAGGACCGGTCGCTGAGCAGCCACGCGGCGGCCTCGGCGATCTCCTCCGGGGCGGCCGGCCGGCCCAGCGGGATCCCCGCCGTGATCCGCTCCGACACACCGGGCGAGTCCGCCTCCCAGGTCTGGGTCATCTCCGTCAGCGTGAAGCCCGGCGCGATCGCGTTGACGCGGATGCCCTCGGGGCCGTAGGTCACGGCGGCCGACGCGGTCAGGCTGTTCACCGCGCGCTTCGTCGCCGCGTAGGCGGGCAGCTCGGGATTCCCGCGCAGGCTGCCCACCGACGAGTTGTTGACGATGGCTCCGGTCCCGGCGCTCGCCCGGATGGCGGCCACCTCGGCGGCCATGGCCAGCCAGACGCCCTTCATGTTCACCGTGTAGATCCAGTCGAGGTCGGCCTCCGGAAACTCGTCCATGGGGCCGGGCCGCTGGATCGTCGCCCCGTTGTTGAACGCGACGTCGAGCCGGCCGAACCGCTCCACCGCGCGGTCCACGGCGGCGCGCACGCTCGCCCCGTCGGAGAGGTCGCAGACCACGTGGTCCGCGGTGCCGCCCGCCGCCCGGATCTCCTCGGCCACCGCCGCCAGTTGGTCCTCCGTACGCGCGGCGAGCAGCACCCGTGCGCCCTCCCGTGCGAAAAGTCGCGCCGCCGCCGCGCCGATGCCGCGCCCGGCGCCGGTGACGAAGGCGACCTTGCCGGCCAGCAGCCCGGCGGAGGCCGGGCCGGATGTCTCGGTGTTCTGAGTGCTGTGCATACCTATGAGCCTGTACCCTGCTGCGCGCCGTATCCAGGCACCATCTGTACCCGGCTGGGCCATCCGGCGGGCGCGGACACCGGAACGGTGGACAGTGCGTCGGCAGGGCGGACAGCGCGTCGGAACGGTGGACAGAGCGTCTTGGCCACCCTGGACACCGTGGTCCGCCCCTACTTGGCCGGGCGCAGGTACGAATTCCAGCCGTCGGCTGGCTTCTCGCCCACCTCCAGGGTGCGCAGTTGCGCGAGGATCGCCGGGTCCTGGGCGTCGAGCCAGTCGACGAACTGCCGGAAGGAGACGAGCCGCACCTCCGGCCGCCCGGCGATCTGCCGCAGCGCCTCCTCGACCGCGTCCATGTAGATGCCGCCGTTCCACTGCTCGAAGTGGTTGCCGATGAACAGCGGCGCGCGGTTGGTCTCGTAGGCCCGGTCGAATCCCGCCAGGTACGCCTGCGAAGTCTGGGCCCGCCAGTAGGGGTAGTTGTACGACGGCGCGCGCGTCGAGTTCAGGGACTGGTTGGCCAGCATGTTCCAGTCCATGGACAGCACCTCGAAGCTGCGTCCGGGGAACGGGATGCCCTGCAACGGCAGATCCCACACGCCGTTCCGCTTCCGCGGCCAGCGCTGCACCCCGCCCGGTGACGAGGCGTCGTACCGCCAGCCCAGCGCGCGGGCGGTCGGCAGCAGGTTCTCCTGGCCGAGCAGACAGGGGGTGCGGCCGCCCACGAGTTCCTTGTCGTAGTCGAAGGGCAGCGGCGGCTCGTCGTGCCAGCCGGTGTTGGTGCGCCAGGTCGTGACGAAGGTCCGGGCCTGCTCGATCTCCGAGCGCCACTGCGCCGGGGTCCAGTCGGCCACCGATCCGGAGCCCTCGCAGAAGTGCCCGTTGAAGTGCGTGCCGATCTCGTGCCCGTCGAGCCATGCCTGGCGGACGTACTTCAGGGTCTCCTTGATGTGCGCGTTCGTGAGATAGCCGATGTCCGAGGCGCCGACCGGGTTGTTCGGCGGCCGGTACAGCCGCTTCTTGTCCTCCGGCAGCAGGTAGAGGCCGGAGAGGAAGAAGGTCATACGGGCGTCGTGCTCGCGCGCGAGTTCCAGGAAGCGCGGGAAGAGTCCGGTGCCGAGTTCGCCCGCGCCGTCCCAGGAGAACACCACGAACTGCGGCGGAGTCTCGCCCGGCTCCAGCGGGGTGGGCGCGTCCGGCTGGTTCGGCTGGCGTCCGGTATAGGCGGTCGAGCCGTCGCCGATCGGCCGGGGCGCCTGCTGCTGCCCGCCGGGTCCGCCGGAGCCGAGGCCCCATCCACCGCCGTCGCATCCGCTCAGCGCGGCGGCCGCCACGCCGAGTCCCGCACCGAGGCCCAGGCGCGCCACACTCCGGCGGCTGATTCCCTGCGTCGCCACGCCATCGCCTCCTCGACCGGGGCGTTCGATCCGCCCGACGCGACGCATAATATGGACGATAAGCATATGAGCGGGCTCATTTATCGCGGCGTGGTGCATAAAGGATATTCATACTTCAGAGACGGAGACGGAGACGGAGCCGGAGTTGGGGCCGGTCAGCTCTCGATCTCCTCCGCGGTCGGCACCGGCACGATCGCGATCCGCTGCACCGCCCGGCTCAGCACCAGCACGCCCGCGACGATCACCAGCGCCCCGCACGCCTCCGGCACCAGCCACCAGCCCGTGCGGATCCGCTCGTGGAACAGGGCGATGCCGAGGGCCAGGCTCACCACCGCGTCGCCGATGGTCAGCGCGGGCTGGGCCGCGACCAGCGGACCCGCCTGGAGCGCGTTCTCCAGGAGCAGGACGGCGGCCACCCCGGCGAGCGCGAAGCCGTACGTCTGCCAGGAACGCAGGAACGCCTGGAAACCCTCGTCGGCAAAGGTGCCCGAGGCCGACTTCAGCAGCGCGGCGGTCAGCGCGTTGCCCGTGGCGGACGCGGCGGCCAGCAGGGCGGCACGCCGGGCCGCCGGGCTGCCGGGGGTGGCGAGGAGCACGGCGGCGGCCATCGCGCCGACGCACAGGCACAGTGCCGGGACCCAGCGGGTGAGCGGGGCCTGGTCGGTCGCTCCGTGCGGCGCGGCCGCGATCAGCAGTACGGCGAGCCCCGCCACACAGCTCGCCACGCCCCACCAACCCGAGCGGGGCAGCCGCCGGTGCATCAGCGGGGCGGCCACCAGCAGCGCGAACGGCAGCTCCAGGATGAACAGCGGCTGCACCAGCGCCAGCGGACCGTTGACCAGGGCCAGGCTCTGGAACAGGGCCGCGCAGATCACACCGGCCATGCCGATCATCCAGAACGGCCGGCGCACCAGCTCCGCGAGCAGCCGGATCCCGCCGCGGTCGCTCGCGGAGGCGGCCTTGCGCTGGAACGCGGTGCCCACGGCGTTGCTCGCCGCGCCCGCGACGGCGAACACCGCGGCCAGTCCGATCACGCCCGTCTCCCCTGCCTGCGGTCGTCTCGTCCCGAGGAGTCTCACCCACAGCCTCTCTCAGCCATCGGAAGATCGCCGCGCGTCGCCGGGGGCAGACGGCTGGGCCCGTCCGGTGCGCTCACCGGACGGG
The DNA here is from genome assembly GCF_055605065.1 of Streptomyces sp. NPDC037203. Classification (NCBI taxonomy): domain Bacteria; kingdom Bacillati; phylum Actinomycetota; class Actinomycetes; order Kitasatosporales; family Streptomycetaceae; genus Streptomyces; species Streptomyces sp. NPDC037203. The sequence continues at coordinate 786,542 of NZ_JBVJUC010000003.1, forward strand.
CCCAGCCGCGGGAAGGGACGGGTCAGGACAGGGCGAGGTCGTCGGCGTAGACGGTGCCCTGGCCGTACCAGCCGTGCACGTACACGGTGACCGTGCCGGAGGAGCCGGTGGTGAACGGCACCGTCAGCTTCTGCCAGGAGGAGGACGAGGTCCAGGTGCTGGCCGTCGCGCCCCCGCTCGCGCCGAGGTAGGCGTATGACCCCTGCACCCAGCCGCTGAGCGTGTACGACGTGTTCGGCTTGAGGGTGAGGGTCTGGGCGCACTGGCCGGTCGAGGAGGAGGTCGGCGCGGTCTGGAGCGCGTGGCTGCCGCTGTGCGCCGGGGAGGAGACCACCGCGGCCCCGCTGTCGCAGGTCCAGGGCGACAGCGAGCCGCTCTCGAAGCCGCCGTTGGCGAGTGCCGTCGGGGTGCCGCCGGACCCGTTCACGGTCAGGCTGAAGGTGGAGCTGTGCGTGGCCGAGCCCGCCGTGCCGGTGACGGTCAGCGAGTAGGTGCCCGGCGCGGTGGCGGCGGTCGTCTTCACGGTGAGCGTGGAGCTGCCGCCGGCGGTGACCGACGTGGGGCTCAGCGTCGCGGTCACCCCGCTCGGCGCCCCACTGACCGTCAGCCCCACGGACTGCGCGCTGCCCGAGGCCACCGACGTCTTCACGGTCGCCGTCGTGGAGGCGCCGGGATCGACGGCGGCGGAGGCGGGGGAGAGGGCGAGGGAGAAATCGTTGGCCGGCGGGGTGGTCGTACCGCCCGAGAACGGCGCGAAGGTGTGCGTGAAGTACCAGGTGTCCTGGCTGATGCCCGAGCAGCTGTCGGAGCCGCCGGTGCCGGGGCAGCCGCCGTTGTCGCGCTGGAGCGCCCAGAAGGAGAGGGTGTTGATGCCCTTGGAGACCGCCCAGTCGTACACCGCCGGGGCGTCGGCGGTGGTGAAGGTCTCGGCCGCGCCGTAGTCGTCGATGCCGGGCATCTCGGTGACGCCGATCATGTTCCACAGCTGGCTGTCGGACAGGTTCGCGTACAGCGAGGCGAGCTGGCCGTGCAGGCCGGTCGCGGCCGTCTGGGTGTCGGTGGCCATGTGATGGGTGGCGCCGTCGTAGTAGTCGAACGTCATGAGGTTGACGACGTCCACCTTGGCGCCCGCGTTCTTGGCGCTGCGCAGCACCGCGAGCCCGCTGTCGGCGAGCCCGGTCGTGGTGGTGGGCAGGGTGTACGAGAACTGCACCGAGCGCCCGTTGGCGGCGGCCCAGTCCTGGACCTTCTTGATGGCCTGGTTGCGGCGGTCGATGCCGGCCTGGTTGGTCAGCGAGTTGTCCTCGACGTCCATGTCGAGCCGGGAGACGTCGTACGTGGTGATGATCTTCTCGTAGGCGGCCGCGATGGAGTCGACGCTGGTGCAGCTGTCGGCGATCTCGGTGCCGCCGTCGTCGGCGGCGTATCCGCCCAGCGAGGGGATGACGTCGCCGCCGCGCGAGCGGATGGTGCTGAAGTCGGAGCCGTAGACCGAGGAGGCGATGGGCGTGCTGGTGTCGCCGTCCCAGTAGGGCGTGCAGGAGCCCTTCTTCTCGGTCTGGATGAACGCCATGGTGAGGTACTTGGCGCCGGAGGACTGGGCGAGCGCGGCGGGGCTCTCGCCGTTGTAGGCCTCGAAGTAGGGGGCGAAGACATGCGCGGGCAGCGGGGTCGCCGCGTGTGCGGTACCCCCGATGCCCAGGGCCAGCCCCGCGGACGCGGCCAGGGTGGCCACGCCGGTGAGCAGGGCGCGTACGGATCTCGGACGTGTCATCGGGTACTCCCGGTTGGCGAACGACAGTCGATCGAGCGGGGGGTGTCGCACGGCAGGGCCCGGCCGGGGCTGCTGGTCTAGGCCATAATTGGTCTGGACCAAACTCCGGTCAAGGTGCGGGAGCCGCCTTTTGCATGTTCATGAAAGAATCAACTGTTCGCTCGCCGCCCGGAGATGACTGGACGTCAGGTCGCGCAGGTGCCGCCACCTCGGCGGATACGGCCCAGCAGATCCCGGTGATAGGCGGCGAGCCGCCCCTCGGGGACGGGCGCCGGGCTGCCGGTGAGGGTGTACCAGGTGTCACCGCCGAAGTGCTGCACGGCGACGCGCGCACTGCGGCCGTCGGACCGCAGGACCGTGGCCACGGTGAGGTCGCCGGTGATGATGCCGGCCTCGTCCGTCATCGCTCCGCCGGGACCCGCGGTGACCCGGTCGACATAGCTGTTCACGCTCGGAGGGTTGCTCATGGGCCGCAGGGTTCCATCACGGCGGGCGCCACACCCGGACCGGCCCGCACCCGCGCGTGTCCGGCCCCCGGCTCACACCCGGCTGGAGGTCGCGGTGTCCGCCGACAGCCGCTGCGCCAGATAGATCGGCACCACCGACAGCAGCACCAGCACGGCGGCCACCACATTGACCACCGGTGCCTGCTGGGGCCGCGTCATGTTGTCGAAGATCCAGATCGGCAGGGTCTCGATGCCGGGTCCCGCCGTGAACGTGGTGACCACGATCTCGTCGAAGGACAGTGCGAACGACAGCAGCGCACCGGCCAGCAGCGCCGAGCGCACCAGCGGGAAGGTGACGTCCACGAAGGCGCGGAAGCTGGTCGCGCCGAGGTCCATCGCCGCCTCCTCGTACGAGCCCGTCGTCCGCCGCAGCCGGGCCACCACGTTGTTGAACACCACGACGATGCAGAACGTGGCATGCCCGACGATCACCGTGAACAGCCCGAGACCCACCCCGAGCGGCTGGAGCACCGTACTGAAGGCCGAGTTGAGGGCGATGCCCGTGACGATGCCGGGCAGCGCGATCGGCAGCACCACCACGAACGACACCGTGCCCCGGCCGAAGAAGCGGTGCCGGGCCACGGCGAACGCGATCAGCGTGCCGAGGACCAGCGCGATCGCGGTCGCCCCGAGCCCCGCCTTCACCGACACCCACAGGGCGTGCCGGGCGCCCGAGTCGTGCAGGGCCGCCGACCACCAGCGCCCGGTCACCCCCGGCGGCGGCCAGCTCGCGCTGCGGTCCGGGTTCAGCGAGTTGGCGAGGACCAGCAGCAGCGGGACGTAGATCACCGCGAAACCGAGCCCGGCGCCGATGCGCAGGGCGATGCGCGCACTGCGGGTGAGATGCACGTCGCTCATCCTCTCCGGAGGCCGGCACGGGGGCCGGTCACAGGCTGCTCAGGGCGCCGGTGCGGCGGATCGCCAGCAGGTACAGGACGATCACGAGCACGGGGACGGTGCCGAGCGCGGCGGCCATGGGCAGGTTCAACTCGATGTTGGAGTACACGAGATTGCCGATCAGCTGCGTCTTGCCGCCGACGATCTGCACGGTGATGTAGTCGCCGAGGCTCAGCGAGAAGGTGAACACCGAGCCCGCCGCCACCGACGGCAGCACCATCGGCAGCACCACCGAACGGAAGGTGCGCCCCGCACGGGCCCCGAGGTCCGCCGACGCGTCGAGCAGCCGTGCCGGGAGCTGTTCGAGCGCGGTGTGGATCGGCAGGATCATGTACGGCAGCCACAGGTACGTCAGCGTGAGCACGGTGGCCGGCAGCCCGAATCCGGGGCCGCCGGTCCCGAACGGTGCGAGCAGCCAGTCGGCGAGCCCGCCCCTCGACAGGATCAGCCGCCACGCGTACACCTTGACCAGGTAACTCGCCCACAGCGGGGTGAGGATGGCGACCACCAGCAGCGGGCGCCGGCGCGGTGGGGCCACCCGCGCGGTGTAGAAGGCGACCGGGAAGGCGATCAGCGCGCACAGCACGGTCACCGCCAGCGCGACGCCGACGCTGCGCACGATCACCTCGCGGAACACCGGCACCGTCACCAACTGGTGGAAGTTGTCCGCCGACCAGACCTTCACCACCTGGGAGGTGAAGGAGTCGGTGGTCCAGAACGCGGAGGCGAACAGCACCGCGAGCGAGCCCAGATACAGGACGATCAGCCACAGGAGCGGCGCGGTGAGGAGCAGGGTCAGACGCAGCCGGGGCCGGCGGTGCAGGGCCCCGGCGAGCCGCCGTATCCCCGAGGCCCGTTCCGCGGCGGTCGCTTCGCTCGCCACCGGTCAGCCCTTGATCTCGGTCCAGGCCTGCACCCACTTGGCGTAGGGCACGCACTTCACGTCCGTGCGGCCGTCCAGGCACTGCTCGATCGGGGTGTTCCAGAAGGCGATCCGCTTCCAGTAGTTCTCGTCGGCCGCGTGGTAGACCGTGCAGAAGTTCTTGTCCGACGTCTGCGCGCACGCCCTGGAGTTGGCCGGAGCCTCGCCGAAGTACTCGGCGACCTCGGCGTTGACCTTGGGGGAGACGATCCAGTTCAGCCATTTGTAGGCGCAGTTGGGGTGCTTGGCCTTGCTGGAGACCATCCAGGTGTCCGACCAGCCCGTCGAACCCTCCTTCGGCACCAGCGCCTTGACCTTGGCACCCTCGGAGGCCGCGAGGTTGGCGGTCACCTGCCAGGTGGTCCCGACGACCGAGTCGCCGCTCTTGAAGGCGGAGACCTCCTTGAGGTAGTCGCCCCAGTACTCGCCGACGTCCGCGTTCTGCTTCTTCAGCAGGGCCACGGCCGCGTCGAACTGCTTCTGGTCCAGCGCGTACGGATCCTTGATCTTCAACTCCGGCCTGGTGGCCTTGAGATAGAGGGCCGCGTCGGCGATGTAGATCGGCGAGTCGTACGCGGTCACGTGCCCCTTGTATCTGGACGCGCCCTCGAAGACCGCGGACCAGGAGGTGGGCGCGGGCTTCACCTTCTCGGTGTTGTACATCAGCAGATTGGCGCCCCGGCCGTGCGGGATGCCGTACATCCTCCCGTCCACCGAGTTCCAGGCGCCGTTCTTCAACCCGCTGAAGACATCCTTGTAGTTGGGCACGAGATCGGTGTTGACGGGGGCCGCGTCGCCGGAGGCGATCAGGCGCAGGGAGGCGTCACCGGAGGCGGACACGGCGTCGTACTCGCCGGTCTTCATCAGCTTGACCATCTCGTCCGAGCTGGCGGCGACCTTGGAGTGGACCTGGCAGCCCGTCCGCGACTCGAAGTCGTGGACCCAGTCGATCCTCGGGTCGTTCGAGCCGTCCTCCACATAGCCGGCCCAGGCGATCAGGTTGACCTGCCCCTCGGTCCTGCCGAGTTTCGTGGGGGCCTTCAGATCGGGCGGGTTGAGGCCGGTGGCCGAGGTGGAGCCGGAGGAGTCGCAGGCGGCGGCGAGCAGCAGCGCGGCACCGGCGCAGGCGGCGGTGCGCAGGGTTCGGGTGAGACGCACGGCGTTTCTCCAAGGGTGGGGTCAGGAGGGCAGGCGGACGGCGTGGCGGCGGTGCCACTGGAGGCGGACCCGGCTGCCGCGGTAGGCCGCGACGTCCTCGGCGGAGGTCTCCAGATTCTGCTGCACCGCGGTGAGCCGGCCGCCGCCGTCGAGGTCGACGAGGAGCCGGGTGGTGTCCCCGAGGTAGACGACATCGGCGACCATGCCGGTGGCGGTGGTGTGTTCGGGCTGGTCCGCCTCCGCGGACTCCTTCAGGACGCGGATCTTCTCCGGGCGGATGTTGTAGACGCCCTCGGCGCCGACCAGCCGCCGGGCCGTCTCTCCGTCGAGCAGGTTGGAGGTGCCGACGAAGGCCGCGACGAAGGGCGTCGCCGGGCGTTCGTAGATCTCCGCGGGGGTGCCGACCTGGGCGATGCGGCCACGGTCGAAGACGGCGATCCGGTCGCTCATGGTCAGCGCCTCCGCCTGGTCGTGGGTGACGAACACGAAGGTGATCCCCACCTCCCGCTGGATCGCCTTGAGTTCGCTCTGCATCCGCTCGCGCAGCTTCAGGTCGAGGGCGCCCAGCGGCTCGTCCAGGAGCAGCACACGGGGGCGGCCGACGAGGGCGCGGGCGAGCGCGACGCGCTGCCGCTGGCCGCCGGACAGCTGGGCGGGCCGCCGGGCGCCGTAGCCCTCCAGCCGCACCCGCGCGAGCGCCTCGCGGGTACGGGCGAGCCGCTGGGCCTTGGGCACCTTGCGGATCTTCAGCGCGTACGCCACGTTCTGTTCGACCGTCATGTGCGGGAACAGCGCGTAGTCCTGGAAGACGGTGTGCACGTCCCGCTCGAAGGGGGCGAGCCCGGTGACCTCCTGACCGGCCAGTTCGATCCGGCCCGCGTCGGGGGTCTCGAACCCGGCGACGAGCCGCAGCACCGTGGTCTTCCCGGAACCGGACGGGCCGAGCATCGAGAAGAACTCGCCGTCCCGTATCTCCAGATCGACTCCCGCGACGGCGGCCGTCTCGCCGAACGACTTGCGCAGGTCGTGCAGCCGGATCGCAACTCCCTGCATAGGGGAACCTTTCTGGCGCGCGGTACGTTGTCCGCAAACATATGAAGTCATAGTTCTCGACTCAAGAGCCCGTTGGGGTAAAGCTTGAGTCAACGCACGAGGTGATGGCCGTGAGGCAGGAGCAGATCGACGGCGGCGCCCGCAGGGCCGTGTTCAGCCCGGTGGAGAACCGGGCCCGCGTGGACACCGTCGTCCGCCGCCTCGGCGACGCGATAGAGCTGGGCCTCCTTGCCGACGGCGAGCAACTGCCGGGCGAGAGTGAACTCGCGGGGCGGCTCGGTGTCTCCACCGTCACGTTGCGGGAGGCCCTCATGGCCCTGCGGCAGCAGGGACTGCTCATCACCCGCCGGGGCCGCGGCGGCGGCAGCTTCGTGTCGCTGCCCGAGCTGCCCGCCGGGGACCGGCTCAGGTCCCGGCTGCGCGGCTGGAGCACGGAGGAACTGCGCGATCTCGGCGATCACTGGGCCGCCCTGTCCGGCGCCGCCGCCCGGCTCGCCGCCCAGCGCACCGAACCCGAGGACCTGGTACAACTGCGCCGCACGGCAGCGGAGTTGACGCGGACCGACGACGCGGCGGCGCGCTGTCGGCTGTACGGCCGTTTCCATGTGGAACTCGCGGCCGCCGCCCAGTCCGCCCGGCTCACCCGCGAACAGCTCGCGCTTCAGGGCGAAGTGGGCGCGCTGCCGTGTCTCGTGCTCGCCGACGACTCCTGTCGTGAAGAAGTTGCGGACCGGCAGCGCGGGTTGATCTCCGCCGTGCAGGATGGGGACCACGCAACGGCCGGCACGCTGGCCGAGCGGTGCGTCAGGGAGCCGGTGGCGCGGCTCGTCGCCGTACGTCTCGGACTCTGAGCGCGCCGCGCCCGGTTTTCGTCCGCTGGAGGACCCGATGGGCGTCAGCCCCGAACTCGCCGCCTCCGGCACGGAGTCGGAACTGCGGGTGGCCGCGCAGGTGGGCGGCGCCCTGGAGGCCGTCTTCGACGCGGTCGCGGCCACCCGCGCCGAGGCGACGGCCCTGCTCGCCCGAGTGAGTGCCGAGGGGCGCCCGGCGGTCAGCGCCGACCTCGCCTGCCTCCGCCCCGGACTCCACCAGCGCCTCAGGTGCGACGCGTTGGTCTCCGGCGCCGGCTTCGTCGCCGCTCCGGGGCTGCTGGCCGATGTGCCCGCCTGGCTGGAGTGGTGGCAGTGCGCCGCCGGGGGCGACGTACGACCGCTGCTGCTCGACCTCGACCCCGGCCGGTCGGCGTACTCCGACTACACCCACTGGGACTGGTTCGCGCTGCCCCGCGCCACCGGACGCCGGGCGGTCGCCGGACCGTACGTCGACTATCTCTGCTCCGACGAGTACAGCCTCACCCTGTCCGAACCGGTATACGCACAGGGGGAGTTCGCCGGAGTGGCCGCGGCCGATGTGTATCTGCGCCACTTCGAGGCCGCCGTGCTGCCGCTGCTGCGGCACCTCGCGCGCCCCGCCCATCTGGTGAACGCCCGCGGCCGCGTCGCCGCCTCCGCGGACCCCGCGCACCTGGCCGGATCCCTCACCAGGGGCCCGGACTTCGGTGAACTGCTGCTCGGGGAGCACCGGACCGGCGTCCACGAGGGCATGCGGCTGGTGCCCTGCCGGGGGATCCCGCTGGTTCTCGTACTGGCCTGAGGAGTGGGGGAGTCGACGCGGATCAGTCGACCGGCCAGGTGTGGACCGGGGCGTTGAGATGCATGTAGTCGATGTACAGCTGTGTCATGCGCCGCAGCGCCTCGTGCCGGGAGCAGTGTGCGGTGCCGATGATGTGGTGGAACATCTCCTTCTGCCACACGGCGCCGTTGCGGGCCGCCACACAGCGCTGCTCGATGATGCCGAGCAGCGGCTCCCGCCAGGCCGCGTCCATCCCGGAGCGCTCCAGTCCGCGGTGGGCGAGCGGCAGCAGCCGGCGCAGCACCAGTTCGGGCGCCGTGACCTCGCCGGCGCCGGGCCAGTACAGCAGCGCCTCCATGCCGTGCCGGGCCGCGCTGTGCAGGTTCTCCTCGGCGGCCTTGAAGGACATCCGCGACCACACCGGCCGGTCCTCCTCGACCAGCGCGCGGGTGAGCCCGTAGTAGAAGGCGCCGTTGGCGAGGGTGTCGGCGACGGTCGGCCCGGCGGGCAGCACCCGGTTCTCCACGCGGATGTGCGGCCGGTCCCGGAAGACGGCGTAGACGGGGCGGTTCCAGCGGTAGATCGTGCCGTTGTGCAGGGTGAGTTCACCGAGTTCGGGCACGTCGCCGCGGTCCAGCGTCTCCACCGGGTCCTCGTCGTCGACCAGGGGGAGCAGGGCGGGGAAGTAGCGCACGTTCTCCTCGAACAGGTCGAAGACGCTGGTGATCCATCGCTCCCCGAACCACACCCGCGGCCGTACACCCTGCACCTTGATCTCCTGCGGGCGGGTGTCCGTGGCCTGTTCGAACAGCGGGATCCGGGTCTCGTGCCACAACTCCTTGCCGAACAGGAAGGGCGCGTTCGCCGCGAGCGCCACCTGGACGCCGGCGATGGCCTGCGCCGCGTTCCAGTAGTCGGCGAACTCCTCCGGAGAGACCTGGAGATGAAACTGGGTGCTGGTGCAGGCTGCCTCCGGGGTGATGCTGTCCGCGTAGGTGCGCAGCCGGTCGACGCCGTCCACCTCGATGCGCAGGTCCTCGCCGCGGGCCGCGAAGACCTGGTCGTTGAGCAGGCGGTAGCGGGGATTCTCCGACAGCGTCTCCTCGCCGATGTCCTCCTGCCGCAGCGTGGGCAGGATGCCGACCGTGATCAGCCGGGCGCCGACCGTGCGCGCCCGCTCGTCGGCGTGGTCGAGCGCGGCCCGTATCTCCGATTCCCAGGCGTCCGGTCCGCCCGCCGTCAGCCGTCTCGGCGGCACATTGATCTCCAGGTTGAAGCGGCCCAGCTCGGTGGACCACGCCGGGTCGGAGATCGCGTCCAGCACGTCGCTGTTGCGCATGGCGGGCTCGGCGTCGTCGTCCACCAGATTCAGCTCTATCTCCAGGCCCACCTGCGGCCGCTCGGCGTCGAAGCGCGCCTCCCGCAGCATCTTCGCGAACGCGTCCAGGCACTCCTGCATCTTGACCCGGTACCGGCGGCGGTCCTCGCGGGTGAACACGAGCGCCGGGACGTCACGCCCCATCGCGCCTCCAGGGTGACCTTCGTCGGACGGCCTGATCGTCGGACCGTCTCATCCCAATGTCGCACCATCGGTGGGGGGCCACCATGCGGCCGATCGGCGGGGGCCACGGTGCGGCCTGTCGGCGGGGGCCGGTACGCGGCTGTCGGCGGGGGTCGCGATGCGGTCTGTTGGTGGGGCTGGTGCGCGGCCGATCGGTGGGGGTCGGCATGCGGTCGATCGGCGGGGTCGCGGTGTGGCTCGTCGGTGGGGGCTGCGATGTGGTCTGTCGGTGGGGGCCGTGATGTGGTCTGTTGGTGGGGCTGGTGCGCGGCCGATCGGTGGGGGTTGGCATGCGGCCGATCTGCGGGGCCACGGTGCGGCCTGTCGGCGGGGGTCGGCACGCGGCCGATCGGCGGGGCCGCAGTGCGGCTCGTCGGTGGGAGCCGCGACGCGGCCTATCGGCGCAGGTTGCGATGCGGTCTGTTGGTGGGGCCGGTGCGCGGCCCACCGGTGGGGGTCGGCATGCGGCCGATCTGCGGGGCCACGGTGCGGCTCGTCGGTGGGGGCTGCGACGCGGCCTGTCGGCGGGCGCCGAGGCGTGGCCCAGCGGCGGGGTCGGCACGCGGCAGATCGGCCGGGGCCGCGATGCGGATCGTCGGCCGGTGCCGCCACGTGGACGCGGACCGCCCCGCCTCGCCCCCCGGCCGGAGGCCCCCGCCGGGGTTGGGCCCCGCGACGCTGGTTACCCCGGAGCGTATGAACGAGGAGAAGCCACTCGCCCTGGTGACCGGGGCGTCCAGCGGAATCGGATACGCACTGGCCAGGCAGTTCGCCGAGCACGGCTACGATCTGGTGATCAACGCGGAGGACGGCCGCCTGGACCAGGCGGCGGACCGGCTGCGGGAGACCGGCGCCGGGGTCCGCGCCGTGCGGGCCGACCTGCGGGACGCCGACGGCGTCGGCCGGCTGGTCGGCGCGACGAGCGGCCTGGACATCGACGTCGCCGTGCTCAACGCCGGGGTCGGGCAGGGCGGGGCCTTCACGGACACCGATCTCGCCGACGACCTCTCCGTCGTCGATCTGAACGTGACCTCGACCGTACGGCTCGCCAAACCGCTGCTGCGCGACATGGTCCGCCGCGGCACCGGCAGGCTCGCGTTCACGTCCTCGATCGCGGCGACCGCGCCGGGCCCCTTCCAGCCCGTGTACAACGCCTCGAAGTCGTTCGTGCAGTCGTTCGCCGAGGCGCTGCGCGAGGAGGTGAAGGACACGGGCGTCAGCGTCACCGCGTTCCTGCCCGGACCGACGGACACCGATTTCTTCCGCCGTGCCGGCCTCGGGGACACCAAGCTCGGCACGATGGAGAAGGACGACCCGGACGACGTGGCCCGGCAGGCGTACGAGGCGATCACGCACGGCCGCGGCTCGGTCGTCACGGGCTCCCTGAAGACCAAGGCCCAAGGCGCCGCGAACAAGGTCCTGCCGGACAGCGCCAAGGCCGCCATGCACCGCTCGATGACCGAGCCGGGGACCGCCGAGGGCGACGACCGCCGGTAGCCGGCGCGCCGGTCCGCGTGCGGCAGCCGGCCGGTCGTCCCGATGTGTCACCCGGTCGGTCCGTCTCCGTTGGCCGCCGGGCGAACGGCGACGGAAGGTCTGAACGAGATCTTCGGTCGCCGTGGCCACCCCGTGCGTCACGGCACCTCGAGACGCTCGCGGTACGCCCCCTGCGTGCCGCGGTGCCCCAGACCGGCCCCCGCCACACCGCCGATGCGTCGGCGGCTGCGGGTGGGGGGTCGAGCCGGGGCGGGGAACGGATAATCCATGCGCTCGGGTAGTTCCCCGCCCCGCCCCCTCCGGTACCGGTGTTTCAGCCGTCTCCGCCCGCGGGACGCATCGCTCCGCCCGGCACCCGGCACCCGGCCCGAGTCGTAACGTCGTCCGGACTCGTCGTCCTGGCCGAGGTCCGCCGACGCCCCGGACCGGATCCGGTCGCGGCGGTACTCCCTGGACAGTGGCCGGCCGATCGCTTAGCCTCACTGTCCAGAAATGGATTTTTAGGCCAAGGGGTCTCAGGGGAGAGGGCGGCGGATGGACGGTGCGGCGGCGGACGAGCATCTCGTCCAGGAGGCCGAGAAGATCGCCGTCGCCCTGGGCCGGATGTTTCCGGGCCTGTGCGAGGTGGTCCTGCACGACCTGCGGGACGCGGACCACTCGATCCGGACCATCGAGAACAACCTGTCGGGCCGTCAGCCAGGTGACCCGGCCACCGAGTTGGGCCTTCGCCGCATCGCCGATCCCGACTTCCCCGATGTCGTCCAGAACTACCCCAACCGCTTCCCGGACGGCCGCCCGGTGAAAAGCACCTCCATCGGCATCAAGAACGCCGAGGGCCGGTACATCGCGGCGCTCTGCCTCAACCTCGACGTCTCCGTGCTGTCGCCCGTGACGCTCGCCCTGGCGAACCTCGTGGCCACCGACAGCGGACACGGCGACAAGCCCCTGGAGACACTGCGCGACCGCCACACACGCGAACTGCGCCGCGTGATCGAGGAGTTCGCCGCCGAGCGCGGCGCCCCGCCGCGGTCGCTGAGCCGGACGGACAAGAGGGCGCTCGTGCGACAGCTCAACCGGGACGGCTACTTCGAGCCCCGCGACGCCGCGCGGACCATCGCCGACCTCCTCGGCGTCTCGCGGGCCACGATCTACAACTACGCGAAACCGCCCTCGGATCCGCGATGAGCCCACGGTCCTCCTCCGGCCCCGGAGGGACCCGCGCGCACCCGTCTTGAGCAGCAGCACCGACCAACACCCGGTACAGAAAGAGGACTTCGCCATGCCCGGCGCCGCCGACCTGCCCGTGACCCTCGACGACATCCGCGCGGCCGCCGAGCGCGTCAAGGGCTTCGTCCACCGCACCCCGGTGCTGACCTCGCGCACCCTCGACGAACGGGTGGGCGCGCGGGTGTTCATCAAGTGCGAGAACCTCCAGCGGATGGGCGCCTTCAAGATCCGCGGCGCCTACAACGCCATCGCCCGGCTCTCGGCCGGGGAACGCGCCAAGGGCGTCGCCGCGTTCTCCTCCGGCAACCACGCCCAGGCCACCGCCCTCGCCGCCCGCGAACTGGGCACCAGCGCCGTCATCCTGATGCCCGAGGACGCGCCCCGCTCCAAGATGGACGCCACCGCCGGGTACGGCGCCGAGGTCGTCACCTACGACCGCTACACCCAGGACCGCGTGGCGCTCGGCACGGCGCTCGCGAAGGAGCGGGGCCTGACCCTGATCCCGCCCTACGACCACCCGGACGTCATCGCGGGCCAGGGCACCGCCGCCCTGGAACTCCTGGAGGAGACCGGCCCGTTGGACGTCCTGCTGGTACCCGTCGGAGGCGGCGGGCTGGTCGCCGGCAGCGCCGTCGCGGCCAAGGGGCTGCACCGGGACGTCCGGGTCGTCGGCGTGGAGCCGGAGGGCAGCGACGACACCAAGCGGTCCCTGGAGCGCGGCAGCCGGGTCGCGGTTCCCGTGCCCCGCACCGTCGCCGACGGCCAGGCGGTCGCCGTCCCCGGCGAGCTGACCTTCGCGATCAACCGGCACCTGGTCGACTCGGTCGCGCTGGTCGGCGACGCCGAGATCCTCGACGCCATGCGCTTCGCCTTCGACCGGCTGAAGGCCGTCTTCGAACCCAGCGGTGCCACCGGCCTGGCCGCCCTCCTCGCCGGGCGCGTCGGCGATCTCCCGCCCCGTGTCGGCGTCATCGCCTCGGGCGGCAACATCGACACGCGCCGCTTCGCGGAGTTGCTCGGCGGCTGAGCCGTGCGGGTGCCCCGCCGCCCGGTCGATTGTCAGTGCCCCCGCCTACGGTGTGATCAGTGAGGACCTGCGGGGACGGCCGGGGTCTGTTGTGGGGAGGGGTGTGCCATGTCTGCGGTGACCGCGGCGGAGACGACGTATCTGGAGCTGTCGCAGGAGGGCGGGGGCGCCCACAAGTTCTACGAGGTGAGCGTCGAGGGCCTCGTGGTCACGGTGCGGTACGGCAGGATCGGCGCGGGCGGCCAGACGCAGACCAGCACGTTCCCGACCGTGGAGAAGGCACGTGCCGCGGCGGCGAAGAAGGTGGGGGAGAAGGTCCGCAAGGGGTACGCCCCGGCGGTGCCCGGCGGCCGGGCCCCGCGGCAGGTGACCCGGCGCGAGGTCGGCTCGGCCCCCTCCACCGCGCGCGCCGTGGCGCCGGTGCTGTGGCGGTTCCGGACCGGCTCGGCGGCGTTCGGCATCCATGTGGACGACGACCACTGCTGGGTCGGCAACCAGGCGGGTGACGTCTACACCCTGGACCACGAGGGCACCGTACTGGCCCGCTTCGGACTGCCGGACGGCGTGAAGTGCCTGGTCGCCGACGACTTCTGGATCTACGCGGGCTGCGACGACGGCAAGGTGTACGACCTGTCCGCCAAGCTGCCCTTCGCCGCCTACGACATCGCCGCCGACGTCGACATCTTCTGGCTGGACATCCACGAGGGTGTGCTCAACGTCTCCGACCGCGAGGGCCGGCTCACCGTGATCGACCACGAGGACGAACACCAGTGGGCCCGCCGCAGCGGCGGCGGGAGCGGCTGGATGGTGCGTGCCGACGACCGCGCCGTCTACCACGGCCACCACCAGGGCGTCACCGCCTACCACCCGGACGGAGGCGGCGAGTTGTGGCACACCGGCACACGCGGCGGGGTGCTGTTCGGCTGGCAGGAGGCCGACGCGGTGTACGCGGGCACCGGGCACCGCGTGGTGCAGCGGCTGTCGAAGGCGACCGGCGCGATCGAGGCGACGTACGCCTGCGACGGCGCGGTCTACTCCTGCGCCACGTCGCCGGGCGGCCGGTTCGTGTTCGCCGGGGACTCGGCCTCGTCCGTGTACTGCTTCGACCGCGACGGCACCCGGCTGTGGAAGCTCGGCACGGGCAGCGGCTCGGCGTTGTCGATGCAGTACCGCGACGAGCGGCTGTACCTGGTGACCACGGACGGCTCCCTGGTGTGCGTGGACGCGGGCGAGTCCGCCATCGGCGCGGCCCAGCAGGGTTCGGTGCCGGTCGTCCGCGACGTCAAACTCGCCGCCGCCCTCCCCGCGTACGCCCCGGCCACCGCCGTCGACGCGGTCGCCACCGTGGCCCAGGCCCCGACCGGTTCCGTCGTCGTGGAGTGCGTCCAGGAATCCGGCCGCCTGCGGGTCCACGTCGTCTCCGGCGGCTACGACCCCGCGTGGAACGTCCAGTTCCCCCGCGCGATACGCGTGCCGGGCGCCCGCTACGTCGTGGACGCCCTGCATCCCGCGGCGGGAGGCTTCTACCGGGTGCGGGGAGAGATCCGGCGGCTGGTGTGAGGACACCGCCGGACCTCGGACGCCCTCAGGCCGGCACCCCTTCCGCCATCACCTCCCGCGCCACCCCCAGCGCCGCCTCCCGGTCCTGCGGCACCAGGCCGATGCGGGTACGGCGGTCGAGCAGGTCGGACTCGTCCAGGGCGCCCTCGTGCCGGGCCGCCCACACGAGTTCGGCGCGGGTGACCGGATGGCCGGGCAGTACGGGCGCGGCGAGGGCGGGGTCCCGGACGGCGAGGGCGTGCACGGCCACGGCCTCCGTGCCGTAGCGGCGGACCAGCCGCCGGGGGACGGGCAGGGCGCGCAGCCGTCCGGGCGCGGCGGCACCGACCAGCGGCAGCCCGGCGGTGGGGGACGGCGGTACGGACAGCCCACCGGCCGCCGCGGCGGCGTCCACGGCGTCCTCGGCCATCCGGCGGTACGTGGTGAGCTTGCCGCCGACCACCGTGGTCACCCCGTCCGGCGAGGTCAGCACCGCGTGCCGGCGGGAGATGTCGGAGGTGCGGGTCGTCCCGGCGCCCCCCGACAGGTCCAGCAGCGGCCGCAGTCCGGCGAAGGCGCCGACGACCTCGGCACGGGCGACGGGCACGTCCAGGGCCGAGCCGAGCACGTCCAGCAGGAAGCCGATGTCCGTCTCCGGCACCTCCGGCACGTCCGGGACGCCCCCGTCGACGGGCTCGTCGGTGAGGCCGACGTACACCCGGCCGTCCCCCTGGGGCAGCACCAGCACGAAGCGGTTGGTCTCGCCGGGGATCGGGATGTGCAGCCCGGCCGGCAGCTCCCCGAGCCGCTCGGAGCGCAGCACCAGATGCGTGCCGCGGGAGGGCCGGATCCGGATGCCGTCGACCAGGCCGCCCGCCCACACCCCGGCGGCGTTGACCACCACACGCGCCCTGATCTCGCCCTCCTCGCCGGTGAGTTCGTCCCGGACGCGGGCGCCGCCACCGGTCAGCTCCAGCACCCGGACGCGGGTCAGCACCCGTGCGCCGTGCGCCGCCGCCGTGCGGGCCAGCGCGGTCACCAGCCGGGCGTCGTCGGTGACCCGCCCGTCCCAGGACAGCAGTCCCCCGCGCAGCCCGGCCCCGCGCACCGCGGGCGCCAGGTGCCGCGCCTCCGTCGCCGACAGCCGGCGCGGCGCGGGCAGCACCTGGCGCGGGGTGCGCGCCGCCAGCCGCAGCATGTCCCCGGCCCGCAGCCCGGCCCAGGCCACGGCCGCCTGAGCCGTCGACACCATCGGCGTCAGCGGCAGCACGAACGGCTGCGCGCCGACCAGATGCGGGGCGGTGCGGGTCATCAGCACCCCCCGCTCCACCGCGCTCTCGTGGGCCACGTCGAACTGCGCGGACGCCAGATAGCGCAGCCCGCCGTGGATGAGTTTGGAACTCCAGCGCGAGGTGCCGAAGGCCAGGTCGTGGGCGTCCACCGCGACGACGTCCAGACCGCGGGCCGCCGCGTCCAGGGCGACCCCGGCCCCGGTCGCGCCGAGCCCGACGACCAGTACGTCGGCCACCCGTTCCGCGGCCTCGGTCAGTTCGCGGGCACGCCGGGCCGCGCTGAGGGACGAGCCGGGTACCGCCTCGGTGTGACTCATGGCCTGAGGATCCTCTCCAGGAGGGCGCGCAGCTCGCCGAGGAAGGCGGCGGAGTCCAGCTCCGGATCGTCCTCGTCGGTCATCGTGCGCAGGGACAGGGTGAAGGACTGCACCGTCAACAGCAGGGCGCGCGCCTGGCGTTCGGTGTGCGCGCGGCGCACGGAGCCGTCCGCGTGGCCCTCGCGCAGGCTCTCGGTCAGCAGCCCGAGCAGCGCCAGCTGGCTCGCCCCGCGCCGGTCGAGCACATAGGGGAGCAGCAGCTCCGGATCGACGTCGACGATCTTGCGGAACAGGGGGTGCGCCCGGAACGCCTCGACGCCCGCCACCAGCCCTTCCACGATCCGGGTGCGCGTGTCGAGGCCGGGCGCCGGCTCGGGGATCGCCCGGCCGGCCACGTCGATCCACTCACGGGTCATCAGATCGCCCACCAGCGTGCGCAGGTCCGGCCAGCGCCGGTAGAGGGTCATCCGGGAGACACCGGCGCGGCGGGCCACGTCGGCGAGGGTCGTGCGGCGGACCCCGACGGCCAGCACGCAGTCGCGCACCGCGTCGAGGATCGGATCGCTCTCCGCGTCTTCCGTACCGTTGTGACGAATAGGCGTCATGTGTAACAGTGTAACGCCCCCGAGTCGGACGGAAGCCGGCGGACCATCGCCATACGCCCCGGACGCCGCCCGGACCGAGCACACCGACCTTTGTGAGGACGACCGTTCAATGGACATGCTGTGGAACGGCTGGGGCGACCCGGCCAAGGCGGCACCGCTGCCCGACTCGGTGACCGGGCTGCTGCGCGACCTGCTCGGCGTCAAGCCGCGCAGCACCCCCGCGCTCGCCCTGGACGACCTCCGCCCGCCCGCCCCCACGGCCGGGCCCGCGGCCCTGGCGGCGCTCGCCGCGGCCGTCGGCGGCGCCGAGCACGTGCGCACCGACGCCGAGAGCCGCGTCCGGCACACCCGCGGCAAGTCCACCCCCGACCTGCTGCGCATCCGCACCGGCGATGTCACCGACGTCCCGCAGGCCGTGGTCTTGCCCGCCACCCACGACGAGGTCATCGCCGTCCTGCGGGTCTGCGCGGACCACGCGCTGGCCGTCGTCCCGTTCGGCGGCGGCACCTCCGTCGTCGGCGGACTCGCCCCGGAGCGCGGTGCGTTCGTCGCGCTCGACCTGCGCCGCATGGACGCCCTGCTCGACCTGGACCCCGTCTCGCGCACCGCCGTCCTCCAGCCCGGCCTGCGCGCCCCCGACGCCGAGGCCCTCCTCGCCGAACAGGGCTTCACCCTCGGCCACTTCCCGCAGTCCTTCGAGTGGGCCAGCATCGGCGGCTTCGCCGCGGCCCGCTCCAGCGGCCAGGCGTCCGCCGGGTACGGCCGCTTCGACGAGATGGTCCTCGCCCTGACCCTCGCCACCCCCGAGGGCACCGTCGAGACCGGCCGCGCCCCCCGCTCCGCCGCGGGCCCCGACCTGCGCCAGCTGATCCTCGGCTCCGAGGGCGCCTTCGGCGTCATCACCTCCGTCACCGTGCGCGTGCGCCCCCTGCCCCAGACGAAGATCTACGAGGGCTGGCGGTTCGCCTCCTTCGAGGAGGGCGCCGCCGCGCTGCGCAGGCTCGCCCAGGACGGACCGCGTCCGACCGTGCTGCGCCTGTCCGACGAGACCGAGACCCTCATCGGCCTCGCCTCGCCCGACGAGATAGGCGCCGGCCTCGGCCGGAGCGACGCCGGCTGCCTCGCCATCGCCGGCTACGAGGGCACGCCCGAGGAGACCGCGTACCGGCGCGAGCAGGCCGCCGCCGTCCTCACCGCCTGCGGTGGCACCCCGCTCGGCACCGGGCCCGGCGAGCGCTGGGCCCACGGCCGGTTCTCCGCGCCGTACCTGCGCGACGCCCTCCTCGACGTCGGCGCCTTCGCCGAGACCCTGGAGACCGCCGCGTTCTGGTCCCGTGTCCCCGAGCTGTACACGGCGGTGCGCACCGCGCTCACCGACACCCTCACCGGGGCGGGCACCCCGCCGCTGGTGATGTGCCACATCTCCCATGTGTACGAGAACGGCGCCTCGCTGTACTTCACCGTCGTCAGCGCCGGGGGCGAGGACCCGGTGGCCCACTGGACGCCCGCCAAGCACGCGGCCAACGAGGCGATCCTGGCCGCCGGGGGCACCATCTCCCACCACCACGGGGTGGGCACCGACCACCGCGACTGGTATCTCAGGGAGACCGGAGAACTGGCCGCCGAGGCCCTGCGCGCCGTCAAGCACCGCCTCGACCCCGGCGGACTGCTCAACCCCGGCGTCCTGCTGCCCACCGACTGACTCGCCCACCGACTGACCCGCCCACCGACTGACTCGCCCACCGACCGACCCCATCCACCGCCTGCCCCGGAGGCACCCCCGATGCGCCAGTTCACCGCCGTCGTCAACCCGACCGCGGGCGGCTCCACCGCGGCGGCCACGCTGCTCCAGGTGGCCCGTCTGCTCAGGGAGGCCGGGGCCGGTCTGGAGACCGAGTACAGCCACAGCCTGGCCGACGCGCGGAACATCGCCCGCCGGGCCGGTGAGCGGGGCCGGATCGTGCTCGCCGTCGGCGGCGACGGCATCACCGGCGGCATCGGGGGCGCGCTCAGCGGCACCGGAACCGTGTTCGGCCTCGTACCGGCCGGCCGCGGCAACGACTTCGCCCGCGCCCTCGATCTGCCGGCCGACCCCGCCGCGCTCGCCGGCATCCTGCTGCACGCCGAGCCCCGGCCCGTCGACACCATCGAGGTGGAGTCCGCCGTCCACCGGCGCGCCGTGGTCCTCGGCAGCGTGTACGCCGGGGTCGACGCGCTGGCCAACCGGCACGCCAACCACACCCGGCTGCTGCGCGGCGCCGCCGCCTACTACGCGGGCGGCCTGCGCGCGGTGACCACCTGGCGGGCCGCCGACTACCGCGTCACCGTCGACGGCGAGGAGCACACCCACCGCGGCTACACGGTCGTCGCCGCCAACTCCCCCTATTACGGCTCCGGTCGGCGGATCGCCCCCGGCGCCCGCGTGGACGACGGCCTGCTGCACATCGTGATGATCAAGGAGGCGCCCCGCCGGCTGTTCTTCACCCTGATGAACGAACTGAAGACCGGCGCCCACATCCGCCGCCCCGAAGTCCGCGTCCTGCGCGCCAAGGAGCTGCGCATCGAGGCCGCCGGCCCCGTCCCCTACGGCGCCGACGGCGAGGTGGAGGCCACCTTGCCGGTGACCGTCCGGGTACGGCCCGGCGATCTGCCGGTGCTGTACCGGCCCGCGGACACCGCCTGACCCGTGTGCGGGGGCGCCCGCCGGGGTAGGCCAGCAGCGACCGCGGGAGCCGGGCCAGGGGGAGGAAGCGCATGGAGAACGCCGTACAGGCCGTCGTCGTGTACGACGGACGGCTGCTGCTGGTCCGGGAGGCCGACGCCTGGACGCTGCCGGCGGGCAGCGCGCAGCCCGCCGAGACGGCGCAGGCCACCGCCGCCCGCGTCGTCTACGAGACGACCGGCTACCTGGCCGACGGCTCCCCGGCGCTGGACGGCACCGCGGCCGTGCCCTGCCAGCTCCTCAGCGAGGACCCCTCGGACGGCGCCCGGTTCGCGCCCGGGGACATCCGCTGGACGCCGGTCGAACAGACTGCGGACATCGCGCTGCCCGTGGCCGTGCGCGACTACCTGGCGGGGCACGCCCCCGTGTGACCCGGCCTGGGTCAGGGGCCGCCGCGGAGGAACCGCCGCCGGTCCACGACCGCCCGCTCGATCTCGCCCTCCGCGACCGGCAGGCCCCGCCCGTCGACGGCCCGCACCGCGAAGGTGAGCCGCCCCGCGCCCGTCCGGGCCGGGGGATCCGCCGTCACCTCGACCCGGCCGCCGACCGGCGTCGCGCGCAGATGCCGCACGCGTACGGCGGTTCCCACGGTGGTCTCGCCCGGACCGGTGAACGGCGCGGCGGCGCGCACGGTCGCCGCCTCCAGCCACGCGATCAGCCGGGGCGTGCCGAGCACCGGCACCTCGCCGCTGCCCAGCGCCCGCGCGGTGTCGGCGTCGGTCACCCGGTGGACGCAGGTCACCCGGTCGCGCACCCCCTCACGCTATGCCCCCACCGGCCCGCCGACCTGCCGAGCGCGCGGGGCCGCGCCATGCTGGAACGGTCCGGCTCCGTCCCGTACGAGGAGGCAGGTCCCCGTGCCCGAGTCGCAGCCCGTCGTCGTCCCGCCCGCCAGGGCCGCCGTGTTCCTCGTCGTCACCGTCGACCAGGGCGGCGAGGACACCGTCCGGGACCTGCTGCAGGACGTGTCCGCGCTGCGCCGTTCGATCGCCTTCCGCGCTCCGCCCGAGGAGCTGAGCTGCGTCGTCGGCATCGGCTCCGCCGCCTGGAGCCGGCTGTTCAGCGGGCCGCGCCCCCGCGATCTGCACCCCTTCAGGGAGCTGAACGGCCCCCGCCACCACGCCCCCGGCACTCCGGGCGACCTCCTCTTCCACGTCCGCTGCCGCCGCATGGACCTCTGCTTCGAGCTGGCCCGGCAGTTCGCCGAGCGACTCGACGGCGCGGCCACCGTGGTGGACGAGGTGCACGGCTTCAAGTTCTTCGACGAACGCGATCTGCTCGGCTTCGTGGACGGCAGCGAGAGCCCCGAGGGCCAGGTCGCTGACGACGCGGTCTTCATCGGCGACGAGGATCCGGACTTCCGCGGCGGCAGCTATGTGACCGTGCAGAAGTACCTGCACGACATGAAGGGCTGGAACGCCCTGTCCGTCGAGGAGCAGGAGAAGGCCATCGGGCGCACCAGACTCGCCAACATCGAACTCCCCGACGACGCCAAACCCGCCGACTCCCACGTGGCCCTCAACACCGTCACCGACGAGCACGGCGACGAACGCAAGATCGTGCGCGAGAACATGCCCTTCGGGAACATCGCGCAGGGCGAGTACGGCACCTACTTCATCGGCTACGCCCGCACCCCCGAGGTCACGGAGTCGATGCTGCGCAACATGTTCCTCGGCCGGGACACCGCGTCGCACGACCGGATCCTCGACTTCTCCGTGCCGGTCACGGGCTGTCTCTTCCATGTGCCGACCCTCGACTTCCTCGACGATCCCCCCGCCCGGCCTCCGCTTGCGGGCCACTCGGCGCCGGGGTTCAGTGAGTACTGACCCCCTTTGCGCCCCTGGAGTTCTCATGTCGATGCCGTTCGGCACCCCCTTCGGTTCCCAGGACCCCTTCAGCGATCTGCTGAATCGTTTTTTCGGGATGTCGCCGGCCTCCTCCCCGCCCGCGGTGCAGCGCGTGCCGATCGGGCGGCTGCTGACGGAGTCGTCGCAGGAACTCCTCAACCTGGCCGCGCGCCGGGCCGCCGAGGACGGCACCTCCGACCTCGACACGGAGCATCTGCTGTGGGCGGCCACCAAGGTCGAGCCCTCACGCCGGCTGCTGCTCCAGGTGGACGTGGACCCCGACAGCCTCGCGGCCGAGATCGCCAAGGTGCTGCCGCGCGAGTCCGGCCAGCCCTCCGCGCAGCCCGGCCTCACCCCGGCGGCCAAGCGCACCCTCGGCGCCGCCTACGCCCAGTCGCAGGCGGCCGGGGTGTCGTACATCGGTCCCGAGCACATCCTCGCCGCGCTGCTCGGTGACAGCGACAGCGGGGCCGCCCGGCTGCTGCGGGCCGAGGGCATGGACGCGCGCAAGCTCTCGGGCCTCGCCGAACAGGCCGCCCGCAGCGAGAACACGCCGGCCGAGCGCAAGCAGCCGGCCACCACCCTGGACGAGTTCGGCCGCGACCTCACCGACGAGGCCAAGGCCGGCAAGCTGGACCCGGTGGTGGGCCGCGCCGAGGAGATCGAGCAGACCGTCGAGATCCTGTCCCGGCGCTCGAAGAACAACCCCGTGCTGATCGGCGAACCCGGCGTCGGCAAGACCGCCATCGTGGAGGGCCTCGCCCAGCGCATCGTGGCCGGCGAGGTCCCCGACACCCTCAAGGACAAGCGGGTCGTCGCGCTCGACCTGTCGGGCATGGTGGCGGGCGCCCAGTACCGGGGCCAGTTCGAGGAGCGGCTGAAGAAGGTCATCGAGGAGGTCCAGGCCGCGAGCGGCAACATCATCCTCTTCATCGACGAACTGCACACGGTCGTCGGCGCCGGCGCCACCGGCGAGGGTGCCATGGACGCGGGCAACATGCTCAAACCCGCCCTGGCGCGCGGCGACTTGCACGTCGTCGGCGCCACCACCATCGACGAGTACCGCAAGTACGTCGAGAAGGACGCCGCCCTGGAGCGCCGGTTCCAGCCGGTGATGGTGCCCGAGCCGACCGTCGACGAGACGGTGCAGATCCTCGAAGGGCTGCGGGACGCCTACGAGGCACACCACCAAGTACGTTTCGACGACAGCGCGTTGGTGGCCGCCGCCGAGATGTCCGACCGGTACATCACCGACCGCTTCCTGCCCGACAAGGCCATCGACGTCCTGGACCAGGCCGGCGCGCGGGTACGGCTGCGCAGCGCCGGCCGCTCCACCGAGGTCGTCAGCCGCGAGGACCGCATCGCCAAGCTGCGCCGCGAACTCGAACAGGCCGTGTCCGCCGAGGACTTCGAGCGGGCGTCGGAACTGAAGCGGGAGATCGCCGAGACGGAGGCCGAACTCGCCGGCATCGAGGAGCGCCGCGAGGGCGTCGTCTCCGTCACCGCCGCCGACATCGCCGACATCGTCTCCCGGCGCACCGGCATCCCCGTCTCCCAGCTCACCGCCAGCGAGAAGGAGAAACTCCTCAAGCTGGAGGAGGAGATGCACGCCCGCATCGTCGGCCAGGACGAGGCGGTCACCGCCGTGTCGCAGGCCGTACGACGCAACCGCGCCGGCATGGGCGACCCCAACCGGCCCGTGGGTTCCTTCCTGTTCCTCGGCCCGACCGGTGTCGGCAAGACCGAACTGGCCAAGACCCTCGCCGAGTTGCTGTTCGGCGAGGAGGACCGCATGGTCCGCTTCGACATGAGCGAGTTCCAGGAGAAGCACACCGTCGCCCGCCTCGTCGGCGCGCCGCCCGGATACGTCGGCTACGAGGAGGCGGGCCAGCTCACCGAGAAGGTACGCCGGCAGCCGTACAGCGTCGTGCTGTTCGACGAGGTGGAGAAGGCGCACCCCGATGTCTTCAACACCCTGCTCCAGATCCTGGACGACGGCCGCCTCACCGACTCCCAGGGCCGCACCGTCGACTTCCGGCACTGCGTCGTCATCATGACGTCCAACATCGGCGCGCACCGCATCCTCGACCACAAGGGCGATGTGTCCGAGCTGAAGGACGAGCTGATGGACGACCTGCGGGGCCGCTTCCTGCCGGAGTTCCTCAACCGCATCGACGACATCATCATCTTCCACGGGCTCACCGAGGACGACCTGTCGCAGATCGTGGACCACCTGCTGGACCAGAGCAAGCGCCGGGTGCACGCCCAGGGCATGAAGCTGGAGGTCACCGAGGCCGCGAAGAAGCTGCTCATCGCCCATGGCCACCAGCCGGAGTTCGGCGCCCGACCGCTGCGCCGCACCATCCAGGCGGAGTTGGACAACCGCATCGCCACGCTGCTGCTGAGCGGCGAGGCCGAGCCGGGGGACACGATCGTCGCGGACGTCGCGAAGGACACCCTGCACTGCTCGGTCCGCAAGCCCGAGAGCTGACCGGCCCCCCGGCCCCCTTACGGCTGCCCGGCGTTCCTACGCGGACGAGCCGCCGATCGACTCCACCACCGCGCTCGCGGGGCCGTCCGGAGTGTCGTACCGCACGCTGTCCCCGGCCCGGCGGCCGAGCAGCGCCCGGCCGAGCGGGCTGTCCTCGGTGACCAGGTTCTGGTCCAGCGCCTCGGCACCCTCGCCGATGGACAGCGTCTCCACCGAGCCGTTCGCGAACCGCACGGTGACCGTGCTGCCCACCCCGACCACATCGGTGCGCGCGGGCCCGGCCTGATCCGCCTCGTGCAGCCGCTCGGTGATGTCGGCGATCCGCCGGTCCAGCCGGTCGAGCTGGTCCACCCGCTGCAACTCGTCCGCCTGGTCGGCCTGGTCACCCACCTCGGGATCGTCCTTCAGGGTCCCGGCGACCATCCGCCGTTCCTCCCGCAGATCCGCGAGCTCCTGCTCCAGCGCACGCCGCGCTTCGGCACTGATCGGTTCGGGGCCACCGGTCATGACCGCTCCAGTCGACGTCGGTATACGGCTCGATGAGGCTTTGCTCCCGCATCGTAAGCGGTGGAGGCGGTGGCGGCGCTGGAGGCGTGGCACCGGCGGCAAGCCGTGGCCCTAGGGGTGCGGCTTCTTCCCCTCGGCGAGCATGGTGACGAACCGGGCGATGCGGGCCGCCCTGGTCTCGGGCTTCTTCGCCTCCTCGATCCGGTGGAGGACCGAGTAGCGGTTGCGGCCGTCCAGGGCGGTGAAGAACGCGGCGGCTGCCGGGACGGCGTCCAGGGCCGCCCGGAGGTCGTCGGGCACGGTGGCCGCGCGCGGACTTGCGTAGGCCGCCGCCCAGCGGCCGTCCGCGCGGGCCCGTTCCACCTCGCGCAGCCCGGCGGGCCGCATCCGGCCCTCCTCGATGAGGCGCGTGGCCTTCTCCCGGTTGACCTGGGACCACCGGCTGGTGGGCCGCCGGGGGGTGAAGCGCTGCAGCCAGTGGCATTCGTCCAGCTTCCGCTTCTGGCCGTCGATCCAGCCGAAGCAGAGCGCCGACTCCAGCGCGCCCTGGTAGTCGACCCCGCCGGGCCCGGCGACGCCCTTGCGGGCGAGCTTCAGCCAGATCCCCGTGACCACCGCGTGGTTGTCCTCCAGCCACCTCTCCCACTCCTCGGGGGTGGCGGGGAAAAGCACCGGATCACTCGTGTGGGACGCGCCGCTGGACATGGTCCTCATGAAATCCCGCCGACGCGCGAACGGTCAATCGGCCGGGGGCCGCGATCGACTCGCGTATGGAGTTCCTCGCGGCGTCGACTACGACCGTGGCCGGTCCCCGTACACGATCGCCCGTGAGGACACCGTCGTCTCCCTCCCGTGCGGCGCAGACCTCGCGCTCGCCCCCTGACGGTGCGCCGAAGCCGTGCTGCGGGCCACCGACGGACTGGGGCCGGACCACGCCTTCGGCTTCGCGGGCGTCCGGGTCCCGGAACAGGCGTCGCCCTTCCCGCTGCTCGGCGACGGCGGCGACGGCGACGACGGCGTGGGCGAGCATGATCACCGCGCAGGTGTCGATCGCGCTGCCGAGTCGACGTCCGCTGCGGTGACAAGGCGATCCTGCTGGGTGCGGCATTCGACGTGCCGCAGGCGGACGACGGCGTCGAGTCCGCCGCCGGGGGCCGTCTCCAGGGTGACCTCGCCGCCTCCGGCGCGGGCCAGGTGCCGGACCAGGGGCAGACCGAGGCCGGTGCCGTCGTGGTCGGCATGGGGAGCTCGCCAGAACCGGTCGAAGGCCCGGTGGCGTTCGGCCTCTGTCATGCCGGGGCCCTGGTCGATCACATGCAGCTCGGCCATGGGCGGGATGCGGGGACCTTGTCCGGGAATGGTGACGACGGACAGCGTGACGGAGGTTCCCGGTGCGGACACGCGGAGCGCGTTGGAGAGCAGGTTGTCGAGGATCTGCTCCAGTGCGCCGGGGACAGCCAAGACCGGAACGGACGTGCCTCCGGACACGATGATGTCGACCTGCTGTTCGTCGGCGAAGGCGGTCCAGATGCCCGCGCGATCGGCGACGACGCTGTCGAGGTCGGCTGCCTCTGCCCGGATCTCGGCGTTCTCCATCCGTGCGAGAGCGAGCAGCCCCTGCACCATGCGGCTGAGGCGCTCCAGCTCCACGAGTGCCTTGTCGAGGCTGTCCTGTGCGCAGGGGGCGAGGTGCGGCTCGAAGTTCTCCAGGCGCAGTCGTAGAGACGTCAGGGGCGTCTTCAGCTGGTGTGACACGTCGGAGGCGAACGCCTGCTGAGCCTGGAGCAGGTGCTGAAGCCGGGTCGCGGTCCGCGTGAACGACGCCGCGAGCCGACGCAGTTCCGGTGGCCCGTGGTCGGTGGCCGGCGGATCGGTGATCCGGCCTTCGGCGAGTTGAGCTGTGGCGCGTTCCAGGGCCTGAACGGGTCGGGTGATCGAGCGCGCAAGAGTGAACCCGATCAGGGAGGCGGCGGCGAGGACCCCCAGGCCGGCCGCCAGGAGGACCAGCCAGGCGGTGTGCACCCTCGTTCTGAGCGGGTCCAGTGCATACACCGTTCGCACCACGCAGGCGACGGCGGCATCGGACCCGCCGGGGACGGTGACGAAAAGGAGTTCACCGTCTGTGCGAGGAGCTTTGCGCGTCCCGACAGCGCGGTGATCGTGAAGTGCCGTGGAGATGTCCGGCTCGGCGGACAGGTCCTTGCCGACCATGGCGCGGGCAGCGGTGTCGGTGAGGACGATGCCTCGGCGGTCGGTGACGAGCACGGTGCCGCCGGTCCGCCGCCCGTAGGCGCGGGCGAGGTCGGGCAGGTCGGCTGTCAGCCCGTGCTCCATCTTGTCCTCGCAGACCTCGGCGAGGGTCATCGCCCCTTGCTCCGCTGTGCGCGCATAGCGGGACAGCTCGCTGCGGGCGTAGAGGACGCCGAAGGGCACTTCGAGCGCGAGCAGGACGAGCAGTATCAGGCTCAGGTGGCTGAGCAGGATGCGACGGGTCACCGGATCTCTCCGCCGCGCGTCTGCACCGCGGCGGGCGTGGCGTCGAGATGTGCCGGGGGGACGAGGCGGAAGCCGATTCCGCGGATGTTCTCGATCCAGGACGCGTCGCCCAGTTTGCGCCGCAGCGCGGCGATGTGGACGTCCAGGGTCTTGGTGGGGCCGAAAAAGTTGGGTTCCCAGACCGTGTCGAGGATCTGCCGGCGGGAGCAGACGGCGCCGGGGTCCGTGGCGAGGCAGGTGAGCAGGTCGAACTCCTTGGGCGCGAGGGCGATGGGCGACTGGTGCAGGTGTACCTGCCGGGCGCGACGGTCGACGGTCAGAGGGCCGATCCGCTGGACATCGGGTGTCCCGGAATGACTCAGCCCGTCCGCTGGGTTCGAAGATTGACCCTGCGGGTCCGGAACCGCTGCTCGGGCGCGGCGGGTGACGGCACGGATACGGGCGACGAGCTCCCGAACGCCGAACGGCTTGGAGACGTAGTCGTCCGCACCCAGTTCGAGCCCGAGCACACGGTCCACCTCGTCGTCCCTGGCCGTGATCATGATGATCGGTACGGACGAGCGGGATCTCAGCGTCCGGCACACGTCGATGCCGTCCATGTCCGGCAGCCCCAGGTCCAGCAGCACCATCGCCACCTCCGGCGCGGCGAGGCCCTCGGCCCCCGTTCTGGCGTGTTCCACGGTGAACCCGAAACGGCGCAGCCCCTCCGCCAACGGCCCGGCCACCCGGTCGTCGTCCTCGATCAGCAAGACACGCATGCCGAAAGGCTCACAGACGGCGGCCACCGCGCGTGGCGCAAACGCCGCAAGCTCCCCCGAGCCAGTGATCTTCCACGGTCGGCTCATTCGCCGAAGCGCGCCGTGTTAACGACATCAAGGAACTGGCCAGCACGGAGTAAACAAGGAGTCAGGGGATCGGACGCCGGCACTCGTTCTCCCAGGTGGCAGCCGGAACCTGATCCAAGGTCAGTTTGCAGGCCGCGGCGTCCTCCTCGGCGGATCGGCCGCGATCGCGCAAGGCGAAACGCCGCTTCGGGGGAATCCCGGACTTCCCGTTGTATTCGCTCTGGCAATTCCCTTGATCGTCTTCCCGTAGCGTCGGTTGTGCGGTCGGTGCCACCGGAGCACCACCGGACAACCCGTCACCGCGAAATCCAGGAACTCTACATGCCCATGGAAGATCTGCGCCGCATCCGCCCGGACCTGGCGGAACCCTTCGCGATCGCACTGCCGGGAGCACGCGCGACCGTGCTGAGCCGTCTGTGGGGTGCCTTCGCACGAGAACCCCTGCCCGGTGTGGGCGCGCGTCGCCGTGAGGCCGCATCCTTGGTGGTCGAGCTGCGGCGGGGCGGTTCACTCTCGGCGGCCGAGGCCGGCGCCCGGCCGTTCGCCGAGGTTCCGCAGGACTTCGCCGTGTCGGGACCGGAGGGTCCGATCAGCGACCCGGCCCGGCTGCTGTCACACCTGGGCCTGCGCAGCCCCGCGGCGGAGCGACTCGCGGCCGAACTCGACAACAGCGTCGTCAACCTGGCCCTGGCAAGAGCCGCGAACGCGGACCGGAAGGCCACTCCGGCCGACTCGGCGGATGCCGAGCAGGCGGTCGTCGACGGGCACCCGCAGCACCCCTGCTGCCGGACGCGCACCGGCATGTCCGTCACCGACGTGCTCGCCTACGCGCCCGAACACCACCCGGTCGTCCCGCTGGCCCTGGTCCGGGTCCCGGCCGACCGCTGGCAGGGCGCCGGCGACTGGCCGCGAACCCTGCGCGACGGCGACACCTACCTGCTGCCGGTGCACCCCTGGCAGCGGGACCACCTGCTCGGGCACCACCCCGACCTGGCCGTCGTGGAGGAGACGATCCCAGCCCGCCCCCTGCTGTCGCTGCGTACCCTCGCACCGCTGGACGCCCTGCCCGGCTGCCACATCAAGACCGCGCTCGACGTCCAGGTCACCAACTACCGGCGCACCATCTCCCCGGCCGAGGTCGCCGACGGACCCCCGCTGTCCGACCTGGTCACGGCCGTCACCGACAAGGCCGGACACAGCGGCAGCCTGCGCGTCCTGCGGGAACTGGGCGGCGGCTCGGTCTGCGTGGACGGACAGCCCTCCGCGAGCCTCACCACCATGATCCGCGAATCGACCGAGTGCCACCTCGACGCCGGGGAGATCGCGGTACCGCTCACGGCCGTGCACGCGACCGGAGCCGCCATGGTGTCGGGGGACCCGGTGCGCTGGCTGGCGGACCTCGCCGATCTCCTCCTGCCCCCGGCCCTGACGCTGCTGTCCATGGGGGTGGCACTGGAGGCACACGGCCAGAACACCCTGGTCGTCCTGCGCGACGGGCGGCCGGTGCGGGTGCTGTACCGGGACCTGGACGGGGTACGGGTCAGCCCGCGCCGCCTGGCCCGATGCGGCTTCACGCTGCCGCCGCTGCTCGGCACCCGCGCCGGCGACGACGTCGACGCGCTGCGCACCAAACTCTTCGGCGCCCTGATCAGCGGGGTTTTCAGCGAACTCGTCGATGTCCTCAGCCGGGCCCGGACGGCTGATCCACGAGCGCTGTGGGGCACGGTCGCCGATGCCGGACGCCGCGTCTTCGCGAGCCTGCCGGACCAGGAGGACGCGGCAGCGTTCTTCGGAGACACGATGCCGCTCAAGGCGACCATCGCCATGCGTCTGTCCGAGAACCCGGGCGCCGCGCAATGGACGTCCGTTCCCAACCCCCTCGCGCTGTGCCGTTGACCTCCGGCACCGACCGCTGTCCCACTGGAGCGACCACATGACCACCGGCACGGCCCCCCACACCGCTGGCGCCACCACCGT
Organism: Streptomyces sp. NPDC037203; assembly: GCF_055605065.1. Classification (NCBI taxonomy): domain Bacteria; kingdom Bacillati; phylum Actinomycetota; class Actinomycetes; order Kitasatosporales; family Streptomycetaceae; genus Streptomyces; species Streptomyces sp. NPDC037203. The sequence continues at coordinate 816,434 of NZ_JBVJUC010000003.1, forward strand.
CCCTTCCCCGACCACAGAGCCGTCGCGGACGGCCGACCTCGTCACGACCCACACGCTGCTCAACTGCCTGGTCCGCGAGGTGTCCGCCCCCGAGCACCAGGTGACGGTCGTCGACGACCACCTCCTGCTGCGACTGCCCCGCCGGGGCCTTCTGCTGCGTGCCGCGCTGCGTCGGACCTCGTTGCTCGGAGCGCATCGCTTCCAGGACTCGGTGCAGCGGCTCGACGGCGACACCTGGGTGACCGTGGACTGGCGCGAGCTGGCCCGGTGCATCCAGGACGAACTGGAACAGCGCACGGGTCTGGCCAACGAGGAGTTCCTGGGCCAGGTGGCGGACAGCCGGGAGACGATCCGCGTCGTACTGGAGGAGCGGGCGGGTGTCCGGGCGGCCACGGACCCGTATGTGGCCTCGGAGCAGTCCCTGGTGTTCGGCCACCGTTTCCACCCCACGCCCAAGGCCCGTACCGGCGACCCGGCGGACTGGCTGGTGTACGGCCCGGAGACCGGCACCAGCTTCCGCCTGCGCTACCTGGCGGTGCGCAGCCACCTCGTACGGGAGGAGGGGGAGCTGCACGCGCTGGACGTACTGCACCCGGTGACCGACCCGGAGTTCGCGGTACTCCCCGTACACCCCTGGCAGTACCGGCTGCTGAAGGAGCACCCCCGGTTGCGCGAGGCGGTCGGGGCCGGGGACATCGTGGACACCGGCTCGGGCGGACCGGAGCTGGTGCCGACCGCATCGGTGCGGACGCTGTACGCCCCGGAGACCGACGCGTTCCTGAAGTTCAGCCTCAACGTCCGCCTCACCAACTGCGTCCGCAGGCACGCGAGTTACGAGCTGTCCGGTGCCGTCGCACTCAACCGGCTGCTCCAGCCCGTCTTCGCCCGGCTCACCGACCGCTTCCCGCGATGCGCGCTCCTGGCCGAGCCGGGCTACCGCACCCTCGACACGGCCGGCGACACCGCCCTCCTGGAAGGCTTCGGCGTCATCGTCCGCTCCGGCCTGCGCCCCCATCTGCGTGCCGGGGTCACACCCCTGCTCGCCGCCGCGGTGGCGGACGAGTATCCGACCAGCGCAGCCCATGTCTCCCAGCTGCTCGACCGCGGCGACGGCGACATCCTGGCCTGGTGGGACGCGTACCTCCGGCTGTTGCTCCCGCCGGTACTGGCCGCCTACTTCGAACACGGCGTCGTGCTCGAACCCCACCTGCAGAACGTCGTCGTCGGAGTCGAGGCCGACGGCACGCCGGCGCAGATGTTCTTCCGCGACCTGGAGGGCACCAAGCTCCTGTCCGGGCGTCACCGGCAGGCCCTCGACGAACTCCCGGACGACGTGCGCGCTTCCCTCACCTATGATCCCGAACACGGCTGGAACCGGGTCGCGTACTGCCTCCTCGTCAACCACACCGCCGAAGTGCTCAGCGCGCTGGCCGATCTCGACCCGACGCTGGAACCCGCGCTGTGGGGCCTGGTCCGCGACCACCTCGCCGACTACGCCCGAACCGCCGCCGAACCGCCGCGCCTGCGTGCCCTGCTGTCCGGCGTACCGCTGCCGGCCAAGGCCAACCTGCTGCTGCGCTGGTCCCGCAAGGCCGACCGGCACGCCGGTTACGTGCCCCTGCCCAGCCCGCTCGGTGCGGACTTCCCCCGCGAGGTGGTCCGATGAGGCCCGAGGCGTACGACCTCGTCGCCGCACTGCCCGACGACGATCTGCCCGCCTACGTCTACGACCTGCCCGACCTGCGCGAACACGTGCGCATGATCCGGGCCGCACTGCCGGACCGCGTCGAGTTGCTGTACGCGGCCAAGGCCAACTCCGACCCCCGGATCCTGTACACCCTCGCCGAACACGTCCACGGCTTCGAGGTGGCCTCCGGCGGCGAACTGGACCATGTCCGCGCGGTCGTGCCGGGCGCACCGATCGCCTTCGGCGGTCCCGGCAAGACGCAGCAGGAGCTCACCCGCGCACTGGACGCGGGAGCCGAGCGCCTGCACATCGAGAGCGAACACGAACTCCGTCTGCTGGCCACCCTGCTGGGCGACCGGACCGTGGACGTCCTGCTGCGCGTCAACCTGCCCGTCGACGTGGGCCGAGTCGCCCTGGCCATGGGCGGCGGGCCGTTCGGCATGGATCCGGTTCAGCTGGACGGTTGCCTGGAGGTGATGGAGTCGGCTCCGGGCGTCCGGTTGCGTGGCCTCCACCTCCACCTCGCCAGCGGCCTCGAGGCCCAGCCCCATCTTCAGCTCGTCGACAAGATCCTTGCCTGGGCCGGGAACTGGGCCCGCGACCGCGGGGTGGACCTGCGCGAAGTCAACGTCGGCGGCGGTATGGGCGTCGACTACACGCATCCGCTCAGGACGTTCGACTGGCCCGCTCTCGGCGCCGGACTGCGCAGGATCCTCGCCCGCCACCCCCACCTCACCCTGCGGATCGAGCCCGGCCGCTCGGTCACGGCGTACTGCGGCTGGTACGTCACCCAGGTCCTGGACATCAAGTTCAGCCGGGGGCACGCGTTCGCCGTACTGCGCGGAGGCACCCACCACCTGCGCACCCCGGCCGCGAAACAGCACGACCAGCCCTTCGAGGTGATCGCCGACGACACCTGGCTGCGGCCCTGGAACCGTCCGCAGGTCCGGGACGAGCCGGTGACGCTGGTCGGACAGCTGTGCACGCCCAAGGATGTGCTGGCAAGCCGGGTCATGACCGAACGGCTGCGCGTCGGCGACCGTGTCGCCTTCGCCATGGCCGGCGCCTACGCGTGGAACATCTCCCACCACGCGTTCCTCATGCACCCCCGTCCGACCTTCCATCACCTCGACGACGCCGGCGTGCCCGTAGCAGGCGACACGTATGCCCGTCGGACGTCATGAGCGCCGCCGTTCGCCTGCCGGTGACGCACGCACTCGCGGTCCGCGGCTTCCGGCGCTACCTGTTCGGACAGCTGGTCTCCAACATCGGCACGTGGATGCAGCGCGCCGCCCAGGACCTGCTCGTCCTCCACACCACCGGCAACAGCGGCAGCGCGGTCGGCATGGTGACCGCGCTGCAGTTCCTGCCGCAGACCCTGCTCGGCCTGACCGGAGGCGTGCTGGCCGACCGGTATCCCAGGCGACGGATGCTGCTCTGGACCCAGACGGCGATGGCCGCCCAGTCGCTCCTGCTGGGACTGCTCACGGTCACCGGAGCCGTCAACCTGCTGTCCCTCTACGTACTGGCCTTCGCCCTCGGCACCGCCACCGCCGTGGACAGTCCGGCCCGCAACGCCTACATCAGTGAACTCGTCTCCCGCGAGCGCACGGCCAGCGCGGTCAGTCTGAACGCCGCCCAGTTCAACGTGGCCCGCGCCGCGGGGCCGGCCCTTGCCGGCCTGACCGTCGCAGCCTTCGGCACCGGCCCGGTGTTCCTCCTGAACGCCGCCTCGTACCTGGCCGTCCTCTACGGCCTGATCACCATCCGTACCGACGCGCCGGACGCCTCCGTCCGCGCGCGACCGGGCCCCGCCCGAGTCCGCGAGGCCCTCCGCCACATCGCCACCACCCCGGAACTGCTCCTGCCGATCAGCCTCATCGCCTTCGTCGGCACCTTCGGCCTCAACTTCCAGGTCACCATCTCGCTCGTCGCCATCACGGTGTTCCACACGGGTGCCGCCACGTTCGGCTGCCTCTCCGCCGCCTACGCCCTGGGCAGCCTCCTCGGCGCGATGTACTGGGCCAACCAGCGCAAGCCCCCCACCGCACGCCGTCTGACCTCCACCACGATCGGCTTCGGGGTGCTGGAAGCCGCGCAGGGGCTCATGCCGGGCTACGGCTCGTTCCTGGTCCTGCTGTTCTTCACCGGATGTGCCGCGGTGACCGTGACCACCACCGCCAACGCGCTGATCCAGCTCCATGCCGACCCCCGGCTGCGGGGTCGCGTCCTGTCCGTGTACTTCCTCGTCCTCCTCGGCGGCACCCCCGTCGGCGCACCGCTGGTCGGTCTGGTGTCCGACGCTCTCGGAGCCCGCTTCACCCTGGTCCTGGGCGGCGTCATCTCGTTCGTCACCGCGCTCGCGCTCTCCGTCTCGTTCGCGAGCCGGACCCGTCGGCGCAGCCGCGTCGCGGAACCGACACCTGTGACCAGCTCACCCTTTGCTTCGGTCGGGCCGGCCAAAGAGCGGCAGCCCGACCTGTGATGCGTTCGGTCGCAGCCGCGTGCAGCCGGCGCCGGGCGGGGCGTTCACCGGCGAGGCAGGCCGGGGACGCCGTGTTCGCGCAGGGGGCCGACCTGCCAGCCGCGTTCCTGGCACGTGTCGAGGATGCGGGGCAACGCGGCGAGGGTGGTGCGCCAGGAGCCGTTGGCGGAGGTGCAGTCGGAGTCGTGCAGCAGGATGGTCCCGCCACCGCGCAGGTCCGTCAGGACGGTGTGCTCGACGGACTGGGGAGTGGCCCGCCTGCGCCAGTCCTCTCCCCAGCAGGTCCACAGCACGGGAGTCAGGCCGAGGCGGCGGCAACCCAGATGGGCGGCGGTGCTCATCACTCCGTACGGTGGCCGGAAGAACACGGGTGGCCTGCCGGTGACCTCGGCCACGGCGTCGCGTGCGCGGGCGAGGTCCTCCCAGGCGGCACGGGGACCGCGCAGCAGCAGCGGGCGATGGTGCCAGCCGTGGACGGCGATCTCGTGCCCGGCCGCAGCCATCTCCTCGGCCAGCCCCGGTGAGCCGGTCAGCATGGAACCGAGCAGGAAGAAGGTGGCCCGCAGCCCGCGAGCGCCGAGGAAGTCGAGGAAGCGCGGGGTGGACCGGTGGTCGGGACCGTCGTCGAAGGTGAGCGCTACGTGATCTGGCCGGCCCCGGCCGGCCAGGCGCGGCATGGCCGCGTTGCGCACCGGCCCGAACGTGGAGATCACGGGTGCCGCGTGCAAAGCCGCGAGGGCGGGCACCGCCGCGGCCGAGGCGAGCGCCGTGGCACGGGCGAGACGGGCCGGGGTCATCGTCCGTCTCCATCCAGGTAGTGGGCGACGGCGGTGAAACGGGCGGGGGTCTTCTCGGTGGAGGCGCATGCCAGCGGGGCGGCGACGCCCAGACCGGCCGTGGCCGCCACGGCGACGGCCGTCAGGGCGATGCGCCGTCGGCCGGCGAAGCGCCTCGCCGGGGGCTGCGCGTCCGGCGCGGGACGAGGCACGGCTCTGGCGGCGATGGAGGTCACCGGTCCGGGAGCCAGGCGGTGCAGGTCGAGTCCCATCGCACGCTGCGCCCGACCGCGCGGCCCGTGGAGGAGCTCGTTCAGCACCGGGCCGAGGTCCGCCCGGTCGCGGATCCAGGCCGCCAGGCCCGCCTCGTCCAAGGCTTCCGCGTTGGTCTGGCCGTGACCGGGGATACAGCGGTAACTGGCCACCGGCAGCCCGGCGGCGAACGCCTCCAGCGAGGTCAGTCCACCCGCGTTCTGCACCAGGACGTCGCAGGCGTGCATCAGCTCGGGCATGTCGTCCACCCAGCCGAAAGTGTGCTCGACGCCGTCCCCGCGCAGATCTTCCACGAGGGACTCGTTGCGCCCGCACACCACCACGGGCACCGCGACCCCGGTCTCCCGTATCTCCGCGGCGGCCCGTCGCACCGGTCCGACGCCCCACGACCCGGCGACCAGCAGGGCCAGGGACGCGTCCGCGGGCAGGGCGAACCGCTTGCGGGCGGCAGTCCGCTGCCCGTCCGTGGCGGGAGTGAAGCGGGCATCGGTGACCGGACCGGCGACGGTGACGGCGGCCGCGCCCTGTACATGGGCCTGAGCCGCCGGCACCGGGTGCACGGCGAGGTGGGCGTCGATGCCGGGGGCGACCCAGAGGGCGTGGACGGAGAAGTCGGTGAGGTAGGTGAAGGCCGGCACCGTCAGCTTGCCGCGCCGGCGCAGCGCGCCGAGGACCTGGCTGGCGCCGGGGTAGGTCGAGACGACCGCGCGGGTGTCCGGCGCGAGCGCCCGCAGGGTGCGCTGCTCGGCTGCGCGGAACAGCGCCCGCCACACCGCACCGGGGCGCGCGGCCCGGTCGGTGGCCGCGTACAGGCGTTGGTAGCCGTCCGGCATCCAGGTCAGCATGCGGTGGTAAGTGCCGCGCAGCAGCCGGCCCGTACCGGTGGGCAGCAGTTCGAGGAAGTCGTGCCGGTCCACCAGGTACCCATGGTCGGCCAGCCGCTCGGCCAGCCCCGCCGCCGCACCGTCGTGTCCCGCACCGACGCCGGCCGAGATGATCGCGATCCGCCCGGTATCGCCCTGCGGCGGTGCGGGGGACGGCGAGGGTGCCGACGCCGGCACCAGGTCGTCACGGTGGACCACGGTGGATCGCCTCCTGATGGGTTACGGGGCACGCCGGGCATGCCCCGGCCCGGACGGCGCTGCGGGCAGGCCGAGGCCGCGCCTGTGCGCGGGCCAGGGCCACGACTCGACCGCTGTGGTGCCGAGAAAGGAAGCTACTACATGATGTAGAGCTTAGGGAATGATCACCGGGTGGGGATCGGTTGGCACTCTGGCCCCGGCGCCCGGTTGGCGCCGGTCAAGTTACTACGAGATGTAGAAGAATGGTCGTCGCCGAGGGGAGGGGCGATCGAATGGCCTCGGGGCATCCTCATGATCACGGTCTGGTGGACCGCAGGGCGCCGTGGCCCGCAGGCGATGACCGTCGCGTCGGCCGCGCCGGTCGCCGTCCTCACGGCCTTCGCCGCGGCCGAGGTCGTCAAGAAGCTCGTCGCGGAGGTGCCGCCCTGCGGGCCCGCCGGGATCGGTGGACGCGGACTCGGCGTGGAAGGCGATCGGGGTCGCGGGTATCGCCGAGTCGATGCGTACCGGCGCGGGGCGGGGCGCCGCCATCACGCTCGCCGGTGAGTCGGCCTTCTCGCTGGGCGGCGGCCGGCTCTCCCATGCGCCATGCGCGGGGCGCCCTCACTGTGCTCTTGCCCGGTTCGCCTCGGCGACCGCGCGACGGGGGCTGAGGATCGGTCAGGTCAGAAGTGCCGCTCTCCGTGCTCCGGACGATCCAGGACGGCACGACAGCCGTCCGGTCCGTGCCGAGGGGCATCGTCGTGACCGGCCGGCGCGGCGGCGGTGGGGGTGTCGGCATGTGCCCTGCACAGTGCCCACTGCGCGCTGTCCAGCATGCGGTCGCTGTCCGAGGCGGCGTTGGCCAGGCTCGCGCAGCACACGGCCAGCAGCAGGCCGCCCGCCAGCAAGGGCAGGCTGCGGCGGGCGGGCGGCGGGGCGAGCAGGGCCCGTACCCGCTGGGGCACCACCCCGCCGGTCGCGGCCAGCGCGGCGGGACGGGACGCACCAGCCGATGCGAGGGCGGCGCGGCCCACGGCGTGGGCGACGACCGTACGGTCACCGACCCGCTCGGCGGCCTCCTCGTCGGCCCAGCGCTCCAGGACGAAGTTGCCCGCGACGGCCACCGGCCGCAGCAACGGGTTCAATGCGGCCGTGAGTCGCCACACGCTCTGGAAGATGTGGTGACGCCCGCGCAGATGCGCCCGCTCGTGGGCGAGCAGTGCCGCGCGCTCGGCGTCGCCGAGGCAGCACAGCATTCCGCGGGAGACGACGATCCGGCCCGGTGCTCCGGGCAGTGCGAAGGCCAGCGGGACATCGTCATCGAGTACGGCCAGTTCCGTGTCCCCTGGCAGCTCGGCGCACTCCCGCCGGGCCCGGAGCAGGTGGCGGCCCTGCCGGACGGCGGCCACGCCGAGGGAGAAGACACACGCCGCGAGCAGCAGGGTGCTGACGGCCGCGACCACGGCACAGACCGGGTCGTGGGAGCGCAGTGCGGACACGGACCAGCGGCCCTCCTCGGCGATCTGCGGGATCTGCGCCACGCCGGTGAAGGCCAGCAGGGCGAGGGATCCCGCCCACCCGGCCGCCGTCACCAGCGCGGCGCAGGCCAGCGCCAGGGCAGCCGGGCGCGGGGGCAGTCGGTGCGCCACGGGGGGTGCGAGCAAGGCGAGTGCCGTCGTGACGAGGAACGGGATGTAGACGCTGATCAGCACCGGCTCACCGCTTCCCGGGCGAGCGCCGGCTCTTGGGGAGCCCGTCGTCGTGCCCGGACAGCAGCTGCTGCAACAGGTGCTCGTCCTGTTCGGACAGCTCCGAGACGAATCGGGCCAGCACCGCCTGACGGTCGGAGCCACCCGTCAGCAGGGAGTGCATGCGCTGGGCGGTGTGCGAAGCCTCGTCGCGGGCCGGTGCGTAGGCGTAGCCACGGCCCTCACGGTGCCGTACCAGCATGCCCTTGTCGTGCAGCCGGGACAGGATGGTGAGTACCGTCGTGTAGGCGAGATCGCCCGGCAGCTTTTCCCGGACTTCCCGCGCGGTCCGCGGACCGTCTGCCGCCCAGAGGGCGGCAAGGACATCGCTCTCCAGTTGGCCGCGAGCTCGCCTGCCGGACACCTCGTGGGCTTGCTCGTCTCCTTGGCCCGTCACCCCACCGTCCGCCTTCCCTCGCCGTCTTCGGGTAACAGGCTACCCGGAACGGCTACTACATCACGTAGAGACAGGGCGTACGGTGGGGGACCGCGGGCGCCGGGCGGCACCCGCAGGGAGAGCAGAGAACGTTCGCTGGAGCATCTAGGGTCAGCCTGTGGCTTCTATTGTGGTGTGTGAGGATGACGCGGCGGTCCGTGACGTCCTCAAGCGTGCACTCGAGCGCGACGGCCATACGATCGCGGTCGCTTCCACCGCGGACAGCCTGCTGCGGCAACTTGAGCCGCCCCCTCACCTGGTCGTCCTGGATCTGGGGCTCCCGGACGCCGACGGCCGGGATGTCTGCCTGGCGCTGCGGGCACGCGGCGTCGATGCCCCGGTGCTGATGCTCACCGCTCTGGACGGCATGCAGCACAAGGTGGGCGGCTTCGAGGCGGGAGCCGACGACTACATGACGAAACCGTTCGACATCCCGGAGTTGCTGGTGAGGGTCCGCGCCCTGCTGCGCCGAACAACCGCGACGACCCCGCCGAGGGGTGTCCTGCTCGATCCGGCGAAACACGTCGTGAGCCACGGTGCGACGAGCCAGAGTCTGACGCCGACCGAGTTTCGGTTGTTGGGCAGGCTTGTCGCCTCGCAGGGCGACGCGGTCCGCCGCCAGGCCCTCGTCGCTGCGGGTTGGCCGCACGGCGCGCAGGTCAGCGACAACACTCTCGACTCCTTCGTCCGCCGGCTACGGACCAAACTCGGCGCGCTGGGCGTGGCCGAGCGGTTGGCGACGGTCCGCGGGGTGGGCTATCGATGGGAGTGACGGGTTTCCGGGGGAGAGTCGTCGCGCTGGCGGTTCTCATCGCGACGGCGGTGGTCGCCGTGCTGGTGGTGGTCTCGCATGTGTTGCTGAGCCAGGTGACCGACGCCGACGCGAACGCTCTCGCGCACACACGTGCGGAGGCGGTGGCGGCGAACGTAGCCGTACGCGGTGACCATGTGGTGCTGATCGAGGGCGGCAACGAAGCGCTGGACACGGTCTCGTGGGTGTACGCCGATGGGCGCCTCATCGACGGGATCGTGCCGGGCAGCGTCCTCGACCGCGTCGATGCGCTTGTCGGCTCCGGACGGTCCCAGACCACCACGGTCGGCAGCGACCTTCTGTATGCCCAGCCGATCCGACTGGAAGGCCACCACGTCATGGTGGTCGTGAGGGTGGATCTGACGCCGTACGAGACGACGGAGCAGCGCAGCCTGACCATGTCGCTCATCTTGGGCGGCATCTCGATCCTGCTCGCCGGCGTCGTCGCACATATCGTGGTCAGTCGTGCGTTGCGGGTGGTCCACATGATGGCCGCCCTCGCCGACGCCTGGGGCGACCAGGAAGCCGGGCGCCGATTCGATCTCGGGGTTCCGCGGGACGAATTCGGAGAGCTCGGGCGAACTCTCGATCGCCTGCTGGACCGCGTGGACAACGCGCTCGCGGACGAGCGCCGGCTCACCGACGAGATCGCCCATGAGCTGCGGACGCCCCTGACGGCCCTGCGGGGCGAGGCCCAGTTGGCGCAGCTCTCCGGTCACCAGGTGGCACCGGAGTCTGTGCTGACCGAGGTCGACCGCCTGAACACGGCGATCACGACGATTCTGGGTGCCGCCCGGACGAGGATCGACGGCGGTACCCGCTGCGATGTCAGGGCGGCGGCGCGACAGGCGATCGCCGGTCGCTCGATCGAACTCGCCATCCCTGCCGACGTCGACGTCGCTGTGGCAACCGAACTCGTAGTGGCTGTGTTGTCACCCCTGTTGGAGAACGGCCTGCGGCATGCGAGTTCACGCGTCTGGGTCACGGGGCGCGTCCAGCCTGAGGGCGTCGTGATCGATGTCCTCGACGACGGTCCGGGGTTCGATCCGGCAGAGGTCGACCGGGTCTTCGAAGCGGGCGTGACCAGCGGCGGCGGGCACGGGTTGGGGCTGGCGGTGGTAAAGCGTCTCGCCGCGTCCGCGGGAGTGGCGGTCCGTGCGATCGCGGATGGTCACGGTCGCGTCGAGGTGACCTTCCCCACACCGCAGGCGATCACGTAGTCAGGTTATGTGCAGGTTGGCCGAGCCAACCTCGCCGCATGACAACGACAAGCGAAGCCCGCGCGCAGCGCAGCGGGCGGCTGATGCTGAACAAGGTTCCCGAGGTCACCGTCTGGTTCTGGGTGATCAAGATCCTGTGCACGACCGTCGGTGAGAGCTTCGCCGACTGGATCAACATGAAGCTCGGCGTCGGGCTGGTGAACACGGCCTGGATCTTCACCGCGGTGTTCGTCGTGGTCCTGGGCGTCCAGTTGCGGCTGAAGCGGTACGTTCCGTTTCCGTACTGGCTCACCGTGGTCGTTGTCAGTGTCACGGGCACGCTCTACACCGACATCCTGACCGACCAGCTCAACGTGCCGCTGTGGATCAGCTCCGCAGTGTTCTCGGTCCTGCTCGCCGTGGTCTTCGGCGTGTGGTGGCTGCGCGAGCGCACCCTCTCGATCCACTCGGTCACGACGCTGCCGCGTGAGTCGTTCTACTGGCTCGCCGTTCTCGTCACCTTCGCGCTCGGCACCGCGACCGGTGACTGGACCCTGGAGCTCACCGGGTGGAGTCCGGGGGTTTCGGTGCTGTTGCCGCTCGGCCTTATCGCGGCGATCACGCTCTTGTGGAAGTTCGGCGCGAACCCGGTGCTGTCCTTCTGGCTCGCCTACATCCTGACCCGCCCGCTGGGCGCCAACATCGGCGACTGGCTCGCCTCCCCGAAGGTCGCTCAGCCGGGCGAGCCGACCGGCCTTGCGCTGGGCACCTTCACCACCAGCCTGATCTTCCTCGGCCTGATCCTGGCGACCGTCGTCTACCTGACGGTGACGCGCTCCGACGTGGCCGAGACCTACGAGGCTTCGCACACCCCGCAGATCACCGCCGACCCGCGCAGGGAGCGCATCGCGCTGGCGGGCTTCGGCCTCCTCGGCGTCGCCACGGCGGCCCTGCTGGTCTGGGCTCACAGCCAGCCGCACGTCGGCCCGGCGCCGGAGACGGACGCCACCTCCACCGTTCAACTCGCGCCTGGCCAGGCCGTGAAGAAGTTCCCGCCCGCGAAGGTCGACGCACTCAGGAAGCTCGCATCCACCTCGCTCAAGGACGCACGGTCGGGCGACGCGACCGGGGCCCACGCCGCCGCCCAGTCCCTGCGCGATCTCTGGGATGCCGACCAGGCCTCGTTGCAGCCGCTGGACAACACCGGCTGGACGTTCCTCGACGCTCAGATGGACCAGGTCCTGAAGACTTTCGGCATCGACCATCCGAACCCGCCGATGTCGCCGGCGCAGCAGGAGGCCGAACTCCACACTCTCCTCACGGACATGCGCTGACGCACCTGATCGGCGGCGCCTCGCCTGGGGCGCCGCCGAGCGCTCCTGCGGAGCACGGAGGCGTCTTCTCACTCGCCTCTCACCCTGCACGTCGTAGGGTGGAACTTCCTCCTACGACCTGTAGGAGCATCCGGCTCCGCGGCCGGTGCGGGACGACGAGAGGTGCGAGATGGCGGACGGCCCGAACGCCATGACGACCAGCGCCCCACGCACCAGGCTTCCCGCGCGGTCCGCCGAGCCTCACCACCGGCGCGGGGCCACCGGCTGCGGCTCCGCCTGGACGGTGGGGCACGACGTCGGCACCACGGTGACCGAGCTGACGGACGCCGCTCACCGCACATCCTTGGCACCCCCTGCACGGAAAGGGAGATGACCGTCGTGACCGAGGCCGCGAGCCTGCTGGTCGCCGCGGGCCGGCGCCTGTACGTCCAGCTGGGAGTGACCCTGGTCGCACTCGCCGCTGCCGGCGGGATGCTCGCCGCGCACCGGGCCACGTTGGAGAGCGGTACCGACCGGCTGGCCGCCGCGGACGGGGAGTGGCTGGTGGTCGCCTGCGCTGCCGCCGCGGCCACATGGGTGTGCGCGGCCGTTGCTCAGCAGGGCGCGGTGCTCGAACGACTGCCCAGGTGGCGGCTGGTGGCGGCGCAGTTCGCGGCCGGCGCCGCCAATCACCTGCTTCCGGCAGGGGCCGGAGCGACGGCGGTCAACCTGCGGTTCCTGACACGGTGCGGGCTGTCCACCCGGCGCTCGGTGACCGCGCTGGCGGTGAAGGCGGCCGTCGGCGGGATCGTCCGCTGCGCGCTGGGTGTGGCCCTGCTGATCGCCTCGCCCGGCACGGTCCGGCTCTCCGCGCGCGCCCCGCATCTGCTTGTCCTGGTGCCGGTGGCGGCCGGAGCCCTCGTCCTCGTGGTCACGATCAGCGGCCGCCTCCGACGACTGGTGGCCCGTACCTTCGCCGACGTGCGGGACGTGCACCGGTGCCGGGCGCGGGCCTGTGCGCTGTGGGGCGGGTCGATCGCGTTCGCTCTGCTGCATGCCGGAGTGGTCGTTGCCGTGGTCCATGCGATCGGTATCGGCCTGCCCGCGAACCGCGTGGTCATGGCCTACCTGGTCGCCAGCGGCGCGGCGGCGCTGCTGCCCACGCCGGGCGGACTGGGGTCGCTGGACGCTGCGCTGGTCCTCGCGCTCACGGCGGTCGGCGCGCCGGGACCGGCGGCGGTGTCGGCGGTCCTCGGCTACCGCCTGCTGACCGGATGGCTGCCGCTGGTTCCGGGGCTGCTGGTCCTGGCGCTGCTCGCCCGCCGCTCGGCACTGTGAACCAGCGGGTGCCGGGCCATCCGTGTCCGGCGGCGCCGGGCCGGGGCGGCTGCGGTGGTGCCGGCCAGGGGCGCGGTCAGCGGCCGGACCGGCCGGGCCAGGGCAGGCTGACCGAAAGCCCAGTGCGACGCGGAGATGCCGGGGAGACCCTCCGGGGCGAGGACGAGTGTGCCGCTCATGTGCCGGACGGGGCGGGCTCCGGCCGGCGGCTCGCTCGCAGGCGGCCGACGAGGAGGGCGGTCACCGCCGCGAGGACGATCAGCGGCATCTGGTTGTACGCGTCGCGGCCGAGCAGCAGTACGGCCAGGACACAGCTGGTCAGCGGCTGCCCGGTGACGACGGTCGTGGCCGCCGAGATGCCCAGCGCGAACGCGGGGGCGGCCCCCAGCCCCGGCAGGCCCGCGAAGACCAGGCCGGTCGCCACGCCGACCAGCACCGCGGGGAAGATCGGGCCGCCGCGCAGGCTGCCCAGGCTGATGCCCCAGGCGAGCGCCTTGCAGAGGACCAGCGCCACCAGCGCGAGCACCGGCCACCCCTGAGGGTTCTCGGATAGTTGCCCGAGCGTCGTCTGCCCCGACAGCGCCGCCTCCTCGGGCGAGCGGCCGGTCAGCAGGGCGTACGCCGTCAGACAGACCCCGGCGGCCACGGCGCACACCACCGTGCGGACCGCCGTCGCGTGCGCGGAGGTCCACCGGTGGGTTCGCTCCCCGAGCCCGCGGGCCACCGAGACGAGTACGGCGATGAGCGCGGCCACCGGCAGCCCCCACAGGAAGTCGCCCGCGTCGGGGACCGCGTCCGGCGGCACCTTCGGCAGCGCGAGGGCGCCGATCGACAGACCGGTCCAGTGGCCGAACCCGGTGAACACCAGCGCGCCCGCCCCGCTCGCGGCGAGACAGGGCAGCAACAGCACGGCGAGCCGGGGCCCGGCGAGACCGGCGGCCTCCACGACCATGACGGCGGCCACCACCGGGCCGCCCAGGATGGTGGAGATGGCCGCCGTGGACCCCGCGGTGGCCACCACCGTCGCCGAGGCGGCGTCCGCCGGGTGCCGCCGCAGCACGCGCACCCCGAGCAGGGCGAGCGCGGACCCGACCGCCATCAGCGGCGCCTCGGGACCGAGGGTGACGCCCAGGGGAAGCGTGAGGACGGCGGCCAGCACCACGCCCGGCAGGGCGCGGGGGCCGATGGGGTCCCCGCCCAGCCCGTGCACCGGGATGTGCCCGCCGGCTCCCGGCAGCCGGGTGACGATCGGGGCGAGGATCAGGCCGGCCAGCGTCAGCGCGGGCAGCGGCCACCACCAGGGGGCGCGTCCCAGCCCGAGCACGTGCGGCAGCTCCTGCCACACCTGGTGCTGGAGCCAGTGCTGGAGACCCACGAAGAAGAAGCTGGCGAGCGCGATCGGCACACCGAGCCCCAGCGAGAGCACGAGCAGCCGGAGATATCCGCGGCTCAGCAGCGTCCGCGCCGGGTCACCACCCGCGGAGGTCCGCTCGCCGCCGGCCGCCGAAGGCTGTCCGACCGTGTCGTTCACGCCCGTTCCACCTCCACCGCCGACGGTGCCCCCGGACGGCATTCGGCGACGCCGGGCGGGCTCCAGAGGACGGCCGTCCGTTCCGTCCCCGGTGGAGGCCGCCCGTCCCGTCCCGAGTAAACGGCCGTCCGCCCCGCCCCGCATCTCGGCGGGCGTCTGAACAGCCCAGGGCTCCGGCCCCGCTCCTCAGTCCAGCGCCAGCCGCATCAGTGTCAGGTCGAACCGGCGGCCGAACTTGATCCCGGCCTCCCGGACGGTTCCGGCGTGCTCGAACCCGAAGCGCTCATGGAGCCGGATCGACGCGCCGTTGCCCGATTCGATACCGGCGATCACGAGGTGGTGGCCCGCCGCGCGCGCCGCCGCGATGAGCGTGGCGAGCAGCGTGGAGCCGATGCCGAGCCCGTGCCGGCCCTCGCGCACGTAGACCGAGTCCTCCACCGTGTGCCGGTAACCCTCCAGCTCCCGCCACGGCGCGAACACGGCGAACCCCGCCACCTCGCCGTCCGCCTCGGCCACGAACGCCGAACCGCGCTCCAGATGCCGCCCCAGCCAGGCCGCGCCCTCGGCGGGCGACTGCGGAATCTCCGTCCACAGGGCCGTCGAGTGCTCGATCGCGTGGTTGCGGATCGCCCGCACCGCCTCCGCATCACCGGCGCACGCCGGGCGTACGGTCACCCGGCGATCCCTCTCATATATTGGAAGCATGTCCAACATAGTAGATCCCCTGGTGGGGCGGATCGCGGCCCGGATCCGTGCCGAACGGGAACGGCGCGGCTGGACCCTCGCCCAGCTCGCCGACGCGTCCGGGGTCTCCCGCGCCATGATCAACCGGATCGAGCGCGGCGAGAGCAGCCCCACCGCCGTCGTGCTCGGCAAGCTGTCCGCCGCCTTCCAGCTGAGCATCGCCTCCCTGCTCGCCCTCGCGGAGGGCCCGGCTCCGGGGGGCGCGGAGGAAGCGGGTGTGCGCCGCCGCACCGAGACGCCCGAGTGGCAGGACCCCGCCACCGGCTACCGGCGCCGCCAGATCACCGGCGCGCACTTCCCCGCGGAGGTCGCCGAGGTCCGGCTGCCCGCCGGGGCGCGGGTGCCGTACCCGGCCGCGGCCTTCGCCTTCGTCCACCAGGTCGTCTGGGTCCTCGACGGCCGCCTGACCTTCCAGGACGGCGAGCGGATCCATGAACTCGGGCCGGGCGACACCCTCGAACTCGGCGACCCCGCGCCGCGCGTCTTCGCCAACACCACGGACGCCGAGTGCCGCTACGCCGTCATCCTGGCCCGCGGCACCCGCCCCTGACCGCGCCCTCAGTCCTCGCCGTGCTGGCGGCGGATCCGGGCGGCCACCTCGTTCTGCTCCGTCTCCCACCAGGGCCGTACCCGTACCGCCTCGGCCTCGCCGGACGGCGCCTCGGCCCGCCCGGACCCGGACGCGGGGGGCGCCACCGGCGCGAGGTCCCGGTCGAGGCGCCGGTCCAGGGCCACCGCCTGCACGCGCTCGGCGCGCGCCCACTGCACCAGGATCGCCAGCAGGAAGGGCAGCGCGACCAGCTCCGCGATGCTCAGCATGGCGCCGCCGCCGATCTGCTGGTCGTGCTGGACGTCCGGCGACCAGGACGGCGCGTGACGCAGGTACCAGGCGCCTGCGATCAGCGTGCCGTGCGTCATCACCACCAGGCCGGGCACCGCGTCGATGATGCCGTCCAGGAACACCAGCGCCGCGCGCACCGGGTGAGTGCACCACGCGGGCAGCGCCTCCTCGCGGGTGAGGACCGGCACGACGAACAGGCAGCCGGCCGCCAGCAGGTGCAGGTACATCAGCTCGTGCAGCCAGCCGACGCGCAGGGCGGTGGCGAAGTACGGCGTGAAGTAGACCGTCAGCTCGGTCCCCAGCACCAGGGCCGTGCTGACCAGCGGGAAGGTGAGCAGTCGTACGACCCGCCCGCTCATCACGCGCTGCACCCGCCCGGCGCCCTCACCCGGCAGCGCCTCGATGGCGAGCCGCAGCGGATCGCCGAGGGCCAGGCCCAGCGGGGTGATGAGGTCCAGCAGCACGTTCTGCACCGCGGCCGGCCAGAACAGCACATGGTCGTAGACCGCGAGGCTCGACATGGTGGCCACCGCGAGGCCGCCGAGGCCCAGCAGGGTGAACGCGAGGGCCCGGCCCGGCGACCAGGTTCCGCCCGCCCGGCGCACTCGCAGCACACCCCAGCCGTACAGGCCGCCCAGGAGCGCGATCAGTATCAGCGCGGGCACGTCGATCTGCCACGACCCCAGCGCGCGTGCGAGTGTCAGCTCCGGCAGGCTCCCGGCCGCCACCACGGCCGACGCGTGACCAGACATGGAAAAGCTTCCTCCACCTGCCTATCGGGAGCACACCGGACGACAGGTGACAGTAGCCGCTTGCGGCGCGCCCCATCGCGGCAGGGTCGTGCTCGGCGAGTCGACCGGGCACGGCCGCGGCGTCCTCGCCGGCCGGCAGGGACCCGCCGGTCGGCGTCGAGCGGGAAACGTTCGGCTGGTCCGGTCTGCGGCAGGATGGGCCCGTGCCGACGAAACCGAGCAAGCCGGACCGGGCGGACCGGATAGAACTGACCGAGGACGAGCTTCGGGAGATCACGGGCTACGCGGCCGACTGCGCGGGCAGGGTCCTGGATCTGTTCGAACAGATCGTTCCCGACGACTCGCGCCCCCGTGAGGCCATCGAGGCGGCACGCGCCTTCGCGGCCGGCGGACGCCGTACCCAGGCGCTGCGGCTGAGCGGCTTCGCGGCGTTCCGCGCGGCACACGAGGCCGCGTCACCGGCCGCCGCCGACGCCGCCCGCGCGGCGAGCCACGCGGCAGGCGCCGCGTTCCTCCACCCTCTCGCCCACGCCCACCAGGTCAAACACATCCTCGGCGCGGCGGCTCACGCCGCCCGCGCACAGGAACTGGCGGCCGACGAGGACCACACGGCCGCGGCCGACGCGCTCGCGCGGGCACGCGCACACGCCCCGGCCGCCGTCGCCGCCGTCCTCGGCCGCCTGCCCGCGGCTCCTGCCGGGGGCGGGCGCGTGGGGGAGTACATCCGGGGGTTGGACGCGGCGCTGCGCGCGTGAGCGGGGGAGCGTGCGCCGATCACCCGCGGCGGCCCTGCGCTCCGGGGCGGTTCGGGACCGGGGAGGGGACAGCGGGGGCGGCTCACCCCGCTTCGCGGTGCAGTACCCGGCGGGCCGCCTCGGCCTCGGCGGCCGGCGGGGAGAGTTCGTCCAGCGTGTCCAGTTCGTCGTCGGCCTCCAGTTCCCGCTCCCAGGCCGCGGCCAGCTGCTCCTGCTCGGCGCGCGGCTTCGCGCCGATGGCCGCTCGCTGGTCGGGATCCAGAGCCGCCATGAATCGTCCGATCGTGTCCGTCGGCATGCCGTGCTCCTCGTATCGCGCAGAACTGCCACTCTCAGCCCAGCATGGCCAACGGGGCGCCCGCCCGCCTCCCGGCACGGCGAGCACGGTCACCCGGTGCGTGTGCACATGATCCGGATGCCCCGTCACCCCGCCGTACGCGTCGTGCGTGACGACGATCTCCGGGCGGAACGCGCGGATGTGCGCCACCAGCCGCCGTACCGCCTCGTCCAGCGGAGCGTCGCAGAACCGGGCGCGGCCCGGCGCGGACCACGGCACCCGCGCGTCGGCGTATCCCAGCAGCCGGGTGGGCGAACACCGCGAGCAGGCTCGGCACGGACATGGACGGACCACCTTCGTCACGGGAACCCGCGGGGGACGGCTCATACCGGGCGCGCGTACGCCGTCCGCCCGCCACCGTAGGGACGGCGCACGGTCAGCGCGCTCACCTCGAACGACATCTCGTTCGTGGCCGGCTCCGGCGGCGGGTGGTAGCGCCCGGCGCACACCGAGAGACCGACGATGAGATGGGCCCGCCACGCCTGTCCCACGCCCCGGTGGTCCGCGAACACCGAGGCGCCGTTCAGCGACCAGATCACACAGCGAGGCCCGAACTCGGTACGCAGGTCCACCCAGGCGCCGGGGCGGATCGCGTCGTCGCGGAGGTAGCAACTGGCGCTGCGCACCCGGTTGGTGAACTCCAGATGGTCGGGGTTGTCCACGTGGTACTCGAACACGTCCACCCCCTGGCCGCCGTCCCGCCAGGTCCGGATCGCCGGCCAGGCGCCGGTCTCCCGAGGCAGCCGCACCCGCGCCTCCAGTACGTCGCCCGGCTGCACGGTGAACCCCTCACGGCTGCCCTCCGTGGTCAGCAGCCCCGTGTCCCAACGCCCGTCCGCGCGGCGGGTGGCCCGGAAGACCCCCGAGCGGCAGTAGCCGGGGTCGGCCGCCAGCCGGTCGAGCCGGTCCTCGTCCGGATGGGCCGGACCGCCCCCCGGAAACGCCCGCGAACGGCCCGCGACCCACTGGGTCGTGGAGGTGAAGTCCGCGGTGAACACCACATCGGACGCGTCCGGGAATCGCGGGGCGGCCGATAAGGGGTCGCCCCGCGGCGGTTCGTCCATGCTCATCTCCATGACCGATGTCTCACCGCCTGGCGGCCGGTCATGCGCCCACGCCGTGACTCTTGCCGGGATCTACCCATCCGGGTGAACGGCCGGTATGCCCATGCCCGGCTCCGGGCCCGCCCCCAGATCCGGCCCAGGGGCCGCGCCGGACCGGACTCGAACCTCCGCCACGGCTATTGCTCCGGTGTGCCGTCCTGCTCGGCCAGTCCCTCCGGGCGCCGCCCCCGTGGCTGCTGCGGCTCCGGGCGCACCGGCGCGGGCGGGACGGCCCGGTCCTGCGGCGCGTCGGCGGCCACGGCGACCGGGTCGCCGTAGTGGAGGATCGTCACCGGCTCGCCCTCCACCAGCTGGTACCGCACCTGATCCGGGCCGATGTCCACCTTCAGCCGGCGCCCGCGCATCTGCACCGTGAACACCACCCGTGACAGCGCCTCGGGCAGCCGCGGGGCGAAGCCGAGCACGTCCGGCCGTTCGCTCTTGCCGAGGTGCCAGCGCAGGCCCCCGAAACCGGCGACGAGGGCGATCCACGTCCCGGCCAGCGACGCGATGTGCAGCCCGTCGCGGGTGTTGTGCTCCAGGTCGTCCAGGTCCATCAGCGCGGCCTCGGCGAGATAGGCGTACGACAGCCGGAGGTGCCCGGTCTCGGCGGCGAGCACCGCCTGGCAGCAGGCCGACAGGGAGGAGTCGCGCACCGTCAGCGCCTCGTAGTAGGCGAAGTTGCGCGCCTTCTCCTCCTCGCTGAACGCGTACGGGCACTCCAGCATCGCCAGCACCACGTCGGCCTGCTTCACCACCTGCTTGCGATACAGGTCGAAGTAGGGGTAGTTGAGCAGGAGCGGGTAGTGCTCGGGCGGGGTCCTCTCGAAGTCCCAGCGCTGGAAGTGCGTGTACCCGGCGGACTGTTCGTGGACGCCCAGGGCCTCGTTGTACGGGATCGCCATCCGGGTCGCCGCGTCCCGCCAGGCCGCGGCCTCCTCGTCGTCCACCCCCAGTTCGTCGGCCCGGTCCGGATGGCGGATCGCCACGTCCGCGGCGGCCAGCAGGTTCTGCCGGGCCATCAGGTTGGTGTAGAGATTGTCCCGCGCGACGGCGCTGTACTCGTCGGGCCCGGTGACCCCGTCGACGTGGAAGACGCCCTCCGGGTCGTGGTGGCCGAGCGAGCGCCACAGCCGGGCGGTGTTCACCAGGAGGTCGAATCCCACCCCCCGTTCGAACTCTTCGTCGCCGGTCGCCGCGATGTAGCGGACCGTGGCCAGCGCGATGTCCGCGTTGATGTGGAAGGCGGCGGTCCCGGCCGGCCAGTAGGCGGAGCACTCGGCGCCGTCGATGGTCCGCCAGGGGAACGCCGCGCCCCGAAACCCCAGTTGGCGGGCGCGCTCACGGGCCGCGGGCAGCGTGCTGTGCCGCCAGCGCAGGGCGGACGCCACCGTCTCGGGCGCGGTGAACGTCAGCACCGGCATCACATACGACTCCGTGTCCCAGAAGGAGTGCCCGTCGTACCCGGTCCCGGTCAGCCCCTTCGCGGGGATCGCCCGGTTCTCGCCGCGGGCCGCCGCCTGGAGCACATGGAAGAGGGCGAACCGCACCGCCTGCTGGATCTGCGGGTCCCCCTCCACCTCGACGTCCGCACCCGACCAGAACCCGTCGAGATAGGCCCGCTGCTCGGCGACCAGACCGTCCCACCCGGTACTGACGGCGACGGCCACCGCCCCGTCCACCTGATCGCGCATGCTCGGCAGCGAACGCTCCCCGGACCAGCCGTACGCCACGAACTTGACCAGCCGCAGCGGCTGTCCGGGCGTCAGGTCCGCGGTCAGCGTCAGCCGGCTGACATCGGGCTCGCACTGCGCCGACCAGCGGGTGCTCTCGGGCCCCTCCACGAGGTGGTCGGCCGCCGCGCCCACCCGCAGCCCGCTGCGGTCCGTCCGGTGCACCAGACGCAGCCGGGTGTCCTCGGCGTAATGCTCCTCCGCCGTCAGCGGGGACTCGGTCGCGGCGGCCACGCGCGGATCGCCCTCGACGTGCGGGAGCTGCTCGTTGGCGATCAGCTCGGAAAGGATGGCCACCGAGGTCGGACCGTCCTCCGGCTCCACCTCGTAGACCACGGCGGCCACCGCGCGCTGCGTGAAGGACACCAGCCGCCGCGAGGTGATCCGGACCGTGCGCCCGCCCGGCGAGGTCCAGCGAGCGGTGCGGCTGAGCACACCGGTGCGGAAGTCCAGCACCCGCTCGTGGGAGAGCAGCCGACCGTAGCGCAGATCGTACGGGTGGTCGTCCACCAGCAGCCGGATCACCTTGCCGTCGGTGACGTTGATCGCCGTCTGACCTGACTCGGGATAGCCGTACCCGGCCTCCGCGTACGGCAGCGGGTGCCGCTCGTGGACTCCGTTGAGATAGGCGCCGGGCAGTCCGTGCGGCTCGCCCTCGTCGAGGTTGCCGCGCCAGCCGACGTGCCCGTTGGACAGCGCGAACACCGACTCGCTCTGCGCCAGCACATCCAGATTCAGCTCGGTCTCGCGCAGGGACCACGGCTCGACGGTGTAGCTGGGATGCGTGATCACGACGACTCCAGAAGTTCCGCCAGGTCACGGACGACCACGTCGGCGCCGTGCGCCCGGAGCTGCTCCGCCTGCCCCACCCGGCCCACCCCCACCACCAGTCCGAACCGCCCCGCCCGCCCGGCCTCGGCACCCGCGAGGGCGTCCTCGAACACGGCCGCCGCGCCGGGCTCCGCGGCCAGCACGTCCCGTGCGTTCGCGCTGGACGACACCACCGCGCAGGCCAGGCCCGCCGCACGCACCTCGTGCACGAAGCGGACCGAGCCCTCGTACGGCTCCACGCCGTCCTCCCGGATGCGGCGCAGGACCAGCGCGTTCTTCCAGGCGCCCGGACCGTGCACCGTCTCGGCGTCCGGCGGATCCTGCGGGGAGCCCTCGGCCGGCCGTACCCCGCGCGCCGCGAGGAACGTCCGCACCCCGTCTTCCCCGGGCCGCCCGTCCACGTACTCGTCGTAGTCCCGCACGGCGTCGAACATCTCCTTCCAGGCCGCCGAGTGCACCTTGGCGGTCTGGGTGAGCGCGCCGTCGAGGTCGAACAGACAGGCGCGTACATGTGCGGGAAGCCGGGGCATGCTCCGAGGCTAGGAGCCGGCGGCGGCCGGCGGCGGGGGACACCGGCCCGGCACGCCGGAAGGCACCCGCTCGGTCGAGAGGCGCGCCGGTACGTCTTCATCGAGGCGGACCGGGTCGGCGGACAGGGCAGGATGCGAACCTGCGCGGACCCGGTCCCTGACGCTTCAGGGCCGGGGGCGCAACACCGTGTACGGGCAGTCCGGTTCGGGGACACCCGAAGCCCCGGTCGGCTACCCCGCGACGAGGGCCTTGCCGTACACCGTGGAACTGCGCCGCACCGTCATCCCGATCCGTTCGTACAGCGGCAGCGCCCCCGTGTCCGAGTGGGTCCACAGGACGCAGCTCCGCTTCCCCTGGAGGTAGAAGGCGCGGAAGGCTTCCCGCAGCAGCAGCCGTGCGATGCCCCGGTCGCGGTGGTCACGGCGGACCGCGACCCGCTCGACGTACCCTTCGCCGCCGACCGCGTCCGCATCCGGACCCGGATCACCCGGATCCAGCGACAGCACCGCACCGACCAGCCGGTCCCCCGCGAAGGCGAGCGGCGACGCCGCCGGTGCGAACGTGGGCCGTCCGACCGTGTGCCGCGCCCATTCGGCGTACGGCTTGCGCCGCTGCTGCCACTCGTCGAACGCGTCCTCGGTGAGCTGGTACGCGGCTTCCTCGTCGCCCGCGCGGAACGCCCGTACCGTGATCCCGGCGGGCGGCTCCGGCACCTCCGGTTCCTCGGGCAGCGGCATCTCCAGCAGCCACTCGCTGACCATCCGGGCGTACCCGCCCGAGCGCAGCAGCGCCGTGGCCGCGAGATCGCTGTCGGAGACCGTCTGGGCCAGCCGGTCGCCGCCCAGCTCCCGTGCCCGCGCCTCCGTCCAGGCGAGGAGCGCGGCGCCGAGCCCCCGGTGCCGGTGCTCGGGGTGCACATGGACGGTGGCGCGCCGGCCCCGTATCCAGCCCCAGGCCGCCGGGTTCCGGCCGTGGTCGGTGACCAGCACCGTGTCACACGCCGACTCGCCGCCGGCCATGCCGAGATCGGCCGCGATGCGATCGGCGGCGGTCGTGGCCCGGCCGTGCAGCGCGCGCTCGCACGCGGTGACCAGACGGTGCACCGCGCCGGTGTCCGAGGTGGTGGCCGGGCGGACGCGATATCCGGCCGGCCATGTTCCAGCAAGAGGATCAGCCATGGAAGAACCCTGCACCGGCACACCCCACCGGAAACAGTCAGAGGGCCCCCGGCCGACGGTGACGCAGGCCGGGGCCCCTGCGCCCGGTCGGTCGTGACGCCGGCCGGGGATCTCCTCATGTCCGCTCGGGCCGCGTCAGCCGTCGTTCTCCGATGACGGCAGGTACGCGCCCGGCACGTCGTCCGGTGCGTACAGCTTCTTCTCACCGGGGTACGGCTTGGCCCAGTTGTGGGTCTGGTACCACGTGTAGTGGTTCAGCTGGGCCGGGTTGGCGTAGTCGGGCACCGCGTTCGGCCCGGTCAGCCGCTGCTTGGACTTCCAGGCGTCCCACTGCGCCGCGAGCGGCTTCTCGGCCGCCGGCACCTTCGTGGCCGGCACCGCGGCGGCCTTCGGGTCCTGCGGCGCCGGAGTGTCCACACCGCACGACGGCGGGGTGCTCAGACCGTCGGTCAGCGAGGTCCGGTTGGGCAGCGCGGTGAACGGCGTGTAGTCGGGATGCCAGGTGAACACCCCGGCCATCGGGGTGGCCGCGCTGTCCTTCTGGTTCATCGGGTGGATCCCGAGGATCTGCTCGATGGTGCGGATCACGGTGATCTGCGAGTAGTAGCGGCTGTCCGTCCTGCCGTGCTGCGCCCAGGGGCTGATGATCTGGATCGGGGCACGGTGGCCGTCGACGTGGTCGAGACCCCCCTGGGAGTCGTCCTCGACCACGAAGATCGCCGAGTCCTTCCAGTACCTGCTGTGCGAGATCTCGTCCACGATCCTGCCGGTGGCGAGGTCGTTGTCCGCGACCTGGGCCGCGGCGCTCGCCGGACCACCGGTGTGGTCGCTGGAGAGCCAGAACATGTTCAGGTCCGCCGGACCGTTCTTCTCGAAGTCCTGCTTCCAGACCTGCTCCCGGTAGACGTCCGGGACACTGGTGTCGAACTTGGCGAAGCCGTGCACCGACACGTCGTTGAGCGACGGGATCGGCGAGGACGAGTACAGGCTGTAGGCGGAACCCTGCCCCGTCGCGTCCATGTTCCTGGCGTCGCAGTACAGGTTCTGCCAGCTGGAGCCCGCCGGCTTGGTCAGGAACTGCTGGAACTCGCCGAAGTCCCGCACCGACTTGCCCGCCGCCTGCGCCCCGGTCCACAGGAACCCGGACTTCTGGTGGCCGAGGACGTCGTCCTCGGTGTCGTAACTGCGCGCGTACTCACCGGCGGAGGACTCGGAGTACTCCGGGTCGTCCGCCTGCATCAGCCAGTTGTGGCCCTCGGCGGAGTTGGTGCCGATGTCGTACGTGTTGTCGTACAGACCGAACTGGGCGGCCATGGCGTGCTGGTTGGGCGTGACGTTCTCGCCGAACTCCGCCAGCGCCGGATCGCCGTTGCCCTGCGGCATGTCGCCGAGCACCTGGTCGTAGGCGCGGTTCTCCTTGACGATCAGGAAGACGTGCTTGATCGTCGACGGGTCGCCCAGGCGCGCCGGCACCGGCACCGGCCTGGCGTCGCTCCTGCCCTTGGCGAGCCGCACCGAGCCGGCGGTCCAGCCGTTCTGCTGGAAGACCTTGGACGTCTGGGCCCGGATCACGCTGTCGTCGGGCAGCGTGAAGCGCTGCACGCTCGACGTGGTGTCGTGGGTGGCGTGCCCGGCGGCGGTGGTGGGACGCAGCGCGTCGATGCCGCGGGTGTTGGAGACCACCACCTGCTCGCCGACGCTCGCGATCTCCGCGGGGAAGTAGTCCGTCGGCAGCAGACCGATGTAACTCACCGGCTCCTGCGGGCTGGTGTAGCGGTAGACGGCGACCGCGTCGGCCCGGCCGAGCGTCACCAGCAGGTGCCCGTCGCCGGTGAGGGCCACCGCGTCGGGCTCGTAGCCCACCGACGCCTCCGGCCAGGGCTGGGTGGAGATCGTCTGGACGACCTTGTCGTTGGCCGTGCTGATGACCGAGACGTCGTTGGTCGCGGTGTTGGTGACGAGGACCGCGCCCTTCCTGGCGTACAGCGCGGTCGGGTGCAGACCGACGTCGATGCTGCTCGGGGGCTGCGACGGGTGCGCCAGGTCGATGACGCTGACCGTGCCGGTCGTGGTGGCACCGGTCCTGGGGTCCGCCGGCATCTGGGTGCCGTACGAGTTGATGGTGGTGTCGCCGGGCTTCGCCGGGCGTCCGCCCTCGTTGCTCACGTACAGCTTGTCGCCGACCTGCACCAGGCCGCGCGGGGCGTTGCCGACCGGCCAGCTCTGCTCGATGGCCCCGGTCGCCGCGTCGATGGCGACCACCCGGTTCTGGCCGTTGACCGCCGAGTACACGGTGGAGCCGTCGGCCGAGAACACCGCGGCGCCGACCAGCGCGCGCTTGGTGCCGTCCGCGGGGATCTTGATGTACGCGGGGTCGGCCACCGTGCCGTCCGCGTTCACGGTGAAGCGGGTGTAGCCGTCGGCCTGGCCGAGCCACAGCTGCTTGCCGTCGGGGGAGTAGGTGGGACCCTCCTGGCCGACGTCGTTGCCCTTGATGCGCGGGCTGGACGACGCGGCGCTGCCGACGACCTGCTGCACCTTCCAGCCGTCCAGGTCCACGACGGCCAGCGCGGCGCCGCCGTCGGCGACGGAGGCGGCGAGGTGGGTGCCGTCCGGGCTGACCGTGGACGACATGATCTTGCCGTTGTCGACGACCAGGTGCTCGCCGTACGGCGCGAGGTACTGGTCGCTGGAGATCACCTGGCCCTTGTGCGTGACCTGGCCGACCTGCTGGGTGCCGAACTGGTGCGTCTGCGCGAAGGCGGCACCGGCGGCGACGAGCGCGAGCGCGGAGGTCACAGCGGTCACCAGCGGTATCCGGCGGCCGGAGCGTCTGGACAGGAAGCCCCGGCGCTCCTTCCGGACACGCCTGCGGCGTGTTACCTGCATGGGTTATCCCTTCGAAGTGGGGAGCAGCCCGACGTTCCCGTCGAACTGCCACAGCGGGTTCGGCGCGTCCCCCTCGGGGGTGCGCACCAGGAAGTAGCCGTTCACTTCCTTCGGTCCGTCGCCGTCCGCGACGAACCGCCCGTCCGAGGTGACGTCGAGCTGGTAGACCGCCGTACCGGTGGCCTCGACGCCGGGGAGATGCCAGGACACGACGCAGCGCCAGTCGTTGCCCGGACCGCGGGCGGCGACCGTGTCGCTGCCCTTGTCGCAGGCTGCCGTGGCCCTGAGCTGCTCCTCGGTGACGGCCGGCCGGTGGAGCTGCCGGGTCTGCATCCGGTACAGGTGGGCGAAGGCGGTGGCGAGCGAGCGCTGTACCTTGTCCTGCTCGATGCCGGAGCCCGACACGCCGGTCGCCGGTGCGATGACGGCGGCCGAGACGGCGAGCAGGCCCACGAGCGGCAGCACTCCCGCCGTCACCGCGCGCCGGCCCGAGCCGTCGTAGTCCTGGTCGGTGAAGTCGCGCCGCAGGAACAGCACGGAGGCCAACGTGGTCGCGGTGACGGCCCAGGCAAGGCTCACCGCGACGCCGATGAGCAGCGGGCCGACCTGCTCGGGGCTGGTGAACAGGCCGTTCCAGGCGATGAAGGCGTAACCGGGCAGCGCGAGACGCACGGCCAGGGGCAGCGGCAGCATCTGCGCGAGCTGCATCGCGAGCGCCACCACCGCGGGCAGCAGCAGGCCCATGGGGGAGCGGCCCAGGGTCACCGAGCCCAGCAGCCCGATCCCGGCGAGCGCCAGCGTCGGCGCGAGGACGGCGACCCAGGCCAGCAGGACCCTGACGGCGGCGTCCGAGGGTGCGAGCAGCCGGCCGTCGAGACCGACCAGCGGTTGATCGCCGACCGCCAGCAGACCGCCGACCGCGCCGGAGACGGCCAGCCCGGCCACCAGCAGCAGGATGACGGTCAGGCTCGCCAGCGCCTTGGCGGCGAAGATGCGCCGGGCCGACCGTACGACCACCAGCAGATGGCGCCAGGTGCCGAGCCGGTCCTCGGCGGCGAACACGTCACCCGCGACCAGCGAGGTCAGCAGGGGCAGCGCCCAGGTGCCCGCGAAACCGAGCACCACCAGCGGCCCCGCCCAGCCGGTGGCGTGCATCCAGCGCCCGAACAGCGTGTCGGAGGGCAGGGTGCTCTGCACGCTCACCGCGGCGACGAACACCGCCGGGACGACCCAGCAGGCGAGCACCAGCAGCCGGATCCGCCACTGCGACACGAGTTTGACCAGCTCGAAGCGGTAACCGCGCCACACGGAGACCGGCCGGGCGGGGGCGGGGCGCTCCGCCGTCGGCGTCGCGGTCATCGGCCGGCCTCCTGCTGGTCCCGCTGGTCCTGCTGTTCGGTGAGCGCGAGGAAGGCTGCCTCCAACGGCGAGACCACCGGCGCCAGTTCGCGCACCGCGATGTCCGACCGCACCACGCGGTCCACGAGCCGGTCGAGCGCGGGCACCGACGCCCGTACGACGAACGCCTCGCCGCCGTACCGCGGGCCGCCGCCCTCGACGACCCGGACGCCCTCCGCCTCGATGGCCAGCCGGCGCGCGGCCGCGGGGTCGGAGGTGACCAGCCGGTACTCCAACTCGCGGTTCCCGGCGGCCAGTTCGGCGAGCGGTCCGGAGAAGACGACCCGTCCGGTGGCGATGATGGTCACCTCGGAGCACAGCGCCTCGACGTCGTCCATCCGGTGGCTGGAGAGCACCACGCCGGTGCCGTCCGCCGCGAGCCGGGCAAGGACCCGGTGCACCTGCCGCTTGCCGGAGGGGTCGAGGCCGTTGGACGGCTCGTCCAGGACGAGCAGCCGGGGCCGGGTGAGCAGGGCGGCGGCGAGCCCGAGCCGCTGCCGCATGCCGAGCGAGAAGCCGCGCACCCGGTCGTCGGCGACATCGCGCAGCCCGACCTCGGTGAGCACGTCCCCGATCCCCGCCGTGCGCGCGTCGCGTCCGCGCAGCGAGGCGAGCGCGGCCAGGTTCTGCCGGGCGGTCAACGACGGGTACAGGCCGGGACCGTCGACGAATCCGGCCACTCCGTCAACGGCCGAAAGTGGACGCCCGACCGGCACGCCGAGGATGTCCAGAGTGCCCGCGTCGGCGACGGCGAGCCCCAGCAGCAGGCCGAGCAGCGTCGTCTTCCCGGCCCCGTTCGGCCCGACCAGGCCATGGATCCGACCCCGGGACACGTCCAGGTCGACACCGTCGAGCGCGACCACATCACCGAAGCACTTCGTGATCCCGCGCGCCCGCACCGCGAGCACTGCGTCCATGAACCCCTCCTCGAAGACCGCAAGGACCGTAGGCGGGTGCCGAAGAACCCTGGCAGGGAGGAGAGCTGAACGTTCCGGGAATGCGGGGCTACGGATGCACGACGCGTCGTGCGCGCTCCCTGTATGCGCCGCACGCCCCCGTAACCGGCCCGACCCGACCCGGCCGTGTGGCACCCCCCCGCCGTCACCCGCGCGCGCGTCCGTCCGGCGTCCCGTCCCCGACGGGCCCGGCGCGGCAGCGGTCACCTTAGAGCCCGGTCCGCCCGGCGGCGCGGCCGTACCGCGATGCCCGGCCAGCGGGGAGCGCGGTCCTGGCACACAGGCTGGCCGGGTACCCTGCACCCCCCACCGCCCGGCCCGTCGTATTGCCGAAGCGTGACCCGACACCGGCGTACACGGGGTGTCGGCCAGGCTCTACACTCACTTGGTAGCCGCAAGCAACGGAATGTGAGTGATGATCGGCACCGAGAGTCGCAGAGGGCAGGAGGGCGCCGTACGGGTGGACGCCGTGCGGGCCGACGACGCGCGCCCTGACGACGTACCGTCCGCCCGTGCGACGGCGGGCACGACCGCGACGGCGGCCGGGAGCGCGGCGGTGAGTATGTCCGCTGGGGGGACCGGGACCGCGAGCGAGGAGGCCGTGAGCGCCGAGGCCGCCGCGTCCGGCCTGGGGGCCGAGATGGTGCGCCTCATGCGGCACTTCGCCGCCTGGACGCAGCGTGCCGGCGTCGAGTGCGGGGCCGCCGACCGCGTGCTGCTGGCCCGCCTGGTGACCTACGGGCGGCGCCGCGCGACCGATCTGGCGGCGGACGTCTTCCTCGACCTGTCGACGGTCAGCCGGCAGGTGCGCTCGCTCGTGGACCGGGGGCTGGTGGAACGCCACCCCGACCCGGAGGACCGCAGGGGCTCGCTGCTCAGCGCGACCGAGGCCGGACGCGCCGCGTACCAGAGCGCCGTACGCCGCCGCGAGGCGGAGCTGATCCGGCTCCTGGAGCCGTGGCCGGCCGAGGACCGCGCCCATCTCACCCGTCTGCTGAAGCGCCTCAACGACGACCTGGTGGACAGCACGTACACGAGCCTCGGGACCGGGCAGCGCCCGGTGGGCGAGGTTAGGCAAGGAGATCTGCACGCATGACCATGTCCGCGTCCCCGGCCCGCGGGGGAACCCCAGCGATATCCGCGCCGCCACCACCGGCCGGCCGGCTGTCGCACCGCCAGATCATGACGATCCTCAGCGGTCTCATGCTGGGCATGTTCCTCGCGGCCCTCGACCAGACCATCGTCAGCACCTCGATCCGCACCATCGCGGACGATCTGCACGGACTCAGCGCTCAGGCGTGGGTCACCACCGCCTACCTGATCACGTCGACCATCAGCACCCCGCTGTACGGCAAGCTGTCCGACCTCTACGGCCGCAAGCCCTTCTTCCTCGCGGCCATCACGATCTTCATCGTCGGCTCGGCGGCCTGTTCCTTCGCCACCTCGATGAACGAGCTGTCGGCCTTCCGCGCCTTCCAGGGCATCGGCGCCGGTGGTCTGATGTCGCTGGCGCTGGCGATCATCGGTGACATCGTGCCGCCCCGCGAGCGCGCCCGGTACCAGGGCTACATGCTCGCCATGTTCGGCTCCTCCAGCGTCCTCGGCCCGCTGATCGGCGGCTTCCTGGCCGGTCGCAGCAGCATCCTGGCCATCACGGGCTGGCGCTGGGTGTTCCTCGTCAACGTCCCGGTCGGCATCATCGCGCTCTTTGTCGTCGCCAAGGTGCTGAACCTTCCGCACACCCGGCGCGAGCACCGCATCGACTGGTGGGGCGCGCTCACCATCGCCATCGGCGTGGTGCCGCTGCTGCTCGTGGCCGAGCAGGGCCAGACCTGGGGCTGGACCTCCACCAGGTCGTACGTCTGCTACGCCGTCGGCGTGGTCGGCCTGGTGGCCTGGGTGTTCGTGGAGCGGGCCATGGGCGACGAGGCGCTGATCCCGATGCGCCTGTTCCGCAGCTCCGTGTTCAGCAAGATGAGCCTGCTGTCCATCCTCATCGGTATGGGCATGTTCGGCGGGATGATGATGGTCCCGCTGTACCTCCAGATCGTGAAGGGCGTCAGCCCCACCAAGTCCGGCCTGCTGATGCTGCCGCTGATGGTCGGCATGATCGCCGGCACCATGGTGGTCGGCCGCATCATCGCCAAGACCGGCAAGTACAAGATCTTCCCGGTCATCGGCACGGTCCTGCTGATCGCGGCCATGCTGCTGTTCCACTACCGGGTCCAGTGGGACAGCCCGCTGCCGGAGACCATGGCCTACATGGCGCTGTTCGGCCTCGGCCTCAGCGGCTGTATGCAGATCCTGACCCTGGCCGTGCAGAACTCCGTCGAGCCCAAGGACATGGGCGTCGCGACCGCGTCGGCCACCTTCTTCCGCCAGATGGGCGGCACCGCCGGTACGGCGATCTTCCTGTCCGTGCTGTTCAGCACCGTCGGCGACAAGATCAGCTCCGCGTTCCGGGCGGCCGCCCGCACGCCCGCGTTCCAGGCCGCCCTGCACGACCCGGCCGTGCGCTCCGACCCGGCCAACGCGCCCGTGCTGAACATGCTCAAGCACCCCGCCGCGAGCGGCAGCGGCTCGGGCGTGCTGGACGACTCCTCCTTCATCCAGCAGCTCGACCCGCGGCTGGCCCAGCCCTTCAAGGAGGGCTTCACCGACGCGATGCACGTGGTGTTCCTGTGCGCCGCGGCCATCATGGTGCTCGGCTTCCTGGTCGCCGTGTGGACCAAGGAGGTGCCGCTGCGCAAGGTGTCCGGCCTGGAGGCACGGGCCGCCGAGGCGAACGGCAGCCCGGCCGAGGACGCCGATGTGAAGGACGCCCAGGTGAGCGCCGTGGCGGCGGACAGCGGCCAGGCGACTGCCGCGCCGCTCGTCGAGGACGCCCCCGCGGCCGTCGCATCCGTGCCGGCCGGACAGGTCGTCCGCGGCCGGGTCCTCGACGGCACGGACGCCCCGGTCCCGCAGGCGGCGATCACCCTGATCGACGTCCGCGGCCGGCAGCTCGACCGCGCGGTCAGCGGCGTGGACGGCGCGTACACGCTGTCGGTGCCGGGCGCCGGCACCTATGTGCTGATCGGTGCGGCCGGTGCCCGTCAGCCGCAGGCCGTCACCGTGCTGGTCGGCGACGATCCGGTGGTCTGCGACCTCGTGCTCACCGGCAGCAGCGCCGCGCTCGCCGGGTCCGTCCGGGACGCCGCTCAGGGGAACCCGCTGCCGGGTGCCCTGCTGGTCGCGACCGATCTGCGCGGCGAGGTCGTGGCCTCCGCGACCTCCGCGGCCGACGGCGGCTTCTCGCTGGCGAACCTGGTTCCGGGCAGCTACACCCTCGCCGTGAACGCGCCGGGCTACCGCCCGGCCGCGGTCCCCGTCGAGGTGACGCCCGGTGCCTGCGAGCCCTGCGAGATCCGTCTCGAAGCCGGTGCCCGACTGCACGGAGTCGTCAGCGCCGCCACCGGCGGCCCGCTCGACGACGCCAAGGTGACGCTGCTGGACGCGGCCGGCAATGTGCTCGGCACCGCGACCACCGGCCCCGACGGCGCCTACGGGTTCACCGACCTCGATCTCGGCGAGTACACCGTGATCGCCAGCGGGTACGCCCCGGTCGCCGGGTCGGTCCGCGTGGACGCGGGCGGCACCACGGACTTCGACCTCGAACTGTCCCACGAGGACACCGGCAAGTAGCGCGCTCAGGGCCTCCTGGGCGACCGGTCAGGGCCTGCGATCCGCCGTGGATCGCAGGCCCTGACGCATGTCCGGGTCCCCGGGGCGCCGGGCCGGTCGCGGTGGTGGGCAGCCGAGGGCCAGCCGGCCGGGCGACCGCTCCCGGCCGGCGCTCGGTGCGGTACTTGACTTGGAGAGCACTCCAATTCGTAGCGTTCCCGGTATGAGTACTGCACAGCACAAGATCGGGTCCGGCTTCGGCGCCACCAGCACCGCCGACGAGGTCCTGGAGGGCATCGACCTCAGCGGCAAACTCGCCCTCGTCACCGGGGGTTACTCGGGGATCGGGCTGGAGACCACGCGCTCGCTCGTCAAGGCCGGCGCCACGGTCGTCGTACCGGCGCGCCGTCCCGAGACCGCCGAGCAGGCACTGGCCGGGCTGCCCGGCGTCGAGGTGGACGAGCTGGACCTCGGCGACCTGGACAGCGTGCGCGGCTTCGCGGAGCGGTTCCTCGCCTCCGGGCGGAGCCTGGACATCGTGATCGACAGCGCCGGGATCATGGCCTGCCCGGAGACGCGGGTGGGAGACGGCTGGGAGGCGCAGTTCGCCACCAACCACCTCGGCCACTTCGCCCTCGTCAACCGGCTGTGGCCGGCGATCGCGCCGGGCGGCGCGCGGATCGTCTCCGTGTCCTCGCGCGGCCACCACGCCTCCGGAATCCGCTGGGACGACGTCCACTGGCGGCGCGGCTACGACAAGTGGCAGGCGTACGGCCAGGCCAAGACCGCCAATGTCCTGTTCGCCGTCCATCTCGACAAGCTCGGCCGCGACGCCGGGGTCCGTGCCTTCGCCCTGCACCCCGGCGGCATCCTCACCCCGCTCCAACGGCACCTCGCGCAGGAGGAGATGATCGAGCGCGGCTGGATCGACGAGCACGGCAACCTGCTCCACCCCGAGGCGTTCAAGACCCCGCAGCAGGGCGCGGCCACCCAGGTCTGGGCGGCGACCTCCCCGCAGCTCGACGGTCTCGGCGGCCTCTACCTGGAGGACTGCGACATCGCCGAGCCCGCCCCGGAGGGCGACGCCCGCGAAGGCGTCAAGGAGTGGGCGATCGACCCGGAGCAGGCGGCCCGGCTGTGGACGCTGTCGGCCGAGCTGACCGGGGTGGACGCGTTCGCGTCCTGAACCGTCGCCCGGCGGCCCGCGCAGTCCGGGCGGGTCCGCGGTCCGCGACGGGCGACGCGTCCGCCGTGGTCACCGGTCCGCCGTGGTCACCCGTCCGGCGCACCGGCCCGCCGCCACCTCGCGGTCGTGCGGCCGGGTACGGCGCCGCCGGGGTCCCGCGCGTCGGCACACCGTACGAGGACGGCGACGGGTGCACTTGGGGATCTCCGGCGTGGAGGCGCAGGCGCAGCTCGGAGTGCGGCTCGGAATGTGGGCCGGGGCGCGGGCTCGGCGGTGCGGGATGTCGGCGCGGGCGCGGGTGGGGCCGTCGAGGACGTGGGGCGCACCGTGCGGGAGGCGGGCGCTGCCGCAGATGAGGTGGTCGGCGTGGCGGGGAAGGCGGCCGAGTGCAGGGCGATCCGGCAGACCGCGCGGTTGGCCAGGAGGGCCGCCGGGGGAGGGCGGTGACGCCGGGCGAGGCCGGTACCACCGCCCGCACACGCCGTACCCGTGACGGCAAGGGCGTGAGCAAGGGCGCCGGGGCGGGGCAGAGGCGGCGACGAGCGGCCGGAGCGTCCTGTCCGCCGCCGTGCCCGGCAGTCACGGGACGAATCCCGTGAACGAACGACCGCCGGGGACCCGGCGGAGCCGCCACGGGGCCGGTGAAACGATCACCTGCCGCGCGCGGCTCCGCTGGATCCCCGGAATGGGACATCTCGTTCGAGGCGCCCCGGACCGCCGTACGCTCTCCGGCGACGGCGTACGGGAGTCCTCCTCCCGCAGCGAGCGGGCCAACCTCTCCGACCGCGTTGCCGCCGGCCGGGAGTACCGCGAGGTCCGTGTCGCCTACCGTCTGGCGAGGCGGCCCGTCTCGCCTACCAGCGGTACCAGCGCCCCCGGCGGCCGCCGCTCCCGGTGGGCCGGACCAGGAAGCCCAGCAGCCACACCACAAGCACGATCACCGCGATCCACCACAGCGCCTTCAGGGCGAAACCCGCGCCGAAGAGGATCAGGGCCAGCAGAAGAACCAGAATCAGGGGAACCATAGTTATCAACCTCCTGGCCACCGAATGCCCTTGCTTCGTCATGGCAAGCACACAAAACACCGGTTACTTCCACGGCTCGGGGGGAATGAGCACCCGTTCGGCCGGGGACTGATCCGCTCGCGTCCCACCATCGGGTGCGGGGGCGCGATCGGAGCGATGCCACATCCGGAAGGCTTGTCCTACGATGTGAAGCGCCTCGGTGACGGGCGGCGGAGGGGAACAGGTGCGACGGCTCGGTGGTCTGGAAGCCGAAATCATGGACCGTCTCTGGAACTGGGGACGGCCCGCCACGGTCCGGGAAGTCGTCGACGACATCAACCGGACCCGCCCGGTCGCCTATACGACCGTCATGACGGTCGCGGACATCCTGCACCGCAAGGGCATGCTCCGGCGCGAGAAGGCCGGACGCGCCTGGCTGTACGAGGCGCTGCGCAGCCGCGAGGAGTACACCGCGAGCCTGATGCAGGAGGCGCTCGGCAGCACCGGGAACCGGCAGGCCGCGCTCCAGCACTTCGTTCGGCACATGTCACCGGAGGACGTGTCCGTCCTGGCGGCAGCCCTGCGCGCCTCGGGTCACCGGCTCGCGGACGAGGCTCCACCGCAGAGGCCGCTGTGAGCCGACGCGGTGAACGGCCCCGGCCTACCCGCGTATTGGCGTGAACGCGCATCCCTGCCGCACCGGCGCGTGACGACCGTCACATTACTAAGCAGCATCGGAGATCTGCGGCCCCCTCTGTGACAAGGTGTGATGAGAGAGCTTCGCGCAATCACAAGGGGGGCTGCGTCGCGGTGATCAATGGCAGTGGCGGTGCGGGGGTGCAATCCACTGATCTGGCTCTCACTCTCTACCGGCATCTTCGGGCACGGGGGGCGTCCAGCCTGCGCAAGGCCGCCTGCGACATGGGTCTGTCGGAGGCCGACCTCGGGCGCTGCCGTACGGAACTGATCGACCTCGGTCTGATCGTGCGAACCAGTCGACTGCACGCCAACCGCCTCGAACCCGACGCGCCGGACGAGGCCGAGAGCGACGTCGTCACGGTCATCGCCCCCGAGGTCGCCCTGCTGCGGCTGCTGGAGCGCGAGCGCACCCGGCTGCGCGATCACCTGGAGCAGGCCGACCGGGCGCACCACACGCTGAAGACGCTCGCCGGCAACTTCCTGCACACGGAGACGCTGGCCCGCACGGTCGGCGTGGAGATCGAGATCCTCTCGGACTACCGGCGTATCCAGCAGGTGCTGGAGGACATCACGGTGACGGTGCAGAGCAACCTCGCCTCGATGCATCCGATCGCGCGGGGCCGGGAGATCCCCGAGCGCGCCCTCGACCGGGACCGGCGGCAGATCGAGAAAGGGGTCCAGGTCCGCTCCATCTTCAGCCAGCGTCTGACGTCGGTGCCCGAGGACGCGGAGCATCTGCGGATGAAGGCGAAGCTGGGCGTCCAGGTGCGCCTGTCGCCCGTCGTCCCCATGAATATGATCATCGCGGACGGGCAGTTCGCGATCCTTCCGGTCGACCCGGAGGACGGCTCGGCCGGCGCCATCCTCGCGCGCGGCTCCGCGATCGTGCGGTCGTACCAGACGCTGTTCGAGCACTGCTGGCACACCGCGACGCCGTACGGGGAACAGGCGCTGCCCGCGCGGGGCGGGGACGGGCTCTCGGAGCAGCAGCGGGCGGCGCTGCGCATGCTCGCCTCCGGGATGAAGGACGAGAAGGTGGCGCGCAGCCTCGGCGTCTCGCTGCGCACGGTGAGCCGGATGATCTCCGAGTTGATGCAGGAACTCGGCGCGTCCAGCCGCTTCGAGCTGGGCGTGCGGGCCGCGCGGCTCGGCTGGCTCGGCTGAACACCGCTGCCAGGTGCGGGACTTGCCGGCCGTCGCCGTCCTCGCGCGCCCCGAGCGCCTGGTGAGCCGAGAGGTACGATGCGTTCGGACTTGTGGTCTCACCAGCCGGCGGGGGAGATGGCGCGCGAAGCGGTGGCTCAGGGGCGCGAGGCGGGGATCCGGCGACTCCGTGACGTGGGGCTGCGGGTCACCAGCGCGCGCCTGGAAGTGCTTCAGGTGCTCGCGTCGGGTGATCACTTCGACGTCGAGAGCCTGACGGCCGCGGCACGCGAACGGCTGGGCACCCTCACCTCCCAGGCCGTCTACGAAATGCTGCGGCATTTCCTGGAAGCCGGTCTGGTCGCGAAATTCGAGCGACCTGGCTGGCCGGCTGTTTTCGAAATCGCGGGCCCTCGGCACCAGCATGCGCTGTGTGTGCGGTGCGGGCGCGTGGAAAACGTCGTACACCACGCCC
This sequence comes from Streptomyces sp. NPDC037203, assembly GCF_055605065.1. Lineage (NCBI taxonomy): Bacteria > Bacillati > Actinomycetota > Actinomycetes > Kitasatosporales > Streptomycetaceae > Streptomyces > Streptomyces sp. NPDC037203. Next base: position 853,313 of record NZ_JBVJUC010000003.1, read on the forward strand.
CCATGCTCCCGCGGAAGGATTTGCCGGACTGGGATGTGAGCGACGCGGATATCGTTTTCAAGGGCCGGTGCCCGGACTGCCGCCCGGTGGTTTCCGCGACCGGATGAGGAGCGGACGACGACTGGACGACGGGCGGGGCCGGGTGAGCTGGCCGTCCAGCTCACCCGGCGCCGGGGAACGCGCCGCGTCAGACCGCCGCGGTCGCCGTCGGCCAGTTGTTGTCCGGGGGCGTGGCGCTGGGCCAGTTGTTGCCGGCGGTGGTGCGGAAGTCGGCGGTGCGGGAAGGCGCGGACAATTTTTCCTCCAGGAAACGAGCGATGGTCTTCGTCCTCGGACCCGTGCCGCCGGGCGTGTTCCGAAGACATTTCCATAATCGCCCTCCCTGGACTCGGAGTCCATGTTTCCTTCGAGTCGTAGACCCGCCATGGCGCGGATAAGACGCCGCGCCTTTTTGGGTAAGCCAACACCTTTGGTCCACTCAAATGAACTGCTAGGCTCGGCCCACGGCCCTTTTGCACCTCCGGGAGGAAGCGGCCGCCGGGGCAGGAGCGTGCCGCCGCTTCTGCCCCACCGCGGACACCGGGCACCCGGAGCCGGTCACGCCGCGAGTCCGGTCGACACCCGCAGGCCCTGCACCACATCGGTCCACAACTCGTGTACGCCGAGCGCCCACAGGGTGAGGGCATCCTGGTCGGAGGGGCGTTCGGCGTGCCGGGCGAACAGCGCCTGCACCCGGTCGGCGCGCAGTTGCCCGGTGCGCCGCAGCCGCGCGGGCGAGAGCAGTTCGCGCAGGGCCCACAGCAGCGGCCCGTCGGCGGCGAGCACCGCGGACAGGGGCAGCGTGAAAGGCTGATGGGGCCGCCGCAGCGTGGCCGCCGGAAGCAGTCCCCGCCCGGCCTCGTACAACGCCCTTTTGCCGGTGCGCAGTTCGGCGGGCAGCCGGTGGGACAGGGCCGCCACGCCCGGCTGGCAGAACGGCATCCGGGCCTCGACCGCCCACGCCATGCTCAGATGGTCCACGCGCCGCAAGTGATACGCGGGCAGCCGGCGCCGCGTCTCGAACCGCTGGAGCGCCGCGGCCCGTTCGGTGCCGCAGGCGCGCAGCTCGGCCGTGACCCGGTCGGCCGCGGAACCCTGTTCGGCGATGAACGCCCGGTACTCGGGGGTGTAGAGCCACTCCCGGAGCAGCCGGGGCGCGGCAGCCAGCGCGTCGGCGTAGGCCGCCGTCCAGTCGGACCCGGCGGGCGCCGCCAGGGCGGCGCGGATGCGGTCGTAGCCGCCGAAGAGTTCGTCCGCGCCGTCCCCGGTGAGCGCCGCGGTGAACCCGGCCTCACGCACCGCCCGGAACAGCGCGTAGGTGCTGACGGTCGTCGGATCGGCGTGCGGCTGGCCCAGATGGCGCACCGTGCGGGTCAGCAGCGAGGGCAGTTCGGCGGGATCGAGGACGACCTGGTGGTGCCGGGTGCCGGCGCGTTTGGCGACGGCCTTCGCATAGGTGTGCTCGGCGCCCGGCAGCCGGCCGCGGTAGCCGAGGTGGAAGGTGTGCAGCGGCTCGGTGCGCTCCGCGGCGAGGGCGGTCACCAGGCCCGAGTCCAGGCCGCCGCTGGTCAGGGCGCACAGCGGCACGTCGACGTCGGCGAGCCGGCGCACCTCGCGGCGCAGCGACTCCCGCACGTCCGCGGCCGACGGCGCCGGCCCGCCGCGGGGCGCCGCGGCGCGCGGCCCGCAGCGCAGCATCCGCAGCCCCTCGCCCCCGCGGGCCACCGCGAGGCTTCCGGGCGGCAGGACGCGGATGCCGCGCAGGGCGGTCTCGGTGCCGAAGGGCGTCCGGGTGGACAGGACGGTGTCGAGGGTGTCCTCGCGCGGCGCGGCGGGCACTCCGTCGAAGGCGAGCAGCGCGGGGATCTCGGAGGCGAACCGCAGGGCGCCGCGCGGACCCTGGTGGTAGTGCAGGGGTTTCATGCCCATCGCGTCCACCGCCAGGACGAGTTGGGGCCGGCGCTCGCGCAGGTCGAGCACGGCGATCGCGAACATGCCGTCCAGCCGGTCGGTGAAGGAGGGGCCGAACTCGGTGTAGAGGGCGGGCAGCAGGCTGCCGTCGCAGCGGTCCGGGAAGCGGTGGCCGCGGGCGGTCAACTGCCCGCGCAGTTCCTGGTGGTTGTAGATCTCGCCGTTCAGTACGGCCAGCACGCCGGGTGCCGTCGGCAGCGCGAAGGGCTGGGCGCCGCCCGCCGGGTCGGTCACGGCGAGCCGGTCGCAGCCGAGGGACCAGCCGCGGCCGGTGCGGACCCCGCGGGCGTCCGGCCCCCCGTGCCGCTGCCGGGCCGACACGGTGGCCAGTTCGGCGCCGGTGGCCGCGACCGCGAAGGAGCCGAAGATCCTGCACATGCTGATGGCCTCCGAGACGTGGTTCCCGCGTGGTGGTGGAGCAACAAAATATCGGCGGAATGCCGACGGTTGATCTGGCGCGTTGGTGTCATGGCGTCCATGCGCCAGGGGAGCCGCCTCGTCCGGTCGGCGGCGGCCGAAGCCGGGGTGCCGTAACCACTTGGACAGCCGCCGGAGCGGCGGAGGGCGCTGTCACCTCGCCGATGCGGCCGGCGGCCCTGACCCGCGGTGACGCCGGCCGGGGCGGAGAGCTCCGGCGAGGCGAGGGACCCCCGCGGTCGTACGTCCTGCCGGGTCCTTCTCCCCGGTCGTCCGATCCCGTACCCCCAGGGGGTACAGTGACGTGCCAGCAGGAGCGCCTCCGCGGGCGCGGCTCGGAAAGGGGATGGCGGCAGGTGATGTACCGGCGGATGGGTGCGCGGAGCGGCGCGGTGCGCCGGTTCCGGACCGCCGTGCTGACGCTGCTCGCCGCTCTCGTCGTCCTGGTCCACCACGACGTGGGCCCGGTCCCCACCGCACCCGCGGCCCCCGCGGCCCCCGCGACCACCATGACCGCGATGTCCGGGACGGCCCATACCGCGCACCGCGCCACCGCGCACCGCGCCACCGGGGACGGGCGGCACACGGTCGCGTCGGCCTCGGTCATGGACCACGGCATGGATCACGACATGGGCGGCGCCTGCTCCGGCGCGCAGCACTGCACCTCCGGTGCCGTCGGCTCACCGCAGTGGATCGCGCCGCCGACCGTGCCGGCGTACACCGCCGAAGGCGCCCCGCCGGGTGGCGTCCTCGCCCGGCGCGGCCTGCCGGGCAACCCGCACCGCGCGCCGCCGGATCTCGCCCGCCTCTCCCGACTGCTGATCTAGGCCGGCACCGCGCGGCCCGCACCCCCGTACACCGTGGGGGCGATGCCGCATGCGCGCAGGTGAAACGGCATTCCGAGAAGAGGCATTCCCATGAACAGCATCAACCGTCGTTCCGCCCTGCTGGCCGGTCTCGCCGTCGCCGGGACGGGAGCGCTCGCCGCCTGCGGCGGCTCCGGGTCCGCGCCGGCCCTGGTGAGCCCCGACAGCAAGGTGGTGGCCACCACCGAGAGGAAGCGCAAGGGCACCGGAAAGGTGCGCGAGGTGACCCTGACCGCGGCGCCCGCCATGCTCGACCTCGGCGCGAAGGTGATGGCCAAGAGCTGGGCCTACGACGGCCGTACGCCGGGCGGGGAGATCCGCCTCTCGGCCGGTGACACCCTCGCCGCCGAACTCTCCAACCAGCTCCCCGACCGGACCACGACGTCCGTCCACTGGCACGGCATCGCCCTGCGCGCCGACATGGACGGCGTGCCCCCGGCCACCCAGGACCCGGTGCGCGCCGGGCACACCTTCACCTACCGCTTCCTCGCCGACACGCCCGGCACCTACTTCTTCCACCCGCACGTCGGTGTCCAGCTCGACCGGGGACTGCACGCCCCGCTGATCGTGGAGGACCCGCGGGAACCGCTGTCGTACGACGACGAGTGGGTCGTCGTCCTGGACGACTGGATCGACGGCGTCACCGGCACCCCCGACCAGGTCCTCGCCGAACTGAGCCACGGCATGGGCGACATGGACATGGGCGACATGGACGCGGGCGGTGCCGGGCACGGCGGTCCGGGGCACGGTGGCTCCTCCGGCCACGGCATGGGCGGCATGAGCGGCATGGACATGGGCGGCGGCACCGCGGGCAAGGGCGGCGGGCAGTCGTCCGGCTCGATGAAGTTCATGCTCATGGGCGCCCGAAGCAGCCTGCTCGGCGGCGACGCCGGTGACGTCGCATACCCGTACCACCTGGTCAACGGGCGGGTGCCGGCCGATCCCGACGTCTACACCGGCAAGCCCGGCACACGGGTGCGGCTGCGCGTCGTCAACGCCGGCGGCGACACGGCGTACCGGGTCGCGCTCGGCGGCCACCAGCTGACCATCACCCATACGGACGGCTTCCCGGTCGCCCACCAGCGGGTGGACGCGCTGCTGGTGGGCATGGGGGAGCGGTACGACGTCCTCGTCACCCTCGCCGACGGGGTCTTCCCGCTGGTCGCCCGCGCCGAGGGCAAGAACGCCGGCGGTATGGCGCTGGTGCGCACCGGTTCCGGTGCCGCGCCGAAACCGACCGTCCGCCCGAAGGAACTGGACGGCATGATCATGTCCGCCGCCGGGCTGAAGGCCGCCGACGACGTCCGCCTGGACACGAAGAGGACCGACCGCGTCCACCGGATCGAACTCACCGGCGGCATGGCGACGTACGACTGGGGCATCAACGGCAGGCGGTACGACATGAAGCGCCCCGCCGCTCACCCCCTCCTGGTCGAGCAGGGCGAACGGGTCCGGCTGGACTTCGTCAACAAGACGGACATGTGGCATCCGATGCACCTGCACGGACACACGTACCAGCTCGGCACGGGCGGCCCGCGCAAGGACACCACCATCGTGCTGCCCGGCCGGACGGTGTCCGTGTACTTCGACGCCGACAACCCCGGCCAGTGGATGCTGCACTGCCACAACGCCTACCACGGCGAGGCGGGGATGATGGCGCTGCTCGCGTACCAGGCGTGACGGCAGGAGGGGGGCGGCCCACGTGGCCCGCCCCCCTCGCCCTACATCAGACGTTGCGCCGGTACTGGCCGCCCACCTCGAAGAACGCCTCGGTGATCTGCTGGAGGGTGCACACCCGCGCGGCGTCCATGAGCACCGAGAAGACGTTGTCGCCGTTGACCGCCGCCGCCTTCAGGGCGGTCAGCGCGGCGTGCGCCTCCTGCTGGTGCCGGGACTGGAAGTCGTGCACCCGCTCCAGCTGGGAGCGCTTCTCCTGCTCCGTGGCACGGGCCAGCTCGATGGCGCCCGGTTCGGCGCCCTCCGCGTGCGGGTTGCGGAAGGTGTTGACGCCGATGATCGGCAGCGAACCGTCGTGCTTGCGCTGCTCGTACAGCATCGACTCGTCCTGGATGCGGCCGCGCTGGTAACCGGTCTCCATCGCGCCGAGCACGCCCCCGCGCTCACTGATCCGCTCGAACTCCAGCAGCACCGCCTCCTCGACCAGGTCGGTCAGCTCGTCGATGATGAACGACCCCTGGAGCGGGTTCTCGTTCATCGCGAGGCCCCACTCCCGGTTGATGATCAGCTGGATGGCCAGGGCCCGGCGGACGGACTCCTCGGTCGGCGTGGTGACCGCCTCGTCGTAGGCGTTGGTGTGCAGGCTGTTGCAGTTGTCGTAGATGGCGATGAGCGCCTGGAGCGTGGTGCGGATGTCGTTGAAGTCCATCTCCTGGGCGTGCAGGGAGCGGCCCGAGGTCTGGACGTGGTACTTGAGTTTCTGGGCGCGCTCGTTGGCGCCGTACTTCCGCTTCATCGCAATCGCCCAGATCCGGCGGGCGACCCGGCCGAGCACCGAGTACTCGGGGTCCATGCCGTTGGAGAAGAAGAACGACAGGTTGGGCGCGAAGTCGTCCACGTCCATGCCGCGCGCCAGGTACGCCTCCACGTAGGTGAAGCCGTTGGCGAGGGTGAACGCGAGCTGGCTGATCGGGTTCGCGCCCGCCTCGGCGATGTGGTAGCCGGAGATGGAGACCGAGTAGAAGTTGCGGACCTTGTGCGCGATGAACCACTCCTGGATGTCGGCCATCATCCGCAGCGAGAACTCCGTGGAGAACAGGCAGGTGTTCTGCCCCTGGTCCTCCTTGAGGATGTCGGCCTGCACCGTGCCGCGGACGCCGGCCAGCGCGTCGGCGCGCAGCCGCGCCGCCTCCTCGGTGGTGGGCTCGCGGCCCTCGTCGGCGCGGAACCGGTCGATCTGCTGGTCGATCGCGGTGTTGAGGAAGAACGCCAGCACGGTGGGCGCCGGGCCGTTGATCGTCATCGAGACCGAGGTCGTCGGCGCGGTCAGGTCGAAGCCGTCGTACAGCGCCTTCATGTCCTCCAGGTGCGCGACCGAGACGCCGGAGGTGCCGACCTTGCCGTAGATGTCGGGGCGCTCGCCGGGGTCGCGGCCGTAGAGGGTGACCGAGTCGAAGGCGGTGGACAGCCGGGTGGCGGGCTGGCCCTCCGAGAGCAGCTTGAAACGCCGGTTGGTGCGGAACGGATCGCCCTCGCCGGCGAACATCCGCGCCGGGTCCTCGCCGTCGCGCTTGAAGGGGAACACCCCGGCGGTGAACGGGAAGTAGCCGGGCAGGTTCTCCCGCCGCCAGAACCGCACCAGCTCACCGTGGTCGGTGAACCGGGGCAGCGCCACGCGGGGGATCCTGTTGCCGGACAGCGACTCACGGGTCAGCCTGGTGCGGATCTCCCGGTCGCGGACCCGCACGACCTGCTCGTCGCCGGAGTACGACGCGACGACGGCGGGCCAGTTCTCGATCTGCTCGCCGACCTCGTGCGGGAGCTGCTTGCGGGCGTCGGCGAGCAGCGCCGCCACGCTGTCCGCGTCCGAACCGGCTGCCGCCAGCTCGCCCGCGACCAGGTCGAGTCGCTGCACCCGCCGGGCCGCCTCGGCCAGCACCTCGGTCTCGGCGTGGTACGCGCGGACCGCCTCGGTGATCTCCGCGAGGTAGCGCACCCGGTCCGCGGGCACCACCTGGCGGATGCCGGAGGAGTGGCGGACGTCGACGGGGGCGAGGGTGCCCTCCTGGAGGTGCAGCCCCTTCCCGTCCAGCTCCGCCTTCAGATGCTGGAAGAGGGCGGTGACGCCGTCGTCGTGGAAGGTCGCGGCCGAGGTGCCGTACACCGGCATGTCCTCGGGCTTCTTGTCGAACGCCTCGCGGTTGCGCACCAGTTGGCGGCTCACATCGCGCAGCGCGTCCTTGGCGCCGCGCCGCTCGAACTTGTTGACCGCGACCACGTCGGCGAAGTCGAGCATGTCGATCTTCTCCAGCTGGGACGCGGCGCCGAACTCCGGCGTCATCACGTACAGCGAGGTGTCGACGAACGGCACGATCGCCGCGTCGCCCTGGCCGATGCCCGGCGTCTCCACGATCACCAGGTCGTACCCGGCGGCCTTGACCACGTCGATCACATCGGTGAGGTGCTCGGGCAGCTCGTGGCTGCCGCGCGTGGCCAGGCTGCGGAAGAACACCCGGTTGCCGTCGAGGGAGTTCATCCGGATCCGGTCGCCGAGCAGCGCGCCCCCGCCGCGCCGCCGGGTCGGGTCGACGGCGATCACCGCGATGCGCAGCTTGTCCTGCTGGTCCACGCGGAAGCGGCGCACCAGCTCGTCGGTCAGTGAGGACTTGCCGGAGCCGCCGGTGCCCGTGATGCCGAGCACCGGCACCACCCGCCCGGCCGCGGCGGTCCGCAGCCGGTCCATGAACTCCGTGGGCAGCTTGCCGAGTTCGGCGCCCGTGATGGCGCGGGCGGTGGCGAACCGGTCGCCCGCGAGCACGGCGTCCACGTCGGCGGGCTTGCCCTCCCACAGGTCGAAGTCGCAGTCCCGCACCACCGAGTTGATCATCCCGGCGAGGCCCATCCGCTGCCCGTCCTCGGGCGAGAAGATGGTCACCCCGTGTGCGCGAAGCCGGGTGATCTCCTCGGGCACGATCACCCCGCCCCCGCCGCCGACCACCCGGATGTGCTCCGCGCCCCGCTCCCGCAACGACTCGACCAGGTACTCGAAGTACTCGACATGGCCACCCTGGTAGGAGGAGACGGCCACGCCGTGCGCGTCCTCCTCCAGCGCCGCGTTCACGACCTCCTGCACCGACCGGTTGTGCCCGAGGTGGATCACTTCGGCGCCCTGGGACTGGAAGATCCGCCGCATGATGTTGATCGACGCGTCGTGCCCGTCGAACAGAGCGGATGCGGTGACCAGGCGTACGGGGTGCACGGGGGAGTGCAGTTCGCTCATCGGGGGCCTTCCGGGACAGGTCGGGGGACGCTGATCAGGGAAATACTAGGACGTCCTAGTAAAGCGCAATAGTCGAACGAGATGTGACCAGGCACACAGTCGGCGACACCTTTTGTGAATCTCGATCAGTGTGGCGGCGGGGCGCACCGTCCCGGAGTGCCCCGCTTCACCCGCCGTCATTTCACTACTTCCGCCGCAAGTGAATCTTGAGTAGTCTCCGCTGGCGCATTCGGTCGCACGGCGGCACCACCGCGGTTCTCGATCCCTCTGAGAAAGCTGATCATGAAGCGAACCCTTTACGAAGCCGAGCACGAGGACTACCGCGAGAGCGTGCGGGCCTTCGTCAACAAGCACGTGGTGCCGCACTACGCGGACTGGGACAAGGCCGGCATCGTGCCCCGTGCACTGTTCACCGGTCTGGGCGAGCTGGGCGCGCTCGGCATCGCCGTGCCCGAGGAGTTCGGCGGCGCGGGGATCAAGGACTTCCGCTACAACACGATCCTGCACGAGGAGGGCGCGCGGGTGGGCGCCATCCCGGCTATCCTCGGCCCGACCCTGCACGCGGACGTGGTCCTGCCCTACTTCCTCGACCAGACCGACGACGAGCAGAAGGCACGCTGGCTGCCCGGCATCGCCTCCGGCGAGCTGATCACGGCGGTCGCGATGACCGAGCCCGGCACCGGTTCCGACCTGTCCGGCATCCGCACCAAGGCCGTCCGCGACGGCGACCACTACGTCATCGACGGCGCGAAGACGTTCATCACCAACGGCATCAACGCCGACCTGGTCGTCGTCGCCGTACGCACGGGCGAGCACCCGCACCGCGGGCTCAGCCTGATCGTCGTGGAGCGCGGCACGCCGGGGTTCGAACGCGGCCGGAAGCTGGAGAAGGTCGGCCTGCACGCGCAGGACACCGCCGAGCTGGTCTTCACCGGCGCCAGGGTGCCGGCGGCCAACCTGCTCGGGCAGGAGGGCGAGGGGTTCTTCGCGCTGACGCGCAACCTCGCACAGGAGCGGATGTCGGTCGCGATCGCCGGGCTGGCGCAGGCGACGGCCGCCTTCGAGTGGACCGTCGAGTACGTGCGCGAGCGCAAGGCGTTCGGCAAGCCGATCGGCTCCCTCCAGGTGACCCGGCACCGCCTCGCCGAGCTGTCCACCGAGATCGAGATCGCCCAGCACTACCTCGACCGCTGCGTACTGGCGCTGAACTCGGGCGAGTTGACGGTGGTCGACGCGGCCAAGGCCAAGTGGTGGTGCACCGAACTCCAGGGCCGGGTCATGGACGCCTGCGTCCAGCTGCACGGCGGGTACGGCTACATGCTGGAGTACCCGATCGCGCGCGCCTGGCAGGACAGCAGGGTGAGCCGGATCTACGCGGGCACGACGGAGATCATGAAGGAGATCATCGGCCGTTCGCTGGAACTCGGCTAGGGTCTTTCTTCCGGATCATGTCGGCTCGGGTTGGCGGTGCCTTACGGCCGAGCCCGGCAAGATCCGGAAGAAAGGCCCTGGTCCACGGGTTCAGGAGGAGTCGGCTGGCCTGTCTGGAGGTGCCGGTGAGGATCGGGGTCGGAACGGAGCGGGGGAGCGCGCCCGCGGGCGCGGCGGAGGCAGCGGGGGCGGACACGGGGGCCGCTGCGGCCGCGGTCCGAACGGGGGCGCCGGGGGACGGCGCGGGGCCATCGGTGTCCGGTGCGGGATCGGCCGCCCCGAGTTGTACGGTGGCGGCCGGGCCCGGTGGGGAGACGGCCGCCCCGCTCGTGCGGGCGACGCGTCCGCGCAACCGGCGAGAGCTGATCATCGCCGCCGCGCGGGAGCTGTTCTCCCGCGACGGTTACGCCAACGCGGCGATGAGCGACATCGCGGCCGCCGTCGGCATCGGCCCCTCCGCCCTGTACCGGCACTTCGGCGGCAAGCAGCAACTGCTGCACGCCGTCGTCGCCGAGGCCCTCGACTCCTGCCTGTCCGGGCTGTACCCGGCGGGTCCCGGCGAACTCGACGTCCTGGTGAAGGACTTCGCCGGGTCCGCGCTGGCCCGGCGCGAGCTGGGGGTGCTCTGGCAGCGCGAGGCCCGGCATCTGCCCGCCGAGCAGCACGCGGAGCTCACCCGGCGGCTGCACGCCGCCCGGCGCACCCTCGCCGGCCAGCTGACCGCCGCCCGGCCGGGGCTGGACCCCGCCCACACCGAGCTGCTGTCCTGGGGCACGCTCGGCGTGGCGGCGAGCCTCGCCTACCAGCATGTGGAACTGACGGAGCCCGATCTCGTCGCGGGCCTGATGCACCGGATCGCCACCTCGACCCCGCCCGGACTCGGCGAACCCCGACTCGACGCGCCGCACGGCGTGTTGCGCCACCGCTCCCGCCGGGAGGCGCTGCTCGCCGCCGCGACCGAGCTGTTCGCCGAGCGCGGCTACGCCTCGGTCAGCCTGGAGGACACCGGCGCGGCCGTCGGGATCGCCGGACAGAGCATCTACCACCACTTCGCCAGCAAGCACGACCTCCTCGCCACCGCCGTGCACCGCGGCGTCGAACGGCTGTGGGTCGACCTGGCCGAGGTGCTCGCCTCGGCGAGGGACCACGCGGGTGCGCTGCGCCGCCTGGTGTGGCGCTACACCCGCAACGCGCTGGTCTCCCGCCATCTGGTGACGGTGATCGCCACCGAGGCCGAGCACCTCCAGGAGGCGGACCGGCTGCGCGCCCGGCAGTTCCAGCGCGACTACATCGCCGAGTGGCTGCACCTGCTGGGCGCGGTCCACCCGGCCATGACCCCGGCCGAGGCCCGCGTCCGGGTGCAGAGCGTCCTCACCGTCGTCAACGACGTGGCCCGCACCCCCCGGCTCGCCACCCGGCCGGGGATAGACCGCGCTCTGCACCACCTGGGCTGCGAACTCCTGGAGTTGGACACCGGACCACTGCCGGAGTGACGGCTTTCGACAGAGCGGGCCGGGGAACGGGTGGTCCGGGTGAGCCGACCCGGTGGGATGCCCGGCGCGTCGCGGCCGGCCTACCGTGAGGCCGCCGCCGGCCGCGGGCCCGCCGCGATGACGACGTCCAGCAGGCCGCGCGACGCCTGGAGGTCGTCGATCGCGCGGCTGATCCGCGCCCGCTCCTGGCGCAGCTCCGCGACCAGCTCCGGACAGACCGGCACCAGCCGTTCACCCTCGTCGCGGACGCACGGCAGCACCTTCGCGATGGTCTCCGTGGTGAGCCCGGCGGCGAGCAGGGTGCGGATGCGACGGACCGTCTCGACGTCCTTGTCCGTGTAGACGCGGTACCCGCTGGGCAGGCGCTCCGGCGCCAGCAGGCCCTGCTCCTCGTAGTAGCGCAGCAATCGCTCGCCGACCCCCGTGCGCCGCACCATCTCGCCGATGCGCATCCCGGCCCTCCCCGGCTTGACTCTCACACCGATGTCAGACTTTAGCGTGAGCTCCGACGCGGGACCACGACGGTCCCCGCACGGCCGTGACCCGGCCCGGAACTTGAGGAGTTGTCGCCATGCGTGCTGTCCGGATCGACGCCCACGGCGGGCCCGAGGTGCTCACCGTACGAGAGGTCGCCGCCCCGGAGTCGGAGCTGAAATCGGAGCCGGGATCGGAGCCGGGTGCCGGTGAGGTGCTGGTGCGGACGGTCGCGAGCAGTCTGAACCCGGTGGACTGGAAGACCCGCGCCTGGGACGTCGGCCCTGCCCTGCCGGCGACGCTTGGCTGGGACCTGGCCGGCATCGTCGTCGCGAGTTCCGCGCCCGAGTTCGCGGCCGGGGACCGGGTGATCGCGATGTCCGCGCAGCTCGCCACCGGCCTGGGTACCTGGGCCGAACTGGTGCGCCTGCCGGCACGGTTGCTCGCTCACGCCCCTACGACGCTCACCCTCGCGGAAGCCGCGACGCTGCCGCTCGCCGGGACCACCACGGTACAGGCCCTCGCGGCGCTTCGTCTGGGGAGCCGCACCCGGCTCCTGGTCACCGGAGCCGCGGGAGCCGTGGGCGGCCTGGCGGTCCAACTGGCCCGGCAGGCGGGCGTACCGGTCGACGGCCTGGTCTCCCGCCCCGAACACACTGAGGTGGTCGGGGAGTTCGGCGCGTCGACCGTGACGCACTCCGCCGCGGAGCTTCCGAAGGGGGCGTACGACGCCGTGCTCGACACGGCGGGCGTCGACGTCTCCAGCGCGCTCGCGGACGGGGGGTCGTACATCTCGGTCTCCGACGCGCCCCTGCCGGATGTGCCGGGCGCCGCGAAGAGTTACGTTCAGGAGAGTGCCGAGGATCTCACGGAACTGGCCGGCCTGGTCGACGCGGGGCGGCTGAGGGTACGGGTGGCCGCGTACTACCCCTTCACGCAGGTGCGCGCGGCCCACGAGCGCTTCGAGGCGGGCGGTCTGTCGGGCAAGGTCGTGCTGCTGTTCTGAGCCCGCCGGTGGCCGGAACCGGGCGGGCGGCGCCGGGTGTTCCCGACAGGATCTGCCGCCAAGGAACGGTCGGAGGCTGCCCGCCGCGCGCATGGTCAGGCGCCACTCCGGCAAGCCGCCGGCATTCGAGGGGCGGTCGTACGGATCCTCGCCCCCCGCCCCGCGCGCCCCGCGGACGCGCTCGCTGGGAGGACCGCTCCGATCGCGCCGACCAGGCCCTTTCCCGCTGCGCGATCACCGCGGAGCCCGAGGGCGGTGCGCGGGCACCGGCGGCCTCGTACGCGGGGGCGTGCCGAACCGTGCTCCCGCCACCGCCCGTTCGGGCAACCGCTCTGCCCTCGGGTACCTGGTGTCCGCCGCCGCGGGCCTGTATCCAGAGGGCAGGAGCCTAGTGAAGGAGCCCTCTATGCACGCCCGAGACACCGCGGAGGCGGCCGAGCGCACCGGCACCCGCAAGGCGTCGGCTCCGAGTGCCCCGGCGCGGCAGGCTCCGGGCGCGCTGGCGCCGCTCCAGCGCAGCGTCGGCAACGCGGCCGTGGTGCGGATTCTGCGCCGGAGCCAAGAGGCGGCCGGGCACGGCGCCGAAGAGGAGGCGGCGGTCCAACGGTCCGCCGTGCACGGGGTGTTGCGCGCTCCCGGAAGGCCGCTGGCGGAGCCGGTCCGGCAGGAGATGGAGGCCCGGTTCGGGGAGGACTTCTCCGATGTGCGCGTCCATGACGACGCGACTGCCCAGTCCTCCGCCGCCGGTCTCGGCGCCCGCGCCTACACGTCCGGCAGCCATGTGGTGATCGGACCCGGCGGCGCCGACCGGCACACGCTCGCCCACGAGTTGACCCACGTCCTCCAGCAGCGGCAGGGCCCGGTCGCGGGCACACCGACCGGCGACGGACTGCGGGTCAGCGATCCCGCCGACCGGTTCGAGCGGGCCGCCGAGGCCAACGCCCACCGGGTGCTCGCCGGTCCGGTGCCCGCCGCGCGGCAGGAGCGGGAGGAGACCGCCGGCCGGTCGGCCGCGGAGGCCGAAGGGTCCGTGCAGCGCTTCACGGACCAGGACGTGGAGGGTATGGGGGAACTGCGGGTCTCGGCCGGCGGCGCCTTCGCCATCGTCGACGGAGCGCACTACCTGTGGGTACGGGCCGACGCCCTCGGCACCATCTCCCCCGCCCTCCAGTCGGACAACCAGCAGGCCGACTTCCTGGGTGCGACCTACCACCGCTACTCGCTGGGCGGCGATGTGCTGAACCAGTGCCTGCACGTGGCCGAGGAGATCATCAACAACCGCGTCAACCAGCTGCCGCACGGCCAGTACGCCAGCACCATCGACACCTTCAGCAACAAGAAGGGCGCGCGCACCGAGTTCTTCGGCCAGCCCAGCGACGGGACCAACCGCCGGATGGCCAGGGAGTTCACCGGCGCCCGCGACGAGGCTGCGAACCCCCAGGTGGGCCAGGCGTTCGTGATCGTCGCGCTGAAACCCGGAGACAGGGAGATGAGCCAGTTCCACGCGGCCGCGGTGGTGGCCAGGGACGGCGACGACTGCGTCACCCTGGAGGCATTCGCCGGCGACGAGGAGCAGCTCGAGCCCGCCGCCGCCCGGATGTACACCGTCAACGGGGGAGAGTTGTCGTTCCACGGCTACTGGTCGGGCGAGGAGATGTACTACCACGGCGTCAGCGCCACCACGGTGATCATCAACCCCAACCCGGATCTCTGACCGGCCCGGCAGCTCCGGGGCCGCCGCGCCGGTGTCACGCCCGTCCGAACAGCTCCGCCGCGTTGTCGTGGCACACGGCCCGCAGCCACTCCTCCCCGAGGTCCAGCCGCTCCAGGGCGTGGAGTTGATGGAGGTAGGGGTAGGGGATGTTGGGGAAGTCGGAGCCGAGCAGGACGCGGTCGCCGAGTTCCGCGAGCCGGGGCAGCACCCGGCGGGGGAACGGCATGAACGCCTCGGTGAAATCGGTGAACGCCATCGTCGTGTCCAGCCGTACCTCCCGGTGCCGCTCGGCGAGGCCGAGGAACTCCTCGTACTCCGGCATTCCCAGATGCGCGACGATCAGCCGCAGCTCCGGGTGGCGCGCCAGCACCCGCGCGATCGGTCCGGGGCCGGTGTGCTTGCCGGGCGCGGGCCCGGAGCCGCAATGGATCACCACGGGGATCCGGGCCTCGGCCAGCACCCCCCAGGCCGGCTGGAGCAGCTCGTCGGCCGGGTCGTACGCCCCCACCTGCACATGCGCCTTGAACACCCGCGCGCCCGCCTCGATCGCCTCGCGGACGTACGTCTCGACGCCCGGCTCGGGAAACAGGGTCGCCGTGTGCAGGCAGTCGGGGGTCCGCCGGGCGAAGTCGGCCGCCCAGCCGTTCAGCCAGCGGGCCATACCGGGTTTGTGCGGGTAGAGCATGGCGGTGAAGGCGCGGACGCCGAACCGCCGCAGCACCGCCGCGCGTTCGGCCTCCTGCTGCCGGTAGCTGATCGGCCAGGCGAGCCCGCCGGTCAGCGGACCCCGCGCGTCGAAGTACTCCCACACCTTGCGCAGGACCCGCTCGGGCATGAAGTGCGTGTGCACGTCGATCAGACCGGGCAGCCCGAGCCGGCCCCAGAAGCGCCGGACCTCCGCGGCTTCGTCATCCGAGCGATGCGCGGAGGTGGCCGGGAGGGAGTCGGCGGGGGCGCCGGGGCCCGGACGGTGATCATTCATGCCGCCCACGATCATCCCGTGCCGCCGGTTCCGTCAATCACGTCCTGCGGCGGAGCGGGTGCGGCCATCGACCGGCCGGCGCGGTGAGCACCCTACGGTCGAACGGACCGCCGTGCGCCGCCGCGTAGGCGATGGCGTCGTCGACGGACCGGCGCCGGCTCTCAGCGCGGAGCCGACGCCGGTATCCGCTCCAGCACCCCGCCCGCGAACACGTCGTACAGCGGCAGCGTCTCCAGGTGGACGTAGCCGATGTGGCAGTCGCAGACCGCGAGCGGACAGGCCCGCGGACGCAGGGCCCGCCGGTACGAGCCGTCGTAGAGGTTCCCCAGCTCCGCGCGGACGAAGTGGCAGCGGCGCACCGTGCCCTCGCCGTCCACCGACACGACCGACTCCCCGGTACGGCAGGGCAGGCCCGCGCTGCGGTGCGGATGGCGGCTGTAGGGGAACAGCGGATCCAGCGCCGTCCACTCGTCGGCCTCCGCGTCCGTGTAGGTGTGTCCCTCGGCGGCGTTGACCCACAGATACACCTGCTCGGGCAGCTCCGCGCGCAGCCGGCGGGCGTGCTCCAGGTGCTCGGGCAGACCGACCACACCGACACTGTGCCGGATGCCGCGGGCGGCCAGATCACGGCACTTGGCGAGAAAGCGGTCGTACGGCGTCTGCCCCGGATGGTACGTGCACCACAGCGCGAGCGTGTCCCGGTCGGCGGCCGACAGCCAGTCGGTGCGGCAGCTGAGGTTGGTCTGGATCGCCACCCTGCGGATGTGCGGGAGCCGGCTCAGCTCCACGAGCGCCCGCCGGTACCAGGACCGCACCAGACCCTCGCCCCACGGCGTGAACAGCAGCGAGAGCCGGTCCCCCTGCTGCTCCGCCGCCCACCCGGCGAACCGCTCCAACGCGGCGCGGTCAGCGGTCAGTTGGGCACGGCTGTCGCGTCGCTTGGCGAACGGGCAGTACGGGCAGTCGTAGTCGCACGACGCCAGCGGGCCCCGGTAGAGAATCGTCAGGTCCATGCGTATGCCGTCACTTCACCTCGTACGCGGCCATGCGCGCCCGCACGGCGGCGGAGAACAACTCGGGGCCCACCGCGTCCGAATGCGCGAGACCCTCGGGGCTCAGCCGCAGCAAGCCGGGGCCCGCCGTCTCGTCCAGCCAGCCCCGCTCGGCGAACCGGTCCAGCTCGGCCGCGAAGTCGTCGCCGGGCGCGCTGCCGAACCGGGCCCGGTAGCCGGCCACCGGCATGCCCTCGGCCTGGAGCAGCGACTGGAGCAGATGACGGCGCCGACTCTCGTCCCCCGTCATCTCCCAGCCGAAGTCCGCGTGCCGGAACCCGGCCACGGAACGGGCGGTGTACGCGTCGATGATCCCGCGTATGCGGTGCATGTCCACCGCGTAGTCGAACGAGTAGTGCAGCCGGGAGGTGTACGAGCGCGCGCCGCAGCCGAGTCCGACCATGCCGTCCGTCTGGCACGCGTAGTCGCCCGCGCCGGTGTCCGGGGCGTCCGCGCGGCGGAACATGCGCATCGACACCTGCTCGTAGCCCTGCCCGAGCAGATGGTCCCGGCCGTGCCGGTACAGCCGCAGCCGCTGCTCGTCCCACTCCGCGTCGGCGGACACCGTCCGGTCCGTGTTGCCGGACGCCGCCCGCTCGCGCTGTCGGCCGAGACCGGTGCGCGGGCGCACATAGAGGGGATACAGATACAGCTCCTCCGGCCGCCAGGCGAGGGCCGCGTCCAGGGAACGGGTGAAGGACGCCTCGGTCTGCCCGTCGATGCCGTAGATCAGATCGATGTTGAGGACGGGGATCCGCACATCGCGGATCCGGCCGAGGGCCGCCTCCACGTCCGCCCGCCGCTGCGGCCGTACGGCGGTGCGCGCCTCGGCGTCCACGAAGCTCTGCACGCCCAGGCTCAGCCGCGTGGTGCCCCGCTCGGCCAGCACCGCCAGCCGGTCGGCGCTCGCCGTGGCGGGCGAGGCCTCCACCGACAGGGGGATCGCGGTCAGGTCGGCGCCCAGTGCGTGCTCGGCCAGGTCGCACAGCCGCTCCAGCTCCGCCGCCTCCAGGAACGTCGGAGTGCCGCCGCCGAAGGCCGCGTTCGCGAACCGCGCCCCCTCGCCCAGCGCCTCGCGCACCGCGGACGCCTGCCGCTCCAGCGCGTCCAGATAGGCGCCGGCCAGGCCGTCCGGCGCACCGATCCGGGTGAAGAGGTTGCAGAACCCGCAGCGCACCTCGCAGAACGGGATGTGGAAGTAGAGCGACAGGGCGCCCTTCGGTTCGTCCGCCCACAGATCGCGCAACGACGCCTGCGCACGGGGCAGCGGGCGGTAGGCGGTCTTGTGCGGATAGGCGTAGACGTACTGCTGGTACGGGCGGACGGCGGTGGCCGTCGCGGTGGCGCTGGTCATCGGGCCTCGTCGAGGAAGAAGTGGGCATAGGGGATGGTCCAGACGACGTCATGGCCGATGCGGTGGCCCGTGTAGCCGTCCTCGCCGTACGCGGTGCCGTGGTCGGAGCAGACGATGGCGAGGCACGGGCGGCGGGCGGAGGCAGCGGCCAGCAGCCGGCCCATGTGCCGGTCCACGTACTCCAGGGCCGCCGCGTGGGACTCCCGCGTGTCGCCGGCCTCCTTGGTGGCGCCGGGCAGGTGGAACCAGTTGGGCTGGTGCAGCGCCGACACGTTCACGAAGAGGAACAGCGGCTGGTCCTCGGGGAGATCGGCGACGACTTTCTCGGCGCACGCCACCTGGGCCTCGAACGAGGTGGGGGAGGCGACCCCGAACTCCGGTTCCCAGTGGCTCTCCTGGAACATCCCCGGCAGCACCGAGCCCAGCGGGCCCTGCTTGTTGAAGAAGCCCACACCGCCGATGCACACCGTGCGGTAGCCCACGGCGGCGAGCCCCGAGACCAGATCCGGCGTGTCGTAGACGAAGGTGCCCGCCGCGGTGCTCTCACTGCCCGCGAAACGGGCGGCGAACAGCCGCGGATGCGGACCGGGCGCGGCCGGCGTCGGCAGGAAACCCGCGAACATCGCCTGATGGGAGGCGTAGGTGAAACTGCCCGGCGCGTGCCGCCGCTCCCAGACGCCGCCCGGCAGATGCCGGGCCAGATTCGGGATGCGCCCGGCCGCCGCCAGCTCCTGCGCGACGTCGTGGCGCAGGGTGTCGAGCGTGACCAGCAGCAGATCGTGGCTGCCCACGATCTCGGTCATGTCAAGCGGGGATGTCATGGTGGTGCTCCTCGTGCTCCGGCCGCCGCAGGACGAGATCCGGGGGTGGTACGGCGTGAGCCGCGGTTGGGACGGCGTACTCCGGGGGTGGTACGGCGTGCTCGGGCCGCCGTGGGATGTCTTCCGCCGGCTGTACGACGGCAGGGGCCGCGGCGACCTGCGCGGCGTAGGTGTCCAGGCGCTCGGCGCCACTGCCGGGCAGCCCGGTCAGCCGGGGGAGCAGATCCCCGAAGGCGTTCACCTCGCCGACGGCGAAGCGGCGCCATCCGGTGGCGGGCAGGACGTCCACGCCGACGCAGAGCGTGCCCGGAAAGCAGGCGGCCGCCCGCTCGGCCACGTCCAGGACTTTTGCGAAGTCACCGCCCGCGGCCCGGATCGCCGCGCGGGCCGCGTCCAGATCGCCGCGTGCGCCACCGAGATGCAGGTTGGTCATGGGGTGCCGGCTGGTCCGCAGGACGGCATGCGTGGCGCGGCCCGCGACCACGACCACCCGCAGATCGGCCGCCCGGCCGCCCCGCGTGGCCTTCGGCAGCCAGCGCTCCACATGGATCCCGTCCGGGACCAGTGCGTCGACCAGGGCGGCGACCTCCCGCTCCGAGGTGTAGTCGCGCACCCGCAGCGAGTTGTACAGCCGGCCGTCCTCGGTCCGCTCCACGGACGTCGTCGCCTTGACCCGGCCGGGGCCCGCCACCGACAGCGCCATGACACCGGAGGCCGACGAGCCATGGGCCGGCTTCACGAACACCCGCGGGAAACGCGCCTCCTTCAGCTGCCGCCGGAGCCCGTCCCAGCCGTCGAACGGGCCGGTCAGCGCCGGGGGGACCGGGACGCCCGCGGCGGCGAGCCGGGCATGGCAGCGCCGCTTGTCGAACATCACGGCGATCTCCTCGGCGTCCGCGCTCGGCACCGCGCCCGCCTCGCGCGCCGCTCGCGTCAACTCCCGCACCGCGGCGATGAAACGGCGGTACCACAGGGCTGTGCCCTCGACCCGTGTGGGATCGTCGATGCCCCGCAGAAGCCGGTCGACCTCGGTGTTCTCACCGGGGGAGTCGATCCGCACCCGCTCGCCCGGCGCGAAGCCGTACCGGCCGCGCAGTACGTCCCGCCAGGCGAGCACCCGCGGCGCCGGGTGCCCGGCGGCGCGTACGGCGTCGGTGAACAGGGTCGTCCGCCGGTTCTCTGGGTTGCCGACGACCGCGAACCGGAGGCTCGCACCAGTCGCCGGACTACTCGGAGACCGCGACATAACGCCACTCCTCGTCCTGCCGGCGGCGCGGCACCTGACGACCGGAGAGGTCCACCTCGGTCCCGGCGGAGCCGAGGGCCGCCTCGATCCGCTCGGCCATGGAATCGCCGAGGAAGTGGTGGTGCAGGTCGAGCCGCTTGAGATGGGTGAGCGGCTGACCGCGCAGCAGGGCCTCCGCGCCGGCGTCGGTGAGGATGCCCATGGACAGATCCAGCGACTCCAGCTGGGCCACGACCGGTGCCGAGGCCACGGCGGCCGCGATCTCGTCCTGTATTTCGCTGTCCTGGAGGCCGAGATGACGCAATGCCGGGAAGCGGCCCCCGGCCAGGATGGGCGCGAGATCGGCCACCGTCGCATCGCCGCCGTACGTCGCCACCCCGAGCCACAGCTCCAGCCGCTCCAGGGCGGGCAGTTCGCAGGCGCCGACCGCCCGCACCACCCGGCCCGGCAGTCCGCCCGACTCGAACCGCAGCACACGCAGCGCTTCGTGCCGCACGGGCCGCAGCGACAGGGCCTCCTCGTCGAGCTCATGCGAGCCGCCGCCGCGTACTCCCAGCTCCTCCAGCAGCGGGAACGTCTCCAGGACCGGGGTGACATCGGCGAGCTGGATCCAGGAGATCTCGCACTCCTCGGCGATGACGTCGGCGAGGAACAGGGCGCGCAGCGCGGGGAAGCGCCCGGCGTCGGCCAGCAGCAGCTCCAGTACCGGGCGCAGCCCGCTGTACTCGTCCTCCCACCAGGGCCCGATGACGAGCGCCCGGACCTCCGCGCTCGGCACCCGCTCCGTGAAGCTCCGCCACACCTCGGGGAACGGGATGTCCCCGGCCGCGAAGCAGTCCAGCCGCCAGGCGACCTCGCCCGCGGCCGGCAGCGGCTCCTCGCCCGGCTCGGGCAGGGTGAAGACGGGCAGCCCGTGCAGGGTCTCGCGGTGATCGGTGAAGATCATGGCAGCCTCACTCCGCGACCGCGGTGTAGCGGTGCACGACGCCGTCGTGCTCCCAGGTGTCGCCGGGCTCGGACAGGTCGACCTCGACGCCGGACGGCTCCAGCGCCGCCCTGATCCGCTCGGCAACCGGCTCGGTGACGTAATTGTGGTGCAGGTCGAGCCGGGTGAGATGGGTGAGCGGCTGACCGTCGAGCAGCGCGATCGCGCCCTCGTCGGTGAGCACGCCCATGGACAGGTCGAGCGAGGTCAGCTGGGCGACGACCGGGGCGCCCGCGATGGCGGCGGTGATCTCGTCCTGGATCTCGCTGTTGCGCAGGCCGAGGTGGCGCAGCGCGGGGAAGCCGCCCCCGGCCAGGATGGGAGCGAGGTCGGCCACCGTCGCGTCGCCGCCGTATTCGGAGACGCCGAGCCACATGTCGAGGTGTTCCAGCGCGGGCAGTTCGCTTCCGGCGACACCGCGCACGACCTCGCCGGGCAGCCCGCCGGCCTCGAACCGCAGCGTGCGCAGGTGCTCATGGCGCACCGCCGGGAAACGCAGGCCGGTGCCGCCGCGAATCCCGAACTCCTCCAGCATCGGATAGGCGGCGAGGACCGCAGTGACATCGGATTGCTCGATCCAGGAGATCTCCGCCTCCTCCATCTCCAGGTCGCCGATGAACACGGCTCGCAGACCGGTCAGCCGCTCCCGGTCCTTCACCAGGCAGTTCACGACGAGTCCGGAGTCGTTGTCGTAGGCCTCGCCCCACGGGCCCACGATGATCGCGCGTATGCCGGCGGGATCGACGGTTTCCAGGAAGCGGTCCCACAGTTCCTCGAAGTCCTCGTCCGAGTCGCCGTAGGGATCGACGGACACCCGCCACGCCACGGCGCCCGCCTCCGGCAGCTCCCGCTGCGGCTCGGTCTCGAACTCGAAGGCCAAAAGCCCGTGCAGTTCCTTCAGGTGCTCGACGTTCGACATGACGCGCTGGCCTCCCGGGACCGTGATCGTGCGGTGGTGCCAAGAGTTCTACCAAGCCGCACTGACAACGCGGGTGACGGGCTGTGGGAAGCCCCTCGGCCAGGGGGCGTTGTCAGACCCCCCGCGTAGCGTCGTGGTCATCGGTCGGCGAGGTGCCGACGAGGAAAGGGGACACCTGTGTACCGGCAAGGAGACGTCCTGATCGTGCCCGTGGCGGCGGAGGCCGTGCCGCCCGGCACCGATCGGCTGCCCCGTCAGCCGCGGGACGCCCGCGGCAGGCTGGTGCTGGCCCTCGGCGAGGTCACCGGCCATGCGCACGCCGTCGTCGGGCCGGGCACCCTGGTCCGCGAGACCGGCCCGTTCGGCACCTCCTACCTCCATCTCCCGGAGGGCGGACGGGTGGTGCACGAGGAGCACGCGGCGATTCCGCTGCCCAAGGGCTGGTACCGCGTGGTGCGCCAGCGCGAGTACGTACCGGGCGCGGTCCGCGTCGTGGCGGACTGAGACGGAGGGGCGACGGTGACGGCGGGCAGCGAGGGAATCGGGGGAGCGATGGCGGCGGCTGGGGAGGACGTGGTCGCGGGATCCATGGCGGCGGTTGCCGGGGAAACGGGGGGAACGATGGTTGTGGGACGCGAGGGAGACGAGGGAACGATGGTTGCGGCCGGTGCGGGAGCCGGGGGAGCGGTGACGGCGGACAGCGGTGCGGTGACGGAGGCGGTCCGCGCATGGCGGGCGGTGGCCTCGGCGACCGGCCCCGCGGATCGCGTGGCCGCCGAGGAGGGCGTGCGCCTCGCCTATCGGCTGGCGGGTCTGCCCGAGCCCGAGACCGTCGTCTGGGCCGACTCACCGCGCGCGGGCGCGGCCCTGGCCGTCCGGCTGACGGCGGACGGCACGGCCGGCCGCGCGGTGCGCGACGCGGTACGCACCCGGCCGTGGGCGACCGCCCGCCGGCGCCTTCTCGACCGGCTGGGGCCGGCCGCCTGGGCCGAGCACTGGTCCCGGACCGGAGCCCAACTGTGGGACGGCATGGTGATGCTGACCGAGCGGATACGGGCCGGGGTGATGCCGGACGGGACCGGTCCCGCCGCCGCTTCGGCGGTGACGGCGGGCACCTCCGCCGGAGCTGCGGATGCCTCCGCCGGAGTTGCGGAGGTCTCGGCCGCCGAGGAGACCGTCCGCCTGGTGCTCCTCGACGCCGTCCGGGGTCAGCACGACGCCGCGTGGCTGGCGGCGTTCGACGGCCAGGAAGGCGGGGAGCCGCTCGCCGGGATCGCCGCGGTGGCCCGCGCCGCGGGCTGGTGGTGGCCGTACGAGAAGGTGGCGGTCGTCTGCGAGCGTCCCGTGGAGCTCCACCTGGACGAGGCGGGCCGACTCGACCGCGGCGACGGCCCCGCGCTCGCCTACCCAGACGGCTTCGCCCTGTACGCCTGGCGCGGCATGCCGGTCCCCGCCGAATTCCTGGACGAACTCGACGAGTTGACGCCCCGGCGCATACGCGAGGAGGAGAACGCCGAACTGCGCCGGGTGATGCTGGAGCACTACGGCTACGACCGCTATCTGAAGGAGTCCGGCGCCGCGCCGGTCCAGTGGGACGAGACGGGCGTGCTCTGGCGCCTCCAACTGAGCGGCGACGAGCCACAGGTGATGGTCGAGGTCGTCAACGCCACCCCGGAACCCGACGGCACCCACCGCACCTACTGGCTCCGCGTCCCGCCCCGCACCCGCACCGCACGGGAGGGCGTCGCCTGGACCTTCGGCCTGGAGGAGACGGAGTACGAACCGCTGCGCCAGACCTGAGCCGGCCGCACCACGCCGCGTTCCTGGGCGCTCAGGCCGCGGTGCGGAGCGTGTGCTTCCAGGCATCCACCGTGGTGACCTCGCCGCGCCGGGCGAGGACGGTGTCGACGAGGGTGTCGTGCAGGGCGGGATCGGGGTCGGCGCAGGCGTCGGAGAGGACGGTGACCCGGTAGTCGAGGTCGGCGGCCTGAAGGGCGGTGGACAGGACGATCCCGCCGGTGGCGATGCCGGCCAGGACGAGTTGGTCGATGCCCTGTGCGGCCAGGATCTGCTGGAGGTTGTTCCCGGCGAACGCGCTGACCCGGTTCTTGTACACGACGATCTCGCCGTCCGCCGGGGCCACGTCAGGGTGGATCGCGGCATCGGGGTCGTCCGGCGTGAACAGGTGCAGCGGCAGGGCGCCGAAGGTCTTGTTCCGGGGGTGGGCGTCGACGTGACCGGGGCGCAGCCGAAGCGCCACATGGACGACCGGGACACCGGCGGCGCGGGCGGTGTGCAGGGCGCGTGCGGCACGCGGCAGATAGTCGTCGGGCACGTGGGAAAGATGGCGGTTCTGGAGGTCCATGAGCAGCAGGGCGGTGCGGGGCATGGGGGCGCCTTTCATGCGGGGCTTGTGGTGGTGCGGCCTGAAGGACGTGCGGGTCGTACGGGGTGCCGTCCTACGGTGGAGCCGTCTTGCGGCGGTGCGGTCTCCGATCGCGGGGAGGGACCGGCGAGCTACTTCGCCGTCCGGGTGTCCGGCGCCGGCGCCCGGCCGAGCGTGCGGTCGAGGGCGGTCAGCAGCAGATAGAGCACGCCCGCGCCGAGCATGATCCAGGTGAGCTGGTGCAGGCCGCCGGTGTCGATGTGCTGCCCGAAGGACGCGGCGGCCGCGGAGGAGGCGACCATCGAGCCGATGTAGGCGAAGGTGCGCAGCAGCCCGGCCGAGGACGCGATCCGCTCGGGATCGGCCTGCATGTAGACGGAGTTCTGGAGGGCCAGATTGTTCAGCCCCTGCGGGATGCCGAAGACCAGGGTGACCAGGAACAGCGACCACAGCGCGCTGCCTGCGCCGAGCGTGAGCATCAGCAGGCAGGCGACGATCTGCCCCGCCGCGCCGACCAGCAGCTTCCCGCGGACGCCCGGCCGCCGCCCGGAGACGATCGAGACACCGATCGCCACCAGGAACGTGGGGATCTGTACCAGCCCGGCGTGGAAGGGGGACAGCCCGTAGCCCTCTTCGGTCCACTGGCTGAAGCCGTAGAGGAAGGCGTAGGCGACGACGTACGCGACAAGCGCGCGCAGGTAGGTGGTCAGAAGCGGTGTGTTGCCGCCAAACACCCGCAGGTCGATGAAGGGGGTCGCGGCCCGCAGCTCCCGCACCGCGAACCCGGCCCCGAGAGCCACGGCGATCAGCAGCAGGTACCAGGTACGCGGATGCGGGTTCATCAGGAACAGCAGCAGCGAGGTGAGCGTCCCGGCGAACAGGGCCATGCCGGGCAGGTCGAGCTGGGCGGCCAGGCGTCCGCGCCGGTGCGGTGCATCACCCGCCGCGGCGGCCGGCTTGGGCAGCCAGAGCAGGCCCAGCACCACGGAGGCGACGGACAGCGGCACGTTCAGCGCGAAAGTGGCCCGCCAGCCGCCCACCGCGATCAAGAGGCCGCCGAGCAGCGGTCCGATGACCGCGATGGTCTGGTTGGCGACGGCCAGTGCGGTCAGTACGCCACCGGGACTGTCCCGCCCGGTGCGCTCGGCCTCGCTGCGCACCAGGGCCATCGCGGCGGGATAGCCGGAGCAGGTGCCGAACCCGAGCAGGACACGGGCGACGATCAGCACCGCCATGTTCGGGGCCAGGGTGCCGACGACACCGGCGACTCCGACGAGGCTGGTGCCAGCGAGGAAAAGCCTGCGCGGCCCGAAGAGATCGATGAGCCGGCCCACGACTGGCTGCCCGAGCGAAGTGGCCAGGTAGAGGGCGGAGACCAGCCACGCGGTCTGCGAGGCCGGGGCGCCCAGGGCCTTGCCGATGGGGACGAGCGCGACGGAGATGATGGTGGAGTTGATCGGGTTCAGGATCGAGCCCAGCATCATCGGCGGCAGCAACCGCCGGTCGAAACCGGGCCGGTCCGTCTCCCGTATCGCCCCCGGTTCGGTGTCAGTCATGGGTCAGCCGGTCCAGTACGGCCATGGCAGCGATCACATTGCGGCGTTCCGCTTCCGTGCACCGGTCCTGCAACCGACCGGCGAGCCACTCCGTGCGGGCCTGCCGCCCCTGCTCGACCCGGCGCCGGCCGGCCGCGGTCAGCTCGATCAGCAGGCGCCGCCCGTCGGCCGGGTCGTGGGCGCGCTCCACCAGTCCCAGTGCGGCGAGCGAGGCGACCATCGCGGTCATCGACTGGTGCCGCACTCCCTCGGCCGCGGCCAGCTCACTTGCCGTGACCCCGCTCTTGTCGGCGAGCCGCGCCAGCACGGACGCCTGCCCCAGGGTGATGTCCTCGGCCTCGGAAGCCTTCAGAATGCGTCGCCGCAACCGGCTGATCACCGTGCGAACCTCGCGTGACGCCTCGATCGCCGACGGCGACAGGCTCGGATTATCACTCATATCCCGCACTCTAATCTGTACAGCTTCATCTGTACAGTTTCACCTGTATGACTGCTGCGGACGGCATGGCGGCAGGGCGCGGCGCGGCTCTCGGCGAAAGGGAGACCGAGACCGGAGTTCGGCGTCCGTGCGTCGGCGACCGCGGCCGAAGGTGCCGATGAGTCCGGCCTGGGCTCGGCGCTGAGGATGACGCCGACCGGTCGTCCGAAGTCGATCAGCCGCTCGGTGGCAGAGGTGGATGGGGGCCGGTCCGCTCGGCGATCACCCCGGTCCGGGAGCGGGGGGCACCCGCCGTATCGTTGCTCCGCATGTGGCCAGGAGAGCAGCCATCGGGGGGCGGGCGGAATCCGCAGCAGCCCCCGGTCGAACATCAGCCGAACCCGTATCAGCAGCCCGGCTACCAGCAGCCGAGCCCCTACCAGCAGCCCCAGCCCTGGAACGCGCCCACCCGGCAGGCCGGCGCGCCCGTACCACCGCCGGCGGGCGGCGGCAGCGGGGACCGTACCAAGGTCGTCGCCGTCATCGCCGCCACGGCCGTCGTCGTGGCCGCGGGCGTCACCGGCTTCCTGCTCCTCAGCGGCGACAGGCACGGCCGGGCGGATCCGGGCCCCACGGCCACCGCGGCGCCGCACCAGAGCACCGTCAACCCGCGCAGCCCCGACGGCCGTACGGCCACGGTCAAGGGCTGGAAGGTCGTCACCAACCCGGCCCAGGGCATCGCCTTCGACGTCCCCCCGCAGTGGAAGCTCCAGGCCCCCGACTGGGTCACCTACGTCTCCAGGAACGACGACCCCGACGACAAGCCGCTCATCGGGGTCCAGGCCCCCGCCTCCCTCCAGCCGACGTGGTGTGCCGCGGACACGGACAGGAACGGCACCGTGGACGACACCGCCCTGGCCACCGCGGGCAGCAGGCGCAACAACGGGGCCCGCGGTACCAAGGAGATAGCCGGCACCGACCCGAGGACCTGGGTCTACGGCGCCTACACCCAGCCCGACGAGACCAAGGTGAAGTCCGGCACCGTCGAACCCTTCACCACCGCCTCGGGGCTCCAGGGCGACCTGGGCAGCGCCTGGTCCGAGGGGGTGGCGAAGTCCCAGAAGTGCGTGACGGACGGCAAGGCATGGACCTTCGCCTTCAAAAACGCCCAGGGTGACCTGGTCTCCTGGTCCTTCTTCGGCGCCAAGGGCGTCCCCGGCGAGGTGACGGACACGACGGTACGAAAGATCGCCGCCACGGTGCGCCTCTACAAGCCCCCGTCCGACTCCTGACACCTCCGCGCCACCGCACTGCACTACCGGGACGCGCCCCCCCGCGGCGCGTCCCCCTCGCAGTGCACCCGCACCGCCCCGCCCCGGCGCGGCCCGCCCCCGCGAACGGCCGTTCCGGGGTGGTACCCCCCTGGCCTGACCGGGGGACAGCCCCCGGAAGGTCCGGTGGCTGGCAGGCTGTCTCGGGCCGATGGCCGTCGGGAGACTCGATGGCATGACGATTTCCACCGACGCAACCGTGGTCACGGGACCTCCTGCCGCCCGTTCCCGCACCTCCCAGGCCCGGCCCGGCAGCGACTTCGCCGCACTCTCCCAGCGCATCACCGAGGCGGGCCTGCTGAAGCGGCGCCCCGGTTACTACACGGTGCGCCTCGGCCTGGTGATCGCGCTGCTGGCGGCAGGCTGGGGGACGTTCGCCGCGCTCGGCGACACCTGGTGGCAGCTCGCGGTCGCCGCCTTCCTCGCCCTGGCGTTCGGCCAAGTCGCCCTGGTGGCCCACGACCTGGCCCACCGGCAGGTCTTCCGCCGCCGCCGGCCGAGCGAGATCTGGGGCCGACTCTTCGGCAACCTCGGCATCGGCATGAGCTACGGCTGGTGGATGAACAAGCACACCCGCCACCACGCCAACCCCAACCACGAGGAACTCGACCCCGATGTCGCCCCCGACATCCTGGTGTGGTCCACCGGCCAAGCCCGCGACAGCCGCGGCGTGGCCCGGCTCATCGGCGGCCACCAGGCGTTCCTGTTCTTCCCGTTGCTGACACTGGAGGGCTTCAACCTGCATGTCGCGAGCGCCCGCGCCCTGCGCTCGCCATGGATGAAGAACCGCCTGCTGGAGGGCACCCTGCTCTTTCTGCACATAGCGGCCTACCTGTCGGCCCTGTTCCTGGTGCTCTCCCCCGGAAAGGCGGTCGCGTTCCTCGCCGTGCACCAGTGCCTGTTCGGCGTCTACCTCGGCTGCACCTTCGCACCGAACCACAAGGGCATGCCGACCCTCACCGGGGACGAACGGCCCGACTTCCTGCGACGCCAGGTGCTCACCTCCCGCAATGTGCGCGGCGGCCTGCTCACCGACGTGATGCTCGGCGGCCTCAACTACCAGATCGAGCACCACCTCTTCCCGAGCATGCCCACGCCCCATCTGCGCCGGGCCCAGGCCGTCGTGCGGGCGTACTGCGCGGAGATAGGCGTGCCGTACCACGAGACCGGCCTCATCCGGTCCTACCGCGAGGCGCTCACCCATATGCACCGGGTGGGGGAACCGATCAGGCGGCAGCGCAGGGCGGCGTCCTGACGTACGGCCCCCGGGAGCCATCTGTGGCCGGCGCGCTGCCAGGCAGCCGGCCTCCTTGAGGTGGTTGACGCTGCCCGGTCGAGCTGATGTACGGTCCACTCGTTCCACCGCTGGTGGGGGACATGCCGTGCCCGGTGTCGCCCGACCCGCCGCACCACCGTCGAGGAGACCCGCATGTTCATCCAGCCCTGGGACGCCGGTCTGGACGACGCCGAATGGCAGAGCTGGATCGCCGACGGCCACGACTTCGGACACCTCTGCGTCAACGGTCTGCCCGGTGAGGCCCCCGTCGTCGTCCCCACCCACTTCGTCACCGACGGCAACCGGCTGCTGATCCACCTCGCCCGGCCCAACCCGGTCTGGAAGGCGATCGAGCACGATCCGAACGTCACCTTCGGCGTCAGCGGTGACTACGCCTTCATCCCCGGCCCCTGGCGCGCCGCACCGGGCATCCCGCCCACCGACGGCGTGCCGACCAGCTACTACGCGGCCGTCCAGTTCACCTGCGGCGCCCACATCATCGACGACCCGGAGGCCAAGGCCGAGCTGCTCCGCCGCCAGCTGGCGCACTTCCAGCCCGACGGCGACCACGCCCCCGTCGGGGTCGACCAGCCGCCCTACGGCCGGATGCTGCCGGGCATCCGCGGCCTGAGGCTGGACGTGCTCCAGGTGCGGGCCAAGTTCAAGTACGACAACCAGAAGCCCGTGGAACTGCGCACCACGGTCGCCGACCGGCTCACCGAACGCGGCGAGGGCCTCGACGTGCCCACGGCCCGCCAGCAACTGCGCCGCGTGGACCGGGTCGGCACCTGGAAGCCCTGACCCCCCTCCCGCGGACCGCGGCACGGCGCCCCACTCGGACGCCGGGCCGGCCGCCGCGGTGAGTTCGCCTGATCGCCGTCGTCTCCGCAGAATGGTGCTGTACCCGACCTGCCACACGGGCCTCGCCGCCGTACGGGCCGCGGCCGGGTCTCCGCGAGGTGGGCGCTCCGTATCCGGGAGGCGACATGCACCACCGCACGGTCGAGGAACTCATGACCCGCGACGTCGTCCGGGCGCGGCGCGACACCTCGCTCAAGGAACTCGCGAGGTTGCTGGAGGACAACGACATCACCGCCGTACCCGTGGTGGACGAGATGGACCGTCCGCTGGGCGTGGTGTCCGAGGCCGACCTGCTGCGCAAGAGCGCCGACCAGGCCGACCCGTCGGGTCTGACGCCCGTCCCGAACCTGGAGGCAGGGGAGCGGGCGAAAGCCGAGGGCGTCCGTGCCGAGGAGCTGATGTCCGCCCCGGCGGTATGCGCCCGGCCCGAGTGGACCGTGGTCGAGGCCGCGCGCCTCATGGAGATCCAGCACGTCAAGCGCCTGCCCGTGGTGGACGAGGCGGACCGGCTCGTGGGCATCGTCAGCCGTCCCGACCTGTTGCGGATCTTCCTGCGCCGCGACGAGGCCATCCGCGAGGAGATCAACCGGGATCTGCTGCGGAACACGCTGCTTCTGGACCCCCGCGATGTGACGGCGGACGTGCGCGACGGCCGGGTCACCCTCGCCGGCATCGTGGAGTTCAAGACCCAGATCCCCGTCGTCGAGCAGCTGTGCCGCGGGGTCGACGGGGTGGTGTCGGTGTCCGGAGACCTCACCTACCGGACGGACGACGCTCGGGACGCGCCCGGCACATGAGCGCCGGCTTCGGGCGGAGCCGCCCGTGGTCCCGTCGCCGGCCCCGGCATACCCGTCGGACGGCACCGGTCCACGAGACCCCGCGGGCTTGCCGACGTCCTCCCGGTCGGCTGTTCCTTGACTCCCACCGCGTTCGTCCCGCCGCGCACCGGGGAAGCGCACCAGGGGAAGGACACCCTTCAGGGCAGCTCGATCGAGCGGCCCTCGTCCAGGACCCGGTACCCGGCGCTGGTGTAGAGGTTCATGGCCACGTCGTTCCCGCCCCACACCGAGAACATCAGGACGGATTCGCCGGCCTCGAACGTGGCCCGTTCGCCGACGGCCATCGCCGCCCGCCCGTACCCCTTGCCGCGGTGTTCCTCGCGGATGTTCAGGGAGTACCCGTAGGTGACGCCCGGCAGGTACCTGTGCCGCAGCCACGCCGTGCCGACCGGCTCGCCCGCCGCCTCCAGCACCAGGAGCGCGCTGTCGGGCGTCTCAAGACCTTCGGGCAGCAGCGTGGCGAAGTCCTCGTCCGACTTGCGTTCGGCCTCCTCCCGGCTCAGGGATCCCGACCGGACGATGTCGCCGACGTAGGACGCCTTCTCGGCGGCGAGCCACTCGGTGTACTCGGCCCGCGCCATCGGCCGCGCGGTGACACCGCCGACCGGCTCCGGCGCAGCGGTCAGCTGCCGTGCCCTGACCTGCCCGTTGACGCGGTACCCGGCGAACACCTCGCCCAGGGCGGGCTCGACCACCCGGACACTCACCCGGCGTGCGCCCCGTCGCGCGCACCACTCCTGCGCCCACGCGCGGGCAGCCGCCTCGTGCCCCCGGCCGGCATGCTCCGCCGCCACGTGCAGATCCCCGATCCGCCCCGCGAGTCCCCCGTCCTTCTCGTTCATCGTCACGGCTACGAAGCCTACCTGGACCCCGTCATCCATGATCCCGGCGACCGTCCAGTCCCCGTCGGTGGCGCGACTCGTCGCCACGAACTCCGCCGCCGCGTCCCTGCTCAGTCCGGCCGCGGAATACGCGGCGACGAGCCGCCGCTCGAAGTCCTTCAGCCATGCCGTGTCGTCATCGAGAACACTGAATTCTGTCACCCGGTCACATTAGTCACCTCGCTATCCATCGCCTGAACGATTTTCCGAGCTCCAGCGGGGCGGTCGTCGACCTCCCACAGGGCGGGGAGCAGCCGCAGGTCGGAGCCGCGTGGCCGCCATTCTCGGGCGCCACGTCCGGGCCATTGGGGATAGAATGTCGGTTATGGTCTGGGAAATGCTGGGCCTGGGTTTAGTGCTCAGTCTCGACAATTTCCGGGTATCGATCGCGCTGGGCACCGTCCCCTTCGGTCTGCGACGCGCGGTACAGGTCGCGGGGACGTTCGGGCTGTGGGACGCGGTCATGCCCCTGATAGGGCTGCTGATCGGCCACGAGATAGGGGAGTCCATCGAGGGCTACGCCGATGTGGTGGGCGCCACCGCGCTCGGCGCGTACGGCCTCTACCTCGTCGTCTCCTCCCTGCGCCACCCCGAGCCGGACGAACTCGACCACCCGTGGGCCCTGTTCGGCATCCCGCTGACGCTGAGCCTGGACAACCTGATCGCCGGGGCGAGCCTCGGCATCCTGGGCCTGTCGCCCTGGGTGTCCGCCGCCACCTTCGGCCTCATCACCGCGGCCATGTCCCTGATCGGACTGCGCCTCGGCCGCGCCGCCGCCCGCCTCATCCGGCTCCGCTCGGACCTGCTCAGCGGCGTCACCCTGATCATCGCGGCGGCGGCACTGCCCCTGGTGTTCGGCGGCTGACCTGGACTCGGCAGCCCTAGCGCGGCTGCCGGGCCGGATGGCGGGGCCCGTGGAGGCGGGGGACCAGGGCCGGGGCGCCGGGCCGCGGTGCGGCGTTGGCCGTCTCGACGGCACGGGCGACCAGGTCGTGGTCGGGGGACAGATGGCAGACCGGGTCGGTGCGCGCGGCGTCGCCGGTGAGCTGGAACGCCTGGCAGCGGCAGCCGCCGAAGTCCACCTCGCGCCGGGGACAGCCACGGCACGGCTCCGGCATCCAGTCGGTCCCCCGGAACGCCGTCATCACCGGCGCCTCGGCCCAGATCCGCGCCAGCGAGTCCTCGCGCACACTGGCCCGCGGCAACGGCAGCGACTGGGCGGCCGGGCACGGCAGCACATCGCCGTTCGGCGTGATCGTCAGCTGGCGGGCGGCCCACCCGCCCATACACGGCTTCGGGTAGCGGCTGTAGTAGTCGGGGAGTACGTAGATGATGTCCATCCGGTCCCGCAGCCGCACCCTCGCGGCTCGTACGACCTCCTCGGCCGCCACCAGCTGCGCCCGGCTCGGCAGCAGCGCGGCCCGGTTGCGCCAGGCCCAGCCGTAGTACTGGGTGTTGGCCAGCTCCACCCGGTCGGCGCCCACCTCCTCGGCCAGGGCGAGCACCTCGGCGACACGGTCGATGTTGTACCGGTGCAGCACCACGTTCACGGTCAGCGGCCAGCCCAACTCCTTGACCAGCCCCATCGCCTCGACCTTGCGGCGGAAGGACGGGATCCCGGCGATCCGGTCGGACAGCGCCGGCTCGTCGGCCTGGACGCTGATCTGCACATGGTCGAGCCCGGCGGTCCGCAACCGACGCGCCCGCGCCCGCGAGAACCCCAGGGCACTGGTGATCAGGTTGGTGTAGAGACCCAGGTCGTGGGCGTGCGCGACCAGTTCCACCAGGTCGCGTCGCAACAGCGGCTCCCCGCCGGACAGATGGCACTGCAACACCCCGAGATCGGCGGCCTGCGTCAGTACCCGCAGCCATTCACCGGTGGCCAACTCGTCCCCGTACTCGGCCAGGTTCAGCGGATTCGAGCAGTACGGGCACGCCAGCGGGCAGCGGTACGTCAGCTCGGCGAGCAGACCGAACGGGCTATCCATCGCCACCACCATCACCGTCCTCGGTGCCGGTGCCGCCGAGTTCCAGATAGCGCCGGGCGACCAGCCTGGTCAGGAACCGCCGCACCTCGTCGTCGGGGACGCGCTGGTAGCGCGCGGACAGTTCGCTCACGATCCCGGTCACGGTGTGCCGGCCGTCGCACAGGTCGAGGATGGCCGCACCGCTGTCGTTGAGCACCACCACCGCCTCGGGGTGCAGCAGGATCCGGCGCTGCCGGGTCCGGTCGAAGCCCAGCCGGACATGCCGCGCCAGCCGGGGCCGGTCCGGGCCCCTCACCCCGGTGGTGCGGGTCCGGTTCGTCGCGGCAGGGGTCGCGTCCATGGTCGTCACCCCGGATAGGCCTGGTCGACGGCGTCCATCAAGCTCCACAGGACGTCGCACTTGAACGACAGCGCGTCCACCGCGCGCGCCCGCGACTCGGCGGTCCGGCAGTGCGCGGTGACCACCTCCAGGGCGTGCTCACAGTCGCGGGGCGCCTGTTCGAGGCGGGCCCGGAAGTAGGCGAGGCCCTCGGGGGCGATCCACGGGTACCAGCGCTCGAACCCCGCAAGCCGCGCCGCCATCAGGTCGGGTGCGAACATCTCGGTGAGCGAGGACGCCACCGCCTCCACCCACGGCCGGGTCCGGGCGAAGTTCACGTACGCGTCGACGGCGAACCGCACCCCCGGCACCAGATGCCGGTGGTCCAGTATCTCCGCACGGCTCAGCCCGGCCGCCTCCCCGAGGCGCAGCCACGCCTCGATGCCGCCCTCCCCGGCGGCGGTGCCGTCATGGTCGAGGATGCGCCGGACCCAGCGGCGGCGGACCTGCGGGTCGGGGCAGTTGGACAGGATCGCGGCGTCCTTGCGCGGGATGTTCTCCTGGTAGTAGAAGCGGTTCGCGACCCAGCCCCGGATCTGCGCGGGACTCAGCAGACCGGCGTTCATCCGCACATGGAACGGATGCTGGTCGTGGTACCGGCGTGAGTGCGCCCGCAGCGCCTCGACGAAACCGTCCGCGCTCGTCGCCGTGTCGGTCGTCGTCACGGCGCTACACCTGGATCTCCAGGCCGTCCATGGCGACCTCCATGCCGTACTCGTCGACGGTACGCCGCTCGGGCGTGTCCGCCAGCAGCACCGGGTTGGTGTTGTTCATGTGCACGAGGACGGTCCGCCGCACGCCCAGCGCAGCGAGCTGTGCGAGGCTGCCGTCCGGGCCGTCGAGGGGCAGATGCCCCATCTCCCGTGCGGTCTTGCCGGCCAGACCGAGCCGTATCAGCTCGTCGTCGCGCCAGCACGTCCCGTCGATCAGCAGGCAGGGGCAGCCCTCGATCTCCCTGCGCAGCGCGCGCGTCAGCGTCTGCACCGCGGGCAGGTAGACCAGCGTTTTGCCGTGCGCGTCGGTCAGCCGGTAGCCCACGACGCGGTCGGGGTCCGGACCGCCCCCGAACCGGGGGTGCTTGGTCGTCGGCACGTCGAACGCCCGGCACCACAGCCCGTCCGCCAGCGGGAATTCCGTGCCGGGGATCACCGCGCGCCACTCGACCAGGCAGTAGTGCTCCAGCGTCCGCAGGATGCCCGAGCCGTCCAGCAGGGTCTTGTGCACGGCCGGGGTCGCGTACAGCAGCAGGGTGCCCGCCTCGCGCAGCAGCAGCAGACCCATCGTGTGGTCCAGCTCCGCGTCGGTGAGCAGCACCGCCTCCAGCGGCGTCGTGCGGTCCGCGCGCGGATGCAGCGCCGCAAAGGACTCGAACTGGGCGCGCAGGTCGGGCGAGGCGTTGACGAGGAACCAGCGGCGGCCGTCGGCGCTGACCGCCACCGACGACTGGGTGCGCGCGACCCCGGCGCCCGAGCGGACCGCGGCGCACACCGGGCAGCCGCAGTTCCACTGCGGGGACCCGCCACCGGCCGCCGAGCCCAGCACACGCAGCAACACGACGACACCTCCGTTCGCCGGACCGGGATCGGGGGCGCCGGATCGCGTCAGGCGCCCCCCGGTCGGCCACTCCTCCCGGTCTCTTCCCTACTCGTCGTCCAGCCGGGCGAGGTACATGGTCACCTCGGCCGCGACCACGATCTCGTCGAAGTCCGGTGTCTCCCACACGGCGAGCTCGCACTCCATGGATCCACCTCCTCTCTCGCCCGTTCGGCGGCAACGTCGGTCACGCGCTAGGACGGTTCCGGAAGGGCGAAGGCGAACAGGGCGCTGCCGTGCCCCGCGCCGAGCATGCCGGGCAGGAATCCCTCGGCCCAGCCGCCCCAGCCGACCGGCACGGCGACGTACTGCCTGCCGTCCACCATGTAGGTGGTCGGGCTGCTGTGATGGCCGCTGCCGCACTGGAACTGCCACAGCTGCTCTCCGGTACGGGCGTCGAGCGCGTCGAACTCGCCGGAGGGCTCCCCGGCGAACACCAGGTCGCCGCCGGTCGCCAGCGTCGAGGCGCACATGGGCAGTTCATTGCGCCAGCGCCACTTCTCCTCGCCGCTCGCGTCGAACGCGCTGACCGACCCGGCCATGTCCTCGATGTCCACCTGAACGCCCGCACCCCAGTAGGGGATGCTCTCCTTGAACTCCCGGCGCCGCCGTGTCGCCGTGGCACCGGTGTCCTGGACCGGGACGTAGAACAGTTCGGTCCGCGGGCTGTACGACGCGTGCGTCCACTCCTTGGCGCCGGCCGGGCCGGGGTAGAAGTGGACCGGTATGCCCTCCTGGTCCGGATAGACCTTGGCCGTCACCTGGCCGTCGCGCGTGATCGCGCCCCAGGTGATGCGGTCCACGAACGGAGTGATCGAGACCCGCTCGCCGTTCGTGCGGTCGAGGACGAAGAAGTAGCCGTTCTTGTCGAAGTGTCCCAGCAGTTTGCGCCCGCCCTGCTCGAACAGGATGCACTCGCCGATGCTGTCGTAGTCCCACAGGTCGTGCGGGGTGCACTGGTAGTGCCAGCGGATCTGGCCGCTGTCCACGTCGACGGCGATGATGCTGTCCGTGAACAGGTTGTCGCCCTCGCGGACGGCCCCGTCGAAGTCGGGCGCCGGGTTGCCGGTGCCGACGTACAGCAGGTTCGTCTCCGGGTCGAAGGTGCCGGTCAGCCAGCAGTTCGCGCCACCGCGCGCCCAGGCCTCGCCGTCGGCCGGCCAGGTCTCCGCGCCCGGCTCGCCGGGCTTCGGCACGGTGTAGCAGCGCCACTGGTGCTCGCCGGTCTCCAGGTCGAACGCGTCGAGGTGGCCGCGGACGCCGAACTCGCCGCCCGAACTGCCCACGATGACCAGGTTCTTCACGACCAGCGGGGCGACGGTGGCACTCTCGCCGGCCCGGACGTCGCCGTAGGTGCGGTCCCAGACCCGTTTGCCGTTGGTGGCGTCGAGCGCGAGCAGCCGCGCGTTCGCCGTGACGAAGAAGACCTTGCCTCGGGCCACGGCGACGCCGCGGTTCACGTTGCCGCAGCACAAGGAGACGTCGAAGGGGACGGCGTGCTTGTACCGCCAGATCTCCGTGCCCGTCCGCGCGTCGAGCGCCCAGACCCAGCCGTCCCACCCGGACAGGAACATGACCCCGTCCACGACGATCGGGGCGGCCTCGAAGGAGTAGGTCGACGCGCCGGCGATCAGACCGGTGGTGCCGGCCTGGAACACCCACGCGGGGACCATGTGCCGCACGGTCTCGGTGTTGATCTGGTCCAGCGTGCTGAAGCGCTGTCCGTCGTAGGCGCCGTAGTAGGTCAGCCAGTTGTGCGGTTCCTCGCGGGCCCGCAGGATGCGTTCGTAGTCGACGCCCGCCACCACCGGCGGCGCGACCTCACCGCCCGCGATCTTGCCGCTGAGATTGCCCTGGTCGACGGCCTCGCCCGCGTCCACGTAGTCGACGGTCATGTGCTCCGCCTCCTTCCTCTCACGGTCGCGGCTGGGCCGGACGGTCCAGGCGGGCCTCCGGCGGCGCGTCCCCGAGGACGACGATGGACCCGGTCAGGCCCCGGCCCTCGTCATTGCCCGTGGGCGAGCCGAACCAGTAGTAGCCCGGTCCGTCGAGATTGAGGTGCGCCCGTCCGCGCGAATGGTTCACCAGCCAGATGAATTTCCGGTCGCCATTGCTCGGCAGCAGCGCGCAATGCGTGTTCTTGTCGTCATTGACGAGTTCCAGCTCGATATCGCCTCCATGGGGCATGACCAGAATGGAGGGATCCCAGGAAAGCTCGTCGGGATTGATGCGAATGGTCGCCCGCATATGGCCGTCCGCATCCTCGCCGGCCCGGCCGATGTTCCCGGTGCCGAGAACCTGGCCCAGCGCCGCTTTGTTCTGTGCGTTCAGCCCGATCTGGTCCAGCAGATCGGTGCGCTCCCGCGTGGTCGTCATCGGGTCTTCACCCTTTTCCGTATTTCTTTCCTGCCTTTTCTAACAATCAATAATTTATGGCTTGATAAATACGCTACGCCGCACCGATCACCCGGACAAGCGCGGCACCGAGCCCGGTCCCGCGCACGCCGTTCACCCGTTCTCCGCTACCGCTCGTCCGCGATGTCGTACCGGTCGAGGTTCATGACCTTGGCCCACGCGGCGACGAAGTCCCGTACGAACTTCTCCCGCGCGTCGTCGCTCGCGTAGACCTCGGCGAGGGCGCGCAGTCCGGAGTCGGAGCCGAAGGCGAGGTCGACACGGCCGGCGGTCCACTTGAGCGCCCCCGTGGTGCGGTCGCGCCCCTGGAAGGTCCCGGCGGACGCCGCCTCCCATCGCGTGTCGCCGTCGAGGAGGTGCACGAAGAAGTCGTTGGTGAGCGATCCGGGCGCCGGGGTGAGGACACCGAGCCGCGACTGCCGGTAGGTGGCGCCCAGCACCCGCAGGCCGCCCACCAGGACCGTCATCTCGGGTGCGGTCAGGCCCAGCAGGTTCGCCCGGTCGACCAGCAGATGCTCCGGGGCCAGCCGGTGGCGGCCGTTGCCCGGATAGTTGCGGAACCCGTCCGCGGCCGGCTCCAGCGGGGCGAAGGACTCCACGTCGGTCCACTCCTGCGGGGCGTCGGTGCGTCCCGGCGCGAAGGGGACCCGCACCCGGTACCCGGCGATTCCGGCGGCCCGCTCGACGGCGGCGGCCCCGCCCAGTACGACGAGGTCGGCCAGCGAGACCCGCTTGCC
This sequence comes from Streptomyces sp. NPDC037203, assembly GCF_055605065.1. Taxonomy (NCBI): domain Bacteria; kingdom Bacillati; phylum Actinomycetota; class Actinomycetes; order Kitasatosporales; family Streptomycetaceae; genus Streptomyces; species Streptomyces sp. NPDC037203. The sequence continues at coordinate 891,700 of NZ_JBVJUC010000003.1, forward strand.
CCCACTCTGCTCGCCGTCGAACGACTCCCGGATCCCCTCCAGGACGCTCAGCACCCGCGCCAGCTCCTCGGGTTCGTTGACCTCCCAGTCCCGCTGGGGCGCGAGGCGGATACGGCCGCCGTTCGCGCCGCCCCGCCGGTCGCTGACGCGGAACGTCGAGGCCGACGCCCACGCGGTCGAGACGAGCCGGCCGACCGGCAGCCCCGAGGCGAGGATCCGCTCCTTGAGCGCGGCGACGTCCGCCGCGTCGACGAGCGGGTGGTCCACGGCGGGCACCGGGTCCTGCCAGAGCAGCCGCTCACGGGGGACCAGCGGTCCGAGGTAGCGCTGGATCGGCCCCATGTCGAGGTGCGTCAGCTTGAACCACGCGCGGGCGAAAGCGTCCGCGAGCCGGTCCGGGTGGTCCAGGAAACGCCGCGCGATCGGTTCGTAGGCCGGGTCGAGGCGCAGCGCGAGGTCCGTCGTCAGGACCGTCGGCGCGTGGCGTGCGGCCGGGTCATGGGCGTCCGGCACGGTACCGGCCCCGGCGCCGTCCGCGGGGATCCACTGCCACAGGCCGCCGGGGCTCAGCTCCAGCTCCCATTCGTACCCGAACAGCGTCTCGAGGAAGCTGTTGTCCCAGCGGGTCGGGGTGGGCGTCCACGTGCCCTCCAGGCCGCTGGAGACGGTGTCCGCGCCCCGGCCGGTGCCGTAGCCGCCGCGCCAGCCCAGGCCCTGCTGTTCGAGTGGAGCGCCCTCGGGCTCGGGGCCGAGGCAGGTCTCCGGGTCGGCCGCGCCGTGCGTCTTGCCGAAGGTGTGCCCGCCCGCGATCAGCGCGACGGTCTCCTCGTCGTCCATGCCCATCCGCCGGAACGTCGAGCGGATGTCCCGCGCCGAGGTCAGCGGGTCCGGGACGGTGTTCGGGCCCTCCGGGTTGACGTAGATGAGGCCCAGTTGCGCTGCCGCCAGCGGCTGCTCCAGCTCCCGTACCCCGCTGTGGCGCTCGTCGCCGAGCCAGGCCCGCTCCGGGCCCCAGTACACGTCCTCGTCGGACTCCCAGACCTCCGCCCGGCCGCCCGCGAAGCCGAACGTCTTCAGGCCCATCGTCTCCAGGGCGCGGTTGCCCGCGAAGACCATCAGGTCGGGCCAGGAGATCTTCTGGCCGTACTTCTTCTTCACCGGCCACAGCAGACGGCGCGCCTTGTCGAGGTTGCGGTTGTCCGGCCAGCTGTTCACCGGTGCGAAGCGCTGCATGCCGCTGCTCGCGCCGCCGCGGCCGTCGCCGACGCGGTACGTCCCGGCGCAGTGCCACACCATCCGCAGCACGAGCGGCCCGTAGTGCCCGAAGTCGGCGGGCCACCAGGGCTGGGAGGTGGTCAGGACCGCGTCGACGTCCCGTGCCAGGGCGTCCAGGTCGAGGGTGCGGAACGCGGCGGCGTAGTCGAAGTCCGCGCCCAGCGGGTCGGCCGTGGCCGGGTGCTTGCGCAGGACCGACAGGTCGAGCCGGTGCGGCCACCAGTCGCGGTTGCGCATGCCGCCGACCGGGCCGGTGCGGGGTCCGGCCGGGGCCGCGAGGCCGAGGCCGCCACCCGCGCCTCGCTTGTTCGCCGTGGTGAACCGAGTGTCGGACACGGGGACCTCCTTCCCGGAACGAGCCGGTGCCGGAACGAACTTCCCGGAACGAGCCGGTGCTCGTACGAACGCGCGGACGTCAGATGCCCAGCGCGCGGCGCACGGCGGCCGCGTTGCGCCGGGACACCGGCACCATCTCCCTCGCCCCGTCGTCCATGACGAGGGACAGTTCGCCCTTCGGCCCCCGCTCGACCTCCCGGACCCGGCCGAGGTTGACCACGTACCGCCGGTGCACCCGCAGGAAGCCGGCGTCCGCCAGCTCGCCGTCGAGCTTGTCCAGGCTCGCGCAGGCGGCGCGCAGGAAACCCTGGTCGGCGCGGAGCCACACGTCGCTGCCGCGCGACTCGGCGAAGGAGACCTCCTGCGGCCGCAGCAGCGTCATCCGGTTGTCGTGCACCGCGACCAGCCGGCGCGGCCGCTCCGCGGGACGCGCGGCACGCTCCACCGGTGGCAGCCGCGCTCCGTCACCGGTCCCGAACGAGACCAGGTTTCCGATCAGATGACCGGAGGAGAAGACCGGCCGGATGCTGATCGACGTCGGCTCGTCGCAGGGGTGGGCGAGGATCTGCGTCCCGCCGACCCAGCCGGGATCGTGCGCCGCCTGCCCGGTGGCCTGCCGGGACGCCGCGATCAGGTCCGGCAGACCGGGGTTCCAGCGCAGTGTCGGATCGACCGCCGGGGTGGCCGCCGGGACCCCCAGCAGCGTGCCCGCCGGCTCGTCGGCGATCACCACCCGGCCCGCGGCGTCCAGCGCGGCCAGCGGCGCCCCGGAGTGCCGCCTCGCCCTGGTGTAGGCGGCGACCAGTTCGGCGCCGCTGTCGCGGGCACGCCGCTTGAGCGGGTACTGGGCCATCGCCGCCGCGTGCGCCAGCCAGCTCGCTGCGGACGCGGGCAGCCGGCTGCGCCAGCAGCAGATGCCGAGGACCGCGATCGGCTCCCGCGTCACCACGTCCCGTACCGCGATGCCCGCGCAGCCCCAGTGGTGGAACGCCTGGCACCAGTGCTCCGGACCGTTGATCGGCACCGGTCCGTGCACCTCCAGCGCGGTGCCCAGGCCGTTCGTGCCGGCCGCGGACTCGGACCAGCAGAACCAGGGCGCGAGGTGGGAGTCGTACGCCCTCGCCAGTGTGGCCTGGTCGCCCCACTCGGCCAGCACCCGGCCCGAGGCGTCGGTGACCGTGACGACACCGCCGACCCCACCCACCTCATGCGCCACGGAGGCCGCCCGGAACCCCAGTTCGGCGAAGACGACATCGTGCTCCGGCGGATGGGCGGGCTGTGCGACGGCCACGGGCGCCTCGGCGAGATGAGGATCGACCCGGTACCGCTCCCGGCAGCGGTGCCATGAGACCGCCACCAGCGGCCGCACCCCGGACACCCGGTCGTCCCCCCGCACGAACCGCTCCCACGCCGCCAGCACGGCATCGTCCCCGAGATCCGCCGACATCGGCTCGGCGAGCCGCGATACATCCCTCATGGTTCAGAACCACCCTCGGTCCATCCCCGGCCACGATTTTTCCCGGCCACGATTCTTCCTGTATGCCGGAAAACCGGCGCATTACACACCCTAGGTACCGGGACAGTCCCGTGCACACCCCCCTTCGGGCCGGGGCGCCCGCGACGGGAGACCTCGGCCGCATGCCCTGAGCGACGCGTCGGTACGATCATGAGATCCAGCCGCTCGGAGGAGTCCCGCTCAGTGACCGTCGCCCCACCGCCCCGCGCCGCGACCGGCGTCCTCGTCCTGCGGACGCTGCCCCGTGTCGAGGACGGCGAGCGGCTGTCGGCCCTGCTGTGGCCGGCGGGGCCCGGCTGGCGGATGATCAGCAGCGCGGTCCTCGGCGGAGGCATCGGCGAACGCGCCTGGGTCCTCAACGCCCAGGTTTCGCACGGCTACGGCCGCACCGACCCCGACACCCACCTCGCGCGCCTCGCCCGGAACGCGGGGGCGCGCGGGCCGGGCGTCGGACTGATGACGGCCGCCGACGTCCTCTGCCACGGCCGCGCGCACGACGAGGGCGTCGAGGCGGTGGTCACCGCCGGCCTCGGCGTCCACGGCTGGGCCGCCACCTCCGCGCCGGGCACCCCCTCGCCGCCCGCCCCCGGCACGATCAACATCATCGCCGCCCTGCCCACCGCCCTCACCGACGCCGCCCTGGTCAACGCGGTCGCCACCGCCACCGAGGCCAAGGTCCAGGCCCTCCTCGACTCCGGCTACGACTGCTCCGGCACCCCCACGGACGCGGTGTGCGTCGCCGCCCGCGTCCCCCGGCCCGGCGAGCAGCCGGCGGCGTTCGCCGGGCCCCGCTCCCTGTGGGGCGCCCGGCTGGCCCGCGCGGTGCACTCCGCGGTGTGCGCCGCCGTGGAACCCGTCCGTGCCGAAGCCGCGGCACCGGCCGCTGCACCCGCGTTTCAGGAGCGCGGACCGGGTGAGCGCCCTCGGCTCCGGTGAGGAACCGTCAGTAAGGACAACTCGCCGTACCCGCCCGTGGGTTCCCGCTCCCGCTGTGAGATTCCGCCCGCGCTCCAGACCTTCCCAACCCTCTCGTCCACCTGCGCATACTCCGGGTCCGCCGCCCCGCGAACGGTTCGGGGGCGGCGAGTCGATGAAGGGAACTGGTGGGCGAGATGAAGCCGGGCACGGACTCCGCGGCACGGACGGCGGCAGCGGCGGGCACCTGGACGCTGGGAGACATCGAGGTCAACCGGATGGGGTTCGGAGCGATGCGCCTCACCGGCAGCGCCCCCTTCCACCAGGGCGTCCCCAGCGACCGCGCGCAGGCGATCCGGGTGGTGCGCCGCGCAGTCGAACTCGGGGTCAATCACTTCGACACCGCGGCCTTCTACTTCTCCCGGCTGCGGTCCGCCAACGAGATCCTCAACGCGGCCCTCGCACCCTGCCCCGACGACCTCGTCATCGCCACCAAGGTCGGCCCGGCCCGCGACGCCTCGGGGGAGTGGACCACCCCGGCCCGGCCCGACCGACTGCGCGGTCAGGTGGAGGAGAACCTGCGCCAACTCGGCCGCGACCACCTCGACGTGGTCAACCTGCGCATCATGGGCCAGGACCGCGTCAGCGAGCACTTCGGCGCCCTCGCCGAACTGCGGGACGCGGGACTCGTCCGGCACCTCGGGATCTCCGGCGCCCGCCCCGAGCACCTCGCCGAGGCCCTGGCCATCGCACCGGTGGTGTGCGTCCAGAACCGCCACGGTGTCGACGACCCCGCGGGCGAACCCATGCTCCGGGCGTGCGCCGACCACGGCATCGCGTTCGTGCCCTTCTTCGCCATCTCCGGGAAGGGCCGCGAGGCCGGACCCGCCCACACCGAGCACGACCCGGTCCGCGCCGTCGCCCGCGCACACGGCGTCTCCCCGGCACGGGTACGGCTGGCCTGGACCCTGCACCAGGGCGCGCACGTGCTGGCCATACCGGGCACCGGCAACCCCGACCACCTCGCCGACAACGTGGCTGCGGCCGCGCTGCGCCTGACGGAAGAGGACCTACGACTCCTCGACTCGGTCGGCCGCCCGCTCTGACGGCACTCCGGCGATGTCCTGCGCCACGTCCCTGGGAAGACACCGTCGCCCGACTCGGTGGGCGGGCGGAGGCCCTCGGTCGGGTACCGCGTGGCCGCGATTTCGTCCTATGGTCGCCGTAGCCCCTCGTCGGCCCGGTTCAGCGCGGGGCCTGACCGGCCGACGGAACCCGGAAGGTCCCGCGGCGGCTGGTCAGGCGCCGCGGGATTGCCGCTGTTGCGGAGAGGGCAGGATTCGAACCTGCGTGGACCCCAGAAGGATCCGACCTCGAGACGCGCTCGCCGGTCCCCGATCAACCACTCCGGGCACCTCTCCCCGCTCCCGGTGCCCGGTTCCCCGGACCCCGTTGACAGGAACCAGAGTGGCAGGCCCCGCTGACGGGGGACTGACGCGCGGGTCCGTATGCGGGGCGGGTCAGCCCACCCGGCGGGGGATGCCCAGCGGGTTGGCGTCCTGGAGTTCCGGCGGGAGGAGGTCGTCCGGCCAGTCCTGGTAGGCGATCGGGACCAGCCAGCGATCGATCGCGGTGGCGCCGACCGAGGTGTGCAGCGGGGCCGTCGTGGACGGCCAGGGGCCGCCGTGGTGCATGGCCCAGCAGACGGCGACGCCGGTCGGCCAGCCGTTGTGCACGAGGCGGCCCACGCGGTGCCGCAGCGCCGCCGCCACCCGCCCGGCCGCCGCCGCGTCGCCGGCTGTGGCGTGCACCGAGCCGGTCAGGCTGCCCGGCAGGGCCGCCAGGACCTCGGTGAGCGCGTCCACGTCCGGGTACGTCACCACCAGCCCGGCCGGGCCGAAGCACTCCTCGGCCAGGGAGTCCAGCCGGTCCGCGAAGGACTTCAGGGAGAGCCGCCACACCCGCGGCGCCACCGCGAAGGAGTCGTCGCCCGCGCTGCCGGAGGCCAGCGGCACGAGGTCCGCGGCCTCCTCCAGCTCCGCCACCCTGGCCTCGTACCCGTCCCGGATCCGGGAGGTCAGCATCGCCCCGGTCGTGGCCGCGCCGACCGCGGCAGCGACGGCGTCCACCAGCGGGCCGTCCTCGGGGACGAACAGCAGACCGGGGTTGGTGCAGAACTGGCCGGTGCCCAGGGTGAGCGACTGCGCGTACCCTTCGGCGATCGCGCCGGCGCGATCGGCCGCGGCGCCCGGCAGGACCACCACCGGGTTGACGCTGCCGAGTTCGCCGTAGAACGGGATCGGTTCGGGGCGGGCGGCGGCGAGGTCGTACAGTGCCCGGCCACCGGCCTGCGAGCCGGTGAAGCCGGCGGCCTTGACGGCCGGATGCCTCACCAGCGCCGCTCCGGCCTCGAAGCCGGTGACGAGGCCGAGGACGCCCTCGGGCGCTCCGGCGTCGCGCAGCGCCCCGGCGACGACGCGGGCGACCGCGGCCGAGGTCGCCGGGTGACCCTCGTGCGCCTTCACGACCACCGGGCAGCCGGCCGCCAGGGCCGAGGCGGTGTCGCCGCCCGCCACGGAGAAGGCGAAGGGGAAGTTGGAGGCGCTGAACACCGCCACCGGTCCGATCGCCTGCCGCATCCGGCGGATGTCGGGGCGCCCGGCGGCCGGGTCGGCCGGGGTGAGGACGGCCTGCACATGACCGCCGTCCCGCAGCACCTCGGCGAACAGGCGCAGTTGACTACTGGTGCGGCCCACCTCGCCGGTCAGCCGGGCCGCGCCGAGCGCGGTCTCCGCGTCGGCGACGGCGACCAGCGAGTCGCGGGCCGCGTCCAGCGCGTCGGCGGCGGCGTCGAGGGCCCTCGCCCGGTCGGCGGCGGGCAGCGCGGACCAGACGGGGAAGGCGCGCGCGGCGGCGCGGGCCGCCGTGTCGACGTCCTGTGCGGTGGAGACGGCGACCGGGTCGCCGACGGGCTCACCGGTACGCGGGCTGACGCCCCGCAGCGGGGCGGACGTGGGGTCGGTCATCGGTCGGACCTCCGGGTCGGACGGCGCGGATGAACTCGCGGGGGAGGAAGCGGATGAACTCACAGGGAAAGCAGAGGAGCCGGGCGCGGCCCCGGTCAACCCCTCGCGTCCGTGCCGTCGGTGTCGTCCGCGTCGAGATCCGGTGAGCAGAAGGCTCCTCCCAGGTACATCTCGTCCAACGGGTCGTGCCGGCCTTCGAGTTCCCCGGCGAAGCGCTCGGCGTCGTCCCGGGGTGCGTAGCCCAGGGCGCGTGCCTCGTCCAGCGAGAACCAGCGGCGGGTGTTGTCGGAGATGCCCCACACGACACGGAATCCGGGCGAGGGGGCCGCGATGAGCGCCTCCATCAGGCGGGCGCAGTCGTCGGGGGAGAGCCAGGTGGCCAACTGGCGGGTGGCGATCGGGCGTTCGTAGCAGCCGCCGAGGCGGACGCAGACCACGTCCAGGCCGTAGCGGTCGTGGTAGAGGCTGCCCAGGGCCTCGGCGGCCACCTTGCTCACGCCGTAGTAGGTGTCGGGGCGCGGGAAGAGGTAGTCGGGCGCCTCGCCCTCGCGCGGGTGGAAGCCCACCGCGTGGCTGCTGCTGGCGATGATCACTCGGGGCACGCCGGCCCGGCGGGCCGCTTCGAGGACCGTGCGGGTGCCGTTGATGTTGATGTCGAGGATCTCCTCCCACGGCCCCTCGACACTCATCCCGCCGAGGTGGATCACCGCGTCGGCGCCGGAGAGGGCCTCGCGCATCGCCGGGAGATCGGTCACCGACGACCGGAGGATCTCCACGTCCTCGCCTCCCGCCGCCGCGGGCACCGGCGCCACGTCGAGCAGCCGCAGCGTCCGGCCGGGGCGGGCCAGCCGGGGCCGGAGGAGACTGCCGATCCCTCCCGCGGCTCCGGTGATCACGATGCGCTGACTCACTCGCCTCATCTCCTCCGTGGCGGCTCCGTGGCGTCCGGGCGTGCCCGTGGCCGTCTTGACCATACTCCGGAGCGAGTCTTACAGTTCGGAGGCAAGTTCGCAAATGTAGAGCCTGTCTGCATATGTAGACAGCAGCGTGGACGACCGAGGAGTGCCGAGTGCCCATGTTCGACGGCGTGCTGTTCTTTCCGGTGACGCCCTTCACGGCGTCCGGGCAGGTCGACCGGGAGGCGCTGGCCGAGCATCTGCGGCGCGGACTGGCCGCCGGCCCCGGCGGGGTCTTCGCGGCCTGCGGCACGGGCGAGTTCCACGCGCTGGGCCCCGAGGAGTACGGCGAGGCGGTGCGCACCGCGGTCGAGACCGTGGCCGGCCGCGTCCCGGTGTACGCCGGCACCGGCGGCCCGCTGCCACTGGCCCGCCGGTACGCGCGCATCGCGCGGGACGCGGGCGCCGACGGCCTGCTCCTGCTGCCGCCCTACCTGGTCCAGGCCCCGGCGGCCGGACTCGCCGCCTACGCGCGCGAGGTCGCGGACGCGGGCGATCTGCCGCTGATCGTCTACAACCGCTCCAACGCCCGCTTCGACCCCGCCACCGCGGCCGAACTGGCCCGTCACGACAGGGTGGTCGGCTTCAAGGACGGCGTCGGCGACCTCGACCTGCTCTCCCGCGTGGTGACCGCCGTACGGCACGAACTCGCGGGCACCGGCAAGGAGTTCCAGTTCTTCAACGGCATGCCCACCGCCGAGGTGACCGTCCCGGCGTACCGGGGCATCGGCGTCACCCTCTACTCCTCCGCCGTCTTCTGCTTCGCGCCCGAGATCTCCAACGCCTTCTACCAGGCGGTGGGGGAGGGCGACGCGGCTCGGGTGGAGCGGTTCCAGCGGGAGTTCTTCCACCCGCTGGTGGCGCTGCGCGACCTGGTGCCCGGCTACGCGGTCGCGCTGGTCAAGGCCGGCGTGCGGCAGCGGGGCCTGGACGTCGGCGGGGTGCGGCCCCCGCTGGTCGACCCCGCCCCCGAACACCTCGACGCCCTGCGCCGGATCACCGACGCGGGCCTGGCCCTGGTGGAGGACATCACCCGATGAGCGACGCGATCCGCATCACCGGCGTCACCGTCACCCCCGTCGCCTTCCGCGACCCGGCGCTGCTCAACGCGGTCGGCGTGCACGAACCGTACGCGCTGCGCGCCATCCTGGAGGTGCACACCGATCAGGGGATCACCGGTCTCGGCGAGACCTACGCCGACGAGGACCATCTGCGCCGACTGCGGCAGGCCGCCGACGCGCTGACCGGCCTGGACGTGCACCACCTGGGCCGGATGCACACCGCGGTCGCGGCCGCGCTCGGCGGGGACACCGGCAGCGACGGCCACGGCCTCACCGGCATGATCACCACCAGCGGCACGGTGGACCGGGTCTTCTCGCCGTTCGAGGTCGCCTGCCTGGACATCCAGGGCAAGGCGGCCGGACGCCCGGTCTCCGACCTGCTCGGCGGTGCCGTGCGGGACCGCGTGCCGTTCAGCGCCTACCTGTTCTACAAATGGGCCGCGCACCCCGGTGCCGAGCCGGACCCCTGGGGCGAGGCGCTCGACCCCGAGGGCATCGTCGCGCAGGCCCGCCGCATGATCGACGAGTACGGCTTCACGGCGATCAAGCTCAAGGGCGGTGTGTTCCGGCCCGAGGCGGAGATGGCGGCGGTCCGCGCCCTGCACGAGGCGTTCCCCGGCCGCCCCCTGCGACTGGACCCGAACGCCGCCTGGACGGTGGACACTTCGCTGATGGTCGCCCGCGAGCTCGACGGCGTCCTCGAATACCTGGAGGACCCCACGCCGGGGCAGGAGGGCATGGCCCGCGTCGCCCGCGAGGCGCCGATGCCGCTCGCCACGAACATGTGTGTGGTCGCCTTCGACGAACTCAAGCCCGCCGTGGCCCTGGACGCGGTCCAGGTCGTCCTCTCCGACCACCACTACTGGGGCGGCCTCCAGCGCTCGAAGACGCTCGCCGGGATCTGCGACACGTTCGAGCTGGGCCTGTCCATGCACTCCAACTCGCACCTCGGCATCAGCCTCGCCGCGATGACCCACCTGGCGGCGGCCACACCGAACCTGACGTACGCCTGCGACACCCACTGGCCGTGGAAGACCGAGGAGGTGATCGCGCCGGGCACCCTGGAGTTCCGGGACGGCTCCGTCGCCGTACCCACCGCGCCCGGCCTCGGCGTCGAACTCGACCGCGACGCCCTGGCCCGGCTGCACGAACAGTACGTCTCCTGCGGACTGCGCAACCGCGACGACACCGGCTACATGCGGCGGATCGACCCGTCGTACGAGAAGAAGGTTCCCCGCTGGTGAGGTCTTCCGGCGGTTGGAAGCGGTACCGCCACGCCTGCGGGACCGGCGGGGCACCGCGCACGAGCAGGCGACTGCCGGGTGCCGTACCTCAGCGGATGCCGTTGCGGCGCAGGGTGGCCGCCAGTTCCGCGGCGTGCCGGGTGACCGCCTCCGCGACCCGTTCGACCTCCTGGTCCGTCGCGTGGTCCAGCGGGATCGAGCAGCTGATCGCGTCGGTCGCCGGGATGCGGTACGACACGGTCGCCGCGACGCAGCACAGTCCGGGCGTGTTCTGCTCGCTCTCCAGCGCCCAGCCGCGGGTGCGCGTCCGCTCCAGTTCCTCGCGCAGGGCCGGACGGCGGGTGACCGTGTGCGGGGTGAGCGCCTCGGGAGGCTGCTCGGACAGCAGCGCGTCCACCTCCCGCGCGGTCAGCTCGGCGAGCAGCGCCTTGCCCAGGGCCGTCGCGTGCGCCGGGAGCTGCCGGCCCACGCGGGAGGTCAGCCGGCGGGAGTCGGTGGCCTCGCGGGTGGCCAGGTAGATGACGTTGGGGCCGTCCAGGCGGGCGTAGTGGGTGGTGTAGCCGACGTCCGCGCGCAACTGCTCGATCCGGCGCACCGCGTGCGGCAGCGCCGGGTCCCGGTCCAGGTAGGCGGTACCGCACAGCAGGGCGCGCGGGCCGATCCCGAAGCCTGCCGCCTCGCCGCCCTCCTCGACCTCGATCCACTTCAGCGCCACCAGGGTGCGCAGCAGCGCGTAGAGGCTGGAGCGCGGGTAGCCGGTCAGCTCCTGGAGGCGGCCCAGGGTGAGCCGCTCCGGCGAGGCCGAGAGCACTTCCATGATCTGGACGGTGCGCTCCGCCGACTTCACCGGCCCGCGCCCGGCGTCACCCGTCCCGGTCATCGGTGCCACTTCCTTCGGACGTCCTGCCTGCGCAGTGCCAAGTATGGATGGGAAACGAGTCTACATAGGTAGACAACTTGGTCAAGTCAGGCTTCCGTCCGACGGCCGTCGCACGGTGGTCGCCGTGGAAGCGAGCCACTTCGGCGGCCCGCTCGGCTCCCCTCGCGCTCAACAGCGGTCACATGCCGCTGGGGCCGTTCACGGGCATCTGCGGGGCCGCCGGGACGTGGTGGTAGGCGAGGTGGGCGTCACGGTTGTGCGGGCTGTGCTGTCCGGTCCCGTCGGCCTCGTACTTTTCGAGGTCCCGACGGCCCGACACCGTGTCCTGAATGCGCGTCATGGCTCGGGCGAGCAGCTTCTTCATGTGTGTTCCCCCAGGTGAACGTGGTCTCGGCAAGCAGTGTGCACCAGCTCCCGCACCGAACGCGCCTGTTCTGAGCGGAATTTGAGCCGGTACCCGCCCCGGCCTACGACCGCTCCCGCGTGCCGTCGAGCAGCGCCCGCTCCCGCGGTGTGAACTGCGGACCGTCCAACTGCGGTCGCAACGGCCCCACCAGGGCGGACAGCAGCACACCGGGCCGTACCAGGGACGCGGGCGGGGCCTGGAGCGCCAGGACGTCGGTCAGCGCCGTGGCCGTACGGAAGGAACCGGTCGCCGTGCGGGAGAGACGGCTGACGTACCGGTGGAGCAGCCGGTCGGCGAAGTGCGGGCTCCTGCCGGTGGTCGTGGAGAAGTGGATGTCCTGCCCGACGGTCAGCGCCCACGCCGCCTCGACCGGCCGCGCGATCGCCCGCTGGGCGCGCCGAGACGACTCCGGGACCAGTCCGCCGCGGGCCAGATCGCGCAACGCCAGGGCGCCGCGCGCGATCACCGACAGGCCCTGGCCATACACCGGGTTGAAGGCTGCGACGGTGTCCCCCAGCGCCACCAGCCCCGCGGGCCAGGGTTCGAGCCGCTCGTAGTAGGAGCGCCGGTTGGCCGTGCTGTGCGTGACGCTCACGTCGGTCAGCGGCTCCGCGCGTTCGAGGAGATCGGCGATGACCGGGTGCCGCAAGGTCCGTGCGAAGGGCTCGAAGGCGTCCGCGTCCCGGCTGGGCTGCCCGCCGGGGGCGCCCATCAGGCTGACGTGCCACCGGTCGCCCTCGATCGGCAGGATGCCGCCGGCACGGGCGGGTTCGGGCCGGCGCGGGTCGGCGTTCACGCTGACCACGGGCCAGTCGCGGGTGGGAACGGGAGCGCGGTAGATACGGCTGGCGTACACCAGCCCGGAGTCGACACGGTCCTCGGCGAGGCCGTGTACGCCCAGCTCGGTGAGCCACTGGGGCAGCCGGGAGGCCCGGCCGGACGCGTCGATCACCAGGTCGGCACGCAGCTCGCTCTCGCCGCCGTCCGGGGTGCGGACGCGCACGCCCGTGACCCGGCGCCCGTCGCCGAGCAGCCCGATCGCCCTGCACCGGGTACGGACCTCGACGCGCGGTTCTTCGAGCACCCGCTTCCGGACGACATGGTCCGTCAGGTCCCGGCTCGCGGTGATCAGCCGGTGGGTGGTGCGCTGCCAGCGCCGGTACCAGCCCTCGGGCGAGTAGACGACCATGTTGGTGGTCACCGGTACGCGATGCGCCCCCGCGGCCGCCAACTGGTCGATCACACCGGGCAGCAGCTCCTCCAGCGCGTCCACGCCACCGGACTGGAGGAGATGGATATGGACGGCCTGGGGCACACCGACGCGGGGTTCGGGCCCGTCGGGCAGCTCGTGGGCCTCGATGATCTCCACCGATTCCGCCCGGTCCTTGACGGCGACCGCGGCGAGCATGCCGGCCATACTGCCTCCGATCACGACGACGCGGACGGGGCGGTGCGGGGTGGCTTCACTCATGGTCGGCTGCTTTCTGCGCGGAAACGGTGGTGCACGGAACTCCCGTAGCGAAGTGCCCGGCCTCGTCCACCCCGCGGTGGTCCGAGCGCCCGGCATGCTGCGGGGGCGCGGCCGTACGGTCGGTGAGCGGCGTGTCCGGGTCGACCCACGGCCCTGGGGGTATGCGGCGGGAAGGCCGCCTCGCGCAACCGCCACGTCCGGCGTCGTGCGCTGGCCAGGGCCTGGCCGAGAAGCGGGATCACGTCCGTGTCCCCGGCCGGCGGCCGATCTCCGGCGAGCCGGCGCGTCGTCCGTGCCGCCGCGCTCACCGGTCCCCCTCCTTGCCGTCGAGTTCCAGCAGGGCCTTCAGGGTCGCGTTGAGCACCTTCCAGCGCTCCTCCGGCAGCTCCCGCGCCTGCCGCAGCGCGAAGCCGCGCACGTCGTCGGGGCCCGGCGCGGCATCCGGCAGGGCCGCCTGTCCCTCGGCCGCGCACCGCGCGGCGAGCATGGACCGCAGTTCCCGGTTGAGGGCCTCGTCGGCCGGCGCGGTGAAGAACGCCTCGCCGCCCTCGACCCCGAAGAAGTCGACCAGGCCGTGGAGCAGTTCGACGCTGGGCACCTTGTCGCCCGCGCAGACCTGCCGGGCCCAGAATGCGGAGACGCCCAACTGCCGGGAAATGGAAGCCGCGAGATCCGACATGCGCCGGCCCGCGCGCGCCAGCCGGTCGTCCGCGAGCGCCTTGATCCGTGACCGGACCCGCTCGTTGACCGTCTCCACGGGCGGCTGCCCGCCGCTCAGCAGTGTGCCGACGATGTGTTCGGGCAGCGCCGTCCTGACGGCCAGCCTTCCGGCGTCGAGGAACTCCGACCGTTCGAGGCCCTCCTGCCGGATCAGCGCGTCAAGACGCCGAAGGGTCTCGGGCAGCGGCGTCGACTCCACCGATGTGCTCCCAGAGCTCGCGGGACTGCGGCCATGCTCATGGAACCCTATGCGCAACGGCTGTGAGTTCAAGATCGTTTCTCGGCCAAAGAGCGATCGCCGGGCACGGACGCGTGCGGTGCCGGGGGACCGGCCCGGCGGCATGACCTCTGAGGTAATCGCGCGGTCGGGACGGGCGCGGCACAGTGGAGCCATCGGGTTCCGGGCCGGCGCACTCCGGTCCGGAACCCGGACCGATGAATCCGGGGCGGTTCCGGCCGGCGCCTGCCGACAGCCCGCGGCGGCGCCCGATGCCGGGCGCCCGCGGCGGTGGCGGAGAGGGCAGGATTCGAACCTGCGTGGACCCCAGAAGGATCCGACCTCGAGACGCGCTCGCTGGTCCCCGATCAACCACTCCGGGCACCTCTCCATGTTCCCGGCGGCGGGTGTCCCTCCCGTCGCCGTGCACAGGAAAAGAGTGCCGGAGGATGCTGACGCGGCACTGACGGCCGCTCCGCCGGGTGGCGGCCGGTGCCGGTGAGGCCGGATGGCGCAGTCCGATCCGGGGTGGGTGTCCTCTGCGGGGGCCTTCCCACGTCCCGCGGCCGACGGCTGACCGCAGTACTGCACAGCCCGCCCACCCGGTGCCCGCGCCGCTGCTGTCCACGGGCAGCCTCGCCGCCTTCTACTTCACCCCCTTTACAAACATGCTCACGGGCGCCCCGGACCAGGCGGCCCACTGGCTCCCGCACGCCCCTTTCCTGCTGTCCGGCCCCGGTACCGGCGGCGGCACGGCGTCCGCCCCGGCCCTCGACTGAGGGCGGCGCACCGGTCAGCCGTGTCCGAGGGTGCTCTCGCGGTGCACCAGGGTGTAGCCGGCGTGGATCCGGCGCGCCTGCTGCCGTGGGGCGCCGTCGAGTTGGGAGAGCACAGACTCCACGGCCATCCTGGCGATGGACGCTTTGTCGGGGGAGACCGAGGTGAGCGTGACGGCGCCGAAGCGGCCCTCCACCACATCGTCGAACCCGACGACCGCGACATCCTCGGGGACACGCAGCCCGCGTTCGGACAGCACCCGCATCGCGCCGATGGCGATGAGGTCGTTGTAGGCGAACACCGCGTCCGGCCGGTGGCCCGCGTCCAGCAGGCGTGCCATGGCCGCCGCCCCGTCGGCGTGCCCCCAGCCGTCGGTGGCCGCCACCAGCCGGCCGTCGGCGACGAGTCCCGCCGCGTCCAGTTCCTCGCGCCAGCCGCGCAGCCGCAGATGGGCGGGCTGGCTGCGACCGCGCCGGGCACCCAGGAAGGCGATGTCCCGCCGCCCGAGGGAGACCAGGTGACGCACCGCCTCGCGGGCGGCGGCGACATTGTCGATGGAGATGTGGTCGTAGGGCAGGTCGTACTCGCGCTCGCCGAGCAGGACGAGCGGGACCGGTGCCCGCTCGCGCAGGTCGTCCGCCTCCAGCTCGATGGGGCTGAGGATCAGCCCGTCGATCACCCGGCTGCGAAAGCCCTGGCAGACCAGGGTCTCCTGGTCGCGGCGGCCGCCCGTGTGGTCGAGCAGCACGGTGTAGTCGTGCTGCGCGGCGGCGTCGACGACTTCGGCGGCCAGCTCGGCGAAGTAGGGATTGCCCAGCTCGGGCAGGGCCAGGGCGACGATCCCGGTCCGGCCCTTGCGCAGGTGCCGGGCGGTGAGGTTGGGCCGGTAGCCGAGTTCGTCGATGGACTTCTGCACCCGCGCCCGCATCGCGGGGGTGACATGCGGCTGGTCGTTGACCACATTGGACACGGTCTTGATGGAGACACCCGCGTGCGACGCGACGTCCTTGAGGCTCACCCGCACGATGTTCCTCCCCGTCCGCCAAGAGGGGCGCCGCCGGTTTTCCAACGTTATACGGGGCCGCGCTCCGTCCTGGCAAGCCCGCTCGGCGGCGGGAAGCGGGGGAAGGGGGCGCGGGAACCGCTCAGGGTTCCCGTGCCCCCCAACTCGATTATCTGTCAAGCAATCTGATGACAGATCAGGTCAAAGGGAACTTCTGTGCGGCGGAGCCGTTGCAGTCCCAGATCTGGAGGCGGGTGCCGTTGGCGGTGGCGCCGCTGGGGGAGTCGAGGCAGCGCCCGGACTGGGGGTTGAGGAGTGAGCCGTCGGCCTGCTGCACCCATTTCTGTCCGCCGGCGCCGTCGCAGTCCCACAGCTCGACCTTGGTGCCGGCGGCCGTCCCGTTGCCGTTGATGTCCAGGCAGCGGCCGAGGGTGCGCAGCGAGCCGTCGGCGTTGTGGTACCAGTGCTGGTCCACGGCCCAGGACTGGCAGTCCCACAGCTGTACGGCCGCCCCGTCGCCACCGCTGTCGTCGGCGGCCACGTCGAGGCACTTCGACCCCGTGCCCACGACCGGTGCGCCGCCGTTGACGGAGAACTTCTGTGCGGCGGCGCCGTTGCAGTCCCAGATCTGGAGGCGGGTGCCGTTGGCGGTGGCGCCGCTGGGGGAGTCGAGGCAGCGCCCGGACTGGGGGTTGAGGAGTGAGCCGTCGGCCTGCTGCACCCATTTCTGTCCGCCGGCGCCGTCGCAGTCCCACAGCTCGACCTTGGTGCCGGCGGCCGTCCCGTTGCCCTCGATGTCCAGGCAGCGGCCGATCGTGCCGAGGGAACCGTCGGCGTTGTGCTGCCAGTGCTGGTCCTCGGCCCATGTCTGGCAGCCCCACAGCTGTACGGCCGTGCCGTTGCCGCCGGTGTCGTCCGCGGCGACGTCCACACACGTGCCGCCCGGCCCGGTGATGGTGCCCTGCGGCCCGTTGGGCACGTCCGTCTCGCCGGAGTAGCCGACGGAGACCACGTTCGCCTGGACCGCGTTCTCGGCGGCGTCGGTCGGGTAGCCGGCCACCATCACGCCCTCGAAGAAGGTGCCCCGGTTCCAGTTGCTGTTGTCACCGCCCGTGCCCAGGATGATGCCGCCCTCCTGCTGCATGGGCCGGTAGCCGCCGCGGGTGGGCAGACCGCCGTTCCACCACGTACTCAGCGCCCCCGACTGGGAGTTGCCGCCCTTGAGCGCGTATGTGGTCTGCCCGTCGTTCTTCAGCATGGCGGTGACGAACGGGCTGTTGTTGCCCCGGTTGGCGGTGTTCGAGCCGTTGTCGCCCTGGAACATGCCGTTCTCCATGTCGGCCTCGACCCACGGCCCCGAGCCGGTGCACGGCGCGAAGTAGCACGTGGTGGCGATGGACACGGCGTCCATGTGGCCGTTGCCGGTGTCGGCCGGGGTGCGCTCCGCGTTGCCGTAGTCGAAGCAGCAGTCCGAGCCGACATGCGTGCCGCTGGCCACCATGTAGGCGCCCTCCGGCTGTCCGTCGACCGCTACACCGGAGGCCACCCCGGTGTAGCGGTAGCCGACGCCCGGCGAGATCCAGATGCCGTACACCTTGTGGCCGCCCGCCGTCACCGCGATCTCGCTCGCGTCCGCGCCGCGGTCGGCGCCCATGCCGGAGGTGCCGGCCGGTCCGGGGGTCAGATCGTTGTGCCGGGAGGTCTGGTCGTAGACCTTGCTGATCCGGCAGGTGGTGTTCTGGCAGAACGCGTCCTGCTGCGCGGCGTTGGCGTACCCGCCCGCCGACAGCAGCCCGATGTCGGCGCGTGCCCCGTCCGAGGCGCGGGTGACCTGGTACAGGGGGCCGTTGTACGACGACAGCAGGGCGCGGGTCGTACTGTGCGCGGCGACACAGGGGGTGCCGGCGGCGCCGTAGATGTCGCACGGCAGCGAGCCCGCGGCCTGCGCGGCGCCGGGCAGGGCGATCAGCGCCCCGACGACGAGCCCGATCGCCGCGAGGGCGGACAGCAGATGGCGCACGGGACGGAGGACCGCCCACCGGGCGGACCGGCGGGAATCGCCTCCCGCGGGGGATTTCTCTCTGTGCATGGTGTGCTCCCGGTGCTGGGGGGAGGGGGGAAGGGACCCGGCCCGCCGGGGCGGCGGCGGAGCCCACTCGGCTCGGCGCCTTCGCGGCGCCGGGCTCTGCCAACGTTGTAAACGGGATCCGCCACATGACAGCACAGCCCCCGCGCGGCCGTCCATCCCCCGTGCGCGAATCCGGCGGCACGCCCGGACGCGGCCCGGCGGAGAAGCGTAAACCCGTTGCTCGCAGGGGAGTTGGCGGCCTGAATGGCGTGGCCGGCGCGGAATTCCGGTGCTCAGGAGCCTGTGCTGAACCGCCCCGCATGCGAACGGAACGGCCCGCCCGAAGAGTTGCGTACCGCGGGTTGACACCGGGTTTGACGTTCCCTCAATGTCTACAACGTTGAAAAGCCCGCCTGCCGTACCGCCCTCCGCGACCGAGGGCCCAGGTGGCCTCGTCTGTTCAGCCCCGCCCCTTCGTTGCATCGCTGAGGATGTGATCGGCGCGTGAACATCTCCCTCCGGGCCAAGGCCCTGACCGCCGCAGTGCTCACCGCCGGGCTGTGCCTGGCCGCCACCGGCTGCACCAAGTCGGACTCCTCCTCCGGCGACGGCTCCCACGCCCCGGCGGCAGCGGACAACGGCGCGGCCGCCTCCCAGCAGGTCGCCTCGTCCTCGGCGGCAGGCCCCCGCTGCACCTACAAGACCTACGGCGGCGGCGTTCCCCGGCTCGACATCACCGACGGCAGGACGATCGTCGGCTTCTCCCAGTCCGAGTCGACCAGCAACCCGTTCCGCGCCACCGAGACCAAGAGCATCGAGCGGCAGGCCGCGAAGCTCGGCGTCAAGCTGGTCGAACGCAACGCCAACGCCGACGTCAACACCCAGAACTCCCAGATCGAGGACATGATCGCGCAGGGTGCCAAGGTGCTGATCGTCGCGCCGGAGAACTCCGACGGCCTCGGCCCCGCCCTGGCCAAGGCCAAGTCCGCGAAGATCCCCGTGCTCACCATCGACCGCACCGTCGGCGGCGCCGCCTGCACCGACTTCATGGCCTTCATCGGCTCCGACTTCTACCACCAGGCGCAGCTCGCGGCCGACGACCTCGCCGGCGCCACCGGGGGCACCGCCCATGTCGCCATCCTCACCGGCACCCCCGGCAACAACGTGACCACCGACCGGACCAAGGGCTTCGAGGACCGGGCCAGGGCGAAGTACCCCACGATGAAGATCGTCGCCTCGCAGACCGGCAACTTCGCCCAGACCGACGGCCAGAAGGTGATGGAGCAACTGCTCCAGTCGCACCCCGACATCAACGCCGTCTACGCCGAGAACGACGAGATGGCGCTCGGCGCGCTCCAGGCCGTCAGGTCCGCGGGCAAGACGCCCGGCAAGGACGTCAAGGTCGTCTCCATCGACGGCGTCGAACAGGCCGTCAGGAACGTCGGGGCCGGGCAGATGGTCTCCGACATCGAGACCAACCCGCGCTTCGGACCGCTCGCCTTCCAGGCGCTCCAGGACTTCTACGGCACCACCGGCGTACCGCCCAAAGTGATCATCAAGGACGGCCACTTCACCACCGGCAACGCCAAGCAGGCCCTCGACCAGGGCCTCGTCTACTGAGCCGCGGCCGCCGCCGGCAGCCCGCAGGAGGAGGAAGACGTTGGTCCAGCAGAGCCGGGCACCCCGCAGCGACTGGATCCTCGAAGTCGCCGGGTTGGACAAGAAGTTCGCGGGCGTCCACGCCCTGCGCGGGGTGGACTTCCGCCTGCGCCCCGCCGAGGTGCACGCGCTCGTCGGCGAGAACGGCGCCGGAAAGTCCACGTTGATCAAGGTGATGACCGGCGTGTACCGGCCCGACGCGGGGCGGGTCCGCCTCGCGGGCGAGGACCGCGCCTTCCGAAACCCCCTGGAGGCGCAGGCGGCTGGCATCTCCACCATCTACCAGGAAGTGAACCTCGTCCCGCTGATGTCGGTGGCCCGCAACCTGTGCCTGGGCCGCGAACCCCGCCGCTTCGGCCTGGTCGACGCCCGCGCCGTCAACCGCCTCGCCCGCGAGACGCTCGGGCGCTACGGCGTCGACGTGGACGTCACCCGCCCGCTCGGCAGCCTCGGCCTGGGCGCCCAGCAGATGGTGGCCCTGGCCCGCGCGGTGCAGGTCGATGCCCGCGTGGTCGTGATGGACGAGCCGACCTCCTCGCTGGAACCGCGCGAGGTCGAGACCCTCTTCTCGGTGATCCGCGGCCTGAGGAGCCAGGGCATCGCCGTCGTCTACGTCAGCCACCGCCTCGACGAGTTGTACGAGATCTGCGACCGCGTCACCGTGCTGCGCGACGGCGCGGTCGTGCACACCGGCGACATGGCCGGACTGGAACGGCTGGAACTCGTCTCGCTGATGCTCGGCCGGGGGATGTCCACCGTGCGGACCAAGGGCGCCACGGCGTTCGGCACCGGTCGGGGCGGCCGGCCCGGCGGCGATGCCGGGTCCGAGACCCCTCCGGCGCTGCGGGCCACCGGCCTGACCGTCCGGTACAAGCTGCACGGCGTCGGCCTCGACATCCACCACGGCGAGGTCGTCGGCCTCGGCGGCCTGCTCGGCGCCGGGCGCAGCGAGACCGCCAAGGCGATCACCGGGGCCCTCGCCACCGACGGCGGCACCGTCGAGGTGGACGGTGTCCCCCTCACCCGCCGGAGCCCGGCCGCCGCCATCAGGGCAGGCGTCGTGATGCTCGCCGAGGACCGCAAGAGCGAGGGCATCCTGCCCAACCTGTCCGTCCGGGAGAACATCTGCCTGGCCCTGCTGCCCCGGCTCGCCCGCGCCGGCGTGGTCTCCGCGGCCAAGCAGGACGAGGTCGTGCGCTTCTTCATGGAGCGCCTGCGCATCAAGGCGGCCGGCCCCGACCAGAAGGTCAGCGACCTGTCCGGCGGCAACCAGCAGAAGGTGCTGCTGGCCCGCTGGCTGTGCCTCGACCCCAAGGTGCTGCTCCTGGACGAACCCACCCGCGGCATCGACGTGGGCGCCAAAGCGGAGGTGCAGGCACTCGTCGGCGAACTCGCCGGGCAGGGTCTCGGAGTGCTGCTGATCTCCTCCGACCTGGAGGAGCTGATCGAGGGCTCGGACCGGCTCGTCGTCCTCAAGGACGGCCGGGCCGTCGGCCACCTCCGGGGCGCGGACATCACGGAGCGGACCGTACTGGACACGCTCGCCGCCGCCCCCGCCTCCCGGCCGCCGGACGGCGAAGCCCCCGCGACGGTCCCCGGCGAAGACCCCACGCAGGCCCGAGGACGCCCGACCGCCCCGGCCGTGACGCACAAGGAGCCCCGATGACCCCCACGGCCTGGGCCGCCTCCGGCCCACCGGACCGGGCCCGGCCGGCCCGGCTGCTCCAGGCGTACGGCGTCTACGCCGCGCTGCTCGTCCTGTTCGCCGTGGCCGCCGCCCTGGACAGCTCGTTCCTGTCCGCGGGCAACGTCCGCATCCAGCTTTTCCAGGTCGCCCCCACCCTCGTCGTCGCCCTCGGCATGGCCCTGGTCATCGGAACCGAGGGCGTCGACCTCTCGGTCGGCGCCGTCATCGCCCTGGCCGCCTCGGTCGTCCCCCTCTACCTCGGCTACGGCGCGCCGCTCGCCGTGCTGATCGCCCTGGCCTGCGGCGGGATCTCGGGCGCGGCCGGCGGCACCCTGGTCGCCTTCGCCCGCGTCCAGCCGATCGTCGCCACCCTCTCCCTGATGATCGGAGTGCGGGGCCTCGCCGAGCTGATCAACGGCAACTCCGCCAAACCCGTCACCGACACCGGGCTGCTCGGCCTCGGCTCCGACGGGTTCGCCGGGATCCCCGTCATGGCCTGGATCGCCGCCGCCTGCGCCGTACTCACCGCACTGCTGGTCCGCCGCACCACCTTCGGCCGCCAACTCGTCGCCATCGGCGACAACCGCCGGGCCGGCACGCTGGCCGGGCTGCCGGTGCGCCGGGTCCTCGTCACCGTCTACGTCCTGTCCGGCGTCCTCGCCGCCCTCGCCGGGACGATGATCGTCGGGCACGGCGCCGAGGCGGACCCCGCCAACCAGGGCCTCACCATGGAACTCAGCGCCATCACCGCAGTCGTGGTCGGCGGCACCCCGCTCACCGGCGGCCGGGTCCGGGTCCTCGGCACCGTGGCCGGGGCGCTGTTCATGCAGCTCATCACCGCCGTCCTCACCCAGCACGACGTGCACACGTCCTACACCCAACTCGTGGAGGCCGTCATCATCTGCTGCGCGGTCTACGCCTCCCAGGAGCGAGGTACCCGATGACGCCCTCCGCCCTGCGCCCCGCCACACTGCCCCCGCGCCCCGAGGCGGACGCCGCAGGACCCGCCGCCCTGCGCGAACGCCTGGCCTCGCACCTCCAGCGCCGGGGCGCGCCGGCCGTGCTGATCCTGATGACCGCCCTCGCCTCCGCGACCTCGTCCACCTTCGCCACCTGGTCCAACATCTCCGGCATCCTCGGCAACAACGCCTTCGTCTGGCTGCCGGCCCTGGGCATGACCTTCGTCATCCTCACCGGCGGCATCGACCTGTCCGTCGGCTCCCTGTACGCGCTGGGCGGGGTGCTCGGCGCCTACGGCGCGCACACCGGCGGCACCTGGCTCGCCCTCGTCCTGCCCCTGGCGGTCGGCGCGTTGTGGGGCACCGCCCAGGGACTGCTGATCGCCCGCGCCCGCATGGCGCCCTTCATCGTCACCCTCGCCGGACTGCTCGGCGCCCGCGGCCTGCTCCAGGCACTGACCGACGAGGGCTCCACCACCTATCTCGTCCCCGCCCGCTCCGCCTTCCGCCGCCTGGGCGAGGGCACTTGGGTGCCCGTCCTCCTCGTCGCGGCCCTGTTCGCTCTCGGCGCGCTGCTGCTCACCCGCACCCGGTTCGGCGCCACGGTCACCGCACTGGGCGGCAACGAGAGCGCCGCCACGCTCATGGGCCTCGCCGTGGCCCGCACCAAGGTCCTCGTCTACGTCCTGTCCGCCACCCTCGCCGCGACCGCCGGTGCGCTCGGCAGCGCCCGCCTCGGCTCCGGCGTCACCACGATCGGCGTCGGCTACGAACTCACCGCCATCGCCTCGGTGGTGATCGGCGGCACCCTCCTGACCGGCGGCAGCGGCTCCGTCGGCGGCACGGCGAGCGGGGTGCTGGTGCTGGCCGTCATCCACAACCTGATCGACCACTACTTCTCGCAGTACGGCTCCGCGTTCACCGACACGGTCAACGGCGCCTTCCTGGCCGCCGTGGTCCTCGCCCAGAGCCTGCTCAGCCGCACCCGGCAGCCGGACTGACGCCGCCCACCTACCGAAGGAGTCCCGTGGGCGTCAGCCTGAAGGACGTCGCACAGCGCGCCGGGGTGTCCGTCAAGACTGTGTCGAACGTCGTCAACAACTATGTCCATGTCTCCCCCCGCACGCGGGCACGGGTGCAGCGGGCCATCGACGAACTCGGCTACCGGCCCAACCTCGTCGCCCGCCATCTGCGCAACGGCCGCACCGGCATCATCGCGCTGGCCGTCCCCGAACTGGGCAACCCGTACTTCTCCGAGGTGGCCGGAGCCGTCATCGACGCGGCCGCCCGGCACGACTACACCGTGCTGCTCGACCACACGGCGGGTCTGCGGGAGAAGGAGATCCTCGTCTGCCAGGGCTTCCGCGCGCAGATCATCGACGGTCTCATCCTCAGCCCGATCCGGATGGCGACGGAGGACTTGCTCGCCCGCACGGACACCTCGCCCCTGGTACTCCTCGGGGAGCGCGAGTACGACGCCCCCTTCGACCACATCGCCATCGACAACGTGGCGGCGGCACGCGCCGCGGTGCAGCACCTGCTCGACACCGGCCGCCGCCGGGTCGCCTTCCTCGGCGCCCGCCGCGAGAGCGGGCGGGAACCGGCGCACCTGCGGCTGCGCGGCTGGCGGGAGGCGCACACCGCCACCGGCCTGCGACCGCCCGAACCACTCGTCGTGGCCACCGACGGCTACGACCGCCAGGACGGCGCGGTGGCCATGGCCGCCCTGCTGGACCGGGGCGAGCGGCCGGACGCCGTGTTCGCCTTCAACGACCTGGTCGCCCTCGGCGCCCTGCGGGTCCTGGCCAGACGCGGGCTGCGGGTGCCGCAGGACATCGCGGTGGCCGGCTTCGACGACATCGAGGAGGCCCGGTACGCGGCCGTCGCGCTCACGACCGTCGCCCCCGACAAACGCGCCATCGCCCAGATCGCCGTCGACTGCGTGGTGGAACGCATCGCCGCGCGGACCGCACCGGCACCCCGTCGCATCCTGCCGGGCTTCGAACTCGTGGTCAGGGAATCCACGGTGGAACGGCGCGGCTGAACCGGCGGACGCGGGGGAGACGTGTGGTCATCCTCACGGTTCCCCCGTGCCTCGTGTCCCGTAAACCGGGGAATGGCCCCGCTCGTCCGTCTCGGGCCCGCTCTCCGCCCGGCCGCCGGGGGCTCCGGGACCGTCCGTGGCCGGCTCCGGCTTTTGTGCGAGCCCGTGCGGCTGGGTTAATCTGCGGCGTATTTTCCCGTCACGTGAATCTGTGAACTGGGGAAACGCACAGGTGAACCGCCGGGTCAGGCCGCGTGCCCGGCGATGGTGCCGAGCCCTCCGCGCGAGGGCTCCTTGGGGAGCGGAATGAGGCGCGCATGGCCGGCAAGGCGACCGGGACGACCGACGCGGTACCGGGTGACGAGGAACTGAGAAGGCTGCTCGCGGGGTTGACCGCCGTCCGCGACGGCGACTTCGGCACCCGGCTGCCCGATGACTCCTCGGGACTGATGGGGGACATCGCCACCGTCTTCAACGGCATGGTCGACCAGTTGTCCGTGTTCACCTCCGAGGTCACCCGCGTGGCCCGCGAGGTGGGCACCGAGGGCACCCTCGGCGGCCAGGCGCAGGTGCCGGGGGTCTCGGGCACCTGGGCCGACCTGACCGACTCGGTCAACGCGATGGCGGGCAACCTCACCACCCAGGTCCGCGACATCGCCCAGGTGGCCACCGCCGTGGCCAAGGGCGACCTGTCGCAGAAGATCGACGTCCCGGCGCGCGGTGAGATCCTTCAGCTGAAGGAGACCGTCAACACGATGGTGGACCAGCTCTCGGCGTTCGCGGACGAGGTGACCCGTGTCGCCCGCGAGGTGGGCACCGAGGGCCGGCTCGGCGGTCAGGCGCAGGTGCCGGGCGTCGCCGGGGTCTGGCGGGACCTCACGGATTCGGTCAACTTCATGGCCGGAAACCTCACCGCCCAGGTGCGCAACGTCGCCCAGGTGACGACGGCCGTGGCGCAGGGTGATCTGTCGCAGAAGATCACGGTGGACGCGCGGGGCGAGATCCTGGAGCTGAAGTCGACCATCAACACGATGGTGGACCAGCTCTCCGCGTTCGCGGACGAGGTGACCCGTGTCGCCCGCGAGGTCGGCACCGAGGGCCGCCTCGGCGGCCAGGCGGACGTCAAGGGCGTCAAGGGGACCTGGCGGGACCTCACGGATTCGGTCAACTTCATGGCCGGAAACCTGACCAACCAGGTGCGCAACGTCGCCCAGGTGGCCACGGCCGTGGCGCAGGGTGATCTGTCGCAGAAGATCACGGTGGACGCGCGGGGCGAGATCCTGGAGCTGAAGTCGACCATCAACACGATGGTGGACCAGCTCTCCGCGTTCGCGGACGAAGTCACCCGTGTCGCCCGCGAGGTCGGCACCGAGGGCCGGCTCGGCGGCCAGGCCCAGGTGCGGGGCGTCGCCGGCACCTGGAAGGACCTCACCGACAACGTCAACGTGATGGCCTCCAACCTCACCGGTCAGGTCCGCTCCATCACCCAGGTCGCCACCGCCGTCGCCAAGGGCGACCTCTCGCAGAAGATCATGGTGGAGGCCAAGGGCGAGGTCGCCGCGCTCGCCGACGTCATCAACACCATGGTCGACACCCTCTCGGCGTTCGCGGACGAGGTGACCCGTGTCGCCCGCGAGGTGGGCACCGAGGGCCGGCTCGGCGGCCAGGCCCATGTGCCCAACGTGGCCGGCACCTGGAAGGACCTCACCGACAACGTCAACTCCATGGCCAACAACCTCACCGGCCAGGTGCGCAACATCGCGCTGGTGACCACCGCCGTGGCCAAGGGCGACCTGTCGAAGAAGATCGACGTCGACGCGCGGGGCGAGATCCTCGAACTGAAGACGACCATCAACACGATGGTGGACCAGCTCTCCGCGTTCGCGGACGAGGTGACCCGTGTCGCCCGCGAGGTCGGCACCGAGGGCCGCCTCGGGGGCCAGGCCGAGGTCGAGGGCGTCTCCGGCACCTGGAAGCGGCTCACCGAGAACGTCAACGAACTCGCCGGGAACCTCACCCGGCAGGTCCGCGCCATCGCCGACGTCGCCAGCGCCGTCGCCGAGGGCGATCTGACCCGGTCCATCACTGTCGACGCCTCCGGCGAGGTCGCCGACCTCAAGGACAACATCAACTCCATGGTGGAGTCCCTGCGCGAGACCACGCGGGCCAACCAGGAACAGGACTGGCTCAAGACCAACCTCGCCCGCCTCTCCGGCCTCATGCAGGGCCACCGCGACCTGCACGTGGTGGCCGAGCTGATCATGGACGAGCTGGTGCCCCAGGTCTCCGCCCAGTACGGCGCCTTCTACCTCGCCGAGGACGGCACCGCCGGCCCCCAGCTGCGGCTCGTCGGCTCCTACGGCCGCCCCGACGGGGACGAGCGGCCCGAGCGGATCCCCTTCGGCCGCTCCCTGGTCGGCCAGGCCGCCCGCAGCCGCCGTACCATCGCGGTCGACGAACTGCCGCCCCGGTACGTCACCATCTCCTCCGGGCTCGGCCAGATCGAGCCCACCGCGCTGCTCCTGCTGCCCATCCTCTTCGAGGAGCAGGTGCTCGGCGTCATCGAGCTGGCCTCCGTCACCCGGTTCACCGCCGTGCAGCGGGACTTCCTCCAGCAGCTCGTGGACACCATCGGCGTCAACGTCAACACGATCGTCGCCAACGCCCGCACCGACGAACTGCTCGAAGAGTCCCAGCGCCTCACCAGCGAACTCCAGGCCCGCTCCGCCGAGTTGCAGGCCCAGCAGGAGGAACTCCAGCGCTCCAACGCCGAACTGGAGGAGAAGGCCTCGCTGCTCGCCGAGCAGAACCGCGACATCGAGGGCAAGAACCTCCAGATCGAGCAGGCCCGGCAGGAACTGGAGGCACGCGCCCAGCAGTTGTCGCTCGCCTCCAAGTACAAGTCCGAGTTCCTCGCCAACATGAGCCACGAGCTGCGCACCCCGCTCAACAGCCTGCTCATCCTGGCCCAGCTGCTCGCCCAGAACCCCTCCCGCAACCTCACGCCGAAGCAGGTCGAGTACGCGGGCATCATCCACTCGGCGGGCTCCGACCTGCTCCAGCTGATCAACGACATCCTGGACCTGTCCAAGGTCGAGGCCGGCAAGATGGACGTCACGCCCGAGCGGGTCCCGCTGCGCCAGCTCATCGAGTACGTCGAGGCCACCTTCCGGCCGATGACCTCCCAGAAAAGCCTCGACTTCAGCATCACCACCTCCGCCGGGGCGCCCGCCGACCTCCTCACCGACGACTCCCGGCTCCGCCAGATCCTGCGCAACCTGCTGTCCAACGCGGTGAAGTTCACCGAACAGGGCGGGGTCGAACTGCGCGTCGAACCCGCCGCCGACGACGAGGTGCCGAGGGCCGTGGTCCGTGGCGGCGCCGTGGTCGCCTTCCGGGTGAAGGACACCGGCATCGGCATCCCGGAGCAGCAACTGGAGAGCATCTTCGGCGCGTTCCAGCAGGCGGACGGCACCACCAGCCGCAAGTACGGCGGCACCGGGCTGGGGCTGTCCATCACCCGCGAGATCGCCCACCTGCTCGGCGGTGCCGTCACCGTCGACAGCACACCCGGCAAGGGCAGCACCTTCACCCTGTTCCTGCCCGTGGCCCGGCCCGACTTCGACGATCACCTGCGGGGCGTCCGCGGCAGCGCCGAACCGGCCGAGCTGGAGCGCCCCGACGACACGAAACCGCCCCAGCTCAAGGCGGTGCCGCCGCTGGTCTCCGCCAAGCCGCCGCGCGCCCGCAGGCTGCTGGTCGTGGAGGAGCGCCCCCGCGGCCTGCTGACCCTGGTCGCCGAGAGCGTCGTCGGCGACCTCGACCACGGCCACGCCGACGGCACCCCCGTGGACATCATCACCGCGGTCGGCGCCCAGGAAGCGGCCGGCGCCCTCGCCGCCGAACCCTGCCACTGCGTCGTGGTGGAACTGGGCGCCCCCGACGGGGAGTCGGCCCGTTTCCTGGCGGCGCTGCAGGGCGACTCCGCCCTCGCCGGCGTCCCCGTCCTGGTGCACAGCGGCTCCCACCGCGCCGAGCACCCGCAGGCCGGGCCGGGCGGCTCGCTGGAGTACCTCTCCAGCCTGGACGAGCTGCGCGAGCGGATCGCCCTCCACCTGTCCGCGGAGGAGCCCGGCGAGGTGCTCACCTTCGTCCGCGGCGAGGAACTCCAGCACGCCCCGGCGGAGCTGGTCGACGAGCACACCAGTGGCCGTACCGTGCTCGTCGTCGACGACGACGCGCGGAACCTGTTCGCGCTCAGCGGCATCCTCGAACTGCACGGCTTCCGCGTCCTGCACGCGGAGAACGGCCGCAAGGGCATCGAGACGCTGCTGAACAACCCGGACGTCGAACTGGTCCTGATGGACGTGATGATGCCCGAGATGGACGGATACGCCGCCACCGCCGAGATCCGCAGCATGCCCCGGTACGCCGACCTGCCGGTGATCGCGGTCACCGCGAAGGCCATGCAGGGCGACCGGGAGAAAAGCCTCGCCTCCGGCGCCAGCGACTATGTGACGAAACCCGTGGACACGCGCGACCTCATCGCCTGTGTCCGGCGCTGGCTGCCCGCATGATGCAGGAGAACGACGCCGCGCAACCGTCCCTCCGCAGGCCGAGGAGTACCCGTCCGGTGACCACCCAGCCGTCCGCCGACCCCGGCACGCCCTCCGCCCGGCAGACCGACCCGCAGACCGGCGTGCCCGAGACCTCCCCGGTGGGCAGGCTCGCGGCCACCGTGGAGCGGCTGCGCCGCGAGGTGCGGACCGCGCAGGCGGAGGCCGAGGGCCGCGCGCTGATCGAACTGGCCAAGGGCATCCTGGTCGAACGGCTGGCCTGCGGACCCGCCCAGGCCGCCCGGCAGCTCGCCGAACTGGCCGAACAGGCCCAGGTGACACCGCTGGAACTCGCGGTGGACGTCATCAACCAGGCGGCCAAGGACCGGGTCGCCGAGGTGACCGAGGCCTTCCTGGCCACGACCGCCGGCCCCGGCGACCCGGAGGACGGCACCGCCGCCGTACGGTTGCGCGCCGCCGAGAGCGGGGCGCTGGCCGCCCACGACACCGAGGCGATGGCCGCCTCCCTGCTCGAACACGCGCTGCGCCCGCTCGGTGCCGTCGCCGTGGCCATATGGGCGGCCGGCTCGGACGGTTCGCTGACCCTGGCCGGCAGCGCCGGCTTCACCCCCGCCGAGGCGGCCCGCTGGTGCTACGTCCCGCCGGACGTGGCCACGGTGGCCCGCCGCGGCCTGACCGAGCCCGGAGGGCAGTGGCTGCCCTCGCTCGCCGAATCGGGGCTGCCCACCATCGGACGGCGCGAATACACCGACGGCGCCCGGATCGCCGTACCCGCCGGCGCGGGCGGCCGCATCCACGGCGTCCTGGAGATCGCCTGGCCCACCCCCGAGGAGCCGCTGCCCCGCCAGGTGCTGCGCCAGGTGGAGACGCTCGCCGAACTGTGCGCGCACACCCTGGACGACTTCGTGCCCTCCGCCGTGCCCCGGTGGGAGTCACGGGTGATGCCCGATGCCGCGGAGCTGATGGACCTGGCGGACGGACTGCACGACCCGGCCCTGGTGCTCGTGCCGCACCTCGACGACGCCGGGCAGCTCGTCGACTTCCGCATCCAGCACGTCAACAACCGCTTCCTCGACCCGGCGGGCCGGCCACGGGCCGTCATCGGCGGCGCCCTGCTGCTGGAGGCCTATCCGATGGCCGCCGACTCCAGCGAGCTGTTCCAGCGCGTGGAACGGGTCTACGCCACCGGGGAGCCGTTCCGCGCCCAGCGGGTGCGGCTCACCGCGCTGGTCGACCAGGTCCCGCTCTCCGCGGTCGCCGACATCAGCATCAGCCGGCACGGCTCCAGCCTGCTGCTCATCTGGCGCATCGAGGACGAGGCCGCCCGCCTGGCCAGCCTGCTCCAGCACGCCCAGCGGCTCGGCCGGATCGGCGGCTTCGAGGAGAACCTGCTGACCGGCGAGATCACCTGGAACGGCCAGCTGTACAGCCTCTACGGCCGCCCGCCGACCAGCTCCCCGGTCGCCCTGGAGGAGCTGCCCGCCCACGCCCACCCGGACGACGCGGTGCAGATCGGGCGGTTCCTGCGCACCCTGCTGCACCACCGCCGGCCGGCCTCGGCGGCCTTCCGGTTGCAGCGGCCGGACGGTGTGTCCCGGCACATGCGCCTGGTCGCCGAACCGGTCCTCGACACCCATGGCCAGCTGTTCGGTGTGCGCGGCGCGTACCAGGACATCTCCGCCCAGCACTGGACGGAGGTCGCCCTCGCCGCGACCCGCGACCAGCTCGCCCACACCGAGCAGCAGGCCGCCGAGCGCAACCGGCTCGCCCTCCAGCTCCAGCACGCGATCATGCCCCCCGCCCAGGCACCGCTGCGCGTGCCCAGCCTCCAGGTCGCGGTGCGCTACCGGCCCGCCGAGACCGAGCACATGGTCGGCGGAGACTGGTACGACGCCGTGGTGCTGCCCTCGGGACTCGTCCTGCTGTGCGTCGGCGACGTCGCCGGACACGGCATCGAGGCGGCCACCAGCATGGTCGTCCTGCGCAACGCGCTGCGCGGCCTCGCCGTCACCGGCGCGGGACCGGCGCAGCTGCTGTCCTGGCTGAACATCGTCGCCCACCATCTGACGGGCGCCGTCACCGCGACCGCCGTCTGCGGACTGTACGACGGCGAACGGCGCACCCTGCGCTGGGCGCGGGCCGGGCATCTGCCCCCGGTCCTGGTGCGCGAGGGCGAGGCCACCGCGCTGCCCACGCTCAGCGGCCTGCTGCTGGGCGCCGTGCCGGAGGCGGTCTACGAGGAGACCGAGGTGGACCTGGCCGCGGGCGACACCCTCCTCATGTACACCGACGGCCTGATCGAACGCCGGGACCGCTCGGTGGAGGAGTCCCTCTCCCACCTCCTGACCACCGCCCGCTCCGGCCCCCGCACCCTGGACCAGCACCTGGACAGACTGCTCACGTACAGCAGGTCGGACACCGACGACGACACCTGCATCGTGGGTATCAGAGTGGACTGACCAGAGTGGACGGAGGCTGTGCGGGCCCCGAGCCGGCGGATCGACGCCACCCCTCCCCGCGTAACCTCTTCCTGTGCCAGCCTCCCGCCTGCGTCGTGTCGCCGTCCTCGTACTCGAAGGCGCCAAACCGCTCGATGTCGGCATCCCCGCCCAGGTGTTCACCACCCGCGCGAGCATGCCGTACGAGGTACGGGTGTGCGGGGCGGCCCCCGGCCGCGTGACCGGCGGGGACGGCCTCGCGTACGACGTCGCCCACGGCCTGGACGCGCTCGCGTGGGCGGACATCGTCTTCGTCCCCGGCTACCGCTTCCCGGACCGCGACGACCCGCCGCGGGCGGTCCTCGACGCACTGATCACCGCCCACGAGCGGGGTGCGCGGCTCGCCGCCATCTCGACGGGCGCCTTCGCGCTCGCCGCCACCGGCCTGCTCGACGGCAGGCGCGCCACCACGCACTGGCACTACACACGGGCACTCACGGCCCGGCACCCGCTCGTCCAGGTGGACGAGAACGTGCTGTTCGTGGACGAGGGCAGCGTGCTCACCTCGGCCGGCGCCGCCTCCGGCATCGACCTGTGCCTGCACATCCTGCGCGGCGACCTCGGCGTGGCCGCCTCCAACCACGCGGCCCGGCGGCTGGTCGCCGCCCCCTACCGCAGCGGCGGCCAGGCCCAGTACGTGCCGCGCAGCGTCCCCGAGCCCGTCGGCGAGCGCTTCGGCGCCACCCGCGAGTGGGCGCTGCACCGGCTCGGCGAGCCCCTCACCCTCGACATCCTGGCACGCCAGGCCGGCGTCTCCCCGCGCACCTTCTCCCGGCGCTTCGTGGAGGAGACCGGCTACACGCCGATGCAGTGGGTCATGCGCGCCCGCCTCGACCGGGCCCGCGAACTGCTCGAACGCTCCCAGCGCGGTGTCGAGCAGATCGCCGCCGACGTCGGGCTCGGCACCGGCGCCAATCTGCGCCTGCACTTCCAGCGCATCCTGGGCACCACCCCGAGCGAATACCGGCGCACCTTCACACGCGGCGAGTGATCCGCCGACCCGTTGGCGGGATCCTTTCGAACCATGGCGTTCCCGCCACTGTCCGCAGCGTGTTCCACGGACGAACCTGGTGGCGAACGGAAGGGAGATTCACCCATGACCCGCATCGCCATCAACGGATTCGGCCGCATCGGGCGGAACGTGCTGCGCGCCCTGCTCGAACGGGACAGCGCGCTCGAGATCGTCGCCGTCAACGACCTGACGGAGCCCGCCACCCTCGCCCGGCTGCTCGCCTACGACAGCACGGCCGGCCGGCTCGGCCGCCCGGTGACGGTCGACGGAAACGCCCTCGTCGTGGACGGCCGCCGGATCACGGTGCTGGCCGAGCGGGAGCCGGCGAGCCTGCCCTGGGCCGAACTCGGCGTCGACATCGTCCTGGAGGCCACCGGCCGCTTCACCTCGGCGAAGGCCGCCCGCGCCCACCTCGACGCGGGCGCGAAGAAGGTACTGGTCAGCGCCCCCTCCGACGGTGCCGACGTCACGCTCGCGTACGGGGTCAACACCGACGCCTACGACCCGGCCGTGCACACGATCGTCTCGAACGCCTCCTGCACCACCAACGCGCTCGCGCCGCTGGCCGCGGTCCTCGACGAACTCGCCGGTATCGAGCACGGGTTCATGACCACGGTGCACGCCTATACCCAGGAGCAGAACCTCCAGGACGGCCCGCACCGCGACGCCCGCCGCGCCCGCGCCGCCGGCGTCAACATCGTGCCGACCACGACCGGCGCCGCCAAGGCGATCGGCCTGGTGCTGCCGAACCTCGACGGCAAGCTGTCGGGCGACTCGATCCGGGTACCGGTGCCGGTGGGCTCGATCGTCGAACTCAACACGACCGTCGCCCGCGAGGTGACACGCGAGGACGTGCTGACGGCGTACCGCACCGCCGCGCAGGGCCCGCTCGCCGGCATCCTCGAATACTCGGAGGACCCGCTCGTCTCCTCCGACATCACCGGCAACCCCGCCTCCTCGATCTTCGACTCGGCTCTCACGCGCGTCGACGGCCGCCACGTCAAGGTGGTCGCCTGGTACGACAACGAGTGGGGCTTCTCCAACCGCGTGATCGACACCCTCGAACTCCTCGCCGGCAACTGACCGGCGAGGCCGGGCGAACAGGCGGAGGATGCCATGAACCCCGGCTGGGTGCGGCCGCCGGCCTGGCTCGCCCGGCCGGGCCCCGAGCGACCGCACGCGCGGGATCCGGCCAGGCCCGATGGCTTTGTGCCATTCATCGGCAACCCGCCTCCCACGGCACTCGGACGCCGCTAGACAAGTAGACGGGGGCGGCGTCCTGCCGTACCCACCAAGTGGCCGGCCGAGGGGGAGGTCTGGGCGGGTGCTGACCATGAACGACGCGCTGCCACCGGCAGCCGCCGGATCGCGGCGGTCGCGGCGCGGTACGGAGTCCGGCCGATGAGCCGGCGCACGCCCGCGAGGAAGGCGACGAGCAGGCGCCCTCCGGTGCGGCGGCGTACCCGCGGGCCGCGCAGGCGGCGGCAGCGCGCGGACGACCGCCTGATCGGCCTCCTGGTCACCGCTGCCCTGGTGCTGGCCGTGGTGGTGACCGTCGTGAACTGGCTGCTCGCGCACTGGTGGGTGCTCGCGGTCGTCCTCGTGCTCGCGGCAGGCGCGGGCGCCGTCCGGCTCTGCCTGAAGCGGCAGCGGGCGCGGTGGGAAGCGGTCCGCGCGCGGGGCTTGCGCTACGGACTGGCCCAACTGGACGCCTTGCACCATTCCCGGTTCGAGGACGCGGTACGGGACCTGATGCACCGTGACGGCTGCCGGGACGCGCTGCGCGTCGGCGGCGGCGGGGACCTGGGCGCCGATGTGAAGGCCACCGACCCCTTCGGGCGCCGGTGGGTGATCCAGTGCAAACACCGGCGCAACGGCCTCGCCGGCTCCGCCGTGGGCACCCCGGACCTCCAGGTCCTCAACGGCACCGCCCGACCGGTCCACGGAGCCGACGTCGCGGTCATCGTGACGAACGGCCGGGTCACCGCCCCGGCCGTGGCCTTCGCCGAACAGCAACGCCTCCATGTGGTCGACCGGCACACCCTCGGGGCGTGGGCGTCCGGCTCGCGCCCGCTGTGGGAACTCCTGCGCGCCGTCCCGCCCCCGCGCAGACCGACCGCCCTGTCCTGAGCCGCGGGAAAAGGGTTGGACGCGATCATGTCCCGGCCGGTAGTTTGCGGTCGACCGTGACACCGCCCGAGGAGGTGAGACCCATGAACGCTGTATCGACGTGGGTGCTCCCCCTTTCCCGTCACGGCCGGCGATCGACGTAGGTGTCGCCGGGAGCGCCTCCACCCCAAGGCACTCCCGAAAGGCAACACCCGTGCATTCTCTGCGGTTCACCACCGAGTCGTCCTCGGACGGCATGGTCGAGCGCGCCTTCACCGTCGGCGACATTCCCGGAGTCCTCTGGTCGCCGCTCGACGGCGCCGAGCACGCGCCCCTGGTCCTGATGGGCCACGGCGGCGGCAGGCACAAGATGGAGCCGGCCATGACGGGCCGCGCCCGCCTTCTCGTGAACGGCTGCGGCTTCCACGCCGTCGCCATCGACGCACCCGGTCACGGCGACCGGCCGCGCACCGCGCAGGACGAGCAGGACATCGCCGCGCTGCGCGCCGCGCAGGCGGCCGGCGAGCCGGAAGGGCCGGCCGTCGTCCCGTACAACGCCCGCCTGGCGCGGCTCGCCGTGCCCGAGTGGCGGGCGACCCTGGACGCCCTCCAGGGACTTCCCGAGATCGGCGCCGACGCCCCGGTCGGCTACACCGGGCTCGGCCTGGGCACCGCGATCGGTGTGCCGCTGGTCGCGGCCGAGCCCAGGATCAGGGCCGCGGTCTTCGGCCTGCACTGGCCCGACGCCCTGGTCGAAGCGGCGAAGCGGATCACCGTCCCGGTCGAGTTCGACCTCCAGTGGGACGACGAGCGCATCCCGCGCGAGGCCGGTCTCGCGCTGTTCGACGCCTTCGCCTCGACGGAGAAGACGCTGCACGCCAACGCGGGCAAGCACTTCGACTGGCCCAGGTTCGAGGTCGACAGCGCGGTCCGGTTCCTCGCCCGCCACCTCGGCCGGGCGGGCACCTCGCCGGCCTGAGCCCAGCGGTGGGGGGGGGGGGGGGGGGGGCGGGGGGGAGGGGGGGGGGGGGGGAGGGGGGGGGGGAGAGGAGGGGGCCTAGGCCCGTCCCTTTTTGGTGCGGCCACCGCCGGGGGTGGGCCCCCGTGCGTTCGAC
>NZ_JBVJUC010000004.1:0-572197 GCF_055605065.1 Streptomyces sp. NPDC037203
CATATCTGGCGTTGACTTTTGGCACGCTGTTGAGTTCTCAAGGAACGGTCGCTTCCTTTGTACTCACCCTCTCGGGCTTTCCTCCGGGCTTCCCTTCGGTGTTTCCGACTCTATCAGATCTTTTCTCGATCCGATTTCCTCGGTGCTTTCCAGGTTCCCGCTCTCGCGTTTCCCTTTCCGGCGGTTCCGACTCTATCAGACCCTTTCGGTGTCTAACCCCCAGTCAGCGGGGCTTGTCTTCCCGGCCGTTGGGCCGTTCCGACGTCTCAAACCTTAGCGGATCGCTCCGGCAATTCCCAATCGGGCCGCCGAATCCCTATTCGAATTGAATTCGGGCACGCCGAAATCAACCCGGAGGGAGATCGTGCTGTTGGTGTGAGAGGTGCCGCTCGAAGCGGCTGAGGTGCCACCGCGGAGACACTACGGCCCCGCGGCAACCCGAAGAACTCTACGGACCAGACCGGGGCGTGTCAACCACCCCTGTCAAGATCTTTTCTGCTGCCTCAGTCGAGATCGCTGAGGCGGCCGCCGGCGTCCGGCTGGGCGTGCTCCACCCGGCGCAGCAGCGTGGTGAGGACTTCGCCGAGGACCGAGCGCTCGGCGGGGGTGAGGTCCTGGAGCAGGTCCTCCTCGAAGACGGTCGCGAGGCGCATCGCCTCCAGCCACTTCTCGCGCCCCTCGGGGGTCAGCTCGATGATGACCCGCACCCGGTTGGCCTCGTCGCGCTCCCGCGTGACCAGGCCCTCGGTGACCATGCGGTCGATCCGGTGGGTCATGGCGGCCGGGGTGAGGCCGAGGCGCTTGGCGAGGTCGCTGGGGCCCAGCCGGTACGGGGCGCCGGAGAGGACCAGCGCCTTGAGCACCTCCCACTCGGCGTTGCTGATGCCGAGGGCGGCGGTCTGGCGGCCGTACGCCACGTTCATCCGGCGGTTGAGCCGGGACAGGGCCGACACGATCTTCTCGACCTGCGGATCGAGGTCCTGGAACTCGCGCTGGTAGGCGGCGATCTGTTCTTCGAGGGTCGGCTCTGTGACGCCGGCGCTGTCGGCCATGGCCCGAGTATGGCACGCGGCCGCTTTGCCTTGAAGTCCTTCACTGTGTACTCTTTAGCTTCGAACTTTAGTTTCGAAGTCTTCACTCCTAACTAGTGAGAGAGGTGAACGTGACCAGGGCGATGGGCGCTGCGATGCGCCGGATCCACGTGGGCAACGCACTCAGCGCATTCGGACTCGGCTTCACGGTTCCGTATCTGTACGTCTATGTGGCGCAGGTGCGGGGTCTGGGGGCCATGACGGCGGGACTGGTGCTCGCCGTCTTCGCCGTGGCCGCGCTGATCGTGCTGCCGTTCGCCGGCCGGGCGATCGTGCGGCGCGGCCCGCTGCCGGTCCTGCTCGCCGCCCTGGTCACCGCCGCCTTCGGAGCGCTGAGCCTGGGTCTCGCGGGCAGCGCCTGGTCCGTGCTGCTCGCCGCCTCGGCGCTCGGTGCCGGCCAGGCCGTGATGCAGCCGGCGCTGGCCACCATGATCGTGGACTGCTCCAGCGCCGACACCCGCTCCCGAGCCTTCGCGATGCAGTTCTTCCTGCAGAACCTGGGCCTCGGCATCGGCGGCCTCATCGGCGGTCACCTGGTCGACACCACGCGCGTGTCCTCGTTCACCCTGCTGTTCGCGATCGAGGCGGCGATGTTCCTGCTGCTGGTCGCGGTGATGGCGACCGTGCGGATGCCGCACTCCCCTCGCGTGGAGGACGCCCCGGCGTCCGCGAAGGGCAGCTGGAAGCGGCTGCTCGGCAACCGGGCGATGGTGCAGCTGTGCGTGCTGGGCTTCGTGCTGTTCTTCGCCTGCTACGGGCAGTTCGAGTCGGGTCTGAGCGCGTACGGCGTGGAGGCCGCCGGGATATCCACCTCCACGCTGGGCACGGCCCTGGCCGCGAACACGCTGATGATCGTGGTCGCCCAGTTCGCCGTGCTGCGGTTCGTGGAGCGTGCCCGGCGCACCCGCGTGATCGCCCTGGTGGGCCTGGTCTGGACGGTGGCCTGGGTGGCCGCGGGCTATGCGGGGCTCGGGCACGGCAGCCAGGAGATGGCGACGGCCGCGTTCGTGTCGACGTACGCGCTGTTCGGTCTCGGCGAGGCGATGCTGTCGCCGACGGTCGCCCCGCTGGTCGCCGATCTGGCGCCGGAGGGTCTGGCCGGCCAGTACAACTCGGCGTTCGCGCTGGTCAAGCAGCTGGCGCTGGCCGTCGGTCCGGCGGTCGGCGGCCCCCTCGGGGCGTCGCTGCACGCGCCGTACATCGTGACCTTCGTGCTGTTCTCGCTGGGCATCACGTATCTGGCGCTGCGGCTCGGGCGGCAGCTCACGGTGGCGCAGGACCAGCCGTGGTCGGTGCGGGCGAGCCGTGTGGTCAGCCGGGGCGGGGCGCCCGCCGAGACGGTGACCGCGGAGGCGTGACGCTGCGCGGGTGAAGGGGCGGAGGCCGGTGGGTGCGCGAGCGTGCCCACCGGCCTCCGTGTCGTGGTGGCCGCTCGCGCGCGGCGCGGCTCACGCCCCCGGTGCCCGTCGCCGCTCAGGGCCCCGGTTTCGGCAGCGGGAACTCGCACCAGACGGCCTTCCCGCCGTCCGGGGTGCGGCGGCAGCCCCAGGCGGAGGCGATGGTGGCGACGATGGCGATGCCCCGGCCGGACTCGTCGGCCGGTTCGGCGCGGCGGCGCCGGGGGAGGTGGTCGTCGCCGTCGGTGACCTCCACGATGAGCCGGCGGTCGGTGCGGCGCAGCCGCAGGCGCATGGGCGGGGTGCCGTGCTGGAGGCTGTTGGCGACGAGTTCGCTGGTCGCGAGGACGCCGAGGTCGTGCAGTTCGGTCGGGAAACGCCAGCTGGTGAGGACGCCGGAGGCGAAGGCGCGGGCGCGCGGGGCGGCCTCGACGCCGCCGAGGAGGTCCAGGGCCGCGCCCCGGAAGAGGTCGCCGTCGGGGCCGGTGCGGGCCGGGTGCTGGAGGACGAGCACGGCCACGTCGTCGTCGTGGTCGGCGGTGACGCCGGCCGAGCGGACCAGGCGGTCGCAGATGACCTGGGGGGAGCCGGTGGCGCCGGCCAGGGCGCGTTCCAGAGCGGCGATGCCCTCGTCCAGGTCTTCGTTCCTGCGCTCCACCAGGCCGTCGGTGTAGAGGACCGCGGTGGAGCCGGGGGCCAGCGCGATCGAGCCCGAGGAGTGCATCCAGCCGCCGGTGCCGAGCGGCGGTCCGGTGGGTTCGTCGGCGCGGGCGACCGTGCCGTTCTCGTCGCGGACCAGGATGGGCAGGTGTCCGGCGGAGGCGTACACCAGCCGGCCCTCGTTGGGGTCGTGGACGGCGTAGACGCAGGTGGCGATCTGGTGGGGGTCGATCTCGGTGGCGAGGCCGTCGAGGAGCTGGAGGACTTCGTGCGGGGGCAGGTCGAGGCGGGCGTAGGCGCGGGCGCCGGTGCGCAGCTGGCCCATGACGGCGGCGGCGCGCACACCCCGGCCCATGACATCGCCGATGACGAGCGCGGTGCGGCCGCCGCCGAGGGTGATCACGTCGTACCAGTCGCCGCCGACCGCGGCCTCGGTGCCGCCGGGCTGGTAGGTGGCGGCGATGCGCAGGTCGTCGGGTTCCTCCAGGTCCTGCGGGAGCAGGGAGCGCTGGAGGGTGACGGCGGTCTCGCGCTGGCGGCGTTCGCTGGCGCGCAGTCGCTCGGCGGCTTCCGCGTGGTCGGTGACGTCGGTGGCGAAGACCAGGACCGCGCCGTCGCCGCCGTCGCCCTCGGTGACGGGGGTGCAGGTGAAGGTGTACGAGCGGCCGTCGGCCGCGCGGCGGGACTTCAGGGTGCGGGGGCGGCCGCTGCGCAGCACCTGGTCGAGGAGCGGGAGCAGGCCCAGCCCGGCGAGTTCGGGCAGGGCCTCGCGGGCGGGGGCGCCGGTGGGGCGGGGGCCGAAGGCCGTCGTATAGGCCCCGTTGACGTAGGCGAGGCGGTGGTCGGGGCCGTGCACGAGGGCGACGAGGGCCGGGACGCGGTCGAGGACGTCGCGGGCGGGCAGTGCGTCGACGGCGGGCACCGGTCCGGACTCGTCGGCGGGGCCCCCGGCGCGGGCCGCGGGCACGGAGCCTTCGCCTCGCCGGTCCGGGGGTGGCGCGGTCTCGGTCCGCGCGGCGGCGCGGCGCTGCGTTCCGGGGAGCCGGGCGCTCCAGCGCGTGAAGTTCACTGTGGGCAAGGCCTCGTGGGTGCTAGGGCGGGCGGGAGCCCGTCCGATGTCGTGGGGCAGTCTGGCAGGGAGCGGGCCGCGGCGGGCGACATCCGTCAGACGGTGGGGCGGGCCGTGGAGTTCCTGGATCCGGTCAGGACGACCCCTTCGGGTCGTGAGGATGCTTTCCCCTGGCCGCGAGTTCGAACTCGGCGCGCGGGTGTTCGAGTGAACCGAGCGAGACGATCTCCCGTTTGAAGAGTCCGGAGAGGACCCATTCGGCGAGCACGCGGGCCTTGCGGTTGACGGTGGGCACCCGGCTGAGGTGGTACACGCGGTGCATGAACCAGGCAGGGTAGCCCTTCAGCCGGCGCCCGTAGACCTGGGCGACGCCCTTGTGCAGGCCGAGGGAGGCGACGGAGCCCGCGTGGGCGTGCGCGTAGGTCTCCAGGGGTTCGCCGCGCAGGGTGTGGACAAGGTTGTCACCGAGGACCCTGGCCTGGCGTACGGCGTGCTGGGCGTTGGGCGCGGTGAGGGTGCCGGGTTCGGCGGCGGTGACGTCGGGGACGGCCGCGGCGTCCCCTGCGCCCCAGGCGTGCTCGGTGCCCTCGACGGTCAGCCGGGCGGTGCACTTGAGCTTGCCGCGGTCGGTGAGCGGCAGATCGGTGGCGGCGAGCAGCGGGTGCGGTCTCACGCCGGCGGTCCAGACGACCGTACGGGTCGGGAAGCGCTGGCCGTCGCTGAGCACGGCGACCCGGTCGGCGCAGGATTCCAGGCGGGTGCCGAGCAGCACCTGGATGTTGCGGCGGCGCAGCTGGGTGACGGTGTAGCGGCCCAGGTCGGAGCCGACCTCGGGCAGGATGCGGTCGCTCGCCTCGACGAGGATCCACCGCATGTCCTCGGCACGGACGTTGTGGTAGTAGCGGGCGGCGTAGCGGGCCATGTCCTCCAGTTCGGCGAGGGCTTCCACGCCCGCGTAGCCGCCGCCGACGAAGACGAAGGTGAGGGCGGCGTCGCGGATCGCGGGGTCGCGGGTGGAGGAGGCGATGTCCATCTGTTCGATGACGTGGTTGCGCAGGGCGATGGCCTCCTCGACGGTCTTGAAGCCGATGCCGTACTCGGCGAGGCCGGGGATGGGCAGGGTGCGGGCGACGGAGCCGGGGGCGAGCACCAGCTCGTCGTAGCGGAAGAGTTCGGTGCGGCCCGCGTCGGCGGTGGCGAGGGTGGTGACGGTGACGGTGCGCGCCGCGTGGTCGACGGCCTTCGCCTCGCCGACGACGACATGGCACTGGTCGAGGACGCGGCGCAGCGGTACGACGACATGGCGGGGGGAGATCGAGCCCGCGGCCGCCTCGGGCAGGAAGGGCTGGTACGTCATATACGGGTCGGGGGTGACGACGGTGATGCCGATCTCCCCGCGCCCGAGCTCGGCCCTCAGCTTCCGCTGGAGGCGCAGGGCCGTGTACATCCCGACGTAGCCGCCGCCGACAACCAGAATGCGCGCACGTTCCTTCACCATCCCATGACGCACCCGGCGCTGTTGTTTGTCCACAGGCCCGGCAATTTGTGTGACCGGAGGTCTCGCGGCGGGCGGTACCGGCCCGGTGGCCGGGGTGGTGGAAAGGGGGCAGGTCAGCGGGGGCGGATGCGCGGGCGGACGCGCCGGGAATCGGGACGTATACGGCTCGTGCTCCGATCGGGGGGCGCAGTGTGCGGAACCTGCCCCTTCTGAATTGACTCCCTCTCAACTATGTTCGTGTCGACGGGGTGTAGGGGTTGTGGTCGTTCGGGCTCTGTGACGGGTCGGCCCGCGGCGACCGGTGCCCCTTCGCGCATTCCGGCATCAGTGACGGGGAGTGTCTCCGGGGGGAGACGTCATGCACCGGGGGAAACACATGCATATGCAGGACACGCACTGGTCGTCCGCCACCGCGGTGGCGACCGCAGGCTCGACGCTGCCGGCGGTGCCGGCGGTCGCGACGGTGAACGGGCGCGCGGACGGGGCGCGTACGACGCCGCTGCGGGTGGACGCACAGCGCAATCTGGAGCACGTGCTGCGCGCGGCGCGTGAGGTGTTCGGCGAGCTGGGCTACGGCGCGCCGATGGAGGACGTGGCGCGGCGCGCGCGGGTCGGGGTCGGCACCGTCTACCGGCGTTTTCCCAGCAAGGACGTGCTGGTCCGGCGGATAGCCGAGGAGGAGACGGCGCGGCTCACCGAGCAGGCGCGGGCGGCGCTGGGGCAGGAGGACGAGCCGTGGTCGGCGCTGTCCCGTTTCCTGCGCACGTCGGTGGCGTCGGGGGCGGGCCGGCTGCTGCCGCCGCAGGTGCTGCGGGTCGGTTCCGCGGAGGACGCCGGGGCTCCGGCCGACGGGGTCCGCCCGGTCGGTTCGGTCGCCGGGGAGACTCGTGTGCCGCAGCAGCGGCTCCAGCCCGGCACCGCTGAACTGCGGCTCGTGGGGCAGGAGTCCGGCCCCGCGGAGGATGCCGGGGCCGGGGAGCTGCTCGCGGTCGTGGGGCGGCTGGTGGAGCGGGCGCGGGCGGCCGGGGAACTGCGGGCCGATGTGTCCGTCTCCGATGTGCTGCTGGTGATCGCCACGGCGGCGCCGTCGCTGCCGGATGCCGCGCAGCAGGCGGCGGCGTCGGCGCGGCTGCTGGACATCCTGCTGGAGGGTCTGCGGTCCCGGCCGGCGATCGGCTGACCGCGCCTTCGGCGGGGATTTCCGGTCGCCCGCGTCACCCGAGCGATCTTCACACTCGGGTGGAGCGGGCGGCCCGTCTCCGTGGCTCCTTCCACGACGGTCCCGGTGGCTCGCCGCGCGTCTCCTTCCTGTCCCTTCGCGTCTCTCTTTCGCGGGCGTTTTCCCGCGAATCCCCTCGGACGGGTGACAGGGGGCGGAGGGGGTCGTTGAAGAAATGACGATGTGGCACGCTGGGGCGGTGATGTCGGGCTGGGGCGGGGGCGTTCCGCGATGAGTGCTGGCAGGGCACGTGAGGACGAGGGCGCCGGGGCCCAGGTGCCCAGCCAGGGGCGCCGGACGAGCAGGTGGAACGTCCCGGCGCAGCGGGGCATGCCGGCCGGTGACGCCGAGCTGATCGAGCGGATGCGGGGCGGCGACGACTCCGCGTACGAGGAGCTGTACCGGCGGCACGCGGCCGCGGTGCGCCGGTACGCGGGCACCTGCTGCCGGGACGCGCACACCGCCGACGACCTGACGGCCGAGGTGTTCGCCCGGATGCTCCAGGCCGTGCGCGGCGGCTCCGGCCCCGAGCACGCCGTACGGGCCTATCTGCTGACCTCGGTGCGACGGGTCGCCGCGCGCTGGGTCAGCTCGGCCCGGCGCGAGCAACTCGTCGACGACTTCGCCACGTTCGCCCAGCAGGCCGCCCGCTCCTCGGCGGTGTCCGATGACGACACCCTCGAACTCGGCGCCGACGTCAGGGCGTTGCACGAGGCCGAGCAGTCCATGGCCATGCGGGCGTTCCGTTCGCTGCCCGAGCGCTGGCAGGCCGTGCTGTGGCACACCGAGGTGGAGGACGAGTCCCCGAGCGAGGTCGCCGTCCTGTTCGGTCTGGACGCCAACGGCACCCGCGTGCTCGCCAGCCGCGCCCGTGAGGGGCTGAAGCAGGCGTACCTCCAGGCGCATGTCAGCACCACCCTCACCGAGGACGCGGAGTGCGCCCGCTACGCCGACCAGCTCGGCGGCTACGCCCGCCGCAAGCTGCGCGTGCGCGCCGAGCGGGGCCTGCGCAAGCATCTGGAGGAGTGCGCCAGGTGCCGGCTCGCGGCGGCGCAGATCGAGGAGGTCGCGGGGGGCATTCCCGCGGTCGTGCCGGTCGCGGTCATCGGCTGGTTCGGGGCCGCCGGGTACGCCAAGGCGCTCGGCCTGGTCGCGGGCGGCGCGGGGGCCGGTGCCGCGGGGGCGGCCGCCGCGGCGGGCGGGTCCTCCGGCGGATCCGGTGCCGCGGGCGGGGCCGCCTCGGAGGCGATCGGGGCGCCGGTCAAGGCGGGCATCGCCGCCGGTGTCGTCGCGGTCGCCGCCGCCGCGGTGGCCTTCGGCCTGGTGTACGACGGCCATCCGGCGAAGGAGGTCGCCAAGCCCGCCGCGCCGGCCCCGCCGGCCGTCGTGCGCACACCTTCCCCGACACCCGCCCCGCCGAAGCCGAAGCCCGTCCCGAAGCCGGCCCCGAAGCCGGTGGCGCCCGCCGCGCCCGCGCCGGCGCCCACCCCGGCCCCGACGCCCCCGCCGAAGCCGTCGCCGAGGCCCGCACCCCCGAAGCCCGGCCCCAGGCCCACGCCCACCCCCGTACCCACCCCGACCCCGACGCCCCCTGTCCCGGCGCCCCCCGTCGTCTACCAGCTCAGCGAGCTGGGCTACGACGTGAGCGGCGACCGCACCCGGCCGGAGATCGCGCTCGGCGCGAGCAGCTGGGTGTGGCAGCGGTACGGCCTGGAGGTCGGCGGCACGCGGTACGCGCACGGCGCGACCGTCCGCGGCGAGTCCTCCGTGACCATCGACCTCAACCGGCGGTGCACCGCG
The DNA here is from genome assembly GCF_055605065.1 of Streptomyces sp. NPDC037203. Taxonomy (NCBI): domain Bacteria; kingdom Bacillati; phylum Actinomycetota; class Actinomycetes; order Kitasatosporales; family Streptomycetaceae; genus Streptomyces; species Streptomyces sp. NPDC037203. The sequence goes on from NZ_JBVJUC010000004.1 coordinate 8,735, forward strand.
TACGACGCGGTGGCCGGTGTGGACGACCTGACCCTCGGCCTGGGCAAGGTGACCTTCGCCGTCTACGCCGACGGGGTCCCGCTGTGGCAGTCGGGGCTCGTCGAGGGCCGCGACCGGGCCGTCCCCGTCCATGTGGACCTCACCGGGCGCCGGACCGTACAGCTCGTCGTGCGCCCGCACCGTGCCCCCTTCGACCGGATGGCGCTGGCGGACTGGGCGGAGTCCCGGTTCACCTGCCGGTAGCCCGGATCACCCGAGGGCGGCGCGGCCGAGGAGTGCCCCGAAGGGGCGCGGGGAGCCGGACGGGCGCCCCGGCTCCGGGTCGCGGGCGGGACCCGACCGCCGTCGTCCCCGCTCGCGCCGCGGGCATCACGCGCCGGAGGCCAACGCGTCCCTCTTCCGCTGGATCCCCGCCGGCACCGCCCGCGACCGCGCCGGTGTTCCGGTCCAGCAGGTGCCCCGGCGGGCCAGCAGGCGGTGCAGCCACAGTTCGAGGGAGACCAGGTCGGCCAGCCCCTCCACCGTGGACCCCGCCGCCGCCGAGCGGAGCGCCTTGCGCACCACGCCCCCGTCCACCAGCCCCGCGTCCGCGAGCAGCGGGCGGGAGAAGAGGTCGAGCAGCGGTTCGGCGGACAGCCGCAGGCCCGCCCGCGCGGCCGCGGCGGCGGACGCGTGCGACGGGGTGCCCCAGCCCGGCGGCAACTCCGTGATGCCGGTGCCCTCCAGGACCGTGCGCAGGATCTCGGCCCGCGCGCCGGGCCGTACCCGCAGCGCCTCCGGCAGCTCACGGCACGCACGGACCACCTGGTTGTCCAGGAAGGGCGCGTGCAGCCGCTGCGAACGGACCTCCGCGGACTGCTCCAGCACCCGCAGGTCGGCCGCGTACCGGGCGAGTGCCGCCCGCGCCCGGTACTCGCCGGGCCGCTGCGCCCCCGTACCCGACCGATCCCCCTCCACCCCGAGCAGAACCGATACTTCAGCCAGTGCCTCCCCCGTGAGCCACCGGGCGGCCGGACCCGGCGCGGCCCAGGTCAGCGCCGCGAGCGACGCCCCGACGGCCCCCCTCGGCTCCTCGAACCGCCGCCGCATCAGCCGCTCGGCGAGCGCCTCCAGCCCGTCCCGGTACGGCGTGCGGGCGAGCCGCCGGGCCGCGCCGTACACGCGCGCGGAGACCAGGACCGAGCCGTCCGCACGGGCGAGCGCGGCGACCGGCCGGACCAGATGGCGGCGTCTGCGGTCCATCAGCAGGTCGGCGAGCCGGGCCGGATGCGCGTCCAGGACCTGGCGCGCGCCGTGCCCCGTGAAGTGGTCCGCGCTGCCCGCGGCCAGCCGCGCCCGGTGCCGTCCGGCCGTGACCAGCGAGGGTCCGGGCTCGTCGGTGAGGGGGCCGTCGAGGTCGGCGTAGGGCAGCGCCTCCTCGCCGCCGGTCACCACCACGTGGTGCAGCCGCGGATCGGCCCCGAGCGCCGCCGCCCGCTGCACCTCGGCCTCGCGGCCGGCGACGGCGAGGTCGTTGAAGGTGACGGCGAGGAGGCGTTCGCCGGCGCCGTGCCCGAGGAGGGTGCCGGGCCGGCCGGGCAGCCCGGCGGCGAGCAGCGCGAGGGTGGCGGAGGCCGGCCCGCCGGACAGGTCGGCGCCGATTCCGGGCACCGGCATCCCGCGCCGGGCGCGCCGCTCGGCGGGCCCCATTCCGGGCACCGGCCCCGGATCGAGGTCGGGCACGTGCCGCGGCGCCGAGAGCCGGGTGCGCACCGCCTCCACCAGGGCGTCGCGTACGGCGTCCACCGCGCGGACGGGGTCGGCCGGGGGCGCGGACACCGCGAGCGAGGAGACCGGGTCGTACCCGGCGATCTCCCGCGCCCCCGCGCGCAGCACCAGCGCGTGTCCCGGCGGAACGCGCCGTACCCCTTCGTAGGGGGTGGTGTCGCGCAGCGCGGCCGGGACGTCCGGGGCGGCGAGCAGGGCGGCCAGATGACCGAAGTCGAGGTTGGCCTCGACGAGGTCGGCGAGCGGCAGCGCGGCGGTGGCGTACGCCGTGCCGCCCGCCCACGGGGTGTGGAAGACCGGGCGGGCGCCCGCGAGGTCGCCGCAGACGGTGACGCGGCGGCCGACCTGGACGACGGCCGTGTAGCTGCCGGGCCAGTTGGTCAGATGGCGCAGCGCGCCGCCGCGCGCGGTGAACAGGCCGCGCCGCAGCTCCTCGTCGGAGGCGCCGCAGATGCCGAGGACGGCGATCCGGTTCTGCTCGTCGGCCTTGACCACGCGCACCTCGTCCGGGCGCCAGTCGCCGACGGCCCACAGCGGGTCGGGATCGCCCCACAAAAGCTGGGAGCCGACCGGGTGCAGGGTCTCGCCGTCGGGGCCCGGGGAGCCGGCGGAGCCGAGCCCGGCCGCGCCCCCGGCGGCGCTGCTCCACCCCACCAACCACCGCATCGTGCCTCCACAGCCTGTGGCAACCAGTGCACCGATCGAACCGGTCCCCATGCTGCCACGAAGGACGCGTGGGAGAGGTGTGGTGACACCGCCCGGAACGGCGGAGGGAGAAGGGGGGTCGGCGGTCGGGCGCCGGGTGCGGAGCGGAGGACGGGCGGGCGCTCACCAGGCAGGGCGCGACGTGAATGCGCCCCCGGTACGCTCCCCCAAAACGCCCTTCGCGCCCCCAAGTTGCATGGTCGGAACGGACATCCCCCGGACGACACCGGGACGATTTTCAGCCAAATAGCAGATGTGACACGGGAGATGAGCACGCTCTGTAGGGGCTCGCGGCCCGCGCGGCACCCCGGACGCACGCACGGTCCGGGAGACGGCATCCGCCTCCCGGACCGGTCCGCCGCCCGCGGGGATGAAGGCGGCGGTGTCCCCCAGCCCGCTGGATCCAGTACAGCGGGCCGACCCACGCAGGACCAGGTAACCGCCCGCCGCCCGGCCGCAGGAGAGCGCACGGCCGGGCGCACGGCCACACACGCGGGGGCACGGGACGGCCGTCCGTGCACGGTGCGTACTGGTCCGCACTCCCGTACGGACCACAATCCCGCCATCCGGAACAATGCCCCTTAACGCTTGGGATGCGGCGAACTACGCTGGGTTTACGAATGCCGCACGGTTATGCCCGCGCGGCGGCCGTCTGTGTCGAGGGGTGGCGCATGTCCAGGGAGCAACGCGGGCCGAACGAAAAACTCGGCGCCGTTCTCGCCCTCGCGGGAATCAGCAACGCAGGACTCGCGCGCCGCGTCAACGACCTTGGCGCCCAACGCGGGTTGACACTTCGCTACGACAAGACGTCGGTGGCGCGCTGGGTGTCGAAGGGCATGGTGCCGCAGGGCGCCGCGCCCCACCTCATCGCGGCCGCCATCGGACAGAAGCTCGGCCGCCCGGTGCCGCTCCACGAGATCGGCCTGGCGGACGCGGACCCCGCGCCCGAGGTCGGCCTCGCCTTCCCGAGGGACGTGGCGCAGGCGGTGCGCTCGGCGACCGAGCTGTACCGCCTCGACCTCGCCGGACGCCGGGCCGGCTCGGGCGGGATCTGGCAGTCGCTGGCCGGATCGTTCGCGGTGAGCGCCTACGCGACGCCCGCCTCGCGCTGGCTGATAACCCCCGCCGACAGCTCGGTCGCGCGGGCGGACGGCGCCGCCGAGGGCACCGGCGCACCGGTCAGAGTCGGCCACAGCGACGTCCGCAAGCTGCGGGAGGCCGCCGAGGACGCCAGGCGCTGGGACTCCAAGTACGGGGGCGGCGACTGGCGTTCGTCGATGGTGCCGGAGTGCCTGCGGGTCGAGGCGGCGCCGCTGCTGCTCGGCGGGTACTCCGACGAAGTCGGCCGGGCGCTGTTCGGCGCCTCCGCCGAACTGACCCGGCTCGCCGGATGGATGGCCTTCGACACCGGCCAGCAGGAGGCGGCGCAGCGGTACTACATCCAGGCGCTGCGGCTCGCCCGCGCGGCGGCCGACGTACCGCTCGGCGGGTACGTCCTCGCCTCCATGTCGCTCCAGGCGACCTACCGGGGATTCGGGGACGAGGGCGTCGACCTCGCGCAGGCCGCGCTCGAACGCAACCGGGGACTGGCCACCGCGCGCACGATGAGCTTCTTCCGGCTGGTCGAGGCGCGCGCCCACGCGCGCGCCGGGGACGCCCAGGCGGCGGGCGCGGCGCTGAAGGCGGCGGAGAGCTGGCTGGAGCGCTCCCGCGAGGGGGACAACGATCCCTCGTGGCTCGGCTTCTACGGCTACGACCGGTTCGCCGCCGACGCGGCCGAGTGCTACCGGGACCTGAAGCTGCCGCGCCAGGTGCGCCGCTTCACCGAGCAGGCACTGTCGAAGCCGACGGAGGAGTTCGTGCGCTCGCACGGGCTGCGCCTGGTCGTCTCCGCGGTCGCCGAGCTGGAGTCCGGCAACCTCGACGCGGCCTGCGAGCAGGGGGTGCGGGCGGTCGAGGTGGCCGGACGGATCTCCTCGGCGCGGACCACCGAGTACGTCCGGGATCTGCTGCACCGGCTGGAGGCGTACGGCGACGAGCCGCGGGTGGTCGAGCTGCGGGAGCGGGCCCGGCCCCTGCTGATGGCGCCCGCGTAAAGACATCCCCGCGCCTTCGGCCGTACCGCGGCATCCCGTGTTTGAAGGCATTGTCAGTGGCGCAGTGCACTATCGACGTGGGAGGTGGTGCAGGTGCCGGTCGGGGCGTACGACTGCGATGTGCTCGTGGTCGGAGGGGGGATCGTCGGGCTGTCGACGGCGTACGCGATCGGCCGTGCGGCGCCGGGGACGCGGGTGACCGTGCTGGAGAAGGAGCCGGGCCCGGCCCGCCACCAGACGGGCCGCAACAGCGGGGTGATCCACAGCGGGATCTACTACCGGCCGGGCTCCCTCAAGGCGCGGTACGCGGTGCGCGGCGCGGCCGAGATGGTCGCGTTCTGCGCCGAGTACGGCATCGAGCACGCCGTCACCGGCAAGCTGATCGTGGCCACCGAGCGCGCCGAGCTGCCCCGGCTGCACGCCCTGGTCCAGCGCGGCCGGGAGAACGGAATACCGGTGCGCGAGCTGGGCGCCGCCCAGATCGAGGAGTACGAACCCGAGGTGCGCGGGCTGGCCGCGATACACGTCGGCAGCACCGGCGTGTGCGACTACACGGGTGTCGCCCGGCAGCTCGCCCGCGCCTCCGGCGCCGACCTCCGCTACGGCGCGCGGGTCGTCGCCGTGCACCGGCGCCCCGAGCGCGGCGTGGCCGTGCGCACCGCGGCCGGCGAGGTCGTGCGCGCGCGGGTGCTGGTGAACTGCGCCGGGCTGTACTGCGACGAGCTGGCCCGGCTGACCGGTGACGAGCCGGGCGTGCGGATCGTGCCGTTCCGCGGGGAGTACTACGAGCTGGCGCGGCCCGAGCTGGTGCGCGGCCTGGTGTATCCGGTGCCGGACCCGGCCTTCCCGTTCCTCGGCGTGCATCTGACCCGCGGCGTCGACGGCGGCGTCCACATCGGCCCCAACGCGGTCCCGGCCCTGGCCCGCGAGGGGTACGAATGGGGGGTCGTACGGCCGCGGGAGCTGGCCGGCACCCTGGCCTGGCCGGGCTCGTGGGCGATAGCCCGGCGGCACTGGCGCTACGGCGCCGGTGAGCTGCACCGCTCGCTGTCGAAGGAGGCCTTCCTGGCGGCGGTGCGCAGACTGCTGCCCGCGGCGCGGGCCAGCGACCTGGTGCCGGCGCCGGCCGGGGTGCGGGCGCAGGCGGTGCTGCGGGACGGCTCGCTGGTGGACGACTTCCTGATCAAGGAGGGCCCCCGCGCGGTGCATGTGCTGAACGCGCCGTCCCCGGCGGCCACCGCGTCCCTGCCGATCGGCCGGGAGGTCGCGCGCCGGGCCCTGGAGATGCTGGCGGCGGCCGACGGCGCGGGCATATCCGCCGCACGCCCGTAGACTCGTTCGTACTGTGTCTGATGCGCTGAACACCCCCGACGTCCTGTCCGAGCCGGCCCCGGACGCCCCCGGTGCCGCCCCCCGGCCCGACCGGGCCAAGGGCGCGCCGCGTTTCCCGGACGGCCCGAAGGCCGATCCCGCCGGCTCGCACTTCGAGCGGCGGATCCGCAGCTTCCAGCCGCGCCGCAGCCGGGTCACGAGCGGGCAGGCCGACGCGCTCCAGCGGCTGTGGCCGGCCCGGGGACTGGACATCGACGGACAGCGGGTGCTCGACCTCGCCGAGCTGTTCGGCAACGACCGTCCGGTGGTCCTGGAGATCGGCTTCGGCATGGGCGAGGCCACCGCGCAGATGGCCGCCGCCGACCCGGACACCAATGTGCTCGCGGTCGATGTGCACACCCCCGGCCAGGGCAATCTGCTGAACCTCGCCGAGCAGAACGCGCTGGACAACATCCGGGTGGGCAACGGGGACGCGATCATCCTGCTGCGCGAGATGCTCCGCCCCGACGCGCTCGCCGGGCTGCGGGTCTACTTCCCGGACCCCTGGCCCAAGAAGCGCCACCACAAGCGGCGGCTGATCCAGCCCGCGTTCCTCGACCTCGCCGCGACCCGGCTGCGGCCCGGCGCGCTGCTGCACTGCGCCACCGACTGGGAGCCGTACGCCGAGCAGATGCTCGACGTGCTGACCGCCCACCCCGACTTCGAGAACACGCAGCCCGACGGCGGTTACGCGCCCCGGCCCGCGTTCCGGCCGCTGACCCGTTTCGAGGGGCAGGGGCTGGACAAGGGTCATGTGGTGCACGATCTTCTCTTCCGCCGCAGGTAAACCACTCAGCCCCGCGTCCCGCCACCGTTAGGGTCGATGCCGTGGCCACCAGTTCCGCGTACCCGATGTACCCCCCGAACCCCGGCGGCGAGATGCTGCGCCACCCGCACTGGTGGCAGCTGCGGTGGGTGCGGTACGGCGCACTGATCACGCTGCTGGCCATGTCCGGGCTGGTCATCCTGGCGCTGGTGCGCAAGGAGACCGGCACCGAGGGGTTCCTGGTGGGTCTCGGCCTCGCGGTGCTGCCGGTGCCCTGGCTGGTCACCGCGTTCCGCTGGCTGGACCGGGTGGCGCCGTTCGCCTGGCGGAACCTGGTGTTCGCGTTCTGCTGGGGCGCGTTCGCGGCGGCGCTGATAGCCATCGTCGCGAACAGCTTCGCGACCAAGTGGATAGCCACCTCCACCGCCGACCCCGCGGGCGCCAACACCCTCGGCGCCACCCTCATAGCCCCGATCGTGGAGGAGTCCGCCAAGGCGGCGGCCGTCCTGCTGGTCTTCCTCTTCCGCAGGCGCGAGTTCACCGGGATCGTGGACGGGATGGTGATAGCCGGGATCACCGCCACCGGGTTCGCGTTCACCGAGAACATCCTCTACCTCGGCACCGCCTTCGGCACCGACCGGATCAGCGGCGGCCACGGCATCGTCTCCGTCACCGCCGCCACCTTCTTCGTGCGCATCGTGATGTCCCCGTTCGCGCACCCCCTGTTCACCACCTGCACCGGCATCGGCTTCGGCCTCGCCGCGCTGTACGGGGCCCGCGGGCGCGCCCGGCGGGTGCTGCTCCCGCTCGGCGGTCTGCTGCTCGCGATGTGCATGCACTCCCTGTGGAACAGCTCCGCCGGCTTCGGCCAGTACGGCTTCCTCGCCGTCTACGGCGCCTTCATGCTGCCGGCGTTCGGGCTGCTGACCTGGCTCGCGATCTGGACCCGGCAGCGGGAGCTGCGCACGGTGCGCGAGGAGCTGCCCACGTACGTGCTGGCCGGCTGGCTGGGCCCGGCCGAGCCCTTCGCGCTCGGCTCGATGCGCGCCCGCCGGATGGCCCGCGACTACGCCCGCCACCACGCCGGCCGGCCCACGGCTCGGGCGGTCGCCCAGTACGAGACGTACGCCACCGCCCTCGCGCTGCTGCGCCGACAGGGCCGCCAGGGGCGGGCGGGCGCCGACTTCGCCCTCCGCGAGCGGGAACTGCTCGATCGGCTGTGGCAGCGCCGGGAGGCCGCCCGGCCCGCCCTGGAGTACGCGGCCCTCAGAGCGGCCGCCGCCCACGTCCCGATGGGATGGGCGCCCGCGCCGTACGGGCACGCGTACATCCGGCCGGGGCAGCCGCAGGGGCACGGGTACGGCTACCCGGCGGCGCCGTACCCGTCGTACCACCCGTACCGGATGTGACCTGCGAACCGCCGGCTGCTCAGGCCGAGGCGGCCGTCAGCTTCTCCAGCTCGTCGTCCGTCAGCTCCAGGTCGCCGGCCGCCAGCAGCGGCGGGAGCTGCTCCAGGGTGCGGGCCGAGGCGATCGGGGCGATGACGGTCGGCTGGGCGGCCAGCCAGGCGAGGGCGACGGTGGCATGTGCGGCCCCGTGCGCGGCGGCGATCTCGTCGAGGGCGGCGAGCACCTTCTGCCCGCGCTCGGTCTCCGCGTACTTCGCGGCCGAGCCGGCACGGGCGCTGTCCACCGTGGCGCCGGGCCGGTACTTGCCGGTCAGGAAGCCCGCGGCGAGTGCGAAGTACGGCACCGCGGACAGGCCCTCGCGGGCGACGAGGTCCTGGAGCGGGCCCTCGTAGGTGTCGCGGGAGACCAGGTTGTAGTGCGGCTGGAGCGCCACATAGCGGGCCAGGTTCTCGCGGGCGGAGAAGTCCAGGGACTCCTTGAGCCGCTCGGCGCTGATGTTGGACGCGGCGATCTGCCGCACCTTGCCGGCCTTCACCAGTTCGTCCAGCGCGCCGATGATCTCCTCGACCGGCACCTCGGGCTGGTCGAAGTGGGTGTAGTAGAGGTCGATGTAGTCGGTGCCCAGGCGGGCCAGGGAGGCGTCGGCGGCGGCCTTGATGTTGGCCGCGGACAGGCCCTTGTACTGCGGGTGCTGGCCGACCTTGGTGGCGATGACGACGTCGGAGCGGTTGCCGCGGGCCTTGACCCACTTGCCGATGACGGTCTCGGACTCGCCGCCCTGGTGGCCCTCGACCCAGGCGGTGTAGACGTCTGCGGTGTCGATGAAGTTGCCGCCCGCGGCCGTGTACGCGTCCAGGACGGCGAAGGAGGTCTGCTCGTCGGCGGTCCAGCCGAAGACGTTGCCGCCCAGGCAGAGCGGGAAGACTTCGAGGTCGGATGAGCCCAGTGTGCGCAGAGAAGTCATGCTTCACATCAACACCGGCGACGAATGATCGCATTCCGCCGCCGGTGCGGGCGCCGTCAGGGGTTGAGGCCCTTGTCGCGCAGCCAGGGCGCGGGGTCGACGGCGGTGGCCTGCCCGTCCGGGTGGACCTCCAGGTGCAGGTGCGGCCCGGTGACATTGCCGGTGGCGCCGACGCGGCCGATGACCTCGCCGGTGGCGACCTTCTGGCCGACCGAGACATTGATCGAGGACTGGTGGCAGAACCACAGCTCGGTGCCGTCGTCCAGGGTGAGGACGGTGCGGTAGCCGTAGGCGCCGGCCCAGCCGGCCTGGGTGATGGTGCCGCCGTGGATGGCCTTGATCAGGGTGCCGGTGGGGGCGGCGAAGTCGAGGCCGGTGTGGTAGCCGGAGGACCACATGGCGCCGGGCTGCCCGAAGGTGCCGGTGAGCGTGTACGAGACGACGGGCAGCGTGTACTGCTTGGCCAGCGCGGCCAGCCGCTTGGCCTCGGCCGCCTTCCTGGCGTCGGCCTCCGCCTTCTCCTTGGCGTCGGCGGCCTTGGCGGCGGCCTCCTTCTCCGCCTTGGCGGCCGCCGCCTCGCTCTGCTGCTGGGCGGCGGCGACCATCGCGGCGGCGGCCTTGCTGTCGGCCTGGCCCTGCTGCTGCTCGGCCTGGGCCATGATCCGGTTGCGCAGGGCCTCGCCCGCGCCGGTGTCCCTGGCGCCCTCGGTGGTCCGCCCGAGGTCGGAGAGCGCGGTGGCGGCCTCGGCCTTGGGCTTCTCGGCGGAGTCGTCGCCGAGGTAGTGCTCGACGGTGGCCAGGTGGGGCACCGAGACGTCCGGCAGGTCCGGCATCGAGACGGAGACCGGCGGCTTGCCGGGGTTGGCGCTGGCGATGCCGCCCGCGCCGACGGCGGCGATCACACCGACGCCGAGGACGGTGGAGCTGCGGGCGAAGCCGCCGCGCTGCTTGGCGACGCGGTGGCGGCCGCGGACCGGGGCGACGGACTCCTCGCTGGGGTTCCACTCCTCCCAGGGTCCGTCGCCCTCGGGGCCGGGGCCGAACGACTCGGGTTCGCGCTGAGCGGGCACGAACGGTGCTTCGGGGGCGGGACGGTTGGACGCCACGGGGGCGTGCTCCTTTCCTTCCTCCGCCTACCGGGTTAGCTGACGGGTTCGGAGCAGGAAGGTCTCCTACGCGCGTATACCGCTCGCGGACTCGGCTGAGTCCGCGGTGGTGTCCGCGTGATTCACCCCAAGGTGGTGGTTCCCCGGTTCCCTCGCGGGATTCGGCGCGTGCGCACGGAGCCGCCTCGGGTGACGGCTGGGACGACCGCGCTGCGTTATCGAACGTTAATAGACCGGAGGGGAACTTTCCAAGCCGTTCGGCTTGATCATCAAGGTTCAAACCCCTGGACTTACCGCCCAGCGGGCCGCCAAACCGGGCGAGTTGAGCGCCCTCCAGGAGTCATCGGGTTTTTGATGGTGACTCAGATGTTATGCGCTGGGCGTTCGAACGGTCACTGGGGGTAACCCCCCCATTGGGGGTCCGGAAAACACCCAGGGCCGGAATCCATGAACTGGATTCCGGCCCTGAGATATCAGTAGCGGGGACAGGATTTGAACCTGCGACCTCTGGGTTATGAGCCCAGCGAGCTACCGAGCTGCTCCACCCCGCGGCGATGTCTCTACTGTACGCCATCACCAGGGCGGAAAGCACATCGGTTACGACGGACCCCCGGATCGGCCGGGCAGATGCCGGTTCGGGGCCTGGGCCAGGGGCTCGTACTCGGGCAGGACGACGACCTCGGCGCCCGCGGCCGTCAGCACCCCGGAGCCGTCGGCCGCCACCACGAACGTGTCCGGCTCCCGCCAGGCGGTGACCACCCGGCGCACCCCCGCCCGCAGGATCAGCTCGGCGCAGGGCGCGGGGCGCGAGGCGCGGCGGGCGCAGGGCTCCAGGCTGCTGTAGACGGTGGCGCCGGGCAGCCGCGGGTCGGCGGGGTCGGTCTTGGCGAGCGCCGCCTCCTCCGCGTGCACCACCGGGTCCCCGCCCTCGCGGGAGTGGCCGCGGGCCAGCTCGGTGCCGTCGGCGGCGACCACGACCGCGCCGACGCTGAAGGCCGTCCGCGAAGGCGGGCACAGCGCGGCCAGCTCGCAGGCGGTGCGCAGCCAGTGCCGGTCGGCGGCGGTGGGCACCGGGCCGGTGCCGGGCGCGGTGGGCTCGTAGCGCATCAGGACGACGTCCCCGATGCGGCGGGACTCGACCAGCCGCAGCCGGCCCTCCTGGTAGCGGCCGGGCCCGAACAGCCGCGGGGCGCCCGGATCGCCCACGATCAGCGGGGCGACCACCAGCTGGAGTTCGTCGGCGAGGCCCTGCTGGAGGAGCTGGGTGTGCACGGCCGCGCCGCCCTCCACCATCAGCCGGCCGATTCCGCGCTCGGCCCGGAGATGGCCGAGCAGGGCCCGCCAGTCCAGCTCAGGGCCGAGTGGGACGACATCGGCGGCGCCGCCGAGGAGACGGGTGGCCCGCGCGGCGCCCTCGTCGGTGGTGTAGACGATCTTGTCGCCGCCGGTGTGCCAGAAGCGGGCCGCGGGGTCGAGGTCGCCGGTGCCGGTGACGGTGACCTTCAGCGGATACTCCGGCCGGCCCCGCGCGAGCCGGGCGGCGCGCCGCTCGGCGGAGCCGACCAGCAGCCGCGGGTTGTCGGCGCGCAGGGTGCCGGCCCCGACCAGGAGGGCGTCGGCCGAGGCCCGTACCGCGTCGACCCGGTCGAAGTCGGCCGGTCCGGACAGCAGCAGCCGCTCCGGGCCGGTGTCGTCCAGGCAGCCGTCGAGGGAGACGGCGGCGGACAGCAGCACGTACGGGTACGGCGCGGACTCGGGCAAAGCTCGCTCGGTGCTCATCGACTCCAGTGTGCGGCCCGCCGCCGGCCGGCCTGCCCATGGGGACGGCGCGCCCCGCCCGGCCCGGCCCCGGCCCGCCCGAAAAGCATTCTTATTTCCGCCCGTTGCTGTCATAGGACCGCCGAACCCCGCTTTCGAGTTACAGAAGCACCCGAATGCCCCACACCCTCAGCTCCCGAGAGGCTCGTTAGCTGACCGTGGCACGCACAGAGAGACGCGCAGCGCTGAATCTCCACTCGCCGGTCACATTCCGGGTGGAAAGCAAGGAAGGCGAGGTGTTCACCGACGGCTGTTCCGATCTTCTTGACGATTTCTTGAGGAGAATCCGCCAGCTGGAGAGTGAGTACCTGCGGGCGATGGTGAGGCTCTAGGACTCGGCCGATGGACAGGATTCACGATGAAGACGTTACGTGTGACTACGAGTTCAGCACGCTCGAGATGCAGTGGGACCCGGTCGAGGAACTGGCCCAGATGCTGTCCGGCGCGTCCGCCGCGAATCCCGACCCGGCCACCCCGCCCCACGGCAGGTCCAGCCACCGGAAAAATCGCCGGCGCATCCGCACCGAGCCCGGATTGCTGCGCGACGATCAACGCGGCGCGCCCGTCACGCTGCTGATCGCCACCATCTCGGTATGCGCGCTGTGCATGCTGGGCTGGTCCTTCTCCTATTCCTACGCCCAACTCCGTGCCACCGCTTCCTCCGTACTGCCGATGCGCCTCGCACAATGGTGGCCGCTGACGGTGTACGGGCCCTGGCTCGTGGCGGCGCTTTCCATTCTGCGGGCGACGGTCCAGAACCGAAGTGCCAGAAGATCGTGGGGAGTTCTGCTGGGCGCCTCCACCATGGCGGTCGCGCTGTGCGTCTGTCACACGGCGCATTCCCCGCTCTCCCTGATCATCTTCGGAATTCCGCCGATCACCGCCCTGGTGTGTTTCTGGGAGATCGTCGGCCAGGTCTCCTCCAAGGTGACCCGCCCCCGGCATGCCGCGCACAGCCGCCGCAATCCCAAGACGCAGGGACCGTACGACGTCAGATGAGGCCGCCGGCCCGCCGGGAGACCGGCGGGCGCGCGGTCGCCGCGGGGCGACGCAGGTCCGGCTTCTCCGGCGCGGGCAGGTCCACGATCCAGCCGGACGGGCCGGGTAAGCCGGTCGCCGCACACGCCCAGCCGCCGCGGCAGCGGCAAGCCGGCCCGGCATGACGGCAGTTCGGGTCCGCCCCGCAGGGCGCTTATGAGGTCGGCCCACGCGGTCGACGGGTCGTGCCGCGCCCGGAGTCAGACCGACTCGGGCACCCGGCCAAGCCGCCGCCACGGGTTCGGCACGCTCCCGGAACCCGGCGTCACGCCGCCCCCGCCCCGGCCGCCGTCAGGAGGCCCAGCACCTCACCGACCCGCCGGCGGATCTCCGTGTCCGCGACGAGCCCGTCCTCGCCCACGTCCCCGTGCCCCACCGGCACCCGGACACAGGCCGCCTCCACGATGGCCGCCCCGGTGTACCCGAGCACCGTCCGCAAAGTGGCCTCCGCGCCCTGCCCCCGCCCCGGCGCCGCCACGTTGACCCAGGCGACCGGCTTGTCGCAGATCTCGGTCCCGCCGACCGTCCAGTCCAGCAGGTTCTTGAACGCGCCCGGCAGCGTCCCGGCGTACTCCGGCGCGCAGACCAGCACCCCGTCCGCCGCGTCGATCGCCGCCCGCAGTTCGGCCACGGCCGCCGGCAGCGGTTCCCGGTCGTCATCGGGATTGAAGTGCGGCAGCCGCCCCAGCCCCTCGTACCGGACGGCCCGCAGGGCCGCCTCCGCCGCCACCGCCTGTGCCGTCCGCAGCAGCGCCTCATTCGCGGAGCCGGCCCGCAGGCTTCCCGACAGCAGCAGAATCATCCCCGACCCCCTCGAAACGGACGAGCCCCCAGCTCGAACTGCTCCTGAGCTGGGGGCGATTCCGTAGGCCCTGTGGGACTCGAACCCACAACCAATGGATTAAAAGTCCACTGCTCTGCCAATTGAGCTAAGGGCCCAGGCGATGTTGCCTGTCCGAGCATAGCCGCAGGAGGCCGGGTCTCCGATCGGGTAGGGGGGACCCGGCCGCGTCGCGGAGCGGGATGGCTAGTTTTTGACGGGCCCGGAGGCGGGCGCGGAGGCGGGGGTGCGGGCCGGGGCGAGGAACCAGTGGCGGGCGGAGACGAGCCACCAGGTCGCGGCGAAGCCCAGGACGACCAGGACGGCGACGGGGGCGTAGTTGAAGGTCTCCCAGGTGACGGGCGAGACCTGCGGGAGCATGAAGAGGATCGTGATCGCCAGCACCCACAGGACCGAGATCACTCCGATCACCCCCGACCAGCGGCCCAGATGCCAGGGGCCCCGCTCGAACGCCGCGCCCTTGCGGACCCGCAGGAAGGTCGGGACGACGTAGGCGAGGTACAGGCCGATCACCGCGATGGACGTCACCGCCGCGTACGCCGTCGAGTTGATCAGGTAGGGCAGGCCGAGGGCCAGCGCGGCGAGCGCGGCCAGCCAGACCGCCGCCACGGGGGTGCGGGTGCGCGGGCTCACCGTGTGCCACAGCCGGGAGAACGGCAGGGCGCCGTCGCGGGAGAAGGCGTAGATCATGCGGCTGTTGGCGGTGACGGAGGCCATGCCGCAGAACAGCTGGGCACCGATCACCACCAGGAGCAGCAGCTTGCCGGAGGTGGCGCCGAGCGCGTCCAGGAGGATCTGGGCCGGCGGCGCGCCCGTCGCGGACGTCAGCTCACTGTCGTACGACTGGATCGCGTAGGTGAAGCCGAGCAGCAGCACGAGCCCCGCGATCCAGGACGTCCAGATGGAGCGCACGATGCCCTTCGGACCCGCCGTGGCCGCGTCGTGCGTCTCCTCGGTCATATGGGCGGAGGCGTCGTAGCCGGTGAAGGTGTACTGGGCCATCAGGAGGCCGAGCAGCACGACGTAGACACCGCTGCCCCAGCCCGTCCGGTTGACGAAGTGGGTGAGGACGAAGGACGTCGGGCGGTGGTGGTCGGGTACGACGGCCAGCGCGCCGGCGATGACCGCCACCCCGAGCACGTGCCACCACACGCTCACGCTGTTCAGGAAGGCGACGATCCGCACGCCGAAGGTGTTCAGCAGGCCGTGCAGCAGCAGGATCGCGGCAAAGAGCAGGACGGTGCGCACCCGCGTCACCTCGAAGCCGAACTGGAGGTTCAGGTACGCGCCGAGGAAGGACGCCGCGCCGAAGTCGATGCCCGCGGTGACCGCGACCTGGCCCAGCACGTTGAACCAGCCCGTGAACCACGCCCACGCGGCCGCCGAGCGGGCCGGTGCCAGCCGGTGGGCCCAGAAGTAGAGGCCGGCCGAGGTCGGGTACGCCGAGCAGATCTCGGCCATCGACAGCCCCACGAGCAGCGTCATCAGGCCGACCGCGACCCAGCCCCAGGTGATCACGGCGGGGCCGCCCGTGGCCATGCCGAAGGCGTAGAGGGTCAGACAGCCCGACAGGACCGAGATGATCGTGAAGGACACCGCGTAGTTGGCGAACGCCGACATACGGCGGGCGAGGACCTGCGTGTAGCCGAGCTGGGCCAGCCGTTCCTCGTCCGAGGGCCCGCCCGCGGGCGCGGCACCCGTCGTGTCCCCCGTGACCTCGGTTGTGGCATCGCCTGT
Source organism: Streptomyces sp. NPDC037203 (assembly GCF_055605065.1). Classification (NCBI taxonomy): domain Bacteria; kingdom Bacillati; phylum Actinomycetota; class Actinomycetes; order Kitasatosporales; family Streptomycetaceae; genus Streptomyces; species Streptomyces sp. NPDC037203. The sequence goes on from NZ_JBVJUC010000004.1 coordinate 24,353, forward strand.
CGCGTCTTCTGTCATGCCCCCAGCAATTCCCCCGGCGCGGGCGTGACATGCGTCACTCGGGGGCGGTACGCGGAAGGGCCCGCACGACGTCGGTCGTGCGGGCCCTTCGCGGTGTACGGCGCTGTGCGTACGGCTCTGTGCGTCAGCCGTTGCGCTTCCAGCGCGGCTTGTCGTCGCGGCGGCCGAAGGAGGAGCCGGTGCCACGGTGGTCGTCACGACGGCCGTAGGGGCGCTCGTGGCCGCCGGACCGGAAGCCCGGACGGTCGTCGCGGCGGTCGCGGTTGAACGGGCGGTCGCTGCCCCGGTGGCCGCCGCGGTCGTCCCGGCGGAAGCCACCGCGGTCGTCACGGCGCTCGAAGGAACGGCCGCCACGGTCGTCACGGCGGTCGTCACGGCGGTCGTCACGGCGGAAGCCGCCGCGGTCGTCACGGCGCTCGAAGGGGCGGCCACCACGGTCGTCACGGCGGTCGTCGCGGCGGTCGTCACGGCGCTCGAAGCCACGGGCGCCACCACGGTCGTCACGGCGGTCCCGGTCGAACGGACGGCGGTCGTCGCGACGCTCGAAGCCACGGGCGCCACGGTCGTCACGGCGGTCGTCACGGCGGAAGCCGCCACGGTCGTCACGACGCTCGAAGGAACGGCCACCACGGTCGTCACGGCGGTCGTCACGACGCTCGAAGCCACGGGCGCCACCGCGGTCGTCACGGCGCTCACGGCGCTCGTACGGCGCCGAAGCCGCCGGACGCTCCTCGCGCTCGGCCTGCTGCGCGACGGGCTCCTCGGCCACCGCGAGCTCCTCGGCGGCGGACGCCTGGGCCTCGGCCACCGCGGTCTCCGGGTCCTCACCGCGCTCGCGGGCGACACGGGCCACCAGGCGGTCGGCCTCCTCGCGCAGCTCGGCGGCGCGGCGCTGGGCGCGCTCCAGCTGCTTGGTCAGCTGGACGACCTCGCGCTCGGCCTGCTGCGCGGCGTTGCCGGCGGACTCGGCCTGCACCTCGGTCATGGACCGGGCGCCGGTGATCTCGGCGACCTCCGGCTCGAAGGCGGCGCCGCCCTGGATGATGTGCCGGCCCGCATCGACGCCGGCGTCCTCCATCAGGCGGAAGATCTGGCGCCGCTGGTGCGGCAGCGACAGGGAGACGACGGTGCCGGTACGGCCCGCACGCGCGGTACGGCCCGCACGGTGCAGGTAGTCCTTGTGGTCGCCGGCCGGGTCCACGTTGAGGACCAGGTCGATGCCGTCGACGTGGATGCCGCGGGCGGCGACGTCGGTGGCGACCAGGACGTTGACGTAGCCGTCCTTGAAGTCGGCCAGGGTGCGGGTGCGCGCGCCCTGGGTCATGCCGCCGTGCAGCGCGTCGGCCTTCACGCCCGCGTCGCGCAGCTGCTCGGCGACGCGGTCGGCGCCCAGCTGGGTGCGGACGAAGATGATCGTGCGGCCCTTGCGGGAGGCGATCGCGGCGGTGACCGGCGCCTTGTCCTTGGGCTTCACGATGAGGATGTGGTGGGACATGGTCGTCACCGCGCCCTGGGCCGCGTCCACCTCGTGGGAGACGGGGTTCTTCAGGTAGCGGTCGACGAGGGTCTGGATCTCGTTCTCCATGGTGGCGGAGAACAGCATGCGCTGACCGCCCGCCGGGACCTGGTCGAGCAGCTCGGTGACCTCGGGCAGGAAGCCCAGGTCGGACATCTGGTCGGCCTCGTCCAGGACGGTGATCTGGACGTCCTCCAGCGAGCAGGCGCCGCGGTTGATGATGTCGCGCAGCCGGCCCGGCGTGGCGACGAGGATGTCGACGCCGCGCTCCAGGGCGTAGATCTGGTTGCCCATGGAGGTACCGCCGCAGACGACCTTCATCTTCAGGCCGACGACGTCGCCGTACGGCTGGAGGGCGTCCGCGACCTGCATGGCCAGCTCGCGGGTCGGGGTGAGGATGACCGCGCGGGGGCGCTTCTTCTCGGTGCGGCCGCCGGCCAGCTGCGCCAGCGTCGGCAGACCGAAGGAGAGGGTCTTGCCGGAGCCGGTGCGGCCACGGCCGAGGATGTCCTTGCCGAGCAGGGCGTCCGGGATGGTCGCGGCCTGGATCGGGAAGGGGGAGGTCACACCGTTCTGCGCGAGCTTGCGCACGACGCCCTCGGGGAGCCCGAGGTCGGCGAAGGTGATCTGGGGGGTCTGGGGGGCCTCGGGGGCCTGGGTCTCAGTGGCCTCGGTCGTCTCGTCCACGAGTTCGTTCTCGTTCTCGTTTTCGGGCACGACGATCTGGTCAAAACTGGACACGGACATGCGAATGCGAAACCTTCCGGAGTCTCGTCGGCACGCGCCCGTCAACTCCGTGATTCGCACACGACCGCCTCAATGCGGTCCGCCACGGCAAGGGAGAGTACGCGCCACACGGCGCGCTCTGTGGTGGCGCCGGGCAAATGGGATCAAACGATCTACCACCATACGCACCCTCCCCCCTCGGAGGCAAACCGATGGCCCGCCCGGCGGCGTGCGTCCGGTCACATCGGGACGCCCGCCGCGGGCGCCGGCACCCGTTGCACCAGTTGGGGGGCGGGGTCCTCGTGCGCCGAGGAGGAGGGCTCGGCCGAGGGGGGCGGGGTGTCGGGCGGCGGCGGGGTGGTCGCCGGGGGCGGGGGCGGGGCGGTGGTGGGTCCGGGCGTCGGCTGGGCCCGCGGCGGGGCCGGCGGGGCGCCGGGGGTCCTGCGGGGCTTCGAAGGGTCCGCGGGGGCGCTGTCCGCGCCGGACGCGCCGGACGGGGACGCCGGCGCCGACTCCCCCGGCTTCCGCTTGCCGCCGTGCCCGTGCTTGCCGTCGCCGCCGGGGGCCATGCGGCCGGGGACGGCCACGCCGTCCACCGCGGGCCCGGCACCCGCCGCCGCCCCGGCGCCGCCCTGCCGCCCCGCGGAATGGGAGGGCGCGGTCCGGCTCCCGGCATCACCCACGTTCACACAGCCGGCGGCGGTGGAGACGGCCAGTGCCGTGACGACCAGACGTACGGGTACGGGCAAGGGGCGCACGGCGGCCACCTCCGGGGACAGGGAACGGGGTCAACCTGTTCAACTCCCGTCGCCCGCGGGAGGACACGCGCCGCGTACGCATCACGTCACGCGGCTCGTACGGCCACTGCGGCGATGCCCCCGCCCCGCAGGGCCGTCTGACGCCTCGTCACCCGTAGCCGAGGGCGTGCAGCCGGGCGTCGTCGATGCCGAAGTGGTGGGCGATCTCGTGCACCACGGTCACCTCGGTCTCCGCCACGACATCCTCGCGCGTGTCGCACATCCGCAGCGTCGGCCCCCGGTACACCGTGATCCGGTCCGGCAGCACACCGGCGTACCACTCGCCCCGCTCGGTCAGCGGGGTGCCCTCGTACAGGCCGAGCAGATCGGGGTCGGCGGCGGGCGGCTCGTCCTCGACGAACACCGCCACGTTGTCCATGAGCCGCGTCAGCTCCGGCGGGATCCGGTCGAGCGCCTCGCCCACCAGTTCCTCGAACTCCTCGCGCGTCATCTCCAGCACAGGGCCATTGTCGGGCACGGGAAGGCCGTACGAGAGCGCCGGTCCGCCGCGCCCGGGGGCGACCGGGCCCGCGCACCGGGGGCCGCCGGCTCCCGCGCCGGCCGGCTCCCCCGCCCGCGCACACCGGAGCGGCCGATCACCACGCACGAGGTGGCCAACCCGCATAACCGCCCCCGCACATGGGCATAGGGGATCAATGGTCCGCGTCCCCGTCGCCGTCCTGAACCGCATGCCGAACCGCCTCGCAGCCCTCTTCCGCCGCCCCCCGGCTTCCCGCCCCCGGCCGCTGCCCGAGCTGGAGCTGGCCGCCCGGCCCCGGACCTGGTCCGGCGCGCTGGGCCTCACCCTGGTCGTGCTCGTCGGCGCCTGGCTGGGGCTGCTGGTCGTCGGCAACGTACGGACGCCGGTCGGGCCCATGAACACCACGATGGCGCTGCGCCCCTCGCTGACCGGCGGCACGAAGATCAACGTGTCCCCGCTGGGCGCACTCACCCTGGACAGCCATGTCGCCCCCGTCCGCCTGGACGTCAACGTCGATCAGCTGGACCCGCTGCGCTCCCAGGAACTGGTCGACCACCCGGAACGGATCTCCGGTCTCCAGGACGAGGTGGTGCACGACGTGGAGCACGGCACGTTCGACCTCGCCGTGCGCTCCTGCGTCGCCGTGGTCACCGGCGCGGGCATCCTCGGGTTCGCCGTCTACCGGCGCCCGCGCCGCGCGCTCACGGCCGCGGGGCTGGCCCTCGCGCTGCTGGCCGCCTCGGGCGCCTCCGCGTACGCGACCTGGAACCCCAAGTCCGTGCTGGAGCCGAGGTTCTCCGGGCTGCTCTCCTCCGCACCCTCGGTGATCGGCAACGCGCGCAGCATCGTCACCGACTTCGATGTCTACCAGGAGGAGCTGGCCCGCCTGGTGACGAACGTGACCAAGCTGTACGACGTCACGTCCACGCTCCCGGCCTACCAGCCGGACCCCTCCACCATCCGGGTCCTGCACGTGTCGGACATCCATCTCAACCCGGCGAGCTGGAAGATCATCGCCTCGCTGGTGCAGCAGTACAAGGTGAACGTGATCGTGGACTCCGGCGACACGATGGACCACGGCACCGCTGCGGAGAACGGCTTCCTGGACCCGATCGCCTCGCTGGGCGTGCCGTACGTCTGGGTACGGGGCAACCACGATTCCGAGGTCACCCAGCGCTATCTGGAGCACATGAAGAACGTCCGTGTGCTGGACGACGGGCACGCGCGGACGGTCGGCGGGCTGCGTTTCGCGGGCATCGGCGATCCGCAGTTCACCCCGGACCGCGCGGTGGTGCCCGGCGGTGACGCCGCCGAGCGGCTCGCCGGCGACCGGCTGGACAGCGCGCTGCGCTCCCAGCGGGCGGCGGGCACCCCGGTGGACGTGGCGATCGCGCACGAGCCGGTGGCGGCTCGGGAGACGGACGGGGAGGTGCCGCTGGTGCTGTGCGGGCATCTGCACCACGAGGGGGACGAGAAGCTGCCGTACGGGACGCGGCTGCGGATGGAGGGCTCGACCGGGGGCAGCGGACTGCGCGCGGTGGAGGGGAAGTACCCGGCACCGATCGAGGCGTCGGTGCTCTATTTCGACCGCGACAGCCATCGGCTCCAGGCCTGGGACGCGATCCGGCTGGGCGGCCTCGGACTGACGACGGCCGAGGTCAGCCGCCATCTGGCGGACGGCAACCGGCCCGGCGCCGCACCCGCGTCGACCGCCCCCGCGCCCTCCGGGAAGGCGCCCGCCTCCGGCCGCCCGTAAACCGTTTTGGCGATCCCCCTCGCCATCCCATATGCTTCTCACGTCCCCGACGCGCTGAGAAGCGCCCAGGCGGGCCGATAGCCCTCATCGTCTAGCGGCCTAGGACGCCGCCCTTTCAAGGCGGTAGCACGGGTTCGAATCCCGTTGGGGGCACGCAGAACCGTGTGCGACACTGTTGCACACAAACAGCTGGGTCCTGTGGAGCAGTTTGGAGTGCTCGCCACCCTGTCAAGGTGGAGGCCGCGGGTTCAAATCCCGTCAGGACCGCTGAGGTTTCACGTGAAACCTCGTGGCTGGGTAGCTCAGTTGGTACGAGCGATCGCCTGAAAAGCGATAGGTCGCCGGTTCGACCCCGGCCCCAGCCACCACCCGAAGGCCCCGTTCGACGAACGGGGCCTTCGTCGTCGTACGACAGCGTCGCACTCCAGCCAGGTCGGGGGGACCATGAGCGGCACCGAGATCGAGCTCGAAAAGGACAAGGCGAAGTACGGCCTGCTGGCGGTGATAGCCAGCAATGTCGCGATCGCCGCCGTGGCGGCCGTCGGGGTCTGGCGGCTCAAGGGCGACACCTCGGTGATCGTCGGCATCCTCACCGCCGCCTTCACCGCGGTGAGCGGCATGACCACCGCGTACCTGGGCATCAAGGCGGTGTCCAACACCGCGCGGTCCATGACCCTGGCCGGCGGCCCGGCCCAGCAGCAGGCCGCCGCGTCGGCTCCCGCGGCCGTCACGCCCCCCGTGGGGACCGACGCGATCCCCGCCCCCGCGGCGCCCGCCCCGAACTCCTAGGCACCGGTTTCCCGGACGCGGTCCGCCAGGGTCTTTCGTTTGGATCAGGCCGGATCAGGGCGCGGTGCCAGGGCCCGCGAGCCCGGCAAGATCCAAACGAGAGGCCCTAGGTTCCGACCTCCTTGGCCGGGCCCGTCGAGCGGCCGCCCGGATGGCGGTGGCGCCAGATCAGGAAGACCGCGCAGGCGAGGAGAGACCAGCCGGCCAGCACCAGGAACGGAAAGGCGTGCTGGTCGCCGCGGAAGTAGACGGCGGTGTGCTGGGCGTTCACCGAGGCGCCGGGCGGCAGCCAGCGGCCGATCGTGCCCAGCGCGGACGGCAGCAGGGGCCAGGAGACGGCACCGCCGGACGAGGGGTTGCCGAGCAGCACCATCAGGCCCCAGGTCGGCAGCATGGCCCAGCGCCCGAACAGGGTGTTGAACATCGTGAAGACCATGCCGGACGTGAACATCGTCAGGGCGAGGATCGCCCAGGACTCCGCGAACGGCAGCCGCAGCGCGCCCAGCCACCAGTCGACCACCGCGGCGATCGTGAACCCGCCGAGCAGCGCGTAGCCGACGGTGAAGGCGATCCGCTCCAGCGGATTCAGCGCCTTCGCGTGCACGCTGAGCTGGATCGCGCCGATGAAGCCGATCACCACGGCGGCGAGGGAGATGTAGAAGATCGCCAGCCCGCGCGGGTCGCCCTTCTGCAGCGGCTTGAGGTCGTGCAGCACGACGGGCGTCCCGGTGGCCCGGCTCACGCTCGCCGCGGCCTGGCCGAGGAGCTGGGCGACGGTCGCCCCGGAGGCCGAGGACACGTCCAGCCTGACCGGGCCGGCGCCCGCGGGGGCGTCGACCACCGCGAAGACGCGCTGCTGGTCCACGGCGCGTACGGCCGCCGCCCGGTCCGGGTACGGGTGCAGCTTCAGCGAGGCCGACAGGGCGTGCTCCATGCCCGCGAGGAAGGTGCGCGCCGGTGGTCTGTCGTAGGCGCCGGTGACCGCGGCGGGGATGCTGTGCGGGGTGGGGTTCGCCATGGCGTAGGTGTAGGAGCCCGCGAAGAGGCCGGCCGCGGCGGAGATGAGGAGGAGCAGGACGGTGGCGGGGAGGAACGGGGACCGCTTGAACGTCGTCCAGTGCGAATCGGGCGTACGCGAATCGGACATAGGGGAACTCTGGCATCTCGTCGCGGGGGGTGCCTGTTGATCGCCGGGTGCGGGCCGTCGGTGGTTGCCCGCGCCCACGTGGCGGAGCCGCGCATCGGCACGGCCCCGCGCCCCTTCGGGCGGCGGGGCGTCGGCCGGCGGCAAATCGGTCGACTCCGTTTCGGCCGAGGTGAGATCCTGGATCGCGTATGTCTACGCATCCAGCCCCCGCCCTCGGCTCCCTCGCCGCCCGTCTGACCGAGTTGTCGCTGCGTGACGCGCACCGGCTCGGGCGGCGGCTCGAGGGCGCGCGCAAGATCCGCAAGCCCGAGGCCCGTGACGCCGTGCTCGCCGAGATCGAGGGCGAGCTCGACAAGGCAGCGGGCCGGATGGCCGAGCGGCGCCTGCGCGTGCCGGCCGTCACCTATCCCGAACAGCTGCCGGTCAGCCAGAAGAAGGACGAGATCGCGGCGGCCATCCGCGATCACCAGGTCGTCATCGTCGCCGGTGAGACCGGTTCCGGAAAGACGACGCAGATCCCCAAGATCTGCCTGGAACTGGGCCGTGGCGTGCGCGGCATGATCGGGCACACCCAGCCCCGCCGGATCGCCGCCCGTACCGTCGCCGAGCGCGTCGCCGAGGAACTGCGCACCCCGCTCGGCGAGGCCGTCGGCTGGAAGGTGCGCTTCACCGACCAGGTGAACCCGGACGCCACCTTCATCAAGCTGATGACGGACGGCATCCTGCTCGCCGAGATCCAGACCGACCGCGAGCTGCGGGCCTACGACACGATCATCATCGACGAGGCCCACGAGCGGTCCCTCAACATCGACTTCCTGCTGGGCTACCTCGCCCAGCTGCTGCCCAAGCGGCCCGACCTCAAGGTCGTCATCACCTCGGCGACCATCGACCCCGAGCGCTTCTCCCGGCACTTCGGAAACGCCCCGATCGTCGAGGTCAGCGGGCGGACGTACCCCGTGGAGGTGCGCTACCGGCCGCTCCTCGAAGCGGACTCCGAGGACGCCGACCGGGACCAGATCACGGCGATCTGCGACGCGGTCGAGGAGCTGCAGGCCGAGGGCAAGGGCGACATCCTCGTCTTCCTCTCCGGCGAGCGGGAGATCCGCGACACGGCGGACGCGCTGGAGAAGAAGAAGTACAGATTCACCGAGGTCCTGCCGCTGTACGCGCGGCTGTCGCACGCCGAGCAGCACCGGGTCTTCCAGCCGCACACCGGCCGCCGGATCGTGCTGGCCACGAACGTCGCCGAGACCTCGCTGACCGTTCCGGGCATCAAGTACGTCATCGACCCCGGCTTCGCCCGGATCAGCCGCTACAGCCACCGCACCAAGGTCCAGCGGCTGCCCATCGAGCCGGTCTCCCAGGCCAGCGCCAACCAGCGCAAGGGCCGCTGCGGCCGTACCTCCGACGGCATCTGCATCCGGCTGTACAGCGAGGACGACTTCCTCGCCCGGCCGGAGTTCACCGACGCGGAGATCCTGCGCACCAACCTGGCCTCCGTCATCCTCCAGATGACCGCGGCCGGGCTCGGCGACATCGAGAAGTTCCCCTTCATCGATCCGCCGGACCACCGCAACATCCGCGACGGCGTGCAGCTGCTCCAGGAGCTGGGCGCGCTGAACCCCGCCGAGAAGGACCCGCGCAAGCGGCTCACCGAGACCGGCCGCAAGCTGGCCCAGCTGCCCGTGGACCCGCGTCTGGCGCGCATGGTGCTGGAGGCCGACAAGAACGGCTGCGCCCGCGAGGTCATGGTCATCGCCGCCGCCCTGTCCATCCAGGACCCGCGCGAACGCCCCGCCGACAAGCAGGCGCAGGCCGACCAGCAGCACGCCCGCTTCAAGGACGAGACCAGCGACTTCCTCGCCTATCTCAACCTGTGGCGCTACATCCGCGAGCAGCAGAAGGAGCGCGGCTCCAGCTCGTTCCGGCGGATGTGCAAGCAGGAGTACCTGAACTTCCTGCGCATCCGCGAATGGCAGGACATCTACACCCAGCTGCGGACCGTGGCCAAGCAGATGGGCATCCACCTCGCCGAGGAGGACTCGCCCGCCGACCGCGTGCACGTCTCCCTGCTGGCCGGCCTGCTCTCCCACGTCGGGATGAAGGACGTACGCGAGGGCAACAAGAACGAGTACCTGGGCGCCCGCAACGCCAAGTTCGCGATCTTCCCCGGCTCGGCGCTGTTCAGGAAGCAGCCCAAGTTCGTGATGTCGGCCGAGCTGGTGGAGACCAGCCGGCTGTGGGCGCGGGTCAACGCGAAGATCGAGCCCGAGTGGGTGGAGCCGCTCGCCGGGCACCTGCTGAAGCGCACGTACAGCGAGCCGCACTGGGAGAAGGACCAGGCGGCCGTGATGGCGTACGAGAAGGTCACGCTGTACGGCGTGCCGATCGTCGCCCAGCGCAAGGTGAACTACGGCCGGATCGATCCCGAGGTCTCCCGCGAACTGTTCATCCGCAACGCGCTGGTGGAGGGCGACTGGCGCACCCACCACAAGTTCTACGCCGACAACCGCAAGCTCCTCAGCGAGGTCGAGGAGCTGGAACACCGGGCGCGGCGCCGGGACATCGTGGTGGACGACGAGACGCTGTACGACTTCTACGACCAGCGGATCCCCGAACACGTCGTCTCCGGAGCGCACTTCGACTCCTGGTGGAAGCGCAAGCGGCACGAGCAGCCGGACTTCCTGGACTTCGAGCGGGAGATGCTGATCCGGGAGTCCGCGGAGGCGGTCACCAAGGCCGACTACCCGGACATCTGGCGGCAGGGCGCCCTGAAGTTCCGGGTCACCTACCAGTTCGAGCCGGGCGCGGACGCGGACGGGGTGACCGTGCACATCCCGCTCCAGGTCCTCAACCAGGTCACGGACGAGGGCTTCGACTGGCAGATCCCCGGTCTGCGGGAAGAGGTCGTCACGGAGCTGATCCGGTCCCTGCCCAAGCCGATCCGGCGCAATTACGTGCCCGCGCCGAACTACGCCAAGGCCTTCCTGGAGCGGGCGGTCCCCCTCCAGGAGCCGCTGACCGTGACGATGGCGCGCGAGCTCAAGCGGATGGTCGGGGTGCCGTTCGAGGCGGAGGACTTCGACTGGTCCAGGGTCCCCGAGCATCTTCGGATCACGTTCCGGATCGTCGACGAGCGGCGCCGGAAGCTGGCCGAGGACAAGGACCTCCAGGCGCTGAAGCTGCAGCTGAAGCCGAAGGCGCGCAAGGCCCTCTCCCAGGCCGCGGCGGCGACCGCGTCCCGCGAGGGCGGCCCCGCGCTGGAACGCGAGGGGCTGACCGACTGGACGATCGGCACGCTGAGCCGGGTCTTCGAGACCCGCCGGGCCGGCCAGCCGGTGAAGGCCTACCCGGCGCTGGTGGACGACGGCGACACGGTCTCCGTACGACTCTTCGACACCGAGGCCGAACAGGCGGAGGCCATGTGGAAGGGCACCCGGCGGCTGATCCTGCGCAACATCCCGGTGAACCCGGCCAAGTTCGCGTCCGAGAAGCTCAGCAACCAGCAGAAGCTCGGGCTGTCCGCGAACCCGCACGGCTCCGTCCAGGCCCTGTTCGACGACTGCGCGATGGCCGCGGCGGACAAGCTGATCGGCGACTTCGGCGGCCCGGCGTGGGACGAGGAGTCGTACCGGAAGCTGTACGACAAGGTGCGCGCCGAGATCGTCGACACCACGGTGCGCACGGTCGGGCAGGTGCAGCAGGTGCTGGCCGCGTGGGGGGCCTGTGAGCGGCGTCTGAAGGCCGTCCGCAGCCCGGCGCTGCTCGCGAACCTCACGGACGTCCGCAAGCAGCTGGACGCGCTGGTGAAGCCCGGATTCGTCACCTGGGCGGGGATACGGCGGCTGCCGGATCTGATGCGGTACCTGGTGGCGGCGGACCGGCGGCTCCAGCAGATGCCGGCGAACGTGCAGCGGGACACCACGCGCATGGAGAAGGTCCACGAGATGCAGGACGAGTACGCCTGGCTGCTGGAGCAGCTCCCCAAGGGGCGGCCGGTTCCGCAGCAGGTCCTGGACATCCGCTGGATGCTGGAGGAGCTGCGGGTCAGCTATTTCGCGCACGCGCTGGGGACTGCGTACCCCGTCTCGGACAAGCGGATCACGAAGGCGATCGACGCCGTCGCGCCGTGACCGGACGCTCACAGGGGGTGAGTTCGACCAGGCGGCCTCACCTCCTGTACAGTCTCATCTCGCAGCACAACGCACCAAGCGAAGCGCCGCGAAACCTGGTCCTGTGGAGCAGTTTGGAGTGCTCGCCACCCTGTCAAGGTGGAGGCCGCGGGTTCAAATCCCGTCAGGACCGCAGTAGAAGTAAGGCCCGCATCCCTTGAGGATTGCGGGCCTTACTTCATGCCCGGCGCCGCCCGGTCGTGCAGGCGCCGCCGCACCGTCTCAAAGGCCCTGAGAGCAGCGGGAGTCGGCACGCCCTCCCGGAAGCCCGTCCGTCTGTCTCTGGGCGCTTCCGGGCGGTTCCTGGTGCCGCGCGGCCTTGACGGGGTCCGCCGGGGCGCACCGGCCCCGCAGAGCGGACCGGGGGCCGGCGATCCCGTACGGCGTGACCGGCACGCGCCTCCAACTCCCGTTCGCGCAGCGGACGCTGGAACCGTCGATTCCATTAGCTCACCGGCGCCCGGGGCAACAAGTGGTCCGGCATGTGACGGGTGTCACCGCATAAGTTTTCAGTGGTGCGGAACTTACACCCGTCCTACAACGGGTCAATTTAATATGTGCAATTGCACCTCATACCGAAGTACACCCCACGCACCCGCCCGACCCCCCACCCCTCCACCGACCAGCGCACAAAACAGATCGCGCTGGACCCGGCGGAGTCCAGCGCGATCGACGACGCACCCTGTGTCGCTTGCCTACAACGTTCTCTTCGGCTCGGGCGTGGGGCCTGTTGGGGCAGGTCCCGCGTCGCTTGAAGCTAGGGTTTCGGGCGCCTCGGCAGGTTGGGGGGCCTGCCGTTTCGCCCTGTATTCAGTTGTTCCGCTGCTCGGTCAGGCCTCGCTGCGCTGCTGCGGGATGCCCGCGAGCAGGGCGCGGACCTCGGCCTCGCGGTAGCGGCGGTGCCCGCCGAGCGTGCGGATCGACGTGAGCTTGCCGGCCTTCGCCCACCGCGTGACCGTCTTGGGGTCGACGCGGAACATGGTGGCGACCTCAGCCGGGGTCAGCAGCGGCTCGGCATCAGGGGTGCGAGCGGTCATGAGCGGCCTCCTCGGGAGAACCGAACCTTCTCGGTTCTTTCCTCTAAATTCTGCACCTTGACCCGCGTTGCCCGAAATGGCGGACGCGAGTCGAGTCGGTTATAGGACGAACGGCTTGTCCTCGGCACTACAACTACACCATCTGTCCAGCCCGGTCGGCCAAACCGACGGAATTGCCCTCCCAGGTGTTCATCAGCGACGGAAGCCGATGGACCATGCCATAGCGGACAGTCACGCCACCGTGACGATCAGTCACAGGGCGATCAGGAGGCACCAGACCCCCCAAAGCGTGCAATGCAGAGATTCCGCCCATAGTGCACCACACTTGGACGGAAGGAACCCTCCCCGGACTCCTTGTCCTATTTTGGCATGAGGAGGGGGAAGAGGCGCAAGGGCCCCGTACGTGCAGTCCATCACCTTTCGGGCATCCTTGACGCAAAAGCCCGGATCGGGGCCGACGCCCCGTCAGATGAAGGAAACGCGCTTGACCGTACGCCGTTGAGCGCCGTGTCAGCTGTGGCGCAGATCACGTTCTGGCGGATTCTGTTTGAACGTCAGTTCGCCGAACGCCGGTCCCGCACCGCACGCCACCGCTCCACCAGCCGCGCGTACGCCTCCCCGGCCGCCACCTCGTCCCCCTGGCGCAGCGCCTCGATGCCCTCGGCCACGTCCGCCGCCGAGTGGTCGTCCGCCAGCTCGTCGGCCGGCAGGACATGCACCAGACCGCCGTAGTCCAGTTCCACCAGCGAACGCGGATGGAAGTCCTCCAGCCAGCGGCCGATGTCGAGCAGGCCGTCGATCAGCGGCCCTTCCGCCACGGCCTCCTTCAGGGTGCGCAGCGCCCTGGCCACCCGGCGCCGGGCCTGCACCATCGGCGTGCGGTAGCGCAGCGCCGGGGGCTCCTCGGCGCTCCCCTTGTCGTAGTGCCGCTCCTCGTCCGCGACCAGCACGAACCAGTTCACCGGCACCTGCCAGGTCGCCGTGCGGATCCACGGGCGGGCGTCCGGGTTGCGGCCGAGCCAGCGCTCGTAGTCCAGGGCCGCCTGCCGGCGCACCACCGGCGGCAGCACGGCGTCCAGCACCGGCGGCGGCAGCTCGTCGCCGAGCTCCTCCAGCGCCTGCCAACCGCGCAGCCGGGTCCGCCAGGGACATACGCAGACCACCCCCTCGACCTCCAGCACGAAGGCGTCGCCGCTCTCGTGCACCGGCACCGCGATGGGCGGGGTCGGCACCAAGTCGGCCAGGGAGCGGCGCAGTTCGTCCTGGTACGAGGGCCGGTCCGGGCGGCGGGCGTAGCGCGCCCAGTGGCCGCGCTCCGGCTCCGGGAAAGCGCCCAGCGGCTCGTACACGCGCAGGTAGGCGGCATAGGGGACGACCACGGAGGACACCTTCGGCACGCCTGCTCCCTCCCCATCGGACCCGGCTGGAAACACTGCAAATCGTGCCACGGTCCGCAGGGCTCGGTGAGCCCGTGCGAGTGATCCTGAGCACTGCGCGGACGGCGGCCGGACGCAGGCTCTACGCTCATGCCACCAGCCCCCGCCACCCACACGGGAGCTGACCCCACCCGCCGCTAGTACACAGGAGTCACCACAGTGACCGACGTAACCGGCGCGCCTGCTGATGTCCTGCACACCCTGTTCCACTCGGAGCAGGGCGGTCATGAGCAGGTCGTGCTCTGCCAGGACCGCGCCAGTGGCCTCAAGGCCGTCATCGCGCTCCACTCCACCGCCCTGGGCCCCGCTCTCGGCGGTACCCGCTTCTACCCGTACGCCACCGAGGCCGAGGCCGTCGCCGACGCGCTCAACCTCGCGCGCGGGATGTCGTACAAGAACGCCATGGCCGGTCTGGACCACGGCGGCGGCAAGGCCGTGATCATCGGCGACCCGGAGCGCGACAAGACCGAGGAGCTCCTCCTCGCCTACGGCCGGATGGTCGCCTCCCTCGGCGGTCGCTACGTCACCGCCTGCGATGTCGGCACCTATGTGGCCGACATGGACGTGGTGGCCCGCGAGTGCCGCTGGACCACCGGCCGCTCCCCGGAGAACGGCGGCGCCGGCGACTCCTCGGTGCTGACCTCCTTCGGCGTCTACCAGGGCATGCGCGCCTGCGCCCAGCACCTGTGGGGCGACCCCTCGCTGCGCGACCGCACGGTCGGTGTCGCCGGGGTCGGCAAGGTCGGCCACCACCTGGTGCGCCACCTGCTGGACGAGGGCGCCGAGGTCGTCATCACCGATGTCCGCCCGGACGCCGTCCAGCGGATCCTCGACCAGTACGAGGGTGTGCGGGCGGTCGCCGACACCGACGCGCTGATCCGCGTCGAGGGCCTGGACGTCTACGCGCCCTGCGCGCTCGGCGGCGTCCTGAACGACGAGACCGTGCCGGTGCTCACCGCCAGGGTGGTGTGCGGCGCGGCCAACAACCAGCTCGCCCATCCGGGGGTGGAGAAGGACCTCGCGGACCGCGGGATCCTCTACGCGCCGGACTACGTGGTGAACGCGGGCGGAGTCATCCAGGTGGCCGACGAGCTGCACGGCTTCGACTTCGAGCGGTGCAAGGCGAAGGCGGCGAGGATCTTCGACACCACGCTGGCCATATTCGCACGTGCGAAGGAAGACGGGATCCCGCCGGCCGCGGCGGCCGACCGGATCGCCGAGCAGCGGATGGCCGAGGCACGCGCGGGCCGCGCCGGGCGCTGAAGCCCCACGCGGAGCGCCGGGCCGGGCACCGCGCGGAGGGCCTCGCGCGCATGATTTCGCACACATGAGCGGTACCCGCCGGGGGCGGGTTCGAGAGAACTCTCACTTCCTTCGGCGGGTCGCTCCCCGATAAGTGGTTAAAATCGCCACTGACCAGCGAGGACAGGGCACCTCGAAGGTTCTGTGCACACGCGCGTGCTGCGGGCGACGTACCGTATGGGCGCGGGCTCAGGTACCGTGGAAGCCCTACGGACCGGCCTCTCCATGGAGAGTCCGATCCAGATCATGAACGCGTGTCAGACTCTGGGGCCGTCGAGCCCCGTCACCGAGGGGGTCGAGCCATGGGGCGCGGCCGGGCCAAGGCCAAGCAGACAAAGGTCGCCCGCCAGCTGAAGTACAACAGCGGTGGGACTGACCTGTCACGTCTGGCCAGTGAACTGGGCGCATCAACTTCGAGCCAGCCGCCGAACGGCGAGCCGTTCGAGGACGATGACGATGACGAGGACGACCTTTACTCCCGTTACGCCGACCTCTATGAGGACGACGAGGACGAGGACGAGGGCCCTTCACAACATCGTCGCGGCGCTTGACCTAGCACTGAGCACAAGTCCGGTCGGTGGCACAGCCACCGACCGGCTTCTGTGCTACCCGCGAGCGGTTCCCGCGGGCAGCACACCGTAGGCGTCAGTTCGCGTAGTCCCCCACCAGCTCCGCGCCGCTCTCCTTGTCGCCGCGCTCGGTGATCTCGCCGGCCACCCAGGCCTCGACGCCCCGGTCGGCCAGCGTCGCGAGGGCCACCTCGGTGGACTCCTCCGGGACGATCGCCATCATGCCGACGCCCATGTTCAGCGTCTTCTCCAGCTCCAGGCGCTCCACGTGCCCGGTCCTGCCGACCAGGTCGAAGATCGCGCCCGGCGTCCAGGTGGCGCGGTCGACCACGGCGTGCAGCCCGTCCGGGATCACACGGGCCAGGTTGGCCGCGAGGCCGCCGCCGGTGATGTGGCTGAAGGCGTGCACATCGGCCGTACGGGTCAGGGCCAGGCAGTCCAGCGAGTAGATCTTGGTGGGCTCCAGCAGCTCCTCGCCGAGGGTGCGGCCCAGCTCGGCCACCTCCGACTCCAGGGCCAGACCCGCCGTGTTCAGCAGGACGTGCCGGACCAGGGAGTACCCGTTCGAGTGAAGCCCGGAGGCCGCCATGGCGATCACGGTGTCACCCTTGCGGATGCGATCCGGCCCGAGCAGCCGGTCGGCCTCCACAACGCCCGTACCGGCGCCCGCGACGTCGAAGTCGTCCTCGCCGAGCAGACCCGGATGTTCGGCCGTCTCACCGCCCACCAGGGCGCAGCCGGCCAGCACACAGCCCTCCGCGATGCCCTTCACGATGGCGGCGACCCGCTCGGGGTGGACCTTGCCGACACAGATGTAGTCGGTCATGAACAGCGGCTCGGCGCCGCACACCACGATGTCGTCCATGACCATGGCGACCAGGTCGTGGCCGATGGTGTCGTAGACGCCCAGGCGGCGGGCGATGTCCACCTTGGTGCCCACGCCGTCGGTGGCGGAGGCGAGCAGGGGGCGCTCGTAGCGCTTGAGGGCGGAGGCGTCGAAGAGTCCGGCGAAGCCGCCGATGCCGCCGAGGACCTCGGGGCGCCGGGTCTTGCCGACCCACTCCTTCATCAGCTCGACGGCGCGGTCGCCCGCCTCGATGTCGACGCCCGCCGCTGCGTAGCTGGCACCAGTTGTCTCAGACATGACTGTGAGAGCTTTCGTGTCGTACTGCGGGGGTGTTACGGGCGACGGATCGCGTCGGCCGCGGCCGTCTCTGCGGGACCGGCCGCCAGTTCGGTCTCCAGCAGCTGCTTGCCGAGCAGCTCCGGGTCCGGCAGCTCCATCGGGTACTCGCCATCGAAACAGGCGCGGCACAGGTTCGGCTTCGCGATGGTGGTCGCGTCGATCATGCCGTCGATGGAGATGTAGGCGAGCGAGTCGGCGCCGAGGCTGGTGCCGATCTCGTCGATCGTCATGCCGTTGGCGATCAGTTCCGCGCGGGTGGCGAAGTCGATGCCGAAGAAGCAGGGCCACTTCACCGGCGGCGAGGAGATGCGGATGTGCACCTCGGCGGCGCCCGCCTCGCGGAGCATGCGCACCAGGGCGCGCTGGGTGTTGCCGCGCACGATGGAGTCGTCCACGACCACCAGGCGCTTGCCCTTGATGACTTCCTTGAGCGGGTTGAGCTTCAGCCGGATGCCCAGCTGGCGGATGGTCTGCGAGGGCTGGATGAAGGTGCGGCCCACATAGGCGTTCTTGACCAGTCCGGCGCCGAACGGGATGCCCGAGGCCTCGGCGTAGCCGATGGCGGCCGGGGTGCCCGACTCCGGGGTCGCTATCACCAGGTCGGCCTCGACCGGGGCCTCCTCGGCGAGCCGGCGGCCCATCTCCACGCGGGAGAGGTACACGTTCCGGCCGGCGATGTCGGTGTCCGGGCGGGCCAGGTACACGTACTCGAAGACACAGCCCTTCGGCTTTGCTTCCGCGAATCGCGAGCTGCGCAGGCCGTTCTCGTCGATGGCGACGAACTCGCCCGGCTCGATCTCGCGGACGTAGCTGGCGCCGCAGATGTCCAGGGCGGCGGACTCGGAGGCGACCACCCAGCCGCGCTCCAGGCGGCCGAGGACCAGCGGGCGGATGCCCTGGGGGTCGCGGCCGGCGTAGAGGGTGTGCTCGTCCATGAAGACGAGCGAGAAGGCGCCCCGCACCTTCGGGAGGACCTGCTGCGCGGCCTCCTCGATGGTCAGCGGCTTGCCGTCCTCGTCGACCTGGGCGGCGAGCAGCGCCGTGAGCAGGTCGGTGTCGTTGGTGGCCGCGACCCGGCTGGAGCGGCTGTTGTTCTCGTTCGGGAGTTCGGCGACCATCTCGGCGAGCTGCGCCGTGTTGACCAGGTTGCCGTTGTGGCCGAGCGCGATCGAGCCGTGCGCGGTGGCGCGGAACGTCGGCTGGGCGTTCTCCCAGACGGAGGCGCCGGTGGTCGAGTAGCGGGCGTGTCCGACCGCGATATGACCCTGGAGGGAACCGAGAGAGGTCTCGTCGAAGACCTGGGAGACCAGGCCCATGTCCTTGAAGACGAGGATCTGGGAGCCATTGCTGACCGCGATTCCCGCGGATTCCTGACCCCGGTGCTGGAGGGCGTAGAGCCCGAAGTACGTGAGCTTTGCGACCTCTTCACCCGGAGCCCAGACACCGAAGACGCCACACGCGTCCTGGGGGCCTTTCTCTCCGGGGAGCAGGTCGTGATTGAGTCGACCGTCACCACGTGGCACGGCACCGAGTGTAGGCGAGGTCGACCACTGGTCCGAATTGGGGATACGCGGTCGTCACGGCCGGGTGACCTGCGGATCACCTTGTCGGTTTCCGCGTCTACGCAGGTCAGTGCGGCGAGTCCGGCGGAATCCGGGGCTCACGCGTGCCGCCCGGAACCGCCCGCCGGGCGGTTTGGCCGGATGCGTGAGTGAGGTGTCGCACATCATTCGGGCGTGCTGCGGGTGAGGGTGACGTGGTCCCCGTGACTGGTGGTGAGCGTGAGTTCGCCGTGGTCGGGTACGCCGGTGAGTGTCCGGCCGCCGAGCAGTCCGC
Organism: Streptomyces sp. NPDC037203; assembly: GCF_055605065.1. Lineage (NCBI taxonomy): Bacteria > Bacillati > Actinomycetota > Actinomycetes > Kitasatosporales > Streptomycetaceae > Streptomyces > Streptomyces sp. NPDC037203. Next base: position 43,121 of record NZ_JBVJUC010000004.1, read on the forward strand.
CGAGCAGCCGCTCGAAGGCCATCCGGGCTGCGTCGCAGGCCATCCTGGTGGTGCGCAGCCGCCCGAAGGTGACACGGTCGCCGTGCACGGTGACCGGGGCGCTGAAGCTGTTGCAGCCGAGGTTGCCGGAGGCGGTTCCGTCGTCGCGGACGAGCAGCCGGGCGGCGGCGGGCGCGGGGTGCGTCGCGCCCTCGGCGGTGACGCTCACGACGCGCCATTCGACGCCGGTCAGGGGTTCCTCCGCGGTCACCGCTCCACTGTGCGCGGGTGCGGCGCCACAGGCCACCGCCAGGAGGAGGAGAAGGGCGGCGACGGCGGTCGTTTTCGTCCGTTTCATACGGATACGACGGCCGGTCGCCCCCACCGGTTCCCCCGGCTCTCCCCGGCCCCTTCAGGACATGACCGGCAGCAGCGCCCCGATGTCGGCCCGCTCCCCGCTCGCGCTGACCCTGGCGTCGGCCACCGCCGTCCGCCAGTCCAGCCGCCCGGTGGCGAGCCGTACCCACGTCAGCGGGTCGGTCTCCACCACGTTGGGCGGGGTGCCGCGGGTGTGCCGGGGCCCCGCCACGCACTGCACCACGGCGTACGGCGGCACGCGCACCTCCGTGGACCCGCCGGGCGCCTTCGCCGCGAGCGCGTCGGCGAGCAGCCGGGTGGTGGCGGCCAGCGCCTGGCGGTCGTACGGCACGTCGAGCCCCGGCACGGCGGCGTTCAGGTCGTCGGTGTGCACGACGAGTTCGACGGCTCGGGTGACCAGGTAGTCGTCCAGGGAGAGGGCACCGGCGTTGGTGGTCAGCAGCCGGCTGCCGGGGTGTTCGGCGAGCAGATCGCGCAGGGACGCATCGACGTCCGCGAGGTAGGCGTCGAGGTCGGGGTGCTCGGCGGCGAGGTTCCGGGTGTACGCGTCGATGGCGGCGGCGTCGGCGGCGGTGGCGAACGGCCAGTCCAGCAGCACGGCATCCGCCCTGGCCGGCTCGGGCAGGGCGAGCGCCCGGTGCACGGCCGTCAACGCCATCCCGATGTGCACGGCCAACTCCCGCACGGACCAGCCCGCCAGCCGGGTCCCGCCCGCCAACTGCTCCTCGCCGAGCCCGCGTACGGCGTCCCGCACCGCACCGAACTGGCTGAGGACCGCGGCACGGGTGCGGACGGGGTCGTAGGTACGGGCACGCTTCTTGGCCGGGGGCATGGGGGGAGCTTATGCGCACTCACTCGTGTGGGTGAGCACCGGCGGAATCCACGCCGCGCGGCCGGGGGCGGGCAACACTGGCTTCCGCCTGGAAGGGGGTGCAACATGACGGTTATGGCCGAGCGCACGTCTCAGATGTCGGTGCAGGAGTTCGAAACGATCGCCTCCGCCGCTCCCGAGACCGTCACGTTGGAGTTCATCAACGGACGGATCGGAGTCAAGAAGGTGGCGGACGGAGATCACGACACCATCGTGACCTGGCTTGCACGGCGTTGTATGCAGGCGAGGCCCGACCTGGACCTGTACCAGGGTCGAGGACTTCAGGTGGAGGCATACCGGGACGGCCGGGCGAGGCCCGATGCGCTGCTCGTACCCGAAGGCCACTTCGCGGGCCACGGTGAGTGGGCCGGCCCCGAGGGCGTGCTCATGGTCGTCGAGGTCACCTCGTACGACTCCGACACCGACCGGCGGGACCGGCACGAGAAGCCGACCGCGTACGGGCAGTGCGGTATCCCCGTATACCTGCTGATCGACCGGGACTCCTGCACCGTCACCGTGCACAGCGGACCGGACCGGCGGGTCGGTGGCTACCGCGACCTCCACGTCGCCAAGTTCGGCGAGAAGGTCTCCCTGCCCGGTCCGGTCGGCTTCGAGCTGGACACGGAGATCCTCAAGAACTACGTCCGCTGAACCGTCACGGAAGACCCCCGCCCGGACTCGGGTTCCGGGCGGGGGCCTTCGTGGTCACGTCACGCCAGCAGCGAGGGGATCGTGCCCTCGTGGGCCTCGCGCAGATCGGCCAGGGGGAGGGTGAACTCGCCCTGGAGGTCCACCGCGTCGCCGTCCACGACGCCGATGCGGGTGGCCGGCAGGCCGCGCGCACCGCACATGTCGGTGAAACGCAGCTCCTCCGAGCGGGGCACGGCCACCAGGGCGCGGCCGGCCGACTCGGAGAAGAGGAAGGTGAACGCGTCCAGACCGTCGGGAACGACGAGACGCGCGCCCTTCCCGCCCAGCAGCGCCGACTCGACCACGGCCTGGATCAGACCGCCGTCCGACAGGTCGTGCGCGGAGTCGATCATGCCGTCGCGGGAGGCGGAGATCAGGATCTCGCCCAGCAGCCGCTCCCGCTCCAGGTCGACCACCGGAGGCATCCCGCCCAGGTGGTCGTGGATCACCTGGGACCAGGCCGAACCGCCGAACTCCTCGCGGGTGTCGCCGAGGAGGTAGAGCAGCTGGCCCTCCTCCTGGAAGGCGACCGGGGTGCGCCGGGCGACGTCGTCGATCACGCCGAGGACCGCGACGACCGGCGTCGGATGGATCGCCGCCTCGCCCGTCTGGTTGTAGAGCGAGACGTTGCCGCCGGTCACCGGGGTGCCGAGCTCCCGGCAGCCGTCCGCGAGGCCGCGTACCGCCTCCGCGAACTGCCACATCACCGCCGGGTCCTCGGGCGAGCCGAAGTTCAGGCAGTCGGAGACGGCGAGCGGCTTGGCGCCCGTCGTGGCCACGTTCCGGTAGGCCTCGGCCAGGGCCAGCTGGGCGCCGGTGTACGGGTCCAGCTTGGCGTAACGGCCGTTGCCGTCCGTCGCGATGGCGACGCCGAGGCCGGTCGACTCGTCGATGCGGATCATGCCCGAGTCCTCGGGCTGCGCCAGCACCGTGTTGCCCTGCACGAAGTGGTCGTACTGCTGCGTGATCCACTTCTTGGACGCCTGGTTCGGTGACGCCACCAGCTTCAGGACCTGCTCGCGCAGCTCCTCCGCGGTCGCCGGGCGGGGCAGCTTGCCGGCGTCGTCCGCCTGGAGCTCGTCCTGCCAGGAGGGGCGCGCGTACGGACGCTCGTAGACCGGGCCGTCGTGCGCGACCGTGCGCGGGTCGACGTCCACGATCTTCTCGCCGTGCCAGAAGATCTCCAGCCGGTCGCCGTCGGTCACCTCGCCGATGACCGTGGCGATGACGTCCCACTTCTCGCAGATCTCCAGGAAGCGTCCGACCTTGGCAGGCTCCACGACCGCGCACATGCGTTCCTGCGACTCGCTCATGAGGATTTCCTCGGGCGAGAGCGTCGAGTCGCGCAGCGGGACGTCGTCCAGGGTCACCCGCATGCCGCCGGAGCCGTTGGACGCCAGCTCGCTGGTGGCGCAGGAGAGTCCGGCCGCGCCCAGGTCCTGGATGCCGACGACCAGCTTCTCCCGGAACGCCTCCAGGGTGCACTCGATGAGGAGCTTCTCCTGGAAGGGGTCGCCGACCTGCACCGCGGGGCGCTTGGAGGGCTTGGCGTCGTCGAAGGTCTCGGACGCGAGGATCGAGGCGCCGCCGATGCCGTCGCCGCCGGTCCGGGCGCCGTACAGGATGACCTGGTTGCCCGCGCCGGAGGCCTTGGCGAGGTGGATGTCCTCGTGCCGCATCACACCGATGGCACCGGCGTTGACCAGCGGGTTGCCCTGGTAGCAGGCGTCGAAGACGACCTCGCCGCCGATGTTGGGCAGGCCCAGGCAGTTGCCGTAGCCGCCGATGCCCGCGACCACGCCCGGCAGGACGCGCTTGGTGTCGGGGTGGTCGGCCGCGCCGAAGCGCAGCGGGTCCACCACCGCGACCGGGCGGGCGCCCATCGCGATGATGTCGCGGACGATGCCGCCGACGCCCGTGGCCGCGCCCTGGTAGGGCTCCACGTACGAGGGGTGGTTGTGCGACTCGACCTTGAAGGTGACCGCGTAGCCCTGGCCGACGTCCACCACGCCGGCGTTCTCGCCGATGCCGACGAGCAGCGCGTCCGACTCGGGTGCCTTCTCGCCGAACTGGCGCAGATGGACCTTGGAGGACTTGTACGAGCAGTGCTCGGACCACATGACCGAGTACATGGCGAGTTCCGCGCCGGTCGGACGGCGGCCGAGGATCTCCACCACCCGCTCGTACTCGTCCTTCTTCAGGCCGAGTTCGGCCCAGGGCAGCTCGACGTCGGGGGTCGCGGCCGCGTGCTCGACCGTGTCCAGAGGAGTCCGGCTCATGCGTTGACCAGCTTCTTGAGGATCGAGGTGAAGAACGGGAGGCCGTCGGTGCGGCCCGAGCCGATCAGCGGCTCGACGGCGTGCTCGGGGTGCGGCATCAGGCCGACGACATTGCCCGCCTCGTTGGTGACGCCGGCGATGTCGTTGAGCGAGCCGTTGGGGTTGAAGCCGACGTAGCGGAAGACGACCCGGCCCTCCGCCTCCAGCTTGTCGAGCGTGTACGGGTCGGCGACGTACCGGCCGTCCATGTTCTTGAGCGGGATGTGGATCTCCTGGCCCCGGCGGTAGTCGCCGGTCCAGGCGGTCTCCGCGTTCTCCACCCGCAGTTTCTGGTCGCGGCAGATGAAGTGGAGGTGGTCGTTGCCCAGCATCGCGCCCGGCAGCAGGTGGGCCTCGGTGAGGACCTGGAAGCCGTTGCAGATACCGAGGACCGGGAGGCCGGCCTTCGCCTGCTCGATGACCGTGTCCATGACCGGCGAGAAACGGGAGATGGCACCGGCGCGCAGATAGTCGCCGTAGGAGAAACCGCCGGGCAGGACCACGGCGTCGACCTGCTTGAGGTCCTTGTCCTTGTGCCACAGGGCGACCGGTTCGGCGCCCGCGAGACGGATCGCGCGCTGGGTGTCCCGGTCGTCCAGGCTCCCCGGGAAAGTGACGACGCCAATACGAGCGGTCACTTCGCCGCCTCCGCGACTTCCGCGCCCTCTTCCACCTTGACGGTGAAGTCCTCGATCACGGTGTTGGCGAGGAAGGATTCCGCGAGATCGCGGATGCGGGCGAGCGCGGCCTCGTCGACCGGGCCGTCAACTTCCAGTTCGAAACGCTTTCCCTGACGGACGTCCGAGATCCCTTCGAAACCCAGGCGCGGCAGCGCACGCTGGACCGCCTGGCCCTGGGGGTCGAGGATCTCCGGCTTGAGCATGACGTCGACTACGACGCGTGCCACTGGCACTCCCGATGTGTGGTGCTGAGCAGGTTCCTTCAGACTACCCGCACAAAATTTCTACGCGGGTAGAGTTGGAGGAAACTACGTGAGCCGCATCACGATCGGGTGTCGGAGCCGGGTGGCCGTGAAAAGTTCTGGGAAAGTTCGACGGGCCGTCCGCAACCCCTATTGCCTTCGGACACGCGGACGGATTTAGTCGGGCTTCACTTTGCATTGCCGGGCACTGTACAAATGAATTGGCAATAGCCGATACTCGGCACGTCAACGCCGGTGAGCTGTATCGACGTGCCGCACGAAGGGACCGATATTCGTGGCGCAAAAGGTCGTGGTCACTCTCTTCGACGACATCGACGGCTCGGAAGCGGCGGAAACGATCGCCTTCGGACTCGACGGCAAGTCGTACGAGATCGACCTGAACGAAACCAACGCCAAGAAACTGCGCAAGGCGCTCGCGCCGTACGTCGAGGCCGGTCGCAAGCGGTCGCGCTCCGGCAAGGCGTACAAGCAGACCGAGGTGGCGCCCGACCCGGCGGCCGTACGCGCCTGGGCCCAGGCCAACAAGATGGACGTGCCCGCGCGCGGGCGCATCCCCAAGAAGGTCTACGAGGCGTTCAGCAGCGCGCAGTGAGGCGTGCCAGGGCCCGCGAAGGGGCGGTCTCCAGGGTCCGTCAGCGGGCCCTGGAGACCGTGCACTTGGGGCCGTACAGGGGCGCCCGGACGGTGCGCGGACGGCCGGCGGGGGTACCGACTTGCGCTACCCCCCTGCTGATCAGCTAATGTCTGAGACACGCCGAGGGGCGAGGCCGAAAGGCCGGAACCCCGAGGATCGTGCGGGTGTAGTTCAGTAGTAGAACATCCCCCTTCCAGGGGGAAGGCGCAGTGTGCGATTCCTGTCACCCGCTCTGGCACCGGTTGTCCGGACCACTCTTGTGGATCAGGTAGGCTGGTGCTCGCACCGATCGGTGGGAGCCGATCGGCAGCAGTGCGGACGTAGCTCAGTTGGTAGAGCGCAACCTTGCCAAGGTTGAGGTCGCGAGTTCGAGCCTCGTCGTCCGCTCCAAGGGAAAACCCCGGTCTTCGCGACCGGGGTTTTTTCGTTGTCCCCGAAAGCGCCATCCGGAGCCCGCTGACTTTTTTTGTGCCGGACGATGGCATCCCGCACCCGACCCGCGGCGCACCAGCAGGGGGGCTGGCCCGGCCCCCGCGCCTGGGCACCACCGATCCCCAGCGGATCGCGCAGGAGTCCCGGCGCGCGGTACGGGCCGTCGTACGCGGCTGTCGTGGGCCGACTCGGGCGGCGAACTCGTCGGCGCGCGGGGCATGTTCGAGGTCGCGGAGGCTGCCACCGGTCCCGGACGGCGGGGGCGCGCGCTGCCGATGCGGCGATGCCGGGCCTCCGGATGCCGGGTGGAGACGGTGTGAGGGTGACCACATTCCTGCGGGCCCGAACTGCCCGGCCGCCAGATGCTGATCGTCACCGGGCACGGGCGGCCGGGGCATCTGAAGCGGGCGCTCACGGGGGGTACGCGGGTTCGTGCCGCCGACGGACAGCGCGCGGCTGCCGACCGGGATCGTCCCGAGCGTGTACGGCGGAAACCATTACGGGGAAACGGAATTAGCCGCCGACGCGACCCCATCGGCGACTCACCGCCGGCGGTGCGAGAGGCGGAGGTCCGGAGTCGGCCGCCGGCGGGGCGGAGCTCGCCGAGCGGGCCGCGCCGTCTCCCGGCACCGTGCGCGGCCCCTCTCCTCGGGCGTCGCCACGCCCGGCGCCGAGAACCGGCATACGGCGGTGCGTCTCACGCACGAGCGAGGTTGGGTATAGTAGCTGTCGCGCCACGGCGCACTGCGGACGTAGCTCAGTTGGTAGAGCGCAACCTTGCCAAGGTTGAGGTCGCGAGTTCGAGCCTCGTCGTCCGCTCCACAGAGAAGGCCCCGGTCCACTGGACCGGGGCCTTCCGCGTAGCCCTTAGGACCAGCTGGTGCCGGTCAGACGCTCGTAAGCCTCCAGGTACTTGGCGCGGGTGCGCTCCACCACCTCCTGCGGCAGCGGCGGCGGGGGCTGCTCGCTCCTTCGGTCCCAGCCTGACTCCGGGGAGGTCAGCCAGTCGCGCACGAACTGCTTGTCGTACGACGGCTGCGCACGCCCCGGCTGCCACTGGTCGGCCGGCCAGAAGCGGGAGGAGTCCGGGGTGAGCACCTCGTCGGCGAGGACGAGCGTGTCCCCGTCGTAGCCGAACTCGAACTTGGTGTCCGCGAGGATGATGCCCCGCTCGCGGGCGATGTCGCGGGCCCGCGCGTAGACGGCGAGGGTGGCCTGGCGCAGCTGGGCGGCGGTGTCCGCGCCGACCTGGCGGGCGACCTCCTCGTAGGACACGTTCTCGTCGTGCTCGCCGACCTCGGCCTTGGTGGCCGGGGTGAAGATCGGGGCGGGCAGCTCGGAGCCGTCGACAAGGCCCTCGGGCAGGGCGAGGCCGCACACGGTCCGGGACTCGCCGTACTCCACCAGGCCCGAGCCGGTGAGGTAGCCGCGGGCCACGCACTCGACCGGGACCATCTTCAGCGACGTGCAGACCAGGGTCCGGCCCGCCCAGTCGGCGGGGGCGCCCGCGGGCAGTTCCTCGGAGATCACATGGTTCGGGGCCAGGTCGCGCAGCTGGTCGAACCACCACAGGGAGAGCCGGGTGAGGACCCGGCCCTTGTCCGGGATTTCCGTGGGCAGCACCCAGTCGTAGGCGGACATGCGGTCGCTGGCGACCATCACGAGGTCGCCCGCCTCGTTCCGGTACAGGTCCCGCACCTTTCCGGTGTGCAGGTGCACCAGGCCCGGCACCTGGACGGGCTCGGGCTTTTCTACGAATCCGGACACGGTTCCTCCCCGTGGTTCTGTCCAACTGCCTCGATTCTCCCTTACCGGGGTGTTCGGTTCCGGCCAGGGGTCGGTCGGGGGCCGACCAAGACCGGTCCGCGGTTCAGTCGCGCTTGCAGATGCGGTCCAGGAGGTTGGCCGTGGCCCGCTGGATACGGGGGTCCACATGGCCGGGGCGGTCCAGGGCCGGGGACCAGGCGAAGGTGCCGGAGGCGAACACCAAGGCGCCGGACGGGGCCCGGTACAGGGAGGTCTCCTGGTGGCGCGGGGTGCCGCCGGCGTCGGTGTAGGGGGAGTGGGCGAGCAGGATGCGCTCGTCGTGGGCGGGCAGCGCGGTGCGCGGGAAGTAGCGGTCGGCCTCGCCCGCGACCAGGCCGGGGATCTCGTCGCCCTCGTACGCCCCGGTGGCCTCCCACAGCCAGTGGCCCGCGTTGCGCACGATCAGCGGGCACGGTTCGGGCACCCGGCCCGCGTACTGGATGCCGATCAGCTCCTGTTCGGGGCGGTCGATCTCCCGCCACAGCACCGGCTTGCCCGGACCCTTGCGCTTGCGGCAGGTCAGCAGCCGGTCCGGCGTCCCGGACGGCGAGGGCCCCAACTCCACCTGCCAGTACATGGTGTTGGCGGAGAGGAAGACCAGCGAGGTGCCGTGGTCGCGGGCCCGCTCGGCGGCGCGGCGCATGGGCAGCGTCCAGTACTCGTCGTGGCCGGGGAAGATCAGGCCCCGGTAGCGGGTGGGGTCCACCCGGCCGGCGTGCAGATCGCGGGCGTCGGCGTAGGCGAGGTCGTAGCCGTAGCGCTCGGCCCAGCGGATGACGTCGTAGGCGTGTCCGACGTGCAGGGGTAGGCCCGCGCCCGCGTACGGCCGGTCGAAGGAGACCGTGGTCGCCGCGTCGGCCTCGCCGAGCAGCGCGCCCTGTTCGTCCCAGGCGTGGTAGAGGCTGGCGCCGGTGTGTCCGTCCTCCGGGTACAGGTTGTACGCCTGCCATGTCACGTCGGGCAGCAGCAGGAGCAGATCGGCCGGGCGGTCGTCGCGGACCGTGAACGGCACGTGGGAGCGGTAGCCGTCGGCGGTGGTCAGCACGGCCACATAGGCGCCGATGCTCCAGTGGGAGGGCACCTGGAGGCGCCAGGACAGCCACCAGTGGTGGCAGGAGACCGTGCGGTCGGCGGCCAGCGGCGGGGGCTGCACGATGCCGGACAGCCGGGGGCTGGTGGTGATCTTGGCAGCGCCGTCGCCCGCGTAGTGGCCGATCCGGTAGATGTCGACGGAGAACTCCTGCGGCGGGTCGACCGTGATGTGGAAGTCGATCGCCTCGCCGGGCGCGACCGCGCCGGTGGCGGTGAAGCCCTTGATCTGGCGGTGCACGTCGTCGGCCGAGCGGGGACCGCCCGGTGAGGTGCGCGGCACGGGGATGCGCACATCGCCGCGGGTGTGCTGCTGGGGCACGGCGTCCACGTACCAGGGCACGACGTGGCCGGTGTCGTCGAAGTACGTCTCGCTGCCGCGCAGCCAGGGCACGGGGCCCAGGCCGAAGGGATCCGTGACGGCGTGCGCGATCGCTCCGGACTCCCAGCGGCGGATGTGGTCCGAGGCCATGGTCGCTCCCCTCCCCGAGCCCCCCGATTCCTGTGGTGGGTGGTGCTCGCGGTGCTCGGCCGTGCTGTCGTATGTCGCATGCCTTTGCCAGGTGCGTGATGGATACCAGCACATCACATAACGCACGGGCTCGGTCACTATTCGTTGCGAATTGACCTGAAGTGGAAGCTGGGGCTCCCGTTGAGCGAGGCGACCCGGCTGTCAGACGAGGCGTATCGGCTTCTCGGGGCGTATCCCCGCGGTGGCCAGCCAGTCGCGCAGCGGGCCCGGATCACCCTCCTCGATCAGGCTGAGCACGCGGGGGGTCAGGTCGGCCACCCGCTCGCCGTGCAGCAGCAGGGACGGGCCGTCCAGCCAGTCCAGCGCCGGGGCCGCGCCCGCGGTGTCGACCGCGGCGCAGCACACCATCGCCGTGACGTGGTCGGTCAGCAGTTCGCGGGCGGTGCGCGGGGGCTGGAGGGGGACGAGGGGCAGCGCGCCGCCGTCCCAGAGGGTGCTGGGCGGGCTCTGGCCCGCGGCGGTGGCCCCATGCGGCACGGCGCTCTCCTCACGGGCCACCTCGGCGCTGAGACCGGCGGCGAGGGCGGCGCTGCGTTCGGTGCCGGGGTCGTCCTCGTCGGCGTCGGCGTCGGGATCCGTCACGGGTTCGGCGTCGAGGGTGGTGGGGCCGGGGACGGCGCCGGGGTCCGGGACGGCGCCGGGGGCCTCGGCGGGGACCGTGGGCTCGGCGAGGTGGTCCAGGATCCGGGCCAGGGTGGGCGCGCCGGTGTGCCGCGCGGGGCGGGCGGCGAGGGAGCCCAGGACGCGGTGCAGCCGGGCGGCGTCGGCGCGCCAGGTGCGGTCCACGACCTCCTCCGGGTACGACTGCCAGTCCACCGGCGCCCAGTCGGCGCGGGGTCCGGCGGGGCCGCCGTGGAAGAGGCGCGCGGCGAGCAGCGAGGTGGCTTCGTCCATGCTGCCGGGCTCCTCCAGCAGATCGCAGGCGGGCCGCTCGCCGAGGCGGGAGGTGAAGCCCTCGGCCAGCCGGTCGCGCCGGGACAACTCGGTGAGCGCGGCCACCACGCCCGCGTCCAGCCGGGAGGGCCAGCGGCCCATCCGCCAGGCGGGGAGCGCCACTCGGGTCAGCAGCCGGTCCCAGCCCGCGTACGCGAGGCCGACCTGTTCCTGGGCGACGATCCGCAGTCCGTAGTCCACCGTCTGCGCCCGCTCGGCGGCCGCCGCGGCGACCCCGCGCTCCATCTGCGCGGCGTGCTCACGGCAGGCGCCCAGCAGCAGCCGGGCAACCCGGCCGAGGACCGCGCACGCCCCGCGGGCCAGCGGCCCCCGGCCCGGTGTGGCGGCGACGGCCAGCGTGGCGTCGAGCCCGCGCACGAAGCGCCGGGCGGCGGCTATGTCGGGGTGCGCCGAGGGGCCCGTACCGGCGACGACCGGGGCGATGACCGCGCGCAGCTCGCCGACCCGCATCCACCACAGGAACGGGGAGCCGATGACGAGGACCGGAGCGACGGGGGCCCGGCGGGGACGGCGCCCCTCATCCGGTATGTCCGCCTCGCCGGGGGCCGGCCGGGCGGGCGGGCCGTGCGCCGCGTGTGCCCGGTCCTCCAGCCAGCTGTCGCAGTCGGGGGTGAGGGCTATGGCGGAGGGCGCCGGGACGTCCAGCCGGTCGGCGAGGTCGCGGACCATCCGGTACAGGTCCGGGGCGGACTCCTCGGCGACCGGCACCGTGGGGGTCATGGCGGGGCGGGCGCGGGAGAGGACCAGGGCGATGCCGGCGGTGGCCAACAGGACGAGGACCGCGAGAACGCCCACGGCCCAGCGGGCGGCGTCCCAGCCGGGACCGACCAGATGTCCCGTGGCCGCGCCGGCCAGCAGGATCACCTCCGCGGCCGCGGGCAGCACCGCCACGCCCAGGGCCCGGCCCCGGACCCGCAACACCGCGAGGGCCCGAGAACGCGCGGCCTGCGCGCCCGCTTCCACACCGATTCCGCTCACGTGCCGACCTCACCCCCTCCCCTGCCGATGCCGTGCTGTGCTGGTGCTGCTCACTCCCCCACTGTGGCATCCGCCACTGACAACGCAATGCCGGTGGGCCAAGTGCGCAATGCCGGTGCGCCACGTGCGTGCGGCCGGTGCGCCAAGCGCCGGAACGCTTGCGCGGCACCCTAGTTGCGGCCCCGGCCCACGTCATCAGGATGGACGATTGCTCACTCGATGGAATGGCTTTGGTCAGAGCTGGGTGACAGACAGCAAAGATCAGGCCCCGGATCGCGGATCCGGGGCCTGCGGGGGTGAAACAGGAGATGGGAGGCGTCGGGGCGACGCTCAGAGCGTCCCGTCGGCCGCCTTCGCCGCGATGTCGGTGCGGTGCAGCGCGCCGTCGAGCCGGATCCGGCCCACCGCCCGGTACGCCCGCTCACGCGCCTCGGTCAGATCCTTGCCGGTGGCGGTGACGGACAGCACCCGGCCGCCCGCGCTGACGACCGCGTCGCCGTCCTGCCGGGTGCCGGCGTGCAGCACGTAGGCGTGCGGGGCGTCCTCGGCGGCGACCTCGGCCAGACCGGTGATCGGGTCGCCGGTGCGCGGGGTGCCGGGGTAGTTGTGGGAGGCGACGACGACGGTGACGGCCGCGTCCTCGCTCCAGCGCAGCGGCGGCAGGTCGGCGAGGTTGCCGGTGGCGGCGGCCATCAGCAGCCCGGCCAGCGGGGTCTTCAGCCGGGCCAGCACGACCTGGGTCTCGGGGTCGCCGAAGCGGGCGTTGAACTCGATGACCCGCACGCCCCGGCTGGTGATCGCGAGACCGGCGTAGAGCAGCCCGGAGAACGGCGTACCGCGGCGCCGCAGTTCGTCCACCGTCGGCTGGAGCACGGTGTGCAGCACCTCGTCGACCAGCTTCGGGTCGGCCCACGGCAGGGGCGAATAGGCGCCCATACCGCCGGTGTTGGGGCCCTCGTCGCCGTCCAGGGCGCGCTTGAAGTCCTGTGCGGGCTGGAGCGGTACGACGGTCTCGCCGTCGGTGACCGCGAACAGGGACACCTCGGGGCCGTCGAGGAACTCCTCGATCACCACGCGCTCGCAGGCGGCCGCGTGTGCCTTGGCGGCGGCCAGGTCGGAGGTGACGACGACGCCCTTGCCGGCGGCGAGTCCGTCGTCCTTGACGACGTAGGGGGCGCCGAAGGCGTCGAGGGCGCCGGCGATCTCCTCGGCGGTGGTGCAGACGTACGACCGGGCGGTCGGTACCCCGGCCGAGGCCATGACGTCCTTGGCGAACGCCTTGGACCCCTCCAGCAGGGCGGCCTCGCCGGAGGGGCCGAACACCGGGATCCCGGCGGCGCGCACGGTGTCGGCGACCCCGGCGACCAGGGGGGCCTCCGGGCCGACGACGACCAGCTCGGCACCGAGGCGCTGCGCCAGGGCGGTCACCGCGGCACCGTCGAGGGCGTCGACCTCGTGCAGCTCGGCGACCTCGGCGATGCCGGCGTTGCCGGGGGCGCAGTGCAGCGCGGTGACGTCGGGATCGAGGGACAGGGAGCGGCACAGGGCGTGTTCGCGGGCGCCGCTGCCGATGACGAGGACGTTCACGGGGTCAGCCTAATGGCAAGGTTGCCGAAGGCTGGGGGGCGGGGAAGTCGTATGTTCCTACAGGGGCGGGTGAGGCCGGGTGGCTCCGTCGTCCGTCGGGGGCGGGGACATCGTGGTTGATCGCGCAGTTCCCCGGCGCCCCAGGGGTTGCCGGAGCCGTCGGCTTGAAAGGGGCCCTCGGCCCCCCTCAAGGTTGCTCACTCGTTGGTGAATTCCTCCACCACCGTCGCGCCCAGTTCGCGGACGATCAGTTCGTGGCCGGAGAGGGCGGATTCGTCCAGGTCGGGGTCGTCGTCCTCGGGGATGTCGTCCTCGATGGAGACGGGGGGCGGCTCGGGGGCGGAAGGGCGGGGGGTGGCCGGGCCGGATGCCGGGGCGGCGGGGCCGCCGGACGGCGGGGTGGAGGGCTGCGCGGCGGACTGGGTGGGCGCGCTGGGGCGGGGCGCGGGCGAGGAGCCGTAGCCACCGCTGCCGGACGCACCGCCACCGCCGTAACCGCCGCCGGGGGCACCCGAGCCGCCACCGCCGAAGCCCGTGGAGCCGCCCGGAGCCGGGGGTGCGGAGCCGCCGCCGGACGGGTCGACCAGCGACTCGATCTTCCACTGCACGTTGAACTGCTCGGCCAGCGCGGCCCGCAGTACGTCCTCGCTGCCGCTGCTCGCGAAGTTGTCACGCGCCCCGGCGTTCACGAAGCCGAGCTGGAGGGTGGTGCCGTCGAAGCCGGTGACCTGGGCGTTCTGGCTGAGCAGGATCCAGGTGAAGCGCCGGCGGTTCTTCACGGCCTCCAGAATGTTCGGCCAGAGCATGCGGGGATCGAGACCGCCGGCGGGAGCGGCCGCGGGGGCCTGGGGGGCCGGGGACGCGGAGGCGGCGGGAGCGGGCTGGGCCGGCGGCTGGGGACCGGCCGCGGGGGCCTGCTGCTGCGGAGCGCCGGGCGCGGCGGCCGTGGGCCAGCCACCGGGGCGCCGTCCGCCTCCCGCGGGCGCGGCCGTGGGCCAGGCGCCGGGGGCGGCGGCGGGCGGGGCCCCCGAGGGGGTGGGCGCCGCCGCGGCGGGAACAGGCTGCTCGGCGGGGGCGGGAGCAGGAGCGGGCGCCACCGGAGCGGCAGGCGCGGGGGCGGGCGTGGGCGCAGGTGTGGGTGCGGGGGCAGGCGTGGGTGCGGGCGCAGCCGGAGCCGTACCACCGCTCCCCGGACCAGCCCCCGGACCGGAAGCGGGACCGGAGCCGGGACCGGCTCCCCCCGGCCCGCCGGACCCCCGCACCGCCGCCCGTGCCGCCGCGGGGCCGCCGCCGGGCGGGACCGCCGGGGCCGGGGCGCCGCCGTGGGCCTCGGGACCGGGGACGTAGCCCATGGCGGGCGCGCCGGTACCCGCGCTGAAGTGGACGCCGCGCTCGATGCGGTCGAGGCGGGCCATGAGGGAGCGCTCGTCGCCGTAGGCGGCGGGGAGCAGGACGCGGGCGCAGATGAGTTCGAGTTGGAGGCGGGGCGAGGTGGCGCCGCGCATCTCGGTCAGACCCTCGTTGACCAGGTCGGCGGCGCGGCTCAGCTCGGCGGCACCGAAGATCGATGCCTGGGCCTGCATACGCTCCAGGACGTCGGCCGGGGCGTCGATGAGCCCCTTGTCGACGGCGTCCGGCACGGCCGCGAGGATCACCAGGTCCCGGAGGCGTTCGAGCAGGTCGGCGACGAAGCGGCGCGGGTCGTTGCCGCCCTCGATGACGCGGTCGACGACCTCGAAGGCGGCCGCGCCGTCACCGGTGGCGAAGGCCTCGACAACGGAATCGAGGAGGGAGCCGTCGGTGTAGCCGAGGAGGGCGGTGGCCATGGCGTACGTCACACCGTCCGCGCCCGCGCCGGCGAGGAGCTGGTCCATGACGGACATGGAGTCACGGACGGAGCCGGCGCCCGCGCGCACGACGAGCGGCAGCACGCCTTCCTCGACGGGGATGTCCTCCCGCTGGCACACCTCGCCGAGGTAGTCCCGCAGGGTGCCGGGCGGCACGAGCCGGAACGGGTAGTGGTGGGTCCGCGAGCGGATGGTGCCGATGACCTTCTCGGGCTCGGTCGTGGCGAAGATGAACTTGAGGTGCTCGGGCGGCTCCTCGACGACCTTCAGCAGGGCGTTGAAGCCGGCCGACGTGACCATGTGGGCCTCGTCGATGATGTAGATCTTGTACCGGCTGCCCGCGGGGCCGAAGAAGGCCTTCTCGCGCAGCTCGCGGGCGTCGTCCACACCGCCGTGGGAGGCGGCGTCGATCTCGATGACGTCGATCGAACCCGGCCCGTTGCGCGCGAGGTCGCGGCAGGACTGGCACTCGCCGCACGGGGTGGGGGTGGGACCCTGCTCACAGTTGAGGCAGCGGGCGAGGATGCGCGCGCTGGTGGTCTTCCCGCAGCCACGCGGTCCGCTGAACAGGTACGCGTGATTGACCCGGTTGTTCCGCAGCGCCTGCTGCAGCGGGTCGGTGACATGCTCCTGCCCGATGACCTCGGCGAAAGTCTCGGGACGGTAGCGGCGGTACAGCGCGAGAGACGACACGCTTACGAGGTTATAGGCGCCCACTGACAACCGGTCCCGCCGAAGCCCCGGCAACGCAGACGCCCCCCACGCACCCGCCAGAGCCGACCTACCCTTGCTGCCTTCCGGCCCTGGGGGAGTTCAGTCAGATAGCGCCGCGTGAGGGGCTACGCAGAGAGTACCCGATCCGGGCCTGCGGGAACGAGTTCGCGAGCACCCTCCTCGGTCATGTAATGTTCCGACCGGAGGATTCGCCTAGAGGCCTAGGGCGCACGCTTGGAAAGCGTGTTGGGGGCAACCCCTCACGAGTTCGAATCTCGTATCCTCCGCCAGTGCCTCACCGGGCACGATGTCGATGGGCCCCGCTGCTTGCAGCGGGGCCCATCGACGTTGAGGCTCGCAGTTGCCGCGACGACTCTCTGCGCGCCACAAGAAGCCGGTCTCGTTCTGCGCCCGCTCGAGCTCTCCTGGCAAGATCCACGCATCGGGGGTCTCTGGCCCGAAAGCGCCGTCCCCCGCGCCGCGGACAAGTGCGCCCCCGCCGATGCCGGCCTCCGCCTGCCGAGAGACCCGCCGCTCAAGGCCATGCCGAAGGCGCCCATCGTCGTCGGTCGCGACCGACCTTCCCCCACTGCGACACCCACAGCGGCATGAGCCTCATTGCCGAGCGAAGGCAAGTTGGTATCGGTCGCGATAGTATCGGTAGCGATACTATCTCTGGCAGGAGACTGCATGCGCCGTTTCATTGGTCGGGAGCGCGAACTCGGCGTGCTCGGCAACGCCCTGCAGACGGTTCGCGACGCCGCCGGGTCGGCGAAACCCGGTCAGTGCATCCTCATGCGCGGGCGGAGGCGGGTCGGCAAGTCCAGTCTCGTCGAGGAATTCATCCGGCGGACCGAGACGCCGTACCTCTTCTTCACCGCGGCGGGCGGTACGGCGGAGGACGAGCTGACGGAACTGCTCGACGCCGTCGCCAGATCCACCCTGCCTCAGCGGGAACTCTTCTCCGAGGAGACCCCGAATCAGTGGAATGCGGCGCTCAGGCTGCTTGCGGAGATCCTGCCCGACGACACTCCCAGCGTCGTCGTCATCGACGAGGTTCCGTATCTGATGGACCGCATCGACGCCTTCGAGGGGATGCTCCAGCGGGCATGGGACCGGCTGCTCAGCCGCAAGCCGGTGCTTCTCCTCCTGGTCGGGTCCGACCTGTCGATGATGGAGGCGCTGAACAGCTACGACCGGCCTTTTCACCAGCGGGGCCGGGAAATGATCGTGGGGCCTTTGAACCCGGCCGACATCGGCGAAATGCTCGGCCTGTCTCCGGCGGCCGCGTTCGATGCCGCTCTGATCACGGGGGGCCTGCCCCTGATCTGTGCAGAATGGCGGGCCGGAGCGGATCTCTGGGAGTTCCTCCGCGACTCGCTGGACAACCCGATCTCGGCGCTGCTGGTCTCCGCTGAACGGTCACTGGCCGCAGAGTTTCCACCGCAGGCGATGAGCAGGGAAGTCCTGCGGGCCATCGGATCCGGGGAGCGGACCTTCACCAACATCGCGCGCGCGGCGGGCGGCATCGCCCACACCACTCTCACCCGAGCCACTGACGTCCTGACCGAGAAGAGAGTCGTGGCCGCTGAGCTGCCGCTCTCGCTCAGGCCGTCGAAGGAACGCCGCTACCGGGTGGCCGACCCCTACCTGCGCTTCTGGCTGGCATTTCTGGATCCCCACATGGCGGAGATCGAGCGGATGCGAGGGGATCTCACTCTGAGCCGGATCAAGGAGCAGTGGACGAGCTGGCGGGGCCGCGCGATCGAGCCCCTGGTCCGGGAATCCCTCGCCCGGCTCCTGCCGGACGGCCTCCTGCCCGCCGCCCCGGCGATCGGCGGGTACTGGACCCGTAGCAATGACGTGGAAATCGACGTGGTGGGCGCCGATCGGCAGCCGGTGGCCGAGCAGTTGTTCTTCCTCGGCTCGGTCAAGTGGTTGGAGAACTCGGCGTTCGACAGCCACGACCTGGCAGCACTGCAGAAGCACCGGGCGGCGGTCACCGACCAGCCGGTACCGCTCGTGGCGGTCTCCCGCAGCGGGACCAGGTGTTCCGGTCTCCAGGCGGCCTACGGACCCGACGAACTGCTCGCCGCCTGGCGCAAGGTGTGAGCGGGGCCGGGTGTCGGGCGAGCAGGAGCGACGAGGCCGCCGCCCGTCTCACCCGGTCTCGTCGAGCACCAGCATGATGTGCTCGTCCGTGCCGTGCCGGATCGTCCCGGTGCGCCGGAAGCCGTGCTTCTCCAGCAGCCGCACCGAGCCGGTGTTCCCGCCGAACGGATCGGCGTACAGGGGGCGGGTCTTCTCGCGTTCCAGGAACTGCGTCAGCGCCCGCGTGCCGACGCCCCGCCCCCAGTACTGGCTGCCGAGCCAGTACCCGATGAAGCGCCGGTCCCCGTGCCACCACGCCACCACGTTGCCCGCGAGCCGCCCGTCGACGGTGACGGCCTGCACGAAGACGGTGGGGTCGCCGAGGACCCTCGTCCTCCAGTGGGTCATGAAGGCTTCCCGCTCCCGCGGCACGAACTTCGATCTCCGGGTGGCCTCGGGGTCGTGCTCCTGCGCGAGGAACTCCTCGAGATCGGCTTCTTCGACGTCTCTCAAACGCACCTGATCGCTCATGGCCGGAGTCTGCCACCGGCCACTGACAATGCCGGGGGGCCCGGAGGGGACGGCGGCGGCACCGTCGTGGTGGTCCTCTCCTCACCAACCGGGCCGCGCCGACACACCCCCGTCCACCACCAGGTCGTGCCCGGTGATCCAGGAGGCGAGGGGGGAGGCGAGGAAGACGCAGGCGTCGGCCACGTCCTCGGGGCGGCCCAGCCGGCCGGCGGGTGCGGCGGCGAGCCAGCGGCGGACGCCGTCCGGCCAGGCATCGGCCAGACCGGGGCGGTCGATCAGGCCCGGAGAGACCGTGTTGACCCGGATGCCGTCGGGGCCGTACTCCTGGGCGGCCGCGCGGGCGTGCGCCACGACCGCCGCCTTGGCCGCGCCGTAGTGGGCGTGGCCGGGGGCGGGGCGTCCCGCCTCGATGGAGGCGATGTGGGTGATGGTGCCGCCTCCGTGGCCCCGCAAGTGGGCCGCGGCGGCCTGGGTGCACGCGAAGACGCCGGTGAGGTCGGTGTCGAGCACCCCGCGCCACTGGGCGGCGGTCATGCCGGGCAGCGGCTGGACGGGCTGTACGGCCGCGTTGTTGACCAGCGCGGTGAGCCGGCCGCCGGACCACTCCAGGGTGTCGCGGACCAGGCGGTGGCAGGCGTCCTCGTCGGTGAGGTCGGCGCGCAGGACGACCGCCGCGCCGCCCTGTGCCCGGATCCGGTCGGCCGTCTCCCCGGCCGCGGTGAGCGCCGTACGGCAGTGCAGGGCGACCGCCGCGCCCTGCTCGGCGAAGCGCAGCGCGATGGCGCGGCCGATGCCGCCGCCCGCGCCGGTCACCAGGGCGGTCTGTCCGTCGAGGAGGCTCATGGGCGGCACAGTTCCCTGATCCGGGCGGCCTCGGCGGGGTAGCGCGCCGTGAGGTCGGCCGCATCCCCGTGTTCGTAGTCCGGGTAGGTGAAGCCGGGGGCGGTCGTGCAGCCGAAGAACGTCCAGGCGCCGCCCGCGACCACCCGCGCGCCCATCCAGGTACGGGCCGGGACGGTCAGCTGGAGCTGCTGTCCGGCGCGCAGCTCGGGGCCGAGGACGGCGGTGCGGGTGGTGCCGTCGGGGGCGAGGAGCAGCAGGTCCAGCGGGTCGCCGAGGTAGAAGTGCCAGATCTCGGCGTAGGGCAGGCGGTGCAGGGCGGAGTAGTCGCCGGCCGTGAGCAGGGCCACGATGGCGGCGCCCTCGGGGCGGCCGTCCGCCCGCTCGGGCCCCGCCCAGGTACGCCGGAACAGGCCGCCCTCGCGGGGGATCGGTTCGAGTCCGTAGTGCGCGATCAGCTCGTGCTCAGTCGTCACTCCCGGAAGGCTACCCCCGCTCTACCGCGCTTCCAGGAAGGCGAGTTGGGCGTGCTTCTCGGGCAGGTACACGTCCGGGAGGTCCACCTCGGGCAGGACGACGGCGGGTCCGGGCACGAAGCCCTGGCGGACGAAGCGGGCGATCGCCTTGGTGTTGCGGACGTCCGGGTCGACCACGAGCCGGCGCCCGCCGAGTGCGGTCAGCGCGTACGTCGTCAGGACCGTGAGCAGCGCGGACGACCAGCCGGGGCGGGCTCCGGCGGCGTCGGCGGGGGCGAGGAGGACGTGTACGCCGAGGTCGCCGGGGCGGACGTCGTAGCACTCGCCGACGCGGTCGGCGGCGGGCTGGTACGTCTGGAACAGTGCGGCCGGGGCGCCGTCCTTGGTGACCAGGTGGGCGTGGTGGGTGTCCAGGGTGGCCATGTGGGCGTAGATCCCGGCCACTTGGTCGCGGGTGAGGCCGGTCATGCCCCAGAAGGCGGCGCGTTCCTCGTTCACCCAGGCGTGGATCACATCCGCGTCGGCGGCGGGGTCCAGGGGGCGTACGCGGACGGTGCCGAAGCCGTCGACGTGCTGTTCGTACGGCGTCTCGTGCGCGTCAGTGGTCATGCGGGTGCTCCAGGGTGCGGTCGGGGGTGAGCCGGTTCCAGTCGGTGACGACGGGGGCGAGTTCCCCCCGCAGCCACAGGGGGAGTTGGTCGTGGTGGTGCGGGCTGCCGGGGACGCCGTCGGCGCCGAAGGGGACCACCCAGCGGCTGGCGTCCCGGTCGGCCAGGTCCCAGACCCAGCGCGCGGCGGGCCCGCGGGCGGCGTGGTCGGTGACGCCGGGCACGGCGGAGGTGCACAGCACGCAGTCGTGGTCGCCGGCCAGTCCAGGAGCGGCTGGGCCGTCCGGCAGGGCCTGCCAGGGGGCGAGGCGGTGGGTGTCGGACCAGGTACCGGCGGGCGGATCGGCGGCCACCGCCTCGACTGCCGTACGGATCAGGTTCGTTCGGTCGATGCCGTACAACTCCTGTGCACGCAGCAGGTGTTCGAGGGCGTATCCGATGCGCGGCACGAGTGCCAGCCACGGGCGCAACGCCTGCGGGTACGCCGGGGGCCGGGTGAGCGGCTCGAACACCGGCTCCGCGGCGAGGAGTCGTACGACGGCTGTGCGCAGCGCCGCGTAGGCCGCCGCGTCGGCGCTGTCGGCGTCCATGCGGCGGTTCCACGCGAGCAGGCGGTCGCGCAGGCCGGCCGCGGCCGGGGTGAGGCCGTCGAGCGCGGCGAGGCGGCCGAGGAGGGGGGCGGCGGAGGCGAGGTGGGTGTCGGTGTGGATCGCGGCCATGTCCCCGGCGCTCCAGCGGCGGCCGGCGTCGAGGAGGGCGCGGATGCGGTCGGCGCGGTGCGGCGGGGCGAACTCCACGCCGAGCGGGGCGGCCGGCCCGCGCTGGTTGGCCATCACGGCGATGCCGTCCGGGACGGGGGCGTACGGCAGTTCGTGCCAGCCCTGCCAGTCGTGGCCGGGGCGCCAGGCGGGCACGGGGTGGAGGCGGTTGGCGCGGGCGCGCAGCGGGACGCGCCCGGCGACGCGGTGCAGGGTGCCCCCGGCGGTGTCGGCCGCCTGGACCACGTTCACCGGCTCGCACCAGGCGTCCAGGGCCCGGTCGATGTCGGCGACGCGCCGCGCGCGCAGGAGCGGGAGCAGGGCGCTGAAGCCGAGGTCCTCCGTGACGCGCGGCGGGTACCGCAGGGCGAGCGCGGTGCCGTCGGCGGCCGGGCGCGTCCCGTCCGGTTCGCCCGTGCGGCTTTCGCCGCCGGGTGCGGGTGGCTCCTGCGCGGCGCCCCCGCCGTCGGCGTCCCGCGGGTCGTACGACGCCTCCGGTCCGCCCGCGATCACCGGCCCGCGCTCCGTCTCGATCACCTCGATCCCGACCGGCGCCTCCCCCGCGACCTCCAGCGTCTCGGTGTGCGCGTGCGCCGGGTGCCAGCGCCCGTCCGGGCCCAGCGCCTCGACCGAGGGGCCCGCGCGGCGCAGGCGTTCGCGGTAGAGGTCCTGGTAGTCGGCCATGGCGTTGGTGATGCCCCAGGCGACCGCGCCCGCGTGGCCGAAGTGGGGCAGGCCGGGGATGCCGGGGACGGCGAGGCCGAGGACGTCGAACTCGGGGCAGGCCAGACGGATCTGCTGGTAGACGCCGGGGTCCTCGATGAAGCGGTGGGGGTCGCCGGCCAGCAGCGGGCGGCCGGTGGCGGTGCGGGCGCCGGAGAGCAGCCAGCCGTTGCTGCCCGCCGTGCCGGGGCCGTCCGCGGCGAACAGGCCGACCGCGTCCGGGCCGAGGTGCCCGATCGCCTGCTCACGCCAGAGCTTGGCCGGGAAGCCCGCGAACAGCAGGTGGGTGGAGAGCCAGACGGCGAGCGGGGTCCAGGGCTCCCAGCGGCCGGGGATGAGCGCGGTGCGGGCGAACTCCGGGGCGCGGCGGGCCCCGGCCGGCAGTCCCTCGTTGACGCCGTCCGTGTACGACCGTACCCAGCGCGCCGTCTCCGGGTCCCGGCGCTCCAGCGCGGCGAAGCAGCGGCGGGCGGTGTCGGCCAGGCGCGCCCGGCGGGCGAGGACGTCCCAGGGGACCTCGCCGGAGCCGAGGAAGGACGCCGACGTGCCCTGGGCGCGGTGCCGTTCGACCTCCAGTTGCCAGGCCCGGTCGAGCGCGGTGACCCGGCCCTGGGCACGGGCCAGGGCGTGGACGTCCGCCGCGCGCAGATGGGGGATGCCGAAGGCGTCGCGGTAGATCTCGGCGGTCACCCCGAGCCCTCCAAATCTTAGGTAAGCCTTGCCTAATCTCTGTCGGGAATCGTACGCGACGCGCGATCACCCGCGGCGCGGGATCATCGACCCATGGACGTCACCCTGCACCTCGCCCAGGACCCGGCGGCCGACGCACTGCTCGGCCGCTCGCCCCTCGCCGCGCTCATCGGGATGCTGCTGGACCAGCAGGTCCCGATGGAGTGGGCGTTCAAGGGGCCCCGGACCATCGCCGACCGGCTCGGCGCCGAGGACCTGGACGCCCACGAGATCGCCGCGCGGGACCCGGAGGCGTTCGCCGCCCTGCTCTCCGGAAAACCGGCCGTGCACCGCTATCCGGGCTCCATGGCCAAGCGCATCCAGCAGCTGTGCCGGTACCTGGTGGAGCACTACGACGGGGACGCCGAGGCCGTCTGGCGCGGAGTGGACAGCGGAGCCGCGCTGCTCGAACGACTGGAGGACCTGCCGGGGTTCGGGCGGCAGAAGGCGCAGATCTTCCTCGCGCTGCTGGGCAAGCGGCTCGGCGTGGCACCGGCGGGCTGGCGCGAGGCCGCCGGCGCCTACGGCGAGCCGGGCTCCTACCGGTCCGTCGCCGACATCACCGGACCGGACTCGCTCGCCAAGGTGCGGGCCCACAAGCAGGAGATGAAGGCCGCGGCCAAGGCGGCGAAGGCGGCCCGGAAGTAGCCCGCGGACGGGCCCGGAAGTACGCCTGGTGGCCCACTCGGGTGGCGGAACGCGCGAAACCGTTCCGAGCATGGAACATGACCGAGGCATCGCGACACGGCCCGGAATGGGGCCGCGAGTACGACGACCAGCACGTCCACGGCGGCCACCCGCCGGGCGCCCCGCACGATCCGCAGACGCGCCGCGAGCGCCATGAGGCCGAACCGCCGGAGGAGGGCCCGCTGCACGCCCTGGCCAAGGCCGCCTGGCAGGTGGTCCTGGTCACCGGGATCGCCTCGCTGGTCCTGGGCATCCTGGTCCTGGTGTGGCCGCGCCACTCGCTGGCCGTGGCCGGCGTCCTCTTCGGGCTCTACCTGCTGGTCAGCGGCGTCTTCCAGCTGACCGCCGCCTTCGGCACCCACCAGGCGACCTCGCTGCGGGTGCTGGCGTTCATCAGCGGCGCGCTGTCGATCCTGCTCGGCCTGCTCTGCTTCCGCGGGCCCATGCAGTCGATCCTGCTGCTCGCGCTGTGGATCGGCATCGGCTGGCTGATCCGCGGGATCACCCACACCATGGCCGCGATCTCCGATCCCCGGATGCCCGCGCGCGGCTGGCAGATCGTGCTCGGCGTCCTGACCTTCGTCGCCGGGATCGTGCTGATCGACTCGCCCTTCCGGTCGGTGGCGGTGCTGACCCTCGTCGGCGGCATCTGGCTGGTCGTGGTCGGCATCGCCGAGATCATCACGGCGTTCGGCATCCGGCACCGGGCGAAACAGGTCCCGCAGACCGTCTGAACCGGACCGGCCGGCCCGGTCCGCACCGGCTCACCGCCCCCGGCGCGCCTCCCGCGCCCTCCCGGACCTCACCGCCTCCGGCGCGCCGTCCCGAACAGGGACCGGGTGATCTCGCGGCCCAGCTGCGTGCCGACCGAGCGGGCCAGGGACGTGAACATCCCGCTGCCCACGACCTGATCGACCAGCGAGGGCTCCTCCTTCGCCGGGCGCTCGCGCGGGGCGGCGGGCGCCGGTGCCGCCGCCGGAGCGGCGCTCAGCTTCTCGTACGCCGACTCGCGGTCCACAGCCTGTGCATAACGGCCGTGGAGCGGCGAGTTCCGTACCGCGTCGTCCAATGCGGCCGGATCCAGCGGGCCCATCAGGGACTCGGGGGCGCGCAGCCGGGTGGCGGCGACCGGGGTGGGCGCGCCGCTCTCGCCGAGCACGGTCACCACCGCCTCACCGGTGCCGAGCCCGGTGAGCAGCTCCTCCAGGTCGTACGACGATCTCGGGAAGGTCCGCACGGTCGCCCGCAGCGCCTTCTGGTCGTCCGGCGTGAAGGCCCGCAGCGCGTGCTGGACGCGGTTGCCGAGCTGCCCGAGGACGTCGGCGGGCACGTCCTTCGGGGTCTGGGTGACGAAGAAGACGCCGACGCCCTTGGAGCGGATCAGCCGTACGGTCTGCGTGATCGACTCCAGGAACGCCTTGGAGGCACCGTCGAACAGCAGATGCGCCTCGTCGAAGAAGAACACCAGCCTCGGCCGGTCGGTGCCGCCGATCTCGGGCAGGTCGTGGAACAGGTCGGCGAGCAGCCGCATCAGGAAGGTGGAGAACAGCCGCGGCCTGTCCTGTACGGCGGCCAGTTCGAGGACGGAGACGACGCCCCGCCCGTCGTCCGCCGTGCGCAGGAAGTGGGCCGTGTCGAACTCCGGCTCCCCGAAGAAGTCGATCAGCTCCAGGCCCTTGGTGTCGGCGTAGTGGAAGATCAGGCCGAGGGACTGCTCCTGGGTCTGGTTGAGCCCGAGCACCTTGGACAGCAGCACCGGGCCGAAACTCGTGACGGTGGCGCGCACCGGGATGCCGTGACCGATGCCGCCGAGCGCGTAGAACTCCGCCGGGAAGCCGGCCGGGGTCCAGCTCTGGCCGACCTCGCCGGACCGCTGCCGTACCCGGTCGCTCTCCTGGCCGGGGCGCGCGATGCCGGACAGGTCGCCCTTGACGTCCGCGAGGAACACCGGCACGCCCCGCGCCGACAGCTGTTCGGCGATCAGCTGGAGGGTCTTGGTCTTGCCGGTGCCGGTGGCGCCCGCGACCAGGCCGTGCCGGTTGAGCATGGCCAGCGGGACGCGGACCGGGGCGTCCGGGAGGCAGGCGCCGTCCCACAGGAGGCCGCCGAGGTCGGGGGCGGCCCCGGAGAAGGCGTATCCGGCGGCGATCCTCCGGACCGGGTCGGGGCCCGCGTCGCGGTCGCTCATCTGCTCCCCCTGTTCCTTCGTCAGAGCTCCTGCCACCGGAAAGCGGCATTTGTTCTTTTTGCGGAACCTTTTCAAGGGTCGCACTCGGGCGCCATGGCTGCGCCCGGAACGTCTGGGCCGGTAGGCTTTCCGTGTGATCTTCAAGCGCATCGGAAACGGCCGGCCGTACCCCGATCACGGCCGGGAAAGCACCCGGCAGTGGGCGGACGTCGCGCCGCGCCCGGTCCGCCTCGATCAGCTCGTGACGACCAAGCAGCAGCTCGACCTGGAGACCCTGCTCGCGGAGGACTCGACGTTCTACGGCGACCTCTTCGCGCATGTCGTGAAGTGGCAGGGCGATCTCTACCTGGAGGACGGCCTGCACCGCGCGGTGCGCGCGGCGCTCCAGCAGCGCCAGGTGCTGCACGCGCGAGTGCTCGAACTGGGCTGACCGCGCCGGCCGGGCCGGGCCACGCCCGTACGCCCTGCGGCAGCCGCCGACTCAGCCCTGCGGCACCCGCGGGTCAGCCCCGCGACACCCACCGGGTTAGCCCTGCGGCACCCGTCGATTGACCCTTTCGGGTTCCGCTGAGCGCCCTCGACTGATCATCCGATAGGCATCACCGCCCCGGCACACTACGCTGCGTTCATGAGCATGCTGACTCCCCCCGGCATGGGCGGCAAATACCGGATCACGGGGACGAAGTACCCCCGGATGCGCCGTCCCCGGCGGCGAGGCCGGGTGGTCGCGGCCGTCCTGGCCTCCGTGTGCACACTCGGCCTGATCGGCTGGGGCACGCTGGAGCTCATCGACGTCTTCAGCGGGGGCGGATCGACCGCCGAGGCCGCGAAGCGGTGCCCGGCCAAGGGCAAGGCCGACGCGACACGGACCGCGACCGCGCACGGCGGGAAGGTGCTGCCGCCGCCCGGCAGGATCACCGTGAACGTCTACAACGCCACGGCCCGCACCGGGCTCGCCAAGGACACCGCGGACCAGCTGAAGAAGCGCGGGTTCAAGATCGGTGACGTCGGCAACGCCAGTGCGCAGTACGACAAGAAGGTGAAGGGCGCGGGCCTGGTCCTCGGGCCGACGTCCGCGGTCGACACGTCCCTGCCGGTGCTCGGCGCGCAGGTCGCCGGCGCGCAGCAGCGGCCGGACGGGCGCAAGGGGGCCACCCTCGATCTCATCCTCGGGGACGGGTTCAAGGGGCTGGTGAAGGCGGCGGACGCGGACAAGGCGGTGACCGCTCTGACCGCGCCGGCGCCCGCGAACGCCGTCGGCTCTGCGAAGAAGGGCTGCTGAGGGTCCGTCGCCGGGTGCGGGTCCGGCGCGGCTGAGCGCGCCCCCGCCGCGGAGCCGCACAGCGATGCGGCCCCGCGCCGGTCCGGCGCCCGGAAGGCCCCTACTCCGCCGCCCCGTACAGCCTGTCCCCCGCGTCGCCCAGGCCCGGAATGATGTAGCCGTGCTCGTTGAGGTGGTCGTCGACCGCGGCCGTCACCACCGTCACCGGCGTGCCCGCCAGTTCGCGCTCCATCAGCTCGACGCCCTCGGGCGCGGCCAGCAGGACCACGGCCGTGACGTCGTCCGCGCCGCGCCGGATCAGCTCGCGGATGGCGGCGACCAGCGTGCCGCCCGTGGCCAGCATCGGGTCGAGGACGTAGACCTGGCGGCCCGAGAGGTCCTCCGGCATCCGGGTGGCGTACGTGGAGGCCGCCAGGGTCTCCTCGTTGCGGATCATGCCCAGGAAGCCCACCTCGGCGGTCGGCAGCAGCCGGACCATGCCGTCGAGCATGCCGAGACCGGCGCGCAGGATCGGCACGACGAGCGGGCGGGGGCGGGCGAGCTTGACGCCGGTGGTGCGGGCGACCGGCGTGTCGATGTCGACGATCTCGGTGCGCACGTCCCGCGTGGCCTCGTAGGCGAGCAGGGTGACCAGTTCGTCGGCGAGCCGCCGGAAGGTCGCGGAGTCGGTGCGCTGGTCGCGCAGCGTGGTGAGCTTGTGAGCGACCAGGGGGTGGTCGACGACGTGGAGACGCATGTCCATAACGGTACCTGCGCCCCCGCGCCGGTCGGCGCTGGCGTCAAACCGCTCGTCGGGGGCAGGGTGACAGGGACGGACTGGGGTGGTGTGACGTGTCTGACCTGCCTGACAAGCCCGACGACGCGGACGTGACCGGGACGAGGAATCCCGAGGCCGAGGCCGAGCGGCGCCGCCGCAGGGCCAGATTCCTGCGCGAGCTGGCCGAGGCCCGCGCCCTGCGCGCGCGGGTCCAGCCGCGACGCGCCAAGGCGGCCCGGCTGCGCCACGCGATGCGGATGCGCACCTTCCGCTGGTGAGGCCGGGGCCATGAGCTGGGACCCCTGGGCAAGAAGCGGGTGAGGAAGATCGCCGGCCGCGCCGACGTTTCCGCGGTGGGCGTGCGTGAGCCCCGGCCAAAGCCGCGTACGATCCGCAGGTGGCCGCAATGAGAGCGCTGGTGACTCTGTGACGATTCACGCTCGAAACCGCCAGACACAGGGAGCCGAAGACGTCCCCTGAACGCCTTGTTTCTGCCACGATTCCGAGTGGGTGGGGCTCGGAGCCCAGCTCTCTCCGCCCAAGAACCTCCGCCGGGGGGACCCCCAACCGGCACGCCTATGACCAGTGGGAGAGTCACGGTGTACTTCGCCGCACTGCTCGCGCGCACCGAAGACGGGTGGGAAGCGAGCGACACAGAGCTCGACGATGTGGAGACCCTGTCGGATCTGGCCGATCTGGCCCGTGAATCCTCTCCCGAGGAGGACACGGTGCTCGTCCTGATCGAGCAGGAGGACGCCTGGTTCGGCGTCGTCCGCGTGGACGGGGAGGAGGACCCCCGGATCTACGTCTCCGACGCGGCCGCCGCCGCCCGCAGCGCCTACGGCGAGCTGCTGCTCACCGATGAGCTGCTGGGCCGGGAACCCGGCGCGACCGACGGGCCGGACCTGGACGAACTCGATCTCGACGGCACCGAGGACGGCGAGTCCGAGGCAGCCGACGACGACGCGGACGAGCCGGTCGGCACGGGCGACGCGGTGCCGCACAGCCCGGTCGGCGACAGCGGGATCCTCGACGACCTGGGGATCAGCGAGAAGGAACTGCGCTCCCTGGACGCCGACGACGCGCTCGGTTCCATCGCCGAGGCCCTGGGCGCCTCGGAGGTGCTGGAGACCGTCCGCTGACCGCGGGACGACCGGTGACCGGCATCCGTGAGGCACCGGACCCGGTGCGCGACCCCTGGCGGGACGCGATGCGGCTCGCCCTGGCCGAGGCCGGGGCCGCCGCACGGGGCGGGGACGTCCCGGTCGGCGCCGTCGTGCTGTCCCCGGACGGTACGACGGTGCTCGCCACCGGCCACAACGAGCGCGAGGCCACCGGCGACCCCACGGCGCACGCGGAGGTCCTCGCGATCCGGCGGGCCGCCGCGCGCCTCGGCGAGTGGCGGCTGACCGGTTGCACGCTCGTGGTCACCCTGGAGCCGTGCACCATGTGCGCGGGCGCCCTGGTGCAGTCCCGCGTGGACCGGGTCGTCTACGGCGCCCGCGACGACAAGGCAGGTGCCGCCGGCTCGCTGTGGGACGTGCTGCGCGACCGGCGGCTCAACCACCGCCCGGAGGTCGTCGAGGGCGTCCTCGCAAAGGAGTGCGCCGCGCTCCTCACGGAGTTTTTCCGGGATCGCTGAACACCGATTTCGAACCATGCCCCGCCGTGCTGTAGGGTCTCCCTCGGTAGCGTGTCCGAGCGGCCGAAGGAGCTCGCCTCGAAAGCGAGTGTGGCGCAAGTCACCGAGGGTTCAAATCCCTCCGCTACCGCTTCCGAAAGGGCCCCGTCATACGGCGGGGCCCTTTCCGCATGCGTCCAAATCGCCTTGCGCGGCGGGCCGTTGGTCCCCGATAAAGGGGTGAACGTTACACTCGCCGCCGACGAGCAGGGGCCCAGCGGGTCATGGACACAGGGGAGGGCCGCGGTGGCGGTGAACGCCAAGAAGATCGTTCTGTACGCGCTCGTGGTCTTCGTGCTGTACGTGATCATCACGGACCCGGCCAAGGCGGCCAGCTATGTCCAGATAGGCTTCGAGGGCATATCGGACGCGGCCAGGGCCATCGGGGACTTCATGACCTGGGCCGCCAACGGAGGAAAGAACTGAGGTACTCCGCATGATCCGGCACCTGGTCCTGTTCAAGCTCGACGAAGGCGTCGAACGCGACGATCCGCGGGTCGAGGCGGGCGTGGCGGCCTTCCGGGCGCTGCCCGGCCAGATCGAGGAGCTGCGCTCCTGGGAGTGCGCCTGGAACATCACCGACCGCCCGATCGCCTACGACTTCGCGATCAACTCGTCGGTCGAGGACACCGCCGCGCTCCAGCGCTACCTGGACCATCCGGCCCATCAGGCGGGCGTCGCCCTGTGGCGCGAGTTCGCCACGTGGGTGATCGCGGACTACGAGTTCTAGCACCGGTTCGCCACGAGCCTCCCCGAAGCCTCCCGCCGCGCAGGCGGGGGGCTTTCACGCGTTTCAGGCCCCAACTTGTCAATGATTGAACACAACACGGCGTTATCCGGTGCTTGCACACAGTGCACATGTCTTGTGATGCTATGACCGCTTTTGACGGATGATTGACCGAAGAGGTGGCGTTGACCGTGCCGGCCAGTACTGCGCCGCCCCAGGAGGAGGCCCCCGTCCCCGCCTCTGTGCCCCCAGGGAAGCGCCGCGGCGCGGACACCCGTGCCCTGACCCAGGTCCTCTTCGCCGAACTGAAGGAGCTGGCGCCGGGCACCGCGGAGCACAACCGCGTGCGCGGGGCGCTGATCGAGGCGAACCTCCCGCTCGTGCGCTACGCCGCCGCCCGCTTCCGCTCCCGCAACGAGCCCATGGAGGACGTGATCCAGGTCGGCACCATCGGCCTGATCAACGCCATCGACCGCTTCGACCCGGACCGGGGCGTGCAGTTCCCGACCTTCGCCATGCCGACCGTCGTCGGAGAGATCAAGCGGTACTTCCGGGACAACGTCCGCACCGTGCACGTGCCGCGCCGGCTGCACGAGCTGTGGGTGCAGGTCAACAGCGCCACCGAGGACCTGACCACGCTGCACGGCCGCTCCCCCTCCACCGCCGAGATCGCCGAGCGGCTGCGGATCAGCGAGGAGGAGGTGCTCAGCTGCATCGAGGCGGGCCGCTCGTACCACGCCACCTCCCTGGAGGCCGCACAGGAGGGCGACGGGATGCCCGGACTGCTGGACCGCATCGGCTACGAGGACCCGGCCCTGGACGGTGTGGAACACCGCGACCTGATCCGCCACCTCCTGGTCCAACTCCCCGAGCGCGAACAGCGGATCCTGCTGCTGCGCTACTACAGCAACCTCACCCAGTCGCAGATCAGCGCGGAACTCGGCGTCTCCCAGATGCACGTCTCCCGGCTGCTCGCCCGCAGCTTCCAGCGGCTGCGCTCGGCGAACCGCATCGACGCGTAACCGGCGGCCACGGCCGCCCCACGAGACGCCCGCCGTATCACAGGGCGCGGGGCGCATACCGGACGATTCGGTGGTCGCATGGTGGGCGCACCGAAGCACACACCCGAACAGCTCTGCATCGCAAACCCGATCGAGCGCTCACCGCCGCGAGCGATTCGCTCACCAGGGCTGTTGCCGCTGAAGGCGACCCGAAAGCCCGTCAGACCCCTTTTATCCAGCGGTGATTCG
Organism: Streptomyces sp. NPDC037203; assembly: GCF_055605065.1. Taxonomy (NCBI): domain Bacteria; kingdom Bacillati; phylum Actinomycetota; class Actinomycetes; order Kitasatosporales; family Streptomycetaceae; genus Streptomyces; species Streptomyces sp. NPDC037203. The sequence continues at coordinate 74,201 of NZ_JBVJUC010000004.1, forward strand.
CATCTCCCGTGTCGACATGTCACTACAGCGTGTTGCCGACATGTGACATTCTGCGGGAGATGCGTTTGCCGGGGCTCCGGCACCGGTATTCAGGTGAAGGCTGCGTTGGTCGTCCGACGGCGCGGCCGTGACCGTCCCGCGACCCGAAGGGGGTGGCATGTCCGCAGAACAGGGCAGCTCGAAAGTGCTGACGCCCGCGAAAAGCGAGGCGGCGCCCAAGGAGCTCGACGCACTCGATGTCCTCGACGGCATCGAGGGCGTCACGTCCCTCGACGCCGTGCCTGCCCCGGCCATCCCCGCCACGGGCGAGGCCATCGACACCCGCACCCTGTCCCGCTCCCTGTTCCTGCGCCTGGCCACGCTGGACGAGAACAGCCCCGAGCGCGCCTACGTCCGGGACACCCTGATCGAGCTGAACCTGCCGCTGGTCCGCTACGCGGCGGCGCGCTTCCGCTCGCGCAACGAGCCGATGGAGGACATCGTCCAGGTCGGCACCATCGGCCTGATCAAGGCGATCGACCGCTTCGACTGCGAACGGGGCGTGGAGTTCCCGACGTTCGCGATGCCGACGGTGGTCGGCGAGATCAAGCGCTTCTTCCGCGACACCTCCTGGTCGGTGCGTGTCCCGCGCCGCCTCCAGGAGCTGCGCCTGGCCCTCACCAAGGCCAGCGACGAGCTGTCGCAGAAGCTGGACCGCTCCCCGACGGTCACCGAACTGGCCGCCGTCCTCGGCGTCTCCGAGGAGGACGTGGTCGACGGCCTCGCGGTGGGCAACGCGTACACCGCCTCCTCGCTGGACTCCCCGGCACCGGAGGACGACGGCGGCGAGGGCTCCCTGGCCGACCGGCTGGGCTACGAGGACACGGCCCTGGAGGGCGTGGAGTACCGCGAGTCCCTCAAGCCGCTGCTGGCCAAACTCCCGCCGCGGGAGCGGCGGATCATCATGCTGCGCTTCTTCGCCAACATGACCCAGTCGCAGATCGGCGAGGAGGTCGGCATCTCCCAGATGCACGTCTCCCGGCTGCTCACCCGGACCCTGTCCCAGCTGCGCGAGGGTCTGATCTCGGACTGAGGCCCTTCCTGACGGGGCGCCAGCCACCATGGCCGGGCGCTCCGTCACGGGACGCTTCGTACGACGACATGACCACCCGGCCGCCGACGCGCCCGCACGGAAGCCTCGGCGGCCGTCGTGTGTCCCGGCTCGGCCACGGGGGCGTACGCCGGCTCGGGCGGCGGGGCCACTCCCCCGGACGCCACCGGCTCCCCGGCCGGCGCCACCGGCCCCCTGGGGCACCGCTTTCGCGCACGCCGGGATCGGCGCCGTACACGACACACCCGGCCTGCCCTCTCCGACCGGGACGGGCGGCGGCGCGGGTGTGAACACGGGGCGGGTGGCGGTCGTACGACCCCCGCCCCGCCCCACCGGTCCCGTCCCGGAAAAGGGGGCTCCCCTCCGGGTGCGCGGGTTACTTCAGCGCGAGCCAGGCGACGCCGGCCACGACCACGAGGGCCACGATGACGCCGATGATCACGCCGACGCGCGGACCGGAGGAGGAGGCGGCGGCCGCCTGCTGCTGACGCCCCTGCGGAGCCTCGTCGACGAACGCGCGGAACATCTGAGTGCTGCCGGCAGGGTCGTAATTGCCCTGGGGGCCCTGGGTGTTAGCCATGGCCCGAGACCTTAGCGAAGACGGGCCGGGGCACCCAAGTGGGGGGCCACCGGGACAGACGGGGACACCCTTCGCGGACCCACCTGCGTATTCACATCCGCAACGCTATGCCTTTGCCAAGGTTTTGCACAGGTTCCCGCCCACTTATTTGCCTGTAGCAACCAATGGAGCTTATGGTTGCCCCAAGCAACGAATACGGGAGGTGTGATGGCCGAGCATGCGCAGTTTGACGAGCTTGCGCGTCAGCTCAGCGCCGTCGGCGCCGTTAAACGGGATCTCGTGCGGGTACTGCCCCCCGAGTGTCCCGGAGGCTCGGCCGCCGTGCTGACGCTGCTCGGCCGGCACGGCGCCATGCGCATGAGCAAGCTCGCGGAGCTGCTGGCCGTCGATCTGTCGGTGACCAGCCGGCATGTCGCGCACGTCGCCGCACGCGGCTGGATCGAACGGCTCCCGGACCCGGCGGACAAGCGCTCGCGCATCCTGCACCTGACCGCCGCGGGCCAGGAGCAGCTGGACGAGCTGTCCCGGCGGACCTCGCAGCTGCTCGCGGAGCGGCTCGGTGACTGGACCGACGACGAGGTCGCCCAGCTCACCCGGCTGATGACCCGCCTGCGCTCGTCGTTCGGCGACTGCCGGCCCCCCTCGGCCCGGCCGTCCGCTCCCGTGATCGAAGAGACCACCCGTACACCCGCAAGCACGTAAGAAAAGGAAGCCCATGGCAACGACCACACCAGCCGGTGTGCGGGCCCACGCCAAGCACGGGGGAGGCTCCTCGGCGGGCGACGCCCCGATGACCCACCGGCAGATCATGGAGGCGCTCTCCGGTCTGCTGCTCGGCCTGTTCGCCGCCATCCTGTCGTCCACGATCGTCACCAACGCACTGCCGACGATCATCAAGGACCTCGGCGGCGGCCAGTCCGCGTACACCTGGGTCGTCACCGCGGCCCTGCTGGCGATGACCGCCTCCGTGCCCCTGTGGGGCAAGCTGTCCGACCTGATGAGCAAGAAGGCGCTCGTCCAGATATCCCTGGTCATCTACGTGGCCGGCTCGGTCATCGCCGGTCTCGCGCCGAACCCGGCGATGCTGATCACCGCCCGTGCGATCCAGGGTCTCGGCGCCGGCGGTCTGTCCGCCCTGGTGCAGGTCATCCTGGCCGCGATGATCTCCCCGCGCGAGCGCGGCCGGTACTCCGGCTACACCGGCGCCACCTTCGCCGTGGCCACCGTCGGCGGCCCGCTGCTCGGCGGTGTCATCACCGACACCAGCTGGCTCGGCTGGCGCTACTGCCTGTTCGTCGGCATCCCCTTCGCGCTGATCGCGCTGTTCGTGCTCCAGAAGACCCTGCACCTGCCGCTGGTCAAGCGCGAGGTCAAGGTCGACTGGCTCGGCGCCTTCTTCATCACCGCGGCCGCCTCGCTGCTGCTGATCTGGGTGACCTTCGCCAACGACAAGTACGACTGGCTGTCCTGGCAGACGTACGTGATGGTGGGCGGCACGATCCTGCTCGCGCTGGCCTTCGTCTTCACCGAGACCAAGGCGTCCGAGCCGATCATCCCGCTGCGCCTGTTCCGCAACCGCACGATCTCGCTGGCCTCGGTGGCCTCGCTGTTCGTCGGTGTCGGCATGTACGCGGGCACCGTCTTCTTCTCGCAGTACTTCCAGCTGGCGCGGGACAAGACCCCGACCATGTCCGGTGTGATGACCATCCCGATGATCGGTGGTCTGTTCGTCGCCTCCATGGTCTCCGGGCGGATCATCTCCAGCACCGGACGCTGGAAGAACTGGCTGGTCGCCGGCGGTCTGTTCCTCACGGCGGGCCTGTCCCTGCTGAGCCTGATGCGCTACGACACCCCCTACTGGCAGCTCTCCATCTACATGGCGCTGCTGGGTATCGGCGTCGGCATGATGATGCAGAACCTGGTGCTCTCCACGCAGAACCAGGTCGCCCCGAAGGACCTGGGCGCCGCCTCCTCCACGGTGAGCTTCTTCCGCTCCCTCGGCGGTGCGGTCGGCGTCGGCGTGCTCGGCTCGGTCATGTCGGACCGAATCAGCCACTACGCCAAGAACAGCATCGGCGAGCTGGGCCTCAAGGAGCGGATGGCCGCGGCCAAGGCCGTGGGCGGCGGCGAGCTGCCCGACATGAACAGCCTGCCGCTGCCGATCCGTCATTGGCTGGAAAGCGCCTACGGGCACGGCATCGCCGACGTCTTCCTCTACGCGGCACCCTGCGCCCTGGTCGCCTTCATCGTGGTGATGTTCATCAAGGAGGTCCCGCTGCGGACGACCGGCGCGCTGGCCCAGGCCGCGCAGGAGAAGGCGGGGACCGTACAGAACACGCTGGAGAGCACTGTGGAGAACACCATGCAGAACGTGCCGGGTGAGCCCGTCCAGGAGAAGGTGCCCAGCCTGACCGCGCCGGCCCCGGTGGTGGGCGCCTCCGAGGCGCTGGCCACCGCGACCGCCTCCGCCGCGCCGATGACGGCCGTGGCGACCATCGCCGAGCCCGGCTCGGGCGGCGACGGCACCCCGGTGCACGGCTTCGTCCGCGGCGCCGAGAGCGCCCCGGTGCCGGGGGCCGCGATCACCCTGATCTCGCTGGCCGGCCGCCAGCTCGGCCGCTCCGTCGCCCGGACCGACGGCTCCTACGCGCTGGCCGCCCCCGGCGCCGGCAGCTACGTCCTGATCGCCTCCTCCGACGGCTACCAGCCGCAGGCCTCCACCATCGTGGTGGGCGAGGAACCGCTGTCGTACGACATCCTGCTCAGCGGCACCAGCGGGCTGACCGGTGTGGTGCGGGCCAGCGGGAGCGCGCTGCCGGTCAAGGACGCCATGGTGATCGTCACCGATGTGCGCGGTGACCTGCTGGCCACCGCCGCCACCGGGGAGCAGGGCGAGTTCGCCTTCACCGACCTGGTGCCCGGACCGGTGACCGTCGCCGTCAACGCGGGTGGTTTCCGGCCGCGCGCCCTGCCCGTCGAGGTGGCCGTCACCGGTATCACCCGGATCGACGTCGACCTGGACGCCGGCGCCCGTCTCCAGGGTGTCGTCAGGGCCCCGCACGGCCCGCTGGCCGACGCACGGGTGACCCTGGTCGACCAGGCGGGCAACGTGGTCGGCAGCGCCACCACCGGTGCGGACGGCGCGTACGCCTTCACCGACCTGGACAGCGGCGAGTACACCGTCATCGCGACCGGCTACCCGCCGGTGGCGACCGCGCTGACCGTCACCGGCACCGGTGCCGACGGTCACGACATCCAACTCGCCCACCCCGGCGAGTAGTTCGGCCCGGCCCGTGGCAGGGCACGCTCCGAGCGGAGGTGCCCGGCGCCACGGGCCGGTTCTCTTACGACCGATTTGCAAGTCCTTGCAGGGAGAAAACGGGATGGGACTGACCGCGAAGATCCGTACGCGGGACGGGTGGGCCGTGTCGCACGCGGTCGTCACGGTGACCGACATGACCGGTACGCAGGTGCTGCGGGCCGAGGCGGACGCCGAGGGGGCCGTACGCGATGCCACCGAGCTGACTCCGGGGGCGTACACGGTGATCGTGACCGCCGTCGGGTACGCCCCGGCCGCGTCCAGCGCGATCGTCACCGCCAGCGGCCGGGCCGAGATCGGCACGGTGACCCTGGCCCGGCAGGGCGGCACCGAGCTGCCGCCGCCCGGCCCCTGGACGATCGATCCGGCGCATTCGTCCGTCGCCGCGGTCGCCCAGCACCTGGGGATCTCCAGCGTGCACGGCCGGTTCACGGAGTTCGGCGGCACGATCGAGATCGCCCCGGACGACATCGCCAAGTCGCGGGTGGAGGCGGTGATCAAGGCCGGGTCCATCGACACCGGCAACGGCATGCGCGACACGCACCTGCGCTCGGGTGACTTCCTCGACATCGAGAACCACCCGGAGATCACCTACCGCTCCACCGGGCTGACCCAGGCGGGCTCCGACCGCTGGACCGTGCACGGCGAACTGGCCCTGCACGGCGTGGTCCGCCCGGTCGACCTGGACCTCGCCTACCTCGGCACCGGCGCCGACCCGTGGGGCGGCACCCGCGCCGCCTTCCGGGCCACGGCGGAACTGCACCGCGAGGACTTCGCGATGAACTACAACCAGGTCCTCCAGGCCGGCATCGCGGCCATCGGCACCACGCTGCGGGTGCAGCTGGACATCCAGGCGGTGCAGGGCGAGAGCCTGCCGTCCGCCTGATCCACCGGTGAAGGGCCCGCCGACCGGATGCCGGTCGGCGGGCCCTTCGCGGTTCAGTTGTCCGTCGCGCCCACGATGCGGCGGGCCAGGTCGCGCAGCTTGACGTTCTCCCGCTGGGAGGCGCGCACCAGGCTTTCGAAGGCGGCCTGGGCGTCGATGTCCAGGCGTTCCATCAGAATGCCGGTGGCCTGCCCGATCAGGTCGCGGGTGTGCATGGCCGCGGTCAACTGCTCGCGCACGGTCACGGAGTTCAGGGCGAGGCTCACATGCGCCGTGAACAGCCGGCCGAGCCGGGCCGCCGTCTCGTCGAAGGCGCCGGGCTCGCGGGAGTAGGCCGTCAGCACGGTCAGCCGGCGCCGGTCGGCGCGCAGCCGCATGGACAGCACCGAGCGCAGCTCCTGCCGTTCGCCGTCCGCGCCGCCGCTGTCCGCCCGCACCACCGGCGCCTCCCACAGCCGCTCCCAGTGCGGCAGGTCGGAGGTGCCGGCGGCGCGCACGATGTCGTCGCTCCAGGCGACCGTGCGCAGGCTCTCCCCGCGCTCGATCTCGCAGACCCCGGCGTGTTCGGCGCCGGGCAGCAGATGCACCGCGAGCCGGACCGCGGTTTCGAGCGCGGCGCCGGGGGAGGCGCTCTCGTGCAGCTCACGGGCCGCCGCGGTCAGCGCCTCGGCCAGATCGAGGCCGCCCGGCGCACGGGTCGCCTCGGCAACGTCGTACGAGGGGAAGTCGTACGCAAAGGAGTCGGGCACAGGAAAGTCGGATGCGGCCACCACGAACCTCTCGGATGACATGACCGTACGGCCATGCGCAGGAGAGCTCCGCAGCACATTCCCGACTGCGAGCACAGGACAGAAGAACTCTAGCTGCTCCATTGCGGTGAAGTGACCTTGGACCGGCGTCTGGACGAAGCCCGGTCGCCGACGCGCGGTGCCTGTCCCCAGCAGGGTCAGGCGGGTGCCGGGGTCCGCGGCCTAGGCTGCCGGTATGGCACCGAACATCGCGACGAACACCCGCGTCTTGCTGGACGAGTTGCTGGACTTCGTACGGCCCCGCCACCGCGCGCTGCTGATCACCCGCCGCGCCGACGGCTCCCCGCAGGCCTCGCCGCTGACCTGCGGCGTGGACGACTCGGGCCGGATCGTGGTCTCGACCTACCCGGAGCGGGCCAAGACCCGCAACGCCAGGCGGGACCCGCGGGTGAGCCTGCTCGTGCTCAGCGACGACTGGAACGGCCCCTGGGTGCAGGTCGACGGCACCGCCGAGGTCATCGACAGCCCCGACTCGGTGGAGCCTCTGGTCGAGTACTACCGCAACATCGCCGGTGAGCACCCGGACTGGGACGAGTACCGGGCGGCCATGCGCAAGCAGGGCAAATCGATCATCCGGGTGACGCCCGAGCGGTGGGGCCCGGTGGCGACGGGCGGCTTCCCGGCACGGCTGGTCGGCGGAGAGTGAGCGAGCCCCGGCCGCGTTCTGCGAGCCGATGGCCGCGGCGCCCCGGCTGCACGAGGAGGCGTTCTTCTCCGGCAGCGCCGTGGCGGCCGAGCCGGCGTCCGCGCCGTCCAGCGGGCCGTCGTACCGGACGCGGCCGGGGCCGGCCCGGTCCTCACACGGCGGGCTTGATCAGGTAACCGGCGCCGCGCCGCGTGTGGATCATGGGCTCGCGGCCGGCGTCTATCTTCCGGCGCAGGTACGAGATGTACAGCTCGACCACATTGGCCTGGCCGCCGAAGTCGTACGACCAGACGCGGTCCAGGATCTGCGCCTTGCTGAGCACGCGCCGCGGGTTGCGCATCAGGAACCGCAGCAGCTCGAACTCGGTGGCGGTGAGGTGGATGGAGTCATCGCCCCGCGTCACCTCGTGGCTGTCCTCGTCCAGGGTGAGGTCGCCGACCACGAGCACGGACTCGGAGCGCCGGTCGGCCGTGCCGGACCTGCGGATCAGCCCGCGCAGCCGAGCGACGACCTCCTCCAGGCTGAACGGCTTGGTCACGTAGTCGTCGCCGCCCGCGGTGAGCCCGGCGATCCGGTCCTCCACCGCGTCCTTGGCGGTCAGGAACAGCACGGGCACGTCCGGCAGTTCACGGCGCAGCCGACCCAGGACGGCCAGCCCGTCCATGTCCGGGAGCACCATGTCGAGGACGACGGCGTCCGGGCGGAACTCGCGCGCCGTCTGCAGGGCCCCCTGACCGTCCGTCGCGCTTCTGATCTGCCAGCCCTCGTAGCGAAGGGCCATGCTCAGCAGTTCGGTGATCGACGTCTCGTCGTCGACCACCAGCACGCGGACGGCGCTCCCGTCCGGCCTCAGCAGTTCGGTACGCCCCTGGGGCGAGGTCGTGGTCATGGCGGTCACACTGTCGGGGCCCTCTGAGAAGAGTGTTGCACCAGTCTTGGTTTTTCCTGAGAAACACACAGCCACCACTCAGGCAACGCCTGGGTGGCCCCTCAGAACAGCCCGTCCTGCGGCCGGGTGAACTCGCGGACGGGCAGGGCGAGTTCATCATCGCCCCGCAGCGAGGGCACGAGCCCCCACCCCCGCATCAGCCGGGTGTCCAGCACGACGACCCCCCGGCCGCGCACCGCCAGGTGAAGATCGGGCCCGGCGGCCGCGACCAACTCCCCGCCGATGGCTCCACCGGGGACCAGCTCGGTGACCTCGCCGAAGGCGGCGGGTACACCGTCGATCCCGAAAGCCCGCACCTGATCGACCACTTCGCAGGGCTCGGCCCGCAGGGACTCCGGCCACTGGGCGAGCGCGACGGCCCGCCGGTGCAGCGCGCGCACCTCGGCCGCCCGCTCCGGCGCCGTCCCCGGCAGCCGCGCCCGCACCGCCCGCTTCTCGGTGTACGCGATCCGGTCCGGCACACCCAGCGCGGCGCGCAGCATCTCCTCGGTACGCCGGGCGGCCATCAGGGGCCCGGTCCCGAGCCAGCTGAAACAGACCGCGCCCTGCTCCAGCAGCCGCGCCGGCCCCCGCTCGACGGCCGTGATGCCGACCTTGAGCAGGCCGGGACCGAACCAGGCGAGATACACCCGGTACGGCCGGGGGTCGTCGGCGATCGTGTCGGCGGCCACGGAGTGCGCCCGGTCGAGCCGCGCGCACTGCTCGCACCGGGCGCCGGTGCCGCGTCCCGGCACGGCCGCCCGCACCGGGCACGCGTGCCCCCGCGCCCCCACGCAGACGCGCCCGCTCCCGTCCGGCACGGCGAACCCGACCCGCTTCCCCCATCCCAGCGCGCTGCCCCGGCCGCCCTCCCAGGCGAGCACGAGTCCGTCGCCGGTCCAGCGAAGCCCGGAGCATCTCCACATCTGTGCCATCACTGGTGAGGGTAGGGGGTGGGTGTGACAGGGTCCCCAGGGGACGCGGGCCCGCGCGGGGACGGCGCCGCCGGGGAATTCTGGGGCTGTACGGGGGAAAAGAAGGGCCCCGCAGCGCGCCTAGTAATCGTTCGGCGCCTTCCGTTGGCCATCCTTGCCGGTAAAGCACGGGATTCGGCACCAGAGACGACGGAAGGTCGGTCGATTGAAGCTCGCCAAGCGATTTGCCGCGATCAGTGTCGCCGTCACGGCGGCAATTCTCTTCAGCGCCGGCGGCGCCCAGGCTCAAAGCGGTGGGGGTCTGCTGTCCCTTCTGGGTGACATTCCGCTGCTGCGGATGCCCTTCTCGATGGGGACCGCGGGACTGGGTGGCAGCACCACCGGGACTCAGACCACCAATAACAACAACAATAACAACACGGGCGGCCCGAACAACAACAACAATAACAACGGAGGCGGCACGAATAACAACAACAATAACAACAACGGCGACAGCCAGGCTCAGGCCAGCGACACGGGAATCCTCTCACTGCTGGGCAAGTCACTCATCAACTTCCAGGTGTGTTACCCGAAGGGGCAGGAAGGATCGGGCAACACGTTCACCGGGAACCAGAACATCAACTGCCACCAGAACTGAGGCAGCGCCTCCGGCAGGAAGCGAGCCCTCACCGTCGGGGGCGGCGCAGAACAGCCGGCGACCGGGTGAGCCTTCACCGGTCGCCGGGCTGTGAAGTTCAGCCGTTGTTGTTGTTATTGTTGTTGTTCCCGCCCCCTCCATTGTTGTTGTTATTGTTGTTGTTTCCACCTCCGCCGTTGTTGTTGTTATTGTTGTTGTTGTTCGCGCCTCCGCCGTTGTTGTTGTTATTGTTGTTGTTGTTCGCGCCTCCGCCGTTGTTGTTGTTATTGTTGTTGTTGTTCCCACCTCGACCGTTGTTGTTATTATTGTTGTTGTTGTTTCCACCCCCACCGTTGTTGTTGTTATTGTTGTTGTTGTTGTTCGCGCCCCCACCGTTGTTGTTGTTGTTATTGTTGTTGTTCCCACCCCGACCGTTGTTGTTGTTATTGTTGTTGTTGTTCGCACCCCTGCCGTTGTTGTTGTTATTGTTGTTGTTGTTTCCGCCCCTCCTGCCGTTGTTGTTGTTATTGTTGTTGTTGTTGTGGTGACGCCCGCCTCGGCCGTTGTTGTTGTTGTTGTTGTTATTGTTGTTGTTCCCGCCTCCGTTGTCGTTCGGCGTCGTCACGTGAGCGACTGTCGGCGTCGGAGCCGCGAAGGCGGAGGAGGGGACCAGAGCACCCCCCGCGGCCAGGGCCGCCGAAGCGGTCAGCACTGCCGTACGCTTTGCGATCTTCTTGAGCATGGTGATCCCTTTTCGTTGAGACGGATCAGGCGGGTCGAAGCCCGATTCGATCCGAGGGGACGATCCGTTCGACTTCGGCGAATCGATCGCGTCGCGGCGATTCGCCCTGGGCCGGCTCCGCAATCCGGTGAGCGGCACAGACCGGGAAACCGGGAACCCAGGCGCGCAGCGCTTTCGCCAGCATGACTCTGCCGCGGTCGGACGCGCATCGGGCGGGCACCCCAAGTTCCACCTCGGCACACCCCATGTCCCAGTCCTCATTCCCCGCGCCCGCCCGCCTTCCGCGCTGCCTTGATCGGTCTGGATCTTTTGCACGGCTCCGACGGCAGAGGGAAACTGGCTGGTGATGGACCTGCTGGAGCGAGAGGCCGTAATCCAGGACCTCACCGGTCACCTGCGGGAGGCTGTGGTCGGTCCTGGCCGACTGGCCCTGGTGCGCGGCGAGGCGGGAATCGGCAAGACCAGTGTCGTCAACCGCCTCGCCCAACTCGCCGATCCCGGAATCCGGATACTGGCCGGAGCCTGTGATCCATTGGCCGCGCCCCGATCTCTGGGCCCGCTGCTGGATCTCGCCCCGCGGCTGGGACAGGCGGTGCGCGCGGCCCTGACCGGCGTGCTGGCCGGTACCTGCCGCCCCGACGAGCTGTTCGACTGCCTGCTCGCCGAACTGAGCGGCTACCCCAGCCTGCTGGTCCTGGAGGACGTCCACTGGGCCGACGAGGCCACGATGGACCTGCTGCGATACCTGGCCAGGCGGCTGCCGAGCCTTCCGACGCTGGTGGTGACCACCTACCGCGACGACGAGGTCGGCCGCACCCACAAGGTGACCTCTCTCCTCGGGACCCTGGCCGGCTACCCGTGGGTGTACCGCCATGACCTGACCCCGCTGAGCCGCCGGGCCGTGGCCCGACTGGCCCGTGGACACACCGTCGACGCCGATGAGCTGTACCAGGTCTCCGCAGGCAATCCGTTCATCGTCACCGAGGCCCTGGCCGCCCCCGCGGAGTCCATCCCCGCCACCGTGCGCGAGGCGGTCGCCGGCCGCCTCGCCGGCCTGTCGGCCGCCGCACGAAGGGTCGTCGACACACTGGCGGTCCTGGGACGCCGCGTCCCGCTGCTCCTCCTGGCCGATCTGCTGCCCGCCTCGGAGGAGGCCCTCGACGAGGCCGTGGCCAGCGGAATCGTGCGGACCGACGGGCAGCTGGCCGAGTTCCGTCATGGGTTGACCCGGCTGGCGGTGCTGGATTGCGTTCCCGCCGCCCACCGTCTGCGGATACACCGGCAAGTGCTGACGGCGGGGCGGTCGCGCCCGGTCACCGCGGACGATCTGGCGCTGCTGGCCGAGCACGCCGACGGCGCCGGCGACACAGCCGCCGTACTGGAGTACGCACCCGCCGCGGCCGCCCACGCGCTCGCGTCGGGCGCGCACCGGGAGGCAGCCGTTCAGTACGCCCGCGCCCTGCGGTACGCCGGCCCCCTGCCACTCGGCCGAAGGGCCTCCCTGCTGGAAGGCCATTCGCTGGCATGTCTCGCGTCCAGTCGGCTGGACGAAGGGATCGCCTCCCGCCGTACGGCGGTGGAGCTGCGCCATGCCCTGGGTGACCGGCTGCGCGAGGGCGACGACCTGCGTCGGCTGTCGTACTGGCTGTGGCCCCTCGGTCGGACCGTCGAGGCCGGACGGACCGGCCTGGAGGCGGTACGGGTGCTCGAAGGGCTGGGGCCGAGCCGGGAACTGGCCTGGGCGTACCTGAACCTCTGTCAGCTGTCCTGCCGCAGGCACGAAGGACCTGGGGTGACCGCCGCCCGTGCGGAGAAGGCGATCGCTCTGGGCGAGCGCTTCGGCGACGCGGGGGTCGTCGTCCAGGCCCGCTTCCACGCGGCGGCCGCGGACATGCTGGGCGGAGAGTCCGGCTGGGAGGAATGCGAACAGGCGGTGTCCAGCGCGATGGCGCAGGTTCCTCCGGAGGACGCCGGCTTCCTGGCATCCGTCATGTGCTGGTTCACCGCACTCCGGCGCGACACCGGACGGACGACCGCGGCCGTGGACCGCGCGGAGGCCCACTGCCTCGATCACGATCTGCTGCCCCACCTGCTGTGCACGAGGGCCTGGGGCAGCTGGGGGCTGCTCAACCGGGGCTTGTGGGCCCAGGCCGCCGACGCCGCGCAGGGGGTCCTCTCCCACCCCGGCTCACCACCCGCCGTCCGGGCGATGGCCTTGACCGTGCTGGGCCTGGTGCGGGCCCGCCAGGACAACGGCCCCGCATGGCCACTGCTGGAGCAGGCGGCGGGACTGGTCGACTCGGGCTGCCTGCTGGACACGGGCCTCGGGTGGGAGGCCCGAGTCGAGGCGGCCTGGCTCGGCGGCGATCCCGAACGGGTGCGGACGGAGGCCCGACGCGGTCTGGACGCCTCGGCGGATCGAAGCCATCCCTGGCTCTCCGGGCCGCTGGCCTGCTGGATCCGCCGCGCCGGAGGAACACCCCCGCGGGTGCCCGCGGCCGGACCCTACGCACGGGAACTGGCCGGTGACTGGGACGGCGCGGCCGCTCAGTGGGACAGCCTCGGCTGCCCGTACGAAGCCGCGCTGGTCCGTCTGTCCGGCGACGCGCCGGCGCTGCACCAGGCGCTGGCCGTCTTCGAGGCGCTCGGCGCCCGGCCGGCCGTGGCGCGCACCCGCGCCGTGATGCGTGGCCGGGGTGTCCGCCCTGTCAGGCGCGGCCCCCGGAGGGCCACCCTGGCCAATCCGTACGGGCTGACCACCCGCGAGATGGACGTGCTCAAGCTGCTGGACGAGAGTCTCACGGACGCCGAGATCGCCGCCCGCCTCTACATCACACCCAAGACCGCCGGGCACCACGTGGGCGCGGTGCTGGCCAAGCTCGGCGTCCATTCCCGGCAGGAGGCCGCGCGCAAACTCCACGACCCGAAACGCTGACGAGTGTCTCCGCGACCCGGAAGGGGTTGATGACGATGCGGAAGGCAACCTTGCTGGGCATCAGTCTCCTGGTCGCCGCCTCCTGTTGTACGGCGTTCTCCCCGGCACGGGGTTCGCAGGCCGAATCCACCGGGACGGCCCTTCGGTGCTACGCGACACAGCCCAGCCCGGACGCCACCACCTGCTACCGGAGTTCGTGGAAGGCCGAGTACCGGCACGGCGACGTGGTCTACGTGCCCATCCTCATCCAGGTACCCGTGCCCCCGCATCCACCGTCGGTGACGATCGTCGACAGCCTGGACGACGTCCACCCCTCGGGCCCCTGACACCGGGCCGTCCAGGGCACTTCCTTCAGATCATCTGATCGCTGGTGGATGCCGGATCAGGCCATCAGGGATTCGAGAGGCCGGTCAGCGATGGCGGGGGTCAAAACGACCAGAGGCCCCGGATCTCTCCGGGGCCTCTGCTTTGATGTGCACTCGGCAGGATTCGAACCTGCAACCTTCTGATCCGTAGTCAGATGCTCTATCCGTTAAGCTACGAGTGCTTATTTTTTTGTTCTTGTCTCCGTTTCCGTTCCTTTCGGCCCGTCCCGGCGACAGGAAGAACATTACATGACTGCCGCCGTCATGTGAAATCCGATCCGCACACCCCTTCTGACCTGCGGAAACGCCCAGGAGAGGGGTGAGGGGCGGAGTACGTCGGGGGAACGACGAAGCCCCGGTCCAGTGGACCGGGGCTTCGGTTGGGGCGGAGGCGGAGGGATTTGAACCCTCGATGGGTGTTAAGACCCAAACCGCATTAGCAGTGCGGCGCCATAGACCGGACTAGGCGACGCCTCCAGCACAACCGCTCACGCGAGCGCGCGAGTGGTGCGTGCAGATGATGACACAGCCGCAGGGCCCGTCACCAATCGAGCACCACGGTACTAGGCAGGCGGGCCGCAGGGCAAAGGGCTTCTTCGCCGGGGTGGCGCTTTCCGGGGGAACGCGGCGCAACGTCCGCCGGGGTCGGGCGTTGAGGAGGGCATGGACTCTCTTCTTCCGGTTGCCGCCGGGCGCGCCCGCCGCGGCGCCCTCGCCCTCGTCGCCACCGCCGCCGCCGTCGCCGTACCGCTGACCGCCGTGCCCGCCGGCGCCCTCCCCCAGGGGCGCGGGGATCACCTCACCGTCGTCGTACGGCATGCCGGGGCCGGGCGGGACGGGACGTACGAGCTGTTCTGTCATCCCTCCGGCGGGCATCACCCGGATGTGGAGGGTGCCTGTCGGCAGCTTGACGCGCAGACGCAGTGGGGGCGGGACCTCTTCGCGCCGGTGCCGCCCGGCACCATCTGCTCCATGATCTCCGGCGGGCCCGCCACCGCGCGGGTCACCGGCAGCTGGGCGGGACGGCCCGTCGATGCGTCGTACGACCGGCACAACGGGTGCGAGATCGACCGGTGGAACAAGATGGTGCCGCTGCTGCCGAAGATCGGGTAAGGCCGGGCAGAGCAGGGACGGAGGTCCGGTCGTCACCGCATCGGCGTCACTTCCCCGTGGGACCTCCCTCTCATCCGACGCCCCCGGCACAACACGTGCGCATAGACTCCCTCGCGTGACACGTCGCGGGCCGGTTGGCAAGATGGCCGGAGCGGTCGGCAAGGTGCGGTAACAGGGAGGAAGCGTCTCGTGAGCAGCAGGCCATCCCGAGGCGCTGCTCGCCTCGCAGCCATACTCGACGCTCTGCCGGACGCGTTGGTCCTGGTCAACGCCAACGGCACCGTCGTCAACGCCAACACCATCGCGCTGGAAGCCTTCGAGGCGCCCGGCACCGCGCTCGTCGGGCGCGGGCTGCTCGATCTGCTGCCCGAGTTCGACTCGCGGCTCATTCCGGGCTCCATGCGGCGCCCCGGCCAGCGGGACCCGCAGGGCAGGACCAAGCCGGCGCGGATGGTCGCCCGGCGCACCGACGGGCACGAGTTCCCGGTCGAGGTCACCAGCGCGAACCTGGAGAACGGGCAGCAGGCGTACGACGGTTACGGCTACACGGGCGACGAGCTGCTGATGATCGTCGTCCGGGACCTGTCCGGGACCGTCGACACCGAGGCCGAGCTGGCCCGCTCGCAGCGGCAGACCGAAATGATCCTGCGCGCCGCGTCCGAGGGCGTCGTCGGCACCGACACCGACGGGCGGATCGTGCTCGTCAACCCGGCCGCCGCGCAGATCCTCGGCTACCGGGCGGGCGAGCTGGGCGGCAAGGAGCTGCACAACCTCGTCCTGCACTCGCGCGCGGACGGCTCCCCCTTCCCGTACGCCGAGTCGCCGCTCGCCGACACCCTGCGCTCCGGGCGCAAGCACCGGGTGCGCGGGCAGGTGCTGTGGGCCAAGGGCGACCACCCGGTGCCGGTCGACCTGACCACCGCGCCGGTGCGCGACGGGGACCAGCTCGTCGGCGCCGTGATGACCTTCACCGACCGGCGGCCCTTCGACTCCCTGGTGGACGAGAAGGCCACGCTGGAGCAGGCGCACGCCGAGCAGCTGGAGAAGCTCTCCGAGGAGCACGCCGCCGCCCTCACCGCACTGCGCGGGCAGCACGCCACCGAGGTCGGGGAGCTGCGCGAGAAGTACGAGACCGAGCTGGCCGAGCTGCGCGAGCAGCACGCGGAGGAACTGGCGGCGGGCGAGGAGCGGTACGCCGCGCTCGGCGAGCGGGAGAAGGACCGGTACGAGGCGCTGGCCGGGCGGCACGAGCAGCTGCTCACCCTGCTCGGGCGGTCGCTGCGCGGCCCCCTGGACGAGCTGCGCCGCGAGCTGGCCGCGCTGGCCGCCGACGACGCCGGGCAGCTGTGGCCCGAGGCCAACCAGGTGCTGCACCACCTGTCCGCCGGGTACTCGCGGATCACCACCCTCATCGACAACGTCCTCGCCTACCAGCGGATCGACACCGGCAGCGAGGACATCACCCGTACGAAGGTGATGCTGGACGCCGTCGTCGCCGCCGGTGTGGACGGCGCGGTGGAGCTGATCGGTCCCGGCCGGGTGCAGTTCGCGGTGCACGCGCCACCCATCGAGGCCGAGGTCGACCCGCAGCGGCTCGCCACCGCTCTCGCCCACCTGGTGGCGGACGTCGCGGGCGTCGACGCGACCGGCAACGCGCCCGTCTCCACGGGCGGTTACCTCGACAACACGGTGGTGGTCGCGGCCGCGCAGCGCGGCTCGGTCGCCCGGATCGAGGTGCGCGGTCCGTACGCCGGCGGCGACCCGGTGCACGAGCCGATCGTGCGCGGGATCGTGCGCGCCCACGGCGGGGTGCTCCAGACGCACGAGGTGCCGGGCATGAGCGGCAACGCGTACGTCCTGGAGGTGCCGCTCGGCGGCGGCGCGGGCGCCGTCACGGCACCGCCCGTCCAGGCGGAGCCCGCCGAGACGGCGGACGAGACCTTCGACGGCGGGCGGCGGCGGGCCCGGCGGGGCTCCACGGACGCCTTCCTCGACGCCGA
This sequence comes from Streptomyces sp. NPDC037203, assembly GCF_055605065.1. Classification (NCBI taxonomy): domain Bacteria; kingdom Bacillati; phylum Actinomycetota; class Actinomycetes; order Kitasatosporales; family Streptomycetaceae; genus Streptomyces; species Streptomyces sp. NPDC037203. The sequence goes on from NZ_JBVJUC010000004.1 coordinate 91,165, forward strand.
TCCCTCCGGTTCGGGCACGCCGTCCGGTGACGGGGCCGTGCCCACCGGCCGCCGTCGCAGGCGCGCGGCAGGGCCCGCCGACGAGACGACCGAGGTTCCGGCCGAGGCCACGCAGGGTGGCTCCGGTGGTACCGGACGGCGTCGCGGGCGGCCCGCCGAGCTGGGTCCCGCCCGCGCCGACGCCGATGCCGACGGAGTGAGCGAGGGCGCCGTGGTGACCGCGGCCGAGCATGCCGCGGGAGCCGCCGCCTCCGGTACCGGACTCGGGGGCACCGTGCCGCCGGGAGGCGTGCCCGCGCCCGCCGGGCACCACGCCCGGCCCGGCGCCGAGCCGGTCGCCCAGGCCGCGCTGCCGGTGGGCCGGGGCGAGAGCGCCCAGGGCGCGCCGGGCGCCGAGGGTGCCGCCGAGGAGGGGCAGCCCACCGGGCGGCGGCGCCGTGCGCTGGCCGCCGCGGCCGAGCGGGCCGCCGCCCAGGAGGCGGGCGAGCGTACGGTCTTCGCCCTGCCGCCCGCCGCGGCCGACCGCGCCCCGCAGCCGACGGCACACGCCGCGGCGCCGGGGGCCGGGCCGGTTCCGGTGCCGCCGGCCGGTGCGGGCGCACCCGGTGAGGAGGGGCGGCACGACGCCGTACCGCTGAGCCAGGCCGATGATCACACTCCGCCGCAGCCGCATCCGACCACCGCGCCGACCGGCAGGCGCCGCCGCGCGGTGGCACCTCCCGCGCAGGCCCCCGCCCCGGCCGCGGATTCCGGTGCGGCGTCGGCGGCTCCGGCCCCGGCGGCTCCCGCGCACCCCGCTTCCGCGGAGCAGGGGGCCGACGGCCAGGCCGGCCGCCTCCAGTCCGGTCCCGCGATCACCGTGCCCGCGCAGGGGCCCCGCCCGGTGGCCCCGGCACAGGTCGGTACCCCCGGAACGGCCTTCCCGGCACAGGCCCAGGGCCCGAACGGGCAGGGCATCCCGCTCCAGACCGGGCCCGCGGTCGCCGTGCCCGCGTCGGCTCCGATGACCCTGGGCAGCCCGGCCGCCCCCGCTGCCCCTGCCGCTCCGGCGGCCACCGCGATGCCCGCCGCTCCGGCCACCGCGACCGCTCCTGTCGCTCCGGGCGTGCCCCAGGGCGCCCCGCCGTCCGCCGGTCGGCCCGCGCCCGCGCAGCCCGCGGGGCCGGCTGCGCAACCACCCACGGCCCAGCCCGCCGCCCCGGCCGCCGGGGCGCCCGCCGCGCAGCCCCTGCCGCTGCCCGCCGAGGCCACCGCACCGCGGCCCGCGCCGGCCCCCGGCCCCGCCGTGCCCCCGCAGACCGCGACCCCGGCCGCCGGGACCCCCGTACCGCCGCAGGCGACGCCCGCGGCCGGCACTCCGCTGCCCGCCGCGCAGCCGCGACGGGTCGCGCAGCCGTTGCCGCTGCCCGCCGAGGCCACCGGGGGCGGGCCCGCGTACGACCCCGACTCCACCCAGGGCCGGGCCATCAGCGTGCGCACGCTCGGGCAGGGCGTGCCGTTCGTACGGCAGGCCGGACAGGCGACGCCGCCGCCGCACGCGCCGGGTGGCTCCGGGCGGCGGCGCAAGCTCGGCACCCCGCCCGATCCGGCCACGCGGCAGGAGCCGACGGCCGAGGCGGCGCCCGCGCAGGCTTCGTCGCTGCCCGGCGCGTCGCGGCTCGCGCCGGGGACCGAGGGCGGCGGTCGGTCGTACGCCATCGGCGCGCCGGACGCCGACGCGGCCGAGGGGCCCGAGCCGCTGGACGGTCCCGGCGGGGCCGTCGAGGTGGCGGACACGCCGCGGCCGCAGCCGATGGACGACGAACTGCCGCCGGAGCCGCTGGACAATCCGCGCCGACTGCTGGTGTGGCCCGCGCCGGACGTGACCACGCAGGCGGCGCTGAGCGAGCGCGGCTACCGGCCGGTGGTCGTGCACTCGCGCGAGGAGGTCGACGCGCAGATCGCGGCCTTCCCCGCCGCGCTGTTCGTGGACCCGCTGACCGGCCCGATCACCCGCACCGCCCTCCAGTCGCTGCGCCAGGCCGCCGTCGCCGCCGAGGTGCCGGTACTGGTCACGGCCGGGCTCGGGCAGGCGACGCGGGAGGCGGCGTACGGCGCCGATCCCGCCGTCCTGCTGAAGGCGCTCGCCCCGCGCGACAGCGAGCAGCATCCGCCGCGGGTGCTGCTGATCGAGGAGCACGAGGAGATCGGGCTGGCCCTGACCGCGACGCTGGAGCGGCGCGGGATGCAGGTGGCACGGGCCACGAGCGACAGCGACGCGGTGGCGCTGGCGGGCCGGTTCCGGCCGAACCTCGTGGTGATGGACCTGATGCAGGTGCACCGGCGGCGGGCCGGGATCGTGGACTGGCTGCGCGCGAACGGGCAGCTCAACCGCACCCCGTTGGTCGTCTACACGGCGGCCGTCGAGCACGCGGACCTGCCCCGGCTGGCCTCGGGCGAGACGGTGCTGTTCCTCGCGGAGCGGTCCACCAGCACCGAGGTGCAGTCCCGGATCGTGGACCTGCTGTCCCGGATCGGCACCAACTAGCAGGAGTGGGCGGACACGTGGACGGGGCCGGGCGGATGTCCGGCCCCGTCCACGTGGCTCACAGGCGGGTGACGTCCAGGTCGCCGTCCGCATACCGCCTGCGCAGCATCTTCTTGTCGAACTTGCCCACGCTCGTCTTCGGCAGCGACTCCACGATCGTCCAGCGCTCGGGCAGCTGCCAGCGGGCGATGTGGGCCTCCTCGGCGAGGAAGGCACGCAGGGTCGGGAAGTCGGCGCCCGCCCCCTCCCGCAGGACGACCGTGGCCAGCGGCCGCTCGCCCCACTTGTCGTCCGGTACGGCGACCACCGCGGCCTCGGCGACGTCCGGGTGGGACATCAGCGCGTTCTCCAGCTCCACGGAGGAGATCCACTCGCCGCCGGACTTGATGACGTCCTTGGCGCGGTCGGTGAGGGTGAGGAAGCCGTCGGGGGAGATGACGCCGACGTCGCCGGTCTTCAGCCAGCCGTCCTCGCTGAACTTGTCGGCGGGGCGCAGGGGTTCGGCGTCGGGGCCGTTGTAGTAGGCGCCCGCGATCCAGGGGCCGCGCACCTCCAGCTCGCCGGCCGACTCGCCGTCCCAGGGCAGCCGTTCGCCGCCCGGACCGGTGAGGCGGGCCTCGACGGAGGCCGGGAAGCGGCCCTGGGTGAGGCGGTAGCCGAACTCCTCGTCCGTGCCGAGGGCGCCGGCCGGCGGACGGGCCACGGTGCCGAGCGGGGAGGTCTCCGTCATGCCCCAGGCGTGCACGACGGTCATGCCCAGTTCGTCGAAGGCCCGCATCAGGCCGGGCGGGCAGGCCGCGCCGCCGATGGTGACATGGGTGAGGGTGGAGACGTCACGGGGGTGGGCGAGCAGTTCGGCCAGCAGGCCCTGCCAGATGGTGGGCACGGCCGCCGCGTGGGTCGGCCGCTCCCGTTCGATCATCTCGGCGAGCGGCGCGGGCTGCAGGAAGCGGTCCGGCATCAGCATGTTGACGCCGGTCAGGAAGGTGGCGTGCGGCAGACCCCAGGCGTTGACGTGGAACTGGGGCACGACGACGAGCGTGGTGTCCCTGTCCGTCAGGCCCATCGACTGCGTGGTCTGCGCGTGCATGGAGTGCAGGTAGACCGAACGGTGGCTGTAGACCACGCCCTTGGGGTCGCCGGTGGTGCCGGAGGTGTAGCACATGGCGGCTGCCTGGCGTTCGTCCAGCTCGGGCCAGTCGAAGTGGGTCGGCCGGTCCGCGATCAGCTCCTCGTACTCGTGCACCTGGACGGCGGCGCCGGCCAGCGGGGCGCGGTCGCCGGGACCGGTGACCACGAGGTGCCGGACGGTCGTCAGCTGCGGCAGCAGCGGGGCGATCATCGGGATCAGGGAGCCGTTGACGATGATCACATGGTCGGCGGCGTGGTTGATGATCCACGCCAACTGCTCGGCGGGCAGCCGCAGGTTGAGGGTGTGCAGCACCGCGCCCATGGAGGGGATCGCGAAGTACGCCTCCACATGCTCGGCGTTGTTCCACATCAGGGTGGCCACGCGCTGGTCGCCGGTGACCCCGAGGGTGTCGCGCAGGGCGTGGGCCAGCTGGGCCGAGCGGGCGCCGACCTCGGCGAAGGAACGCCGCCGCGGCTCGGGCTCACCGGTCCAGGTGGCCACCTGCGAGGTCCCGTGGACCGTCGACCCGTGGGTCAGGATCCTGGAGATCAGCAGCGGTACGTCCTGCATGGTGCTCAGCACGGAGTCCTCCCGGCGACGGTGCCTACGCGGTAGTAGGGGGGCGTGCGCTGATTCTGCGCACATACCGTGCGGTATGTCACTAGGTGGAATGTCACTGGCGCCCGGCAGCGGAAGACCGCCGCTCCCCGGACCAGCGGCCCCGGCGGAAAGCCCGTACGGGGGCGCGTCTACCGCGCCGCCCCCAGTCCCAGCTCCGGGTCCTCGCGCAGCTTCCCGAGCGCCCGCGACACCGCGGACTTCACGGTGCCCACCGAGACGCCCAGCACCTCCGCGGTCTGGGCCTCGCTGAGGTCCTCGTAGTACCGCAGGACGACCATGGCCCGCTGCCGGGTGGGCAGCTTCATGACGGCCCGCCACATCGCGTCGTGCAGCGCCTGCCGCTCGGCCGGGTCGTCGTCGGACCGCGGCTCCGGCTCGGGCAGCTCGTCGCAGGCGAACTCGTCCACCCGGCGCTTGCGCCACTGCGAGGTCCGCGTGTTCAGCAGCGCGCGGCGCACATAGCCGTCGAGCGCCCGCTGGTTCTCGATCCGCTCCCAGGCGACGTAGGTCTTGGCCAGCGCGGTCTGCAACAGGTCCTCGGCGTCGCAGGGGTTCGCGGTCAGCGAGCGCGCGGCGCGCAGCAGGACGGGCCGGCGGGCCCGCACGTACGACGTGAACGACGGGTACGCAGGGGCCGCTGCCGAGGCGCTGGTGCAGACGGGTGTGGTCATGCCCCCACGCTATGAGCGGCCCGCGCGTGCGGGGATCGGCCGCAGGTGCCGAAGCGGGGTCCCCCTCAGGTTGTACGGGTGGGGACGGCACCACCTCCTGAAGGTGGAGCAGGAGTACGCCGGCCCCCTGGGGTCCTCCCCCGAGGGAACCGTCCGCCCACGGCCCGGAGCAGCGCGAACACCCTTCCGCCCCGCCTGTCAGGAGACGATGATCGCGATGCCGTCTCCGAGCAGCTTCAGCCCGAGGACGAAGAACAGGACGGCCATCACGGCGACATTGTGCTCAGCCGCCCAGTCCTTCCAGTTCCCGAGCGTCGTCCTGGCCCGTTCCCCTCCGAACAGGAAGACGCCGAGCGGGACCAGCAGGCCGAGCGTCGCGATCGCCACGAAGATCGCCAGCGACGCGATCTGCTGCCCGACCGGGAGGCCGGCCGAGCCGATGGCCGCCCCCGCGGCGATGGTCAGCGGCGCGTTCTTGGCGTTGAGCGCGGCCAGGGCCGTTCCGACCCCGAAGATCTTGACCGGCGTGAGGTGGTCGATCGCACCCATCCACTTCGGCAGCTTCGCCTGCGAGGGATCCTTCGGGCGCCGCCGCCACCGCCCGGCGCCGAAGAAAAGCAGGAGCAGACCGAGCGCGAGCTTGAGGGCCCCCACCCAGGTGGACGGGTGTTTGTGCGCCGAGGCGTGCGCCGGCGAGGCGACTGCCAGCATCACGGCACCCAGGACCGCCAGTCCGATGATCCAGCCGGCGGTGAAGAGGATTCCGTTGAGGCGCCCTCGGGGCGTGGCGAGGACGAGGATGACGGCGATGATCGGAAGCGGACTGACCGCCACGCCGGCCGCGAAACCCAGCACGTCACCGAGAACGGCACCCATGGCTGCCTCCAGCTGGGATCAGGGTGACGATCCGTGCTCAGCACGCACGGCCCGCTCCCATCTTCCTGCGCCCGGCGCGATCTGTCTCCAGCTGAACTCCATCCGAGTTGCGGCCCGCCGGCGCGATCCACAGGGTCTCACCATACGAGTGATTTCCCGACGGTGCGGCCTGCGATCTGACAGGAAGAGGGGAGCCATGGTTTCGACGCTGATGTCCGCACAGGAATCTGCCATGTCGTCCAGGAATGAAGGAAACCATGGAATCATCTGTTAATTATGCCGCCCCCTAGGAGGAAGAAGAAGGGGAGCCGGACGAGGTACTCGAAGAACCTATGAGCATGCGGGAGACGACGCCGAGCAAGGTGGAGGTGGAAATTCTCCAGAAGGAACTCCACAAGGTGGGCCTCACCTGCGAGCAGACTTCTGAAAAAACCTTGCAGCGCTATATCGACGAAATCAGGGGGCAACTGCCCACTGGCGGCACAGCAGAGGTTTTCTGCATCGCGGAACGAGTTCCCGCGGGATCCATTGCACCGGCGGCTGCCGCCTCGTTCATCGACGAAGTGTCGAGCTACAGCCTTGAGGGCGGCACCATCGACTCGGAGTTGATCTCAGGACATAATGGCCTGGACAGCTTCCTCGGTTTCATTCTGAATGATAATCCGGGGGGACAGGAGTTCGTCAGTCAGATCGCAGGAGCGAACTACGGAGATCGAGACTTCGGCCAGCAGTTCGCCGAGAACAATCCTGAGGGCGTGTATTTTCTCGCCACATTGGCTGAGCAGAACATTGTGCCCACCCTTCCGGTACCTGGGTGGTGGACGACCAGGCAGGGCGCAAGACCACGAGCGATCTGACGGAACTCGTGGTCGCCAAGCGCTGGGAAGCCCTGAACCAGAAGAAGCCGAAGATCGACAGGGCTACCTGCAAGAAGAGTGAACAGCCGGACAGGCGCTGGGGACAGACCGGATACAGGAAAGAGTCCTACAACCTTGAGGGCACGAGCGCCGATGCCATCAAGAAGAAGTACAGACAACTCGGGAGCAACATCTCGGCCGCCATTGTCGAAGGCATTTCCAGGGAAGGGATCGAGGCAACCCTGACCAACCAGATCAGCCCGCTGCAAGAGGAGAGCTTCAAGAGCAATGACTACGACACAAGAAAAGGTGGTGTCGATCGAGAAATTCTCGTCTGCCTGGTCAGGAACCCGAGCCGGAAAACGAACCAAGGCGTGGGCATCCTTTCCGTCACATGGCGACTCCAGATCAAAAATTACAAAAGCAAGAAGAGTGCTACGCGACACGACGCTTCTCTCGACTTCACCATGAGGTCGATTCTGTACCCGACTGTCTACAACAGCAGCGGTCCGGAAAAGAACATGACGACGGTCTACGACCAGACCCAGGACGACAAGAAGCTCTGTCCGATCACCAGCTAACCCAGGAGTCGCCGTGACACTCCCGCGGAACCTCACAGAGAGCGAAATTGAAGGCGAGCCGGACGAGATCGAAGAGTTCACCATCTTCGATGATCTCCCGCACGCCGGGAAGGACACGTTCGACAAGTCGGTCAGCATCATGTCCTCGACGAACGAGCGTCGCGCTGTCGTGTTCTACGCGCCGGATCTGAAAAGTCTCTGCTGCATCGACAACAGTGCAAGCGAGGCCGAGGCAACATATACCAAGTCCGTCACTGAGGGATTCACTCACAGTGAATCGTTGACGGTCTCCGCACAATACACGATCGAAGGATCGTTCGAAATCGCCAAGGCTTCGAAGACGTTCGGGTTCAGCTTTACTTTCAGTGCGGAGACAAGCAAGTCCACAACCGAGACCATTTCGTTCACGGTGCCGGCGGGAAAGAAAGCCTTTCTCTACCAAGGCTTCTTCAGGACAAAAATCCTGAAGCACTCCCCTGCCATCGGTGAGTACTCGTGGGTCGAGGGCAGCGAAGGACTCTACCTCTGCAGCGGAACGAAGACCACGACAAAGCCGCTGGTCGGTCCGGCAACGCTCATCTGAATCCGGTGTCGAGCCCTCAGAAGGCCCCGCCCAGAAGGGGTGTCTCTCAGGAGAGACACCCCTTCCAGCCTGCAAGGCTTGTGACCTGTGCGGAGGCGGTGGGATTTGAACCCACGGTGACATCGCTGCCACGACGGTTTTCAAGACCGTTCCCTTAGGCCGCTCGGGCACACCTCCCCGCGCCGCCCACCTGGGGCGGAGCGGGTACAGCGTACCGGCACGGGGGCGGTCGCGGGGGCGTTGGGGACGCCCCCCGGTGGCAGGGGGGTGGTCAGCTGTCGCCGACGCGGGCGCCGAGGGTCAGGTCGACCGTGTGCTCCTGGCCGCCGCGCTTGTAGGTGATCGTCACCTTGTCGCCGGGCTTGTGGGTCCAGATCTCGCCGATCAGGGTGGGGCCGCTGTCGATCACCGCGTCGTCGAGCTTGGTGATCACGTCGCCGGGCTTGAGGCCCGCCTTGGCCGCCGGGCCGTCCGCCTCGACCGCGGCGGCGCCGGCCGCGCCCTGGTCGGTGATCTTCGCGCCGTCCGAGGAGTCCTCCAGGGAGACGGACGCGCCGATCTTGGCGTACACCGGCTTGCCGGTCTTGATCAGCTGTTGGGCGACGTACTTGGCCTGGTTGATCGGGATGGCGAAGCCGAGGCCGATCGAACCGGACTGACCGCCGGAGCCGAAGCCGCCACCGCTGCCCGAGGACTGGATCGCCGAGTTGATGCCGATCACCGCGCCGGAGGCGTCCAGCAGCGGGCCGCCGGAGTTGCCCGGATTGATGGACGCGTCGGTCTGCAGCGCGTTCATGTACGACGCCTTGCTGGTGGCGCTGCCGTCGCTGGAGGCCACCGGGCGGTTCTTGGCGCTGATGATGCCGGTCGTCACCGTGTTCGACAGGCCGAAGGGGGCGCCGATGGCGATCGTCTCGTCGCCGACGGCCACCTTGTCGGAGTCGCCGAGCGGCAGCGGGCTGAGGTCGGAGGGCGGGTTCTTGAGCTTGATGACCGCCACGTCGTAGCCCTGCGCGTGACCGACGACCTCGGCGTCGTACTTACGGCCGTCCGGGAACGTGGCGGTCAGCTTGCCGCCGTCGAGGGCGTCCGCCACCACGTGGTTGTTGGTGATGATGTGGCCCTGCTTGTCGAAGACGAAGCCGGTGCCGGTGCCGCCGTCGCCGTTGGAGCCCTCGGCCTCGATGGTGACGGTGCTGGGCAGCGCCTTGGCCGCCACGTTGGCGATGGTGCCGGGGGCGCGCTTGACCTGCGCCGCGCCGTTGTCGGAGGCGGAGACGGTGGTGGAGCCGCCGTTGTCGTTGTTCCTGGCCAGGGTGTAGCCGAGGCCGCCGCCCAGACCGCCCGCGACCAGCGCGGCCACCAGGACCGCGGCGAGCAGTCCACCGCGTCCGCGCGGCCTGGGGGCGGGCTGCTGGTACGACGCTCCCCAGGCGGCACCGCCACCCGCGCCGCCCGCGCCGTCGGCGTAGGCCGGGGTGCCGGGCGGCGGGGGCGGCCAGGCGCCCTCGGGACCGGCGGCCGAAGGCTGCGGGGCGGTCCCCGGAACCGGCGGCAGGGGGGTGGTCGGCTCGGTGCCGCCCGGCGCGGCGGGGTAGCCCTGGCCCCCCTGAGGTGCGTGGTGCGGCTGCGGGGGCCGGCCCCCCTGGTGCGGCTGGGCGGCCTGCGGGGTCTGCCCCGGCTGCTGGTCGGCGGGGTGCTCCGGGCCCGCCGGCCCCTCGTTCCCCTCCGGCGCGGTGTGTGCCCGCGGGGACGCGTCGGGAGAGGCCACCGGCACGGGAGGTGCGGACGGGGCCGGGGGTACCGCGTTGCCCTCGTTCTCGGTGCTCACAGCTCTACTCCTCGATCCACGGCTGTTGGTCCTCGGTCGCGCTCGGTCACGTCCGTGCACGCTCGGCGGCGCGTGCGCGCTGGTCGTGGCCTGTCACGATGCGGCTGCGCATGGTCCTGCGTTCACTGTTCCAGTTTGCTGCAGTCAGCTTTTCCCACGGGCCGTCAGAGCACCATAAGCCGTGGCTGTGGGTCCAGGGCCAGCCCTTACCCAGGGCATTCATAGGAAAAGTTACATAAAACGGTATGTCGTGTGCCACCGTTCGCCGCTCGGACGCCTGAGTGCCGCCACGTGTGCCCCGCGGTGGTGGCACCATGACGCGGTGACCACGCACGCACGACAGCTCTCCGTCCAGGTCGTCGCCCACCGGGGAGCTTCCGAAGACGCACCGGAACACACCCTGGCCGCCTACCGCAAGGCGATCGAGGACGGCGCGGACGCCCTCGAGTGCGATGTGCGGCTGACCGCCGACGGCCACCTGGTCTGCGTCCACGACCGGCGGGTGAACCGCACCTCCAACGGCCGCGGCGCCGTCTCCACCCTGGAGCTCGCCGATCTCGCCGCGCTGGACTTCGGTTCGTGGAAGACCGGTGAGCCCTATCGCGGCCGGGTCGAGGAGCCCGACTGGGAGCACCGCCCGGAGGACCGCGAGGAGACCTCCGTCCTCACCCTGGAGCGGCTGCTCGAACTGGTCGCGGACGCCGGGCGGCGCGTCGAACTGGCCATCGAGACCAAGCACCCCACCCGCTGGGCGGGCCAGGTCGAGGAGAAGCTGCTCGGCCTGCTCGGACGGTTCAACCTGGCCGCGCCCGCCACAGCCGCCGAGTCGCCCGTGCGGATCATGAGCTTTTCGGCACGCTCGCTGCACCGGGTGCACGCGGCGGCGCCGACCCTGCCGACGGTCTACCTGGTGCAGTGGCTCTCACCCCGGCTGCGCGACGGACGGCTGCCGGCCGGGGTGGGCATCGCGGGGCCCTCGGTGCGCATCGTGCGCAACCACCCCGGATACGTGGAGCGGCTGAAGCGGGCCGGGCACCAGGTGCACGTGTGGACCGTGAACGAGCCCGAGGACGTCGAACTCTGCCTCGGGCTCGGCGTCGACGCGATCATCACCAACCGGCCGCGCGCGGTGCTGGACCAGCTCGGCCGCTGATCCTGCCTACCGACGCCCTGGCCGGACATCCCGGCCGGTCACCGGCGCCGTCATAGGGAGTGCTCCGGCGCGTTCAGAGCGTGTGCGCGTCCGGTGAATGCGTCACCGGAAGGGGATTGGCCGGTTTCCGGCACAGATCGCTGGGGCATCCACACCGTGGCGTGGGGCGAAGGAGGTCTCGGGGGTGGCGTTGGTGGTGGCACAGGAGGTGCCCACGTCGTCGTGCATGGCCGTACCCCATGGCCCTGCGGGCGTGGGGGACGCGAGGCGCCGGATGCGCGCGCAGCTGCGCGGCGGAGGCGTGGCGGAATCGGTGGTCGACGATGCCGTACTGATCCTTTCCGAACTGCTGAGCAATGCGTGCAAGCACGGCCGGCCGCTGGGTGGCAGCGGGGCGGGCAGCGGCGACGGACCCGACGGCGGTGACGTGCGGGCCGCGTGGCGGGTGGACACCGGCGGCCGGCTCATCGTGGAGGTCACGGACGGCGGGGGCCCGACCCGCCCGGCGCCGGCCACCCCCTCGGTGACCGCGCACGGCGGCCGGGGGCTGGCCATCATCACCGCGCTCGCCGACGACTGGGGAGTACGGGACGACGTCCGCGGCGAGGTGACGGTCTGGGTGGTGGTCCACGGGGACGTGCACGACCCGGATGCCCGCTGCCGCCGCGGCCATGTCACCGCCGCGCTCACCGCATCGGCACCGCCGGACCTGTCCGGTCTCGACCTCACGGAGGTATTCGAGGACTTGGCCTGAGCGGCGGTCCGGTCGGGGCGGCGGTGAGCCGGGGCGGTGCTGGGCTTCCGGGGAGCGGGACGCGGGTGTTGGGGATCCGGGGAACGGGACGAGGGGGGCGGGTGCTGAGGCTCTGGGACGGGTGCTGAGGCTCCGGGGCGGGTGCTGGTGCTCTGCGGCGGCCCGCTGGCGTCCGGGGCGAAGTGCCAAGCTTCGGGGACTGGCCGCTGGGGCCCACGGCAGGCGCCGCTGGCCAAAGGTGGCGGATCGACGCTCACGGCAGGACATGGTCCGGGCCGGCCCCAAGTCCGGGGAGAGCCCCCGAGGTCCGAGGACGGGTCGCGGTGCACGACGGGCGGCAGGCGGCAGGCGGCAGGCGGCGGACGCGACATCACACCGCCGGCCTCTCCACGCACCGCGCCCCCGCTCACCCAACGCTCCCCTCGGCCCCCGTTATCCACAGGTTCCCGTCGGGGATGGCGTGAGCGGCTAGGCTCCCGCCGTACGAGAAGCGCCGTAACCGGGAGACATCCACGATGGCCAAGAAGCGACCCCAGACGAAGGCCAAGAGCCCGCAGCCGACCGGCGGGGCGGACGGCGCCATTCCGGTGGTCGGCGGCCGCGAGCCCTGCCCCTGCGGCAGCGGCCGGCGCTACAAGGCGTGCCACGGCCGGGCCGCCGCCCACGCGGTGACCGAGCTGGTGCACCGTCCGTTCGAGGGGCTGCCCGGCGAGTGCGACTGGGTGGCGCTGCGCGAACTGGTCCCGGCCGCCACGGCCGAGCTGACCCTCGCGGCCGGCCTGCCCGAGGGCGTCCCCTCGGTCACGCTCGCCACGGTGCTGCCCATGGCCTGGCCCGCCCTGCGCCGCGACGACGGCTCGATCCTGATCGGTCTTCAGAACGACACGTCCTCCGGCGACATCAGCCGCGACCTGGCCGACACCCTCCAGCGCGCGCTGGAAGCGGAGCCCGGCACCCCGGTGCAGGGCCGGCGCGCCCCCGCCGAGGGCCCCCGCCTCCAGGACCTGCTGGCGGCGGACGCCCCGTTCGAGCCGGTCGTGCACAGCGGCTTCGAGTTCTGGGTCCCGGACGCGGAGAACGCCACCCCGGAGGTCGCCGCCTCCCTGGAGCGGGCCAACGCGGCGGCGATCCCGACCGTGCGGCTGACCGGCGTGGACGCGGCGTACTGGTGCGAGACCCCCGAGAAGAACCACCTGCGCTGGGTGATGCCCCACCCGGAGGAGCGGCTTCTGGACGCTCTCGCGCGCCTGCACGCCCAGGGCCGCTCCAGCCTCGGCGAGGGCACCCGGCTGGTCGGCTCCTTCCGTGCTCACGGCCTCACCGTGCCGGTCTGGGACCTGCCGAGCGAGGTCCGCGCGGAGGACGTGGAGAAGCCGGCCGCCGAGTTCGCCGAGCGCCTGACCGCCGCCCTCGCCGTCGAGGAACCGCTCACTCCGGAGGAGCGCCGGGCCCGCGGCGGACTGACCAACCGGCAGGTCACGCTCAGCTGACGGCACCCGCACCGGTGTCATGACTGACCGGTCGGTCAGTCATGACACCGGGTCGCCGACGGGTGAATCCGGTCACAACTCCCCGCTCCGACACGGGAATCGGTGGGAATTCGATGGCCGAATGCCTGAGTCGGAATTTGCGAACGGCCGATCTCTTGTTACCGTTCCAGTAGCCCGGTTGCTGGTGCATCCCCCGTCGCCAGCAACCGGGTCTTTTCATGCCCGCGTCCGGCACTCGGCGCGGCGTCAAGCGCCGTCCGGATCACCGGAGTTGCTGCCCGAGCGCAGCAGCAGCGCCCCGCGCGGCCCGCCCTCGGCGAACTCCGCGACGGCCGTGTACGCGTCCGCCCCGCCCCGGCTGTGCTCGCGGGGGGTCTCACAGGTGGCGGGTTCGTCGTCGGTCCCCGTGTCGCAGCGCGTACGCGTGGTACGGCCGCCGGGCCCCATGAGGCTCAGCTCGGCGTCCAGCGACTTCCCGGTGGTGTTGCGGTAGTAGGTGCGCGCCCAGGTGTCGGCGCCCTGGATCAGCACGCAGGTCTGCGCCTCGATGCCCTCGGGGGAGCTGAGCTGGGGGCCGCAGCGGGCGGCGGTGGCGAGGCCCAGGCCCAGCAGTCCGGGCGAGTGGCCGGGCGCGGCCGAGGGGTCCTTGCCGTCACCGTGCCGCGGCGCGCCCGGCACCAGGACGTCGCTCACGTCCCGGACCTGCCCGGCGGACGCCACGGTCAGCGGCAGCACCACGGCGGCCGTCACCACGCACGCGAGCCCGACGAGATGCACCCGCCGCGGATCGGCCTTTCCGTACCGCGCCCGCCGGAACCCGCCCTTCGGCCGCGGGTCGGCTCCGTCACCGGACACGCCGCGGGACTCCGACGAACCGCCTTCTGTGCACGGCGAGTTGGCCTCGCCTCCGGTTGCGGCCCAAAGGCCGGTCCCGACCTCGGCCGGCACCCGGTCACGCGCACCGCCATCCACCGGCACCCGGTCACGCGCACCACCGTCCGCCGCCGGCTCCCGGTCGCGCACACCGCCGTCCGCCGCCGGCTCCCGGTCGCGCACACCGCCGTCCCCCACCGGCATCCGATCCGCTCCGCCGTCGTACCCCGGCCCTGTGCCGTCCGGGCGCCGGCGTCCGCCGTCGCGCGGCCGGCGCGTTCCATGGCCCCCAAAAATTCGCAGCATGGGCGGAACATAACGAGCGGGGCACGCCCACCCGCACCGTGCGCGCCGGAGAGGCCTACAACTCGGGCGCGCTCACACCCGTACGAGTGAGGGCCTCGACCACGGCGTCCACGACCGCCTCGACGTCCGGCACCCAGGGCGCGGCGGAACCCGGCAGCGGCGCCCGTTCCCAGCGCACCGCGCCCGCGCCGGTCTCGGACGGGGGCAGCGCGATATAGCCGCCCTCGCCGTGGAAGCGCAGCGAGCCGGGGACGTGGTCCTTGGCGTAGAGCAGCTCGCCCAACTGCTCCATGGAGTACGGCTCGACGAGCAGCGCCCAGCGGGTGGGCGAGGCGACGACCGGGCCGAGGCGCATGCCTCGCGCGTCGAGCAGGGCGAGGGCGCGGGACGCCGCGAGCGCGGGCAGGCTGACCGCGCAGGGCGCCTTTCCGCCGGTCGCGAGGATGACGGGCGCGCTCGGCCGGTTGGTCCACCACCAGCGCACCATGCAGGCGTCGGTCGTGGCCGCGAGCAGGCCGGGGTCGAAGGGGTGGGCGCCGGGGACCGTGCACTCCGGGTCGGGGCAGCCGCAGCGGGCCCGGCCCTCCGGGTCCGGGGCCACGCCCGGTAGTACGGGCCACTGCCACTCCGTCGCGAAGGTCAGGGCCGCGCCGATCGGCTCAGGCGTCCCGTCGTTCCGTCGCTTGGACAGGAGCCTGCGTCGCCTTCCGAGGATCTCGCGCATGAGCGCTCGTTCCTTTCCGTTGCACCGCTGGCAACACCGTGGTCCACATCACAACATGAGTCGATCACTGCACTGTGCGTACCTGGTGGCGCATCACATCCCCGCGTACGGCGGGGGATCCCCAGGGGTTCGAGCGTCGTTCGCGACCGCGTCCACGGCAGTCAAGGCAGGCACGGTCGCGGCGCGGGGGTGGCGAAGCATGGCGTTTGCCGTCGCGCGTCGTTCTCTCCGCCTCCGCCACGGGAGGATGGGGCTCGGCCGTCGGTGGCTATGACGCCCGGGTCCGTCGCCAGGTTCCGGGTGGCCCCCGACCACCCCTGGCCTTCTCCGAGTACGTACCCATCACGACCGCTGTGACGCTCCGTGGAGCGAGCCCAGTCGACCGCAGTGGACCGTTCCCCCAGGCAGTTTTGAGCCAACTTGCCAGTAAGGCAAGGGGTTCCCGGAAATCACCCACCAGTCCCGTGGACACCAGGAAACCCCGCAGGACAATGCTGGACATCCCCTCACGAGTGCGTGTACATGTGGAGACACTGCTAGCGGCGCAGAATCACCTGGGGGTTTGCGATGCTTTTGAGCACTGTGCACCAGTCTGAAGGCCGCGCGCCATGAGCGCCCCTCACCCCCCGAAAGTGGCCGGAATCGATCCCACCCTTCCCACGCCCGCCCACACTGTCGCGCCCGCCTCTCCCGCCCCGGAGGCCACCGCGGGCACCATCGCGGACCCCGTCCCCGCCGTCCCCGCGCCGCACCCCCCGGTCCCCGCCCCCGGCACCCTCCTCCAGGACCGGCTCGCCGGCTGGGTCTCCGACCTCACCACGCTGCACGAACTGACCGAACGGCTCGTTCGCACCAGCGCGTTGGAGCCCGCTCTCGACGAATTGCTGGGCGCCACGGCCGCCCTCGTCGGCGCCCGCCGCGGCCTCGTCGTGCTGGACCCCGGTGACGGCGGCCCCCGCACCACGCGCGGCCTCGGCCTCGGTCACGCCGACCTCGGCCACCTGGAGACCGTGCCGCGCGGCGCGCTGCCGTACGACACCGCGGGCACCGCCGAGATCGTCCACGCCGACCTGTTCGCCGAGGACGACCTCGACCCCCGGCACCGCGAGGTCGCCGCCCGCCTCGGCTACGCCGCCAGCTACGCCCTGCCGCTCGCCACCGACGGTGCCGGCCGGCTCGGCACCGCCGTCTGGCTCTACGACGAACCCGCCGAACCCCGTGAGCGGCAGCGCCATCTCGCGGGCCTGTACATCCGGCACGCCACCGAACACCTGGCCAGGCTGCGGGAGGTGGAGCGCACCCGCGCCTGCGTGGCCACCCTCACCGAGGAGCTGCTGCCCTCCCGGCTGCCCCGCGTGCCCGGCGTCCAGCTCGCCGCCCGGCACCGCACCGGACCGCGCGGCGGCGGCGACTGGTACGACGCGCTGCCGCTGCCGGACGCGGCGCTCGGCCTGTCGGTCGGCTCGGTCAGCGGTTCGGGGCCGAGCGCGGTGGCCGCCATGGGCCGGCTGCGCGCCTCGCTGCGCGCGTACGCCGTGATGGAGGGCGAGGATCCGGTCGCCGTCCTGTCCGACCTGGAGCTGCTGCTGCGGCTGACCGAGCCCGCCCGCTCGGCCACCGCCCTGTTCGCCTACTGCGAGCCCGCGCTGCGCCGGGTCACCCTGGCGGGTGCCGGGCACAGCCCGCCGCTGCTGATCGGGGAGCGGCGCACCGAGTTCGCCGAGACCTCGGTCTCCGCGCCGCTCAACATGCTCTCGTGCTGGGAGGCGCCCAGCACGGAGATCGAGGCCGAGGCGGGCGAGACGGTGCTGCTCTACACCGACGGGCTGCTGCACCGTACCGGCGACCCGATGGACCGTGCCTTCGCCCGGCTGCACTCGGCCGCCGCGAGCGTCCCGCGGGCGCTGCGGCAGGACCCCGGAGCCATCGCCGACCATGTCCTGGACATGGTGCTGCCGGACGGCCCGGAGACCGCGGGCAGCAGGGAGGACGTGGTGCTGCTGGCGGCCCGCTTCGACTGAGGCAGGCGGCGCGCGGGGGCCCCGGACCGGCGTGAGCGCCCGGTGACCGGCCGGCCGCCGGCATGGCCGGACAACCGCCCCTGGCCCGTCCCGGTACGACCGTACGATGATGGAGGTCCCCGGCTCGGACACAGTGACCCCATCGTGGCGAGCCGCACGGACCGCTCCGGGGGAGATCACACGCCGTACCGAGGAGGAACACGTGGCCGACGAACTCATTCCGGCGACCCCGGAAACCGAGTCCGAGGAGCCCATCAAGCAGCGGAAGAACGGCCTGTACCCAGGTGTCTCCGACGAGCTGGCCGAGAGCATGCAGTCCGGCTGGGCCGACACCGAGCTGCGTGACCTGAAGCCCATCGAGCAGGCCGCCGAGACCGCGCGCCGCCGCGCCGCGCTCTCCGCGCGCTTTCCGGGCGAGCGCCTGGTGATCCCGGCGGGCAACCTGAAGACCCGCTCGAACGACACGGACTACGCCTTCCGCTCCTCCGTCGAGTACGCGTACCTCACCGGCAACCAGACGGAGGACGGCGTCCTCGTGCTGGAGCCCGCGGGCGAGGGCCACCAGGCGACGATCTACCTGCTGCCCCGCTCCAACCGCGCGAACGGCGAGTTCTGGCTCGACGGCCAGGGCGAGCTGTGGGTCGGCCGCCGCAACTCCCTCGCCGAGTCCGAGGCGCTGTACGGCATCCCCGCCGCCGATGTGCGCGAGCTGGCCGGCACGCTGCGCGAGGCCACCGGCCCGGTGCGCGTCGTGCGCGGCTACGACGCCGGCATCGAGGCGGCCCTGACCGACAAGGTCACCGCCGAGCGCGACGAGGAACTGCGCGTCTTCCTCTCCGAGATGCGGCTGATCAAGGACGACTTCGAGGTCCGGGAGCTGCAGAAGGCCGTCGACTCCACGGTGCGCGGCTTCGAGGACGTGGTGAAGGTCCTCGACAAGGCCGAGGCCACCAGCGAGCGCTACATCGAGGGCACCTTCTTCCTGCGCGCCCGCGTCGAGGGCAACGACATCGGCTACGGCTCGATCTGCGCCGCCGGACCGCACGCCTGCACCCTGCACTGGGTCCGCAACGACGGCCCGGTCCGCTCCGGCGACCTGCTGCTGCTCGACGCCGGCGTGGAGACGCACACCCTTTACACCGCCGACGTCACGCGCACGCTGCCCATCAACGGCACGTACAGCGAGCTCCAGAAGAAGGTGTACGACGCGGTGTACGAGGCCCAGGAGGCCGGCATCGCGGCGGTGAAGCCGGGCGCCAAGTACCGCGACTTCCACGACGCGTCCCAGCGGGTGCTGGCCGAGAAGCTGGTCGAGTGGGGCCTGGTCGAGGGCCCGGTCGAGCGCGTCCTGGAGCTGGGCCTCCAGCGCCGCTGGACCCTGCACGGCACCGGTCACATGCTCGGCATGGACGTCCACGACTGCGCGGTCGCGCGCACCGAGACGTACGTGAACGGCGTGCTGGAGCCGGGCATGGTGCTCACCGTCGAGCCCGGCCTGTACTTCCAGGCCGACGACCTCACCGTGCCCGAGGAGTACCGGGGCATCGGCGTCCGGATCGAGGACGACATCCTGGTGACCGAGGACGGCAACCGGAACCTCTCGGCCGCCCTGCCGCGACGCTCCGCGGACGTCGAGGCGTGGATGGCCGCGCTGAAGGGCTGACCTCCGCAGGTGGACGGCCGGGCACCGCGGGGTGCCCGGCCGTCGTCGTCCGCGGGTCCGGCGGGCGCGCCGCGCCCCCTCGGGCTCACACCGCCAGCAGCGGGGCGTCGTCGCGCCACTTGAGGATCTTGTCGAAGCTGACCACCGTGCCGCGGCGGCCGGGCTTGGGGCCGATGTGGACGTGGTCGGCGAGTTCGCGGATCAGGCACAGGCCGCGGCCGTGCTCGGCGTCGGGGCGGGCCGGGCGCAGCTCGCGGGTGTGCTGGAAGCCGGGGCCGGAGTCGGCCACCTCGATCCGGCACTTCTCGCCGTCGAGGTACGCGGTCACCCGGTACACCGGCGCAGTGCCGTCGCCGCCGCCGTGCTCGACGGCATTCGCGCAGGCCTCGCTGAGGGCGACGGAGAGGTCGTAGGAGATCTCCGGGTCCACCCCGGCCGTCTCCATGGTGCCGATCAGGAGCCGCCGCGCGAGCGGCACGCTCGCGGCCTCGCGCCGCAGATGGAGTGACCACCAGATGCTCATGCTCCAGCCTCCAGGCCGCGGCTCGACATACCGATACCTATTGCCGCCCATAGATGGCCGTAAGCACCCCGTTGACGTGACTGCGCCCATACAGCCGATGCGTCCTGGGAGGAATCGGTGTATGTGGGGGCATACCTCTCGCGTCGGCCAGGGGAGGTGTTGACCGGACCTGGCGTAGGGCGGCGCGGCGCGCGGTGGGATGATGAGGCCGCCATGTCTGCCCTTCACGCGCGCACGGCGCGTCCCGGAGCCGGACTCCGGATGCTGCGGGCCGCGGTCTTCGCCGCGGTCTGCGTCGTGCTGGCCGCGGCCGGGCACGCCCTGGCCTCCTGCGCGAGCGTGCCGCTGTGGACGCTCGGCGCGGGCTTCCTCGGCTCCCTGCTGCTCGTGGTCCCGCTCGCCGGGCGGGCCCGCTCGCTGCCGGGCATCGCCGCGTTCCTCGCCCTCGGCCAGACCGCGCTGCACACGCTGTTCGGACTGGGCCAGCACGGAGCGGGCATGGCCATGGGCGGGATGCCGATGGGGCAGAGCGCTCCGGGCGGGACCGCGCTCGGCGACGCCGCGCTGGTCGAACAGGCCTCCCGGCTGCTGTGCGGGGCGAACGCCACCGCGCTCTCCCCCGGCCACGCCTTCCACCTGCTGCTCGCCGCCCGCCTCATCGACCGCTCGGGCCGCCCCGTGGCCGGGACCCCCGTGCCCCTGCCGCACACGGCCGGCGCCACCGGTACCTGGGCGGCGCTGCTGCCCTCGCTGCCGATGCTGCTCGGGCACCTGCTCGCGGCCGTCGCGGTCGGCTGGCTGCTGCGCCGCGGCGACCTGGCCGTGCTGCGGCTGCTCGAACTGTCGGCGCACTCGGCCCACGAAGCCGCCGAGGCGGCGCTCGTACGATCCCTGCGCGCGGCGCTCGCCTTCGTGGGCGCCCTGTGCGCCGGGCTGCTGACCCCGGCCGAGCCCGCGCCGGCCGCCCGGCGGGGCGACCGGGACGAGCCGCCCGCCCCCGCCACCCTCGCACTCCAGCACTCGGTGATCCGGCGCGGTCCGCCCGCCGCCGCACTGCGACTCGCCGCCTGACGCGACGCGCCCGCCCCATGCCCTGAGACAGCTCCGGGACCCGAGGAGGCGGCCGCCGTCGCGCGGCCCGCGCGCGCCCGCGCGCCTTTCTTCCTCACCGGACCTCTCACCATGGAGTGCTCCTGCCATGCAGGTTTCCCAGCTCGTTCCCAGCGTCGCCGCCGGCCGTGGCGCCACCCGCCGCACGGCCGCCCGTCTCGCCGCCGGTGCCGCCGTCGCCGGTACCGCGGTGCTCGCCCTGTCCGCTCCCGCCTTCGCGCATGTGACCGTGCAGCCCGAGGGCGCCGCGGCCAAGGGCAGCTACGCGGTCGTCGACTTCAAGGTCCCCAACGAGCGCGACAACGCCTCGACCACCAAGGTCGAGGTGAACCTCCCCGCCGACCATCCGCTGGCCTCCGTCATGGCCCAGCCCATTCCGGGCTGGAGTGTGCAACTCACCAAGTCCAAGCTCGCCAAGCCGCTGACCGTGCACGGCGAGACGATCGACCAGGCCGTCACCAAGGTCACCTGGACCGCCGACGGCAAGGGCATCGAGCCCGGCTACTTCCAGAAGTTCCCGCTCTCCGTCGGCGCGCTGCCCGACAACACCGACCAGCTCGTGTTCAAGGCGCTCCAGACGTACTCGGACGACGCCGTCGTGCGCTGGATCGAGGTGCCGCAGGCGGGCCAGGACGAGCCGCAGAACCCGGCCCCGGTGCTCCAGCTGACCGCCGCGGCCGACGAGCACGGCGCGGCGAGTGCCCAGAACGCCTCCGACGACAAGAAGGAGAACACCGCCGCCCCGGACTCCGGGGGCGGCAGTGACACCACCGCACGGGTGCTCGGCGTCGCCGGGATCGTCGTCGGCGCCGCGGGCGTGGCCTACGGCGTCCTCGCCGGGCGCCGCCGCACCGCCTAGACCCGCCGTTCCGCAGCGCGCGCCGGGGCCGTGCCAGGCTTGGCCCACGTACGACCCCGGCGCGCGCCGGAGTTCTCACATCTGGGACATTTCTCTATGCGCAAGAAGACGTTCGCCGCGGCCGCGCTGCTCGCCGCCGCCACCCTGACCCTCTCCGCCTGCGGCAGCCAGGACAGCGCCGACAGCCAGTCGCCCATCTCCTCGGTCTCCCAGGAGTCCGGGCAGCGCGGCCCCGCCATCGTGTTCGACCAGCCCTGGGCCAAGCCCGATCTGGTCCTCACCGACACCCACGGCAAGAAGTACGACCTCCGCAAGGAGACCCAGGGCCACCCGACCCTGCTCTACTTCGGCTACACGCACTGCCCCGACATCTGCCCGACGACCATGAGCAACATCGCCGTCGCCGCCCAGAAGTCGCTGACCCCGGCCCAGCGCGACGACCTGCGGGTCGTGTTCGTGACCACCGACCCCGGCCGCGACACCCCGGCCACGCTCCGCAGCTGGCTCAAGGGCATCGACCCGCGGTTCGTCGGCCTGACCGGTGACTTCAAGTCCGTCCAGGCCGCCGCCCGGTCCCTCGGCATCTCCGTCGAGCCGACGACGAAGAAGGACGGCAAGCTCGTCTCCGTGCACGGCACCCAGGTGATGGCCTTCTCGCCGAAGACCAACGGCGGGTACGTCATGATCAACGACAGTGCCACGGTCGACGACTACATCAAGGACCTGCCCAAGCTCGTCAAGGGAGCCAAGCCGTGAACCGCCGACCCCTCGTCCTGGCCACGGCACTCGCGGGCGCGCTGGCCCTCGCGGGCTGCTCGGGCTCCCCGGCCACCACCAAGGCCGAACTCTCGGTCAGCGGCAGCTACATGCCGCAGCCCGTCTCCGCCGACATGGCCGCCGGCTTCCTGACGATCACCAACAAGGGCGGCACGAAGGACGAGCTGACCAAGGTGACCAGCGACGCGGCCGGTCAGGTCACCATGCACAGCACCATGGGCGGCGAGATGCGGGAGCAGTCCTCCTTCGCCATACCCGCCCACGGCCGGCTCGTCTTCAAGAGCGGTGGCAACCACCTGATGTTCGAGCAGCTCCGGCACCGGCCGAAGCAGGGCCAGACGGTCACCCTCAAGCTCACCTTCGCCAAGAGCGGGCCCGTCACCGTCACGATGCCGGTGAAGTCCGCCACGTACCACCCGACGACCGGCAACTGAGGGAAGGGACCACCGTGACCCGGACCATCACCCCCCGCCCGCGGACCCTGGCGCTGCTGTTCCTCACCGCCCTGGCCGCACTGCTCGCGGGCGCCGGACCGGCCTCCGCGCACGCGGCGCTGACCGGCAGCGACCCCGCGCAGGGGGTGGTGGTCCAGCAGCCGCCCGCCCGCGTCTCGCTCACCTTCTCCGAGAAGGTCGCGATGAACGGCGACTCGCTGCGCGTCCTCGACCCACGGGGCAAGGCCGTCCAGACCGGCGCCCCCGCGAACGTGCGCGGGACGACGTACGCCGTACGGCTCAAGGGCGGACTCGGCAAGGGCACCTACACCGTCACCTACGAGGTCGTGTCCGCCGACAGCCATCCGGTGGCCGGCGCCTACACCTTCTCCATCGTGGCACCCTCGCCGACCGTCGTCTCCGGCACCGGTCCGACCGTCGGCGGCGGGGTCGTCGGCGGCCTCTACCAGGCCGGGCGTTACGTGTCGTACGCCGGTTACATCGTGCTCGTGGGCGGCGCGGCCTTCGTCCTCTTGTGCTGGCGCCGCGGCGCGGGCGTACGGGCGCTGCAACGGCTGGTCGTCGGCGGCTGGCTGGCGCTGACCGCGGCCACCCTGTGGCTGCTGCTCCTGCGCGGCTCGTACACCACCTCCGGGAAGGTCGCCGACGTCTTCGACCTCGGCCTGCTCGGCCAGGTGCTGGAGACCAAGCCGGGGGCCGCGCTGGTCTCCCGGCTGCTGCTGCTCGCCGCGGCCGCGCTGTTCATCGCCGTCCTGTTCGGCTCGTACCAGCGGCGCGAGGAGGGCGCGGAGAAGCGGGACCTGGCCTTCGGGCTCGGGATCGGGGGCGTGGTCGTCGCGGCCGGGCTCGCGACCAGCTGGGCGCTGTCCGAGCACGCCTCGGTCGGACTCCAGCCGGGCATCGCCATGCCGGTCGACATCGTCCATCTGCTCGCC
Organism: Streptomyces sp. NPDC037203; assembly: GCF_055605065.1. Classification (NCBI taxonomy): domain Bacteria; kingdom Bacillati; phylum Actinomycetota; class Actinomycetes; order Kitasatosporales; family Streptomycetaceae; genus Streptomyces; species Streptomyces sp. NPDC037203. The sequence goes on from NZ_JBVJUC010000004.1 coordinate 114,487, forward strand.
GTCGCCGCCTGGCTGGGCGGGCTCACCGCGCTGCTGGTCGCTCTGTACCGTGCGCCCGCCGAGACCCCGGTCGAGGCCGCCGCGGTACGCCGCTTCTCCCGGCTGGCCTTCGGCTCCGTGGTGGCTCTCGTCGCCACCGGCGTCTACCAGTCCTGGCGCCAGCTCGGCTCCTGGTCCGCCTTCACCGGCACCCGGTACGGACAGCTGCTGCTGGCCAAGATCGCCTTGGTGGCGGTCATGGTGGGCATCGCATCGGTCTCCCGGCGATGGACCGGACGGCTCGCGGATGAGGGCGCTGCGGGGGAGCCGGCAGCGGAGGAAGAGCGGGCCGCGAAAGGGGAACAGGCCGCGGGCAAGGCAAATGCCGGGAAGGAGTCCGTCACCGCGGTGCCGACGACCGCCGGCCGGGACACGGGGACGGCGGAGACCGAGACGGCGGACCCGACCGGGCACGGCCCCGCCACGGCTGACGCGGCCGAGCCCGACCCCGAGGCCCCCGGCGACTCCCGGCGCGCCGCGCAGCTCGCTCGGCAGCGGGCCGCGGTGGAGGCCGCCCGGCGCAAGCGGCTGCGGGACGGTGACGCGGGGCGTTCCGGGCTGCGCCGCTCTGTGCTCGCCGAGGCCGCCATCGCGGTCGTCCTGCTCGCCGTCACCACCGCGCTGACGCAGACCGAGCCTGGCCGCACCGAGCAGGAGGCCAAGGCCGCCACCGGCGCCGTCACGGCCCCCGCGAACGGCTCCCTGTCCCTCAGCCTGCCCTTCGACACGGGCGGTACGAACGGCAAGGGCGTGGTCGCCCTCGACATCGACCCCGCCCACGCGGGCGCCAATGCGGTGCACCTGTTCGTCCGCAAGCCCGGCGGGCAGCTTTTCGACGTCCCGGAGGTGACGATCGCCCTCACCCTGGAGGCGAAGAAGATCGGTCCGCTCTCCGTGACCCCCGAACACATCACCACCGGCCACTGGTCGGCTGACGGGGTGCAGATCCCGATGGCCGGCGACTGGAAGGTCGCCGTCACCGTCCGCACCTCCGACATCGACGAAGTGACCGTCTCCAAGAACGCGCAGATCGGCTGAACCAGACCATGACCGACCAGTCCACCCAGCAGGCGCGCGGCCCCGAGGCCCCGGCGCATGAGGCCCGTTCCGGGGGCGTCTCCCGGCGCGCTCTGCTCGGCACCGCAGGCGCCACCGGGCTGGTGCTCGGCGCGGCGGGCGGGGCCGCCGGCTATGCCGCCGCGCCCGCCCCGGCCACCCCGCTCACCTCGGTGGGCACCGACCGTGCGATGTTTCACGTGAAACACCAGCCCGGCATCACCGAGGGCCTCCAGGCCTGCGGTCATCTCATCGCCTTCGATCTGGCGGCGGGCACGGGCCGCAAGGAGGCGGCAGCCCTGCTGCGCCGCTGGTCGGCGACGGCCGAGCGGCTGATGGCGGGCGAGCCGGCCCCGCACGACGACACCGATGTGGCGCGGGACGCGGGGCCGTCCTCGCTGACGGTCACCTTCGGCTTCGGGCACAGCTTCTTCGCCCGCACCGGGCTGGAGAAGCAACGGCCCGCCGCTCTCGATCCGCTGCCCGCCTTCTCCTCCGACCACCTCGACAAGGCGCGCAGCGACGGCGATCTGTGGGTGCAGATCGGCGCGAACGACGCCCTGGTCGCCTTCCACGCCCTGCGCGCGATCCAGAAGGACGCCGGGGCGACCGCGCGGGTGCGCTGGCAGATGAACGGCTTCAACCGCACGCCGGGCGCCACCGCCCGCCCGATGACGGCCCGCAACCTCATGGGCCAGATCGACGGCACGGGCAACCCGAAGCCGACGGACCGGGCCTTCGACAAGCAGATCTTCGTGCCCGCCTCGGGCGAACCCGCGTGGATGGCGAACGGCTCCTACGCCGTCGTACGCCGGATCCGCATGCTCCTGGACGACTGGGAGAAGCTGTCCGTCCCCGCCCAGGAGCAGGTCATCGGGCGCCGCAAGTCGGACGGGGCGCCGCTGACCGGGGGGCACGAGACGTCCCCGATGGAGCTGGAGAAGACCGACGCCAAGGGCGATTACGTGATCGCGCTCAACGCGCATGCTCGGATCACCCGGCCGGACCAGAACGGCGGGGCGGCGATGCTGCGGCGCCCGTTCTCGTACCACGACGGCATCGACGCGGACGGGGTGCCGGACGCCGGGCTGCTCTTTGTGTGCTGGCAGGCGGACCCGCTGCTCGGCTTCGTACCGGTCCAGCGCAAGCTCGACCGGGGCGACGCCCTGTCGCGGTTCATCCGGCACGAGGCGAGCGCGCTGTTCGCGGTGCCGGGCGGGGCGGCCAAGGGCGAGTACGTGGGCCAGCGGCTGCTGGAGGGCTGAGCGGGACTCCGGCCCGGCGGGGCAGACAGCCGGGCCGGAAGGCCGACACCTCACGAATTCCCTTAGCCGACATTCCACCGGCTCTGCGGATTTTCCATTTCCAAACCACCCGGTCGAGTGGTCATCTTGAGACGCCTGAGCTACGACGGCCCACGGCCATTAGGGTGAGGACCATGCCAGCGAGTTATGCGTATCTCGGCCCCGAGGGCACCTTCACCGAGGTGGCCCTGCGGACCCTGCCGGAGGCGGCCACCCGTGAGCTGACCCCGTACGTGTCGGTGCAGTCCGCGCTCGACGCGGTGCGGGCCGGCGAGGCCGAGGCCGCGTTCGTGCCGATCGAGAACTCGGTCGAGGGCGGCATCACCGCCACCCTGGACGGACTGGTCGCGGGCGAGCCGCTGACGATCTACCGCGAGGTGCTGCTCTCCATCACCTTCGCGCTGCTGGTCCGGCCGGGCACCCGGCTCGCCGACATCAAGACGGTGTCCGCCCACCCCGCGGCCCAGCCGCAGGTGCGCAACTGGCTGAAGGCCAACCTCCCCGAGGCCGTCTGGGAGTCGGCCGCCTCGAACGCGGACGCGGCAAGGCTGGTCCAGGAGGGCCGCTACGACGCCGCCTTCGCGGGCGAGTTCGCCGCCGCCCGGTACGGCCTGGAGGCACTGGAGACCGGGATCCACGACGCGGAGAACGCGCAGACCCGGTTCGTGCTGGTCGGCCGCCCGGCCCGGCCCGCCGCGAAGACCGGTGCCGACAAGACCTCGGTGGTGCTCTGGCAGCGCACCGACCACCCCGGCGGACTGCGCGACCTGCTCGGCGAGTTCGCCTCGCGCGGCATCAACCTGATGCTGCTCCAGTCCCGGCCGACCGGTGAGGGCATCGGCAACTACTGCTTCTGCGTGGACGCCGAGGGCCATATCTCCGACCGGCGGATGGCGGAGGCGCTCATGGGTCTGAAGCGGCTCTGCCTGGAAGTGCGCTTCCTCGGCTCGTACCCGCGTGCCGACATCACGCCGGACGAGGCACGCGCCGTACGGCCGGGGACCTCGGACGAGGAGTTCATGCGGGCCGCGGACTGGGTGGCGCGCTGCCAGGACGGCCGCTTCTAGTTATCCACAGGAGTTATCCACAGGCCCTCTTCTCGACCTGGGGACAAGTCGACAGCGAAGCGCGACCCGGTCGACAAATCGCTCCACAGCGAGCCGACGGGGTGGCCGTCGGTCGACTCACCCTTCGTCCACCCGTTTCCCTTGGTTCATCTTTTGGGGCGACCGTTTTCCACCCGAAAGTGGGTGTCGATCCACTTTGGCCGGGGAATTCTGCAAGGCGGCCAACGGATCCGGAATGATCAATTCCCGCATCCACAGAGCTTCCCCACACCCTGTGGATAACTCTTCGGCGGGTGTGGATTTCTGTGGACAACCAGGTCGCCAAGTCCCGCTCTCCACAAGGAAATCGAGTCAACCAGGCGCCCGCCGCATGCCCCGTCCCAGGGAGTGAGACACTTTCCCTTGACACGCGCGGCAATTAGCGCATAACGCACGGTAAGCCGCAAATCGAAGCGCGCCGTAATAGGGGTTCGTGAGCGGCATCCCGGCACCGGTAGCCTTGGGCCTGTGATTGACCTTCGCCTGCTCCGTGAGGACCCCGACCGTGTGCGCGCGTCGCAGCGCGCCCGTGGAGAGGACGTCGCGCTCGTCGACTCCCTCCTGTCTGCCGACGAGCGGCGCAGGTCTTCCGGCGTCCGCTTCGACGAACTGCGCGCCGAGCAGAAGCAGCTCGGCAAGCTGATCCCCAAGGCCGACGCCGTCGAGAAGGCCGAGCTGCTCAAGCGCGCCGAGCAGCTCAAGGCCGACGTCAAGGCCGCCGAGGCCGAGCGGGACGCGGCCGACGCCGAGACCCAGGAGCTGCTGCTCCGGCTCGGCAACCTCGTCCACCCCGACGTGCCCGTCGGCGGCGAGGAGGACTTCGTCACCCTGGAGACGCACGGCACCATCCGCGACTTCGGTGCCGAGGGCTTCGAGCCCAAGGACCACCTGGAGCTGGGCCAGCTGCTCGGCGCGATCGACGTCGAGCGCGGCGCCAAGGTCTCCGGCTCCCGCTTCTACTTCCTCACCGGTGTCGGCGCCCTGCTGGAGCTGGCTCTGGTCAACGCGGCGATGGCCCAGGCCACCGCGGCCGGCTTCACCCCGATGCTGACCCCGGCGCTGGTCCGCCCGCAGTCCATGGCCGGCACCGGCTTCCTCGGCCAGGCCGCGCAGGACGTCTACCACCTCGACAAGGACGACCTCTACCTGGTCGGCACCTCCGAGGTGGCCCTCGCGGCGTACCACATGGACGAGATCATCGACGCCGACAAGCTGCCGCTGCGCTACGCGGGCTTCTCGCCCTGCTTCCGCCGCGAGGCCGGTTCGCACGGCAAGGACACCCGCGGCATCTTCCGCGTGCACCAGTTCGACAAGGTCGAGATGTTCTCGTACGTCGACCCCGCCGACTCCCAGGCCGAGCACCAGCGCCTGCTCGCGTGGGAGAAGCAGTGGCTGTCCTCGCTGGAGCTGCCGTTCCGCGTGATCGACGTCGCCTCCGGCGACCTCGGCTCCTCCGCCGCCCGCAAGTTCGACTGCGAGGCGTGGATCCCGACGCAGGGCAAGTACCGCGAGCTGACCTCGACCTCGGACTGCACCGAGTTCCAGTCCCGCCGCCTGTCCATCCGGGTCCGCGACGGCAAGCAGGTCAAGCCGCTCGCCACGCTCAACGGCACGCTGTGCGCCGTACCGCGCACCATCGTCGCCATCCTGGAGAACCACCAGCTGGCCGACGGCTCCGTCCGGGTCCCCGAAGTGCTGCGCCCCTACCTGGGCGGCCGGGAGGTCCTGGAGCCGGTGACCCGGTGAGCTTCCCCTACAGGCTGGTCGCGACCGACCTGGACGGGACGCTGCTGCGCGCGGACGGGTCGGTCTCCCAGCGCACCCGCGACGCGCTCACCGCGGCCACCGCGGCGGGCGCGGCGCACATCGTCGTCACCGGCCGGGCCGTCCCCTGGACCCGTCATGTCCTCGACGACCTCGGCTACGACGGCCTCGCCGTCTGCGGACAGGGCGGACAGGTCTACGACGCCGGGGCGCACCGCCTGCTGACGTCCGTCACCCTGGACCGTCAGCTGGCGGGGGTGGCGCTGGCCAAGATCGAGGCGGAGGTCGGCCCGCTGCACCTCGCGGCGAGCCGGGACGGGCTGGACGGCGAGGTGCTCGTCGGGCCGGGGTACGCCGTCGCGGGGCCGCTGCCCGCGGTGCCCTTCACCGACGCGTCCGACCTCTGGGCCGCGCCGCTGAACAAGATCTACATACAGCATCCGACGATGGGCGACGACGAGCTGGCCGAGGCCGCCCGGCAGGCGGCAGGCGGCTTCGTCTCGGTCGCGATGGCCGGCGCGGGCATCGTGGAGCTGCTGCCCCTCGGCCTCTCCAAGGCGACGGGACTCTCCCTGGCCGCGCGCCGCCTGGGCCTCAGGGCCGCGGACACGATCGCCTTCGGCGACATGCCGAACGACATCCCGATGTTCGGGTGGGCCGCGCGGGGCGTGGCGATGGCCAACGCGCACGAGGAACTCAAGGCGGTGGCCGACGAGGTGACGTCCTCGAACGAGGAGGACGGCATCGCCGAGGTACTGGAAGGTCTGCTGGCGTAGCGCCGTCCGGGGTGCCCGCCGTGACCGGCCGCGGCTCCGCCCCGGCTGGTCGCGCGCCCCGCCGGCGCGGGAGGCTCACCGCCGCCGGCGCCATCCCCGTCGCCGTGCCCGGCTGAAGAACCAGCCCGTCGGCGGCTCGTCGGAGCGCCAGGGCTGCGGTTCCGGGGCCCGGGCGCGCCAGCGGGCGGCCAGCATCCGGGCGCGAGCGGAGGGCTCGGCGGTCTCGGCGGACCGCACGAAGTCCTCGTCCAGGACCAGCCCCTCGAAGGCGTCTCCCTCGGCGCCCCCGCCACCCCCCGTTATCTCCTCCGTCATCCCCGGCCTCCTAGACGTACGTCCCGATTTGCCCAGTCTGCCCGGCCGGGGATGAAGTCCCCGTCAAAGATCCGGGGCCCCTGAAAACTGCCCTACTCCTCCCCCGCCAGCTTCAGCGAGCGCAGCTTCTGGCCCGCGTACCAGGTGGCCAGCACGGTCACCACGATCAGCAGCACCACCGCCGTCGTCAGCCCGACGTCGGACGTGACCAGATCGCCCCCGGTCACCTTGTGCGCGACCGCGAGCGCCCACTGCTGCACGCTCAGCGTGCGCGCCCCCGGCACCAGGGACCCGAACAGCGCCTCCCAGACCAGGGCGTACACCAGGCCGAAGACGACCGCGTGCCGGGACACCGTGCCGAGCAGCAGGAACAGCGCGGAGTAGGCGATGGAGGCCACCAGCGCGGCCACCGTGTAGGCGACGGCGATCTGCTGGCCGTTGCCGTTGAGGATCAGCCCGGCGATCATCGTGGGCACCGCGGAGAACACCATGGTCACCGCGATGGCCACGATCAGCTTGGTGAAGATGATCGTCGGCCGCTTCAGGGGTTTGGCCAGCAGATAGACGACAGAGCCGTCGTCGATCTCCGGACCGATCGCGCCCGTGCCCGCGATGACACCGATGATCGGCACCATGGTGGCGAGCGCGAACCCGCCGAGCACGTTGGCGGCCGTCTGGTCGTCGGCACCGCTGAGGGCGCGTACGGCCACGGCGATCACGATGAGCAGCAGCGGCAGCGCGCCGAGGATGAGGGCCCGGCGGCGGCCGAGCAGGGCCCGGTAGGTGAGTCGGGCGACTGTGGGGTCGTACATCTTCGGCCTCCTACGCCGCGACCAGGTACGAGAACACGGACTCCAGGGACTCGTCCGACGGCGAGACCGTGAGCAGCCGGATGCCGTGGTCCCTGGCGACCTTCGGCAGCAGAGTGGTGAAGCGGCCGAAGTCGACGGCCTGGATGCGCAGCGCGCCCTCGGTGTGGTCGACCTCGATGCCGGCGGTGGACGGGTCGGCGATCAGCGCCGCCGCCAGGGCCCGGTCGTCGCTGGAGCGCACCAGGTAGCGGTGCGGGCGGTCGGTCATCAGGCGGCGGATCCTGCGGTAGTCGCCGCTGGCCGCGTGCCGCCCGGCGACGACGACCTCGATGTGCCGGGCGAGCTGCTCGACCTCCTCCAGGATGTGCGAGGAGAACAGCACGGTGCGGCCCTCGTCGCCCATCTTCCGCAGCAGGTCCATCAGCTGCATGCGCTGGCGCGGGTCCATGCCGTTGAACGGCTCGTCCAGCAGGAGCAGCGAGGGGTCGTGCACCAGGGCGCTCGCCATCTTCACGCGCTGGCGCATGCCCTTGGAGTACGTGGCGATCCTGCGGTCCTGCGCGTACTCCATCTCGACGGTGGCGAGGGCCCGCTGGGCGGCCTTGTCGCCGAGGCCGTGCAGTTCCGCGTTGGCGACCACGAACTCGCGCCCGGTGAGGAAGTCGTACATCGCCTCCCGCTCGGGCACGATGCCGATGTGCCGGTAGATCCCCTCGTTGCGCCACACCGGCTGCCCGTCGAGGGTGACCGTGCCGGTGGAGGGGGCGAGGAAGCCGCCCATCATGTTGATCAGGGTGGACTTGCCGGCGCCGTTGGGGCCGAGCAGGCCGGTCACGCCCGGTCCGATGGTCATGGTGATGTCGTTGACGGCGACCACGTTGCCGAACCAGCGGGAGACATGGTCGATGCTGAGGGTCGTCACAGTCCCACCTTCTTGTAGCGGCGCACCAGGAGGCCGTAGCCGCCGGCGATCAGTGCGAGGGTGACGAGGACGTAGACGATGCCCTCTCCACTCGAAGGAGCGACCCCGCCGGGGTTTGCGGCGGTGGCGCCCAGGAAGGCGGACTGCACCCCGTCGATCAGGGTGACCGGCGAGAACAGGCCGATCCACGGGATCGCCCCGGAGTGCCCCTGGACCTCCGCGATGCCCTGGAGGGTGGAGACCGCCCCGTAGGTGATGACCAGGACGGCGATCACGGCGGCGATGCCGAAGCCGCGGCGGGGGGTGACGGCGGCGATGACCAGGCCGATGCCGGCGAAAAGCAGGGAGAGCAGGGCCACGGAGACCAGTCCCTCGGCGAATTCCTTCGTCTGGTGGGCGAAGCCCAGCTTGGACAGCAGCGCCCCCACGTACATCACCAGCAGGGGAGCGGCGGTGAGGATGAAGATCGCCGAGGCCAGCGCGGCGAACTTGGCGCGCACGTAGTCGGCGGTCTCGATCGGCCGCGAGAAGTACAGCGGCACCGTCTTGAAGCGCAGGTCGCGGGAGACGGCCTGGGGCGCCTGGGAGGCGACGTACAGGCTGATGACGGCCTGGAGCATGATCGCGTACCGGGTGTAGGCGACCGGCAGTTCGTGCGCCTTGGTGGCGACGGCGACGGCCACCATGATGGCGGCGGGCACGCACATGACCGCGAACAACAGCATGGGCAGCACCTTGGACTTCGCCGAGCGGCCGAGGCCGTAGGCGCCGCGCAGGGACTGCGAGTACAGGGAGCGGCGGGCGTAGGCGCGGCCGAGGCGCGGTCCGTCGTAGCCGCGGTAGCCGATGTCGTGGATCCGGGTCGTCTCGCCCGGAGGCGAGGTCAGGGGCTGTTCAACCGCCATGGCCGACGGCCTCCTTCCGCTGCTCGTCACCGCTGCCTTCGGCGGCGTCGGTCGTGAAAACCTCGGAGATGTGGTGCCGGCGCTGCTCCATGCGGACCAGGCCGAGGCCGAGGTCGGCGACCACGTCGCGCACCAGGTCGTACGTCTCCTCGCCCGCGGCGGTCAGCAGCAGGATGTGGCCGGCGCCGGGCAGGCCCGCGCCCTCGTGCCGGGTCTCCACCCCGCGCTCGCGCAGCGCCTCGCGGACCGCGGCGGTGCCGTCGGGGTGCGTGTCGCTGTCGGTGACCTCGATCGCGAGGGTGGTCGTGGTCTGCGTGAAGTCGGTGGTGGAGCTGGAGCGCAGCAGCTTGCCGCCGTCGATGACGACCACGTGGTCACAGGTCCGCTCCAGCTCGCCCAGAAGGTGCGAGGTGACCAGGACGGAGATGCCGAAGTCGGAGTGGACGCGGCGGATCAGGCCGAGCATCTCGTCGCGGCCGACCGGGTCGAGGCCGTTGGTCGGCTCGTCCAGGAAGACCAGCTTGGGGTCGTGCACCAGGGCCTGCGCGAGCTTCACGCGCTGCTTCATGCCGGTGGAGTAGCCGCCGATGGGGCGGTAACGCTCCTCGTAGAGGCCGACATGGCGCAGGATGTCCGCGGTGCGCTCGCGCGCCGCCGTGGGCGGCAGCCCCGACATGCGGGCCATGTGCACGACGAACTCGGTCGCCGAGACGTCCGGCGGCAGGCAGTCGTGCTCCGGCATGTAGCCGACCTGTTCGCGGATGGCGGCGCCCTCGGTGGCGATGTCCAGGCCGAGCACGCGGGCGCTGCCCTCGGTGGCGGGGGACAGCCCCAGCAGGATTTTGATCAGGGTGGACTTGCCGGCGCCGTTGGCTCCGACGAGTCCGGTCACCCCGGAGCCGATGTCCACGGACAGCCGGTCGAGCGCGGTCACCCGTGGGAACCGCTTGCTCAGGCTTTCGGTCGCGATCACAGTCACCCGGTGAACGGTAGTGACCCCGGCCACGCGGGTCATCAGACCACAGAGCCGTCTTCGCGTCCGACCCAGGTATTACAGGGCCCTAGGGGCCGGCCATCCCCCAGGGGTCACCCGGAGTCGTCCCCGGTCTCCACCCCCGCCTATTGACGCCACCTCTAACAACTGCGAGATTCTGCCTGTCAAGTTACGAACGCGTACCGCAGCCGACGTGAATCGGCCGGACCACGGGACGAGGCGGCATGACGACGGCAGTGAGCAGTGGGCTCCCCACCGGGCTGCGGGGGTTCAGAAGGGTGCAGCGCCTCGCCTACGAGTGCGCGGAGGCGGTCGCGGCGCGCCTGGAGCCGGGTGTGACCGAGCGTGCGGCGGCGCGGATGCAGCGGGAGTGGCTGCGCGAGCGCGGGGTGCGGGACTGGTTCCATCTGCCCTTCGCCTGGTTCGGGGACCGTACGGCGTTCGTGAACTTCCGGGTCCCGCTCCAGTTCTTCCCGACCGACCGCGAGCTGGCGCCCGGAATGCCGTTCATCCTGGACATGGCCCCGGTGTTCGAGGGCTGCACGGCGGACATCGGCTACGCGGGGTCCCTCGGGGTGAACCCCGTACAGGACCGGCTGATGTCCGACCTGGAGGCGCACCGGGAGCTGATCCTGCGCGAGGTGCGCGAGCGGCGCTCCCTGCGCGAGATCTACGAGGACGTGGAACGGCTGATGGTCCGGCAGGGCTACGCCAACCGGCACCGCGCCTATCCCTTCGGGGTGATCGCCCACAAGGTGGACCGGGTGCGGGAGCGCCGCTGGTCACCGCATCTCTTCGGATTCGGCGTCCAGTCCCTGAAGGGCCTGGCCGCGGACGCGCTGCACGGCCACCGCGAGGGCTGGTCACCGCTGTGGTCGCCGTACCGCTTCTCGGACCATCCGCCGCAGCCGGGCCTGTGGGCGGTGGAACCGCACCTGGGCTTCCGGGGCACGGGGGCGAAGTTCGAGGAGATCCTCGTGGTCACCGACTCGAAGGACCCCGAGGAGAGCGCGTTCTGGCTGGATGACGACCTGCCGCACGTGCGGCGCTGGGCGGAGGAGAAGTGACGACGCTGAAGGGTGCGCGCGAGCGCACGGTACGGACCGGCGGAATCGAACTGTGCGTGGCCGAACTGGGCGACCCGCGGCAGCCGACGGTGGTCCTGGTGCACGGCTATCCGGACAGCAAGGAGGTGTGGTCCGAGATCGCCCCGCGCCTCGCGGAGCGCTTCCATGTGGTCCTGTACGACGTCCGGGGCCACGGCCGCTCCACCGCGCCGCGGCCGTTGCGCGGCGGCTTCACGCTGGCCAAGCTCACGGACGACTTCCTGGCCGTGGTGGACGCGGTGAGCCCGGAGAGCCCGGTGCACCTCGTCGGCCACGACTGGGGCTCGGTGCAGTCCTGGGAGTTCGTCACGGTCGGCCGCACCGAGGGCCGTATCGCCTCCTTCACCACCATCTCCGGGCCGTCCCTGGACCACTTCGGGCACTGGATCAACGACCGCCTGAAGCGACCGACGCCCCGCCGCCTGGCCCAGCTCCTCGGCCAGGGCGCCAAGTCCTGGTACGTGGGCATGCTGCACACCCCGGCCCTGCCGGAGCTGGCCTGGCGCGGCCCGCTCGGCAAGAACTGGCCGAGGCTCCTGGAGCGGACCGAGGGCGTCCCCACCGGCGACTACCCGACCGCCTCCCTGCCCACCGACGCGGCCCACGGCGCCTGGCTGTACCGGGACAACGTGCGCCCACGGCTGCGCCACCCCCGCCCGGACGCGTACGCGCACGCGCCGGTGCAGCTGATCACGCCCCAGGGCGACGCGTTCCTGTCCGAGCGGCTCTACGACGACCTGGACCGCTGGGTGCCCCAGCTGACCCGGCGCACGCTCCCGGCCAAGCACTGGGCGCCGCGGACCCGGCCCGACCAGCTGACCGCCTGGATCGAGGAGTTCATCGTGTCGGTGGAGGGCGGGCGGCCCGAGCCGGGGGCGACCGGCCCCCATGCGGCGCGATTCGGCGGGCAACTGGTGCTGGTCACCGGTGCGGGCAGCGGGATCGGCCGGGCGACGGCGTTCGCGTTCGCGGAGGCGGGCGCGCGGCTGGTGGCCGTCGACCGCGACGCGGAGGCGGCGGCCCGCACGGCGGAGCTCGCCCGGCTGATCGGCGCGCCCGAGGCCTGGGCCGAGACGGCGGACGTCTCCGACGAGCAGGCCATGGAGAAGCTGGCCGAGCGGGTCCACCGTGCATACGGCGTGCTGGACGTGTTGGTCAACAACGCGGGCATCGGCCTGTCCGGGTCCTTCTTCGCCACGACCACCGAGGACTGGCGCAAGGTCCTCGACGTCAACCTCTGGGGCGTGATCCACGGCTGCCGGCTGTTCGGGGCGCGGATGGCCGAGCGGGGTCAGGGCGGACACATCGTCAACATCGCCTCCGCCGCCGCCTTCCAGCCCTCCCGCGTCCTGCCCGCCTACAGCACCTCCAAGGCGGCGGTCCTCATGCTCTCCGAGTGCCTGCGCGCCGAACTGGCCTCGCGCTCCATCGGCGTGACGGCGATCTGCCCCGGCATCGTCAACACGAACATCACGTCCACGGCGCGCTTCGCCGGTGCCGACGCGGCCGAGGAGCGCCGCCTCCAGAAGAACTCCGCCCGCCTGTACGGCCTGCGCAACTACCCGCCGGAGAAGGTGGCTTCGGCGATCCTGGAGGCGGTGGTGCACAACCGCCCGGTGGTCCCGGTGACGCCGGAGGCGCGGGGCGCGCACTTCCTGTCGCGGGTGATGCCGGGGGCGCTGCGCCGGCTGGCGCGGGTGGAGCCGAAGATGTGAGCCGGGCCGGGTGCCGGGGGCGCGCACCCCAGGGGGGTGCCCGGTGGCGGCGGTTCCCAACACCCCGACCGCGCGGCCCAGTTGTCCACAACGTCGTCCATTCCCCTGTGGATAACCGGGGTTGTCTGTGGATCAAACCTGACCGCGGAAAACGACATGCGTGATCCGCGTCTCCCGCCCACCCTGAACCCATGGACGAAAGACGCACGGTCAAGGTCTCGAAGTACCTCTCCCGGCACCTCCGCCACCAGCCGGCCCGCATCGGCCTCGCCCCCGACCCCGCGGGCTGGGTGGACATCGACGCCCTGATCACCGCGGCGACCGAGCACGGCTTCCCCCTCACCCGCGAGGAGCTCGACCGGGTCGTCGCCACCAACGGCAAACAGCGCTTCACGATCGACGGCACCCGGATCCGCGCCAGCCAGGGCCACACCATCACCGTGGACCTGGGCCTGCCACCGGCCGTCCCACCGCCGTACCTCTACCACGGCACCCATCCCCGCGCCCTGGAGTCCATCCGGGCCACCGGTCTGAAACCCATGGACCGGCACGCCGTGCACCTCTCCCCCGACCGCGACACCGCCACCCGCGTCGGCGCCCGCCGGGGCCGCCCCGTGGTCCTCGTCGTCGACGCCGGCGCCATGCACCGCGACGGCCATGTCCTCCACGTCAGCGCCAACGGCGTCTGGCTGACCGCCGCCGTCCCCCCGCGCTACCTGCGCTTTCCCGGCCCCCGCTGACCGCGCCACCTGGATGCGCGCCGAGCAGTCGGAGTTCCGCGAGGCGTACACCGCTACCCGGACCTGTGCCGCCGACTGGCGCATCGGTGGCGACGCAGGCCCGCGTATCGTCGGGGCCATGCGTCTGAGCACGGTGATCCTCCCCATCCACCGATGGGCCGAAGGACAGAAGATCTGGCGGCAGGCCGAAGACCTCGGCTTCCACGCCGCGTACACCTACGACCATCTCTCCTGGCGAAGCTTCCGCGACGGGCCGTGGTTCGGCGCGATCCCCACGCTGACGGCGGCAGCGACGGTGACGCAGCGCATGCGGTTGGGCACCCTGGTCACCTCACCGAACTTCCGCCACCCGGTCACCCTCGCCAAGGAACTGATCTCCCTGGACGACGTCTCCGGCGGCCGGGTCACCCTGGGCATCGGCGCCGGCGGCATCGGTTTCGACGCCACCGCCCTCGGCCAGGACCCGTGGACCCCGCGCGAGCGCGCCGACCGGTTCGCCGAGTTCGTAGCGCTGCTCGACCGGCTGCTCAGCGAGGACGCGGTGACGTACGAGGGCCGCTTCTACTCGGCGGACGAGGCGCGCAACATTCCGGGCTGCGTCCAGCGCCCCCGGCTGCCGTTCGCCGTCGCCGCCACCGGCCCGCGCGGGCTGCGGCTCGCCGCGCGCCACGGCCAGGCATGGGTGACCACGGGCGACCCGAAGCTGTACGAGACGGGCACCCCGGAGCAGTCCGTCGAGGCGCTGCGCGGACAGCTGGACCGACTGGCCGAGACCTGCGCGGAGGCCGGCCGGGACGCCGCCGGCATGGAGAAGGTCCTGCTCACCGGCTTCACCCCGGACCGCAGCCGCCCGCTCGGCTCGCTCGACGCGTTCGTGGACTTCGCCGGCCGCCACCGGGACCTCGGCTTCACCGAGATCGTCCTGCACTGGCCCATCCCGGACTCCGACTTCGCCGCGGACGAGAAGGTCTTCGAGCGGATCGCCGTGGAGGGCCTCGCGCAGCTGGGCTGAGGTGTCCCGGACGCCTCGTGGGGCGGCAGGGGCACCTGGAGCGTCATCTGTGTCTCATCTGTGCACTCTTCCGCACGCCCGTGCGGGCATATGCGCGAGAATGACCGGATGACCTCAGCGACCAGGCAACCAGGGACCCCCGCCGCCGCGATCCGCCCGCGGCTGATCGCCACCGACCTCGACGGCACCCTGCTGCACGACGACAAGTCGGTTTCCCCGCGGACCGTCGCCGCCCTGGCCGCCGCCGAGCAGGCCGGCATCGAGGTCTTCTTCGTCACCGGCCGCCCGGCCCGCTGGATGGACGTCGTCAGCGACCATGTCCACGGCCACGGGCTGGCCATATGCGGCAACGGTGCCGCCGTGGTCGACCTGCACGGCGGGCCCGGCGCCCACCGGTTCACCAAGGTGCGCGAGCTGGCCCGCGCCAACGCCCTGGACGCCGTCCGGCTGCTGCGCGAGGCCGCGCCCGGCACGGTGTTCGCGGTCGAGCAGACTTACGGCTTCCACCAGGAGCCCGCCTATCCCCGGCTGCACATGGAGGTGCCGGGCCACCGGATGCCCGCGGAGGAACTGCTCGCGCCGGACGGGCCGACCGCCGCACAGCCCGTGCTCAAGATCCTCGCCCACCACCCCACCCTGGACCCCGACGCCTTCCTCACCCTGGCCCGCCTGGCCGTCGGCGAGCGCGCCACGGTCACCCGGTCCAGCCCCAGCGCCCTGCTGGAACTCAGCGGTCCCGGCGTCTCCAAGGCCAGCACGCTCGCCCTGTGCTGTGCCGAGCGCGGCATCTCGCACGAGGAGGTCGTCGCCTTCGGGGACATGCCCAACGACATCGAGATGCTGACCTGGGCCGGGCAGTCGTACGCCATGGGCAACGCCCACCCCGACGCGGTCGCCGCCGCCTCCGGCCGCACCGCCGCCAACACGGAGGACGGCGTGGCGATCGTGATCGAGCGACTGCTCGCCCAGCACGGCTAGACCGGCGCGACCGCGGGTGGGCCCGTCTGTCGGGCCGCCCCGTCCGCCGACGGCCCCTTCGCGGCGCTCCGGGGGTCACCGGGCCCCGACCAGTGACTCCGTCTCCGCCTCGCGGTGCAGCAGCGCGCGCAGCGGACCGTCCACCGCGGCCAGCTCCGCGTAGGGGCCCCGCTGGACGACGCGGCCCGCGTCCAGCACCAGTACCTCGTCCACCTCGTCGAGACCGGCGAGCCGGTGCGTGATCAGCAGCGTCGTACGGCCCTCGGTGGCGGCCAGCAGATCGGCGGTGAGGGCGTCGGCCGTCGGCAGGTCCAGGTGCTCGGCCGGCTCGTCCAGGACCAGCACGGGGAAGTCGGCGAGCAGCGCGCGAGCCAGTGCGAGGCGCTGCCGCTGGCCACCGGACAGCCGCGCCCCGTGCTCGCCGACCAGCGTGTCCAGGCCGTCGGGCAGCCCGTCCACCCAGTCGAGCAGCCGGGCCCGCGCCAGCGCCCCGCGCAGCTCGTCCTCGGTCGCGTCCTTCCTGGCCAGCAGCAGGTTCTCCCGCACCGAGCTGTCGAAGAGGTGCGCGTCCTGAGCGCACAGCCCGACCAGCCGCCGCACATCGTCGCCGGACAGCTCGCGGGTGTCCGCACCGGCGAGGGTGTAGGAGCCGGAGCACGGGTCGAGGAAGCGCAGCAGCACCTGGGCGAGGGTCGTCTTGCCGGCTCCCGAGGCCCCCACCACGGCGATCCGGCGGCCCTGCTCCAGCGTCAGGTCGAGCCCGGCCAGCGCCTCCCCGCGCTGCCCCTCGTGCCGCGCGGCCAGCCCCTTGAGGACGACCGGGAACGGGGTCGCGGGCGCCGGCCGGGGCCGCTCGGGCTCGCGCACCGACTCCGGCGCGTCCAGCACCTCGCGCACCCGCTCCGCGCTGCGCCGCACCCGCTGCCGGTGGCGGACGGCGAGCGGCATCCCGAGTACGGCCTCGAACGCGGCCAGCGGGGTGAGGACGACGACGGCCAGCGCGACGCCACCGAGCCGCCCCGCCGCCACCGCCTGGACGCCGAACAGCGCCATGGCCGTGACGGTCAGGCCCGAGACCAGCGCGGTGAGCCCGTCGCCGAGCGCGGTGACGGCGGCGGCGCGGGAGGCGATCCGGGTCAGCGCCCCGTCCGCCCGCCGGGCCGCGCCGGTACGGGCGGGCAGTGCTCCGGCCACGGTCAGCTCGGCGGTGCCGGTGAGCAGGTCGGTGACGCGGGTCGCGAGTTCACCGCGGGCGGGTGCGAGCCGGCGCTCGGTGTGCCGGGCCGCGGCCGCGGTCACCAGGGGCACACCGGCCCCGGCCGCGAGCAGGCCCACCGCGAGGGCGGCGCCCGCCTCGGGGAGCAGCCAGGCGGTGAAGCCGACGGTCGCGCCGGAGACGAACAGGGCGACGGCGGCGGGCAGCAGCCAGCGCAGCCAGTAGTCCTGGAGCTCGTCCACATCCGCGACCAGGCGGGTCAGCAGATCCCCGCGGCGGGCGTTGCGCAGCCCGGCGGGCGCCAGGCGCTCCAGACGCCGGTAGACGGCGACACGGGTGTCGGCGAGCATCCGCAGCACGGCGTCGTGCGAGACCAGCCGCTCGGCGTAGCGGAACACGGCCCGCCCGATCCCGAACGCCCTCGTCGCCGTCACCGCCACCATCAGGTACAGCACCGGCGGCTGCTGCGACGCCCTGGAGATCAGCCACCCCGAGGTCGCCATCAGCCCCACGGCACTCGCGAGCGCGAGACTCCCCAGCACCAACGCCAGCACCAGCCTCCCCCGCCGCGCCCCAGCGAGCCCCCGGACCCAGCCGAGGGGGCTGCGGGTGTGGTCTGCCGCCTCGGGCGAGCCGGACACCGGCGATGGCGCGAGGGGCGCGGCGGCCAGTGCCTCGGGGTCACCTTCCGGTGCCGGGCCTCGGGTGACGGGTGGGTGAGGACGGGGGTCCAGGGGGTGGCGTCGCGCGGTGGCCCCGCTGTCCCCACCTGCACCCGTCGGCTCCGGCCCGGCGGGCTCCAGCCGTACAACCCTGTCGGCCACCTCCAGCAGCGCGGGCCGGTGCACGACCACCAGCACCGTGCGGCCCACTGCGAGCCGCCGCACCGCCGAGACGACCTCCGACTCGGTCACCCCGTCCAACGCCGCCGTCGGCTCGTCCAGCACCAGCAGCGGGCGATCCGACAGAAACGCCCGCGCCAACGCCAGCCGCTGCCGCTGCCCCGCCGAGAGCCCCGCCCCGTCCTCCCCGAGCACCGTGCCGGCGCCCTCCGGCAGCGCGTCCACGAAGTCCAGCGCCCCCGCGTCCCGCAACGCCGCCCGGACCGCACCGTCGTCCGCGTCCGGCCGCGCCAGCCGCACGTTCTCCGCGATCGTCCCGGCGTACAGATGCGGCCGCTGCGGCACCCAGGCGATCCGCGACCGCCACTGGGCGAGGTCCAGCTCGGCGAGGTCGACACCGCCGACCCGTACCCGGCCGGCGGCGGGCCGTACGAAACCCAGCAGGACGTTCAGGAGCGTGGTCTTGCCGACCCCGCTCGGCCCGACCAGCGCCACGGTCTCGCCGGGCTCGACGGTGAACGACACCTCGCTCACCGCGTCCGCGGACCGTCCGGGGTACCGCACCGTGACCGACTCGAAGGCCACCGCCCCCGACGGCACCGCGCGGGTCCCGGACACCGGCACCGGTGTCTCCAGCACCTCGAAGATCTCCTCCGCGGCGGCCAGCCCCTCCGCCGCCGCGTGGTACTGCGCCCCCACCTGACGCAGCGGCAGATACGCCTCCGGCGCCAGCACCAGGATCACCAGCCCGATGTACAGATCCATGTCGCCGTGGACCAGCCGCATGCCGATCGTCACGGCCACCAGCGCCACCGACAGCGTGGCCAGCAGCTCCAGCGCGAAGGAGGAGATGAAGGCGATCCGCAGGGTCCGCATGGTCGCCTGGCGGTACTCGCCGGTGATCCGCCGGATGGACTCGGCCTGCGCCTTGGCCCGGCCGAACACCTTCAGCGTGGGCAGCCCCGCGACCACGTCCAGGAAGTGGCCGGACAGCCGGGACAGCAGCCGCCACTGCCGGTCCGTCCGCGCCTGCGTGGCCCAGCCGATCAGCATCATGAACAGCGGGATGAGGGGCAGGGTGCCGACGATGATCGCCGCCGACACCCAGTCCTCGGTGACGATCCGCGCCAGCACCGCCACCGGCACCACCACCGCGAGCCCCAGCTGCGGCAGATAGCGCGAGAAGTAGTCGTCGAGGGCGTCGACCCCGCGCGTGGCCAGGTTGACCAGCGAGCCGGTACGCCGGTCGCCGAGCCAGCCGGGACCGAGCGCCGCCGCCCGCTCCAGCAGCCGGCCCCGCAGCTCCGACTTCACCGCCGCGCTCGCCCGGTGGGCGGCGCGTTCAGTGAGCCATGCGACCAGCGCCCGCCCCGCGGCCACCGCCACCAACAGCAACAGAGGGCCGGTCAGTTCGGCGAGGGAGCGCCCGTGCCGGAAAGCACCGACGACCACCTCGGCGATGAGCATCGCCTGGGCGATGACGAGTCCGGCGCCGACGGCGCCCAGGGCGACGACCGCCACCAGGAAGAAGCGGGTGGCGCGGGCATACCGCAGCAGACGGGGATCGACTGGTTTCACGTGAAACAGGCCCTTCGGTCCAGAGGGTGTGTTTCACGTGAAACACACCCCCGGCGGACTCAGTGTGCGGGTTCGGCGATGTGCTGCGTGCCGATCCGCTTGCGGAACACCCAGTAGGTCCAGCCCTGATAGAGCATGACGAACGGGGTGGCGATCACCGCGAGCCAGGTCATGATCTTCAGGGTGTACGGGCTGGACGAGGCGTTGCTGACCGTCAGGCTCCACTCCGGGTTGAGAGTGGACGGCATGACGTCCGGAAAGAGCGACAGAAAGAGCATCGCCATGGCTGCCGCGATGGTGAGGCCGGACAGGGCGAACGCCCACCCCTCGCGCCCGAGTCGGTTGGCGACCAGCGCGCCCACCAGAGCGACGAGCGCCGCGACCAGGGCGACGAGGCTCTTGCCGTCCCCGCTGTCGGCCTGCGTCCACAGCAGGAAGCCCGCCGCCAGCACGGCCGCGACAAGACCGGCCCACAGGGCCAGCCGCCGTGCCCGCCCCCGGATGTCGCCGACCGTCTTGAGCGTGGTGAACACCGCCCCGTGGAAGACGAACAGGGTGAGCGTCACCAGCCCGCCGAGCAGGGCGTAGGGGTTGAGCAGGTCCCAGACGCCGCCGACGTACTCGAAGTGCCGGTCGATCTTGACGCCCCGCACGATGTTCCCGAAGGCCACGCCCCACAGGAACGCCGGGAGCAGGGAGGTCCAGAAGATCGCCGTCTCCCAGTTGCGCTGCCAGTTCTCCTCGGGCCGCTTCGCCCGGTACTCGAAGGCCACGCCTCGTACGATCAGGCAGACCAGGATGGCCAGCAGGGGCAGGTAGAAGCCGGAGAAGAGGGTGGCGTACCACTCGGGGAAGGCGGCGAAAGTCCCGGCGCCGGCCGTGAGCAGCCACACCTCGTTACCGTCCCAGACGGGCCCGATGGTGTTGATGAGCACCCGGCGCTCGGACCGGTCGCGGGCCAGCAGCTTGGTGAGGATGCCGATCCCGAAGTCGAAGCCCTCCAGGAAGAAGTAGCCGGTCCACAGGACGGCGATCAGGACGAACCAGACGTCGTGAAGTTCCATGACTGTTCCCTCGGCCTAGTACGAGAAGGCCATCGGCTTGTCGGCGTCACGCATGTCGCCGCCGATCTTCGTGGGCGGGTTGAGGTCGTCCTCGGTCAGCTCGGGCGGGCCGGCCTTGATGTACTTCGCGAGCAGCTTGACCTCGACCACCGCGAGGACCGCGTACAGCGAGGTGAAGACGATCATCGAGGTGAGGACCTCGCCCTGGGAGACGCCGGGGGAGACCGCGTCCCTGGTCTGGAGCACGCCGTAGACGACCCACGGCTGGCGGCCCGTCTCGGTGAAGATCCAGCCCCAGGAGTTGGCGATCAGCGGGAAGGCCATGGTCCAGGTCGCGATGCGCCAGTACCAGGGCGCCAGCCGGGAACCGAGCGCCTTCTCGCGGAACAGCACCAGGTGCGGCACCTCGTCCTCGCCGACGCGCAGGTGCTCCGGCAGCATGAACTTCTTGCGGGTCAGCCAGAGCCCGGCCAGGCCGATGGCGAAGGACGCCATGCCGAAACCGATCATCCAGCGGAAGCCCCAGAAGGCCACGGGGATGTTGGGCCGGTAGTCGCCGGGCCCGAACTTCTGCTGCTCGGCCTTGTTGACGTCGTTGATTCCCGGGACCTCCGACGAGAAGTTGTCGTTGGCGAGGAAGGAGAGGAGGCCGGGTATCTCGATCGCGACCGTGTTGTGGCCCTTCTCCACATCGCCGTAGGCGAAGATCGAGAACGGCGCCGGCTTCTGGCCGTCCCACAGCGCCTCGGCGGCGGCCATCTTCATCGGCTGCTGCTTGAACATGACCTTGCCGAGAGTGTCGCCGCTGACCGCGGTGAGCATGCCGGCGATGACCACGGTGATCAGACCGAGCCGCAGCGAGGTCTTCATCTCGCGGATGTGCTTCTTGCGGGCCAGGTGGTAGGCGGAGATGCCGACCATGAAGGCGCCACCGGTGAGGAACGCGGCAGTCAGCGTGTGGAAGGCCTGGCTCAGCGCGGTGTTCTGGGTGAGCACCGCCAGGAAGTCGGTGAGCTCGGCGCGTCCCTTGGCCTTGTCGATCTTGTAGCCGACCGGGTGCTGCATCCAGGAGTTGGCCGCGAGGATGAAGTACGCCGACAGGATCGTGCCGATCGAGACCATCCAGATGCAGGCCAGATGGATCCTCTTCGGGAGCTTGTCCCAGCCGAAGATCCACAGCCCGATGAACGTGGACTCGAAGAAGAACGCGATCAGCGCCTCGAAGGCGAGCGGGGCGCCGAAGATGTCACCGACGAAGCGCGAGTAGTCGGACCAGTTCATGCCGAACTGAAACTCCTGCACGATGCCGGTGACCACGCCCATCGCGATGTTGATCAGAAAGAGCTTGCCCCAGAACTTCGTCGCCCTGAGGTACTTCTCCTTCTCCGTGCGCACCCAGGCCGTCTGCAACCCGGCCGTGAGAGCGGCCAGGGAGATCGTCAGCGGGACGAACAGGAAGTGGTAGACGGTCGTGATGCCGAACTGCCAGCGCGCCAGCGTCTCCGGCGCCAAAGCCAGGTCCACGTCGTCACTCTCCTTACTACGCCGTGGTACTGCGGCGATTCGCCCCGTCTGTCACCTACAAACGGGGCAAACGGGACGCGCTTGTGAACGCGTTCACATTCACAAGCCATTATGGCGCACTGGTTTTCGGCCAGGAAGTCCGGGGTCGCTCCCTTGCCCCGAAGTCAAGATCCCGGATGTCCCCCAGGGGCCCCTCCGAGGGGGACGTCCTGCGGGCATGGAGCTTCGGACCGTGGGTAACCCCCGCCCTGAGCAGCGGATATGTCGCTGATGCCCCGTTTCACGTGAAACGGGCACCCGGCAGAGCCGGGTGCCCGTGGTCGTCTCCGGCGTGAGCCGGATTACAGCTGCTTCGTGAGGCGGACGACAGATGCCTCGTGAGCGGGATTACAGCTCCTTGCGGAAAGCCTCCGCCACCTTCAGGAAGATGTCGTTCGCCTCGGCCTCACCGATGGTGACCCTGGCGCCCTCTCCCGCGAACGGCCGCACCACGACGCCGTGCTCCTCGCAGACCTGCGCGAACGCCGTCGTACGGTCCGCGAGCCGCATCCACACGAAGTTGGCCTGGGTCTCCGGCACGGTCCAGCCCTGCGCACGCAGCGCGTCGACCACGCGGTTGCGCTCGCAGACCAGCGAGCCGACCCGGCCCAGCAGCTCGTCCTCGGCCCGCAGCGAGGCGATCGCCGCCTCCTGCGCGAGCTGGCTCACGCCGAACGGCACGGCCGTCTTGCGCAGCGCGGCGGCCACCGGCTCATGGGCGATCGCGAAACCGACGCGCAGCCCGGCGAGGCCGTACGCCTTGGAGAAGGTCCGCAGGACGCAGACGTTGGGCCGCTCCCGGTACAGCTCGACGCCGTCGGGCACCTCGGGGTCGCGGATGAACTCCCGGTAGGCCTCGTCCAGCACCACCAGGACGTCCTTCGGCACCCGGTCCAGGAAGCGCTCCAGCTCGGCCCGCCGCACCACGGTACCGGTCGGGTTGTTCGGGTTGCAGACGAAGATCAGCCGCGTCCGGTCGGTGATCGCCTCCGCCATCGCGTCCAGGTCGTGGACATCGCCGGGCGTGAGCGGCACCTGGACCGAGCGGGCCCCGCTGATCTGCGTGATGATCGGGTACGCCTCGAAGGACCGCCAGGCGTAGATCACCTCGTCGCCGGGGCCGCTGGTGGCCTGGATCAGCTGCTGGGCGACACCCACCGAGCCCGTGCCGGTGGCCACGTGGGAGGCCGGCACCCCGAAGCGCTCCGCCAGCTCCTCCGTCAGAGCGGCACAGGCCATGTCGGGGTAGCGGTTGAAGGACGCCGCGGCCGCGGTCACGCTCTCCAGCACACCGGGCAGCGGCGGGTACGGGTTCTCGTTCGAGGACAGCTTGTAGGCGACCGGTCCCTCGGACGCGGCCGGCTTGCCCGGCTTGTAGGTGGGGATACCCTCCAGCTCGGCGCGCAGCTTGGGGCTCGTCTCGCTCACCGCAGTCCTCCTCGCGACCACCGGCGGACCGTCGACGCCGCCGGCTTCCAATACTGCTCACCATATGAGGATTCGGCTGCCCTGAGTACTGCCCATGGGCAAAGCTCTCGGGCCCCTCACCACAAGAAGGGCATCACCGGGCATCGCCCCCGAAGGCGGAACATTCAGGGGGCGCGTCGCACATATATCTATGCGCCGGTGGCTTGCGCCGTAGCGCGCATCCCCCGTGCAGGTGAGTTGAGACCTCTTCGAAACATCGGACCATTGGCAGGCCCATGCGCGCCGTTACGCTATGTCTTGCAAAGAAAGCGCCCAACTTCCTTTGATTCAGAGGCAGTTAGCGCATCGTCGCCATGCAGAAACGTGCCTGTCAACGCGTGCATATGCGTCCGCACTACCCCACCGCATGAGCCCTACTATCGGCTCGCCATGACAGCAGCAGGGAAGCACCAGGTGAGCCGCGCGGAAACCTCACGACGAGGCAGCCGGCCGGGCCGGGCGGGCATCAGGGACGTGGCCGCCGCCGCCGGGGTCTCCATCACGACCGTCTCCGACGCCCTCAACGGCAAGGGCCGGCTCCCGGACGCCACCCGCCGCCATGTCCGCGAGGTCGCCGACCGGCTGGGGTACCGTCCCTCGGCCGCCGCCCGCACCCTTCGTACCGGCAAGTCGGGGCTGATCGGCCTGACCGTGACCACGTACGGGGATGAACCTTTCACCTTCACGGAGTTCGCGTACTTCGCCGAGATGGCGCGGGCCGCCACCTCGGCCGCGCTGGCACGGGGCTACGCCCTGGTCATCCTCCCCGCGACCTCCCGCCACGACGTCTGGTCCAACGTCGCCCTCGACGGCACCGTCGTCATCGACCCCTCCGACCAGGACCCGGTGGTGAGCGAGCTCGTCCGCCAGGGCCTGCCCGTCGTCTCCGACGGCCGCCCGGCCGGCGCGCTCCCGGTCACCGCCTGGGTGGACAACGACCACGAGGCCGCCGTCCTCGGCATCCTCGACCACCTCGCCGCCGCCGGCGCCCGCCGGATCGGCCTGCTCACGGGCACCTCGACCGACACGTACACCCATCTGTCGACCACGGCCTATCTGCACTGGTGCGAACGGGTCGGCCAGGACCCGGTCTACGAGTCCTATCCCGCCCACGACCCGTGCGCGGGCGCCGTCGCCGCCGACCGGCTGCTCGCCCGCCCCGACCGGCCCGACGCGGTCTACGGACTGTTCGACCCCAACGGCACCGATCTGCTCGCCGCCGCCCGCCGCTACGGGCTGCGCGTCCCGGACGACCTGCTGCTGGTGTGCTGCAGCGAATCCACCGTGTACGCCAGCACCGAGCCGCCCGTCACCACGCTCTCCCTCAAGCCGCGCCGCATCGGTACGGCCGTCGTCCAGCTGCTCATCGACGCCATCGAGGGCGTGGAGTCGGAGCAGCCGGTCGAGCAGGTGATACCGACCGAACTGATCGTGCGCACCTCCTCCCAGCGGCGGCCCCCGCGCACGACGGTCAGCCCGCCCCGGACCCCGGACGACGCGTAGGGGGCGGGCCGGGCGGTGGCGGCGCGGTCACCGCCCGGCGGCGGTGCGGAGCCCTTCCGGCGGTGACGCCGCGCGGGCCGCACCGGGCCGGCGGCCCCCGACCACCGGCGAACACCTGCACAAACGGGACGAAAGCCACGGCGAAGCGGACTCTTGCTCCGATTCACCACCCCTGGGTCATCACATGGCGCGACGCGCATTCCTATGATGGGCCCACGACACCGCGGACCGCTGCGACCAGGCAGTCCGAAGCGGTGCAGATGCGGCGCGATGGTGGAGGGGTCTGATGACTCAGGGGGCCGGTCAAGGACCCGAGGTGGAGCGGACGGCGACGCTGCGCGACTTCCGGGTGCCCGCGTACGTGCACGAGACCGGTCCGTACGTCGCCCACACCCAGCAGGACGAGATCGCGCCGCCCGCCGAGGAGTCGTACCCCGACGGTTACACGCCCACCCAGCGCGATCTGCCCGTCGTCCACCGGGGCGACACGGTCCAGGTCCCCGTCGGCACGGCGCCCGCCGCACCGGCCGCGGGCCCCGCGGCCGGCCCCGGCCCGCTCTACGTCGTCGGCGATGTGCACGGCTATCTCGACGAGCTGATGGCCGCCCTGCGGGAGCAGGGGCTGATCGACGAGGCGGGCCAGTGGTGCGCCGGCACCACCCGGCTGTGGTTCCTCGGCGACTTCACCGACCGCGGCCCGGACGGCATCGGCGTCATCGACCTGGTGATGCGGCTGTCCGCCGAGGCGGCCGCGGCCGGCGGCTACTGCAAGGCCCTCATGGGCAACCACGAGCTGCTGCTGCTCGGCGCCAAGCGGTTCGGCGACACGCCCGTCAACTCCGGTGCGGGAACGGCCACCTTCCAGGCGGCCTGGCTGCTCAACGGCGGCCAGAAGACCGACATGGACCGCCTCCAGGACCACCATCTCCAGTGGATGGCCCGCCTCGACGCGCTGGAGGAGGTCGACGGCTATCTGCTCGTGCACTCCGACACCACCGCCTACCTCGACTACGGGGACTCGATCGAGGCCGTCAACGACACCGTCCGCGAACGGCTCACCCGCAATGACGCGGACGAGTGCTGGGACCTGTTCCGCAAGCTCACCAAGCGCTTCTCCTTCCGCGACGAGGGCGGCGCCGACGCCGTGCGCTCCCTGCTGGACACCTACGGCGGCACCCGGATCGTGCACGGCCACAGCCCCATCCCCTACCTGCTGGGCGAAGTGGGCTCCGAGGACGGCGAGGAGAGCGACGACCCGGTGGTCGAGGGTCCGCACGTCTACGCCGACGGACTCGCCATCGCCATGGACGGCGGAGTGACCATGGCCGGAAAGCTGCTGGTGAGGCAACTCCCCCTGGAGCACTGACCGTTCTCCTGTACGGCCCCGTCGCACCGGAGTACGCGCAGGCCGGGACGCAATTTCCGGCAATCCCCTGTCACCACGCGCCGTCACGGCTCTACCATCGGCTTACCCGTAGCAGGCTCCCCTCCGTCTCTACCCGACGGCTCGCCGCTGCGCGAGCCCCAAGCCCTACGGAGCATCGGGGGATGCACATGAACAGCCTTCCGCAGCACCTGCGGAGCGAGGACCGCCGGGAGTTCGAGCGGCTCCTCGACGAGGTTCTGCGCTCCGCACCGCACCGACCGGAACTGGCCGCCGTGGGACAGCGGCTCAACCCCGCGCAACTGCGCACCATGGCCATCGCCGCCTCCGCGCTCATCACGGCGGCCGCGGCCACCGAGTACCAGCGCTATGTGCGGATACGCGACGAACTACGCCACCCCGAGCAGGCCCCGAGTACGGCCGGTGCCGCGCTCGGGGAGCCGGATCCGGCCGCGGCGGACCTCGCCGCCGCGCACGGCGCGGGCGCGGTCGCGGTCGTCGCCGTCCTGGCGCCGCTCCTGTCCGCGACCGCGGCGGTGATATTCCTGCTCATCGGCTACATCCTGAGAACCCTGGACCCCGGCCAGTCCCTCGCCGGCACCATGCTCACCACCGGCTGGATGTTCGGGGCCCTGGCCGTGGCCGCGATCCTCGTCGCCGCCGCCGGACTGCTCCTCACCGCCCTGCGCAACGGCTCCTCCCCCGAATCACGGGCCCGCGACGCCGCCGCCGAAGAGGTAGCCAGAGCCAGAACCGCCTGGGAGAACGCCCTCCTGGAACGCGGCATCATGCCCTTCCTCCGGGAGGCACTCGCCGACCACCCCCACTACACCGGCTCCGACCACGCCGACCCGGAACGCCAGCCGGACTGACCCCGACCGGGCGGGGGCCTGCGGCTCGACGAGACGCCGCTCCGGGACCGCTGGCCCGGCCGGAGCGGCGCCCCCCGCCTCGTCAGTCCGCGATCGGCAGGTACACCCGGTTCCCCGCCTCGGCGAACTCCTTCGACTTCTGGGCCATGCCCTCCTCGATCTCGGCCCGGTTGCCGCCGTGTTCGCGGCGGATGTCCTGCGAGATCTTCATGCTGCAGAACTTCGGTCCGCACATGGAGCAGAAGTGGGCCGTCTTGGCGGGCTCGGCCGGAAGGGTCTCGTCGTGGAAGTCACGGGCCGTGTCCGGGTCGAGGGCCAGGTTGAACTGGTCCTCCCAGCGGAACTCGAAGCGCGCGTCCGACAGCGCGTCGTCCCAGTCCTGGGCCCCCGGATGCCCCTTGGCGAGGTCGGCCGCGTGGGCGGCGATCTTGTAGGTGATGACGCCGGTCTTGACGTCGTCCCGGTTGGGCAGGCCCAAGTGCTCCTTCGGTGTGACGTAGCAGAGCATCGCCGTGCCCCACCAGGCGATCATCGCGGCGCCGATGCCGGAGGTGATGTGGTCGTACGCCGGTGCGATGTCCGTGGTCAGCGGGCCGAGCGTGTAGAACGGCGCCTCGTCGCAGATCTCCTGCTGGAGGTCGATGTTCTCCTTGATCTTGTGCATCGGGACATGTCCGGGGCCCTCGATCATCGTCTGCACATTCAACCGCCGGGCGATCCGGCCGAGTTCCCCGAGCGTGCGCAGCTCCGCGAACTGGGCCTCGTCATTGGCGTCCGCGATGGAGCCGGGCCGCAGTCCGTCGCCCAGCGAGTACGTGACGTCGTACGCGGCGAGGATCTCGCACAGCTCCTCGAAGTTCTCGTACAGGAACGACTCCTTGTGGTGCGCCAGGCACCACGCGGCCATGATGGAGCCGCCCCGCGAGACGATGCCGGTCTTGCGATTGGCCGTGAGCGGCACGAACGGCAGCCGTACGCCCGCGTGGACGGTCATGTAGTCCACGCCCTGCTCGGCCTGCTCGATGACGGTGTCCTTGTAGATCTCCCAGGTCAGTTCCTCGGCCCTGCCGTCGACCTTCTCCAGTGCCTGGTACAGCGGCACCGTGCCGATGGGGACGGGGGAGTTGCGCAGCACCCACTCGCGGGTGGTGTGGATGTTGCGGCCGGTGGAGAGGTCCATGACCGTGTCGGCGCCCCAGCGGGTCGCCCAGGTCATCTTCTCCACCTCCTCCTCGATGGACGAGGTCACCGCGGAGTTGCCGATGTTGGCGTTCACCTTCACCAGGAACCGCTTGCCGATGATCATCGGCTCGATCTCCGGGTGGTTGACGTTGGCCGGCAGCACCGCCCGGCCCGCCGCGATCTCCTCGCGCACCACCTCGGGGGAGACGTTCTCCCGAAGGGCCACGAACTCCATCTCCGGCGTGATCTCGCCCCGGCGCGCGTACGCGAGCTGCGTCACCGCCTGTCCGCCACGGCCCCGGCGTGGCTGGCGCGGACGGCCCGGAAAGACCGCGTCCAGGTTCCGCAGCCCGCCGCGCGGCGCGGTGTGCTTGATCCCGTCGTCCTCGGGACGGACGGGACGGCCCGCGTACTCCTCGGTGTCGCCGCGGGCGATGATCCAGTTCTCCCGCAGCGGCGCCAGCCCCCGGCGGACGTCGGTGTCGACGAGCTGATCGGTGTACGGGCCCGAGGTGTCGTACAGCGTGACCGACTGCCCGTTGGTGAGGTGCACCTGACGGACCGGCACGCGCAGGTCGGGGCGCGAGCCCTCGACATACGCCTTGTGCCAGCCGATGGACTTCCCGGCCTCCGAGGACATGTCGTCCTGGGCGGAGGCAGGCGTGCGTGCGTCCTTGTTGGTCATGAGACCTACTCCCTACGCCGGCATTACCCGGTAACAGGTTCGGCGGTCGACGCAGCGATTCCCGTCGTCCGAGGTCTCTCGGGGAACATCGCATGTTCCACGTGAAACATCGCTCTACGGAGGTCAGCGCCCTCTCAGCCCGGTGCTCCGAGCTCCCGCGTGTGCAAAGGTGTCTCCACGCTAGCGTCATCCGTGACGCGATGAACAGTGGGCCCTCCCCGGTTCTTGCGATGATCTGGCGATGACCCGGATGGACCAGCACCCGTACCAGCCGCCCGGACCGCGCCGGCCCGACGGCTCGGAGCCCTTGAGCCGGGGCCACCGCCACGACCACGGCCACGCGCGAGCCGCGTCTGAGGGCCCGGCTCCGGCCCACGGTCACGCACAGGGGCACGGGCACGGTCGGGAGCAGGGGCAGGGGCACAGTGCCGGTCATGGACACGGGCACGGTCACAGCCATGGGCCCGCCGCGCCCGTCTCCCGGCATCTGCGCAAGGTGATCGCGGCGATCCTCGTCCCGTTCACCGCTGCGGTCGTGGCCGGTCTGGTGGTGCTCTGGCCCGGTGGCGCCCCCGCGCACAAGCACAGCGGCGTCGGCTTCGACCGGCAGACCCAACAGGCCACCGTCACCCGTGTGATCGAGGTGAGCTGCGCCTCGGTGAGCGCGGGCGGCGGGGCACCGAGCGGTGATGCCCCCGGCGGCGCCCCGGCGGGCCGGCAGTCCGGCGGCAGCTGCAAGAAGGCGACGGTCCGGGTCGACACCGGCAAGGACAAGGGCCGTACGTTCACCGAGATCGTGCAGCCCGACCAGCCCCGGCAACTGCGTCAGGGCGAGCAGGTCATCGCCGCCTACGAGCCCACCGCCCCCGAGGACCTCCAGTACTCGGTCGCCGATGTGAACCGCAAGTTCCCCATGGCGCTGCTCGCGGGCATCTTCGCGCTCGCCGTCGTGGTGGTGGGCCGGCTGCGCGGTGTCATGGCCCTCGTGGCGCTGGCGGTGAGCTTCCTGGTGCTGAACCAGTTCATCCTGCCCGCGATCCTCCAGGGCTCCAACCCTCTGCTGGTGGCGGTGATCGGGTCGAGCGCCATCATGCTGATCGCCCTGTACATGTGCCATGGACTGTCGGCCCGTACGTCGGTGGCGGTGCTCGGCACGCTGATCTCGCTGACCCTGATCGGTCTGCTCGGCTCCGTGTTCATCGGCTGGGCCGCCCTGACCGGCAACACCGACGACAGCACCGGTCTGATCCACGGGCTGTACCCGAAGATCGATATGAGCGGTCTGCTGCTGGCCGGAGTCATCATCGGATCGCTCGGCGTCCTGGACGATGTGACGGTCACCCAGACCTCCGCCGTATGGGAACTGCACGAGGCCAACCCCACGATGGGCCCGCGCGGTCTGTACCGGGCAGCCATCCGCATCGGCCGCGACCACATCGCGTCCGTCGTCAACACCCTCGTGCTCGCCTACGCGGGCGCCGCGCTGCCGTTGCTGCTGCTGTTCTCCATCGCGCAGAGCAGCGTGGGGACGGTGGCCAACAGCGAGCTGGTGGCCGAGGAGATCGTGCGCACCCTGGTGGGCTCCATCGGCCTGGTCGCCTCGGTCCCGGCCACCACCGCGCTCGCCGCGCTGGTGGTGGCGGCCGATCGCAGCGCCCCGGCCCCGGAGACCCCCACCGGTACCCGGTCCCTGCCCGCTCGCGGTGGCCGGGGGCGGCGCCGGAAGCGGTGAGGCGGGGCGGGCTGTCCGGCTTGCCCGGTCCATGCGGCAGGGTGCGGAAATCCCTGAAGAAGCGTTCCTGCAAAGCCCCGTACCACCGAGCGGAGCGTCCGCGCTCCGTCCCGCGGTGTCTCAGCCCGCGCTCTGCTCCTCGGCCAGGATGCGGTCCAGCGCCTCGTCCAGATGCGTGTCGAAGTCGGCGAGCGCACCCTCCTGTCCGAGCGGCACCAGCTTGTCCGTGCGATCGAGGAAGGCCACGAGCGGCGAAGCCGACGAGCGGAACAGGGCCTGGTCGCTGCCGACCTGAAGCCGGATCAGCACCTCGCCCAGCACCTCGGCCTCGACCGGGGAGATGCGCACATCCCCTTCCCCGCACGGCCGTCCGACGCCGTCGATCAGCAGTTCCCGGCCGAAGACCCAGGTGACCGGGGCATCACCCGGCAGATGGAAGGTGAGCCGCACGGCGTAAGGATCGCCGGTCTCGTAGCGCAACTCCACCGGAATGCGGAAGGAGAGCTCCTCCGAGACGAGAAAGCTCATCATGACCTCTGCCTGTACGGACTCGCGCATCGCCTACCCCGTCATATGACATCGACTGGCCGGGTTTGATCCCTCTGACCGTGGTAAATCTTGCTGAAAGTACACGGTGGATCACAAGGAGTAAGTTTTCAGATGCTGATAGAAAGGGTCAGGGATCCCAGATGCCGTCCGACCTCGGTCTGCAGCCGCTGGGCCGCGGGCAGCAGCCGGTCGGCCTGATGGGCGGGGAGGGAGAGGGCCACGGTGGCCGCGGTCGTGCCGACCGTGATGGGTACTGCGGCGCAGACCGTGCCCAGCGCGTACTCCTGGCGCTCCGTCACCGTCTCCATGCGCCGCACCCGCGCCAGCCGGCGCAGCAGGGCGTCGCTGTCCCGCACGGTGTAGGGCGTGAGGCCCTGGACCGGGTAGCGGGCGAGATGGTCCTGCCGGGCGCTCTCGTCCAGCTGGGAGAGCAGGCACTGCCCGATGGCGTGCGCGTGCCCGGTCTCGCGGAAGTCGGCCCACTCCTCGGCCGCGGGTGACTCACGGGAGTCGGCGACGCACAGGACCTCGATCTCCCCGTCCCGGTACATCGCGTAGTACATCGGGGCGCCGATGGAATCGCGCCAGTGCGCGAGCGTCTCCGCGACCCTGCCGCGACGTTTCTCCCGTGCCCCGCTGCTGCTCAGCAGCTCGGCCGCGTCACCGAGGTAGAAGAGGCCCTTGTCGCGGCGCAGATAGCCCTCGTGCACGAGGGTGCGCAGCAGGTGGTAGGTGGTGGGCAGGGCCAGGCCGGTGGCGCGGGCGAGCTGTTTGGCGGGGGCGCCGTACGGGTGGGCCGCGACGGTCTCCAGCAGCCGCATGGCGCGCTGCACGGAGCCGATGAGGGTGGTCGTGGGGGCCGGCTGCGGCGGGACCGCCATCCCGGACGGCCGCCGGGCGGGAGGGGTGCGGGGGCGTGGCTGGGCGGGGAGTGCGGGGGTTTTCGCCGGTGCGGTGTCGACCGTGGCCAAGGGTTACTCCGGAAGCGCGAAGGGGCAGCCCGTGCGGGGGTGGGGAGCACGGAGGGGGTTCTGCGCCTCCCGCGGGGCCGCACCCCGCGGGAGTTCCGGACTCTAACCGCCTGCCACCGCCTGTGGCCGGGCTCCCGGGGAAACTTCCCTCCCCCGAGGGAACCGGCACCCCCTTACCGGTCACCGGCTCCCGCGTGCCTCACCAGTCGCCGTGGGAGGAGGAGTTGGACATGAACTTGCGCACGATGTAGATCAGGCCGCCGACCAGGGCCACGAAGACCAGTGCCTTGAACAGCAGGCCGATCACGAATCCGACGATGTTCGCTATCAGGCCGCCGAACACGACCAGGGCGATGACCGGCACCGCGACCCACTTCACCCACCACGGCAGTCCCGCGAAGATCCCTCGCATGGCCTCGTCCTTCTCGTCTCGTGCGTACGTGTACGTCGCGTACGGTCCCGATGTCCTGCACTCGATGCTAGAGCCGCGGGAGGGCCCCACGGGGGCCGCGCAGCCCTTGTCCTCCCCTGAACCGTCCCCTAGGGAACCCGGAGAGCGACCCTCACGCCTCGGGTGGAGAGAAGACGACGAGAACCCTCAGATCCTCGCTGATGTGGTGGAACTTGTGGGCGACACCCGCGGGCACGTACACCACGCTGCCCCGCGCCACCTCGGTCGTCTCCAGACCGACGGTGATCGACGCCCGGCCGCTGACGACGAAGTACACCTCGTCCTGCTTGTGCGGCTGCTGCGGGTCGTGCGCGCCCGCGTCGAGGGCGTAGAGGCCGACCGACATGTTCCGCTCCCGCAGGAACTGTAGATAGGCACCCTCGTTGGCGGCGCGCTCCGCCTCCAGGTCGTCCAGCCGGAATGCCTTCATCCGCTTCGTCGCCCTCGCCTCACTGCTCGCTGCCGATCCGGTCTGCCACGATCAGACACATGAAGAATTTCGTAGTCAAGACGATCGTGAACGCGGGCGCCCTCGCGGTGGCGGTCTGGCTCCTCGACAAGATCACCCTGACCGGAGCGAGCACCGCCAAGAAGGCCGGCACGCTGATCGTCGTGGCGCTGATCTTCGGCCTGGTGAACTCGCTGGTCAAGCCGGTCCTGAAGGTGCTCACCTTCCCGTTGTTCATTCTGACCCTGGGCCTGATCACCCTGGTCGTCAACGCGCTGATGCTGCTGCTGACCTCCTGGGTGTGCGGCAAGCTCCAGTTGAGCTTCCACGTGGAGGGCTTCTGGACGGCCGTGCTCGGCGGTCTGATCATCTCGGTCGTCTCCTGGGCCCTGCACATGATCCTGCCGGACGAGGACTGAGCCTCCATGACCTACCGCGTCTGCTTCGTGTGCACCGGCAACATCTGCCGTTCCCCGATGGCCGAACACGTCTTCCGCGCTCGGGTCGCGGAGGCCGGACTCGCGGACCTGGTGGAGATCGACAGCGCGGGCACCGGCGGCTGGCACGAGGGCGAGGCCGCCGACCCGCGCACCGTCGCCGTCCTCCAGGACCGCGGCTACGACTGCGACCACATCGCACGCCGGTTCCAGCCGTCCTGGTTCGCCCGCCGGGACCTCGTGATCGCCCTCGACGCCGGGCATCTGCGGGCCCTGCGCCGCCTCGCGCCCAGCGAGGACGACGCACGGAAGGTCCGCCTGCTGCGCGCATACGCCCACTGGTCGCCCGGTTCCCTCGCACCGGACGAGCCGCCGGGCGGCGACCTCGACGTGCCGGACCCGTACTACGGCGGGCCTGAGGGCTTCGAGGAATGCCTTGAGATGGTGGAAGAGGCGAGCGCCGGTCTGCTCGCCGCCGTACGGGAGCACCTGGAGGGACGGGCCGCATGAGCGACGCAACCACGGACGGGGGGCCCGTCGGCGAGGGGCCGGTGGGCGACGGCACGCGTGCGGTGCGGGCCGGGCTGCCCGAGCCGGTCAAGCACGAGCCAACGCTGCCCGGCCCGGTGTTCGCCGCGCACTTTCATCTGCCGGGCGACGTGACCGGGCCGTACTCCTACGGCCGTGACGACAACCCCACCTGGACGTTGCTGGAGAACGCCATCGGCGAGCTGGAGGCGCCCGGACGGGAGGATGTCGAGACGCTGGTGTTCGCCTCGGGCATGGCCGCGATCTCCGCCGTGCTGTTCTCCCAGCTGCGCGCCGGGGACGCGGTGGTGCTGCCGTCCGACGGCTACCAGGCGCTGCCGCTGGTCCGCGCCCAGCTGGAGGCGTACGGCGTCGAGGTGCGCACCGCCCCCACCGGCCAGGACGCCCAGCTGGACGTCCTGGAGGGGGCCAGGCTGCTGTGGATCGAGTCCCCGTCGAATCCGGGGCTCGATGTCTGCGACATCCGGCGGCTGGCGGTCGCGGCGCACGCGCAGGGCACCCTGGTGGCCGTCGACAACACCCTCGCCACCCCGCTCGGCCAGCGCCCGCTGGCCCTGGGCGCCGATTTCGCCGTGGCCAGCGGCACCAAGCAACTCACCGGGCACGGCGACGTCCTCCTCGGGTACGTGGCCGGCCGCGATGCCGGGGCGATGGCCGCCGTTCGTCGCTGGCGCAAGATCGTCGGGGCGATCCCCGGCCCGATGGAGGCATGGCTCGCGCACCGCTCCATCGCCACGCTCCAGTTGCGCGTCGACCGGCAGAACGCCACCGCGCTCGCCGTCGCCCAGGCCCTGCGGCAGCGGCCGGAGGTCACCGGCCTGCGCCATCCGGGGCTGCCGGACGACCCCGCGCACCAGACCGCCTCGCGCCAGATGCGCCGCTACGGCTGCGTCGTGTCCTTCACGCTGCCCACGCGTGCGCGCGCCGAACGCTTCCTCGCCGCGCTGCGCCTGGTGGAGGACGCGACGAGCTTCGGCGGGGTGCGCTCCACGGCCGAGCGCCGCGGCCGCTGGGGCGGAGACGCCGTCCCGGAGGGCTTCATCCGGATGTCCGTCGGCGCGGAGGATCCCGAGGACCTGGTGGCGGACGTCCTGCGCGCCCTGGACGAGTCGGCGGAGTGATCGGCCGGGGCGGTGCCGGCGGCCCGGTGTCGCACGACGGTCCGAGCCTCCCCCCTCGTGGCTCGGACCGTCTCCGGTTCCGTTTGCGAAGAACCGTGCGATCCAGGCTAGTTGACTCCCTGTCAGTGTCCAATCACGCTAGCGACAGGGGCCTATCGACATATTTATAGTTGATGCCTGCCGGGGCCGGACGAGGGCGGGGGCAGGGGAGGGCATGCCATGGACCTGGCCTTGCTGCGCACCTTCGTCACCGTGCACCGGGCCGGTTCCTTCACCCGCGCCGCAGCCCTGCTCGGTCTCTCCCAGCCCGCCGTCACCTCGCAGATCCGCACCCTGGAACGCCA
This sequence comes from Streptomyces sp. NPDC037203, assembly GCF_055605065.1. NCBI lineage: Bacteria > Bacillati > Actinomycetota > Actinomycetes > Kitasatosporales > Streptomycetaceae > Streptomyces > Streptomyces sp. NPDC037203. The sequence goes on from NZ_JBVJUC010000004.1 coordinate 149,989, forward strand.
GCTGGGCAAGCCCCTCTTCCTGCGCCAGGCGCGCGGGGTCACCCCGACCACCATCGGCGACGAACTCGCACACAAGGCCGCGCCCCACCTCGACGCGCTGGTGGAGATAGCCGAGGGTCCGCTCGACGACGAGTCCTCGCCGACGACGCTGCACCTGGCCGGGCCCCCGGAGTTCACCGCCGAACGAGCCCTGCCCGCCCTCGCCGAACTGGCCGGAGAGGGCCGCCGGGGCTTCGCACTGCGCGCCTCTTTCGGGACCCCGGACGAGGTCCTGGAGGGACTGGCGGCCGGCCACCACGACCTGGCCATCAGCACCGCCCGGCCGCGCGGCGCCCTGTTCACCGCGACACCGCTCTGCGACGAGGAGCATGTGCTGGTCGCCGCTCCCCGCTGGGCGGAGCACCTCGACCCGGACGCTTTACGGCTGAAGGGAGCGCCGGTCCTCCAGGATCTGCCCATGGTCGACGTCCACGAGTCGCTGCCGTTCGTCTCCCGCTACTGGGCGTCCGTCTTCGATGCCCGCCCCGCCGCTCCCGGCACGGTCGTCGCGCCCGATCTGCGGGCCGTGCTCGCCTGTGCGAGCGCGGGCGCGGGTCTGGCCGTACTGCCCCGCTATCTCTGCGCACCTGCCCTCGACCAGGGTGCGGTCGTGGCCCTGTACGACCCGGTGGTGCCGCCGCTGCGCACCTATTTCCTGGTGGTCCGCACGGGCACGCTCGCCCTGCCGCCCGTGGCCCGCGCCCATGAAGGGCTGCTGCGTGCGGCCGCGGGCTGGAGCTGACGCGCTCGCGGCCACGGAGCGCGGTCGACCGGTTCCACTTTGCGATGTTTCACGTGGAACCAGCCGGGCCACATTTCTCCCATGACCGTCCGACCCGTGGTCAAGCGCACCGCCCGCGCCGTTCTGCTGGACGGTGACGACCTGATCCTGATCAAGCGCACCAAGCCCGGCGTCGATCCCTACTGGGTGACCCCCGGAGGCGGGGTCGAGCCCGGAGACTCGACCGTCGTGGACGCCCTGCACCGGGAGGTGTACGAGGAACTCGGCGCCAAGATCAGCGACGTGGTGCCGTGTTTCGTGGACACCGTGGAGCACATCGGTGAGGACGGCGGCGCGACCGGTGTGAAGGTGCAGCACTTCTTCGTCTGCCGGCTGGAGTCCATGGACCCGTCCCTGCGCCATGGCCCCGAGGTGGAGGAACCGGTCGGCGAGTACGAGATCGTCCACGTCCCGTTCACCCGCGTCGGCATCGCATCCGTCCATCTCGTCCCGCTGTCACTGCGGCACTATCTGGACGGCAACATCGAGGGCGTGCGGGCCATGCACGCTCCCGATCTGGGATAGGGGGCGCATCCCGCCGGGTGGACGACGGGCCGATGTTTCACGTGAAACCGGTGGACGCCGGGGGGTTGCTTCGGACAGCCTGACGTGCGTGCCAACTCCTTCCCTCGACGCACTGCCCATCCGTCGTCTGACGCTGCGCGATCTCACCGCCTGCGCCGACCTGTCCGAGGACCGGGGGTGGCCACGCGAGGAACACAAGTGGGGGTTCCTCCTCACCGCGGGCCGGGGCTTCGGCATCGACGACCCGCAGGGCGGTCTCGTCGCCGCGTGCGTCATCACCGAGTACGGCTCCTGGGGACGGCCCGAACTCGGCGCCGTCGGCATGGTCCTGGTCGCCGAGCGCCACGCCCGCCGGGGTGTCGGTCGCCGCTTGATGCGGCACGTGGTGTCCGCCATGGACGGCACCCCGCTGACCCTCTACGCCACGGAGAGCGGCCGTCCTCTGTACGAGGAGCTGGGCTTCAAGGTGACGGGACGGGCGGAGATGCTCAGGGGTCGTTTCACCCCCGGCGGTCCGGAGCTCGGGGTGAAGACGCGGGCCGCCACCGCGGAGGATCTCCCCGCGCTGCTGCGACTGGACGAGGAGGTGTTCGGCGCCGACCGGACACCGCTCATCGCACGGCTGCCCGCCTTCGCGGACCAGCTGCGGGTGGCCGAGGAGGACGGCCGGATCACCGGATACGCGGCGGCGTGGCCCAACATGAACACCCATGTCGTCGGCCCGCTGATCGCCCGCGACACGGAGACCGCGCGGGCGCTCATCGCCTCGCTGGCGGCCGGCACAGACCGCCCCCTGCGCACCGACATCGACGTACGCCACGAGGACCTGCGGTCCTGGGCCAAGGATCGGGGCCTGGTCTCGGTGACGTACAACTCCGTGATGACCTACGGCATCCCCGAGCTTCCGGGCGACTGGACGCGCCGGTTCGCCCCACTGACGGTCGCCGCCGGCTGAGACGTCGTACGACGCCGGCAGGCCCCGCCGCTCGGAGCGGCGGGGCCTGCCAGCTGCGGACGGGGTGATCAGGCGAGGGCCTCTACAGCCGTGGTGGCGAAGCCGTGGTCCTGCTGCGGGGTACCGCCGCCGACACCCACCGCGCCGATCAGCCGGCCGTCGCGGTGGACGGGGACGCCGCCCGCGATGAACAGCAGCGGCCGGTCGAGGGCCGTGGGCAGGGTGTGGAAGAGGCCGCCCGGCTGGACGGCGTCGACGAGGTCGGCCGTCGGGGCGTTCAGCTGGAGAGCGGTGTAGGCCTTGCGGGTGCTGGTCTCGCCGGAGATCAGCACCGCGCGGTCGTCCCGGCGGAAGGCCAGCAGATGGCCGCCGGCGTCCAGGACGGTGACGCTGACGGTGACTCCCGCCTCTTCGGCCGCCCTACGGGCCGCGCCGACGAGCAGTTCGGCGTCCTCGGTGGTGAGCGGGGCGACGGCGGTGGTGGTCATGGAAGGTTCTCCTCGGTGGTGCGGTGGGGGTGTCGCTGTGCGGGAGGCCGCACAGCGGTTCGGTGCGGTGGCCGGGGGCTCCGGTGGGGTGGCCGCGGGCCGTGGTTCGGTGCAGGGGGGCCGGGTCCTGGTTCGGGCGGCTCAGTGGTGGACGGCGGTGCGCCGCTCGGCGGGCGACCCGGAGGCGGCCGCGGTGGTGCCGTGCGGAGCGTCGCGGCGCTCCAGGGCAGCCGAGAGAACGGCCAGGACCAGGGCGGCCGCGGCGAGCGCCACGCCGACCCAGTTGGGGGCCGTGTAGCCGAGGCCGGCCGAGATCACCAGACCGCCGAGCCAGGCGGAGAGGGCGTTGCCCAGGTTGAAGGCGCCGATGTTCACGGCCGAGGCGAGCGTCGGGGCGCCGTGGGCGTGGTCGAGCACGCGCTTCTGCAGCGGCGGGACGGTGGCGAAGCCGAGAGCGCCGATCAGGGCGATGGTCACGGCGGCGGCGATCTTGTTGTGGGCGGTCAGCGTGAAGAGGGCCAGGACGACGGCCAGGGCGCCGAGCGAGATGTAGAGCATGGGCATCAGGGCGCGGTCCGCGAACCTGCCGCCGACGAGGTTGCCGCCGACCATGCCGAGGCCGAACAGGACCAGGAGCCAGGTGACCGAGCTGTCGGCGAAGCCGGTGACATGCGTCATCATCGGCGCGATGTAGGTGATGGCCGCGAAGACGCCGCCGAAGCCGAGGACGGTCATCGCCATGGCGAGCAGGACCTGGGCGTTCTTGAAGGCCGCCAGCTCGTGGCGCAGGTGCACGCCCTCGGGCCGGGGCAGGTCGGGCACCAGCTTGGCGATGCCGGCGAGGCCGACGACACCGAGCGCGGCGACGACCGCGAAGGTCACACGCCAGCCGGCGTGCTGGCCGATCAGCGTGCCCATCGGGACACCGACGACATTGGCGACCGTCAGACCGGTGAACATCATGGCGATGGCGCCGGCCTTCTTCTGGGGCGCGACCAGCTCGGCCGCGACGACCGAACCGATGCCGAAGAAGGCGCCGTGGGCGAACGAGGCGACCACGCGTCCGATCACCATGACCGCGAACGCGGGGGCGAGGGCGGACAGCAGGTTTCCGGCGATGAAGAGACCCATCAGCAGCATCAGCATCCGCTTGCGCGGGATCTTGGTGCCGAGCACGGTCATCAGCGGGGCTCCGACGACCACGCCGAGCGCGTAGCCGGTCACGAGCAGGCCGGCCGTGGGGATGGAGACACCGAAGTCGCCTGCGACCTCGGGCAGCAAGCCCATGATCACGAACTCGGTGGTACCGATTCCGAAGGCCCCGATCGCGAGGGCCAGAAGCGCGAGAGGCATGGGGGGTACACCTTCCCAGACGATTGCATGAGCGCTTTACGTGCTCTGACAATACTTGCAGACGCGGTTTAAATGCAAGAGCAGGCTATTGCGGAGAGTGGACTACCCTGGGAGCAACCGCTCCGAGTCGGAGGAGAAAGCCCATGACAGCGACGGACCCCGCGCTCACCGCCCTCGCCCATGGCTGGTGCGCCCTCTCTGCGCTGCACGGAAAGATCGAGGCGCACATCGAGCGCGCTCTGCAGGCGAAGCACGACCTCAGCGTGCGCGAGTACTCGTTGCTCGACGTGCTGAGCCGGCAGCACGACGGCGAGGGCGGGCACCTCCAGATGAAGCAGGTCGCCGAGGCGGTCGTACTCAGCCAGAGCGCCACCACGCGCCTGGTGACCCGGCTGGAGGACCGCGGCCTGCTGGAGCGCTATCTGTGCCCCACCGACCGGCGTGGCATCTACACCAACGTCACCGAGGCCGGACTGCGACTTCTCGATGAGGCGCGCCCGACCAATGACGGCGCCCTGCGCGAGGCCCTGGACGACGCCTCGGAGAACCCCGAACTGGCGCCGCTGGTACGGGCGGTGGAGTCGCTGAACGTACCCGCGTAGGGTGCGGGCATGGCTGATCTTGAGATACGGGCCGCGACCGCCGACGACCTTTCGGCGATCGTCGCGATGCTCGCCGACGATCCCCTGGGAGCACAGCGGGAGTCTCCCGACGATCTGGCCCCGTACCGGGCGGCGCTGAAGCGGCTGACGGCGGATCCGAACCAGCACCTCGTCGTCGCCGTGCGCGACGGCCGGGTGATCGGCACCCTCCAGCTCACGATCATCCCTGGACTGTCCCACCGGGGCGCGACCCGTGCGCTCATCGAGGCGGTTCGTATCCACGCCGACGAACGCGGCAGCGGACTGGGCACCGAGCTGATCCAGTGGGCCATCGGCACGGCCCGGCGGCTCGACTGCCTGATGGTGCAGCTGACGTCCGACAAGAAGCGTCCCGATGCCCACCGTTTCTACGAGCGGCTCGGATTCACCGCCTCGCACGAGGGCTTCAAACTGCGCCTTTGACGCTCTCCGTACCGGTGGCGCAGAACAGGGCAGGGCGGAGGGGTCGCACCGCCTGTTTCACGTGAAACACGAGAACCGGCGGCGCAACCCCCCAGCAGGACCGCTACTTGACGCCCCGCCAGCCCTGCGGGTCCACGCCGCCGGGAACCGGAGCCTCGGGGTCGTACGGCTGCCGGGTGAACACGAACGAGCCGAGGTCGAGGTGGCTCAGGGATCCGTCCGGCCGCCGCACGGGCCGCAGCAGCTCCCCGGCGTAGTAGCCCTCCAGGCCCGTCCAGGTGCCATCGCCGTTCGACCGGAAGCGGGACCGGCGACCGCCGCCGGTCAGCGGGCCGAGCGAGATGAGGCCGTCGGCCATCACACGCAGGCCAAAGGCGGCGGTGCCCCAGTACCACTGCCCGGCCAGCTCCAGCACCGCCGGGTCGACCTCACGCAGCGGACGCCAGGGCTCGGGGATGCGGGGCTCCGCCTCGGCGACGATCCGTACGAGGTCGTCGCCCAGCGCGCCCACGGACGGCCCGCTGGTGCAGTTGGTGAGCACCACGGCCGCCACGTCGTCCTCCACGCTGATGACGAGGTTCGCCAGGAAACCGGGCAGTGAGCCGGAGTGGCCGACCAGCAGCCGCCCGTCACGGGAGTGGAGCTGCATGCCGAGCCCGTAGGTGACGCCGTCCACCACATCGGCGGCCTCGGCCGGCGCCGCCGGGGTACGCATTTCGCGCACCGACTCCGCGCCGAGGACCCGGTCGTCACCACGGGCCAGGAACACCGCGAACTTCGCCAGGTCACCCGTGGTGGACCACAGTTGGCCGGCAGATGCCATCCGGCCGAGGTCCTCCACCGGCTCCGGCAGCAGGGCGTCGGCCCACGGGTGCACCGCCCAGCCACCCGCGTACGGGGCCTGCGGCTGAGTGGTGGTCCGGTGCAGGCCGAGCGGTTCGAGGATCTCCCGGCGCAGCACCTCCTCCCAGGGGGCGCCGCGCAGTTCCTCCACCAGCGCGCCGAGCAGTGTGTAGCCGGGGTTGGAGTAGTGGTGCCGGCGGCCGACGGGGTGCAACACGGGCTGCTCGCCGAGCACATCGCCCAGCTCGGGCCGCAGCGAGCCCGGCGTCCGCTCCCACCAGGGGCCGGGCGACTCGGCCGCAACGCCGGACGTGTGCGCGAGCAGCTCCGCGATCGTGGCGTCCCCCACGCCGGTGCCCGGCAGATGCTTGTCCAGCGGATCGCCGAGGTCGAGCAGGCCCTCGTCGCGCAACCGCAGCACCAGTACGGCCGTGAAGGTCTTGGTGATCGACCCGATCCGGTACTGCACGTTCTCGTCCGGCGCCTGCCCGTCCACCGAACTCCGCGCACCGTGCCACACGGCCCGCCCGTCCCGCACCACCGCGGCGACCAGCGACGGCGCTCGCCCCTCGCTCTGCGCGACGGCGATCCTGTGCAGCAACGCGCGCCGCGTACCCGGAAGCAGCGCATCCTGTGAAGTCGTCATCCCCTCAGTCCACCTGCTGGAACGCCGGGCGTCGAATCCATTTCCACCGCACGCGCCGCGTCCGGGCACGGCCCATGAGCCGGGCACTCGGATCGGGGCATCCGGCTGTCACCGGGCGTCGCGCCCTGCGCCGAGCTGGACGAGGCGGCTTGGGCCGCGTCGCCGACCAGGGTCAGGCGGCCTCGGGTCCAGGTCGGGACGCTCGGCAACTGCGGACCGGCGGGCTCTCCTGGACGAAGGAGCAGTTGGACGCCCTCGCGGGGAGCCCGACGGAGTGGGTGAAGCAGACCGCGCGCCGATGAGTTCCCCGCGGCGCGCCGGTCCTTACGCCGTACTCCACGGATGGAAGGCTGGGCCATGCGGAAACTGATCTACGGCATGAACCTCACCCTGGACGGCTACATCGCCGCGGCAGGCGACGACATCGGCTGGAGCGGACCGCCGAGCGACGAACTGTTCCAGTGGTGGCTCGACCACGAAAAGGCGAGTGGCCTGTCGCTGTACGGGCGCAAGCTGTGGGAGACGATGAGCTCCTACTGGCCCACCGGCGACCAGCAGCCCAACGCCACTCCGGCGGAGATCGAGTTCGCGCGGAACTGGCGGGACACGCCGAAGGTGGTGTTCTCCTCGACGATCGACAAGGTCGGCTGGAACACCCGCCTGGTCACCGGCGACGCGATCGCCGAGATCACCCGGCTCAAGGCCGGCGACGGCGGTCCGATGACCATCGGCGGCGCGACGCTCGCCGGGGCGGCGATGCGTGCCGGGCTGATCGACGAGTACGTGATCGTCGCCCATCCGGTCCTGGTGGGCGGCGGCACGCCGTTCTTCACCGCGCTGCCCCGCCGGGTGGACGTGAACCTGCTGGAGACGCGGACGTTCCCCGGCGGCGTGGTCCTGACCAGGTACAGGACGAGGCACTGAGCAGCCACGCACTCCCGGCCCGAAGGACCGGAACCCCGACACCCGAAAGGACGGACGCCGCGCCGATCAGGTCTGCGCCATGTCCACGAACCGCGAGTAGTGGCCCTGGAAGGCGACGGTGATGGTGGCCGTGGGGCCGTTACGGTGCTTGGCGACGATCAGGTCGGCCTCGCCGGCGCGGGGGGACTCCTTCTCGTAGGCGTCCTCGCGGTGCAGCAGGATGACCATGTCGGCGTCCTGCTCGATCGAGCCGGACTCACGCAGGTCGGAGACCATCGGCTTCTTGTCGGTGCGCTGTTCGGGGCCACGGTTCAGCTGGGACAACGCGATGACCGGGATCTCCAGCTCCTTGGCGAGGAGCTTGAGGTTACGGGACATGTCCGAGACCTCCTGCTGGCGGCTCTCGGCGCGCTTGGAGCCGCCGGACTGCATCAGCTGGAGGTAGTCGATGACGACGAGCTTCAGGTCGTTGCGCTGCTTCAGGCGGCGGCACTTGGCCCGGATCTCCATCATCGACAGGTTCGGGGAGTCGTCGATGTAGAGCGGGGCGGCCGAGACGTCCGGCATCCGGCGGGCGAGCCGGGTCCAGTCCTCGTCGGTCATCGTGCCGGACCGCATGTGGTGCAGCGCGACGCGGGCCTCGGCGGACAGCAGGCGCATCGCGATCTCGTTGCGTCCCATTTCGAGCGAGAAGATGACGCTCGGCAGGTTGTGCTTGATCGATGCGGCCCGCGCGAAGTCCAGTGCGAGCGTCGACTTACCCATGGCCGGACGGGCCGCGATGACGATCATCTGACCGGGGTGCAGTCCGTTGGTGAGCGAGTCGAAGTCGGTGAACCCGGTGGGCACTCCGGTCATCTCGCCGCTGCGCGAGCCGATCGCCTCGATCTCGTCGAGCGCGCCCTCCATGATGTCGCCCAGCGGCAGATAGTCCTCGCTGGTGCGCTGCTCGGTGACGGCGTAGATCTCGGCCTGGGCGCTGTTGACGATCTCGTCGACGTCGCCGTCGGCCGCGTATCCCATCTGCGTGATCCGCGTGCCGGCCTCGACCAGGCGGCGCAGTACGGCGCGCTCGTGGACGATCTCCGCGTAGTACTCGGCGTTGGCCGCCGTCGGCACGGTCTGGACGAGGCTGTGCAGATACGCGGCACCGCCGACCTTGTTGATCTCGCCGCGCTTGGTGAGTTCCGCGGCGATGGTGATCGGGTCGGCCGGCTCGCCCTTGGCGTAGACGTCCAGGATCGCCTGGTAGATCGTCTCGTGCGCGGGCTTGTAGAAGTCGTGGCCCTTGAGGATCTCGACGACGTCGGCGATGGCGTCCTTCGACAGCAGCATGCCGCCGAGCACCGACTGCTCGGCGTCGAGGTCCTGCGGGGGCACCCGTTCGAAGGAGGAACCGCCGCCGTCCCAGCCGGAGTTGTCCCGGCCCCGGTCGTGCTGTTCGTCACGACCCCGGCCGCCCTCGGGTCGCCGACGGGAGGCCGGCAGACGATCACTGGGTCCGCTGTCGGCCCACGGATCGTCCAAGGGCTCGGAAATGCTCACCGAGCCACCTCCTCCCGTCACACGGCGGACCTCGCCGTGTCCTCTTTTGTACGGCACGACACTGACAAATCGAGAGGCCCAACTCCGCTCAAGGCGCGTCGGTTTTGTGCCGTTTCCGAAGCCTCGGAGGCTTCGCCTGCCGGGGCCCGGAGAAGGAGCGGGCGCCGGACAACGGTAGGCCCCGCGGCACCGTCAGCCAATCTGGTTATCCACAGGCCATGTGGACGACGGCCCGGATGCTGTGGAGAACTCGCCGAAACCTGTGCACGACCCGGTGGACAGCCCTGTGAACAAGCCCTCGATCCCGCCTAGGCCACGCCCCTGACCTGCGGCTTCGGCGTCCACCGGCTGTGCAGAAGAAAAACTTTCCCGGTCGGACCAAGATCGGTTCGAACGGTGCGCGAGCGGACGGCGGCCAGGATCACAAGTAAGGGTCACAATGCAATTGCATCTCTTACCTGTGGACGATTACATTAGCGCCCATGACCCAGGCTCCCGAGATCCCCGAGGCCACCCGCCGACGGCACGACCGAGAGATCGTCGCGCTGGCCGTCCCGGCCTTCGGCGCGCTCGTCGCGGAGCCTCTCTTCGTCATGGCGGACAGTGCCATTGTCGGCCACCTCGGCACCGCCCAGCTCGCCGGTCTCGGCGTCGCCTCCGCCCTCCTGACCACCGCCGTGAGCGTCTTCGTCTTCCTCGCCTACGCCACCACGGCCGCCGTGGCCCGCCGGGTGGGCGCGGGCGACCGCCAGGGCGCCATCCGCCAGGGCATGGACGGCATCTGGCTGGCGCTCCTGCTCGGGATCGCCGTCATCGCCGTCGTCCTCCCCCTGGCGCCCGGCATCGTGGACCTCTTCGGCGCCTCCACCACGGCGGCCCCCTATGCCACGACCTATCTGCGCATCTCTTCCCTGGGCATCCCGGCCATGCTCATGGTGCTCGCCGCCACCGGAGTGCTCCGCGGTCTCCAGGACACCAGGACGCCGCTCTATGTCGCCGTCGCCGGATTCATCGCCAATGCCGCCCTCAACGTGGGCCTGGTCTACGGCGCAGGTCTGGGCATCGCCGGTTCCGCGTGGGGCACGGTCATCGCGCAGTGCGCCATGGTGGCCGTCTATCTGACCGTGGTCGTACGCGGCGCCCGCCGGCACGGAGCGTCCCTGCGCCCGGACGCCGCCGGGATCCGGGCCTCGGCGCAGGCCGGTGTCCCGCTCCTGGTGCGCACCCTGTCGCTGCGGGCGATCCTCATGATCGCCACTGCGGTCGCGGCCCGTCTCGGTGACGCGGACATCGCCGCCCACCAGATCATCCTGTCCCTGTGGAACCTGCTGGCCTTCGCGCTCGACGCCATCGCGATCGCGGGGCAGGCCATCATCGGCCGCTACCTCGGCGCGGACGACGCCGAGGGCGCCCGCGCGGCCTGTCGGCGGATGGTGCAGTGGGGCATCGCCACCGGGGTCGTACTCGGACTGCTGGTCGTCGCCGCCCGGCCGCTCCTCCTGCCGCTGTTCACCAGCGATCCGGTGGTCACGGACACGGCGCTGCCCGCGCTGCTCGTGGTGGCGTTGTCGCAGCCCGTCTGCGGGATCGTCTTCGTCTTGGACGGGGTGCTGATGGGCGCGGGCGACGGACCGTATCTGGCCGGGGCGATGCTGGTGACCCTGGCGGTGTTCGTGCCGGCGGCCCTGCTCGTTCCGGCGCTCGGCGGCGGGCTGACCGCGGTCTGGGCCGCGATGGCGCTGATGATGACCGTCCGCATGGCCACCCTCTGGTGGCGCAGCCGCTCGGGCCGCTGGCTCGTGACGGGCGCGACCCGCTGACCAGCACGAGCCGATGGTCAGCACGAGCCGAGGGCCGGCGCCATCCGCTGACCAGCACGATCCGCTGACCGTTTCACGTGAAACATGCGCCGGGCGCCCCGCAGGACGCGCCGGCATGGAAGAGGGGCCGTACCCGCGATGGGTACGGCCCCTCTCAGCTGCTCAGACCGAGCGCTGGGTCACGCAGAGACGACCTCGATGGCGACCTTGGCGGCCACCTCGGGGTGCAGACGCACGGACGTCTCGTGGGAGCCCAGGGTCTTGATCGGGGCGCCCAGCTCGATGCGGCGCTTGTCGACCTCGGGGCCACCGGAAGCCTTGATCGCGGACGCGATGTCGGCCGGGGTGACGGAACCGAAGAGACGACCGGCGTCGCCGGAGCGAACGGCCAGACGGACCTTCACGCCCTCGAGCTGGGCCTTCACCTGGTTGGCCTGCTCGATGGTCTGGATCTCGTGGATCTTGCGCGCACGACGGATCTGCGCGACGTCCTTCTCGCCACCCTTGGTCCAGCGGATAGCGAACTTCCGCGGGATCAGGTAGTTGCGAGCGTAGCCGTCCTTGACGTCGACAACGTCGCCGGCGGCACCGAGGCCGGAGACCTCGTGGGTGAGGATGATCTTCATGAGTCGGTCACCCTTCCCTTATCGCGCGGTGGACGTGTAGGGCAGCAGCGCCATCTCACGGCTGTTCTTCACGGCCGTGGCGACGTCACGCTGGTGCTGCGTGCAGTTGCCGGTCACGCGGCGGGCACGGATCTTGCCGCGGTCGGAAATGAACTTCCGCAGCATGTTCGTGTCCTTGTAGTCCACGTACGTGACCTTGTCCTTGCAGAAAGCGCAGACCTTCTTCTTCGGCTTGCGCACAGGCGGCTTCGCCATGGTGTCTCTCCTGTGTGATCAAGAAGTGTGGGATACGAGCCCTAGAAAGGAGGCTCGTCCGAGTAGCCGCCGCCACCGCTGCCGCCGGAGCCACCGCCCCAGCCGCCGCCACCCTGGTTGCCACCGGCGGGAGCGCCGGTCGCCCACGGGTCGTCGGCAGGAGCGCCGCCCTGCTGACCGCCACCGGGGCCTCCGCCCCAGCCGCCGCCCTGCTGGCCGCCACCGCCGCCGCCGTAACCACCCTGGCCACCGCGGCCGCCACCACCGGAGGTCTTGGTGACCTTGGCCGTGGCGTTGCGCAGGCTGGGGCCGACCTCGTCGACGTCCAGCTCGTAGACCGTGCGCTTGACGCCCTCACGGTCCTCATAGGACCGCTGCTTCAGCCGGCCCTGCACGATCACGCGCATGCCTCGCTGGAGCGACTCGGCGACGTTCTCCGCCGCCTGGCGCCAGACCGAGCAGGTCAGGAACAGGCTCTCGCCGTCCTTCCACTCGTTGGTCTGACGGTCGAAGGTGCGGGGAGTGGACGCGACGCGGAACTTCGCGACCGCCGCACCGGACGGGGTGAAGCGCAGCTCGGGGTCGTCGACAAGATTGCCGATGACCGTGATGACGGTCTCGCCTGCCATGGGGGAACCTCTCGGCGGGTTTGCTGCTGGCTGCTTGCTGCTACTCGAATCCCGAGATGCACTGAGCCGTGGCTCAGTGCATCTCGGGACGGAGGACCTTGGTCCGGAGGACCGACTCGTTCAGGTTCATCTGACGGTCGAGTTCCTTGACGACCGCAGGCTCGGCCTGCAGGTCGATGACCGAGTAGATGCCCTCGGGCTTCTTCTTGATCTCGTAGGCGAGACGACGACGGCCCCAGGTGTCGACCTTCTCCACCTTGCCGCCGCCATCACGGACGACGGACATGAAGTTCTCGATCAGCGGGGAGACAGCACGCTCCTCGAGATCGGGGTCGAGGATGACCATCACCTCGTAGTGACGCATGTGGAACCCACCTCCTTTGGACTCAGCGGCCACGGTCGTTCCGTGGCAGGAGGGTCTAATGCGTTCGCAACGGTATCGGCCGGCACTGACAATCAGGGGAGTGCTCTGAAGATCAGGGGCTCCGCGAGGATTCCCCGCCGCGGATCCGGGCAGACACCGGTGCAGACGGTACAGACTACCCGCACACCCGCTTCCGGTTGAAATCCGGCCGTGAGGGCCGACAATCTGTACACGTCGGGTGTGTACGGCGCTACGATGCGCCGCCTTCCGCAGGAGGTGCCCCATGGCACAGGCTTTGCAGCCCAACACCGCCGGATCCCTCTTCGCCAGCGACGGCAAGACCCATCCGCTCCCGGACATCCTGATGGCCGTGACGCTGGTCCTGGGCCTGCTGTCCTTCATCACCGCGTTCTTCCCCGGTCTGCACCTGCTCACGTCCTGGGCCGGCCTGGTCGGTATCTTCACCGGCGCCTACGGGCAGTGGGTCTCGGTGACCACGCGCGAGCGCTTCGGGCTGATCCTCGGCCTCGGTGCCTCGGGCGTCGGCCTGCTGATCGGCATGGCGCACGGCGGCCTGTTCGGCGGCCTCTTCTGACGGCCCGGTCCCTCCCGGAGCGGCCTGCGCGAAGACGATCTCCGTGCGGGCCGCCCGGCGCGGGCGGCCCCTTCTAAGCCGTCCGCCCCATCGGGGCGCTCAGCGGGCGCAGTAGGCTTCGGCGCGAGAGCCGGAGCCCCTGTACCCATGGGGACACACCAGCCCGAGGAGCGCCCCGACATGAGCCTGACCCTGAGGACCATCAGCCGAGAGCAGCATCTGGCATTCATCCAGAGCCTGCCGTCGGCGAGCCACATGCAGGTCCCGGCCTGGGCCGACGTGAAGGCGGAGTGGCGCTCGGAGAGCCTCGGCTGGTTCGACGAGCGCACCGGTCACCTGGTCGGCGTGGGCCTGGTGCTCTACCGTCAGCTGCCCAAGATCAAGCGCTATCTCGCCTATCTGCCCGAGGGCCCGGTCATCAACTGGTTCGCGCCGAACCTGGACGACTGGATCCAGCCGATGCTCGCGCACCTGAAGCAGCAGGGCGCCTTCTCCGTGAAGATGGGGCCGCCGGTGATCATCCGGCGCTGGAACGCCGAGACGATCAAGAAGGGCATCCAGGACCCGGACGTCAAGCGCCTGCGCGACCTGGAGGCCGACTACATCGAGCCGCGCGCCTTCGAGGTCGCCGACAAGCTGCGCCGCATGGGCTGGCAGCAGGGCGAGGACGGCGGCGCGGGCTTCGGCGACGTCCAGCCGCGCTACGTCTACCAGGTGCCGCTGGCGAACCGCTCCCTGGAAGAGGTCCACAAGAACTTCAACCAGCTGTGGCGCCGCAACATCAAGAAGGCCGAGAAGGCCGGCGTCGAGGTCGTCCAGGGCGGCTACCAGGACCTCGCCGAGTGGCAGCGGCTGTACGAAATCACGGCCGTGCGCGACCACTTCCGGCCGCGCCCGCTGTCGTACTTCCAGCGCATGTGGACGGCCCTCAACACCGAGGACCCCAACCGCATGCGGCTGTACTTCGCCCGGCACAACGGCGTGAACCTGTCCGCGGCCACCATGCTGATCGTCGGCGGGCACGTCTGGTACTCCTACGGCGCCTCCGACAACATCGGCCGCGAGGTCCGGCCGTCGAACGCGATGCAGTGGCGCATGCTGCGCGACGCCTACGCGCTCGGGGCCACCGTCTACGACCTGCGCGGCATCTCCGACTCGCTGGACGAGTCGGACCACCTGTTCGGCCTGATCCAGTTCAAGGTCGGCACGGGCGGACAGGCCGCCGAGTACCTCGGCGAATGGGACTTCCCGCTGAACAAGCTGCTCCACAAGGCGCTCGACATCTACATGTCGCGCCGCTGAGCCGTCGGCGTTTGATTCCATAGGGTGCACAGCACTCACACCCCCGATACACCTCAGCCACGAGAAAGGGTCCGGGTCCGGCCATGGCGCTCACGCTCTACGTCGACACCGCGCGCTGGCGGGCGCACCACAAGCACGTGCAGGAGCAGTTTCCGGGCCTGGTCCCGGTCTGCAAGGGCAACGGCTACGGCTTCGGGCACGAACGGCTCTCGGAGGAGGCCACCCGGCTCGGCTCGGACCTGCTCGCCGTCGGCACCACGTACGAGGCCGCGCGCATCAAGGACTACTTCGGCGGCGACCTGCTGGTGCTGACGCCCTACCGGCGCGGCGAGGAGCCGGTGCCGCTGCCCGACCGGGTCGTGCGTTCGGTCTCCTCGATCGACGGCGTGTACGGCCTGGTGGGCGCCCGTGTCGTCATCGAGGTGATGTCCTCGATGAAGCGGCACGGCATCAGCGAGCAGGACCTGCCGCAGCTGCACCAGGCCATAGAGAACGTCCGCCTGGAGGGCTTCGCCATCCATCTGCCGCTGGACCGCACCGACGGCTCGGACGCCGTCGAGGAGGTCATCGGCTGGATGGACCGGCTGCGCGCGGCCCGGCTGCCGCTGCACACGATGTTCGTCAGCCACCTCAAGGCCGACGAACTCATCCGGCTCCAGCAGCAGTTCCCGCAGACCCGGTTCCGTGCCCGCATCGGCACGCGGCTGTGGCTGGGGGACCATGAGGCGACCCAGTACCGCGGTGCCGTCCTGGACGTCACGCGGGTGACCAAGGGCGACCGGTTCGGTTACCGGCAGCAGAAGGCGGCCTCCGACGGCTTCCTGGTGGTCGTGGCGGGCGGTACGTCGCACGGGGTGGGCCTGGAGGCCCCGAAGGCGCTGCACGGCGTCATGCCGCGCGCCAAGGGCGTCGCCCGCGCCGGTCTCGCCACGGTCAACCGGAACCTCTCCCCGTTCGTCTGGGGCGGCAAGCAGCGCTGGTTCGCCGAACCGCCGCACATGCAGGTGTCGATCCTGTTCGTCCCCTCGGACGCCCCGGAGCCCAAGGTCGGCGACGAGCTGGTGGCCCATCTGCGGCACACCACCACGCAGTTCGACCGCATCGTGGACTGCTGACACCGGTTTCGCGGCCCGCCGGTCCGACAACGCCTGTCGGCGACATCGCTCCGCAGCAGCGGGAAGGCCGTACACGGAGCTCCGTGTACGGCCTTCTTCCTGCCCTCGGTCCCTGCCTCGGGACGAAGCCGCGTGTGGACTCAGCCGAGGCGTTCGCTCACAGCGAACGGCCCTGCGGAGACGCCGATTCCGGCCTGCCCCACTCCACCTGCGGCGCCTCGGGCCGGCCGGCGTGCCGGGGCGGCGGGTTCACCGCGGCGAAGGCGAAGACGTCCTCCGCCCCGTCGAGCACCCCGCCCGAGGGGTCGTCGTCCCCGGACCGGCGCACCACGTCCCGCTCCGGCATCAGGATGTCGCGTACGACGAGAGCGCACAGGTACAGCGTGCCGAGCAGGTGCACCGCGATCGCCCACTGGTAGCCGTGCGTCGGCAGTCCCTTGTGGGCGTCTCCGCTGGTCGTGTAGGCGAGGTACATCCAGATACCGAGGAAGTACGCCACCTCGCACGCCTGCCAGATCAGGAAGTCCCGCCACTTGGGCCGGGCGAGGGCCGCCAGCGGCACCAGCCAGAGCACGTACTGCGGCGAGTAGACCTTGTTGGTGAGGACGAAGACCGCCACGATCAGGAAGGCCAGCTGCGCGAAGCGCGGCCGGCGGGGGGCGGTGAACGTGAGCACGGCGATACCGAGGGAGCACAGCACCATCAGCACGGTGGCGGCGGTGTTCACGAAGTCGGTGCTCGGCGGGTGGTCGGAGTTCTGGGACCAGATCAGCCAGAACGAGCCGAAGTCGACGCCCCGGTCGTGGCTGAACGAGTAGAACTTCGACCAGCCGGGATAGGCGAACAGCATCACCGGCAGGTTCACCACCAGCCAGGCGACCACGGTTCCCGCCACGGCCTGCCCGAACTCCCGCCAGCGGCCCGCCCGCCAGCACAGCACGAGCAGCGGGCCGAGCAGGAGCACCGGGTAGAGCTTGGCGGCCGTGGCGAGCCCCAGGAGGACGCCGAAGGCGACCGGGCGGCTGCGGGACCACATCAGCATCGCGGCGGCCGTCAGCGCCACCGCCAGCAGGTCCCAGTTGACGGTGGCGGTCAGCGCCGCGGCGGGCGCCAGAGCGACCAGCAGGCCGTCCCAGGGGCGCCGGCGGTGGGTGCGGGCCACGCAGACGGCGAGCACGGCCGTGCAGACCATCAGCAGGGCGGCGTTGACGAACCAGTACCACTGCTCCTGGTGCTGGATGCCGCCGCTGTGCGGGGTCAGCCACGAGGCCACCTGCATGAACACACCGGTCAGCACGGGGTACTCCAGATACCCCATGCCGCCGGAGAGGTCGTCCGGGAGCCGGTCGAAGTAGGGCACGAGGTGATCGGCGAAGCCGCGGCCCTGGTAGAGGTGCGGGATGTCGGAGTAGCAGGCCTTGGTGTACTGGGAGCTGGCACCGAAGAACCAGGCGCTGTGGTAACACGGCGCCTTCTGGACCAGGCCCAGGGCGAACATGCCGATCGCCACGAGTGCGACGACCCGCACGGGCGTCCACCAGGAGGTTCCGAGCAGGGCGTACCGCCCGATGGGGCCTCCGACCAGCTCACTGCCGGCCGCGGCGACCTCGTCCTCCCTGGTCGGCCGCACCGGTTCCGGTGGGGCGGGCCGCTCCGGCTCGGGCTCGTACACGCCCGGAGGTGTCGTCTCTGCGCTGGGCATGTCCCACATCCTGCCGTACCAGTCCATGAAAACGCGGAGGGCCGCCGCACCCGGTGAGTGCGGCGGCCCATGTTTCACGTGAAACAGGCATGGCGGGCGATACGACCGCCAATCGGTCGGAGCGATCGGGCTAGCCCGTCGCGCCTCCCCAGAGGGTGCCTCCGTTCCCGTTGCCGTTGCCGTTCCCGTTGCCTCGGGTGCCTCCGTCGGTGCCGGGGACGGTGGACGTCGAGGGCGACGGCCCGCCGTCCACGCCTCCGGTGCCGTCCCCTCCGTTGCCGTTGCCGTTGGCGCCGCCGTTGCCGTTGCCGCCGTCGGTGCAGCCGAAGAAGCCACAGCTCTGGCTGCTCGACGGGCTCGGGGAGGTGCTGACGCTCGGTGACGGGCTCGTCGACGGGCTGGTGGACGGGCTCGGTTCGGTCGACTGGGACGGCGACGGGCTCGGGTCGGCGTTCAGGACCTGGCCGATGGGCTGGGGGGCCTGGAACGTCAGCGCCGGCTGCCCCTGAAGCGCCTCGGTCATGTAGTCGTGGAAGATCTCCGACGGGAACGAGGCACCGTGGATCTGCTTCTGGCCGCCCGTTCCGTACATCTGCAGGAACGTCCGCTGCTTGTTGTTCGCGTTGTCGTCCAGGCGGAACATGCTGATCGCGGTGGACAGCTGCGGGGTGTAGCCGACGAACCAGGCCGACTTGTTGCCGTCGGTGGTTCCGGTCTTGCCGGCCACCTCGCGGCCGGGCAGCTGGGCGTTGGTACCCGTGCCCTTGTCGACCACGGTCCGCAGGACGTCGGTGACGTTGTTCGCCACGTTCGCCGGGTAGGCCTCCTTCGGCTTCACCTCGTGTGTGTAGACGACCCCGTCCTTGCTCTCGACCTTCTCGACCGAGTACGGGTCGTTCTGCTTACCGCTGTTGGCGAAGGTGCCGTAGGCGCCGGCCATGCGGATGGCGCTCGGGTCGGAGGTGCCGATCGAGAAGGACGGGTAGTTGGAGCTGGCCAGGCTGCCCTTGAGCAGGCCCGCGGACAGTGCGGACTGTTCGACCTTGTCCAGGCCCACGTCCATGCCGAGCTGCACATAGGCGGAGTTCACCGAGAACTGCATCGCCTCGCGGAGGTCGATCTTGTAGTCCGGTGGGCTGCCGACGGAGTCATTGCCGTCGTTGGTCTGCAACCACTCCTTGCCGTCCTTGTCCGTCCAGACGGTGTGGTCGTATTTCTCGATCTTGAGCCTGTTCTTGCCGCTGTACAGGCTCTTGGGAGAGGCGATCGTGCGCTGGTCCGGACCCTGGTCCGGCGGCCCGTGCGGGTCACGCACACCCCACTTCATCGCGGCGGCCAGCACGAAGGGCTTGAAGGTCGAACCCACCTGGGCCCCGGTCGAGTCGGCGTTGTCGGTGAAGTGCTTGGTCGCATCCTCACCGCCGTAGATGGCCTTGATGGCACCCGACGACGGGTCGACCGAGGCGCCGCCGAACTGGACGTAGGTGTCGTACTTCGGACGTTCCTTGGGCTTGATGTTCGCCTTCTGGACCTTCTTGATGGCCGCTTCCAGCGCGTTGACCTTCTTCTTGTCGAAGGTCGTGTGGATCCGGTAGCCGCCCTTCTGGAGATCCTCCGCGGTGACGTGCGTCTTGTCGCTGTTGTTGATCAGGTACGACTTGGCGAGGTCGACCAGGTAACCGATCTGGCCGCTGAGCCGGCTGTTCGACCGCGGGTTCTGCCAGTGCGGCAGCGTGCGGTACTTGTCCCGCTCGGCGGCACTGAGATGGCCGTACTTGACCATCTTGTCGAGGGTGTCCTGCATCTGGCCGAGAGCGCGCTTCTGGTTCGCCTGGGCCGTGGCGGCGGGGTCGAGCGAGGTCGCGCCGGCCGGGTCGTAGTAGGTGGCACCCTTCAGCATCGCCGCGAGGAAGGCGCACTGACCCGGATTGAGGTCCTTGGCGTCGATGTTGAAGTACGCGCGCGAGGCCGCCTGGATGCCGTAGGCGCCGCGGCCGAAGTACGCCGAGTTCAGATAACCGGCCATGATCTCCGACTTGGGCACCGTGGCACCCACCTTGATCGCGACGAAGATCTCCTTGAACTTGCGGGAGAGCGTCTGCGACTGGTCGTCGAGCATGGCGTTCTTGACGTACTGCTGGGTGATCGTCGAACCACCCTGGGTCTGACCGCCGCGCGCCATGTTGAAGACCGCGCGGGCGATGCCGTTCGGGTCCACACCGCTGTCGGTCTCGAAGGTCTTGTTCTCCTGGGAGATGACGGCATAGCGCATCTCCGAGGGAATGTCCTCGTAATTGATGATCTGACGGTTGATCTCACCGCCGGTCGCGACCATCACCGATCCGTCGGACCAGTAGTAGACGTTGTTCTGCGCCCTCGCGGTCTTGGCCACGATAGGGACGCTCACCATCGCGTACCCGATGCCGGCGACGGCCACCAGACAGCCGATGAAGCCGATGAACATGCCTGACACGAGCTTCCAGGACGGCACCCATCGGCGCCACCCGTACTTGGCCGTGCGGGGATAGTCGATGATCCGCTTCTTGCCGGGCGGGGAGGTGTGCCCCCTGCCGCGTCCGGGTCCGGACGGGCCGCCCGGACCGCCGCGGCGGCCCGCGGGTTCGGATCTGCGGCGTCCGCCACCGCTTCTCTGAGCCGCGCGCCGGGCCTCGGCGCGGCCGCCGTACGTCCGCCCCTCGTCTCCCGGAGAGTCGGCAGGCGATCCGCTGGCGCCTCGCGGTGCCGCGCGGCGGCCGGGGGACGAACCGGGCTGGCCGCGTCGGGCCGCGGCACGTCCGCCTCCCTGCGGCTGCGGCGGTTTGCGACGGTGCTCGCTCATCGAACGATTACTCCTCGGGCAGGCGCACCCTTGCGCGCCTGGACTGGCGGCTGGTTTCCGGTCCCCCCGACGTACGGATGTGGTCGGTCACGCATTTCACCCGTACTGCACCGGGGACGACGACGCTCCCCGGGCGTCGCATGGTTCCCGGTGGTCTGCATGCCGCACAGACTACGCACCGCCAAAACCCGCCGAGCCCCGAAGTTCACCGCAAACCAGGCAAGTTGCCTCCTAGGAATCGGTTATGTGATCCCGTTCACCACCGTCCCTCTTGTCGCATGCGAGACACCGTTCTATCGTCGTGATGTATCGAGTCGATACATCAGCGCGAGATAAAGACGCTGAGAAGGCACTGGGAGACCTGCGGTGGGAGCCGCGGGCCGGGAGGAGGCGATGATGAGCCGGCGCTCCGGCATCCTCGAGTTCGCCGTGCTCGGCCTGCTGCGCGAGTCCCCTATGCACGGTTACGAGCTGCGTAAACGACTCAACACGTCCCTGGGTGTATTCCGCGCATTCAGCTACGGGACCCTGTATCCCTGCCTCAAGACGCTGGTCATGAACGGCTGGTTGACGGAGGAACCGGGCAACACCCACGAGGACGCCCTCGCCGCTCCCCTCGCCGGACGCCGCGCCAAGATCGTCTACCGGTTGACGGCGGAAGGTAAGGAGCACTTCGAGGAACTGCTCTCGCAGACCGGTCCCGACGCGTACGAGGACGAGCACTTCGCCGCACGGTTCGCCTTCTTCGGGCAGACCTCCCGCGATGTGCGCATGCGCGTGCTGGAGGGCCGGCGCAGCCGGCTGGAGGAGCGCCTGGAGAAAATGCGCGCCTCCCTGACCCGGACGCGGGAGCGCCTGGACGACTACACACTCGAGCTCCAGCGCCACGGGATGGAGTCCGTGGAGCGCGAAGTGCGCTGGCTGAACGAGCTCATCGAGAGCGAGCGAGCCGGACGCGACCTGAGAAGTTCCGCGTCCGGGGGGCCCGCTCAACAGGACAACACCACTGGATCGACGGGCGGCCTGCCCCGTCGCGGGAGCACCTCCCGGACGGATACGCCCGGCGACACCGCCACGTGAGTCCCAGTCAGGGCCTCACTCGTACACACAGGGAGCAACCGGAATGGGTTCGGTTCGCGTAGCCATCGTCGGCGTGGGCAACTGCGCCGCGTCGCTGGTGCAGGGAGTCGAGTACTACAAGGACGCCGACCCGGCGGCCAAGGTCCCCGGCCTGATGCACGTGCAGTTCGGTGACTACCACGTGCGCGACATCGAGTTCGTGGCCGCGTTCGACGTGGACGCCAAGAAGGTCGGCCTCGACCTCGCGGACGCGATCGGCGCCTCCGAGAACAACACCATCAAGATCTGCGACGTGCCGAACAGCGGCGTCACCGTGCAGCGCGGCCACACCCTCGACGGTCTGGGCAAGTACTACCGCCAGACCATCGAGGAGTCGGAGGCCGAGCCGGTCGACGTCGTCCAGGTCCTGAAGGACAAGCAGGTCGACGTTCTGGTCTGCTACCTGCCGGTCGGCTCCGAGGACGCGGCGAAGTTCTACGCCCAGTGCGCCATCGACGCCAAGGTCGCCTTCGTCAACGCCCTTCCGGTCTTCATCGCCGGTACCAAGGAGTGGGCGGACAAGTTCACCGAGGCCGGTGTGCCCATCGTCGGTGACGACATCAAGTCCCAGGTCGGCGCCACCATCACGCACCGCGTCATGGCGAAGCTGTTCGAGGACCGCGGTGTCATCCTGGACCGCACGATGCAGCTGAACGTCGGCGGCAACATGGACTTCAAGAACATGCTCGAGCGCGAGCGCCTGGAGTCCAAGAAGATCTCCAAGACGCAGGCCGTCACCTCCCAGATCCCCGACCGGGACCTCGGTGAGAAGAACGTCCACATCGGCCCGTCCGACTACGTGGCCTGGCTGGACGACCGCAAGTGGGCCTACGTCCGCCTCGAGGGCCGCGCCTTCGGTGACGTCCCGCTGAACCTGGAGTACAAGCTCGAGGTCTGGGACTCCCCGAACTCCGCGGGTGTCATCATCGACGCCCTGCGCGCCGCGAAGATCGCCAAGGACCGCGGCATCGGCGGCCCGATCCTCTCCGCGTCCTCGTACTTCATGAAGTCCCCGCCGGTGCAGTACTTCGACGACGAGGCCCGCGAGAACGTCGAGAAGTTCATCCGCGGCGACGTCGAGCGCTAGTCCGGCACGGTGCAGGGCGCTCAAGCCCTGCACGGCGCGGGCGCTGAAGCTCGGCACCGCCTGACGGCGTGGCGCGCCGGCTCCTCGGAGCAGGGCGCGCCACGGGGAACGGCTCGTACAAAATCGCTCCTGCCAGGGCTGTGAAGGTCCCCGGGTCCCGGTCCGGGGACCTTCCGCATGTGTGAGGCTGTGCCCCATGCCCGTCGTCCGTGATCTGCGCGTCCTGTTGCGCCTGCGGCACTTCCGGCGCCTGCTGTACGTCCGTCTGCTGTCCCAGGGCGCCGACGGCGTCTACCAGGTCGCGCTCGCCGCCTACGTCGTCTTCTCCCCGGAGAAGCAGACCTCGGCGGCCGCGATCGCCTCGGCGATGGCGGTACTGCTGCTCCCCTACTCGCTCGTCGGCCCCTTCGCGGGTGTCCTGTTGGACCGCTGGCGGCGCCGCCAGGTGTTCGTCCACGGCAATCTGCTGCGCGCCCTGCTGGCCGCCGGCACCGCCGCACTGATGGCGGGCGATGTCCCGGCCTGGCTCTTTTACGCCTCCGCGCTGTGTGTCACGGCCGTCAACCGCTTCATCCTCGCCGGGCTGTCCGCGGCCCTGCCCCGCGTGGTCGACGCCGAGCGGCTGGTGATAGCCAACTCCCTGTCCCCGACGGCCGGCACCCTCGCCGCGACCGCCGGAGGCGGGCTCGCCTTCGGGGTACGCCTGCTGTCCTCGGGCTCCGACACCGCGGTGGTGCTGCTGGGCGCCCTGCTGTATCTGTGCGCGGGCCTGGTCTCCCTGAGCATGGCACCCGCCCTGCTCGGCCCCGACCAGCGGCAACTGCAACCGCACCTCATGACCGCGCTCGCCGACACGGCACGCGATCTGCTCGCCGCCCTCCGGCACCTGGCCGCTCCGCGGCGCAGGGAGGCGGCCTGGGCGCTGGCATCGATGACGCTGATGCGCTTCTCCTACGGCGCTCTGCTCGTCCTGCTGCTCATGCTGTGCCGCTACACCCTCGCGTCCGGCCCCGAAGAGGGGCTGCGGCTGCTCGGTCTGGCGCTGGCCCTGTCCGGTGCCGGGTTCTTCGTGGCGGCCGCGGTCACGCCCTGGGCGGCGGGAAGACTGGGGCCGATCCGCTGGATCGTGGTGTGCTCGGCGGCTGCCGCGGTACTGGAGCCCGTACTCGGTCTGCCGTTCAGCACCGCACCGCTGCTCGTCGCCGCCTTCGTGCTGGGCCTGATCACCCAGGGCGCCAAGATCGCCACCGACACCATCGTCCAGTCCTGCGTGGACGACGGCTTTCGCGGACGGATCTTCTCCGTCTACGACGTCCTCTTCAACGTAGCCTTCGTCGGTGCGGCCGGTGTGGCCGCTCTGATGCTTCCGCCGGACGGAAGATCGCCGCTGCTGGTTGTGCTCGTCGCCGTGCTCTACGCGTGCGTCGCCGCACTGCTGGCGTACTTCGAGCGGCTGCTCCGGGGAGCAGGGGGACGAAAAGAGGATCGATGTTTCACGTGAAACATCGATCCTCGGTGCGGTCGGCCCAGCGCATGTTTCACGTGAAACATCGGCCGGGCCGATCCCCTCACTCCTGTCCGGCCCACCACTCCTTCAGCGCGGCCACCGCGGCGTCATGCTCCATCGGGCCGTTCTCCAGCCGCAGCTCCAGCAGGTGCTTGTACGCCTTGCCGATCACCGGGCCGGGAGCGACGCCCAGGATCTCCATGATCTGGTTGCCGTCGAGGTCCGGGCGGATCGAGTCCAGCTCCTCCTGCTCCTGGAGCTGGGCAATGCGCTCCTCCAGGCCGTCGTAGGCCCGCGACAGCGCGGCCGCCTTCCGCTTGTTGCGGGTGGTGCAGTCGGAGCGGGTCAGCTTGTGCAGGCGGTCCAGCAGCGGTCCCGCGTCACGGACGTACCGGCGGACCGCCGAGTCCGTCCACTCCCCGGTGCCGTAGCCGTGGAAGCGCAGATGCAGCTCGACCAGCCGGGAGACGTCCTTCACCAGCTCGTTGGAGTACTTCAGGGCGGTCATGCGCTTCTTGGTCATCTTGGCGCCGACCACCTCGTGGTGGTGGAAGGAGACCCGGCCGTCCTTCTCGAAGCGGCGCGTGCGCGGCTTGCCGATGTCGTGCAGCAGCGCCGCCAGCCGCAGCGTCAGGTCGGGGCCGTTCTCCTCCAGCGCGATCGCCTGCTCCAGAACGATCAGCGTGTGCTCGTAGACGTCCTTGTGCCGGTGGTGCTCGTCGCTCTCCAGGCGCAGCGCCGGCAGCTCGGGCAGCACCCGGGCGGCGAGCCCGGTGTCGACAAGCAGGGTCAGCCCCTTGCGGGGGTGGTCGGAGAGGATCAGCTTGTTCAGCTCGTCCCGGACCCGCTCCGCGGAGACGATCTCGATACGCCCGGCCATGTCCGTCATGGCGGCGACGACCTCGGGGGCGACCTCGAAGTCCAGCTGGGCGGCGAACCGGGCGGCCCGCATCATCCGCAGCGGGTCGTCCGAGAAGGACTCCTCCGGCGTGCCCGGCGTCCGCAGCACACGGGCCGCGAGGTCAGCCAGGCCGCCGTGCGGATCGATGAACTCCTTCTCCGGCAGGGCCACGGCCATCGCGTTGACCGTGAAGTCCCGGCGGACCAGATCCTGCTCGATGGAGTCGCCGTAGGACACCTCGGGCTTGCGCGAGGTGCGGTCGTACGCCTCCGACCGGTAGGTCGTGATCTCGATCTGGAAGGTCATGTCGGTGTCCCCGACCCGTGCGCTCTTGTGCGCGCCCACGGTGCCGAAGGCGATCCCCACCTCCCAGACCGCGTCGGCCCAGGGCCGGACGATCTTCAGCACGTCCGCGGGACGGGCATCGGTGGTGAAGTCCAGGTCATTGCCGAGCCGGCCGAGCAGTGCGTCGCGCACCGACCCGCCGACCAGGGCGAGGGAGAACCCCGCCTCCCGGAATCGGCGGGCGAGGTCGTCGGCGACCGGCGCCACCCGCAGCAGCTCGGTGACCGCGCGCTGCTGCGCCTGGCTCAGGGCGGAGGGAGTGTCTTCGTTGGGATTCGGCACAACAGAAGAGGGTACGTGCCCCGGACGCCGCGAGGCGCCCCCATTCGGGCCGGGGCCCGGCCGCAGCGGTCCCCGGACGACTTCCGGCATACCCGTGCAAGCGCAGCTCTTGCGGCGTACGGACCCTCTCCCCTCGATACTGGATATAGAGGACGGGCCGTCGCCACCTGGCGATCTTGTGACCTGGACCGCGGCACTTCCGCTCAGCGCGTCTCGTTACCATGCGGGGACGCACATTCCGACGACCACTGAAACGACGAGGGACGGGCGAGCGCGTGGCCGAGGCGGCTGACTTCCAGGGGACCAGTGCCTCACCCGCGCGCCGGTGGCTGCGGCGCACCGGAGCGCTGCTCGCCGGGGCGCCCCTGCTGGCCGGGTTGCTCCAGTTGCCCGCCGCCGCGCCCGCCGCGGCCGCGTCCGATGAGCCGGTATCCGTGGCCCTGGACTCGCTGACCCCCAACGCCCCCACGGACGGCGACACCCTGACCGTCGCCGGCACGGTGACCAACAACGGCAAGCAGACCGTCACCGGCGCCCATGTGGGCCTGCGGGTCGGCCCGATGCTGAACACCCGCTCGGGGATCGACGACGTGGCCCGGCATCCCGACGACATCCGGGGCGTCAGCGGCTCCGAGGTCGGCGGCAAGTACGAGCAGAAGTTCGCCAAGCTGGCGCCGGGCGTCGCCGAGCACTTCAGCATCTCCGTGCCGGTGGACAAGCTCGACCTCGGCGGGAACGGTGTCTACGAGTTCGGGGTCGCCCTGTCCGGGCAGACCTCCGCCCAGCCCTGGCAGCAGGTGCTCGGCGGCCAGCGGACGTTCCTGCCGTGGCAGCCGTCCGACGCCGACCCCCGGACCAGGACGACGGTCCTGTGGCCGCTGCTGTCCTCCGTCCACATGACGGCCAAGACGGGCGCCGGCGAGCTTCAGACTCCGGTGTTCCTCGACGACGAGCTGGCCAAGGAGCTGGCGCCGGGCGGCCGGCTGGACCAGATGGTCAGCCTGGGCAAGGACCTGGACGTCACCTGGGTGATCGACCCGGACCTGCTGGCCTCCGTGGACGCCATGGCATCGGGCAACTACCGGCTGCAAGGCGACGGCGACACCACGGTCGCGGGGCCCAGGGAGCACCAGGCGCTGGCCAAGCAGTGGCTGGCGAACCTCCAGAAGGCGGTGGTCGGCAAGGAGGTCGTCGCCCTGCCCTTCGCCGACCCCGACCTGGCCTCCCTCGCCCACCGCGGCACCAGCGTCACCGGCTCCCTCAGCCATCTCAAGGACGCGACCGACGTCGCCGCCACCACTGTGAAGACCGTGCTCCACGTCACGCCGAGCACGGACTACGCGTGGCCGGTGGACGGTGCCGTGGATCCGTCGATCATGCGGGTCGCGACCTCCGCCGGGGCGGACCGGGTGATCGCCCGCAGCGACAGCCTCCAGGAGACGGCCGGGCTGTCGTACACGCCCTCCGCCGCCCGCCCGGTCGGCGGCGGCACCACGGCGGTCGTCGCGGACGCCAAGCTGTCCACGGCCTTCGAGGGCGATCTGACGAAGGCGGACTCCGCCACGCTCGCCGTGCAGGAGTTCCTGGCCCAGAGCCTTGAGATCAACGCGCAGACGGATCAGCAGCGCAGCATCGTGGTCGCCCCGCAGCGGCTGCCCTCGGCGGCCCAGGCGAAGGCGATGGCCGCGGCCGTACGGGCGCTCCAGGGCGGTACCTGGTCGCAGGCGCAGGATCTGACGGCGGCGGCCAAGGCCAAGCCCGATCCGGACGCCACCACGCGCATCCCGTCGACCTCCGCCTATCCCTCGTACCTGCGCCGGCAGGAGCTGCCGGCCTCGGCCTTCCAGCAGATCGCCCGGACCCAGGACAAGCTCGACGACTTCCAGGTGATCCTCTCCGACCAGTCCCGCGTGGTCACCCCCTTCGGGCGGGCCATAAACCGCGGGATGTCCACCTCGTGGCGCGGCCAGTCCGAGGCCGGGGACAGCTTCCGCAGCGGTGTCGAGTCCTGGCTGGACGACCTGGCCGGACAGGTCCGGCTGATCGACAAGTCCGAGACCAAGCTCTCCGGACGCAGCGCGACCATCCCGGTGACCGTCCAGAACAACCTGGTCCAGCCGGTCGGCCACCTGGTGCTGCGCCTCACCTCGACCCAGCCGACCCGACTGAAGATCGGCGGAAAGGCGTACTACGAGCAGCCCGTCGACATCGCCGGCGGCCACGCCCAGTCCGTGAAGTTCACCACCTCGGCCAACGCCAACGGCCGGGCCACGGTGATCGCCCAGCTGTACACCGAGGACGGCCAGGAGTACGGCGCCCCCGTCAGCTTCGATGTGAAGGTCACCGAGGTCACCCCCACGGTGATGCTGGTCATCGGCGGCGGTGTGCTGCTCCTCGTTCTCGCCGGCTTCCGCATGTACACCCAGCGCAAGCGCGCCGCCGCCCGCCAGGCCGGAGACGACGGCGACGGCACGGCCGGGGAACCCTCCGACGAGCCGGGGAACCCCGGCACACCCGGAGAACGTCTCCCGGAAGAGTCCGACTCCGCCGCCGGGGCAGACGACCCGGAGCAGCCGAGTGACCCTGCGCCGGACACCGCACCGGAAAACACCGACCCGTCCGGGACGGGTGAGAGAGTGGACCGTTGAGCGATGTCGTGGCCGGTGGGCCCGGGACGATGAGGTGGGGTAAGGCATGAACGCGCCGTACGACGGTGACCGCGGCCAGGGCGCGGCCGGCTCGGGCTACCCCGAGACGCCGCCCGAGCCCGGCCAGGTACCGCCGCAGCAAGCGGCGGACATGTACCTCCAGGACGCTTACGACCAGGATCCCTACCGGGCACACGACCTGACCGCCCAGGACCCGGTCGCCGAGGCGCTCTACGACCGCGCCGCGCACCCACCGCCGCCTCCGGGTGCCCACGAGCAGCCGCTGTACGGGCAGCCCGCCCAGTCGCCGTACGCACCCGACCCGCGGGTGTGGGCGCAGACCCCGCCGCCCGAGCCGGAGGGCGCGGCACCCTACCTGCCCTACGGCGACGACCCGCGCACCACCCAGTTCGTGGGCGTGGACGACCTGGTGTCGAACTCCGGCGAGGAGTACCACGAGCCGGACGCCTTCGCGCATCTCTTCAAGGACCAGCAGCACAGCGGCGGGCACGCGCCGCTGGACCCGCCGGGCGTTCCGGGCCCGGCCGCCGCGCCGGGCATGGGAGGGGCGCCCGCCGACCCGTACCCGCCCGCCTACGACCGGCACCCGCAGCAGCAGAATCCGTACGCCGGGCAGGGATACCCGGCCGCGTCCGCCGCGCCCTACGCCTCCGCCCAGAACCCGGTGCAGCCCCCGGCGCCCGCACCGGCTCCGGCTCCTGGTGCCCCGTCCGGGTCCGGGCCGGCCGAGACGGTCATGGCGCCCGCGGTCTCCGTGGCGACCGCCGCGCCCGCCAAGAAGGGCGGCAAGGTCGGCGGACTGATGAAGTCCAGCGCCGTGATGGCGGCGGGCACCCTCGTCTCCCGGCTCACCGGCTTCGTCCGCTCCGCGCTGATCGTCTCCGCGCTCGGGCTCGGCTTCCTCGGCGACTCCTTCCAGGTCGCCTACCAGCTGCCCACCATGATCTACATCCTCACCGTCGGCGGCGGCCTCAACTCGGTCTTCGTGCCGCAACTGGTCCGCTCGATGAAGGAGGACGAGGACGGCGGCGAGGCCTTCGCCAACCGGCTGCTGACCCTCGTGATGGTCGCACTGGCCGCGCTGACCGCCCTCGCGATGTTCGCGGCCCCCCTGCTGGTCCGCTTGATCTCCAACCCGGTCGCCAGCAACCCGGCGGCCAACGAGGTCGCCGTCACCTTCACCCGCTACTTCCTGCCCTCGATCTTCTTCATGGGCATCCATGTGGTGATGGGGCAGGTGCTCAACGCGCGCGGCAAGTTCGGCGCGATGATGTGGACCCCGGTCCTGAACAACATCGTCATCATCGTGACGCTGGGCATGTTCATCTGGGTCTACGGCACCGCGGCCCACTCCCACATGACGGTCACGAACATCCCGCCGCAGGGCCAGCGCCTGCTCGGCGTCGGTGTGCTGCTCGGCCTGGTCGTACAGGCGCTGGCGATGATCCCCTATCTGCGCGAGACCGGGTTCCGGATCCGGCCTCGGTTCGACTGGCGCGGCCACGGTCTGGGCAAGGCGGCGGCGCTCGCCAAGTGGACGTTCCTGTTCGTCCTCGCCAACCAGGCCGGCGCCATGATCGTCACCCAGCTGTCCACCGCGGCCGGCAAGGACTCCGGTGTCTCGGGCACCGGCTTCGCCGCCTACGCCAACGCCCAGCTGATCTGGGGCCTGCCGCAGGCCATCATCACGGTCTCCCTGATGGCCGCGCTGCTGCCGCGCATCTCCCGCTCGGCCTCCGAGGGCGACGGCGGCGCCGTACGCGACGACATCTCCCAGGGCCTGCGGACCACCGCGGTCGCCATCGTCCCGGTCGCCTTCGGCTTCGTGTCGCTGGGCATCCCGATGTGCACCCTGATCTTCGGCAGCTCCGGCGTCGGCTCGGCCACCAACATGGGCTACATGCTGATGGCCTTCGGCCTCGGCCTGATCCCGTTCTCGGTGCAGTACGTCGTCCTGCGCGCCTTCTACGCCTATGAAGACACCCGCACCCCCTTCTACAACACCGTCATCGTCGCCGCGGTCAACGCGGGCGCCTCGGCGCTGTGCTTCTTCCTGCTGCCGGCCCGCTGGGCGGTCGCCGGCATGGCGGCCGCGTACGGCATCGCCTACGCGATCGGCGTCATCGTCGCCTGGCGGCGGCTGCGCAAGCGCCTCGGCGGCGACCTGGACGGCGCGCGGGTGCTGCGCACGTACGCCCGGCTGTGCATCGCCTCGGTACCGGCGGCCCTGCTCAGCGGCGCGGCCTGCTACGGCATCGGGCATACCCTCGGCCAGGGCGTCATCGGCTCCTTCGCGGCGCTGGTCGCCGGCGGGGCCGTACTGCTCGGTGTCTTCTTCGTCGCCGCCCGCCGGATGCGGATCGACGAACTGAACTCGCTCGTGGGCATGGTGCGCGGGCGGCTGGGCCGCTGAGGCGGGGGTAAGCGCACAACCATCGTCCGCCGCCGTGTGTCGTGCATAGCGGCCGACTGTGGGCACAATTGGTTTCGGCGTCGGACAGCGCGCAACGGATGGGGAGGCAGGGACGACGGTGGCGGAACGGAGCACGGCTGCCGTCGACGTGGCAGACAACAGCGGCGAGCAGCCGCTGACCGCGAAGGCGGACCAGTCCACGGCCGACGGGGTGGCCAAGAACCCGCAGCGGGACACGGACGGCGACGGGGGGCGGGGGAGCGACGCGAAGGGTTCTCTCCAGCAGACCTCGCCGCCCGAACTGCACAGCGGTCACAAGCTCGCCAGACGCTACCGGCTGGAGGAGTGCGTCACCCGACTGGACGGATTCAGCAGCTGGCGTGCGGTCGACGAGAAGCTGCGCCGCGCCGTCGGCGTCCACGTCCTGCCGGCGGACCACACGCGGGCCCGTTCGGTCCTCGCCGCGGCCCGTGCCTCCGCACTGCTCGGCGACCCGCGCTTCGTCCAGGTCCTCGACGCGGTCGAGGAGAACGATCTCGTCTACGTCGTCCACGAATGGCTGCCCGACGCGACCGAACTGACCACGCTGCTCACGGCCGGACCGCTGGAGCCGCACGACGCGTACCAGATGGTCAGTCAGGTCGCCTCCGCCATGGCCGCCGCACACCGCGAGGGCCTCGCCCATCTGCGGCTGAACCCCAACGCCGTGCTGCGCGCCTCGACCGGCCAGTGGCGCATCCGCGGCCTCGCGGTGAACGCCGCGCTGCGCGGCATCAGCTCCGACACCCCGCAGCGCACCGACACCGAGGCGATCGGCGCCCTGCTGTACGCGGCGCTGACCCAGCGCTGGCCCTACGAGGACGACGCCTACGGTCTGTCGGGCCTCCCCAAGGACATCGGCCTCATCGCGCCGGACCAGGTGCGGGCCGGAGTCCACCGCGGTCTGTCCGAACTGGCCATGCGGGCGCTCGTCAACGACGGGGCCACCGCCTCCCGGCACGAGGCGCCGTGCACCACGCCGGAGGAGCTGGTGAAGGCGATCGGCGAGATGCCGCGCATCCGCCCGCCGGAGCCGGCGTTCACCGCACCGCCCGAGTACCAGCGCACGACCTACCAGCAGGGCACCTACGGCCGTCCGGCGCCGCACTCCGGCGCCCCCCAGCCGGTCGCCGCTCCGCCGCCCCCGCTCCAGAGCCGTACCGGCAAGGCCCTGAAGTGGGCGGTCTCCGCCCTCCTCATCGCCGCTCTGGGCCTGGGCAGCTGGCAGTTGGCGGATGCCCTGATGGACCGGGGCGGCAAGTCGAACGAGACCAACAAGAGCCACACCACGGACGGCGGCGACAAGACCGCCAATCAGCCGCCGGCGCCGATAAAGATCCAGGGCAGCCAGGAGTTCGTCGCCGAGGGCGATGCGCAGAGCGCCGCCAACGTCGACAAGACGTACGACGGCAATCCCTCGACCTACTGGAAGACCAAGTCATTCAACGACGGTCCGTCCATCGCGCCGCTGAAGCCGGGCGTCGGCATCGTCTACGACCTCGGTTCGGCCACCCAGCTCGACGCGGCCACGCTCAGCCTGCGCTACGGCGGCGACCACACCACGGTCGAGCTGTACGCCGCGGACTCGCTGAACCCGTCGTCGCTGGACTCGATGACCAAGATCGGCAGTGTCACCACCACCGGCACCACCGCCGATGTGAAGGTCACCAAGCAGCTGAAGACGCGGTACGTCCTCGTCTGGCTGACTGCCCTGCCGAAGTCCGACTATGACTCCGAGCTCTACTCCAGAGCGGGTTACAAGCAGGCCATCGGCGAAGTGAAGTTCACGGGCTGACGTCTCACCCGGACCGGAGGGGCAGATGGCGGAGGGCGCCGGATACGACGGGGTGAGCGACCAGGAGTTGCTCGCCCGCCATGTGCGGGGCGAGCCCGATGCCTTCGGCGAGATCGTCCGACGGCACCGGGACCGGCTCTGGGCGGTCGCGTTGCGCACGCTGGGGGACCGCGAGGAGGCCGCCGACGCGGTGCAGGACGCCCTGGTGTCGGCCTACCGGGCCGCGGGCACCTTCCGGGGCCAGTCGGCGGTGACGACCTGGCTGCACCGGATCACGGTCAACGCCTGCCTGGACCGTGCCCGCAAGGCGGCCACGCGCAAGACCGCACCGGTGGACGACACCGAGCGGCTGGAGCAGCTGCTGGAGCCGCACGAGTCCGCGTCCGCTCCGGCCGAGCGCAATGATCTGCACCGCCAGCTCATCGAGGCGATGGGCACCCTGGCGCCGGAGCAGCGGGCCGCGCTGGTCCTGGTGGACATGCAGGGCTACCCGGTCGCCGAAGCGGCCCGGATCCTCGATGTGCCGACGGGCACGGTGAAGAGTCGGTGCGCCCGTGGCAGGGCCCGGTTGCTGCCCCTGCTCGCCCATCTGCGTCCCGGCGGGAACCGGGTGCAAGGGACATCCGTCCCATCCGCGACGGGGGCTTGTGACACGAGCCTCCCGGAGACGGGACCGACCGATTCAGCCGTAGCGAAGGGCGGAGGTGGGCGAGCGTGACATCGACGACGGACACGGCCGGGCACCCGGACGTCACCGAGATCTCCGACCTCGCCGAGGGTCTTCTCCCGCCCGACCGCAGCACGGACGTGCGGCGCCATCTGGACGCCTGCGAGCCCTGCGCGGACGTCTACGCCTCCCTGGAGGAGATCCGCGGGCTGCTGGGCTCCGCGCGGGCGACGGAGCCCATGCCGGTCGAAGTGGCCCAGCGCATCGATGCCGCCCTGGCCGCCGAGGCGCCGCTCAACGCTTCCCGGCCGGAGACCGCAGTCGATGTTTCACGTGAAACATCGACCACCGCCGCACACGGAGCAACCGCTCCCGCCGACCGACTCACTGACCGGCCCGCCGACCGCTCCACCGACCGCCCCGTGGGCCGCCCGCAGGCCGCGACCGGGCCGGGCCGGAAGAAGAACGGGCCCGGCCGCCGCCGCAGGACCGCCGTGCTGGGCGGTGTGCTGGCCGCCGCCGTCCTGGGAGCCGGCGCGCTGGTGCTCCAGTCGTTCGGCGGCGGTACGTCCTCCCCGGCGGCCCACGGCAGGCCGAGCGCGTCCACTGACGCGTTTTCGGGCAGCAGCGTCCAGAACCAGGTACGGGAGCTGCTGACCGCGAAGAAGAGTCCCCAGCGGGAGGGAGGTCAGCAGCCGGGAGCCGGCCAGAACACCCCGCAGACGGGCGAGAGCGCGAACACCCTCCTCCAGCCCCAGGTCGCCGTTCCCGACTGCGTCCGGCTCGCGGTCCCGCGGGGCGGACAGGCCCTGGCCGCGAAGGCCGGTACCTACGACGGGAAGCGTGCCTATCTGGTCGTCCTCCCCGACACTCAGGACAGCGCGCGCGTCACGGCCTACGTGGTCGACGCCGCCTGCCTCGGACAGCGGTCCGTCTCCGCCGGCAAGGTTCTGCTGAAACAGCCCGTCGCCCGTCCCTGACCCGCGTCGACCCGCGTCTCGGTCGGGCATCTCGCGCACGCGTGTGCGCGGACACAGCGGGAATGCGCGCCCCGTAGGATCCGTTGGGTGGGGTGAGAGCCCCGAAAGGGACTTCCACCGGTCGACTGACGCAGACCAGAGACGAGGAATAAAGCCGTGAGCGATGTCCGTAACGTGATCATCATCGGCTCCGGGCCCGCAGGCTACACGTCGGCGCTCTACACCGCCCGTGCGTCGCTGAAGCCCCTGGTGTTCGAGGGCGCCGTCACCGCCGGTGGCGCGCTGATGAACACCACCGAGGTGGAGAACTTCCCGGGCTTCCGTGACGGCATCATGGGCCCCGACCTCATGGACAACATGCGGGCGCAGGCCGAGCGCTTCGGTGCCGAGCTGATCCCGGACGACATCGTCTCGGTCGACCTCACCGGGGAGATCAAGACCGTCACCGACACCGCGGGCACGGTCCACAAGGCGAAGGCGGTCATCGTCACCACCGGCTCCCAGCACCGCAAGCTCGGCCTCCCGAACGAGGACGCGCTGTCCGGCCGCGGTGTCTCCTGGTGCGCCACCTGCGACGGGTTCTTCTTCAAGGACCAGGACATCGCCGTGATCGGCGGCGGCGACACCGCGATGGAGGAGGCCACCTTCCTCTCGCGCTTCGCCAAGTCCGTGACGATCGTCCACCGCCGGGACACCCTGCGCGCCTCCAAGGCGATGCAGGAGCGCGCCTTCGGCGACCCGAAGATCAAGTTTGTGTGGGACAGCGAGGTCGCCGAGATCCAGGGCGAGCAGAAGCTCTCCGGCCTGAAGCTGCGCAACCTCAAGACCGGTGAGCTGTCCGAGCTGCCCGTGACGGGCCTGTTCATCGCGATCGGCCACGACCCGCGCACCGAGCTGTTCAAGGGCCAGCTGGACCTCGACGAGGAGGGCTACCTGAAGGTCGCCTCTCCGTCCACCCGCACCAATGTGACCGGTGTCTTCGCCGCCGGTGACGTGGTCGACCACACCTACCGCCAGGCGATCACGGCGGCCGGCACCGGCTGCTCCGCCGCCCTGGACGCCGAGCGCTACCTCGCCGCCCTGGCGGACGAGGACCAGGCCGAGCCCGAGAAGACCGCCGCGGTCTGACACTCCTCTCAGCTTCCTTCCCTCTCCCCACCCCACGATCAAGTTAAGGAGCCCAGCGTGGCCGCCCTGAAGAACGTGACCGACGCCTCCTTCGACGAGGATGTCCTCAAGAACGACAAGCCCGTCCTGGTGGACTTCTGGGCCGCCTGGTGCGGTCCCTGCCGCCAGATCGCCCCCTCCCTGGAGGCGATCGCGGCCGAACACGGCGACAAGATCGAGATCGTCAAGCTCAACATCGACGAGAACCCGGCCACGGCCGCCAAGTACGGCGTCATGTCCATCCCGACCCTGAACGTCTACCAGGGTGGCGAGGTCGCCAAGACCATCGTCGGCGCCAAGCCCAAGGCCGCGATCGTTCGCGACCTCGAGGACTTCATCGCCGAGTGATGTTTCACGTGAAACACGAAGGGGCCGACCTCCAGGGGTCGGCCCCTTCGTTTTGTGTCCGTCCAGGAATGGCCACTACAACGGCCGCAGCGCCGGCTCCTTCTGCACCGCGCCCAGCAGCCGGTCGATCGCCATCTCGACGTCTTCCTTCCAGGAGAGCGTCGACCGCAGCTCCAGCCGCAGCCGGGGATGCGCCGGATGCTGCCGTACCGTCTTGAAACCCACGGCCAGCAGATGGTCCGCCGGCAGCAGACAGGCGGGCTCCTTCCAGCGGGCGTCACCGAATGCCTCTATGGCCTTAAAGCCCCGGCGCAGCAGATCCTTGGCCACCGTCTGCACCAGCACCCGGCCGAGCCCCTGGCCCTGATAGCCGGGCTTGATGAAAGCCGTGATCAGCTGAACGGCGTCCGGTGAGACCGGGCTCGTCGGGAAGGCGGACGAACGCGGGACATAGGCGGGAGGGGCGTAGAGCACATAGCCCACCGGTGCGTCATCGACGTAGACCACGCGGCCGCAGGAGCCCCAGTCGAGCAGAACGGCGGAGATCCAGGATTCCTTCTCCTCGTCGGCCGTACCGGACTTGACCGCCGCCTCCCCGCTGACGGGGTCCAGCTCCCAGAAGACACAGGAGCGGCAGCGCTGCGGAAGATCCTGAAGGTTGTCCAGTGTGAGCGGCACCAGCCGACGCCCCATGAAGGCCCTTTCTCGCTTCCCTCACCGGCCGCCGCGGTGCGAACGGCCGTCCGAGCACTGCGCTCCCTGAACACTCGCATCGTATCCATGATGCGATTCACTCGATACTGCCGCACAGCAAAGAGCGGGCCGTGTTCCGGTACCCACCGGACACGCCCGCTCGTCGCATGATCCCCGTGGATCGAAGCGTCCAGGGATCAGTCGTCCTGGTCGTCCTCGGCGCTCCCCTGGAGATCGTTCGGCAGGACCCGGCCCTCGCCGGGGGCGAGGGTGCCCAGGATCCTCTGGAGGTCCTCCATGGAGGCGAACTCCACGGTGATCTTGCCCTTCTTCTGCCCCAGGTCGACCTTCACGCGGGTCTCGAAGCGGTCCGAGAGCCGGGTCGCCAGCTCGTTCAGCGCCGGGGAGAGCCGGGAGCCGGCTCGCGGCCCCTTGGGACGCTGCGGCTTCTGCGGCCGGGAGCCCATGAGGGTGACGATCTCCTCGACGGCCCGCACCGACAGCCCCTCGGCCACGATCCGATGGGCCAGCCGGTCCTGCTCCTCCGAGTCCGCCACGGACAGCAGCGCCCGTGCGTGCCCGGCGGAGAGCACTCCGGCGGCGACCCTCTTCTGCACCGTCGGGGAGAGCTTCAGCAGCCGCAGGGTGTTGGAGACCTGGGGGCGGGAGCGCCCGATCCGGTCGGCCAGCTGGTCGTGCGTGCAGTTGAAGTCCTTCAGCAACTGGTCGTAGGCGGCGGCCTCTTCCAGCGGGTTCAGCTGCGCGCGGTGCAGGTTCTCCAGCAGCGCGTCCAGGAGGAGCTTCTCGTCCTCCGTGGCCCGGACGATCGCCGGAATGGCCTCAAGGCCCGCCTCACGGCAGGCGCGCCAGCGGCGCTCGCCCATGATCAGCTCGTAGCGGCCGGGACCCAGCTGCCGTACGACGACCGGCTGGAGCAGACCGACCTCCCGGATGGAGGTGATCAGCTCGTGCAGGGCGTCCTCGTCGAAGACCTCGCGGGGCTGGCGCGGGTTCGGCGTGATCGCGTCCAGGGGGATCTCGGCGAAGTGGGCGCCCAGCGGAGGCGTCGGCGTCTCCGCATCCGGGCCGGCCGGTCGCTCCTCGTCTTCCTGGGCAGGCGACGGCAGCGTGGCCACCTTCGCCGCGGCCACTCCGCGCTCCGCCGTCAGGACCGGGACGCCCGCGGGAGAGGCGGACGCACCGCCGCCCAACGCGGCCGGCACCGGGTTCTTCTCGACCGGGGCAGCAGGGATCAACGCGCCCAGACCTCGGCCCAACCCCCTCCGTCGCTCACTCACTGGATCCCCTCCACCATGCTCGGGTCGCTCTGGGCGCCGACATGGGCCTGGCTCGCGTCATAGCTGATGCCAACGCCCCTCAGCGCGATTTCTCGGGCCGCCTCAAGATACGAGAGGGCGCCGCTCGATCCAGGATCGTAAGTCAGCACCGTCTGTCCGTAGCTCGGCGCCTCGGAGATACGGACCGAGCGGGGAATGCTCGTCCGCAGCACCTCTTCGCCGAAGTGGCTGCGCACCTCTTCCGCGACCTGGGAGGCGAGACGCGTCCGGCCGTCGTACATGGTGAGCAGGATGGTCGATACATGCAGGGCGGGGTTGAGGTGCCCCCGCACCAGATCGACGTTGCGCAGCAGCTGGCCCAGGCCCTCCAGCGCGTAGTACTCGCACTGGATCGGGATGAGGACCTCTTGGCCCGCGACCAGCGCATTGACCGTCAGCAGGCCGAGCGAGGGCGGGCAGTCGATGAGGATGTAGTCCAACGGCTGCTCATACGCCTGGATCGCGCGGTCCAGGCGGCTTTCGCGGGCCACCAGGGACACCAGCTCGATCTCCGCACCGGCGAGATCGATGGTGGCCGGGGCGCAGAAGAGTCCTTCGACGTCCGGTACCGGCTGGACGACCTCGGCGAGCGGTTTGCTCTCCACCAACACGTCGTAGATCGACGGAACTTCGGCGTGGTGGTCGATCCCGAGGGCCGTGGATGCGTTGCCCTGCGGGTCCAGGTCGATCACCAGCACACGGGCACCGTGCAGAGCCAGCGAGGCGGCAAGGTTGACGGTCGTCGTCGTCTTGCCCACGCCACCCTTCTGGTTGGCGACCACCATGACCCGCGTCTGCTCCGGTCGCGGCAGACCTTCGCCGGCGCGGCCGAGAGCCTCGACGGCCAGTTGGGCCGCACGACCGATGGGGGTGTCGTCCATCGGGGGCGGTGTTTCACGTGAAACATCCGTCCCCATCGACTCGGTTCGGGGACCGGGGACCGGATCGGTCATCGGTCCCGCGATGTTGGCGTCGGACCGCAAGGATTCACTCTCCTCGACTTCAGGCTCGCAATGAACAGAGCCTCCCATGCCTCCGGGGTCATGAACCAGTGAGGCCGGGTCTTCTGTGGAGAAATCCACCTCTGTGGACAACTCCGTGCCCTCTGCGGGGGACGGAGCCGACTTGGCAGAGGGGCCCGAGCCTCCTCCGAGAGAACCGAGGGGTTTCCGGTCGCGGGGTTCGGCCGCGCGGCCGCGACTGATGATGCCGTGCAACAGTGAGCGACGTTTCACGTGAAACAACGATGCACAGCACCGGCGACCGGGACCCCGCGACACTCCGTCGTGCGTGGGCGGGCAGCTTGTGTGGAGTACGTCCGGTCGGCTCAGCGACGCCGGCGGGCCCGGCCCGTGCGCGCAGCCTTCGCCCGCTTGGCGGCGAAGCGCACACCGCCGGGGCTCTCCCCGACCTCGACCCGGACCACCGTGGAAAGGGGGTCCACGATGCCCTCGCCCACATGGAGGATCGAGGTCTCCACCGCACCGAGCTTGCTCAGCGCAGTGGCCGATGCCTTCAGCTCCTCCTCGGCGGTGTCACCCTTGAGAGCCAGCATCTCGCCGTACGGGCGCAGCAGCGGAATCCCCCAGGTGGCCAGGCGGTCCAGCGGGGCCACGGCGCGGGCGGTCACCACGTGGACCGGCGCCAGCTTGCCCAGGACCTCCTCGGCGCGTCCCCGCACGACGGTGACATGGTCCAGGCCGAGCAGTTCGACGACCTCGGTGAGGAAGTTGGTGCGCCGCAGCAGAGGCTCCAGCAGGGTGATGTTGAGGTCCTCGCGGACCAGGGCCAGCGGGATGCCCGGCAGCCCGGCGCCGGAGCCCACATCGCAGACCGTCACTCCCTCGGGGACGGCCTCGGAGAGCACCGCGCAGTTCAGGATGTGCCGCTCCCACAGGCGGGGCACTTCCCGCGGGCCGATCAGACCTCGCTGCACGCCCGCCTCCGCGAGCAGCTCCGCGTAGCGCACGGCATCGGCGAAGCGATCGCCGAATACTTCGCGCGCCTGCTCGGGCGCGGGGGGAAGCTCCGCTGCCTCCGTCACGGGGACCGTCCTTCCGTACAGCGCCGGTGCTTCGCGCACCGGCCACCAGAACTACCAGGCTGACAAAGTTCGGCCCCGCCTGCTCAACAGACGGGGCCGGTGTAACAAGGGGGACCGATCAGGCGGGCAGCACGACGACGAACCGCTGCGGTTCCTCGCCCTCGGACTCGCTGCGCAGCCCGGCGGCCTTGACCGCGTCGTGCACGACCTTGCGCTCGAACGGGGTCATGGGCCGCAGCTTCACGGGCTCACCGGAACTCTTCACGTCGGCGGCGGCCTGGGCGCCCAGTTCGGACAGCTCGGCCCGCTTGGTGGCCCGGTACTCGGCGATGTCCAGCATCAGCCGGCTGCGGTCACCGGTCTCCCGGTGCACGGCCAGACGCGTCAGCTCCTGAAGGGCCTCCAGCACCTCGCCGTCCCGGCCGACCAGCTTCTGCAGATCCCGGCTGCCGCTGTCGCTGATGATCGACACGGAGGCCCGGTCGGCCTCGACGTCCATGTCGATGTCGCCGTCGAGGTCGGCGATGTCCAGCAGACCCTCCAGGTAGTCCGCCGCGATCTCACCCTCCTGCTCCAGGCGGGAGAGGGTGTCTGCACCCTCGGCAGCGGCGGAGGTGGTGCCTTCCGTCACGGGCTGGGCTCCTTCTTACTTCTTGGACGGGGACTTGGGCCGCTGCGGACCGCCCTTGCGCTGGCCGCTCTGGGCCTTGCTGCGGGCGCCCGTGCCGGGCTTCGATGCCTGCTGGGCAGCGGCGGGCTTGCTGTCCTGCGGCTCGTCGGACTTCTCCGACGAGTCGGGCTGACCGGCGGAGTCGGGCTTCTCCAGGGACGGGGAGTCGCCCGCCTGCTTGGTCGCGCCGGACTGGCGCTGGGCCTTGCTCTGGCGCTTGGGCTGCTGGCGCCGCTGGGCGGCACCGGCGGTGGTGATCGCGCCGTCCTCGGTCCCCGCCTCGGTCTCGGCCGCCACGCTCTTGACCACGGTGCCGTCCGCCTGGGCGGCGAGGCCGGCCTTGTTCAGGGCGTTGATGAACTTGCGCTCGAACTCGTTGCGCTCGCGGCCCTTGGCGACGATCGCCTTGATGATCGCCTTCTCGCTGCGGCGGCCGACCTTGCCGTGGTGCGTGACGTGCTTGGTCAGGCGCTCCAGGTACGCGGCCTGGGCCTTGGAGCCCGGAGTCGGGTTGTTGCGGATGACGTACATCTGCTGGCCCATGGTCCACACGTTGGTGGTCAGCCAGTAGACGAGGACACCGACGGGGAAGCGGATACCGAAGAAGGCGAACATGATCGGGAAGACGTACATCAGCATCTTCTGCTGCTGCATGAACGGCGTCTTCACCGTGGTGTCGACGTTCTTCGTCATCAGCTGGCGCTGCGTGTAGAACTGCGACGCCGACATCAGGACGATCATGATCGCGGTGACGACGCGGACGTCGGTCAGCGAGGCGCCGAGCTTCTGCACCGTGTCGGCGCCGTCCAGGAACTTCGCGGCCAGCGGGGCCCCGAAGATGTGCGCCTGGCGGGCGCTGGCGAGCAGGTCCGAGTTGATGTAACCGATCTTGGTGCCCGACGCGATGCCGTTGAGCACGTGGTACAGGGCGAAGAAGAACGGCGACTGCGCCAGGATGGGAAGGCACGAGGAGAGCGGGTTGGTACCCGCCTCCTTGTACAGCTTCATCATCTCTTCGGACTGACGCTGCTTGTCGTTCTTGTAGCGCTCCTGGATCTTCTTCATCTCCGGCTGGAGCGTCTGCATCGCGCGAGTCGCCTTGATCTGCTTCACGAAAAGCGGGATCAGGCAGATGCGGATCAGGATCACCAGGGACACGATGGACAGGCCCCAGGCCCACCCGGTGTCAGGTCCGAAGATCGCCCCGTACACCGTGTGGAACTGGACGATGACCCAGGAGACGGGCCAGGTGATGAAACTGAAGAGGCTGGCAATCGTGTCCACTAATCATGCTCCTTGGGCATGGGACGAGGTCTCTGCGGCCGGGCTCGGAGGAAGCTCGGAGACAAAGTCCTCGGGCTTCGCTTCGGTGGCCGGTTCGGCGGCGGAGGGCCCGCCCCGGCGTGCGCGCCAGGCGTCGCGCAGCAATTCGTGCCACCGCGGACGCTTGCGCGGCGGGACATGGTCCACGCCGCCCAGCGACCACGGATTGCACCGGAGGATGCGCCAGGCGGTGAGTGCCGTGCCCTTGATCGCACCATGCCGGTCGATGGCCGTGTAGCCGTAATGGGAGCACGACGGGTAGTACTTGCACACCGGCCCGAGCAGCGGACTGATCGTCCACTGGTACAGCTTGATCAGAGCCAGCAGCGGGTACTTCATCGCGTGCCCCCTCCCAGCAGCCGCCGTAGGGCGGCATCCAGGTCTTGGGCCAGCTGTGC
The DNA here is from genome assembly GCF_055605065.1 of Streptomyces sp. NPDC037203. Lineage (NCBI taxonomy): Bacteria > Bacillati > Actinomycetota > Actinomycetes > Kitasatosporales > Streptomycetaceae > Streptomyces > Streptomyces sp. NPDC037203. Next base: position 192,183 of record NZ_JBVJUC010000004.1, read on the forward strand.
ATGGTCGGCGTCGCCCGCTCCGGGCAGCGCTCGTACCACTACCAGGCTACCGGGAGGGAAAAGTGCGACTCGGTCACGCATCAGATGACGCAGTCTGCGCTTCACTTTGTTGCGCACGACCGCGCCACCCACGGCCTTGCTGACGACGAAACCCGCACGCGTCGGAGGAGCGCTCTCCCCAGGCGCGTGCGGGTCCGTGGCACCGCTACGAAGGTGGACGACGAGCGTCGGGCGACCAGCCCGGCGACCTCGTCGTACAGCGGTCGCGAAGTCCTCGCGCCGCCTCAGCCGGTTCTCGGTGGGCAGCACGATGTCATGACCTGACCGGGATCAGGCGGACAGACGGGCGCGACCCTTGCTACGGCGGGACGCGAGAATCGCGCGGCCGGCACGGGTGCGCATACGCAGCCGGAAGCCGTGGGTCTTCGCGCGACGACGGTTGTTCGGCTGGAAGGTGCGCTTGCTCACTCGGGGGCTCCAGAAAGAATCGGTAGTGGCGGGGTGCCGTCCTGGCTGTCACCGTGCGCCCACGAGTAGCTCGCGTCACGCCCGATTGCACCGCTTCCCGATCACCTGACGCGATCTGTGCCCATCGGAGGCAGGCGGCAGCAGCCATCGACAACTCGACCTGGTTACGGTACGCGGGGCTACGCCATCCGGTCAAACCGAGTGCCGCTGGGAGACACTGTCCACAGGCTGGGGACAACAACTTGAATGCTACCGGCCGCGCTGACTACCGTGGCTGGACCCCGATTCGTTCTTTTGTCCCCCGCCCCGGCGGGTTTGCCCCGCCGACCACCCGAAATTCACCCCGTGAGAGAGCGTGCCCTGTGGCTGACGTACCTGCCGATCTTGCCGCAGTGTGGCCACGCGTACTGGAGCAGCTCCTCGGGGAGGGCCGCGGACAGGGTGTCGAGGTCAAGGACGAACACTGGATCCGCCGCTGCCAGCCGCTCGCGCTGGTCGCGGACACCGCCCTGCTCGCCGTACCGAACGAATTCGCGAAGGGCGTACTGGAGGGCCGTCTCGCGCCGATCGTCAGCGAGACGCTGAGCCGGGAGTGCGGCCGCCCCATCCGCATCGCGATCACCGTCGACGACTCCGCGGGCGAGCCCCCGGCGCCGAGCACGCCGCAGCCGGCCGCCCCTGCCCGCTACGAGGAGCCTGAGCTGCCGTCCGGGCCGTCGTACGAGAGCTACGGCCGCCACCGCGCGGAGCAGCAGCCGGGCGGCGAACCGTCCTCGCGCGGCGACCAGTTGCCCACCGCGCGCCCCGCCTACCCCGCCGAGTACCAGCGTCCGGAGCCCGGCGCCTGGCCGCGCGGCGGGCAGGACGACTACGGCTGGCAGCAGCAGCGGCTCGGCTTCCCCGAGCGTGACCCGTACGCCTCGCCGTCCTCCCGCTCCCACCCGCAGGACCCCTACGGGCCGCCGGTCCACGACTACCGGGACCGCCCCTCCTACGAGCAGCAGCGCGGTGAGTACGACGGCCCGCGCGAGCGCGGGGAGCGGGGCGAGCGCCAGGAGTACGAGCCGTCGCGCCCGGACTACGACAAGCCGCGCGCCGAGTACGAACGGCCGGACTACGACCGCTCCGACTACGGGTCCTCGCGCACCGAGTACGACCAGCGCGATCCCGTCCGCCGCGAGCTGCCCGAGCAGCCGATGGGCGGCGGGCCCGCGCACCGGGGCGGGACCGGGCGGCCGGACGGCTCCTCCGCGGGGGCGTCCGGGCCGATGGCCGCCAAGCCGTCGCCCGCGGGCGGCCCCGGCGAGCCGACGGCGCGGCTGAACCCGAAGTACCTCTTCGACACCTTCGTCATCGGTGCGTCCAACCGGTTCGCGCACGCGGCCGCGGTGGCGGTCGCGGAGGCACCGGCGAAGGCGTACAACCCCCTGTTCATCTATGGGGAGTCGGGGCTCGGCAAGACCCACCTGCTGCACGCCATCGGGCACTACGCGCGCAGTCTCTATCCGGGCACGCGGGTGCGGTACGTCAGCTCGGAGGAGTTCACCAACGAGTTCATCAACTCCATCCGCGACGGCAAGGGCGACAGTTTCCGCAAGCGCTACCGCGAGATGGACATCCTGCTCGTCGACGACATCCAGTTCCTCGCGGACAAGGAGTCGACGCAGGAGGAGTTCTTCCACACCTTCAACACGCTCCACAACGCCAACAAGCAGATCGTGCTCTCCAGCGACCGGCCGCCCAAGCAGCTGGTCACGCTGGAGGACCGGCTGCGCAACCGCTTCGAGTGGGGCCTGATCACCGACGTCCAGCCGCCCGAGCTGGAGACGCGGATCGCGATCCTGCGCAAGAAGGCGGTGCAGGAGCAGCTCAACGCGCCGCCGGAGGTGCTCGAGTTCATCGCGTCCCGGATCTCGCGGAACATCCGTGAGCTGGAGGGCGCGCTGATCCGGGTGACGGCGTTCGCCTCGCTCAACCGGCAGCCGGTGGACCTGGGGCTCACCGAGATCGTGCTCAAGGACCTGATTCCGGGCGGGGAGGACTCCGCTCCGGAGATCACGGCGACGGCGATCATGGCGGCGACCGCGGACTACTTCGGGCTGACCGTCGAGGATCTGTGCGGGACGTCGCGGGGGCGGGCGCTGGTGACGGCCCGGCAGATCGCGATGTATCTGTGCCGGGAGCTCACGGATCTGTCGCTGCCGAAGATCGGCGCGCAGTTCGGGGGGCGGGACCATACGACGGTCATGCACGCCGACCGGAAGATCCGGGCGCTGATGGCCGAGCGGCGGTCGATCTACAACCAGGTGACGGAGCTGACGAACCGGATCAAGAACGGGTAGCTTGCCGCCGGCTTCCGAGCGGACCGACACCCATGGGGCCGGCCGGGAGCGGGACGCTTACCGGCGCTGGCTGGATGCCCGCCCCCGTGGGAGGGGAGCCTCTGCGGCGCGCGACCATCGGGAACCGCCAGTAGAGGCCCCTGTCGTCAGTAGAGGCCCCTGTCGTCAGTAGAGGCCCCTGTCGCCTCTTTCCCAGATGCCATCGTGCCGGACGTATCCGCCGTCGGTGACAAGGCGGCCTTCGCCGGTGACCGGGGCCGGTCACCGGGTCCGTCGTCACCTTCCACCCCCGCCCGGACCACCGCCCGACGGAGTCCGGGCCCCAGGAGACCGCCGGCTGGTCCCGGCTGATGCCGTCGCCGTCGGCTCCGAGGTCGCCCGCGCAGGACGCGCTGATGGCGGGCGGACCGGTCTGCTCCGAGGCGGAGTTCCTGGAGCACGTACGCGAGCCACCCCAACGCCGCCGCCATCGGGACCGTCGGCACCGTCGCTCTCCTCGGTTTCCGTACTCAGAACGGCCGGAGAGCAGCCTCCTGACAGCCCGGAGCGGCGGTCCGCTCGCCACCGCGGTCATCCGCGGTCGTCGCCGGCTGTTCGATTTCTCGGCGGGTTACGGCCTCCCTCCACAGATTCGGGGACTTTCTTTCTTCCACACGGTGGGGATGGTGAAGTTGTCCCGAGGCGTGTCCACAGGGAAGGCGGAGAGATCGCGTCGGTGCAGCTCAGATGGCTGTGGAATCGTGGACGACGGTGATCCACAGGCTGTGGACGGAGAGATCGTCCACAGGGTGTGCATGAAGTTGTCCACCGGCAACCCACAGGCTGGGGGCGGTTGTCCCCAGTGTGGCGTGGCTTCTCCACATGGCTGTCCACTGTTCGGCAATGCGACGCACCCTCTCACCGCGTCGAGTGAAAGGCGTCACACAAAGGTGCCGGGTTGGGGTGTGGGAAACCCGGGTATTCCTGGGGACACAGCTGGGGAGAACTGCCCTCGTCCTGTGGGCGAGGTGTGCAGAACTTTCCGTTCTCCACAGACACCCGCAGTTGTCCACCGCCTCCACCCACAGGCCCGGTGGACAAAAAACCTGCGCTGAGCTGGGCAAACGTGGTTATCCACGGTATCCACAGGCCCTACTACTACTCCCGACTAGAGAGAGTTCGGCAATCGCTTTGAAGCGGGGGCTGTGCACAACTCGCTGTTTCGAGCCCGGCTGCCGCCCGGCCCGACTTGACCCCGACGGGCACCTACTGTCAGTGCGGTGCGTCAGACTGGTCCCCGGTGTCCTTCCCTTCGCAGTGGGCGGTGACACCGAGTCGGAGGACTCAGAAGCAACAGCAGGAGGCGGCTTACGGTGAAGATCCGGGTGGAACGCGACGTACTGGCGGAGGCAGTGGCCTGGGCGGCACGCAGCCTGCCTGCCCGTCCGCCGGCGCCTGTGCTCGCCGGCCTGCTGCTGAAGGCCGAGGACGGCCAGCTGAGCCTGTCGAGCTTCGACTACGAGGTCTCCGCGCGGGTGAGCGTCGACGCCGAGGTCGAGGAAGAGGGCACCGTCCTGGTCTCCGGCCGGCTGCTCGCCGACATCTCCCGTGCGCTGCCCAACCGCCCGGTGGAGATTTCCACAGACGGTGTACGGGCGACCGTGGTCTGTGGATCGTCCCGCTTCACGCTGCACACCCTCCCGGTGGAGGAGTACCCGGCGCTGCCGCAGATGCCGAACGCGACCGGCACCGTGCCCGGCGAGGTCTTCGCCGCCGCCGTGTCCCAGGTGGCCATCGCCGCCGGCCGTGACGACACGCTGCCCGTGCTCACCGGTGTCCGCATCGAGATCGAGGGCGACACGGTGACCCTGGCGTCCACCGACCGCTACCGGTTCGCGGTCCGCGAGTTCCTGTGGAAGCCGGAGAACCCGGAGGCCTCCGCGGTCGCCCTGGTGCCCGCCAAGACGCTGCTGGACACCGCGAAGTCGCTCGGCGCCGGGGACAGCGTGACGCTGGCCCTGTCGGGCTCCGGCGCGGGCGAGGGCCTCATCGGCTTCGAGGGCGCGGGGCGGCGTACGACCACCCGCCTGCTGGAAGGCGACCTGCCCAAGTACCGGACGCTGTTCCCGACGGAGTTCAACTCGGTCGCGGTGATCGAGACGGCGCCGTTCGTGGAGGCCGTCAAGCGTGTGGCGCTGGTGGCCGAGCGCAACACCCCGGTGCGGCTGAGTTTCGAGCAGGGTGTGCTGATCCTGGAGGCCGGTTCCAGCGACGACGCACAGGCTGTGGAGCGGGTCGACGCGCAGCTGGAGGGCGACGACATCTCGATCGCCTTCAACCCGACCTTCCTGCTGGACGGCCTGAGCGCGATCGACTCGCCGGTCGCGCAGCTGTCGTTCACCACGTCCACCAAGCCCGCGCTGCTCAGCGGCAAGCCGGCGCTGGACGCGGAGGCCGACGAGGCCTACAAGTACCTGATCATGCCGGTGCGGCTCAGCGGCTGACCGCTGCCGGCCGCCGTCCACAGGTGTGCACGGAGCCGGGCGTCCCCGAGGGCGCCCGGCACCCCGCCGGATGAGCGCCGGAGCCCACAACTGTGCGTGAACGGGGCCGTTTAGGCTCGGGGCGGCACTCTCGTGCCCCAGACGCCAGCAGCGACCCTAAGGAACACAACAGATGGAGCTCGGTCTCGTCGGCCTCGGCAAGATGGGCGGCAACATGCGCGAGCGGATCCGCCGCGCGGGCCACACCGTCGTCGGATACGACCGCAACCCCGACGTCGCGGATGTCCACAGCCTGGAAGAACTCGTGGACAAGCTCAGCGCTCCGCGGGTGGTGTGGGTGATGGTCCCGGCGGGCGAGGCCACCCAGTCCACCGTCGACCGGCTCGCCGAGCTGCTGGAGCCCGGCGACGTCGTCGTGGACGGCGGCAACTCCCGCTGGACGGACGACGAGAAGCACGCCGGGGAGCTGGCCGCCAAGGGCATAGGCTTCGTGGACTGCGGTGTCTCCGGCGGCGTCTGGGGCCTGGAGAACGGGTACGCGCTGATGTACGGCGGCGACGCCGAGCACGTCGCGCGGGTGCAGCCCGTCTTCGACGCGCTCAAGCCGGAGGGCGACTTCGGCGCGGTGCACGCCGGCAAGGTCGGCGCGGGCCATTTCGCGAAGATGGTCCACAACGGCATCGAGTACGCCATGATGCAGGCCTACGCCGAGGGCTGGGAGCTGCTGGAGAAGGTCGACTCCGTCACGGACGTCCGTGAGGTCTTCCGCTCCTGGCAGGAGGGCACCGTCATCCGCTCCTGGCTGCTCGACCTCGCGGTCAACGCCCTGGACGAGGACGAGCACCTGGACGGCCTGCGCGGTTACGCACAGGACTCCGGCGAGGGACGCTGGACGGTGGAGGCCGCGATCGACAACGCGGTGCCGCTGCCCGCGATCACCGCGTCGCTGTTCGCCCGGTTCGCCTCCCGCCAGGAGGACTCGCCGCAGATGAAGATGATCGCCGCGCTGCGCAACCAGTTCGGCGGCCACGCCGTAGAGAAGAAGTAGTCCACAGGGTCGCCCGGCGATCCACAGCCCGTTCGTCAGCCCGTACGCCTCATCGGCTCGTACGTCGCGCGGAAGGAGGTCGGCGCACCGACCATGCACGTCACGCATCTCTCGCTGGCCGACTTCCGCTCGTACGCGCGGGCCGAGGTGCCGCTCGGGCAGGGCGTCACGGCCTTCGTCGGGCCCAACGGCCAGGGCAAGACCAACCTGGTGGAGGCGGTCGGCTACCTGGCGACCCTGGGCAGCCACCGGGTCGCCACCGACGCGCCGCTGGTGCGCATGGGCGCCGAGCGCGCCGTCATCCGGGCGCAGGTCCGCCAGGGCGACCGGCAGCAGCTGATCGAGCTGGAGCTGAACCCCGGCCGCGCCAACCGCGCCCGCGTCAACCGGTCCCCGCAGGGCAGACCCCGTGACGTGCTGGGCATCGTACGGACCGTGCTGTTCGCGCCCGAGGACCTCGCCCTGGTGAAGGGGGACCCCGGAGAGCGGCGCCGGTTCCTGGACGAGCTGATCACCGCGCGGTCCCCGCGGATGGCCGGGGTGCGCTCCGACTACGAGCGGGTGCTCAAGCAGCGCAACACGCTCCTGAAGACCGCGGCCCTCGCGCGCAGGCACGGCGGCCGGTCCATGGACCTGTCCACCCTCGACATCTGGGACCAGCACCTCGCGCGCGCCGGTGCCGAGCTGCTCGCCCAGCGGCTCGACCTGATCGCCGCGCTGCGTCCGCTGGCCGACAAGGCGTACGAGCAACTGGCCCCCGGCGGCGGCCCGCTCGCGCTGGAGTACAAGCCGTCCGCGCCCGGCGAGGCCCAAAGCCGCGAGGACCTGTACGCGCAGCTGCTGGCCGCCCTGGCCGAGGCGCGCAAGCAGGAGATCGAGCGGGGCGTCACCCTCGTGGGCCCGCACCGCGACGATCTGGTGCTGAAACTCGGCCGGCTGCCCGCCAAGGGGTACGCCTCGCACGGCGAGTCCTGGTCGTACGCCCTCGCCCTGCGCCTCGCCTCGTACGAGCTGCTGCGCACCGAGGGCAACGAGCCCGTCCTCGTCCTGGACGACGTCTTCGCCGAGCTGGACGCGCGCCGCCGCGAGCGGCTGGCCGAGCTGGTGGCGCCCGGCGAGCAGGTGCTGGTCACCGCCGCCGTGGCCGACGACGTCCCCCAGGTGCTGGCCGGGGCGCGGTACGCGGTCTCCGGCGGGACGGTGGAACCCGTATGAGCGGCGAGCAGGACATCCCCGCGAAGAACGCCGGGCCCTCCGGTGTGGACCTCGCGCGCGTGGCGCTGCGCGCGGCGAAGGAGCAGGCCCGCGCGCGCGGCGACGCGGCCCGGCAGAAGAAGCAGGCCCGGCGGGGCGGCGGGCTGCGCTCCGGGGCGCGGGCCGACGGCCGCGACCCGATGGCGCTCGGTTCGGCGATCAACCGGCTGATCACCGAACGCGGCTGGGAGACCCCGGCGGCCGTGGGCGGGGTGATGGGCCGCTGGCCGCAGATCGTCGGCGAGGACCTGGCCAAGCACTGTGTGCCGCAGCGCTACGACGAGGACGAGCGGGTGCTCGTGGTGGCCTGCGACTCCACGGCCTGGGCGACCCAGCTGCGGCTGCTCGCGCCGGCCCTGGTCGCGCGGCTCAACGAGGATCTCGGCCATGGCACGGTCCGGCTGATCAAGGTGCTCGGCCCCGGCGGCCCGGTCCGCCGCTACGGCCCGCTGCGGGCGCCGGGAAGCACGGGTCCGGGCGACACCTACGGGTGACGTACCTCACGTGCCGGCGCCTCGCCCTCCCCCTCTGTCCTGCGGTTTCGCCCCTCGCGCACCCTGGCGCGCAGGGGGCCGGGAGGCGTACCGACCCCGGAGTAGCCAAGGGTTGACGGCTCGAAGCTCTGAGTGCCGCTGTGAGGCTCTTGGAGCCCCCTTCCGCATATCGGTACCCGCCCGAGACCGGTTCAGGGCGGCACATGGGGACTCAGGTACCGGCAAACCCCCATCGATGTCAGCGCTACCGGTAGACTGGAAGACAATCCCGCCCCAACGTGGGGACCGCCCGGGAAAAGCTGAGCAACGCTGATCAAGGCTTACCAACGCAACATGCCGCAGCCGCTCCGGCAGCCTTCCCCCCGCAGGGGGTGCCCCCAGGAGCCCGGCTCGTGCTGTGCCAGTGCCAGAAAGGGCGCTTCGTGGCCGATTCCGGCAACCCCAACGAGAACATCCCGTCCACCGACGCCGGCGTGCACGCCGAGGCCCCGGCGGCCTCGTACGACGCCAGCGCCATTACCGTGCTCGAAGGGCTGGACGCGGTCCGCAAGCGGCCCGGCATGTACATCGGCTCCACGGGCGAGCGCGGACTGCACCACCTGGTGTACGAGGTCGTCGACAACTCGGTCGACGAGGCGCTGGCGGGTTACGCGACCTTCATCGACGTGACGATCCTCGCCGACGGCGGCGTCCGTGTCGTCGACAACGGCCGCGGCATCCCGGTCGGCATCGTGCCCTCCGAGGGCAAGCCGGCCCTGGAGGTCGTGCTGACCGTGCTGCACGCGGGCGGCAAGTTCGGCGGCGGCGGCTACGCCGTCTCCGGCGGTCTGCACGGCGTCGGCGTATCCGTCGTGAACGCCCTGTCCGGCAAGGTCTCCGTCGAGGTCAAGACCGACGGGTACCGGTGGACGCAGGACTACAAGATGGGCGTGCCCACCGCCCCGCTGGCCCGGCACGAGGCCACCGAGGAGACCGGTACGTCGGTCACCTTCTGGGCCGACCCGGAGATCTTCGAGACCACCGAGTACTCCTTCGAGACGCTGTCCCGGCGCTTCCAGGAGATGGCCTTCCTCAACAAGGGCCTGAACATCAGGCTCACCGACGAGCGCGAGTCGGCGAAGGCCACCAGCGGCGCGGACGAGGCGGGCGCGGACGAGAAGGCCGAGGTCAAGTCGGTCACGTACCACTACGAGGGCGGCATCGTCGACTTCGTGAAGTACCTCAACTCCCGCAAGGGAGAGGTGGTGCACCCCACCATCATCGACCTGGAGGCGGAGGACAAGGACAAGAGCCTGTCCCTCGAGGTCGCGATGCAGTGGAACAGCGGCTACAGCGAGGGCGTGTACTCCTTCGCCAACATCATCCACACGCATGAGGGCGGCACCCACGAGGAGGGCTTCCGCGCCGCGCTGACGTCGCTGATCAACAAGTACGCGCGCGACAAGAAGCTGCTGCGGGAGAAGGACGACAACCTCACCGGCGACGACATCCGCGAGGGTCTGACCGCGATCATCTCGGTCAAGCTCAGCGAGCCGCAGTTCGAGGGCCAGACCAAGACCAAGCTGGGCAACACGGAGGCCAAGACCTTCGTGCAGAAGGCGGTCTACGAGCACCTGAACGACTGGCTGGACCGCAACCCGAACGAGGCCGCGGACATCATCCGCAAGGGCATCCAGGCCGCCACCGCGCGGGTCGCCGCCCGCAAGGCCCGCGACCTCACCCGCCGCAAGGGCCTGCTGGAGTCGGCGTCCCTGCCGGGCAAGCTGTCCGACTGCCAGTCGAACGACCCCACCAAGTGCGAGATCTTCATCGTCGAGGGCGACTCCGCCGGCGGCTCGGCCAAGTCCGGCCGCAACCCGCAGTACCAGGCGATCCTCCCGATCCGCGGCAAGATCCTCAACGTCGAGAAGGCCCGGATCGACAAGATCCTGCAGAACCAGGAGATCCAGGCGCTGATCTCCGCCTTCGGCACCGGTGTGCACGAGGACTTCGACATCGAGAAGCTCCGCTATCACAAGATCATCTTGATGGCGGACGCCGACGTCGACGGCCAGCACATCAGCACCCTGCTGCTGACCTTCCTGTTCCGCTTCATGCGGCCGCTGGTCGAGGCCGGGCACGTGTACCTCTCCCGTCCGCCGCTCTACAAGATCAAGTGGGGCCGGGACGACGTCGAGTACGCGTACTCGGACCGCGAGCGCGACGCGCTGATCGAGATGGGGCGCCAGCGCGGCAAGCGCGTCCGCGAGGACTCCATCCAGCGCTTCAAGGGTCTCGGCGAGATGAACGCCGAGGAACTGCGCGTGACCACCATGGACCAGGAGCACCGCGTGCTCGGCCAGGTCACCCTGGACGACGCCGCCCAGGCCGACGACCTCTTCTCGGTACTGATGGGCGAGGACGTCGAGGCACGCCGCCAGTTCATCCAGCGCAACGCCAAGGACGTCCGCTTCCTCGACATCTGAGTCGGTCTCAGCTGACCGCACAGGGAAGGATCTTCACCAGCAATGGCCGACGAGAACACTCCAGTCACCCCCGAAGAGGGCGGCGAACTCGCCATGCGTGTCGAGCCCGTCGGGCTCGAGACCGAGATGCAGCGCTCGTACCTGGACTACGCGATGTCCGTCATCGTGTCCCGTGCGCTGCCCGACGTCCGGGACGGCCTCAAGCCCGTCCACCGGCGCGTGCTCTACGCGATGTACGACGGCGGCTACCGCCCCGAGCGCGGCTTCTACAAGTGCGCCCGTGTCGTCGGCGATGTCATGGGCAACTACCACCCGCACGGCGACTCCTCCATCTACGACGCCCTGGTGCGCCTCGCCCAGCCGTGGTCGATGCGGATGCCGCTGGTGGACTCCAACGGCAACTTCGGCTCGCCGGGCAACGACCCGGCGGCGGCCATGCGGTACACCGAGTGCAAGCTCGCGCCGCTGTCGATGGAGATGGTCCGCGACATCGACGAGGAGACCGTCGACTTCACGGACAACTACGACGGCCGCTCCCAGGAGCCGACCGTCCTGCCCGCCCGCTTCCCGAACCTGCTGATCAACGGCTCGGCCGGCATCGCGGTCGGCATGGCGACCAACATCCCGCCGCACAACCTGCGCGAGGTCGCGGCCGGCGCCCAGTGGTACCTGGAGAACCCCGACGCCTCGCACGAGGAGCTGCTGGACGCGCTCATGGAGCGCATCAAGGGCCCCGACTTCCCGACCGGCGCCCTGGTGGTGGGCCGCAAGGGCATCGAGGAGGCGTACCGCACCGGGCGCGGCTCGATCACGATGCGCGCGGTGGTCGAGGTCGAGGAGATCCAGGGCCGGCAGTGCCTGGTGGTGACCGAGCTGCCGTACCAGGTGAACCCGGACAACCTGGCGCAGAAGATCGCCGACCTGGTGAAGGACGGCAAGATCGGCGGCATCGCGGACGTCCGCGACGAGACGTCGTCCCGTACCGGCCAGCGACTGGTGATCGTCCTGAAGCGGGACGCGGTCGCCAAGGTCGTGCTGAACAACCTGTACAAGCACACCGACCTGCAGACGAACTTCGGCGCCAACATGCTGGCGCTGGTCGACGGCGTGCCGCGCACGCTGTCCCTGGACGCGTTCATCCGGCACTGGGTGACGCACCAGATCGAGGTCATCGTGCGCCGGACCCGGTTCCGGCTGCGCAAGGCGGAGGAGCGCGCGCACATCCTGCGCGGTCTGCTGAAGGCGCTGGACGCGATCGACGAGGTCATCGCGCTGATCCGGCGCAGCGACACCGTCGACGTCGCGCGCACCGGCCTGATGGGCCTGCTGGAGATCGACGAGATCCAGGCGAACGCGATCCTGGAGATGCAGCTGCGGCGCCTGGCGGCCCTGGAGCGGCAGAAGATCGTCCAGGAGCACGACGAGCTCCAGGCGAAGATCAACGAGTACAACGAGATCCTGGCCTCCCCGGTGCGCCAGCGCGGCATCGTCAGCGAGGAGCTGGCCGCGATCGTCGAGAAGTACGGCGACGACCGCAAGACCAAGCTGATCCCGTACGAGGGCGACATGTCCATCGAGGACCTGATCGCCGAGGAGGACATCGTCGTCACCGTCACGCGCGGCGGTTACGTCAAGCGGACCAAGACGGACGACTACCGGGCGCAGAAGCGCGGCGGCAAGGGCGTGCGGGGCACGAAGCTGAAGGAAGACGACATCGTCGACCACTTCTTCGTCTCCACCACGCACCACTGGCTGCTGTTCTTCACCAACAAGGGCCGGGTGTACCGGGCGAAGGCGTACGAGCTGCCCGAGGCGGGCCGGGAGGCGCGCGGCCAGCACGTGGCGAACCTGCTGGCCTTCCAGCCGGACGAGGCGATCGCCGAGATCCTCGCCATCCGGGACTACGAGGCGGCGCCGTACCTGGTGCTGGCCACCAAGTCCGGCCTGGTCAAGAAGACGCCTCTGAAGGATTACGATTCGCCCCGCTCCGGCGGCGTGATCGCGATCAATCTGCGGGAGCGGGAGGACGGCAGCGACGACGAGCTGATCGGCGCCGAGCTGGTCTCCGCCGACGACGACCTGCTGCTGATCAGCAGGAAGGCGCAGTCGATCCGGTTCACCGCCACTGACGAGTCCCTTCGCCCGATGGGCCGCGCCACCTCCGGCGTCAAGGGGATGAGTTTCCGCGAGGGCGACGAGCTTCTCTCGATGAATGTGGTGCGACCCGGTACGTTCGTGTTCACTGCCACCGACGGCGGGTACGCGAAGCGGACCCTCGTCGACGAGTACCGCGTCCAGGGCCGCGGCGGCCTCGGCATCAAGGCCGCCAAGATCGTGGAGGACCGCGGTTCGCTCGTCGGGGCGCTGGTCGTGGAGGAGACCGACGAGATCCTCGCGATCACTTTGTCCGGTGGTGTGATTCGCACGCGAGTCAACGAGGTCAGGGAGACGGGCCGTGACACCATGGGCGTCCAACTGATCAACCTGGGCAAGCGCGATGCCGTGGTGGGTATCGCACGTAACGCCGAGGCGGGGCGCGAGGCGGAGGAGGTCGACGGCGAGGATGCCGACGACATCGCCGCCGAGGCCGCTCAGGCCACCGGCACGGACGAGGGTGAGGCGCCCTCGGCCGAGTAGCACGAGGAGTGAGTCATCGTGAGCGGAGCCACGGGCGCCGGATCGGCCGGTACCTCCACGGGTACGGAGACGGACGGCGGCGGCCGTGGCTCCGCCGCGCATGCGGGGGCGGCCGGCGACCCGCAGACGACCAATCTGAAGCCGGTGCGGGCGTCCGCGGCGGACGCCTCCGGCACGTCTGCACCCCAGGGGGGAACTGTGACGGACACCCGAGGCCCGGCCGCGGCCGGCGAGGCGCAGTCGTCGTCTCCGCTCCCCGGCGAGCGGCGCCCGGAGCAGCCGGCCGGGCCGTACCACCCGCCGCAGGCCTACCCGGCGCAGCCGACGGCCGGCGGGGTACGGCGCCCGCGCACCGGGGTGCGTACGGCGCCGCGCACCCGCAAGGCGCGGCTGCGGGTGGCCAAGGCCGACCCGTGGTCGGTGATGAAGGTCAGCTTCCTGCTCTCCATCGCGCTCGGCATCTGCACGATCGTGGCCGCGGCGGTGCTGTGGATGGTCATGGACGCGATGGGCGTGTTCTCCACGGTCGGCGGGACGATCTCGGAGGCGACGGGCGCGACCGAGGCGAGCGGCTTCGACCTCCAGTCCTTCCTCTCGCTCCCGCACGTCCTGATGTTCACGACGATCATCGCGGCCATCGACGTCGTCCTGGCCACCGCGCTCGCCACCCTCGGGGCCTTCATCTACAACCTCTCCGCGGGCTTCGCGGGGGGCATCGAACTGACCCTGGCCGAGGACGAGTGACGCCCGCCGGGAACCGATTTTGGGACTGACGTGGTCGTGCGCTAATCTTCAGGAGTCAGCGCGCGGGACACACACCGCAAAGCGCGGCGGGGCTATAGCTCAGTTGGTTAGAGCGCATCCCTGATAAGGATGAGGCCACAGGTTCAAATCCTGTTAGCCCCACCAGCGAGAAGACCCCCAGTCGATACCGGCTGGGGGTCTTCTGCATGTGCGGCTGATTCCCCGGCCGGCATTCGAGTGCCGGCGCGGACGGGAACGCGAAAGGCCCGATCGCTGGCGACGGGGGATGCACCAGCGATCGGGCTATGGCCAAGGGTAACAAGGTTGTCGCCGCTGTGGTGCCAAGTCAGCGGGAAAAAGCGGAAGTTGGCCGATCAGTTGTCACACGGAGGGTCGTAGGACAGGCGGGGGAGGTACTCGTGCCACTTGTCGGGGGTGAGGACGCCGCGGGTGACCGAGCAGATGTGGTCGATGGCCGGGCCGGCGTCCAGGTTCCACAGCCGGACCGTGTCGGGGCCGCTGGAGACGCCGAGGACGCGGCTGCCGGGGCTGAAGGACAGGAAGGTGCCGGTCTTGGCGTTGGGCGTCATGGACTGGCCGATGGGCCGGGCCGCGGCGGGGTCGGTGACGTTCCACAGCCGGACCGTGTTGTCGTCGCCGCCGCTGGCCAGCGTGTTGCCGTCCGCGTCGAAGGTCAGTGAGGTGACCGCCTCGGTGTGGCCGGTGAGCGGATCGCCGATGGGCCGGGCCGCGGCGGGGTCGGTGACGTTCCACAGCCGGACGGTGTCGTCGTCGCTGCCGCTGGCCAGCGTCCGCCCGTCCGGGGTGAAGACGAGCGCGTTGACCGGGCCGGTGTGCCCGGTGAGCGGGGCGCCGAGGGGTTTCACCGCACCCGGCCGGGACACGTCCCACAGCCGTATGGTGCTGTCCGCGCTGCCGCTGGCCAGGGTGTGCCCGTCCGGGCTGAAGGCGAGCGCGTTGATGTAGCCGTGGTGGCCGGTGAGCGGGTCGCCCAGCGGGGCCGGGCGAGCCGGGTCGGACACGTTCCACAGCCGTATGGTCCGGTCGTCGTTGGCCGTGGCCAGGGTGTGCCCGTCGGCGCTGAAGGCGAGCGCGTCGGGGCCCATGAAGCGGGTCCGCAGCGGCAGGGCCGGGCCGGGCCGGAAGGGGTGGGCCGGGTCGGCGACGTTCCACAGGTACACCTTCTGCTCGGCCGTGAGCACGGCGAGGGTGCGGCCGTCCGGCGAGAAGACCATGGTGTCGGCGCCCTCGCCGCTGCGGAACGGCGGGCCCAGCGCCACCGGCCGCCCCGGACGCGCCACGTTCCACAGCCGCAGCCGCCCGTCGCGCGCGGTGGTGGCCAGCAGCCGCCCGTTCGGGCTGAAAGCCCCGCTGCGGCCGATCATGTCCGAGGTCGGGATCGACCACAGCCGCACCTTGGCGTCCCCGCTGCCGGTGGCGAGGGTACGGCCGTCGGGGCTGAAGCCCAGCGCGTACATCTCGCCGCTGCTGCCCGCGAGGGGCTCGCCGATCTGCGAGGGGGAGTCCGGGTCGCTGACGTTCCACAGGCTGGCCGTGCTGTCCGCGCTCGCGGCGGCGAGCCGCCCGCCGTCGGGGCTGAACGCCACCGACCAGACGGGCCCGGTGTGCCCGGTCAGGGGCGCGGCGAGCGGTCTCGCGGCGGCCGGGTCAGCGATGTTCCACAGCCGTACGGTGTCGTCCGCGCTGCCGCTGGCCAGGGTGCGCCCGTCCGGGCTGAAGGCGACCGAGTGCACGATGTCCGTGTGGCCGCGCAGCACGCCCAGCGCGGCCGGCCGGCGCGGCTCGGTCACCTTCCACAGCCGGATCTTGCGGTCGTCGCCGCCCGCCGCCAGAGTGCGCCCGTCGGGGCTGAAGGCGACGCTGCGCACGGCCGCGGTGGGCCCGTGCAGCACGGCGAGCGCGCTGGGGTGCGCCGGGTCGGTGACGTTCCACAGCCGTACCGTGCCGTCCTCCCCGGCGGAGGCGAGGGTGCGCCCGTCGGGACTGAAGGCGACCAGGTAGATGGTGCCCGAGTGGCCGGCCAGCGGGGCGCCGAGCGCGGCCGGGCGGGCCGGGTCGCGCACGTTCCACAGCCGGATCATGCCGTCGTCGCCCGCGCTGGCCAGCACCCGCCCGTCGGGACGGAACACCGCGCTGCTCACCCAACTGGCGTGCCCCGTCAGGGGCTTGCCGAGGGAGCGGGGCCGGGTCGGGTCGGACACGTTCCACAGCCGTACGGTCCGGTCGTAGCTGGCCGTGGCCAGGGTGCGGCCGTCGGGGCTGAAAGAGGTCAGGTAGACGGCCCCGGTGTGGCCGGACAGCGGGGTGGCCAGCGGCGCGTTCACGATGGAGATCAGACGGCTGTAGGTGCCCTCGTCACCGGGGCGCAGTTCGTGGGCGACCAGGTCCAGCTGGGCGGCGAGGGACGGGTCGGTGTGCTGCACCCGGTCCGCCTCGGCGAGCACCTGTTCGAACACGGCGTCGTCGCGCTGCTGCCAGGCGATCACCGCGGAGCCGCCCGCGACCAGCGCGAGCACCACCAGGGCCGCCACCGCCGCCCGGCTCAGCCACACCGTGCGCTTGCGCAACCGTACCGAGGCGGCCAGGAACTCCACCGCGCTGCGGGTCAGATAGGTGTCCCCCGCCGAGCGCGCCCAGGCGCGGGCCTGTTCCAGCCGGGAGCCCCGGTAGAGCAGTGAGCTGTCCCGCTCCGAGTCCTCCCAGGCCCGGCCGTCCTCCTCCAGGCGCTGGCGCAGCAGATGGTCGTTGCGGTTGTCGTCGATCCAGTGCCGCAGCCGGGGCCAGGCGTGCAGCAGCGCCTCGTGGGTGATCTCCACGGTCTCCGCGTCCAGCGTCACCAGCCGGGCCCGGACCAGCGCCTCCAGGGACTCCTCGGTCTTGCCGGGGTCCGCCGACTCCTGGGACAGCTGCCGCCGGGTGCCGCGCCGCCGGGTGGCCACGGTGTCCTCGCCGAGCCGCACCAGGCGCAGCAGGAGCAGCCGGGCCGCCGTACGGGCGGCGGGGTCCAGGCGCGACCAGGCGCGTTCGGCGGTCGCGGCGACGGCGCCCTGGATGCCGCCCGCCGCGCGGTAGCCGGCCAGCGTCAGCTTGCCGGCCTTGCGGCGCTGCCAGGTGGCCAGCAGGGCGTGCGAGAGCAGCGGGAGCACGCCCGCGTCGTGCGCCCCGCGCGGGCCGTCGGCGCTCACCTCGCGCACGATCAGCTCGGCGAGGCCCGGTTCCAGCTCCAGGCCCACCGCCTTGGCCGGCCCGGTCACCGCGTCGCGCAGTTCGCCGCTGGTCAGCGGGGGGAGCACCATGTGCCGGTGCTGGAGCGCGTCGGCCAGCTCCGGATAGCCGAGGCACTGCTCGTAGAAGTCGGCCCGGATGCCGAGCACGACCAGCACGGGCGCGGGCCCGGACGCGCCGAAGGGCGGCGTGCAGGAGGCGTGCAGCAGTTGGATGAAGGTACGGCGGTCCGCCTCGTCCGGGCAGAGGGTGAAGGCCTCCTCGAACTGGTCCACGATGACCACCGGCCGGACCCCCGGCGGTGCCTCCCGGCGCGCCCACTCCGCGACCGCCGCGCGGGCGCCGCGCACGATCCGGGGCGCCTCGGCGCCCGTCACCGCGGCGGCGCCTTCCTCGCGGGCCGCCGCCCGCTCGGCCGCCCGCGCCTCGGCGGCCACGGGCGCGAGGTCGGGGATACGGCGGACCAGTTCGGCGAGCGGGTCGGCGCCGGGCACGAGCTGGACGACGGTGGGCCGCAGCCCGGTGCCGTCGTCCGGCTGCGCGGCGAGCCCCGCGCCGGCCAGGGCACCGCCCGCGATCGCCGGGACCAGGCCGGCGTTCAGCAGCGAGGACTTGCCCGCGCCCGAAGCGCCGACGAGCATCACCAGGCCGCCGGTACGGCCCGCGGTGCGCAGTTGGGCGATGATCGCCTCGGTGCTGCGCTCCCGGCCGAAGAACCAGCGCGCGTCCTCCTCCCGGTACGGCGCGAGACCCCGGTAGGGGCACACACCGCCGGTGATCGGCGGGGCCTGGCCGGGCGGCCGGCCGCTCTCCTCGGCCGGTGCGGCGGAGGGCGCCACCCGGTCGCCCACCGGGTCGGCCAGCGCGCGCTCCCACTGCCGCTGCCAGTGGGCGAGGTCGTACAGGCCCGTGGAGACCGGCTGCGGGCGGGTGCGGCGCGCCTCCGGGATCAGGATCTGGAGCACCGCCGCGAGGGCGGTGAACTGGGCCGGCACGTTCTTGGCCCGCCGCCAGTCGCTGATCCGCTGCGCGGAGACCCGCACCGGACGGCCGCGCTCGTCGACGCGCTGGAGCCGGGCGACCGCCTCGGCGACGCTTTTCAGGGGAGGATTTCCGGCCTCCTTGTAGAGCAGCGCGAGGCGCTCGGCGAAAGCTGTGCGTGCCCCTGAGTCGGAACCCAAGGTCCCACCCCTCACTTCCCCCTGCCTGCGGACGTCCGGACCGGAAAACTCACCTTATACGGCTGACCTGCGGATAAGCCCTGCGCCGGAGACCGGGGCCTCCTCCCCGGCGGTGCCACATGGCAGGATCGCAACCCCGGTAGCGGAACCGTCACACACCGTCCGGACAGGCCAACGGCCCGGCGCTCGGAGAGAGACCTCATGGCGTTGCACATTTTCGGTCGACTTTCACCGGAGAACGCGAGCGGCCGGCGATCCGTCATCTAGCCGGGCCCGCCCGGACGACCCCCCACCCCCACCCCCACTTCCCGCCCCCACTACTTCCCATGCTTCGATCCGCGCCGCTACGCCGACGAGGCGCGGATCGACGTCCCGCACCGCCCGGCACCGGTCCCCACGAGGGGAGGGACCGGTGCCGGCGGGCAGGGGACATGTCCGGCGCCCATCACCTCTTTACCTGACGGTATGTCAGCTGCGGGGTGGTGGCGGCTTGGAGACGGCGCGGCGGCCGGTTGAGCGGCGGTCCGGCCGGGCAGTGACGTCCTGGAACCCGAACTGCCCACGGCTGGAGGACGTATGAAGGTCACCGTCGACCGCGCCGCGTGTTACGGCTCCGCGGAGTGCGCGTTCCGGGCGCCGGACGTGTTCGCCTTCGAGGACGGTTACGGCGTGGTGCTCCCCGGCAAGGAGGAGGCCGCCGGCGAACCGGGGGTCCGGGAGGCGGCGGAGCGGTGTCCCTCGCAGGCGATCGTGCTCGGGGACTAGAAGCGCCGGTACGGCCCTCATCGTGCCGGATACGTCCAGCCGAGGTCGGCCAGCGCGCGGGCCCGCGCCTCCGCGACCGCCGCGCGGGCCGTGCGCTCGGCGGGGTCGGCGTGGGAGGACTGGCCGGTGGCCTGCCCTTCCCACTTGCGGTAGAGCAGTCCGGCCTCGGCCGAGAACCAGCCGCGGCTCACCGCGTCCAGCGCCAGCAGCAGCCCGGTGTCCTCGGAGGCGGGCAGCGCCATCCAGCCGCCCAGCGCGGTCAGCAGCTCCCGGCGCACACAGAGGGTCGCCGGATGGACCGGCGGCCGGAAATCGTTCGCCTTCCAGTGCCGCAGCACGGTGCCGCGGTCCAGCGGGCCCTCGTCCGGGTCGCCGGGAAAACCGGCCGTGGAGCCGTCGGGCAGCAGGTCCAGGACCCGGCAGGTCGTCCAGCCGAGGCTCGGGTCGGCCTCCAGGACGGCGAGGTCGCGGGCGAGCGCGCCCGGCGTGAGCCGGTCGTCGGCGTCCAGGACCTTCACATACGCGCCCCGCGCGTGCGCCAGCGCGATCGTGCGGGCGACCCCCGGACCACCGGGTCTGCCCTGGTGGAAGACGACCCGCGGGTCCTCGGGGACGTACGGGCGGACCTCGTCCGTCGTGCCGTCCTCCTGGATCACCCACTCCCAGCTCGCGCCGCCGGGCAGTTCCTGCGCGCACAGCGACGCCCAGGCGTCCGGCAGGAACCGGGCCGACGGGGCGTGGACGGCGGTGATGACGGTGACAACGGTGGCGCGCCGGGTCACGGCAGCACTCACCACCTCTCAAAGACCTCTCCGGGATGTCGCGGCCATCGTCTCAGGCTCCGCCCGGGCGGTTCGTGCCCCCGTGGAACGCGCGGAACCCCCGGCCGTGGGGCCGGGGGTTCTTTCCGTGTCGACCGTGCGTACGCAAGTCGCCGAGTTGTCGAGACGTCGCGGTGCCGAAGGGGAGGAGGGGCGGTTCAGCAGTCGAGCGAGGTGGCGGAGCGCTGGCCCTCGGTCTCCTGGCCCGTCCGTTCCGTCTCCTGCGCCTCGCGGTTCTTCTGCGCCTCGCGCTCCTCCGGTGTCAGCTGGGTGTCGTCGAGGGGGCGGTGCCGGCAGCTGGGGGACTTCCCGTGGGCCTCGGCCCTGATCCGCTGCTTCATCGTGGGGGGCAGGGCCTTGGTCGCGGACCAGGTCCCATGGCGTGGTGCCGGGATCGCCGGGACCGTGCGGGGCGCGGTCTCGGAACGCGGGCTCTCGGTGTGCGGCGCGGCGGTCGCCGGGGCGGTGGCGGCGCTCATGAATCCGAGCGTCGTGCACAGTGCGAGAAAGGCGGTGACGATGGCAGTCCACAGCTTCATGACCTTGTTCCGGTCCATGGCCCCTCACTTTCGGGTTGGGCGATTTGCGTACTTTCCTCATGATGTGTATGTGGACCGCGAAGTGGTGGACCGACGCCCGTGGCGCGGCGTTGTTCTGATGAACACCACCCGGATGGCCGTAAGAAGGTCGGAAAACCCCTAAATCCCGGTCAGTACGCGCGAAGAGGCAGCAAAGTGACCGTCCGTGGAGGCACGCTCACCCTCTGGTCGGGAGCGCTCCCGACCTGGGCTATTGCGCTGGCAGGAGCCGGAGTTGGGGCCGGACGCAGGTCACCGATCGATATCGGCCGGTGTGTATAGTCGGGCGCCAGAGGTCCCCTACGTCAAGGAAAGACGAGGTCGCGCGGTGAAGAAGCTGCTCCTGGTCGCACTGGCCGCCATCGGCGGACTCCTCGTGTACCGCCAGATTCAGGCGGATCGCGCCGAGCAGGACCTGTGGACGGAGGCGACTGACTCCGTGCCCACGGGTTCGTGAGTCCGATTCGAGATTTCAGCAGGCCCCGGTCGCAGCAAGCGGCCGGGGTCTTTGCATGGGGTTGCGGCTCCCCGCGGGGTGCGGTAGGCGTGGCCGCACCGGGCGGACGCCGGGCGATGCCTTTCGGACGGCTGCGCGCATCGCCCTGATGGCGCTGCGGCCGCCGGGGCAGGATGGGCCGCGAGGAACATGACGTCACAGGGGGTGGGCGCGTGCGGGGCCGCAGGGATGGGGCGTGGGGACGCCGGAGTAAAGCGGAGCGGCACCGGCATACGGCGAGGCGGCGGCATACGGCGGGGCGGCGGCATACGGCGGGGCGGTGGGACCGCGGGCGCCCGGCCGCCGTGCTGCTGGCCGTGGGGCTGTGCGGTACGGGCCTGCTGCCGGCCGGTGCCGCGTCCGCCGCCACCGGCCCCGGCACCTACGCCTTCGCCCCCGGCGCCCGGCCCGTCCGGGGCACGGCCGCCGCGGACGGCGCCCCGCGCCTCGACCCCGGCCGCGTCTACCGCGGTTCCCTGCCCGCGCACGGCCGGCTCACCTACCGCCTCGACCTCGCCGACGCCGCGGCCACGGCGTACGTCCCCGTCACCGCCGTACCGCCCGCGGGCGCCGATGTCACCTCCACCGACGGCATCCGGGTCACCGTCCGGGACGCGCGCGGCACGGCCTGCTCCTTCGCCACCGCCCGTTTCGGCGCCGGGCTCAGCCCGCGTCCGGTCACCGCCCTCGGCAAGCGCGAGGCGGGCAGGGCGCTGTGCCAGGGCGCGGGAACGTACTCCGTGCTGGTCGAACGCCTCGACAATGGGGGCACGTCCGCCCCCTGGGAACTGGAGCTGGCCCCCGCGACGGAACCCCGGCTCGCCTCTCCCGGCCCCACCGGCGCGCCCCGCACCGGGGACTCCGCCTCGCCCGAGCCGGTCACCGGCGAGGCCCGCGAGCGCTCCGGCGGGGCGGGCTTCGCGGCGGCCCGGCCGCTGGGGCAGGGGGTCTGGCGGACCACCCTCGTGCCCGGCCAGACCGTGTTCTACAAGGTGCCGCTCGACTGGGGCCGCCGGCTCTCCGCCGCCGCCGAACTGGGCGGCGCGGCGGGGCACGGATACATCGGCGGCGCCCTCGACCTCTCCCTGTACGACCCCGTGCGCGGCCTGGCCGACGACGTCTCCCTCGGCTACACCGGCGTCCGCAAGCCGGTCGCCCTCGCCCCGCTGCCGCCCGTCGAGTACGCCAACCGCTACGCCGCCCCCGCCGCCGTCAGCGCCCTGCGCTTCGCCGGGGACTATTACCTGGTGCTGCACCTGAGCGATCAGGTGACCTCGGCGTTCGGGCAGGGGCCGTACGACGTGACGCTGCGGGTCCGGGTGGACGGCCGGGCGCACGCCGGTCCCGGCTATGCCGGGCGCCCGGAGCCGGCCGGTGTCTTCACGCCGACGGCACGGGACGACGGGGTGCTGCCGGTGGGCGGCGACGGCGATGGCGGTGACGGGGGCACCGGGGGCGGTGGCTCGCGGGCGATGAAGGCCGTCGCGGCCGGCGGGATCGGCCTGGGGACCGCGCTGCTGCTGGTGCTCGGCGGCTGGACCCTGGCGGCCCGGCGGGCTCAGACGCGGCTCAGCGCCCAGAAGCCCACGGCGTAACAGGCCAGCGCCAGCAGCAGGATCGGGACGACGGCCCTGGCCGGGGGGCCGGTCCTGCGCCGGGCGCGGCGGCCGTGCGGGGCCGGGGTCCGCGGCGTGCCGGGCGGGGGAGCCTGGAGGACCGGCGCCTGTGTGGCCGGGGGCGTGTAGGCGGCGGTGACGCTGTCGCCGGGGCGCACGGGGTGCGGGGGCCAGGAGCCGTGGCCGGGCGTGGGGGCGGTGGCGGGCAGCGGGGGTGTGGTGGGTCGGGGCGGAGTGGGATCGGCGAGCGGGGGCGGCGGGAGGCGGAAGCTTCCGGTGTCCGGGAGGGAGCCGCCGGGGCCGGAGGGGGCGGCCGGGGGCGGGGCGGTGCCGGGGAAGGGGGCGGTGGTGGCGCCGGGTGCCGGGGGTTTCTTCAGGGGGCCGTGCGGGCCGAAGCCCGGCGGGAGGGGCGGGAGTTGGTCGAAGATCTCGATCGGCTCGTCGTCCAGGGTCGGCTCCGGCAGGAGTTCGATGACACCGGCGAGTGACTTGCGGGCCCCGGTGGCGGAGCGGTACCGCGCCTGCGGATCGGGCTGGAGCAGCGTGGCGACGACCTCCCACAGCGGTCCGGGGATGCCCTTGGGCGGACCCGGCGTGCCGTGCTCCGTGAAGTACCGGACGAGTTCCCCGGCGTCGGGCCTGGCTCCCTCCAGGAGATAGAGGGCGACGAGGCCGACGGCGAACAGGTCGGCGGCGAAGTCCGGTTCGGCCCCCGCCAGTTGTTCCGGGGCGAGGTATCCGGGTGTTCCCACCACGAGGTTGGTGTCGGTCAGGCGCGGCTCGCCGAACCGCATGGCGATGCCGAAGTCCCCGAGCCGCAGCCGGGGCCTCGCGGTACCGGTCGCCTCCAGCAGGATGTTGGCGGGCTTGATGTCCCGGTGCACGACACCCTCGGCGTGCACGGCGGCGAGCCCGGACAGCAACTGGTCGAGCAGCACGCACACGAACGCCGGCGGCAGGGGGCCGTAGTCGTTGACGAGGCGGACGAGGGAACCGCCCGCGACCAGGTCCATGGTGAACAGCACCTGGTCGTCGTCGGCGGCCCAGCTGGCCGGGGCGAGCACATGGGGGTGGTCGATCCGCAGGGCCTGCTCGCGCACGAAGCGCAGCAGGGAGTGGGCGTCGCGCTGCTGGAGCACCTTGGCGGCCACATAGCGCCGCCGCCGGTGGTCCCACACCCGCCATACGTCGCCCGCGCCGCCGCGCCCGATCGGGTCGGCCAGTTCGTACCGGCCGTTGAACACCTCGCCCATGACTGCCGCAGCTCCTCCCCCTCGGGCCCGCCCCGCCCGGCTCCCCCCGGTGCCGGGCGGGCTTTCAGTTCTGGTGCGACTGGTAGTGCGCGACCGCGTCGGAGGTGCGGCCGGCGCCGTAGACCCGCAGGAATTCGGCGAGTTCGGGCTGGGTCGGGGCGAGCGCGTCCGCGGCCTCGATGATGTCGCTCGCGGCGGCCACCGAGCGCAGCAGCGACTGGATCTCGCGGACGACCCGCTTGACGGTGGGAGCTCCCGAACCGTTCGTCGACTGCGTGGTGTTGTTCAGCACCGAGCCCCCCTGGGACTTCTTGATCTCGTCCATCCGCTCGGTCGCCTCGGCGGCGCTGACGCTGCCGTCCGCCACCTGTGCCGCCAGCTCCTGGAGCAGCTGCACGCGCTGGACCACCGCGGGGTTGCCGATCTTGGCCCGCTGACCGCTCATCAGCTGCGAGAGCATCGGAGCGGACAGCCCCAGGACCGCCGCGAGCCGGGCCTGGTTGAGCCCGAGATCGTCGATCAGCTTACGGAAAAGCGCCCCCAGCGGCTCCCCGTACCAGTTCCGCTGAAGCTCTCTCGCTCTTGCGGTGGCTTCCTGCTGTGCGGCGTCCATTGCGTCTCCCCATCGCTTCCCCTGAATACCGCGGTTCGCTGTAGCGAACCACGGTTGAGCATCTTACGGAGCGTGGTCATGCGCGGGGACCCCCAATCTTTTTGCGGGATACGGGGGGTGACCCGCTACTCTGGTCCCCGGCACCCGGCCGGGACATCCCCACCGGAGGCCACCCCCATCCTCGGGGCCTTAGCTCAGTTGGTAGAGCGCCGTCTTTGCATGGCGGATGTCAGGGGTTCGACTCCCCTAGGCTCCACTCAAGAAAATGCCCTCTGAACTGCGGAAACGCGGTTTCAGAGGGCATTTTCGCGATCTCGTCTCCCCGCGGGCCCCTGGTACCTCTCCTGTGTGTACCGCCTTTTCGTCGTCCTGCCGTCGGGCAGGTAGGCCAGCAGATGGCGCGCCGGCTCGTCCACCGCGGCGAGCTTCCCGCGCTGCTCGGCGTCCCGCTGACCGCGGACGCCGCCGTGGGCCGTGCCCGCTATCAGAGGTGACCGGCCCGCGCACGCCGGGTTCCGCCGACCGGGGGGCTTTGCCGGGGCGGCGCGGGGTGTCGGGGGGAGGGCGGCGCGGGAAATCCCCTAGCAATGGGGTCGTGAGATTTTCTTCGGATGCGATGAGACCACGACCGCGGGGCCGGGTCCGCGCCGTGCTGACGGCGCTGCTGGCGGCCCTGTTCGCGGTCCTCTGCCCGGCCGGTCTCGCCGCCCTCTCCCCGCGTACCGTCGCCCCGGCCCGGAACACCGGCGGCCGGGCGCGGCGGGGGAACGCCCCCAAGAGCGGCGGCTCCCCGGTGGCCGGGGCTCCCGTGCCCGGCCACCGCGCCCTCGCCTCGCCGCCCCGGTCACGGTCGCCGTCAGGGGCGCCGGCCCGGCAGCGCGCCGCCGCACCGCACGCCACCGGAGTGCCCCGTCACCGGCCGGTCCGCACGAGCGGGCGCCCGGTCGCAGGGCGGCCGCATTGCGGAGATCCTGTCAGGGACAGCGTGGCTGGCTCCGCACGGCCGCTGTGCGTGGCCGGCCCTGCCGCACAGGAAGGCGACGCCCATGACGGTGGCATCCGACAAGACACACCGCGGACACGGGGGCCGTACGGTCGACAGCGCTTCACTGGCAGCCGGGATCATGCTGATGCTCAGCGGGCCGCTCAGCATCCTCATGGGCGCGGCGGGCATCGCGAACGACGGACTGTTCGCCACGTCGACCGGATACGCCTACAACTTCGGCCTGACACCCTGGGGCATCATCCACCTCGTCATCGGCATGGTCCTCGTCGTGGCGGGCTTCGGCCTGCTCGCGGGCATGAGCTGGGGCCGCGGGGCCGGCGTGGTGGCGGCCGGGATCAGCCTGATCACCCAGTTCATGTTCGTGCCGTACTACCCGGCGTGGGCGATCCCCGTCATGGCCCTGGACCTGCTGATCCTGTTCGCCCTGACCAGGTCGCACATCGAACGCGCCCGGTAGGACCGCGGCCTGCCGCAGCGGACGTTTCACGTGAAACGGGCCCCTCCGGCGGAAGGAGCCCGTTTCCGGGGAGATGCTCAGGGCTGCTCCTCGCCGCCGCTCCCGTCCACCGAACCGAGGCCGCCGCCCGGCTCCGGGACCTCCGTCGCGGCGGGCGGTTCGACCAGCCACTCGGGGTTGGCCTGGCGCTCCCACCACTTCCACGCCGCGAAGGCACCGCCCGCCACCAGGGTGGCCAGCGCCAGCATCTTCGCGGCGCGGCCGGCCCGGCACCTGCGCGCGTTGCGCCGGGCCAGCTTCTGGATGTCCTGCGCGGAGACCTGGCCGCGCAGCGCGGCCAGCGCGGCGGCGCCCCGTGCCGCGGCCTCGTCCGCCACCGGCGCGGCAGCGGCCACGGCCTGTTCGATCCGGGGGCGCGAGTACTCGGCCGCCTGCCGGGCGGCCTTTCGGGTACGGCAGGCGGCCTCCTGTGCGGCGAGGTCCACCTTCGGTGGCACATAGGTGCGCCGGGCCTGTTCCAGACGCGGGGCGAGCTGGGCGTTGTACTGCGCGCGGGCCTGCTCTGCGGCCTGCGACACCACGGGCGCGAGCCGTACGCGTGCCTCCTGCGCGTAGAGCGCGGCACGCTCCTTGGCCGTGTCGGCGTAGGGCGCCACCACTTCCGCGGCGTGCAGCACGCTGTCCTTCGCCGAGCCGGTCGCGGCGCGCACGCTGTCAATGCGGGTCACGGTTTCCTCCTCCTCGGTGGCGTACGGAATTCGACTTTCCACCCTTTTACGGATCATGCCTGTCGACGCGGCATGCGGCATGCGGGACAGGCATACGGGTGCCGCTCGCTCCTTCGGTTGGCCGACTGGCGTCGCGAGCACTCACCCATGCGAGGATCGGAGCGTCACAGGAAGACGACAGAAGACGACGGAAGGCAGGATCGTGGCTGAGCAGCTTTACGCCACCCTGAAGACCAACCACGGCGACATCGAGGTCCGGCTGTTCCCGGACCACGCGCCCAAGACGGTCAAGAACTTTGTCGAGCTGGCCAAGGGCGAGCGCGAGTGGACCCACCCGAAGTCCGGCAAGACGAGCAAGGACAAGCTGTACGACGGCACGATCTTCCACCGTGTCATCAGCGGCTTCATGATCCAGGGCGGCGACCCGCTGGGCAGCGGCATCGGCGGTCCGGGCTACAAGTTCGAGGACGAGTTCCACCCGGACCTGTCCTTCAACAAGCCCTACCTGCTGGCCATGGCCAACGCCGGTCCGGGCACCAACGGCTCGCAGTTCTTCATCACCGTCGCGCCGACCACCTGGCTGACCCGCAAGCACACCATCTTCGGCGAGGTCACCGACCCCGCCAGCCAGAAGGTCGTGGACGAGATCGCGGCCGTGAAGACCGGCCGCAACGACCGTCCCGAGCAGGACGTCGTGATCGAGTCCGTCGTGGTCGAGACCCGCGAGGGCTGACCCGGACGCCCCACGGGGAACCAAACGCCCCGCTCGTCCGTAAGGATGGGCGGGGCGGGGTATGTGCCGGGGGAATGCCAGAGGAGCGAGGGGATCATGGACCACGTCGCAAGCAGCGCACCGGACGCCCGGAGCGCGCCCGTGTGCTACCGGCACCCGGACCGTGAGACCGGGGTGCGCTGCACCCGCTGCGAGCGTCCCATCTGCCCCGAGTGCATGGTCAGCGCCTCGGTCGGTTTCCAGTGCCCCGAGTGCGTCCACGGAGGGGGCCCCGGCCAGCCGCACCCGCCGGGCGGCGGCACCGCACGCACCATGGCCGCCACCCGCCCGCGCACCCTGGCCGGCGGCACCATGACGGCGGACCCCCGGCTGTGCACCAAGGTGCTGATCGGGGTGAACATCGCCCTGTTCCTGGTGCAGCTCGCCGTCGGCGAGAGCTTCACCCAGCGCTTCGAGGTGATCGGACAGGCGTACACCCCCCTGATCCCGGGGGTGCAGGGCATCGCCGAGGGGCAGTACTACCGGCTGCTGACCGCGATGTTCCTGCATGCCGGGTTCACGCATCTGCTGTTCAACATGCTCAGCCTGTGGTGGATCGGCGGTCCCCTGGAGGCGGCGCTCGGCCGCGCCCGCTATCTCGCCCTGTACTTCGTCTCGGGCCTCGCGGGCAGTGCCCTCACCTATCTGCTCGCCGCCCCGAACGCGCCCTCGCTCGGCGCCTCCGGAGCGGTCTTCGGCCTCTTCGGCGCCACCGGCGTGCTGATGCGGCGGCTCAACTACGACATGCGGCCGCTGTTCGCGCTGCTGGTGGTCAATTTGATCATCACCTTCACCCCGAGCTTCAACATCGCCTGGCAGGCACATGTCGGCGGCCTGGTGGCGGGGCTCGTCACCGGATACGCCATGGTGCACGCCCCGCGCCGCAACCGGGCGCTCGTGCAGTACGGCACCTGTGCGCTGGTGCTCGTGGTGGTGGCCGTTCTCACCCTGGTCAGAACCGCTCAGCTCACCTGATACCGAACCGTTGTCCACAGCGGGTGCCGGATCTTGTGCACGCCGTGCGGCCTCAGCTGCGCCTAGGGCCGCTCGGATGTGTTTTCGCAGGTAGCGAGGGGTGCGAACGCCTGTGTGGCCACCAGTAGTGCAGTCGTACCGGCGTCAACGCTCGATGAGTTATCCACAGATCGTAGTGTTTTCCCCAGGGGGATGTGGAAATCCTCAGGCCTGTGGATAACTCAGCGGGTGCGGGTTACTTCCACTGCGTGGAGACACCGAATCCGGCGGCGATGAAGCCGAAGCCGACCACGATGTTCCAGTTGTCCAGCGCGTCGATGGGCAGTGAGCCGCCGGTCACGTAGAAGACGACGATCCAGGCCAGGCCGATGACGAACATGGCCAGCATGACCGGGGCGACCCAGCCGTGGTTGTTCATCTTGATCGCCGCGGCCTGCTTCGCCGGCGGCGGCGTGAAGTCGGCCTTCTTGCGGATACGTGACTTCGGCACGAGGGTCTCTCCTGTCGATGCGCTGCGTGGCCGCGCAGGTAACTGGTCGGGCTCGGGCAGCGTACAAGTGGCCAACATGACGACTCTGTGTGCTCCTCCGGGCGTCCGTTAGCGTAGTGCTTCCGTGGCGCCGAAGGAGAGCAAGGGTACGTTGAGCAATTCTGCCGACTCCCCCGGTACGGGAGCAATGGGTTCCGGCCCCCGCCGCGGGCCGCGGGTGCGCCCGGTGCGGGTGCTCACCGCGGCCGTCTTCGCGCTCGCCGGCCTGATCTTCTTCACCAGCTTCGACACCGCCAAGGGCACCGACATCCGCCAGGACGGCTCGCTGCTGAAGCTGTCCGACCTCATCCAGCAGCGCAGCCGCAAGAACAAGGAGCTGGACGAGTCCAACGCCTCCCTGCGCGACGGCGTGGAGTCCCTGGCCAAGAGCGACGGCGGCAGCACCAAGGCCCAGGACCGGCGGCTGACCGGCCTGGAGAAAAGCGCGGGCACCCGGAAGCTCACCGGCAGGGCCGTCACCGTCACCCTGAACGACGCCCCGCCCAACGCCACCGCCAAGCTCCCCGGCTACCCCCCGCCGCAGCCCGACTACCTGGTCATCCACCAGCAGGACCTCCAGGCCGTGGTGAACGCCCTGTGGCAGGGCGGCGCGAAGGGCATCAAGGTCATGGACCAGCGGCTGATCTCCACCAGCGCGGTCCGCTGCGTCGGCAACACCCTGATCCTCCAGGGCCGCGTCTACTCACCGCCGTACAAGATCACGGCGATCGGGGACCCGGACCGGCTGCAGAAGTCGCTCGCGGACAGCAAGGCGATCCAGACCTACATGGTGTACGTCAACGTCTACGGCCTCGGCTGGAACGTCACCGACGACGGCACGGTGACGCTTCCCGGTTACTCCGGCGCGGTGGACCTGCACTACGCGAAGCCCGTGCAGTAGCCCTTGCCCGCGTATCGGATCGACAAAGGGCCCCACAAATCCGCCCCTGCCGGTGCCGGAGTCACCGACCCTGTGGAGTCGGGCGAACCGGACGGGCCGCGCCGCTAGTCTGGTGACGTACGGCGGATGTCTGGTGCCGTAGGGATACGGAAGGGACGGCAAGGACGGCATGTACGGCTGGATCTGGCGGCATCTGCCGGGAAACGCATGGGTGAAGTTGCTGATCTCCGTCGTCCTGGTCCTGGCCGTGGTGTACGTCCTGTTCCAGTACGTCTTCCCGTGGGCCGAGCCGCTGCTGCCCTTCAACGATGTGACGGTGGACAACCAGTGAGCGCGCGCATTCTCGTCGTGGACAACTACGACAGCTTCGTCTTCAACCTCGTCCAGTACCTGTACCAGCTGGGTGCCGAGTGCGAGGTGCTGCGCAACGACGAGGTGAGCACCGCCCATGCCCAGGACGGCTTCGACGGCGTCCTGCTCTCGCCCGGCCCCGGCACTCCCGAGCAGGCCGGCGTCTGCGTGGACATGGTCCGCCACTGCGCGGCCACCGGGGTCCCGGTCTTCGGCGTGTGCCTGGGCATGCAGTCCATGCAGGTGGCCTACGGCGGGGTGGTGGACCGGGCGCCCGAGCTGCTGCACGGCAAGACCTCCCCGGTCGAGCACGAGGGCAAGGGCGTCTTCGCCGGGCTGCCCTCCCCCTTCACCGCGACCCGCTACCACTCCCTGGCCGCCGAGCCCGCGACGGTCCCGGCCGAGCTGGAGGTCACGGCCCGTACGCACGACGGCATCATCATGGGCCTGCGCCACCGTGAACTGCCCGTCGAAGGAGTGCAGTTCCACCCGGAGTCGGTGCTGACCGAGCACGGCCACCGGATGCTGGCCAACTGGCTGGCGGAGTGCGGCGACCAGGGTGCCGTGGCGAGGTCGGCGGGGCTCGCCCCGGTGGTGGGCAGGGCCACGGCGTGACCGCCCTGCGCCCCGAACGCGAGGACGTGTACGGCGGCGGGGAACCGTACGAGTCCCACGGCGGTGCGCCCCGGCAGGCCCCCTTCGACGCGGAGACGATGGTGCTGCGGGCCGTCGGCCCGGCCTCCACAGGGCCCGGGGGGGCCTCTGGAGCCCCTGCGGCCCCTCCCGCCCCCGCGCCCGCGCCAGGTGGCCGTGCGGCCCGCAGAAGGGCGGCCAGGCGGCACGGCGGGCGCCGGGACCCGGTGGCCGCGGGCGCGTCCTCCGGTGTGCCCGCCGCCACGGCCGCCCCCGCACGGGCGGAGGACGATCCGGACCGCCCGCTGACACGGGTCGAGGCCCGGCGGCGGGCACGGCTGGCCAGACCGGGACCCGGCGTGATCGCCAGCCGGGCGATCGGCGAGGTGTTCATCACCACCGGCGTGCTGATGCTGCTGTTCGTCACCTACCAGCTGTGGTGGACCAACGTCCGCGCGCACGCGCAGGCCGGCAGCGCGACCCATCAGCTCCAGGACGACTGGGCGACCGGCAAGCGGGCCCCCGGTGTGTTCGCGCCCGGCCAGGGCTTCGCCATCCTGCACATCCCCAAGCTGGACGTGGTGGCGCCGATCGCGGAGGGCGTCAGCACCACCAGGGTCCTCGACAAGGGCATGGTCGGGCACTACGGCGAGGCGCCGCTGAAGACGGCGATGCCGGACGCCAAGACCGGCAACTTCGGGCTCGCGGCGCACCGCAACACCCACGGCGAGCCGTTCCGGTACATCAACAAGCTCACCCCCGGCGACCCCGTGGTGGTCGAGACCCAGGACACGTACTACGTCTACAAGGTGACGTCGACCCTCCCGGTCACCTCCCCGTCCAACACCAGCGTGCTGGACCCGATCCCGAAGGGCTCGGGCTTCACCAAGCCCGGCCGCTACATCACCCTGACCACCTGTACACCGGAGTTCACCAGCAAGTACCGGCTGATCGTCTGGGGCAAGATGGTCGAGGTGCGCCCCCGCAGCAAGGGCAAGCCGGACGCGCTCATCGAGTAAGGGCTAGGACACTGTGGCAGCGACCGCCGACGAGAACGAAGCGACCGAGGAAATCACTGCCGCGTCCGACCCGGAACCCGCCGAGCCGCGCCGGCGTCCGGGCCGGATCGCGCAGGCCGTCAGCGTCTTCGGTGAACTGCTCATCACCGTGGGCGTGTTGCTCGGCCTCTTCGTCGTCTACTCGCTGTGGTGGACGAACGTGCTGGCGGACCGCAAGGCCGACAAGCAGGCCGACAAGGTGCGCGAGCACTGGGCGCAGAGCGCGGGCGGCGGGCCGGGCGCGCTGGACACCAAGGACGGCATCGGCTTCCTGCACGTGCCCGCGATGAAGAACGGCTCGGTCCTGGTCGAGAAGGGCACCAGCACCGACGTCCTCAACAACGGGGTCGCCGGCTACTACACCGACCCGGTCAAGGCGATGCTCCCCATGACCGGCAAGAAGGGGAACTTCACCCTGGCCGCC
Organism: Streptomyces sp. NPDC037203; assembly: GCF_055605065.1. NCBI lineage: Bacteria > Bacillati > Actinomycetota > Actinomycetes > Kitasatosporales > Streptomycetaceae > Streptomyces > Streptomyces sp. NPDC037203. The sequence goes on from NZ_JBVJUC010000004.1 coordinate 224,542, forward strand.
CACCGCGACGGCCACGGCGCGAAGTTCCACAACATCGACAAGCTCGAGAAGGGCGACCCGATCGTCTTCGAGACACGGGACGACTGGTACGTCTACAAGGTCGCCTCGATCCTCCCGGAGACCTCGAAGTACGACGTCGGCGTCGTCGACGCGGTCCCCAAGGAGTCCGGCTGGAAGAAGCCCGGCCACTACATCACGCTGACCACCTGCACCCCCGTCTACACCTCGCGCTACCGCTACATCGTGTGGGGCGAACTGGTCCGGGTGCAGAAGGTCGACGGCAAGCGGACGCCCCCGCCGGAGCTGCGCTGAGCGTTCGCCGGGAACACGCCAGGGCCCCTGCCGGAGGATTCCGGCAGGGGCCCTGGCGTTCGTACGACGGGGGGTCAGCCGTTCATGCCGCCGAAGAGGTTCGGCCCGCCGTTGTCACCGTTGTTGCCCTGGCCGCCTCCGCCGATGGCGGTCACGTCGACGGACTGGCCCTTGTTGACCATGGTGCCGGGCGCCGGGTTCGAGTTGACGACCAGCGCGTTGTCGTCGTTGGCGCCCGTGACGTTGCCGAGCGAGAGACCCGCCTGGGCGAGCATCTGCTTCACGTCGCCGAGCTTCTTGCCCTGGATGCCCGGCACCTGGACCTGGTCGTTCTGCGCCTTGCCCACGTTGATCGCGACGGGCGTGTTCTTGGCGACCTGCTGGCCGGCCGGCGGGTTGACCGACAGGACCTTGCCGTCGTCGTCGGGGTTGTCGGTCGGCTGGTCGTTGCAGGTCGGCACCAGGCCCATGCCCTGGAGCTCGGCCTTGGCGTCGTCGCAGGACTTGCCGATGACATCGCCCGGAATGGTCACCTTCTCCTCGGCCTTGGCGACGGTGAGGGTGATCGTGGCGCCCTTCTCGACCTCCGTGCCGAGGTCCGGGTTCTGCTTGATGACGGTGCCGGCCGGCTGGGTGGAGACCTCGTCCTTGCGGTCGACCTTGAACTGGTACTTGTCCCCGGTCAGGGCCGTCTGGGCGGCATCGAAGGTCTGGCCCAGGACGTTCGGCACGGCGACCTTGGGCGCGCCCGTGGAGATCACCAGGTCGACGGTGGTGTTCTTGTCGACCTTCGTGCCCTTCGCCGGGTCCTGCGAGCACACCATGCCCTTGGGCTCGTTCTCGCAGGGCTTGCGGTCGGAGACGGCGACCTTCAGGTCCACGTTCGCCGCGGTGCTGCGGGCGTCCTTCTCGGACATGCCGACGAAATTGGGCACCGAGGGCTTGTCGTCGACACCGTGCCCGCCGAACGCGTACTTCCCGATCAGGATGGCGCCGATCAGCACCAGGACACCGGCGACGATCAGCAGGATCGTGGAGGTGTTCGACTTCTTCGGCTGCTGGCGGCGCCGGTCGGGGCGGTCGTCGTAGCCGAAGCCGCCGTCGTCCGCGTTCATCGGCGGGAGCATGGCCGTGGCGGCCGCGGGCGACTCCTGGCGCAGCGCGGTGGTCGCCTGGTCGTCGCCGTAGCCGGCGTAACCGACCGCGCCCATCGCGGCGGTGGCGCCGACCGGCTGGCCGTCCAGGCACGCCTCGATGTCGGCGCGCATCTCGTCGGCCGACTGGTAGCGGTAGTCGGGGTCCTTGACCAGCGCCTTGAGGACGATCGCGTCCATCTCGGGGGTGATCTCGGGGTCGAAGACGGAGGGCGCCTGCGGCTCCTCGCGGACGTGCTGGTAGGCCACGGCCACCGGGGAGTCGCCGACGAAGGGGGGCCGGACGGTCAGCAGCTCGTACAGCAGGCAGCCCGTGGAGTACAGGTCGGAGCGGGCGTCGACCTGTTCGCCCTTGGCCTGCTCGGGGGAGAGGTACTGGGCCGTGCCGATGACCGCCGCGGTCTGCGTCATCGTCATGCCGGAGTCGCCCATCGCACGGGCGATGCCGAAGTCCATCACCTTGACCTGGCCGCCCCGCGTCAGCATGACGTTGGCCGGCTTGATGTCGCGGTGGACGATGCCGTTGCGGTGGGCGTACTCCAGGCCCTGGAGGATGCCGATGGTCATCTCCATGGCGCGCTCCGGCAGCAGCTTGCGGCCGGAGTGGAGCAGCTCGCGCAGGGTGGAACCGTCGACGTACTCCATCACGATGTACGGGATGGAGACCCCGTCGATGTAGTCCTCGCCCGTGTCGTAGACCGCGACGATCGCGGGATGGTTGAGCGAGGCGGCCGACTGGGCCTCCCGGCGGAACCGGGCCTGGAAGGACGGATCGCGCGCGAGGTCCGCGCGCAGCGTCTTCACCGCCACGGTGCGGCCGAGCCGGGTGTCATGCGCGAGGTAGACCTCGGCCATGCCACCACGGCCGAGCACGTGGCCCAGCTCGTACCGGCCGCCGAGGCGACGCGGCTCATCCATAGCTACCTACCAGCCCTCTCCGTCGGTCCCGGCCGTCACATCGCTGTGCGCCGAGGCTGCCGTCCGGGCCTACGGTACCCGGCTCGCTTTGTATGACCTGGCCAAGCTCGGATCCCGATACCGGACCGGTACCGCAACGTGCGTCGTTGGGAAAGCGATGTGATGCTCGTCACTTCTTGGAGTCGATGACCGCCTTCATCACGTTCTTCGCGATGGGCGCCGCCAGACCGCCGCCGGAGATGTCGTCGCGGTTGGCGTGCTCGTCCTCGACGACCACGGCCACGGCCACCGGGGAGCTGCCGTCGGGGAGCTTGGCGTAGGAGATGAACCACGCGTACGGGTTGGCGCTGTTGGCCACACCGTGCTGGGCGGTACCGGTCTTGCCGCCGACCTTGACGCCGGGAATCCGGGCGTTGGTGCCGGTGCCCTTGTCGACCACGGTCTCCATCATCGACTGGAGGATCTGCGCGTTCTGCGGCGACAGCGGCCGGCTCATCTCCTGCGGCTTCGTCTTCTCCACCGGGTCGAGGTTGGAGGCCTCCAGCTCGTCCACCATGTACGGCTTCATCAGCTTGCCGTCGTCGGCGACCGCCGAGGCGACCATGGCCATCTGGAGCGGGGTCGCGGCGGTGTTGTACTGGCCGATGGAGGACAGCGCGGTCTGCGAGGGGTTCATGTTGTCCGAGAACACCGAGGCGTTGGAGCGGACCGGGGTGAACTGCTCCGCGTCGAAGCCGAACTTCTTCGCCTCGGCCAGCATCTTGGCGTTGCCGAGGTCGGCGCCGATCTTGCCGAAGACGGTGTTGCAGGAGTACTGGAGCGCGATCCGCATCGTGGCGTTCTTGCAGGGCAGGTTGCCCTCGTTGGGCAGCGGCGTCGTGGTGCCCGGCATGATGTACGGCAGCGGCGAGTCGGTCGGCTGGTCGGCCGAGGTGTACTTGCCGTTCTCCAGCGCGGCCGCCGCGGTGACCACCTTGAAGGTGGAGCCCGGCGGGTAGGTCTCGCGCAGCGCCCGGTTGAGCGTCGGGTCGGCCGGGTCGTTCTTCTTCTGGAGCTTGTTCCAGGCCTTGGCGTCCTCGTCGGTGTTCCCCGCGAACGTCGAGGGGTCGTACGACGGGTACGAGGCCAGCGCCAGGATCTTGCCGGTGGCCGGGTCGAGCGCGGCGACCGCGCCCTTGCCGCCGACGGACTTCAGCCCGTTGTACGCGGCCTTCTGCGCGGCGGCGTTGAGGGTGGTGACGACGTTGCCGCCCTGCTTCGGCTTGCCCGTGATCATGTCCAGGGTGTTGCGGAAGAACAGCCGGTCGTCGTTGCCGGTGAGGATGCCGTCCTCCAGCTTCTCCAGCTGGCTGCCGTCGAAGGCCTGGGAGGAGTAGCCGGTCACCGGGGCCCACATGGGCCCGTTCTTGTAGGTGCGCTTGTACTTGAAGTCGCCGTGCTCGACCTCGGCCGAGCCGGTGATCGGGTTGCCGTCCACGATGATGTCGCCGCGCGGCGCGGAGTAGCGCTCGATGGCGACCCGGCGGTTGTTCGGGTCGCTGCGCAGGCTGTCGGCCTTGACGTACTGGAGGTAGTTGTCGCGGACGAGCAGGGCCAGCACGAGCAGGCCGCAGAAGATCGCGATCCGGCGCAGGGGCTTGTTCATGACGGGCGGACCACCTGGGTCATCTCGGCGTCGGGGTTGGCCGCGGGGGCGGGTGCGGGGCGGCGGGCGGTGTCGCTGATGCGGATCAGGATGCCGATGAGCGCCCAGTTGGCGATCACGGACGAACCACCGTACGCGAGGAACGGCATGGTCATACCGGTCAGCGGGATGAGGCCCATCACACCGCCGGCCACGACGAACACCTGGAGCGCGAAGGCACCGGAGAGGCCGACGGCGAGCAGCTTGCCGAACGGGTCGCGGGCGGCGAGGGCGGTGCGCACGCCGCGTTCCGCGATCAGGCCGTAGATCAGCAGGATCGCCATGAGGCCGGCCAGGCCCAGCTCCTCGCCGAAGGTGGCGAGGATGAAGTCGGAGTTGGCGGCGAACTTGATCAGCTCGGAGTGGCCCTGGCCCCAGCCGGTGCCGAGGGTGCCGCCGGAGCCGAACGCCCACAGCGCCTGCTGGAGCTGGTCGGAGTGGGCGATGCCGTCGTGGGTCACCATCCGGCTGAGCCGGTACTCGCGCATCGGGTTCAGCCAGGCCTGCACACGGGTCTGGATGTGCGGCTCGAAGCTCGCCACGCCGACCGCGCCGACCGCGGACATCAGCAGACCGAAGACGATCCAGCTGGTCCGCTCGGTGGCGACGTACAGCATGATCACGAACATGCCGAAGAACAGCAGCGACGTACCGAGGTCGGTCTCGAAGACCAGGATCAGGATGGACATCGCCCAGACCACGAGGATCGGACCGAGGTCCCGGCCGCGCGGCAGGTAGAGGCCCATGACACGGCGGCTGGCGAGGGCCAGCGCGTCGCGCTTCACCATCAGGTAGCCGGCGAAGAAGATCGCCAGCACGATCTTGGCGAACTCGCCGGGCTGGATGCTGAAGCTGCCGACGTGGATCCAGATCTTGGCGCCGAAGACGTTGGTGCCCAGGCCCGGCACCAGCGGCAGCAGCAGCAGGACCAGCGCGGACACCATGGAGATGTACGTGTAGCGCTGGAGCGTGCGGTGGTCCTTGAGGAAGTACAGCACCGCGACGAACAGGGCGATGCCCATCGCCGTGTACATCAGCTGGTTGGTCGCCTTGCCGCCCGCGACATGGATCTGCTGGAGCGCCTTGGACTGGTCGAGCCGCCAGATGGCGACGAGCCCGAGCCCGTTGAGCAGGGTGGCCAGCGGCAGCAGCAGCGGGTCGGCGTACGGGGCGAACTTCCGTACGACGAGATGGGCCACGCCGGCCAGCAGGCCGAGGCCCAGGCCGTAGCTGAGCAGGCCGGCGGGTACGTGGTCGTCGATGGCCAGGCCCACGTTGGCGTAGGCGAACACCGGGATCAGCACCGCGAAGACCAGCAGGGCCAGCTCGGTGTTGCGGCGGCTCGGCGCGCCGATCGCGCCGATGGTGGACGTGTGGTGTGTCGGCGAGTTAGTCGTACTGCTCATCGTGTGACAGGGCCTCTCACGGCTTGCCTACTGCTTACCGCACAGCGAGACGACCTTCTGCTCATCCTCCGAGAGGGTGGGGCCGGGGCTGGGGGTCGCGGACTGGGTCGTGGACGGAGACTTCGAAGGTCCCGGTGTACCCGCGGACGGGCCCGACGTGGGGTTCGCGGTCGCGGTCGTCCGGGTGAAGGCGGCGGTGGACATGGTGCCGGTGGCGCCGTTCGCGGTGGACTTGCTCCCGCTGGACTTGCCGGTGTGCGGCTTGTCCTGCTGGGTGCGCTCGGCGTCCTGGCGCTCCGCCTCCTTCTTGCAGGCGGAGGCCTGCACGGCCAGCTCCTGGATCTTCGACTGGGCGTCCTTGAGGCCGTCCTCGGCGATCGTGGCCCTGACCTGCTTCTGCTGGTACGACGGCAGGTACTTGAGTTCGATCTCCGGGTGGTCCTGCTGCATCTTCGACAGCGACACCCAGGCCAGGTCCTGGCTGATCCCGCGGTACAGCGCGACGTGCTCCTCGCTGGCGCCGACGTAGTACTGCGTCTGCGTCCAGCGGTAGCCGCCGTACAGGCCGCCGCCGATGACCGCGAGGGCGAGGGCGCTGTACAGCGACGCCTTCAGCCATCTGCGGCTCTTTCGCTTGGTGAAGTCGCCGTCGGCGTAGTCGTCGAAGCTGCCCGCCGGGATGTATCCGGTGGTGTCACCGGAGCCGGGCGGGCCGAACTCGCCGCCGCCGTGTCCCTGGCGGCCCAGGTGGGAGGCGCGGCCGGCCGGGGTCTGCATGATCCCGTTGTCGTGCAGGTGGCTCTGGTTCTCGGCGACCGCGCCGACCACGACCGGCTGGTCGGACAGCCGGCCCGCGAGGGTGTCGCCGGTGTCCAGGTCGAGGACGTCGGCCACGATGACGGTGATGTTGTCCGGGCCGCCGCCGCGCAGCGCGAGCTGGATCAGCTCCTGCACGGTCTCCTGCGGGCCCTGGTAGCTGGCGAGGGTCTCCTCCATCGTCTGGTGGGAGACGACGCCGGACAGGCCGTCGGAGCAGATCAGGTACCGGTCGCCGGCGCGGACCTCGCGGATGGACAGGTCGGGCTCGACGTGGTCGCCGCTGCCGAGGGCGCGCATCAGCAGCGAGCGCTGCGGGTGGGTGGTGGCCTCTTCCTCGGTGATCCGGCCCTCGTCCACGAGCCGCTGCACCCAGGTGTGGTCCTGGGTGATCTGGGTGAGTACCCCGTCGCGCAGCAGGTAGGCGCGCGAGTCGCCGACGTGCACCATGCCGAGCCGCTGCCCCGTCCACAGCAGCGCGGTGAGCGTGGTGCCCATGCCCTCCAGCTGGGGGTCGTCCTCGACCATGGAGCGCAGCTGGTCGTTGGCGCGCTGCACGGCCACGCCGAGGGAGGTGAGGATGTCGGAGCCGGGCACGTCGTCGTCGAGGGTGACCAGCGTGGAGATGACCTCGGAGGAGGCGACCTCGCCGGCCGCCTGGCCGCCCATGCCGTCGGCGATCGCGAGCAGGCGGGGGCCGGCGTAACCGGAGTCCTCGTTGCCCTCGCGGATCATGCCCTTGTGCGAACCGGCGGCAAAGCGCAGTGACAGACTCATGCGCACCTCGCCCGTCGGCTCCGAATGCAGCCGGTCGTGTCGAGCCACACTGCCCACCCTCCGGTCGGGAGCGCGCCGGGGACCGGAAGACGGTCCCCCGCCGCGTGCTCGCTCCGCTCGCGCTCACTCATGATGTAGCACTACTTCCGCAGCTCGATGACGGTCTTGCCGATGCGGATCGGCGCGCCCAGCGAGATCGGCGTGGGGGTCGTCAGCCGGGACCGGTCCAGGTAGGTGCCGTTCGTCGACCCCAGGTCCTCGACGATCCACTGGCCGTCGCGGTCGGGGTAGATCCTGGCATGGCGGCTGGAGGCGTAGTCGTCGTCCAGCACGATGGTGGAGTCGTGTGCCCGGCCCAGCGTGATGGTCTGGCCCTGGAGCGCGACGGTGGTGCCGGCCAGTGTGCCCTCGGTCACGACGAGCTTGCTGGGGGCGTTGCGCCCGCGCCGGCCGCCGCCGGTGGCCTGCTGGCCGCGCTGCTGCGGGGGCGCGGCCTGCTGCCGGGCCTGGCGGCCGCCCGCGGGCTGGGCCCGCCCGGCCTCCCTACGCGATCCGCGCTGAGTGACGCGCGTACCGAACAGGTCGCTGCGGATGACCTGCACGGCCACGATCACGAACAGCCACAGTACGGCCAGGAAACCCAGCCGCATGACCGTGAGGGTCAGCTCTGACATTGCCCCCGCTTCACCCTTCGGCTTGCCTATAGATAACGGTGGTGCTGCCCACGACGATCCGCGAGCCGTCGCGGAGCGTAGCGCGGGTGGTGTGCTGCCCGTCCACCACGATGCCGTTGGTGGAACCGAGGTCCTGGATCGTGGAGGGCGAACCGGTGCGGATCTCGCAGTGCCGGCGGGAGACGCCGGGGTCGTCGATCCGTACGTCGGCCTCGGTGCTGCGGCCCAGCACCAGGGTGGCGCGGGAGATCTGGTGGCGGGTGCCGTTGATCTCGATCCAGTAGCGGGTGCGTCCGCCGCTCATCGGGGCGGCCGCGGGGCGCTGGGTGGCGGGCTGCGGGTAGCCGTAGCCGCCGGGGCGGGTGCCGGGCGGCGGGGCGGCGGGCATGGGGGGCGCGCCCGCGGGCATGGCGGGCGGATAGCCGTAACCGCCCTGGCCCGGTGCGCCGGATCCGGCGCCGCCCGGCCGGCCCGAGGCCGCGGAGGGGCCCGGTCCGTGCGCGGGGGCCTGCTGGTCGCTGGAGGAGGCGAGGGTGCGCGAACGCACCCGGTAGAGCCCCGTGTCCAGGTCCTCGGCCTTCTCCAGGTTCACCTTGATCGGGCCCATGAAGGTGTAGCGCTGCTGCTTCGCGTAGTCGCGCACCATGCCGGCCAGTTCGTCGCCGAGCTGGCCGGAGTAGGGGCTGAGGCGCTCGTAGTCGGGCGCGCTGAGCTCCACGATGAAGTCGTTGGGTACGACGGTGCGGTCGCGGTTCCAGATCGTCGCGTTGTTGTCGCACTCGCGCTGGAGCGCGCCGGCGATCTCCACGGGCTGGACCTCGGACTTGAAGACCTTGGCGAAGGTGCCGTTCACCAGACCTTCGAGACGCTGCTCGAACTTCTTCAGGACTCCCATGGGGCACCTCCTCCGTCCCTTGTCGGTTCCTTGCCCTGCTCTGTGTGCGTGTGGTGCGTGTGGTGCTCTGTGCGTTGCCTTGCCGGTACCGCCGGTACTGCTTACTGATCGTATCCACGCCCCCGGCAAACAGCCGGTTCCCCCAGCGGCCCCGCTCGGAACTCCTCCCCGGCATGGATCGTAGAGCCGGGCGAAGACCAGTGTCCCGCACCCGGCCCCGCCCCCGCCCCTCTCCTGGGGAGATGACCGGGACCGGTACGAGGTTGATACGTGAACCAGGACTCCTTGATACGCGGTGAAGCGGCCGTGCGCTGTGCGGATGGTCACGGGTGTGGGGACGGTCACGGTGCGGAGGGGTGGGCGCGGCGGGACGGGGACGGTGCGGTCCGGGTCCGGGGCCGGATGCGGGTAGGGGGTCGCGGGGCCGGTTCCGGATGCGGCTCGGGGTTCGCGGGGCCGGGGGTTCGGTGGGCGTGCGGTGGTGGGTTGGGGCGCGTGGTGGGGGGTGGGGCGCGGCGGGGTCGTGCGGTGAGGTGCGGTGGGGCGCGGGGAGGTGCGGTGGGTTGTGCGGTGGGGCGCGGTGGGTTGCGCGGTGAGGGCGGGCGTGGCGTCGGGCGGCCGGAGCGCGCGCGGCGGCCGGAGGCGGACCGGGGCCGACCGGTCAGGGGCTGGTCAGGGGCCCTGGGGAAGGGATGTGAACCCACCCCGTACGACGTGCTAATGTTCTGCATGTCGGAAGGGGCCAGCCCGAAAGGGCCGAAGCCGGAAGACACACCCAATGCGCGGGTGGCGGAATAGGCAGACGCGCTGGATTCAGGTTCCAGTGCCCGCAAGGGCGTGGGGGTTCAACTCCCCCCTCGCGCACAGAGGCAATGGGCGGCATCGCGATGGCGATGTCGCCCATTGCCGTTTTCCGCGTTCTTGTGTGCGCCCCCTCGGCATGGCGAACGAAGCCCGGTTGGCGGTGAGTCACCGCCGGGCGGGCCGTGTGAGGAAGCTCTCAGGGGTTGATGGCGGCGGGCTCCCGGTCGCGCGCCGCCCTCCGGTTCCATCCTGTGGATGAGGCTGCTGGATTCGCCGGGGAAGACCTGGCGGTGGCGCATGGACTCGCGCCTGCCCTCCTCGGCCGGGGCGCGGCCTGGGCCTTGGAGCTCGGCAATGTCGTCGGCTCCTGGCCCGGCTCCCAACTGTCGTCCGGAGGGACCCCGTTGTATGCGTCGGCCCGGATCGGTGCGGCGTGGCCGCGGTGGCTTTCCGCCGGGGGGGGGTGCAGGGAGACGGTTCCCGGTGCGTTCGGCGGACGAGACGCGCGCTCCCGCTGTCATGATCGAGATAGGACGCTAGCCAAGTATTTCGGTGACCGATGTAATCTGGGGGCATGGGCACCGACACGCGACCGCACCCGTCCCCACGCCGTGGTCTCGCCCTGCTCGCCTCCGAGCGCCCCCGCCCCGAGGCGGTCCGCAGACGTCCGAACAGCTGGTGGCTGGCCGTGGCCGCGGTGTGCTTCGGCGCCTTCATGGGCCAGCTCGACGCCAGCATCGTCACGCTCACCTACGGCGGTCTGCGCACCGACTTCCATGCCTCACTCGCGGCCGTCGAATGGGTCTCGCTGGCCTACCTGCTGGCCCTCGTCGCGCTACTGGTGCCCGCGGGACGACTGGCCGACGCCCACGGCCGCAAACTGCTCTATCTCTACGGCTTCGCCGTCTTCACCCTCGCCTCCGCCGCCGCCGGCTTCGCGCCCTCGCTGGCGGCCCTCGTGGCGTTCCGCGCGGTCCAGGCGGCCGGCGCGGCCATGATGCAGGCCAACAGCGTGGCGCTGGTGACCACCAGCGCGCCCCGCGAGCGGATGCGCGGCGCGCTCGGGGTGCAGGCCGCCGCGCAGGCCCTGGGGCTGGCCCTGGGACCGACGGTCGGCGGCGCCCTGGTGTCGACCCTGGGCTGGCGCTGGGTGTTCTGGGTGAACGTGCCCGTCGGCGTCGTCGCGCTGCTCGGCGGCCACTATCTGCTGCCCCGCACCCGCGCCCGCACCAAGGTCACCCGCTTCGACTGGCCGGGACTCCTGCTGCTCGCCACGGCCACCACCGGCACCCTGATGGGCGTCTCCGCCGCCTCCGGACTGCCGGTGCCCGACTGGGGCGTGGCGGCGCTGTTCATGGTCGCCGCCGGCGCGGGATGGGCCTTCGTACGGCGCCAGCGGCGGGCCGCCGCGCCCCTGCTCGACCTCGCCCTGCTGCGGGTACGGGCGGTGGCGTACGGCCTGGTGGGCGCCCTCAGCGGCTACCTGGTGCTCTTCGGGCCGCTGGTGCTGGTACCGGTCGTACTCACCGCGCGCGGCGCCTCCGAGCTGACCGCCGGGCTGGTGCTCACCGCGCTCCCGGCCGGGTTCGCACTGGCCGCGACCGGGGGCGACCGGGTGCTGCCGCGCGGCTTCTCGGACCGGGGGCGGTGCCTGGCCGGGGCGGGAGTCTTCACCGCGGCGATGGCCGCGCTGCTGGTCGTGCCGCCGGGGATCGGCGAGCTGGTGCCGCTGCTCGCGGTGACCGGGCTGGGGTTGGGGATGTTCACCCCGGCCAACAACGCACTGATCATGGGCGCGATACCCGCGCGGTGCTCCGGGACGGGCGGCGGGCTCGTGAACATGACACGGGGACTGGGCACGGCGCTCGGGGTCGCGCTGGTCACGCTCGCGGTTCAGGCGGGCGGCGGGGCGGCGGCCGGGCGGGACGGCAGCCAGGTGGCCGCCGGGGCGGTCCTGGTGGCGGCATCGATGGTGGCGGTCGGGGCGGCGTGGCTCGGGGCGGGGGAGGGAACGCGCCCTGAGAAGCCTCTCCATGAACGACCCCGGAGCGCCTTGACCCCAGGTGGCCCCGAAGACCTCCGATGAGAGGCCTCTCTTACGCCCCCCGGTGAGCCCCCGCCCCTTCGTGGCCGGCGGCGGGGGTGTCCGAGCCCCGGACGGACCGGCCGTCTCCGGATGCCGCCCGGCTACGCTTTCCGCATGTCCGCGCAGCCACGCCCCGACGCCTCCGCGCCCGGCCCCGCCGCCCAGACGCGGCCCGGCCCGGCCGGTGGCATGCGGCCCGGTTCGGCCGGGGAGACGCGGCCCGGTTCGGCCGCACAGGCCCCCGAAGCCCGTCTGCTCACCGAGGCCGTCACCCGGCTGCGCCGCGCGCTGCGCTCCTCGATCCGCACCGACTACCCGTGGGAGACCCTCCCCATGGCGCAGGTCGAACTGCTCCAGGTACTCGGGGAGCACTCCCCCGCACGGATCAGCGACCTCGCCGCCCGCCGGCGCCTGGCGCCGAGCACGGTCAGCGGGCTGATCGGTCAGATGATCAGCGCGGGACTGGTGGCGCGGGACGTCGACGCCGCCGACCGCCGGGCCTCCGTCGTCACCCTCACCGACGCCGGCCGCGAGAAGCTCGCGGCCTGGACCACCGCGCACGAACGCCGCATCGACGCCGCACTCGGCGCGCTGGACGACGACGCACGCGAAGCCATCGGAAACGCCCTGCCCGCGCTGTTCCAACTCGCGGAGAACCTGGGCGGGGAGACGGGAGCGGGACCGGCGGAACAGTGAACCGGCCGCCGCGGCACCGGACTTCCCCGTGACGGGCGGGCAGGCCGGCGCGCGCGAGTTATCCACAGCCGCCGGGTTGTCCACAGGTCCCGACGCGGTTTCCCCACCGGTTGTACGGTCGTGCCGAGTCGATGTTCGTCTCGATGCGTACGGGGGAGGCGGTCACTGTGGCCGGGAGCGGTGCGGGCGTGATGGGTAAGCCGTGTCAGGAGGAGCGCGGCGAGCGGCCGAAGCAGCCCGAGGACGGGGCACGCAGGCTGCCGCGGGTGCGCGGGTTCGCCGCGTGGCCCCGGCAGGGCTCGCCCAAGGAAGAGGGCAAGGCGCTGCGGACGAGCGTGCCGCGCCGCGCCCACGGCACCTTCGAACCGGACGCCGCCCGCCCGGACGCGGTGCGCGCCGTCGTCGAGTCCAACGCCGGCCGGATAGCGGAGCTGACCCCGATCCGCGTCGGCCGGATGGCGGCCACCCCCTTCGCCTTCCTGCGGGGTTCCGCCGGACTCATGGCGTACGACCTGGCGCGCACCCCCGTGACCGGGATAGGCGCACAGCTCTGCGGCGACGCGCACGCCGCCAACTTCGGGCTGTACGGTGACGCCCGCGGCGGCCTCGTCATCGACCTCAACGACTTCGACGAGACCGTGCACGGCCCCTGGGAGTGGGACCTGAAACGGCTCGCCACCTCCCTGGTGCTGGCCGGCCGCGAAGCCGGTGCCGACGAGGACACCTGCCGCGCCGCGGCACGGGACACGGCCGGCGCCTACCGCCGCACCATGCGGCTGCTGGCGAAGCTCCCGGCGCTGGACGCGTGGAACGCCATCGCGGACGAGGAACTGGTCTCCCACGCCGACGCCCACGACCTGCTCGGCACCCTGCAACGGGTCTCGGAGAAGGCGCGGGCCAACACCAGCGGCCGGTTCGCGGCGAAGTCGACCGAACCGCATCCGGACGGCGGCCGGCGCTTCACCGACGCCCCGCCGGTGCTGCGCCGGATACCGGACGCCGAGGCCGCCGCGGTCGCCGCGTCCCTGGAGCAGTACCTGACGACCCTGCCCGAGGACCGCCGCCCCCTGCTCGCCCGGCACACGGTGCACGACGTGGCCTTCCGCGTGGTCGGCACCGGCAGCGTCGGCACCCGCTCGTACGTGGTCCTGCTCCTCGACCACCGCGAGCATCCGCTGGTCCTCCAGGTGAAGGAGGCCCGCCCCTCCGCGCTGCTCCCGCACCTTGCCGCCGCCGGCTTCGCGACCCCGCCGGTCGCGCACGAAGGACGCCGGGTCGTGCGCGGGCAGCAGCGGATGCAGGTGGTCAGCGACACCCTGCTCGGCTGGACCACGGTCAGCGGGCTGCCCTTCCAGGTACGGCAGTTCCGCAACCGCAAGGGCAGCGTCGACCCGGCCGCCCTCGCCGCCGACCAGCTCGACGACTACGCCCGCATGACCGGCGCCCTGCTGGCCCGCGCCCACTCCCACAGCGCGGACCCCCGCCTGATCGCCGGCTACTGCGGCAAGAACGAGGACCTGGACAACGCCATCGCCACCTTCGCCCTGACCTACGCCGACCTCACGGAATCCGACCACGCGACCCTGCTCACGGCGATACGGGCGGGCCGGATAGCGGCGGAGGTGGGGGTGTAGGAGGGGGTGGGGGTGAGGGGTGGGGTGGGGGTGCGTGGGGAGAGGGGAGGGAGGGGGGAGGGGGGAGGGGGCGCCCCCCGAAGCGCCGGGAATGGAGCGACCAGCCGCCACGAACCTGAACCCGTCAACCTGGCCACCCCCCGACGGTCCGCCCCGGCCCCCTCCGCGACGTCCGCCCCCGCACCCCGCCCACCCCCGCAGATCCGGCTCCGATCCGGCCGCCCCCTCTCCGTCCCCCTTTCACGCCGAGCGCAGCGACTACGCTGGCCGGGTGAGCACCCCGGAAGCCGAACAACCCCACGCCCCCCGCCCCGAGGCGCGGCTCGAGAAGGCCGTACGGGCCGCCGAGCAGGCGTTGATCGAGTACGAGATCGCCGTGGAGACCTTCCGCGTCGAGGTCGAGAACTTCTCCCGGCTGCACGAACAGCGTCTCGGCCCGCTCTACCTGCGCCTCGAGGAGCTGGATGCCGAGATCGCCGAGGCGAAGGCCGCCCGCACCGGTGACCCGGAGGATGTGCGCCGCGCCGCGGAGGCCCGTGCCAACGTCCTGCCGATTCCCGGCGTCGAGGAGCTGATGCACGGCTGGATGGACGGCCACGGCCTCTATCCCGAGGCCGCCGCCATGCTCACCGACCAGGCGGTACGCCCCCCGGAGCGGGTTCGGCCCAGCGAGGAGGCCCGCAAGCTGTACCGCGACCTCGCCCGCAAGGCCCACCCCGACCTGGCGCAGGAGGAGGACGAGCGCACCCGCCGCGAGGAGTTCCTCACCCGCGTCAACGCCGCCTACGCCCGCGGTGACGAGGCCCTGCTGAGGGAACTGGCCGAGGAATGGGCGGCCGGGCCGGTACCGCCCGAGCGGCGCCCGAGCCCCGCCGAGGAGCTGTACGCCCGCCTCGAATGGCTCTCCCAGCGCAAGGAGCTGCTCAACCTGGTCGCCCGCGAACTGGAGGACGGCGCCATCGCCGGCATGCTCCGCCTCGCCCCGGACGACCCCGACGCGCTGCTGGACGAGATCGCCGACAAGCTCCGCGCCGACATCGCCCGGCGCGAGGAGGAACTGGCGGCCCTGCTGGCGCAGGAGTGATCCGCGCCCGTCGTCGGGTAGCGTCGGAGGCATGAATTTCGGAGCTGGTGTGCCCACCGTCGGTGTCACGGACCTCAAGGACGACGACTTCCTGCTGGACGTCCGTGAGGACGACGAATGGCAGGCGGGCCACGCCGAGGGAGCGCTGCACATCCCGACCAGTGAGTTCGTGGCCCGGTACGGCGAGCTGACCGAGGCCGCCCCGCAGGACGGCCGTGTCCACGTGATCTGCCGCTCCGGCGGCCGGTCCGCCCAGGTCACCATGTATCTGGTGCAGCAGGGCATCGACGCGGTGAACATCGACGGCGGCATGCAGTCCTGGGCCGCCGCGGGCCGCCCGGTGATCACCGACGACGGCCGCCCCGGCCACGTCCTCTAGCACCGCTCGCCCCTCGCCCGCAGACCGCTCGCGTGCGGCCCGAGCAGCCGGTTGCAGGTGCTCGGGTCCGGGCGTCGTAGCGGTGCAGGAGGCGGCCGGTGTACGCGCCGAAACCCCGGTGCGTTCCGTGGCGCATCCTCAGCGGTCGAAGTCCAGCTCCACCTGTTCGGTCAGCGGATGGGACTGGCAGGCCAGTACGTACCCGGCGTCCGTCTCCTCCTCTTCCAGGGCGAAGTTGCGGTCCATGCGGACCTCGCCGGAGACCAGGAAGGCCCGGCAGGTGCCGCAGACGCCGCCCTTGCACGCATAGGGCGCGTCGGGTCGGTTGCGCAGGACGGTGTCGAGCAGGGACTCGCCCTCCTGCGCCGGCCAGCTGCCGCCGCGTCCGTCGAGCCGTGCGGTGACCCTGCTGTGCGCGGCTCCCGGCGCGGTGCCCGCCGCGGCCGGTCCCGAGTCCACGTGGAAGATCTCCTGGTGGATCCGGGCGCGGTCCGCACCCAGCCCGCGCAGCGCGCTCTCGGCGCCTTGCACCAGCCCGTAGGGGCCGCACAGGAACCATCCCGCCACCCGCTCCAACGGGAGCAGTGCGGGCAGGAGTTGGGTGAGACGCGCCTGGTCGAGCCGGCCGGACGGCAGACCCGCCTGCTGCTCCTCGCGGGAGAGCACGGTCACCAGCTGAAGCCGCTCGGGATAGCGGTCCTTCAGGTCGGCGACCTCCTCCAGGAACATCGTGGACGCCGCCGTACGGTCGCTCCGGATCAGACAGAACCGGGCCTCCGGCTCCCGCGCCAGCAGGGTGGAGACGATGGACAGCACCGGGGTGATGCCGCTGCCGCCGACGATCGCCGCGTACAGGCCGGGCGCGGGTTCCAGGGTGAAGCGGCCGGCCGGGGTCATCACCTCCAGTTCGTCCCCGAGGTTGATCTCCTTCAGTGCGTAGGTGGAGAAGGCGCCGCCCTCCACCAGCCGCACCCCCACGCGCAGGCTGCTCGGTCCCTCGCCGTCCGGGGCGGGCGCGGGGGAGCAGATCGAGTAGGTGCGCCGCACCTCCGTGCCGCCCACCCGGCGGCGCAGCGCGAGGTGCTGGCCGGGTGCGTGCCGGTACTCGGCGCGCAGCTCGGGGGGGACGGTGAGGGTGAGGGCGACGGAGTCGTCGGTGAGCCGGTCCACCGCGGCCACCTGGAGCGGGTGGAAGCGCGCCATCACAACTCCTTGAAGTGGTCGAACGGTTCGCGGCAGGACAGGCAGCGGCGCAGCGCCTTGCACGCGGTGGAGGAGAACCTGCTCAGCAGTTCGGTGTCGGCCGAGCCGCAGTGCGGGCAGTGGACGGGCTCGGCCTCGGTGGTGCCGACGGTCCCGGTGGTCGCGGTGTCGCCGGTGCGGGTCGGGCCGAGGGTCAGCGGTATCGGTCCGGAGGTCTTGCTGGTCCTCGGGGGAGCTATGCCGAACTCCCGGAGTTTGCGGCGGCCTTCGGGGGTGATGTCGTCGGTCGACCAGGCGGGCGTCAGTACCGTGCGTACCGAGACCTCGCGCAGGCCGTGCTCCCGCAGGACCCGTTCGATGTCGAGGGACATCGCCTCGATGGCCGGGCAGCCGGTGTAGGTCGGGGTCAGGTCGACCTCGGCGGCATCGGGGCCGTGCAGTCGCAGCGCGCGCACCACGCCCAGCTCATGGAGTGTGAGGACCGGGAGCTCGGGGTCGGGGACCGAACCGGCCAGCTCCAGGAGTTCGGCCTCCAGGGCGGTGGCGGTCACCATGACGCCCCCGGATGGCTGCGGTGCAGATGCTGCATCTCGGCGAGCATCCGGCCGAAGGACTCGGTGTGGATGCCCTGGCGGCCGGCGCCCGCCGACCAGGCTCCGGTGCGGGGCCCCTCGGGGACGGTGAGGGTGGCCCGGCCGAGTACGCGGGTGACCGATTCCAGCCAGCGGGGCTCCAGGTCCGCCCAGTCGACGTCGACTCCCTCGACGGGCTGGAACATCTCCCCGGTGAATCGCCACAGGGCGTCACAGGCGCGGCGCATCCGCTCATGGCTGGTCTCGGTGCCGTCGCCGAGGCGCAGGGTCCACTGTTCGGCGTGGTCGCGGTGGTAGGCGACCTCCTTGACCGCCTTCGCGGCCAGCGGCGCGAACGGGCCGTCACCGGCGGCGAGTTCGGTGTGCAGCAGGTGCTGGTAGGTGGAGAAGTACAGCTGGCGGGCGATGGTGTGGGCGAAGTCGCCGTTCGGCTGCTCGACCAGCTGGAGGTTGCGGAAGGACCGCTCCTCGCGCAGGAAGGCGAGTTCGTCCTCGTCGCCGGCCAGGGACAGCAGCACGCGGGCCTGGCCGAGCAGGTCGAGGGCGATGTTGGCGAGGGCGACCTCCTCCTCCAGGGCGGGGGCGTGCCCGGCCCACTCCCCCAGGCGGTGGGAGAGCACCAGGGCGTCGTCGCCGAGTGCGAGCGCGGCGGTCACCGGGACGGTGGCGGGGCCGGTGGCGGTCACAGGTGCTTCACTCCTTCCGGGATCTCGTAGAAGGTCGGGTGCCGGTACGGCTTGTCGGCGGCCGGCTCGAAGAAGGGGTCCTTCTCGTCGGGCGAGGACGCGGTGATCGCGGTGGCCGGGACGACCCAGATGGAGACGCCTTCGCCGCGGCGGGTGTACAGGTCGCGGGCATTGCGCAGCGCCAGTTCGGCGTCGGGCGCGTGCAGGCTGCCGGCGTGGGTGTGGGAGAGGCCGCGCCGCGAGCGCACGAAGACCTCCCACAGGGGCCAGTCGGTGGTGCTCATGCTCGCTCCGCTCCCGTCGTCAGGTGTTCGGTGGCCTTGGTGCCGCCGCTGTGTTTGGCCGCGTGGGCGGCGGCCGCTTCGCGTACCCACGCGCCCTCGTCGTGGGCGCGTTTGCGCTGGGTCAGGCGTTGTTCGTTGCAGGGGCCGTTGCCCTTGAGGACGTCCCAGAACTCCGCCCAGTCGATCGGGCCGAAGTCGTGGTGCCCCCGCTCCTCGTTCCACTTCAGGTCCGGGTCGGGGAGGGTGAGGCCCAGGGATTCGGCCTGGGGGACGCAGATGTCGACGAAGCGCTGGCGCAGCTCGTCGTTCGAATGGCGCTTGATCTTCCAGGCCATCGACTGGGCGGAGTGCTGGGATTCGTCGTCGGGCGGGCCGAACATCATCAGCGAGGGCCACCACCAGCGGTCCACCGCGTCCTGGGCCATGGCGTGCTGCTCCGGGGTGCCCCGACTCAGGGCGAGCAGCAGTTCGTACCCCTGGCGCTGGTGGAAGGACTCCTCTTTGCAGATCCGCACCATGGCACGGGCGTACGGGCCGTAGGAGCAGCGGCACAGCGGTACCTGGTTGGTGATCGCGGCGCCGTCCACGAGCCAGCCGATCGCGCCGACGTCGGCCCAGGTCAGCGTGGGGTAGTTGAAGATCGAGGAGTACTTCTGGCGGCCGCTGTGCAGTTTGTCGAGCAGTTCGTCCCGGCCGGTGCCGAGGGTTTCCGCGGCGCTGTACAGATACAGGCCGTGTCCCGCCTCGTCCTGGACCTTGGCCATCAGGATCGCCTTGCGGCGCAGGGAGGGCGCGCGGGTGATCCAGTTGGCCTCCGGCTGCATCCCGATGATTTCGGAGTGTGCGTGCTGGGCGATCTGGCGGACGAGGGTCGCGCGGTAGGCGTCGGGCATCCAGTCGCGTGGCTCGATGCGCTCGTCGGCGGCTACGGCCGCGTCGAAGACGCGCTGGTATTCCGCCTCGTCCCCGGCGGTGTTCCGGGCGCCGTCCGCTTCCGGGCGGGCCGTGCCCTGCGCGGCTGCTGTGGCCATGCGATCCCCCTGACCTCGGGCTCTGCGGTGGGACTCTCCCGACCGATCGTTCGGTCCGTGCGAATCAATGGTGTGCCGGGCCGCCGGACAGTGTCAACCGCTGTGGAAAACTCCGCGCGGAACCTGTGGATGGTGTCTGCGGACGAAGCGTGCGGGGTCGGGAGGGTCCGGGCCCCCTGGGGCTGCGCTCGGCGGCAGGGGCTGAGTACCGTTCCGTGCATGTGCCGCGATGGGCGCTCGTGCACCGTGCGGCGCCTGTGCCGGGCGGCCGTATCGGATGGGGCGGCTCCGCGGGGCCGGTCCGGTGGGCCGACCCACGACTGAGCCGGAATTGGGGAACGGGGCGGAATGGACGCGTACGACGAGGACTCGGGGGCCGCGCACGGCCCGGACGGGTCGGCCGGGGCGCCTCCCCCGGAGAACCCTGAGAACCGGGAGGCCCCGGAAGACCAGGCGGGACCTGAGGAACCGGCGGACTCCGAAAAGCCGGAGCGTCCGAAGCACGAGGAGCGTCTAGAGCACCCGGAACGCCCGGAGCGCGAGGAGCGTCTAGAGCACTCGGAACACCCGGAGCGCGAGGAGCACCCGCAGAGCGCGGTTCCGTGCCACGACCCGGCCCGCCGTGGTCTCGCCGCCCTCTCCCGCCGTTACCAGGTCGGCGCCGCGCTGGCGGTCGCCGTCGTCGCCGTCGGCGCCGGGGTGCATCTGCTGATGGTGTTTCTGAGCCTCGCCCCGCAGAACACGGTGTCGAAGCAGCACGGCAAGGCCGTCGAGGCGTGGGTGTTCCCGGAGTTCGAGCAGAACTGGAAGCTGTTCGCCCCCAATCCGCTGCAGCAGAACATCGCGGTGCAGGTGCGTGCCGAGGTGCGGATGAAGGACGGCAGCGTGCGTACCACCGGCTGGACCGACCTGTCCGCCCAGGACGGCGCCGCCATCGAGCACAACCCGGCGCCCAGCCACACCCAGCAGAACGAACTGCGCCGCGCCTGGGACTTCCTCACCGCGACCCACACCGCGGACAACCGGCCCGTCGGCATGCGCGGTGCCCTGTCGGAGCAGTACCTGCGCCGGATCGCGGTGATGCGCCTGTATGACACCGATCCGACCAGCCGGATCGGTGTCATACAGCGGGTGCAGGTGCGCTCCTGCACCATCAATGTGCAGCCCCCCTCATGGAGCGGTGAACAGGTGTCCGACAAGCCCTTCTACCGCGTGCTGCCCTGGTGGACGGTGAGCGCCGACGAGGCCGCCGGAGGTGTGCGGTGAACCAGCTCTCCCAGGCCCTGTCGCGCGGGCTCGCCCGTGGCACCGAGGCCGCGCTCGGGCCGTACCAGAGCGCCGTGATCCGGATCGGCTTCGCCGGCACCTGGCTGTTGTTCCTGCTGCGCGAGTTCCCCCACCGCCAGGAGCTGTACGGCCCGGACGGCCCCTGGGGCTGGAACATGGGCCGGCAGCTGATCATGGACAACCACGCCTTCACGGCCCTCATGTGGTCGAGCGGGCAGCTGTGGTTCGAGTGCTTCTACCTGCTTGCGCTCCTCGCCAGTGCCGCGTTGCTGGTGGGCTGGCGCACCCGTACGGCCTCGGTGCTGTTCATGGTGGGCGTCCTGTCGCTCCAGAACCGCAGCGTCTTCGTCGGTGACGGCGGCGACAACGTGCTGCACTTGATGGCCATCTACCTCGTGTTCACGCGCTGCGGGCAGGTGTGGTCCCTCGACGCGCGGCGCCGGGCGCGCGCCGGGCGGACCACCGCCGGCCCGATTCCCGCCGGCCGGACGGCCGCCGACGTCCGGTCCGCCCCCGATCCGGCCGCCCCCGGCCTGGCCGTCCCCGACCGGACCCCCACCGACTGGACCGGTCTCATCCTGTGGACGGTCCTCGGGATCGCGCTGGTCACGGTGACCGCGGCCGGACTGCTGTTCGAGAACTCCTGGCTGATCCCGGTCCTGCTGTGGACGGCGTGGGCGGGGCTCGGACTGTGGTGGCTGGTCCAGCGCCTGGCGCGGTCGGCCGAGCCGCGGATCCTGCTGGACGTGATCGCCAACGTCCTGCACAACGGCGCCCTCGTGGTGATCATGGCCGAGGCGTGCCTGATCTACGCCACGGCCGGCTGGTACAAGATCCAGGGCTCGCGCTGGCAGGACGGCACCGCCGTCTACTACCCGCTGCACCTCGACTACTTCTCGCCCTGGCCCGCCCTCGCCGATCTGATGTCCGTCAGCGGCACCATGCTCACGATCGTGGCGTACGGCACCGTCATCGTGCAGGTCGCCTTCCCCTTCACCCTGCTCAACCGCCGGGTCAAGAACGTGCTGCTGGTCTTCCTGATGCTGGAGCACTTCGTCATCGCGGTCGTACTCGGCCTGCCGTTCTTCTCGCTGGCGATGATCACCGCGGACGCGGTCTTCCTGCCGACCTCCTTCCTGCGCCGGATCGGCGCCCTCGCCGCTCGCGCGCGGGGACGGTTCGCCGGGAACGGCGGCGCGGACGGTACGGTGCCCGCACCCCGCTCCCCGGAGGACAGCACGCCCGGACGCGTAGGGTTCACGGCATGACCGACCCGTTGATCCGCTGGCGCGAGCACGCCGGCGGTGCCGTACTGCTCGACGGTTTCCACGCCCTCAAGCACGCCCTGCGCTTCGGCGCCGAGGTGCCGGTGGCGGTCACCACCGACCGGCGGGCCGCGCTCGCCCTGGCCGGGGAACTGGCCGGGGACGTACGGGAGGCCCTGGACGCGCTGCTCACCGAGGTGCCCGAACAGACGTACGCCGCACTCGTGGCCCGCCCCCATCCGACAGGGGTCGCCGCGCTCGCCGTACGGCCCTCACGCGAGGCCCATCTGGCCGCGCTCGCCCGGATGCCGCGCACCGCCCCCGTGGTGGTCCTCGACAACCCGCGCAACCTCGGCAACGCGGGCGCCGTGATCCGGCTGGCCGCCGGTTTCGGGGCGACCGGCGTGGTCACCACCGGCACGCTCGACCCCTGGCATCCGACGGTGGTGCGCGGCGGCGCGGGCCTGCACTTCGCGACCGCCGTGGAGCGCCTTGGCGTCGGCGAACTGCCGCCCGGCCCGCTGTTCGCCCTGGACCCGGAGGGCGAGGACATCCGGGGCATCGAACTGCCCGACGACGCCGTCCTCGCGTTCGGTTCGGAGCGCACCGGTCTCTCGGCGGAGGTACGCGCGCGTGCCGACCAGCTGCTGCGGCTGCCGATGCGCCCCCAGGTCTCCAGCTACAACCTCGCCACCAGCGTGGCGATGACGCTGTACCACTGGAGCGCCACCGCGGGCGCACCCGCCGCCTAGCCTTCGCCGCCGTCGGGAGAGGAAACCCGACGGGGAGAAACCCGAAACGGAATCCCGGCCGGGAGACGGCAGGAGAGGGACGATGCCGTCGGGGGACGCGCGCCCCCGACGGCCCTCACCCACTAGCCCTGCCGGCGCACCTCGACCACCCGGAACCGGTTGGCCACGAAGGCGCCGTCGCACAGGGCCGCGTTGGCCGCCGGGTTGCCGCCCGAGCCGTGGAAGTCGGAGAAGGCGGCCGTCTGGTTCACGAACACCCCGCCCGTGAGGTTGAAGGACAGCTGGGCGGCCTCCTCCAGGCACACCTCCTCGACGGCCCGCTCCACCTCGCCGTCGGTGGTGTACGCGCCGACCGTCATCGCGCCCTTCTCGCGGACCGTGCGCCGCAGCAGCTCCACCGCGTCGGTCACCGAGTCGACGGCGACCGCGAAGGAGACGGGGCCGAAGCACTCGCTCATGTAGGCCGCCTCGGCGTCCGGCTTGGCGCCGTCCAGCTTGACGATCACGGGGGTGCGCACCACCGCGTCCGGGAACTCCGGGTTGGTGATCTCCCGCGAGGCGAGGGCGACCTCGCCGAGACCCGCCGCGGCCTCCAGGCGCGCCTTGACGTCCGGGTTGACGATCGCGCCCAGCAGCCCGTTGGCCCGCGCGTCGTCGCCGAGCAGGCCGTCGACCGCGCGGGCGAGGTCGGCGGTGACCTCGTCGAAGGTCTTCGGGCCCTGGTCCGTGTGGATGCCCTCCCGCGGGATCAGCAGGTTCTGCGGGGTGGTGCACATCTGGCCGCTGTACAGGGACAGCGAGAACGCCAGGTTGGAGAGCATGCCCTTGTAGTCGTCCGTGGAGTGCACGATCACCGTGTTGACGCCGGCCTTCTCCGTGTAGACCTGCGCCTGGCGGGCGTTGGCCTCCAGCCAGTCGCCGAAGGACGTCGAACCGGTGTAGTCGATGATCCGGATCTCCGGGCGGGTCGCGAGCGCCTTGGCGATGCCCTCGCCGGGCCGCTCGGCGGCCAGCGCGACCAGCTCGGCGTCGAAACCGGCCTCGGAGAGCACCTCGCGGGCGATCCGCACGGTCAGCGCGAGCGGCAGCACCGCGCGCGGGTGCGGCTTGACCAGGACCGCGTTGCCGGTCGCCAGGGAGGCGAACAGGCCCGGATAGCCGTTCCACGTCGGGAAGGTGTTGCAGCCGATGACCAGACCGATGCCGCGTGGCACCGGCGTGAAGTTCTTGGCCAGCACCAGCGGATCGCGTTTGCCCTGCGGCTTGGTCCACTCGGCGGACTCGGGGGTGCGGACCTGCTCCGCGTACGCGTACGCCACCGCCTCCAGGCCGCGGTCCTGGGCGTGCGGGCCGCCCGCCTGGAACGCCATCATGAAGGCCTGGCCGCTGGTGTGCATGACCGCGTGCGCGAACTCGTGCGTCCGGTCGCTGATCCGCTTGAGGATCTCCAGGCAGACCACGGCGCGCGCCTCGGGGCCCGCGTCCCGCCAGGCCGGCTGTCCGGCCTTCATCGCGGGCAGCAGGACGTCCAGGTCCGCGTGCGGGTAGCTCACGCCCAGCTCGATGCCGTACGGCGAGATCTCACCGCCCACCCAGTCGTCCGTGCCCGCCTGGCCGAGGTCCAGGCGGGTGCCCAGCAGCGCGTCGAAGGCGGCCTTGCCCGCGGCCGCGTCCAGGCCGCCGTGTTCGCCGTACGCCTTGGGGTGTTCGGGGTGGGGGGACCAGTACGCGCGCGTGCGGATCGCTTCCAGGGCCTGGTCGAGAGTGGGCCGGTGCTTCGCGATCAGCTCGGGGACGGTCAGTTCGGCGGCCATACGGGACCAACTCCTCGTCTGGAGAACTCGCCTTCGAGTTCAGGACCTGGCGGAAAGAGCAGCGGGATGGGACGGTCAGGGCTAGAGTAACCGAACGATCGGTCGGTTCAAGGGGGTCCGCCGCATCTGTGGAAAACCCCGTGCGGGAGGATCGCGCACATGACAGCACTCGACCTCAGCAGCCCCGTGGCAGTCGTCGGCACCGGCACCATGGGCCAGGGCATCGCCCAGGTCGCACTGGTCGCCGGCCATCCGGTGCGGCTCTACGACACCGCGCCCGGCCGGGCCCGTGAGGCGGCCGCGGCGATCGGCGCCCGCCTGGACCGGCTGGTGGAGAAGGGCCGGCTCGACACCGCCGTCCGGGACGCGGCCCGTGCCCGGCTCGAACCCGCCGACGCCCTCGCGGAGCTGGACGGCTGCGGCCTCGTCGTGGAGGCCGTGCTGGAGCGGCTGGACGTCAAGCAGCAGCTGTTCGGCGAGCTGGAGGACATCGTCGCCGAGGACTGCCTGCTCGCCACCAACACCTCCTCGCTGTCGGTGACGGCGATCGGCGGCGCCCTGCGCCATCCGGGCCGCTTCCTCGGCCTGCACTTCTTCAACCCCGCGCCGCTGCTGCCGCTGGTCGAGGTCGTCTCCGGGTTCGCCACCGACGTCACCTCGGCCACGCGCGCGTACGAGACCGCCCGCGCCTGGGGCAAGACCCCGGTGGCCTGCGCGGACACCCCCGGCTTCATCGTCAACCGCATCGCCCGGCCCTTCTACGCCGAGGCGTTCGCCGTGTACGAGGCCCAGGGCGCCGACCCGGCCACCATCGACGCGATCCTGCGCGAGTCGGGCGGCTTCCGTATGGGCGCGTTCGAACTCACCGACCTGATCGGCCAGGACGTCAACGAGGCGGTGACGCAGTCGGTGTGGCAGTCCTTCTTCCAGGACGTGCGGTTCACCCCCTCGCTGGCCCAGCGCCGCCTGGTGGAGTCCGGCCGCCTGGGCCGCAAGGCCGGCCACGGCTGGTACGACTACGGGGAGGGCGCCGAGAAGCCCGAGCCGCAGACCGCCGACAAGGAGCAGCCGCCCGCCTATGTGCTCGCCGGGGGCGATCTCGGCCCCGCCGCCGAACTGCTCACGCTGATCCGCGAGGCGGGCATCGAGGTCCGCGAGGAGGACGGTGACGAGGACGGCCACCTGGAGCTGCCCGGCGGCGGCCAGCTGGTCCTCGCCGACGGCCAGACCTCGGTGGAGTTCCACGACGTCGTCTACTTCGACCTCGCCCTCGACTACCGCAAGGCCACCCGTATCGCCCTGTCCGCCTCCCAGGACACCGCGCCGGCCACCCTCGCCGAGGCCGTCGGCCTCTTCCAGGCGCTCGGCAAGGACGTCAGCGTGATCGGCGACGTGCCCGGCATGATCGTGGCGCGCACGGTCGCCCGGATCATCGACCTCGCCCATGACGCGGTCGCCAAGGGCGTCGCCACCGAGGAGGACGTCGACACCGCGATGCGCCTGGGCGTCAACTACCCGCTCGGCCCCTTCGAATGGGACCGCAGGCTGGGCGACGCGTTCGCCTACGACGTCCTGGACGCGATGCACGAACGCGACCCCTCCGGACGCTACGCACCCTCCCTCGCGCTCTACCGCCACGCCTACGCCGACGACAAGCGGGAGGGCACCTCATGACCACGCCCAGGCGCGACACGTACACCCCCGAGACACTGCTCACCGTCGCCGTCCAGGTCTTCAACCAGCGTGGCTACGACGGCACCTCCATGGAGCATCTGTCCAAGGCGGCCGGCATCTCCAAGTCGTCGATCTACCACCATGTCAGCGGCAAGGAGGAGCTGCTGAAGCGGGCCGTCAGCCGCGCCCTGGACGGCCTTTTCGCCATCCTGGAGGAGCCGGCGGCGCGGGAGGGGCGGGCGGTCGAGCGCCTGGAGCACGTCGTGCGGCGCATGGTCGAGGTGCTCATAGCCGAACTGCCCTATGTGACGCTGCTGCTGCGGGTGCGCGGCAACACCGCCACCGAGCGCTGGGCCCTGGACCGCCGCCGCGACTTCGACCACCGGGTCGCCGAGCTGCTCAAGGCGGCCGCCGCCGACGGGGACGTACGCCCCGACATGGAGGTGCGGCTGGCCACCCGGCTGGTCTTCGGCATGATCAACTCCCTGGTGGAGTGGTACCGGCCGGAGGCCCGCGGCGCCTCGGGCCGCGAGGTGGCCGACGCGGTCGTCCAGCTGGTCTTCACCGGCCTGCGCAAGGCCTGACCGGCCCCCGGCCCGCGCACCCGACCGGCCACCGGTGTGCGCGAGACGCGTTCGCCCCCCGGCCGTGCGGAACGGCGCGATCTTGCGATGATCCGCAAAAACGGCCCAGTCGAGCCGGCCTAGGCGTCCGGCTCCAGGTCCTCCTCCTCGAACACCAGCAGCGTGCGGGTGCTCAGCACCTCCGGGATCGCCTGGAGGCGGGTGAGCACCAGCTCGCGCAGCGCCCGGTTGTCGGGCGTGTGCACCAGCAGCAGGACGTCGAAGTCACCGCCCACCAGCGCGATGTGCGAGGCACCGGGCAACTGGCGCAGCTGCTCGCGCACGGTGCGCCAGGTGTTCTGGACGATCTTCAACGTGATGTACGCCGAGGTGCTGTGCCCGGCCCGCTCGTGGTCCACGCGGGCGCCGAAGCCCCGGATCACCCCGTCCTCGACCAGCCGGTTGATGCGCGCGTAGGCGTTGGCCCGCGAGACGTGGACGCGTTCGGCGACCGACCGTATCGAGGCGCGGCCGTCCGCCTGGAGGATGCGCAGGATGTCCTGATCGATGGCGTCCAGCGGCCGGGCCGGCGGCGGCAGCGCGTCCTGCGCCGCCTCGGCCATTTGTTCAGGTGCCATGTCCCCCCGCTTCATCGCCGTGGACGTCCTGCGTTCATTGCAGGCTGTGGAGAACCGTTTGTCCACAGCCTGGAGGCGCCTGTAGCCAAAATGTGCCGACGACCGAACAATCGGTAGGTGAGGCGGGTCACAGCCGACACGCCTCCCGTAGCCGCTCCCACGAGGAGGTGCCGTCATGACGGTTCTGGAGCAGCGGGGCGCGTACCGGCCATCGCCGCCGCCCGCCTGGCAGCCCCGTATGGACCCCGCGCCGCTGCTGCCCGACGCCGAGCCGTACCGCGTCCTCGGCACCGAGGCGGCCGCCAAGGCCGATCCCGATCTGCTCCGCAGGCTCCACGCCCAGCTGGTGCGCGGCCGCCGCTACAACACGCAGGCCACCGCGCTCACCAAGCAGGGCCGCCTCGCCGTCTACCCGTCCAGCACCGGTCAGGAGGCCTGCGAGGTCGCCGCCGCCCTGGCCCTCGAAGACCGCGACTGGCTCTTTCCCAGCTACCGCGACACCCTGGCCGTCGTCGCCCGCGGCGTGGACCCGGTCGAGGCCCTCACCCTGCTGCGCGGCGACTGGCACACCGGCTACGACCCCTACGCACACCGGGTCGCCCCCCTCTCCACCCCGCTGGCCACCCAGCTGCCGCACGCCGTCGGCCTCGCCCACGCCGCCCGCCTCAAGGGCGACGACGTGGTCGCGCTCGCCATGGTCGGCGACGGCGGCACCAGCGAGGGCGACTTCCACGAGGCGCTGAACTTCGCCGCCGTCTGGCAGGCACCCGTCGTTTTCCTGGTGCAGAACAACGGCTTCGCCATCTCCGTCCCGCTCGCCAAGCAGACCGCCGCGCCCTCCCTGGCCCACAAGGCCGTCGGCTACGGCATGCCCGGCCGCCTGGTCGACGGAAACGACGCGGCCGCGGTGCACGAGGTGCTCACCGACGCCGTCCGGCACGCCCGCGCGGGCGGCGGACCCACGCTGATCGAGGCGGTCACCTACCGCATCGACGCGCACACCAACGCCGACGACGCCACCCGCTACCGGGGCGACGCCGAGGTCGAGGCCTGGCGCGCGCACGACCCGGTGCGCCTGCTGGAGACCGAGCTGACCGAACGCGGCCTGCTCGACGAGGCCGGCCTGGAGGCCGTACGGGAGGACGCCGAGGCGATGGCCGCCGACCTGCGCGAGCGCATGAACCAGGACCCCGAGCTCGACCCGATGGACCTCTTCGACCACGTCTACGCCGAGACCACCGCCCAACTGCGCGAGCAGCGAGACCTGTTGCGGGCAGAGCTGGCGGCCGAGCAGGACGGGCCCGACCAGCAGGAAGGCGACCGCCGATGACCACCGTGGCCGTCAAGCCCGCCACCATGGCCCAGGCCCTCACCCGCGCGATGCGCGACGCGATGGCCGCCGACCCGTCCGTCCACGTGCTCGGCGAGGACGTCGGCACCCTCGGCGGCGTCTTCCGCGTCACCGACGGGCTCGCCAAGGAGTTCGGCGAGGACCGCTGCACCGACACCCCGCTCGCCGAGGCCGGCATCCTCGGCGCCGCCGTCGGCATGGCCATGTACGGACTGCGCCCGGTCGTGGAGATGCAGTTCGACGCGTTCGCCTACCCGGCGTTCGAGCAACTGGTCAGCCACGTCTCCCGGATGCGCAACCGCACCCGCGGCCGGATGCCCCTGCCGATCACCGTCCGCATCCCCTACGGCGGCGGCATCGGCGGCGTAGAACACCACAGCGACTCCTCCGAGGCGTACTACATGGCCACCCCCGGCCTGCACGTGGTCACGCCCGCGACCGTCGCCGACGCCTACGGCCTGCTGCGCCAGGCCATCGCCTGTGACGATCCGGTCGTCTTCCTGGAGCCCAAGCGGCTCTACTGGTCCAAGGACACCTGGAACCCCGAGGAGCCGGCCGAGGTCGAGCCGATCGGGCGCGCGGTGGTCCGGCGCACCGGCCGCAGCGCCACGCTGATCACCTACGGCCCCTCCGTGCCCGTCTGCCTGGAGGCCGCCGAAGCCGCGCGGGCCGAGGGCTGGGATCTGGAGGTGGTCGACCTGCGCTCCCTGGTGCCGTTCGACGACGAGACGGTCTGCGCCTCCGTGCGGCGCACCGGCCGCGCGGTCGTGGTGCACGAGTCGACCGGATTCGGCGGGCCGGGCGGCGAGATCGCGGCCCGCGTCACCGAGCGCTGCTTCCACCACCTGGAGGCCCCCGTGCTGCGCGTGGCCGGGTTCGACCTCCCCTACCCGCCGCCCATGCTGGAGCGGCACCATCTGCCCGGCGTGGACCGCGTCCTGGACGCCGTGGCCCGGCTCCAGTGGGAGGCCGAGGGCTGATGGCACAGGTGCTGGAGTTCAAGCTGCCCGACCTCGGCGAGGGGCTGACCGAGGCGGAGATCGTGCGCTGGCTGGTCCAGGTCGGTGACGTGGTCGCCGTCGACCAGCCGGTCGTCGAGGTCGAGACGGCCAAGGCGTCGGTGGAGGTCCCCTGCCCCTACGGCGGCGTGGTCACCGCCCGCTACGGCGACGAGGGAACCGAACTCCCGGTCGGCGCCCCCCTCCTGACGGTCGCGGTCGGCGAGCCGGACGCGGAGCCCGCGGCCGGATCGGGCAACGTCCTGGTCGGGTACGGCACGTCCGAGGCCCCCGGCCGGCGCCGCAGGGTACGGCCCGCGGCCCTGACCGGCGGTGGCGCGCGCGGAAACGGAGCCACGGACGCGAAGCCCGCGGTGAACGGCACCAGAGGCGCGAGGCCGGGCGTGAACGGCAGCGCCGCCGCGCCGGCGTCGGGACTGCCCGTCGCAGCGGTGCCGCAGGGCGGCCCCGTGCCCGTGATCTCCCCGCTGGTCCGCAGGCTCGCCCGCGAGGGCGGACTGGATCTGCGGCGCCTGGCGGGCTCGGGCCCGGACGGACTGATCCTGCGCGCCGACGTGGAGCGCGCCCTGCGGGCCGGCGCGGACCAGGACGGCGGTCGCCAGGACGGCGGTCGTACGGCCGGGGCCCCCGCCGCGGCCGCGGTCGACCGGGACGAGACGACGGTCGCGGTGACGGTCCGCAGCGAGGAGCGCATCCCCCTCAGAGGCATCCGCGGTGCCGTCGCCGACAAGCTGTCCCGCAGCCGCCGGGAGATCCCGGACGCGACCTGCTGGGTGGACGCCGACGCCACGGAACTGCTGCGCGCACGGGCCGCGATGAACGCGGCGGGAGGCACGAAGATCTCGCTCGTCGCGCTGCTCGCCCGGCTCTGCACCGCGGCCCTCGCGCGGTTCCCGGAGCTGAACTCCTCGGTCGACACCGAGGCCCGCGAGATCGTCCGGTACCCGTATGTCCACCTCGGGTTCGCGGCGCAGACCGAGCGCGGCCTGGTCGTGCCGGTCGTCCGGAACGCCCATGCCCGCGACGCGGAGTCGCTGACCGAGGAGTTCGCCCGGCTCACCGAGGCGGCCCGCGCCGGGACGCTGACCCCGGCGGAACTGACCGGCGGCACCTTCACGCTGAACAACTACGGCGTCTTCGGCGTCGACGGCTCCACGCCGATCGTCAACCACCCCGAGGCCGCCATGCTCGGCGTCGGCCGGATCATCCCCAAGCCGTGGGTGCACGAGGGCGAGCTGGCGGTGCGCCAGGTCGTCCAGCTCTCGCTCACCTTCGACCACCGGGTGTGCGACGGCGGCACGGCGGGCGGCTTCCTGCGGTACGTGGCGGACTGCGTGGAACAACCGGCGGTGCTGCTGCGCACCCTGTGACCCGCCGGGCCCCTGTACCCACCGGGCTCCCGTGAGCCCTCGGTTCCCCGCGATCGGCCCGGCCCGCATACTCGGACCGTGACCGACAACGCCGCCGCCGGGCCGACGGCCGCCACCACGGCCGGGCCGGCTGCCGCCGCCCGGACCGCGGCCGACTCCGGGATGCGCGCGGCGCCCCCGCCGTACGACGCCGTCGTGCTGGCCGGCGGTGCCGCGCGGCGGCTCGGTGGGGCCGACAAGCCCGGAGTGCGGGTCGGCGGCCGGGCCCTGCTCGACCGGGTGCTCACGGCCTGCGCGGACGCTCGGACGACCGTCGTCGTGGCCGCGCCCCGGACCACCGCCCGCCCGGTGCGCTGGGCCCGCGAGGAGCCGCCCGGCGCCGGGCCGGTCGCCGCGCTGGCGGCCGGGCTGCGGGGCACCACGGCCGAGCGCGCCGTCGTCCTCTCCGCCGACCTGCCCTTCCTGCGAGCCGCTACGCTGCACCGCCTGCTGACCGCCCTGGACGACAGCGGGGCCGACGGTGCGCTGCTCACCGACGCGGACGGCCGCGACCAACCGCTCGTCGCCGCGTACCGCACCGCCGCGCTGCGCCGCGAACTGGACGCCCTCGCCGCGCACGGCGGCCTCGCCGGGCTGCCGCTGCGCCGGCTCACCGGCGCCCTCCGCCTCACCCGCGTCCCGGACCCGCACGCGTCCTTCGACTGCGACACCTGGGACGACATCGCCGACGCCAGGGCACGCATCAGGGAGCATGGGCACGTGTTGGATGAATGGATCTCCGCAGTCAAGGACGAGCTGGGCATCGACCTGGACGTCGACACGAACGTCCTGCTCGACCTGGCCCGTGACGCCGCGCACGGCGTCGCCCGGCCTGCCGCCCCGCTGACCACCTTCCTCGTCGGCTACGCCGCGGCTCGGGGCGAGGGCGGCCCCGAAGCCGTCGCCGAGGCCGCCCGCAAGGCCGCCGCGCTGGCCCTGCGCTGGGAGGAAGAGGCGGCGGCCGGGAAAGGCGGGGGTCCGAGCGCCCCGGACGCCGGATGACCGCGCCCGGACTCCGGAACGGGGCACCCGTCGGGGACAGCGACGATCTCGACGTCGAGGAGGCCCTGGCCCTCGTGAGGGAAGCCAAGGACGACGGCACCGGCTCCGCACGGGACACGCGGCACGCCGAGACGCACCCGCACGCCCCGGCGGAACGGCACCGCGCCACCCCCTGGCCGCAGGCCCGCGAGACCGCCGCCCGAGCCGCCCGGACCGCCCGGTCCAGCCGCGTGGCCCAGCCCGCCGGGACCACCTCCGCGACCGGCCCCGCCCCCCGCCGCACCCCCGTCTCCGTCCCCCTCGGCGACGCCCTCGGCCTCGTCCTCGCCGCGCCCCTCGACGCGCTCACCGACCTGCCCTCCTTCGACACCTCCGCGATGGACGGCTGGGCGGTCGCCGGTCCCGGACCCTGGGCGGTGCGCGAGGAGGGCGTGCTCGCCGGGCATGCCCAGCCCGCGCCGCTCACCGACGGCGAGGCCGCCCGCATCGCGACCGGCGCCCGCGTCCCCGCCGACACCACCGCCGTGCTGCGCACCGAGCACGGCCGCACGGACGCCCAGGGCCGGCTGCACGCCACCCGCGAGATGGTCCACGGCCAGGACATCCGCCCGCGCGGCCAGGAGTGCCGCAGCGGCGACCAGTTGCTGCCCGTCGGCACCCAGATCACCCCGGCCGTCCTCGGTCTGGCCGCGGCCGCGGGCTATGACACCGTCACCGTCGTCCCCCGCCCCCGCGCCGAAGTCCTCGTCCTCGGGGACGAATTGCTGACCGAGGGGCTGCCGAGCGAGGGGCTGATCCGGGACGCGCTCGGCCCCATGCTGCCGCCCTGGCTGCGGGCGCTCGGCGCCGAGGTCGTCGCGGTGCGCCGGATCCGCGACGACGCCAGAGCCCTGCACAAGGCGATCACCGCCTCCGCCGCCGACCTGATCGTCACCACCGGAGGCACCGCCGCCGGGCCGCACGACCACGTCCACCCCACCCTGGAACGCATCGGCGCCGAACTCCTCGTCGACGGCGTGAAGGTGCGCCCCGGTCACCCCATGCTGCTGGCCCGCACCAGGGACGACCAGCACCTCGTCGGCCTCCCCGGCAACCCCCTCGCGGCCGTCTCCGGCCTCATCACGCTCGCCGAACCGCTGCTGCGCACCCTGGCCGCCCGCCCCGCCCCGGAGCCGTACACACTGCCGCTGACGGAGGCGGTGCACGGGCACCCGTACGACACCCGGCTCGTCCCCGTGGTGCTGCGCGGCGACCGCGCCGTACCGCTGCACTACAACGGTCCGGCCATGCTGCGCGGCATCGCCGCCGCCGACGCGCTGGCCGTCGTACCGCCGGGCGGGGCCCGGCAGGGTGAGGAGACGGAGCTGCTGGACCTGCCCTGGGCCACCGCGGGGATCGGGGTATGTTTCACGTGAAACGTGCGGACGGCGACGCACCCGACCACGCCGGGTTTCCGCAGGACGACACCCGCACGGCGGACGAACGCCCGGTCACCCACCAGGTGAAGCTGCCGGTGAAGGTGGTGGAGCGCCCGCTGCGCCAGGTCGCCAAACGGCTGCTCATCGCCCTGCTGGTGCTGGTCGTCACCGCGCTGGTCGTCTACGCCGACCGCGCGGGCTACCGCGACACCGCCGACGACTCCGTGGACCTGCTCGACTCCTTCTACTACGCCACCGTCACCCTCTCCACCACGGGATACGGCGACATCACCCCGGTCAGCGACAGCGCCCGGCTGACCAACATCTTCGTCATCACGCCCCTGCGTGTGCTGTTCCTGATCATCCTGGTCGGCACCACGCTGGAGGTCCTCACCGAGCGCACCCGCGAGGAATGGCGCCTGAAACGCTGGAGGTCCGCCTTGCGCGAGCACACCGTCGTCGTCGGCTTCGGCACGAAGGGGCGCTCGGCCGTGCAGACGGTCTGCGCGACCGGGCTGCGGAAGGAGCAGGTGGTCGTGGTCGACCCCAGCGCCAAGGTGATCGACGCGGCGACCGCCGACGGGTACGCCGGTGTCATGGGCGACGCCACCCGCAGCGACGTCCTCAAGCGGGCCGAGGTGCACAAGGCCCGGCAGATCATCGTGGCCCCGCA
Source organism: Streptomyces sp. NPDC037203 (assembly GCF_055605065.1). Classification (NCBI taxonomy): domain Bacteria; kingdom Bacillati; phylum Actinomycetota; class Actinomycetes; order Kitasatosporales; family Streptomycetaceae; genus Streptomyces; species Streptomyces sp. NPDC037203. Next base: position 258,523 of record NZ_JBVJUC010000004.1, read on the forward strand.
GCGCGACGACACCGCCGTGCTGGTCACCCTGACCGCGCGTCAGCTCAACCGCAGCGCGAAGATCGTGGCCGCGGTGCGCGAGGAGGAGAACGCCCCGCTGCTGCGGCAGTCCGGCGCCGACGCCGTCATCACCAGCGCCAGCGCCGCCGGACGGCTGCTCGGCCTGTCCGTCCTCAGCCCCGCCGCCGGCATGGTCATAGAGGACCTCATCCAGCAGGGCAGCGGCCTGGACCTCGTGGAACGGCCGGTGGTGCGGGCCGAGGCGGGCAAGGGGCCGCGCGAGATCGACGACCTCGTGGTGAGCGTCGTACGCGGCCACCGGGTGCTCGGTTACGACGACCGGTCCATCGGCACCCTCCAGCTGACCGACCGGCTCATCACCATCGTGCGGGTCAGCCCCGGCAGCCAGATCACCCCGCACCCCCGCCCCCGGCCCGGAGACTGAGGCGAGCCGTCGAGCGCCGCGATCGCCCGGCGCGCCGGGGGGAGTAGCGTCGCGCACATGCATGCGATCACGATTCCCGAACCTGGTGGTCCCGAGGCGCTGGTGTGGGACGAGGTCCCCGATCCGGTGCCCGGCGAGGGCGAGGTCCTGGTGGAGGTGGCGGCCAGCGCCGTCAACCGTGCCGACATCCTGCAACGGCAGGGCTTCTACAACCCGCCGCCCGGCGCCTCCCCCTACCCCGGCCTTGAGTGCTCCGGCCGGATCGCCGCGATCGGCCCCGGAGTGTCCGGCTGGGCCGTCGGCGACGAGGTGTGCGCGCTGCTCGCGGGCGGCGGCTACGCCCAGAAGGTCGTCGTACCGGCCGGACAGCTGCTGCCCGTGCCGGAGGGCGTCGACCTCGTACAGGCCGCCGCGCTGCCCGAGGTGGCCTGCACGGTCTGGTCCAACGTGTTCATGATCTCCCATCTGCGGCCGGGCGAGACCCTGCTGGTGCACGGCGGCTCCAGCGGCATCGGCACGATGGCGATCCAGCTGGCCAAGGCCGTCGGCGCCAAGGTCGCGGTGACCGCCGGGAGCAAGGAGAAGCTGGAGCGGTGCGCCGAACTGGGCGCGGACATCCTGGTCAACTACCGGGAGCAGGACTTCGTCGCCGTGGTCAAGGAGGCCACCGGCGGCGCGGGCGCCGACGTCATCCTCGACAACATGGGCGCCAAGTACCTCGACCGCAATGTGCAGACCCTGGCGGTCAACGGGCGTCTGGCGATCATCGGGCTCCAGGGCGGTGCCAAGGGCGAGCTGAACATCGGCACGCTGCTGCACAAGCGGGCCGCCGTCACCGCCACCTCGCTGCGGGCGCGGCCTGTGGAGGAGAAGACGGCCATCGTCGCCGCGGTGCGCGAACACGTCTGGCCGCTGCTCGCCGGGGGGCAGGTGCGCCCGGTGGTGGACCGTGAGCTGCCGATGCCGCGGGCCGCCGACGCGCACCGGGTGCTGGAGGAGAGCGGCCACATCGGCAAGGTGCTGCTGGTGGCCCCGTAGGACCGCGCCGGGGGTTTCAGCTCCTGCGCAGCCGCAGCCCCAGGAAGGCCAGGCCCAGGCCCAGGCCGATGAGGACGAGCCCGCTGCCGAGCGGCAGGATCCGCAGGGTCGGTTCGCTCGCGTCCTCGCTCGGCCGGGCGGCGTTCTGCCCGTCCGGCCGGCCCGGCGTCCCCGTGGGGTCGAGGCCCGCCTCCTGGGGCGCCGGCGAGGCCGCCGGGGTCTCCGCGGTCTCCGGCTCCGCCGGCTGCGCCGCGGCGGAGCGGGGGACGGCGTCCTCGTCGCCCTCGACCTGGGCCCAGGGCCCGTCGTCCCGCCCCGGACGCAGCTTCCCCTCCCCGGCTCCGCTCCCCGCGCGGGACGGCTCGCCGGACGGCGCGTCGTACGAGGCGGAGGCGGAGCCCGAGGGCAGGGGGACCGGTGCCGGGTGCTGGGGGCCGCTGCCGTCGTGGCCGTGGGCGGGGCGGTCCTGGTGATCGTGTCCGGGGTGGCCGGAGCCTTCGGTGTTCCCGGCCCCCGGTGCGCCCCCGGCGCCGCCCGAGCCGCCCGGGTGACCGGAGGGTGAGGGGGAGGCCGGGGACGCGGCGACGGCGGGGTGGCCCGCGGCGGGGGAGCGCGGGGGGCCGGCCTCGGCGGCGTACGCGGCGGCGGTGCCATAGGTGGGCAGGGCCGCCGTCAGCACGAACAGCAGTCGAAGACAGCGGTGGACGAGTCGCAGCCATGGAGTCACGTCGGTGACCTCCCGGAGCCCAGCTGGCGTGAGCGCGTGATCGATGATGAACCGACGCGAACAGCCTCACATCGCCGGACTCTCGGGGCATTCCGGATTGGGCCGACGGGTCTAAGCGGCGGATCCGCCCCGGCGGGGGGCACCACGATGGTGAGGTGGGCGGATGCGAGAGAATGACGGCATGGAGATGCCGAGGAACGAACGGTCGCCGGAGAATCCCCAGATCCTCGTCGTGGGCCAGGACGGGCTGGCGCTCGGCGGCAAAGGCGGCGGGGACGACGAACCCCGCGAGATTCCGGTCACCGAGCAGGTCGAGCAGCCCGCCAAGGTCATGCGGATCGGCAGCATGATCAAGCAGCTCCTGGAGGAGGTGCGCGCCGCTCCCCTCGACGAGGCCAGCCGGGTCCGGCTGAAGGAGATCCACGCCAGCTCGGTGAAGGAGCTGGAGGACGGCCTGGCGCCGGAGCTGGTCGCGGAGCTGGAGCGGCTGTCCCTGCCGTTCACCGACGACGCCACCCCGAGCGACGCCGAACTGCGGATCGCACAGGCACAGCTGGTGGGCTGGCTGGAGGGCCTCTTCCACGGCATCCAGACCACGCTGTTCGCCCAGCAGATGGCCGCGCGCGCCCAGCTGGAGCAGATGCGCCGGGCGCTCCCGCCGGGTGTGTCGGGCCCCGAGGGCGACGACCAGCACGCGGGCGGGCACGCGGGCGGCCCGTACCTGTAGGCCCGCGTACCCGTAGATCGCGAACACGCGGAAGGGGCCCGGCGGTCGGTGACCGCCGGGCCCCTTCTCATGCGCGTGTCACTGCTGCGGCGGATTGCCCGTCGACACGCTCAGCTCGATGGTGCCCGGATCCTTCGCGTTCACATCCGTGCCCTCGGACGGGAACTGGTCCAGGACGGTCCCGTCGCCCCAGGTGTTGTCGTCCACCTTCTTGACCTGCAGGGTCCAGCCCGCGGCCTGGAAGCAGGCCTTCACGGAGTTGATGTCCTTGTAGCGGAAATCGGGGAGCTGGATCTTGTGGGGGTCGTCGTAGGACTCCTCCGGCTCCGTGCACTTGGTCTTGTCGATCACTCTGCTGGTGTCCGGGCCGCGGTAGCCCGCCTGGTGGGTGGGGGCCGTCGAGGCGCCGCCGCCCCCGCCCCCGCCCGCGTGGTCGTCGCCGCCGCCGCTGTTCATGGTCAGCGCGACGACCAGGCCGACGACGGCGACGAGCGACACCCCGATCGCCCCGGTGATCACCGCTCTGCTGCTCTTGCCGCCGCCCGAGCCGGACCCCTGCACGGCCGTCTGCGACGGCTGCGCGTACGGCGGCGGGGTTCCGGGTCCGTAGCCCACCGGGGGCGTCTGGTAGCCCGCCTGCTGCGGATAACCGTAGGCCGGCGCGGGTGTGGCCGGCGCCGGGGTCTGGGGGCCGTACGGTCCCGGCTGGTACGGCGTCTGCACCGGTCCGGGGGGCGCCTGCCGGGCCTGGTCGACCGGCGGGAACACCGCGGAGCCGACGCCCGCGCCGCTCTGCCGCGGACCGGCGTCCGGCACGATGCTCGGCGCGGCCGCCTGGAGGGAGGCGGCGACCCGCAGGCATTCCTCGCGCATGGAGTCGGCGCTCGGGAAGCGCTCGTTCGGGTTCTTCCGCAGCGCGCGGGCGACCAGGGCGTCCACCGCCGGGGGCAGCGAGCGGTTGATGGAGGACGGAGCCACCGGCTCCTCCTGCACATGCGCGTACGCGATCGCCAGCGGGGAGTCCGCGTCGAACGGCAGCCGCCCGGTCACCAGCTGGAACAGCATGATGCCGACCGAATACAGGTCGGAGCGGGCGTCCACCGCGCGGCCGAGGGCCTGCTCCGGGGAGAGGTACTGCGGGGTGCCGACGACCATGCCGGTCTGCGTCATCGACGTCACCCCGGACTGCATGGCGCGCGCGATGCCGAAGTCCATGACCTTGACCACACCGCGCTTGGTCACCATCACGTTGCCAGGCTTGATGTCGCGGTGGACCAGGCCCATCTCATGGCTGATGTCCAGCGCCGCCAGCACGTCCGCGGTGACCTTCAGCGCCTTGTCGGCGGGCATGGCGCCGTGCTGCCGTATGTCCTCTTCGAGGACCGAGCCCAGCGGGCGGCCCTCGACGTACTCCATGACGATGTACGGCGTCGCCAGGCCGCCCAGGTCGTCCTCGCCGGTGTCGAAGACGGAGACGATGTTGGTGTGCGTGAGCTTCGCCACGGCCTGGGCCTCGCGGCGGAAGCGCTCGCGGAAGGCCTGCTCCCGGCCCAGCTCGGTGTGGAGTGTCTTGATCGCGACCTGGCGGTCCAGCACGGCGTCGTACGCGAGGTGCACCGAGGCCATGCCGCCCTCGCCGAGCAAGTCGCGCAGCTGGTAGCGGCCACCGGCCAGACCCTGCCCCGCATATCGGCCGTGTGTGCCGTCCTGGCTCATCTCTCCGCGTCCCCCATCGGCCGTCCGGCACCCTGACGCGTCGCACAGGCCTTGATCGAATGTGTCATTCCCGGCCAAGTCTGCCCGAGGGCACCGACACGTCAAGCTCGGTGCCCGTTCCGTGACCGTACGGGCAGGAAGCGTCGCGCAAGCGTTACAGGGGGCGCGCGACCAGCACACAGAATTTGCACGACGGCCCGTGCTGAGGGTTTCATGGCCGGTCCGGCGCAGAGTCGGTCCCGGTTCCGGTTCCGAACCGGTGGCCCCCACGGAGGCTGTAGCGTGGCCGACGGAGACCGTGACAACACCGCGCGCACCGCGGGCAGAAACGACGGCGAGGACTGATGGCACAGACGCAGCGCGCCCAGGGCCCGTCCGACCCGGAGGCGTCTGGCGGCGGCGGCATGTCGGACGGACCGGAGAACTGGGGCAACGCAGGGCTGGTCGGCGACGGCCGGTACCGGCTCACGCACCGCCTCGGCCGGGGCGGCATGGCCGAGGTCTTCGCGGCCGAGGACGTCCGTCTGGGCCGTACGGTCGCGGTCAAGCTGCTCCGCGCCGACCTGGCCGAGGACCCCGTCTCCAAGGCGCGTTTCACGCGTGAGGCACAGTCGGTCGCCGGGCTCAACCACCACGCGATCGTCGCCGTGTACGACTCCGGCGAGGACGTCGTGGGCGGCCAGTCGGTGCCGTACATCGTGATGGAGCTGGTCGAGGGCCGCACCATCCGCGATCTGCTGATGAACGCGGAGGCGCCCGGCCCCGAGCAGGCGCTGATCATCGTCTCCGGCGTCCTGGAGGCGCTCGCCTACTCGCACCAGCACGGCATCGTGCACCGCGACATCAAGCCCGCGAACGTGATCATCACCGACAGTGGCGCCGTCAAGGTGATGGACTTCGGCATCGCCCGCGCCCTGCACGGCGCGCAGTCCACGATGACCCAGACCGGCATGGTCATGGGCACGCCCCAGTACCTCTCCCCGGAGCAGGCGCTCGGCAAGGCCGTCGACCACCGCTCCGACCTGTACGCGACCGGCTGCCTGCTGTACGAGCTGCTCGCGCTGCGGCCCCCCTTCACCGGCGAGACCCCGCTGTCCGTGGTCTACCAGCACGTCCAGGACACGCCGATCGCGCCGTCCCAGGTCCTCGAGAGCTGCCCGCCGGAGCTGGACGGCCTGGTCATGCGCTCGCTCGCCAAGGAGCCGGACGACCGGTTCCAGACGGCGGAGGAGATGCGCGGCCTGGTCCAGTACGGCCTCCAGATGCTGTACGACCAGGGCGGCCACACCGGCACCTGGAACACCGGCCCGGTGGCCGCGCACGACGGCCGGCACACCCCGGCGGGCGGCTTCGCGAGCACGACCGCCATGGCGCACCCGATGGCCGGCTCCGGCACCACGCAGATCCCGCAGCCGCTGCTGCCGCAGGGCTACGGCCACGGCGACGACGGCGGCTTCGAGGGGCACGGCAACAAGGGCAGCGGGCGCGGCAAGCTGTGGATCCTCGCCGTGCTCGCGGTCATCGCCATCGCGGCGGGCGTGGCGCTGGCACTGAAGGGCGCGTCGGGGGGCGGCGGCACCGGCGGTGACACCAAGCCGCCGGCCACGCACACCAAGAGCACCCACGACGACTCCGCCAGTTCGAGCCCGAGCGACGAAAGCACCGGGCCGTCCACGGACACCTCGTCCGACAACGGGTCGAGCACCGGTTCCGGGTCCCAGTGGCCGCCGTCGTACTCGACTCCGCCGTCCACCGGCCCCACCGACCGGTCGACGGGGCCGAAGCCCTCGTCGTCGCAGTCCACGGACACGACGACCGGCGGCGACACGACCGGCGGTAACACGAACGGCGGCACCGGCAGCACGGGCGGCGGTGGCACGAACGGCGGCACCGGCACCACGGGCAGCGGCGGCACGAACGGCGGCGACACCGGCACCACGGACGGCGGCGGCACGGACGCGGGCAACACCGGCGGCACCACCACCGACGGCAACGCGGCGTCCGGCGGGGCGGCGGGACTGCCCACCGGGTGACGGGTGGCCGCCGCCTTTTGCCGGTGAGAACCCGGTAAACCCGCACACCCGCCCGCTCACCGGGTGAACGCGTCGCACACCGCGTCGTACTCCCGTGTCCACCACACCACGAGCGCCGAGGCGGCCGGGAACTGGCAGTCCGCGCGGGTGTCACCGCGCTCGTAGTGCCAGCGCAGCATCCAGAAGTCGTTCAGGCGCTCCCACCACACCCGGCGCACGGCCGCGGCCAGCTCGGTGGGCGTGACGTCGGCCGCGCGCCGGTACGCGCGGGCGTACGCCCGCACCTTCGGTAAGTCCAGGGCGCCCGCGGGGCGCAGGAAGAAGATCGCGGCGGCGCGTACGGCCTCCTCGGCGCGGGGCTGCACGCCGAGCCGGTCCCAGTCCACGATGGCCGCCGGAGCGCCGTCCTTGTAGAGCAGGTTGAACGGGTGGAAGTCGCCGTGCACCCAGCCGACCGGGCCGCCGGGCGGCGGGCGCCGGTCCGCGTGCCGCTCCAGCAGCAGCCGCCGCTCCCGCAACCGGTGCCGGGCCAGCGCGTCGAAGGCGTCGGCCGGGCGGTGCCGGCGCACCCGCAGGAGCAGCTGGTCGATGAGCGTGAACGTGTCGGCCGGGTCGGCGCTCTCCACGGGGTGCGGGCCGGCGGCCGGGCGGGTGCCTCCCTTGGGCGGCATCACGCGCTCCAGACAGGCGTGCACGGCGCCCAGCAGCGCTCCGAGGCGTGCGCTCTCCGAGCGGGTGAGCTGGCCGCCGTGGCGGTGCCCGCCGTCGATCCAGGGATGCAGGGCGTAGGCATGGCCGCCGACGACGGCGACGGTACGGCCCTCGCGGTGCGCTAGCGGCACGGCGACCGGCACGCCGAGGGCGGCCAGGCGCAGGGTGGCCCGGTGCCGGCACTCGATGGCGGCCGGGTCGGCGGTGTCGGGGTCGAAGTGGTGCTTGAGGAAGTACCGGCCGCGCGTGGTGCACAGCCGGTAGCCGCGATTGAGGAGCCCTTGGTCCACCGGTTCGCAGGCAAGGGGCGCACCGGCGGCGTCGTACAGGCGGAGCAGGGCGCTCACAGGGGGCGCGTGAGGGGTGGGGGGTGGTACACAAGGGCGCGGCACGCCGCAGATGTTAAGCCACGGGAAATACCCTGTGAGCTGGGCCTTTCACAGTCAGTCGTCGACGGTCGCAATTGGTCACAGGGTGAACCGGGCCGAACGGTGGGCATTCGCCTTGTTCGTCTCGGCCATGAAGCCTTTCCGGGGTTTCGGAGTCTTTCTCCCGCAAAAGAACGCGAGGCCGGTCTTCCCCCGGAGAACCCTTCCCGTCACCTGGGTGACCGGGATAACGTTCGGGTGCTCCGGCCTTGCCACAAGGCTGTGACCAGCGCGCTTCCGCATCACCTCGATTTACTTGGAAATCCAAGCAAAATCGCAGGTCAAGCGGGGTTTCACAGAAATGTGGAGCACTGGGTAACGTAATGGTCGCAGGGCGCTCGCCGGGGCACCTGTCACGCCTGTTCCCGGCCGAGTGGCACCCACCCCGTGCCCCGTGGTCGAAACAGGTGAGCCGCACTGGCCTACCGGCAACCCCGGGGGCCGGAACGACGGAGGAGCACACGTGACCGTGGACAGCAGTGCCGCGCGCAAGCGCAGCGCCGCAGGCAAGGCCGGCACGACCGGCAGCAAGACCGGCTCGGCCGGGACCAAGTCCGGAGCCACCGGCACCAAGCGCACCACCAGCACGACCCGAGCCCCGCGCGCCGCGCGCGCCGGCGCGCAGAAGGGCACCGAGCCCGCGCTCGTGCAGCTTCTGACGCCGGAGGGCAAGCGGGTCAAGAACGCCGAGTACGACTCCTACGTCGCCGGCATCACCCCCGACGACCTGCGCGGCCTCTACCGCGACATGGTGCTCACCCGTCGCTTCGACGCCGAGGCCACCGCCCTCCAGCGCCAGGGCGAGCTGGGCCTGTGGGCGTCCCTGCTGGGCCAGGAGGCCGCCCAGATCGGCTCCGGCCGGGCCACGCGCGAGGACGACTACGTCTTCCCGACCTACCGCGAGCACGGCGTCGCCTGGTGCCGCGGCGTCGACCCGACCAACCTGCTCGGCATGTTCCGCGGCGTGAACAACGGCGGCTGGGACCCCAACAGCAACAACTTCCACCTGTACACGATCGTCATCGGCTCCCAGGCGCTGCACGCCACCGGCTACGCGATGGGCGTGGCCAAGGACGGCGCGGACTCTGCGGTCATCGCCTACTTCGGCGACGGCGCCTCCAGCCAGGGCGACGTGGCCGAGTCGTTCACGTTCTCCGCGGTCTACAACGCGCCCGTGGTGTTCTTCTGCCAGAACAACCAGTGGGCGATCTCCGAGCCGACCGAGAAGCAGACGCGGGTGCCCCTCTACCAGCGCGCCCAGGGCTACGGTTTTCCGGGCGTGCGCGTGGACGGCAACGACGTGCTGGCCTGCCTCGCGGTCACCCGTTGGGCCCTGGAGCGCGCCCGCAACGGCGAGGGCCCCACCCTGGTCGAGGCGTTCACCTACCGCATGGGCGCCCACACCACCTCCGACGACCCCAGCCGCTACCGGGGCGACGAGGAGCGCCAGGCATGGGAGGCCAAGGACCCGATCCTGCGCCTTCGCCGGCACCTGGAGGCGTCGAACCACGCGGACGAGGGGTTCTTCGAGGAACTCGAGGCCGAGTCCGAGGCGTTGGGCAAGCGAGTGCGCGAAGCGGTCCGCGCCATGCCCGACCCGGACCACTTCGCCATCTTCGAGAACGTGTACGCGGACGGGCACGCGCTCGTCGACGAGGAGCGGGCCCAGTTCGCCGCCTACCAGGCGTCGTTCGCGGACGCAGAAGGGGGTCACTGAGATGGCCGAGAAGATGGCGATGGCCAAGGCCATCAACGAGTCGCTGCGCCGCGCCCTGGAGGCCGACCCCAAGGTCCTGGTCATGGGCGAGGACGTCGGCAAGCTCGGTGGCGTCTTCCGTGTCACGGACGGCCTCCAGAAGGACTTCGGCGACAGCCGGGTCATCGACACCCCGCTCGCCGAGTCCGGCATCGTCGGCACCGCGATCGGCCTGGCCCTGCGCGGCTACCGGCCGGTGGTGGAGATCCAGTTCGACGGCTTCGTCTTCCCGGCCTACGACCAGATCGTCACCCAGCTCGCCAAGATGCACGCGCGCTCGCTCGGCAAGGTCAAGATGCCGGTCGTCGTGCGCATCCCCTACGGCGGCGGCATCGGCGCGGTCGAGCACCACTCCGAGTCCCCCGAGGCCCTGTTCGCGCACGTCGCCGGCCTGAAGGTGGTCAGCCCGTCGAACGCGTCGGACGCCTACTGGATGATGCAGCAGGCCATCCAGAGCGACGACCCGGTGATCTACTTCGAGCCCAAGCGCCGCTACTGGGACAAGGCCGAGGTGGACGTCGAGGCGATCCCCGCGCCGTTGCACAAGGCCCAGGTGGTCCGCGAGGGCACCGACCTGACCCTCGCGGCCTACGGTCCGATGGTGAAGCTGTGTCAGGAGGTCGCCGCCGCGGCAGCCGAGGAGGGCAAGAACTTGGAGGTCCTGGACCTGCGCTCGGTCTCCCCCCTCGACTTCGACGCCATCCAGTCCTCGGTCGAGAAGACCCGCCGCCTGGTCGTGGTCCACGAGGCGCCGGTGTTCTTCGGCTCCGGCGCGGAGATCGCCGCCCGGATCACCGAGCGCTGCTTCTACCACCTGGAGGCCCCGGTGCTCCGGGTCGGCGGCTACCACGCCCCGTACCCGCCGGCCCGCCTGGAGGAGGAGTACCTGCCGGACCTGGACCGCGTGCTCGACGCCGTCGACCGCTCGCTGGCGTACTGAGGGAGAGGGTCGTGACGACGATGACGGACGCGTCCGTACGCGAGTTCAAGATGCCCGACGTGGGCGAGGGCCTGACCGAGGCCGAGATCCTCAAGTGGTACGTCCAGCCGGGTGACACGGTGACCGACGGCCAGGTGGTGTGCGAGGTCGAGACCGCCAAGGCGGCCGTCGAACTGCCCATCCCCTACGACGGCGTGGTCCGCGAGCTGCGGTTCCCCGAGGGGACCACGGTCGACGTGGGTACGGCGATCATCGCGGTGCAGGTGGCGGGCGGGGCCCCGGCTCCGGCCCCCGCGCAGCCCGAGGCGGCGCCCGCGGCACCGGAGGCTCCGGCGCCGGATGCGGAGGCTCAGGCCGGGGAAGCGAAGCCCGCGGCCCGTCAGCCGGTCCTGGTGGGCTACGGCGTGGCGACCTCCGCCACCCGGCGCCGCCCCCGCAAGAGCGCCGAGGCCACCGTCCCGGCCCCGGCCGCCGAGCCCGAGCTGAACGGCCACGCCCCGGCGGCGGACAGCCCCCGCCCGCTGGCCAAGCCCCCGGTGCGCAAGCTGGCCAAGGACCTCGGCGTCGACCTGGCCGCGATCACCCCGTCCGGCCCGGACGGGATCATCACCCGCGAGGACGTCCACGCGGCGGCCGCGCCCGCGGCCACCCCCGCCGCCGCGCCCGCGCAAACGGCGGCCCCGGCGGCTCCCGCCCCCGTGGCCACGTACGACGGCGCTCGGGAGACCCGCATTCCCGTCAAGGGTGTGCGCAAGGCGACCGCGGCGGCGATGGTCGGCTCGGCGTTCACGGCCCCGCACGTCACGGAGTTCGTGACGGTGGACGTGACCCGCACCATGAAGCTGGTCGAGGAGCTGAAGCAGGACAAGGAGATGCAGGGCCGGCGGGTCAACCCGCTGCTGCTGATCGCCAAGGCCCTGCTGGTCGCCATCAAGCGCAACCCGGACATCAACGCGGCCTGGGACGAGGCGAACCAGGAGATCGTGGTCAAGCACTACGTCAACCTGGGCATCGCGGCGGCCACCCCGCGCGGTCTGATCGTCCCGAACATCAAGGACGCGCAGGCCAAGACGCTGCCGCAACTGGCCGACGCGCTCGCCGAGCTGGTGTCCACCGCGCGCGAGGGCAAGACCTCCCCGTCCGCCATGCAGGGCGGCACGGTGACGATCACCAATGTCGGCGTCTTCGGCGTCGACACCGGCACGCCGATCATCAATCCGGGCGAGTCGGCGATCCTCGCCATCGGCGCGATCAAGCTCCAGCCGTGGGTCCACAAGGGCAAGGTCAAGCCGCGCCAGGTGACCACCCTCGCCCTGAGCTTCGACCACCGCCTGGTCGACGGCGAGCTCGGCTCCAAGGTCCTGGCCGACGTGGCCGCGATCCTGGAGCAGCCGAAGCGGCTGATCACCTGGGCGTGACCCGCCCTCGCGCGTGAACCGGAGGCCCTGTGGAGCGATCCACAGGGCCTCGGTCATGTCATGCCGCCGTCTTCGGCGACATGTCAGCGCACGTCGACGTTGTCGTAGGCGTCCGCGACGGAGGAGGTGCTGTTACCGGCGTAGTGGAAGCGCCAGGTGCCGTCCACCGAAGCGGTGACGGTGGTCTTCAGGTAGCCGGTGGACGAGCTCTTGATCGTCTTCACCGTGCTGTAGGTGCTGCTGTTCGCCGGCTTGAACTGGAGCTGCACGGACTGGCTGCCGTAGCCGTAGTACTTCAGGTACGACCAGCTGGCGCGGTTCAGGGTGCCGCTGACCGTGATGGTCTTGCCCTTGGTGACGGGCTCCGGAGCGGCGTTGAAACCGCTGAAGCTGGCGGCGCGCTTGACCCAGCGGCTCTTGTAGAAGTCCTTCTCGACGTAGTCGCCGTTGTTGGCCTCGGCGTATACGGCCACGTTCCACCGGCCGTTCAGGGCGCTGTCGTAGAGGTCGGTGCCCGCCGTGGCCGTGATGGTGATCTTGCACGTGGCGGACGTGGCGCTCCAGTTGTCGCACGTGGCGGCGTTGTCCGTGTAGAGCGCGCCGTCGAAGCCGCCCTGGTCCAGGCTGTCGCCGTGCCACAGGATCGCGTCCGCGGTGAGAATCCCGGACTGGTCGGTGGCCGTGACGTAGATGTTGAAGGTCTTCTTGCCGACGCCGACGACGACGTCCTGGTTGGCGTTGTCGGTGACCTTGGTGATGGTGATGTCGCCGTTGGTCTCGTCGGCCGGCGCGTTGCGTCCGACGGACGGCTTCGAGGTGAAGCCCTGCGGGATCTTCGGGCTGTCCGCCGCCTGCGCGGCGGGAGCGAGAAGCGCGGTGAGCGCCACGGCGCCGGACACCGTCGCGGCAGCCAGGCTGGCACGAATACGCATCTGTTTTCCCCACTGGAGAGAGCCGCGCGCAGGACGCATGGGGGGTATGCGGGCTCTGAACGATGTAGTGAGCCTGTTGGCTCGCAAGAAAGACACGTGACACTTACGAACGGTTGTACGCCTCGCAGACTCTTTCTGAACCGGATGCGGCCATCACGTCGACAGCCCTTCGGGACGTGGCCGGAGGCGGCCGGTGGTCGGGCTGCGCTGACCCCGACTCGCAGCGGGGTATGGAGCCTGATGCTTCGTCAGGGATGGCTCAGGGGTCCGCCAGGGGTGTCACGGATGGTGAGTGTGTGGTCGCGGGCGGCACGCTGGTGGCATGACGCAATCCACTGCCACCGGGACCCGCCGGACAGCGGAGCGGGCCCGCCGCTGGTTGCGACGGGCCCGGTGTGCGCGGTGGGTGTGCCGGCGTCAGTCGTCAGCCGAGCTTGGCGAAGCCGTAGTTGAGGAGCTTCGTGGCGTCCGACTCGCGATTCGGGATGGAGGTGGAGGACAGGACGGTGCCGATGACGGTCTTGCCGTGCCGGGTGGCGGCGAAGACCAGGCAGTACCCGGCCTCGGGGCCGGAGCCGGTCTTCACGCCGATGGTGCCGCTGTAGCTCTTGAGGAGCCCGTTGGTGTTGGTCCAGGGAGCCATCGTGCGGGTGCCGCCGGACTTGGTCTTCGTCTTGGCGGTGTACGACTTGGTCTTGACGACGGCGCGGAACGTGGCGTTCTTCATCGCGCTGTTGGCGATCTTCGTCAGGTCGCGCGGCGTCGAGTAGTTCTTGCCGTTGCCGATGCCGTCGAAGGAATCGAAGTGCGTGTTCTTCAGGCCCAGGCTCTTGGCGGCGCTGTTCATCTTGCCGATGAAGTTCGACACGCGGGCGGCGCGGGTGGAGCCGGAGCCGTACTTGTCGGCGAGGGCGTAGGCGGCGTCGCAGCCGGACGGCAGCATCAGGCCGTACAGCAGCTGGCGGACGGTCACCTTGTCGCCCACGATCAGGTGAGCCTGGGAGGCGTTGTTCTTGACGACGTAGTCGCTGTACGCCTTCTGGATCGTCACCGTGGAGTCGAGGTTCAGGTTTTTCTGCGCCAGCACGACCTTGGCCGTCATGATCTTGGTCGTGGAACCGGTGGACCGCTTGGTGTCCGCGGCCTTGTTGTAGAGCGTCGAGCCGGTCGCGCTGTTCATCACGTAGCCGCCCTTGGCCACGATCGAGGGCGCGGTGACGGCCTGCGCGGGCGCCGCGGTGAGGGCGCCGGTGGCGATCAGCGCACCTGAGGTGATCGCGACGGCGGTGGCTCGGCGGAGGCGGATGCCCATGATGCCGGTAATCAAAGTGAATACCCCGATTGTCTGGAATGCCCCTGGATACGGCCGAGTTGACGTAGTCAAGAGAGAAGGGCCGCATCTGTCAGACACGTAGGTAGCACAGAAGGTTGTGCGGCCATTCGCGGGAGGGGGATGTCATGTCCGCATGGTGGACGCCGGAGCGCGTTGCGTACCTGTTGTATCTATCCTGTAGGCATGAAGACGGCTACCGCCCCGCCCGCCAAGCAGCCACCCGCCGCCGACCGGGTGTACGCCCACGTCAAACAGAGCGTTCTCGACCGGAGCTACGAGGGCGGCACCCTCCTCACCGAGGGCGAGCTGGCCGACGCCGTGGGGGTGTCGCGCACGCCCGTGCGGGAGGCACTGCTGCGCCTGGAGGTCGAGGGCCTGATCCGGCTCTACCCCAAGAAGGGCGCCCTGGTCCTGCCGGTGTCCGCGCAGGAGATCTCCGACGTGGTGGAGACCCGGCTGCTGGTGGAGGAGCACGCCGCCCGCAAGGCCGTGCCCGCCCCGCCGGGTCTGGTGGAGCGGCTGGCCGAGCTGCTGGAGCGGCAGAAGGCGCAGGTCGCCGCCGGGGAGCTGGCCGAGGCCGCGGTGACCGACCGCTGCTTCCACGCCGAGATCGTCCGCAGCGGGGGCAACGAGATCCTGGCGCGCCTCTACGACCAGCTGCGCGACCGCCAGCTGCGGATGGGCGTCGCCGTCATGTACTCGCACCCCGACCGGGTGGCCACGACGCTCGCCGAGCACGAGGAGATCCTCCAGGCGCTGCGGGCCGGGGACGCGGAGGCGGCCGTCGGGGTCGTGCACCGGCACGTGAGCCGGGTCTCGCTTCTCGCGCGAGGTGAGGTGCGATGAGCAAGCCCACCCTTCCGGGTGACCCGCCGGGCGGCGTCCGGGCCGTCGGCGTGTGGTCCATAGGCGTCGCGGTCTACTTCGTCGCCGTCATCTTCCGTACCTCGCTGGGCGTGGCGGGCCTCGACGCGGCCGACCGCTTCCACGTGAACGCTTCGGCGCTGTCCACCTTCTCCATACTCCAGCTGCTGGTCTACGCCGGCATGCAGATACCCGTCGGCCTGATGGTCGACCGCCTCGGCACCAAAAAGGTGCTGACGCTGGGCGCCGTCCTGTTCACGATCGGGCAGCTGGGCTTCGCCTTCTCGCCGTCGTACGGCACCGCGCTCGCCTCACGGGCGCTGCTGGGCTGCGGTGACGCGATGACGTTCATCAGCGTCCTGCGGCTGGGCACCCGCTGGTTCCCGGCCCGGCGCGGACCGCTGGTCGCGCAGCTCGCGGCCCTGGTCGGCATGGCGGGCAACCTCGTCTCCACTCTCGTCCTGGCCCGGCTGCTGCACAGCATCGGCTGGACGCAGGCGTTCGCCGGCAGCGCGCTGGCCGGCGTGGTCGTCCTCGTCCTGACCCTGCTGTTGCTGAAGGACCACCCCGAAGGCCACGAGCCCGCGCCGTCCCGGCACCAGGGTTCCGCTTCCGTCCGCCGGCAGATCGCCGAGGCCTGGCGGGAGCCCGGCACCCGGCTCGGCATGTGGGTGCACTTCACCACCCAGTTCCCGGCGATGGTCTTCCTGCTGCTGTGGGGCCTGCCGTTCCTGGTCGAGGCGGAAGGGCTCAGCCGGGCCACGGCCGGTGAGCTGCTGACCCTCGTGGTGCTCTCCAACATGGTGGTGGGACTGGTCTACGGCCAGGTCATCGCCCGGCACCACGCCGCCCGGCTGCCGCTCGCGCTGTGCACGGTGGCGGCGACCGCGCTGCTGTGGGCGGTGACGCTGGCCTACCCCGCCCCGCACGCGCCGATGTGGCTGCTGATCGTCCTGTGCGCGGTGCTCGGCGCCTGCGGGCCCGCCTCGATGATCGGGTTCGACTTCGCCCGTCCGGCCAACCCGCCCGAGCGTCAGGGCACCGCCTCCGGCATCACCAACATGGGCGGTTTCATCGCCTCGATGACCACTCTGCTCGCGATCGGCGTGCTCCTGGACGCGACGGGCGACGACTACCGGGTGGCGTTCAGCGCGGTGTTCGTGCTCCAGGCGCTCGGTCTCAGCCAGATCCTGCGCCTGCGCGCCCGCGCCGCCCGCCGCGAACGCGAACGGCTGGTGGCCAGCCGGGTGGAGACGGTGCACGTACCGGCGTGAGCCCGGCCGCCCGTCTCAGCGCAGGTCCGGTACGAGGGTGAGGTACGCGATGCCGAGGACACCCCGGTAGCTCATCCACTGGGCGCGGTGCCGGTCCAGCCGCGCGCGGGTCTCGGCTGCCAGCGGGTGGTCCGGGTTGCCGGCGAGCCAGACCTCCAGGTCCGCCTGGTAGCCCGACTCGAACTCCTCCCATTCCCGGGGGCTCGCCGTCTCGGTCCACTCCGGGCGGAAGCCGGCCTCGACCGCGAGGTCGAGCAGCGTACCGAGGTCGTCGTGGTCGTCGAGGGCGGCGCCCGGCCACATGCCGGACAACTCGGCCCCGGTGGGCGGCCGCTGCCAGAAACCCTCGCCGACCAGCACCCGGCCCCGGTCGGTCACCAGGCGCCGCAGCGCGCGCAGGGCCTCGGCGGTCGGCGGCTGGGCCTCGCTGAGGGCATGGGTTGCGCCGAGGCAGAGCACCAGGTCGGCCGGGCCCCGCTCGGTGCCCACGGCGGACTCCTCGGCGAACTCCACCCGGTGGCCGAGCCCGCGTTCCTCCGCGTTCTTCCGGGCGCGGGCGAGATCTCGGGCGTTCAGGTCGACGCCGGTTCCCGTGGCGTCCGGTACGGCGTCCAGCACCCGGAGCAGCAACTCGGCCCAGCCGCAGCCGATGTCCAGCACGGTGCGGGGGCGGTTCGCCGCGAGCCGCTGGACCATGGCGGTCGCGCGGGCCTCGGAGAGGGGGCCGTGGAAGGTGAGCCGGGTGAGCCGGGGCAGGTCGGCGGTCATGTCGGGCAACGCTAGAAGGTCGCCCCGGCCGCGGCCACCGAATTGCCGGTGCCCTGAATTCCCCTCGGCGGAAAGGACGGCACGGCATCACAGGTTCGACGGCGTCACGGCATCACGACGTCATGGCGTCACGGTGAAGTTGCGCAGAATGGCCTCCG
The DNA here is from genome assembly GCF_055605065.1 of Streptomyces sp. NPDC037203. Classification (NCBI taxonomy): domain Bacteria; kingdom Bacillati; phylum Actinomycetota; class Actinomycetes; order Kitasatosporales; family Streptomycetaceae; genus Streptomyces; species Streptomyces sp. NPDC037203. The sequence goes on from NZ_JBVJUC010000004.1 coordinate 275,791, forward strand.
CCAGGTCCTGATCGCCGTCCGTCTTGACGCGGTCGGCCACCGCCTCGGGGGTCACCCGGCCGCAGGCCAGCCGGACGTAGGTCTCCCAGTCCAGGGCGAGGGAGGCCACCGGACCCAGCGCCGGGGCGGTCTCCAGGGTGCCGCGGCCCTGGATGTCGACGCGGATGGTGCGCAGGAACTCCACGGGGCCGTGCACATCGAAGACGACGGCCGAACTGCGCGGCGCGTCCGCGTCCTTCGCGACGATCTTCGGCAGCGCCCCCAGCAGGATGTCCCGCGTGACGTACGCGCCGGGTGAGTCGAGGTTGCCGGGGCGGCCGAGGGCCGTGCGCAGATCCTGCTCGTGCACCCAGACGTCGAAGGCGCGCATCCGGTAGGCGTGTTCGAGGGTGATCTCCGTGCCCAGCGGCCCGCGCACCATGTGGTCCGGCCCGCGGTTCTCGTTGCGCATCTGGCGGTTGCGGCGGATGACGGTGTACTCCAGTTCGGCCGTCATCTCCGGCGCGGTGTGGTGGCGGCGGACGTCGACCTGCATCTCCATGTAGCGCTGGTGCTCGTTGGTGACGTGGAAGAGGTCGCGCGGCAGGGAGTGGATGGGGCGCGGGTCGCCCAGCAGCTCGCAGTCCAGGCCGATGACGTGCGAGACGACATCACGTACCGACCAACCGGGGCACGGTGTACGCCGGTTCCACTCGGACTCGGCCAGTGGCTGCACCATCTCGGATATCGCGTCGACGGAGTGCGTCCAGGCGTCGGCGTAGGGCTGGAGGGTGGGATGCAGACTCACGGAACGGGACCCCTCGGCGGTCGGTACACGGGCAGGTTGCGGCGGCGGTGCCAGCGGGCGGCGGCTGCACGTCGGCGGGTGTCTGGGAAGCTAAGTTACGCTGCTGGCAGGCACCCCGGCAGTGCTTTCGCGTGACGATCGTAGGCCCGTATGGACGACTCGAATGCCAGGACGGTGGTAGTGTGCGCGCCTCTCTGATCCAGATCGCCGTCGACGAGGGTGAATCGCCCGCCTCGCGCCGACAGCGCGCGGCCGCGCTGGTCCGGGCCCAGGCCGGTGCCGATCTGGTGGTGCTGCCCGAGCTGTGGACGACCGGCGCCTTCGCCTACGAGGATTTCGGCCGCGAGGCCGAGCCGCTCGACGGGCCGACCAGCGAGACGATGGCCAAGGCGGCGGCCGACGCGGGCGTGTGGCTGCACGCCGGGTCGGTCCCCGAGCGCGCGGCGTCCGCCGACGGCGGCGGGCCGGACGACGGGACCCTCTACAACACCTCCCTCGTCTTCTCCCCCTCCGGTGAGCTGGCCGCCGCCTACCGCAAGATCCACCGCTTCGGCTTCGACCAGGGCGAGGCCGTGCTGATGGGCGCGGGGCGGGAGCCGGTCACGGTCCCGCTGCCCGGCACCACGCTCGGCCTCGGCACCTGCTACGACCTGCGCTTCCCCGAACTCTTCCGCGCCCTCGTGGATGCCGGCGCCGAGGTGCTGGTGCTCCCGGCCGGCTGGCCCGAACGGCGGCGCGCGCACTGGACGCTGCTGGCTCGGGCGCGGGCGGTGGAGAACCAGGCGTTCGTGCTCGCCTGCGGAACGGCCGGGACGCACGCCGGAGTTCCCCAGGCGGGCCACTCGATCGTGGTGGACCCCTGGGGCGAGGTGCTGGCCGAGGCCGGCGCCGGCGAGGAGGTCCTCACGGTCGACTTCGACCCGGCGAAGGTGGCGGCGACGCGCGAGCAGTTCCCCGCGCTGAAGGACCGTGTCCTGGGACTGGCCCCACCCCGTCACTAGCCGAAGCCACCCTGGGCGCTGCCGACCGCTCACGCACCGCCGACCGTCCACCCGCCCGTCGACCGCGAACGCACCGCCGACGGCCCACGCGCCGCCGACCGGGAACGCGCCGGCACCACCCGCGCGCCGCGGCCCGCCCCTGAGTCCCCCTCCCCTCAGTCCCCCTCCCGCTCCTTCTCCGCGAGATGGATCACGCACACCGCTACCGCGATGAGCAGCGCCGGGTCCGCGTCCTCGCGGACGATGTCCACACCGTAGGTCTCCCGCAGATGCATCCAGCGCCGGGAGATCACGGCCAGCACCTCCCCGTCGTACTCGACCACGAACTCGCGGTCGAGGATCTTGCCGCTGACGTCCAGTTCGGAGCCCTCGGCGAGTGCCACGCGGTAGTGGTTGCGCAGCAGGGAAAGCCGCTTGCGCCGGATGGTGGCCAGGCCCTCGCCGTCCCGTTCGATCACCATCGTGTCGCGCAGGGCGAACATCTTCTGGTGGATGTCGATCAGGACCCGGCCGCGGGCGTCCTTCAGCTCGAAGGTGTCCCGCAGCCGCATGGCCTTGCCGTCGACGAGGAACACCTTGCGGCCGTGCTCGTCCTCGATCCAATAGTCTTCGCCGATGCCGAGGATCCGGTCGCGTACCAGGAATCTCATGCCCTGAGCCCTTCCCGGATCCGGCGGATTCATCACGGCGGGCGCGGGGGTATTCGCCGTGCGCGGACCGTTTTTCCACAGGCGTTGCGAGCGGGTCGTCCAGGGTTGTCCACAGGTCGAGCGGGATGCCGGGGGCCGGTGGCACTCTTGGGCCATGACCGATTCCGCACCACCCCGACGCCCCCGCGTCCGTGCCCCCGAACTGATCGGCAAGGGCGGCTGGCTGAACACGGGCGACCGCCGGTACACCCTGGCCGACCTGCGCGGCCGCATCGTCGTCCTGGACTTCTGGACCTTCTGCTGCATCAACTGCCTGCATGTCCTGGACGAGCTGCGCGAGCTGGAGCACCGGCACCGGGACACGGTGGTGGTGATCGGCGTGCATTCCCCCAAGTTCGCGCACGAGGCGGACCACACCGCGGTCGCGGACGCGGTGGAGCGGTACGGCGTCGAACACCCCGTGCTGGACGACCCCGAGCTGGCCACCTGGAAGCAGTACGCGGTGCGCGCCTGGCCGACGCTCGTGGTGATCGACCCGGAGGGGTATGTCGTCGCCCAGCACGCGGGCGAGGGCCATGTGCACGCGATCGAGCGGCTGGTGACGGAGCTGGAGGCCGAGCACGCGGCGAAGGGCACCCTGCGCCGCGGTGACGGCCCGTACGTCCCGCCGGAGCCGGAGCCGACGACACTGCGCTTTCCGGGCAAGGCATTGGCGCTGCCCTCCGGGAATCTGCTGGTCAGCGACACCACCCGGCACCAACTGGTGGAGCTCGCGCCGGACGGGGAGACGGTCGTACGGCGCATCGGCCAGGGCGGCCGCGGAGCGACCGACGGTCTGGAGGACCGCGCCCGGTTCCAGGAGCCGCAGGGGCTCGCCCTGCTGCCCGACGGCACCGTGGTGGTGGCGGACACCGTCAATCACGCCCTGCGCCGCTTCGATCCGGAGACGGGCCGCACCACGACCCTCGCGGGCACCGGGCACCAGTGGATGCAGGGCTCCGCCACCTCCGGCCCGGCCCGCGAGGTGGACCTCTCCTCCCCCTGGGACGTCGCCTGGTGGCGGGGCAAGGTGTGGATCGCCATGGCGGGCGTCCACCAGCTGTGGACGTACGACCCCGAGGACGGCACCGTCGCCGTCGCGGCCGGCACCACCAACGAGGGCCTGGTCGACGGCCCCGCCGCCGAGGCGTGGTTCGCCCAGCCCTCCGGGCTCGCGGCCACCGCCGACCGGCTGTGGCTCGCCGACTCCGAGACCAGCGCCCTGCGCTGGGTGGACCCCGGCGGCGCGGTGCACACCGCGGTCGGCACCGGTCTGTTCGACTTCGGGCACCGGGACGGCGTGGCGGAACAGGCCCTGTTCCAGCACCCCTTGGGCGTCACCGCCCTGCCGGACGGCTCGGTCGCGGTCGCCGACACCTACAACCACGCGCTGCGCCGGTACGATCCCGCGACCGGCGAGGTGACCACGCTCGCCACCGATCTGCGCGAGCCCAGTGACGCGGTGCTGGTCGGCGAGGACGTCGTGGTGGTGGAGTCGGCCCGGCACCGGCTGACCCGGCTGCGGCTGCCGGAGGAGGCGGTGCGCGTGGAGTCGGTGGCCCACCGCACCCAGCGCGCCGCCACCGAGGTCGCCCCCGGCCGGCTGCGGCTGGACGTCATCTTCCAGGCCCCGCCCGGCCAGAAGCTGGACACCCGGTACGGCCCCTCCACCCGCCTGCTGGTCTCCTCGACCCCGCCCGAGCTGCTGCTCGAGGGCGAGGGCGCGGATACCGGTCTGAGCCGCGAGCTGGAGCTCGACGCGACCGTTCAGGAAGGGGTGTTGCACATATCCGCGATGGCCGCGTCCTGCGACGACGACCCGGCCAACCAGTACCCCGCGTGCCACGTCCACCAGCAGGACTGGGGTGTCCCGGTCCGCCTTGCCGAGGGGGCGACGGACCGTCTGCCGCTCGTCCTGGCGGGCATGGACGAGCAGGAGAGCGGGTCTCAGACGCCGTAGCCGTCGGTGTAGCCGTCACCGGTGTGGTGGTGATGGTGGTGGGGTTCCTCCTCCACGATCGGCGTCGTCGGCGGTACGACGACCCGCCTGCGCCGGGCGATACCGCTGAACGTGGCGACGCCGATCAGTCCGACGGCCATCAGGATCAGGCCGACGACCGTGAGATTGACGCCGTGCATGTGCCAGTCGGTCGCGAACGTGAGTATGGCCCCCACGGCGATGAGGATGATGCATCCGCCGAGCCCCATGAGGCTTCGCCTCCCCTTTCGGTTCCGGAATCTCCGGTCCCGTCCGGGTACCCGGCGCCGCCCCGCATAGCCCTGCGCGAGGCGGCCGTCCGAAAGACGCCTTCGCGGCAGGCCGTTCGCGACCGGCCGGAGACCGCGGGGACTAGTCCACGAGGAAGGCCGTCAGGGCGTTGGCGAGGAGGAACGGGTCGTCGGCGCCGCACAGTTCGCGGGCGCTGTGCATGGACAGGATCGCCACGCCGATGTCGACCGTGCGGATGCCGTGCCGGGCCGCGGTGATCGGGCCGATGGTGGTGCCGCAGGGCATGGAGTTGTGGGAGACGAACGACTGGAAGGGGACACCGGCCCTCTCGCAGGCGGCGGTGAACACCGCGCGGCCCGAACCGTCCGTGGCGTAGCGGTTGTTGACGTTCACCTTGAGGATCGGGCCGCCGTTGACCCGCGGGTGGTGCGTCGGGTCGTGCCGCTCCGCGTAGTTGGGGTGCACGGCGTGGCCGGTGTCGGAGGAGAGGCACACACTGCCGGCGAGGGCGCGGGCGCGGTCCTCGTAGGTGCCGCCGCGGGCGAACACCGAGCGCTCCAGGACGGAGCCGAGCAGCGGGCCGTCCGCGCCGGTGTCGGACTGCGAGCCGTTCTCCTCGTGGTCGAAGGCGGCCAGCACCGGGATGCGGCTGAGCGGGGCGCCGGACGTCACGGCGGCGGCCAGCGCGGCGGCGCCCGCGTGCACGGACAGCAGGTTGTCCATGCGCGGCCCGGCGACCAGTTCGCGGTCCCGGCCGAGATAGGCCGGCGGCTCCACCGGGTGCGTCATCAGGTCCCAGCCGGCCACCGAGTGCGGTTCCAGGCCGGCCTCCTGCTCCAGGAAGGAGATCAGATCGCCGTCGAGCACCTCGTCGCCGAGACCCCACACGGGCTGGAGGTGGCGCTGCTTGTCCAGCTTGAGGCCCTCGCTGCTGACCGAGCGGTCCAGGTGGATGGCGAGCTGCGGCACCCGCAGCAGCGGCCGGTCCACGTCGACCAGGACGCTGGAGCCGTCGCGCAGGGTCAGCCGGCCGGCCAGGCCCAGATCGCGGTCGAGCCAGGAGTTCATCAGCGGGCCGCCGTAGACCTCCACGGCGACCTGCCGCCAGCCGTGCGCTCCGCTGTCCGGGCGCGGCTTGACCCGCAGGTTCGGGGAGTCGGTGTGCGCGCCGATGATGTGGAACGGCGTGTGCGGCGCGGCGCCCTCGGGGACGTACCAGGCGATGATCGCGCCGCCGCGCAGTACGTACCGGCCCCCACTGGTGCCGTCCCACGCGTCCGTCTCGGCGACCTGCCTGAATCCGGCCTTCTCCAGCCGCTCGGCGACGTTCGCCACGGCGTGGTACGGCGACGGGCCGGCCGCCAGGAAGGTCATCAGGTCGTCGGTGTGGCCGCGGTCGAAGCGGACGGGTGCGCTCATGGGATTCACCTTAACGACGGGCACGGGCCCACTCCCGGTAAGGGGAGCGGGCCCGTGCACGGAAACGGCGGGGACGTCCGGAACGTCCGGGAGCGGCGCCGCGCGGCGACGCCGGTCCGGGTCCTAGAACGCGGCCTCGTCCAGCTCCATCAGGTCCAGCTCGACGCCCGAGGCGACCTTGCGGGCGAGGGTGACGCCCGGCAGGACGTTCGCCGCGAAGAACTTCGCCGCGGCGATCTTGCCGGTGTAGAACGCCTTGTCCTTCGCGGAGGCCGTGGCGAGCTTCTCGGCGGCGATGGCGGCGCCCTTGAGCAGCAGGTAGCCGACGATGACATCGCCGGAGGCGAGCAGCAGGCGGGTGGTGTTCAGGCCGACCTTGTAGATGTTCTTGGCGTCGTCCTGGGTGGCGGCCAGGTCGGTCAGCATCAGGCCGACGATCGCCTCCAGCTCCACGGCTGCCTTGGCCAGGTGCTCGCGGGCGCCGGCCAGCTCCTCACCGCCGGTGCCGAGCGCCAGGAACTTCTTGATGTCCTCGGCGAGCGAGTTCAGCGCGGCGCCCTGGTTGCGGACGATCTTGCGGAAGAAGAAGTCCTGGCCCTGGATCGCGGTGGTGCCCTCGTAGAGGGTGTCGATCTTGGAGTCCCGGATGTACTGCTCGATCGGGTACTCCTGGAGGAAGCCGGAGCCGCCGAAGGTCTGCAGCGACTGGGCCAGCTGCTCGTAGGCCTTCTCGGAGCCGTAGCCCTTGACGACGGGCAGCAGCAGGTCGTTGAGGGCGTGCTCGGTGGAGGCGTCCTCGCCGTTCGCCTCCTTGATCTGGATCGCGTCCTGGATCGAGGCGGTGTACATCACCAGGGCGCGCATGCCCTCCGCGTACGCCTTCTGCGTCATCAGCGAGCGGCGCACGTCGGGGTGGTGGGTGATGGTGACCTTGGGCGCGGCCTTGTCCATGAAGTTGGCCAGGTCCGGACCCTGGACGCGCTCCTTGGCGTACTCCAGGGCGTTCAGGTAGCCGGTGGACAGCGTGGAGATCGCCTTCGTGCCGACCATCATGCGGGCGAACTCGATGATGCGGAACATCTGGCGGATGCCGTCGTGCTTGTCGCCGATCAGCCAGCCCTTGGCGGGGTGCCGGTCGCCGAAGGTCATCTCGCACGTGTTGGAGGCCTTCAGGCCCATCTTGTGCTCGACGTTGGTGGCGTAGACGCCGTTGCGCTCGCCCAGCTCGCCGGTCTCGAAGTCGAACAGGTACTTCGGCACCAGGAAGAGGGACAGGCCCTTGGTGCCGGGTCCGGCGCCCTCGGGACGCGCGAGCACGTAGTGGAGGATGTTCTCCGACATGTCGTGCTCACCGGAGGTGATGAAGCGCTTCACGCCCTCGATGTGCCAGGAGCCGTCCTCCTGCTGGACCGCCTTGGTGCGGCCGGCGCCCACGTCGGAGCCCGCGTCGGGCTCGGTGAGCACCATCGTGGAGCCCCACTGCTTCTCCACGGCGATCGAGGCGATGTGCTTCTGGACCTCGTTGCCCTCCTCGAAGAGGATGCCGGCGAACGCCGGGCCCGAGGAGTACATCCACACGGCCGGGTTGGCGCCCAGGATCAGCTCGGCGTAGGCCCAGATCAGGGAGCGCGGCGAGGTGGTGCCGCCGATCTCCTCGGGCAGCCCGAGACGCCAGTACTCGGACTCCATGAAGGCCTGGTAGCTCTTTTTGAAGGAGGCCGGGACCGGCGCGGTGTTGGTCTCCGGGTCGAAGACCGGCGGGTTGCGGTCGGCGTCGGCGAAGGACTCGGCCAGCTCGTTCTCCGAGAGGCGGGTCATCTCCTCCAGGATGCTCTTGGCGGTCTCGACGTCCATCTCCTCGAACGGGCCGGTGCCGTACACCTTGTCGCGCCCGAGTACTTCGAAGAGGTTGAACTCGATGTCGCGGAGATTCGACTTGTAGTGCCCCATGGCGACGGCTCCGTTGAGGGATCGGCGAGGCACTGACTCCTCGCAGCTGTTTCACGTACCAATAAGTAGCTACGATGATGCTACCCGCCGGTAATAAGGCGCAACCCCAGCCCGGCCAAGTGTGAGATGGGTCTACTCCTGTGGGCCGTTCGGGTCCATCCCTGCGGCGGCCCGGATCTCGGTACGCTTGCGCCCATGTACGGATACGGCCAGCCCATGGACGGCGGCGCCGCGCAGCAGCAGTACACGTCGGGGCAGCAGCAGATGGCGGGCGGGGCCGGCGGATACGGCCAGCAGCCGCCGCTCTATCCGGAGCCGTCCCCGCCCTCGCTCGCGGACGCCGTGCGCGCGTTCACCACCGGTCAGATGTCCCCCGAGGACTTCCAGCAGATCTTCGCCACGTCGAAGGTGTACTGCCCGCGCGGTGACACCCCCGGCTTCCTCGCCCTGCACAACACCCAGCAGCCGGTGATCCCGATGTTCACCTCGCTCAAGGAGCTGCGGCGGTACGCGGGCAAGGAGTCCAAGTACTTCGTGATCACCGGTGCGGAGGTGATCGACCTGCTGCCGACCGGCTACGGCTTCGTCCTGGACATGGAGGGCGAGCACCGGATGGTGTTCGACGCGAAGGCGGTCGAGCAGATGGTCGATTACGCGATGCGCCGCATGTACGGCTGACAGGGCCGTACCGCTGCCGGCCGGCGCTCGTACGGCTGATCGGCTGAGAGGCGCCGCTGTGCGGGCCCGGAGGGAATTCCTTCCGGGCCCGCCCTGTTGTGGGTGGCAAGAAGTTCAACGCTCAACTAAAGTGAGCGCACGAAGGAGGCCACCATGCCCGCAGTGACCGTCGAGAACCCGTTGACGCTGCCCCGTGTGACCGCCCCCGCCGACGCGGTGGCGCGCAAGGTCCTCACCGTCACCACCGCGCCGAGCGGCTACGAGGGTGAGGGCTTCCCGGTGCGCCGGGCGTTCGCGGGGATCAATTACCGCCATCTCGACCCGTTCATCATGATGGACCAGATGGGCGAGGTGGAGTACGCGCCGGGCGAGCCCAAGGGCACCCCCTGGCATCCGCACCGCGGCTTCGAGACCGTCACCTACATCATCGACGGGATCTTCGACCACCAGGACAGCCAGGGCGGCGGCGGCACCATCACCGACGGCGACACCCAGTGGATGACCGCGGGCGCCGGGCTGCTGCACATCGAGGCGCCGCCGGAGCACCTCGTCGTCTCGGGCGGACTCTTCCACGGGCTCCAGCTGTGGGTGAACCTGCCGGCCAAGGACAAGATGATGGCCCCGCGCTACCAGGACATCCGGGCCCGCAGCGTCCAGCTGCTGACCTCGCCGGACGGCGGCGCGCTGCTGCGGGTGATCGCCGGCGAGCTGGACGGCCACGAGGGTCCCGGCATCACGCACACCCCGATCACCATGGTCCACGCGACGCTCGCGCCGGGCGCGGAGATCACGCTGCCCTGGCGGGAGGACTTCAACGGGCTCGCGTACGTGCTGGCCGGCCGTGGCAGCGCCGGTGCCGAGCGCCGACCCGTCCACACGGGCCAGACGGCCGTCTTCGGTGCCGGATCCTCGCTGACCGTGCGCGCGGACGAGCGGCAGGACGGCAACACGCCGGACCTGGAGGTCGTCCTCCTCGGCGGCCGCCCGATCCGGGAGCCGATGGCCCACTACGGCCCCTTCGTCATGAACACCAAGGACGAACTGATGCAGGCCTTCGAGGACTTCCAGAAGGGCCGCCTGGGCACGGTCCCGGCCGTCCACGGCATGACCGACGAGGGTCCCGAGGCCTGACCCGACCGGAACGGGGCGCCTTTGTGGCAGGCGAAGCCCGCGGGGGCGCCCCTGAGGCACGACGGCACTCACCCGCCCGGACCCGCGGGGCGGGACACCCGGCGGCCGGCGTGATCGGCTGGGGAACGTGCCTCTGTTGCCCGAGCCCGTCCGGCGGTTCGCCGCGTGGTGTGCCGTGCTGCTGCTGGCCGCCGGGGTCGGATGGGTCGGGGTGCGGCTGTGCGCGGAGTTCCGCACCGCCGTCACCGCGGTGCTGCTCGCCCTCCTCGGCACCGCCCTGCTCGGCCCGCTGCACCGCCGCCTGGTGCGGGCCGGCGTGCGGCGCTCGGTGTCGGCCGGGCTGACCTGCGTGGCGGTGGTGGCCGTCGTCGGCGGCGCCGTCTACATCGTCGCCGCCGCCCTCGTGGACAGCGGCGACGAGATCATGACCTCCCTGCGCAACGCCGCCAAGAGCGTCTCCCGGCACTTCGGAGCCGCCGGAACCGGCCTGGAGGACCTCACCACCAACTCCGGGGAACTGCTGCGGCGTTTCGGCGGCACGGCCGTGACCAACGTGATCAGCGGGGTGAGCGTCGTCGGCGAGAGCATCGCCCTGGCCGTCCTCGCCCTCGTCCTGGTCTTCTTCTTCCTGCGCGACTCCCACCTGGTGGCGGGCGCCCTGCGCTCCCTCGCGCCCCAGGGCACCGCCGACACCCTGGAGGCCGTCGCGCGGCGCGCCTACCAGGCAGTCGAGGGCTTCATGCGCGGCACCACCCTGATCGCCCTGATCGACGCCGCCTGCATCACCGCCGGCCTGCTCGTCCTCCGGGTGCCCGGCGCCCTCGGGCTCGGCGCGCTGGTCTTCGTCGGCGCCTACATTCCCTACCTCGGCGCGTTCATCTCCGGCGCGGTCTCGGTGCTCGTCGCCCTCGCCGACCGGGGCTTCGTCATCGCGCTGTGGACGCTCGGGGTGGTGCTGGCCGTGCAGGTACTGGAGGGGCACGTGCTCCAGCCGGTGATCCAGAGCCGTACCGTGCAGATGCATCCCGCGGTGGTCATGGTCACCATCACGGCCGGCGCCTCCGTGGCGGGCATCCTCGGCATGCTCCTGGCCGTCCCGCTGACCGCGGCCGCCTTCGGTGTCGTACAGGAACTGCGCGACCGCTACCCGCCCGCACCCGCCGGGGGCTCCCCGCCACCCGGCTCCGACGCCCCCTCGTAGAGCTCGAACCAGATGCTCTTGCCCTCGCCCTGCGGGTCCACCCCCCAGGCGTGCGCGAGGAGCCCGATCAGCAGCAACCCGCGCCCGGAGGACGCCAGTTCGCCGGGCCGGCGCTTGTGCGGCAGGTCGTCGCCGCTGTCGAACACCTCCACCCGCAGCCGCCGCCGGCCGTCCTCCTCGACGACCTCGACCAGCAGCAGCGCGTCCGCGTCGGTGTGCACCAGGACGTTGGTGACCATCTCCGAGACCAGTAGCTCCGCCGAGTCGACCTGGTCGGGACAGGACCAGTCGTGCAGCACATCGCGCACATGCCGGCGCGCCACGGCGATCCGCTCCGGCTCGTCCTGGCCCACCGACAGCAGCATGCGCCGCACCCGCGAGCGCGCCGTCGCGGTGTCGTCGCGGCCGCAGCCCGGCCCCGGCCGGCACAGGAGCAGCAGCGCGATGTCGTCCTCGCGCCGGTCGGCCAGCGGTCCCGTCGTGTGGTGCGAGGACGGTCCGTGCACGCCCTGCACCAGCGCGTCGGCCAGCGCCTCCAGATCGCCCTCGTGCTTCTCCAGGATCGCCCGCAGCCGCTGCCAGCCGCTGTCCAGGTCGTGCCCGCCGGTCTCGATCAGCCCGTCGGTGCACAGCGTCAGCGTCTCTCCGGGCTGGAGCGCGAACCGGGTCGTCGGATAGTCCGCGTCCGGGTCGATGCCCAGCGGCAGCCCGCCCGCCGTCGGCCGCAGCATCACCGTGCCGTCGGCCATCCGGATCACCGGGTCCGGATGGCCCGCGCGGGCGATCTCCAGCCGCCCGCTCACCGGGTCGACCGCCACGTACAGGCAGGTCGCGAAGCGCGGGTCGGAGATCTCCGCGTCCTGCGTCATCCCGTGCAGGAAGCGGGAGGCGCGCGAGAGCACGGCGTCCGGGCGGTGTCCCTCGGAGGCGTAGGCGCGCAGCGCGATCCGCAGCTGCCCCATCAGCCCGGCCGCCCGCACATCGTGGCCCTGCACATCCCCGATGACCAGCGCGAACCGGCCGGCGGGCAGCGGGATCATGTCGTACCAGTCGCCGCCCACCTGGAGCCCGCCGCCGGTCGGGATGTAGCGGGCGGCGATCCGCACCCCCGGTACCTCCGGGCCCAGCGAGGGCAGCATGGAGCGCTGGAGGCCCTCGGTCAGCTCCCGCTCCGACTCGGCGGTCTCCGCACGGGACAGGGCCTGCGCGAGCATCCGGGCCACCGTCGTCAGCACCGCCCGCTCGTCCGGGGTGAACGCCACCGGATAGGCGAAGCCCGCCATCCAGGCGCCCATGGTGCGCCCGCCCACGGTCAGCGGCAGGAACGCCCACGAGCTGCGCCCGAAGGGCCGGGCCAGCGGCCAGGTCACCGGATAGCGCTCCCGGTACTCCTCCGGCGACGAGAGGTAGACCGCCCGCCCGGTGCGCACCACCTCGGCCGCCGGATAGTCCAGGGCCAGCGGCATGCTGGTGAACGGGCCCATCTCCTCGGACTCGTGCCCGTGGTGGCCGATCATCGTCAGCCGGTCGCCCTCCACCCCGAACACCACCAGGCCGTTCGGCGAGAACCCCGGCATCGACAGGCCCGCCGCGACCCGCAGCACCTCCGCGGTGGACCGCGCCTCGGCCAGCGCCCGGCCCGCGTCCAGCAGGAACGCCTCCCGCGAACGCCGCCAGGGCCCCGTGACCGCGGTACGGCCGCCCACCGGGTCGGGTCCGTCCGGCCCCGGCTCGGCGACCTCCTGGAGGGTCCCGGTCAGGACATAGGCGTGCCGCCCGGCGTCGTACGACGGCTTCGAGCGGCTGCGGGCGACGCGCAGGACGGTGCCCTCCTCGTCCATGATCCGCACCCGCACCTCGGCGAGCGTGCCCTCGGCGACCGCGCGCTGCACCACCGCGGTGATCTCGTTCCAGTCGGCCGGATGCAGCCGGGCGCGGGTCTGGTCCTCGGTGAGGGTGGCCGGCGCCGCGGGCAGCCCGAGCAGCCGCGCCGCCTCCGCGTCCACGGTGACCAGCTTGTCCGCGGTGTCCCAGTGCCACAGCCCGGTCGCGAGTGCGGCGAGGACGTCTCCGACGGCCGGGAGCGGCTCACCTGTACGCATTGCCCTAATTTAAGGAGTTGCGACCGGTGTGTGCCACCGTACGGCCGGGGAGGGCTCCGGGGCCGCGAATCACGGGGAGCCGACCGTGGGGTGGCCGGTACCCTTGGACCAGCCAGGGTCGGCAACCCCGGCGGTCATCACCCGAAACCCACGAAGGACGATGAACGACGATGCATCGGTACAGGTCCCACACCTGCGGCCAGCTCCGCGCCTCTGACGTCGGCACCGACGTCCGGCTCAGCGGCTGGCTGCACAATCGGCGCGACCTGGGCGGCATCCTCTTCATCGATCTGCGCGACCACTACGGCATCACGCAGCTGGTCGCCCGCCCCGGCACCCCCGCCTACGAGGCCCTGGACAAGCTCTCCAAGGAGTCCACGGTCCGCGTCGACGGCTCCGTTGTTTCACGTGGAACCGAGAACGTGAACCCGGACCTGCCGACCGGCGAGATCGAGGTCGAGGTGACCGAGGTCGAGCTGCTCGGCGCGGCCCAGCCGCTGCCCTTCACCATCAACGCCGAGGACGGGGTCAACGAGGAGCGGCGCCTGGAGTACCGCTTCCTCGACCTGCGCCGCGAGCGCATGCACCGCAACATCATGCTGCGTACGGCGGTCATCTCCGCGATTCGCCACAAGATGACCGCGCTCGGCTTCAACGAGATGGCGACGCCGATCCTGTCCGCGACCTCCCCCGAGGGCGCCCGCGACTTCGTCGTCCCCTCCCGGCTGAACCCCGGCAAGTTCTACGCGCTGCCGCAGGCCCCGCAGCAGTTCAAGCAACTGCTGATGATCTCCGGCTTCGACCGCTACTTCCAGATCGCGCCCTGCTTCCGCGACGAGGACGCCCGCGCCGACCGTTCGCCGGGCGAGTTCTACCAGCTCGACGTCGAGATGAGCTTCGTCGAGCAGGAGGACGTCTTCCAGCCGATCGAGAAGCTCATGACCGAGCTGTTCGAGGAGTTCGGCGGCGGCCGGCACGTCACCTCCCCCTTCCCGCGGATCCCGTTCCGCGAGGCGATGCTGAAGTACGGCTCCGACAAGCCGGACCTGCGCGCCAAGCTGGAGCTGGTGGACATCACCGATGTCTTCGAGGGCTCGGAGTTCAAGGCGTTCGCGGGCAAGCACGTGCGCGCGCTGCCGGTGCCGGCGGTGCAGGACCAGCCGCGCAAGTTCTTCGACCAGCTCGGCGACTTCGCGGTGACGCTGGGCGCCAAGGGCCTGGCCTGGGTCCGCGTCGGCGAGGACGGCACGCTGACCGGCCCGATCGCGAAGTTCCTCACCGAGGAGAACGTCGCCGAGCTGACCAAGCGCCTCTCCCTCGCCCCCGGCCACGCGATCTTCTTCGGTGCCGGCGAGTACGACGAGGTCTCCAAGATCATGGGCGCGGTCCGCGTCGAGGCCGCCAAGCGCGCCGGCCAGTTCGAGGAGAACGTCTTCCGCTTCTGCTGGATCGTCGACTTCCCGATGTACGAGAAGGACGAGGAGACCGGCAAGATCGACTTCTCGCACAACCCCTTCTCGATGCCGCAGGGCGGCCTGCAGGCACTGGAGACGCAGGACCCGCTGGACATCCTGGGCTGGCAGTACGACATCGTCTGCAACGGCGTCGAGCTGTCCTCCGGCGCGATCCGGAACCACGAGCCGGAGATCATGCTGAAGGCGTTCGAGATCGCGGGCTACGACCGGGAGACCGTCGAGGAGAAGTTCGCCGGCATGCTGCGCGCGTTCCGCTTCGGCGCCCCGCCGCACGGCGGCATCGCCCCCGGTGTGGACCGTATCGTCATGCTCCTCGCGGACGAGCCCAGCATCCGCGAGACGATCGCCTTCCCGCTCAACGGCAACGCCCAGGACCTGATGATGGGCGCCCCGACCGAGCTGGAGGAGTCCCGGCTGCGCGAGCTGCACCTGAGCATCAGGAAGCCGCAGCCGAAGTAGTCCCCCCGCAGGCGCGAGACGCCCGGACCCCCTCGGGGTGCCGGGCGTCTTCGCGTCACTCGCCCTCTTCCCGCTCGGTCTCCTCCAGGTCGGGGAAGGCGCCGTCCTCCAGCAGCCGCTCGGCGATGTCGTCCGACCACCGCTGGGCCCAGGCCCGCAGCCCGGCGATCTCCGCCTCGTCGAGGCCGTACCGGGTGAAGTGGGTGTCGGGGTAGAAGTCGGTGCCGGTCAGCCGGGACTGGAGGGTGGGCAGGTCGAAGGCGTCATGGGCGTGCCGGCGGCCCAGTTCCTCCAGGTCGGGCAGGGAGAACCGGCTCGCCGCGGCCCGCGCGTCGATCAGGTCGACGGCGGCGCCCCGGTCGTAGAGCGCGCGGATCTTCGTACCGACGGCGTCCTCCAGGCACAGCGCGGGCCCGTACGCGGTGAGCTCCGGCGGCCCCCACAGGCTCTCCTTGTGCAGGCCGAGGACGCCGGGCTCGCCGGTCGGCGGGTCGGTGACGGTGAGCCGCGCGGTGCGCGCGGTCACGTCCCCGGCGCGGACGGTACGACCCCTCGCCTCCAGGGCGGCCGTGACCGCGCAGGCGATGCGCGGCATGTCCTCGGCGCTCTCGGTGGCGAGGTCGACGTCGCCGTGCGGGCGCCGCAGGAGCGCGTGCGCCTCCAGCGCGTATCCGCCGGCGAGGACCAGACCATGCGGTCCGCCCGCCGTGACGGCGTCCGCGATCAGCCGCCGGTGGGGTTCGGGAAGGTTCACGAGATCCGATCTCTGCCAGAGGAAGCGGACCCGCAGGACACGAACAGGGCCCGGAAGCCATGATGACGTTCCGGGCCCTGCGGTGCCGCACGACGACTCAGGCGGTCGGCTCCGCCTTGTCCTCGCCGCCGAAGCGCTCCTTGTAGGCGGCCAGATCGTCGTCCGTCAGCTTGGCGAACAGGACCGGCGGGACCGTGAAGGGGGTGCCGGCCGGCACCGAGGTGAGGGACTTGGCCTCGTCCCCACTCACCCAGGTGGCGGTGTCCGAGGCGAGGGCGAAGGCACCGCGCATGGCCGCTGCCGTGGCCGGGATCAGGGGCTCGGAGACGACCGCGTAGAGGTGGATGAGGTTCATCGCCGTGCGCAGGGTGAGGGCCGCGCCGTCCTTGTCGGTCTTGATCTCCAGCCAGGGGGCCTTCTCCTCCAGGTAGGAGTTGCCGGCCGACCACAGTGCGCGCAGGGCCGCCGCGGCCTTGCGGAACTGGAGGGACTCCATCTGCGACTCGTACTCCGCGAGGAGCCTCGCGATCTCCTCGCCGAGCCTCGCCTCCGCCTCGCCCGGCTCGCCGCCGGCCGGGACGTCGTCGCCGAAGCGCTTGCGGGAGAAGGACAGGACGCGGTTGACGAAGTTGCCGAGCGTGTCGGCCAGGTCCTTGTTCACCGTGGCGGTGAAGTGCTCCCAGGTGAAGGACGAGTCGTCCGACTCCGGGGCGTTGGCGATCAGGAAGTAGCGCCAGTAGTCGGCGGGCAGGATGGACAGGGCCTGGTCGGTGAACACACCCCGCTTCTGCGAGGTGGAGAACTTGCCGCCGTAGTACGTCAGCCAGTTGAAGGCCTTGACGTAGTCGACCTTCTTCCACGGCTCGCGCACGCCCAGTTCCGTGGCCGGGAACATCACCGTGTGGAACGGGACGTTGTCCTTGGCCATGAACTCCGTGTAGCGGACTTCGGTGTCGACGTCGTACCACCAGGACTTCCAGTCCCGGTTGGCCTGGTCCTGGTCCGCCCATTCCTTCGTCGCGCCGATGTACTCGATCGGGGCGTCGAACCAGACGTAGAAGACCTTGCCCTCGGCCGCCAGCTCGGGCCAGGTGTCCGCCGGGACCGGGACACCCCAGTCCAGGTCGCGGGTGATCGCCCGGTCGTGCAGACCCTCGGTCAGCCACTTGCGGGCGATGGAGGAGGCCAGCTGCGGCCAGTCGGCCTCATGCCGGGCGACCCACTCCTCGACCTCGTGCTGGAGCTTGGACTGGAGCAGGAAGAGGTGCTTGGTCTCGCGGACCTCCAGGTCGGTGGAGCCGGAGATCGCGCTGCGCGGGTTGATCAGGTCGGTCGGGTCCAGCACGCGGGTGCAGTTCTCGCACTGGTCGCCGCGGGCCTTGTCGTAGCCGCAGTGCGGGCAGGTGCCCTCGACGTAGCGGTCCGGGAGGAACCGGCCGTCGGCGGGGCTGTAGACCTGGCGGATCGCCCGCTCCTCGATGAAGCCGTTCTCGTTCAGCTTGCGGGCGAAGTGCTGGGTGATCTCGCGGTTCTCGGCGGAGGAGCTGCGGCCGAAGTAGTCGAAGGCCAGCGCGAAGCCGTCGTAGACCGCCTTCTGGGCGTCGTGCGCCTGCGCGCAGAACGCGTCCACGGGAAGGCCCTGCTCCTTGGCGGCCAGCTCGGCGGGGGTGCCGTGCTCGTCGGTGGCGCAGATGTAGAGGACGTCGTGGCCGCGCTGGCGGAGGTAGCGGGAGTAGACGTCGGCCGGGAGCATGGACCCCACCATGTTGCCCAGGTGCTTGATCCCGTTGATGTACGGAAGGGCGCTGGTGATGAGGTGTCGAGCCATCGCGGGCTGCTCCCAGGTCGGGTTGTTTTACGAACCTTGAAATGGTAGCCGAGACGGGTGGGCCGCCCGCTTCCCGTTTTACAGGGTGGGAAGGGGCGGCCGGTGACCGGGCGGGACGTCCCGCGGTTACGGGCGCCAGGTGGCGAGGACGCCCTCGTAGAGTTCCGTGTCCGTCAGTTCGCGGGGGGTGGGGCCCGCGTGGAAGAAGGCGGTGTTGGGGGTCTTCAGCTTGCGGAGGTAGTCGAAGGCCTTGTTGTCCGTGTCACCGAACGCGACGAAGGAGAAGAACACCGTGGGGTGGGACGTCGCGGCGGCGGTCAGGGCCTGGGTCGCGGGGGTCTTGGCGTCGGGGGCGCCGTCGGTCTGGAAGACGACGAGGGCCGGGGTGCCGGGGGCGACGTTGGCGTCGTAGTGGGCCAGTACGGCTTCCACGGCGGCGTGGTAGCTGGTACGGCCCATCCGGCCCAGGCCCGCGTGGGTGTCGTCGATCCGCGTCGCGTGGTCCGGGGTGAGGGTGAGGTCGGTGGTGCCGTCCACTTCGGTGGAGAAGAAGACGGTGTGGACCGTGGCCTCGGGGTCCAGGTGCGCGGCGAGGGCGAGCGTCTGGTCGGCGAGGGCCTGGGCGGAGCCGTCCTTGTAGTAGGGCCGCATGCTCGCGGAGCGGTCCAGCACCAGGTAGAGCTTGGCACGGGTGCCGGTGAGGTCGGTCTTCGCGAGGGGGTCGGTGGCGGCGGTGTAGGCGGTGGCGAGCGTGGGGGCGTTCTTCTTGAGCGCGGCGAGGGGGGTCGCGGGGGTGCGGGCGTGGTCCGCGTCTTCGCCGTCGGCGGCGTGCGGGTCGTCGGGGCCCTCGGCGAGGGCGGTGGGCGCCGCCGCCGTTGCCTCCGGCTCGGGTCCGGTGGGCTCGGTGGCCGGTGCGGGGGACTGCTCGGCGGTCTCCGTGGACGCGGCCGGGGCCGGGAGGTCCGAGGGCTCCTCGTCCGCGGGCGCGGCTGCCGGCTGCCCGTCGGTGGCCTCGTGCGTCCCTACGGCGACCGGCACAGGCTCCGGCTCCGCCGCGGGCTCAGGAGAGTCGGACTCGGTCTCCGCCGCCGGCTCCGCCTGCGCGGTGGGCTCAGCGCCGGTGTCGGTCTCCGGCTGGACATCCGCCTCGGTCTCGACCGCGGGTTCACCCCCGGCCGCTACCGCCTCGGCCCCGATCCCAGGCTCGGGTTCCGGCTCGGTCTCCGGCTGGAGGCGCGCCTCGGCCGCCGCTTCGGGCTCGGCCTCAGCCGCTGCACGCTCGGCTTCGGGTTCCGTCTCGGCTTCGCCCTCTGCCGTCGTCTCGGCGCTGGTCCCGGTTTCCAGCTCTGGCTCGGCCACGACCTCGGCCGCCACCCGCTCAGTCTCGGGTTCCGGCTCGGGCTCCGTGTCCGCCTCGGTCTCGGCCTGCACCTCGGCCACGACATCGGCGTCGGCCGCTGCCTGCTCGGCTTCGGGCTCCGGCTCGGTGGCCGGCTCGGCCTGGCCTCGCACCGTCGTCTCGTTGCCGGTCTCGGGTTCCGGCTCGGGCTCCGTGTCCGCCTCGGTCTCGGCCTGCACCTCAGCCACGGCCTCAGCCACAGCCACGGCCTCGGCCTCGGCCTCGGCCTCAGCCCCAGCCTCGATCTCCGCCTCGGCCTCAGCCGCAGCCTCGGCCTCGGTCTCCGCCACGACCTCGGGCTCCGCCCGTTCAGCCTCGGGCTCCGGGTCGGTGGTCGGTTCGGGGGCAGTCGTCGCCGGGGGCTCGGCCTCGGTTGCCGGGGGCGCCGCAGCCTCGGTCCCGGTCTCGTGTCCAGGGTTGCCGTCGGCCTCGGGCTCCCCCGCCTGCTTCGGGACCCGTACCTTGTCGAACGCGGCCGCCACCAAGTCGTGTTCCCCGGCGGTCGGGGACTCGCGGGGCTCGGGGATCACCGGGGCCGGCTCGCGGGTGTCCGGTGTGGCCGGGGCCGGTCGGGGCGTCGCACCCTCCGCCTCGGCGGCCCGGAGTTTGCGTGAGCGGCCGAACGCGTTTCGCAGGAGAGTGAGAATGCCCATGTGTGCAACCCTTCGCTGAGGTGACACCGTCAATCGCTGGCCAGGACGGACACGTAAGGTTAGCGGCCCTGGCCGCGGTGCCCGGTCCGCGTCCCTGCCTACGCGGTCCCGTCCACGCGGGGGAGGAAGGCCGCCAGCGCGCGGTTGAACTCCTCGGGGCGTTCCAGATTCGGCAGATGCGCCGCGCCCTCGACCACCTCGACGACGGAGTCCGGCAGCACGGCGCCCAGGGCCTCGGCGTCCGGGACGGGCGTGTAGGTGTCGTCGGCGCCGACCAGGATCAGCGCCGGAGCGGAGACGCGCGCCAGCACCGGCCGGTAGTCGGGGCGTTCGGCACGGCCGCGCAGGGAGGCCGCGGCGCCCTCCGGCGGCGTGGCCGTCATCATGCCGTGCACCTGCGCCTTCACCCGCGCGTCGGCGTAGGGCGCGACCATCCGTTCCAGCACCTCGTCGGCGTACCCCCGCATCCCCTCGGCGAGCAGCCGGTCCGCCATCGCGCGCCGGACCCGCTTCCCCTCGGCCGTCTCCGGAGCGGCGGAGGTGTCGGCCAGGACCAGGCCCCGGACCCGGTCGCCGAACCGGTCGCAGCACTCCATCGCGATCTGGCCGCCCATCGACAGCCCCACCGCCACGAACGCGTCCACACCCAGGAAGCCCAGGAGTTCCGCCAGGTCGGCGGCGTGGCGGGCGAAGGGGACCGTGCCCGGCGTCACCGGTGAGGCGCCGTAGCCGCGCAGGTCCGGGGCGATCACCCGACGCCCGGCCGAGAACCGCGCCACCTGCGGGTCCCACATCGTGCGGTCGAAGGGGTGGCCGTGGAGGAGGAGAAGAGGGAGCCGGTGCGTGGTTCGTGGGCCTTTGTCGGTGTAAGCGAGGGAAGGGAGCATGCGGGTGACCCTAGGGGCCCCAACTCCTCGGTGCAATAAGATCTTTGCCCTCGGTGCAATCCGGGACGGGAGCGACAGGGGGATCCGTGAACGACTTCCGGCGTATCGCCGACCGGATAGCCGCCGACATCGCGAGCGGGCGGCTGCGGCCGGGCCAGCGGCTGCCCCCGCAGCGGGCGTTCGCGCGGCGGCACGGGCTGGCCCCCTCCACCGCGGGGCGGGTGTACGCCGAACTCGTGCGCCGGGGGCTGGTGGTGGGCGAGGTCGGCCGCGGCACGTTCGTACGGGCCGGTGCGCCGGACGGGCAGCCGGGGCGCGCCCTGACCGAGGCGGCGGGCGCCGAGCCCGTGAACCTGGAGCTCAACTATCCCTACCTTCCCGGGCAGTCGGAGATGCTGAGCCCGGTCCTCGCCTCGCTCGCGCGGTCCGACGCGCTCGGGGACACGCTGCGGCCCGCCGCGGTCGCGGGCACGCCGGCCGCGCGGGAGGCGGTCGCCGGGCTGCTCGCCCGAGACGGGGTGCGCGCCGAGCCGGAGCGGATCCTGTTCACCGGCAACGCCCGGCAGGCGATCGCCGCCACGCTCGTCTCCCTGGTCCGGCCCGGCGGCCGTGTCGGCGTCGAACCGCTGACGTATCCGATGGTCAAGGAGATCGGTGTCCGGCTCGGCCACACCCTGGTGCCGATCGGCACGGACGAGGAGGGCCCCCGGCCGGACGCCCTCGCCGCCGCCCACCGCGCCGCGCCCCTGTCCGCCCTCTACCTCCAGCCCACCCTGCACAACCCGACCACGCTGACCATGAGCGCGGGCCGCCGGGCCGAGCTGGCGGACGCCGTCCACAGGCTGGGGATACCGGTGGTCGAGGACCGCGTCTGGTCCTTCCTCCACCCGCCGGGCCGCACGAGCGCACCCCCGCTCGCGGCCCTCGCCCCCGGCCACGTCCACCTGGTCGACGGTCTCTCCAAGCGGGTCGCGCCCGGACTCACCGCCGGCTTCGTCGTCGTACCCGAGGACCGGACCGAGGCCGTGGCGCGGGCGATCAGGGCCGGGGGGTGGAACGCGGGCGGGTTCGCGCTGGAGGCGGCGGTGCGGTGGATCGGCGACGGAACCGTGGAGCGGCTGGTGGCGGCCAAGCGGCGGGACGCCGCGCGGCGCCGGCGGCTGCTGGCCGGGGAACTGGACGGATTCGCCGTCCGGTCGGACCCGGCCGCGTACTTCGCCTGGTGGCAGCTGCCGGCGCCGTGGCGGGCCGACACCTTCGCGGCGGCGGCGCGGGAGCGGGGGATCGCCGTCACGCCGGGGACGGCGTTCGCGGTGGGGCCCGGCGGGGCGCCGGACGCGGTCAGGCTTGGACTCGGGTCGGTTCCTGAGCCGGAGCTGGCGCGGGCTCTTTCGGTCCTCGCAGCCGTCGCACGAGGCGGCCGGGGCGCAGGTTCCGGGTCAGCCAGGTGGTGAGGGCCACCGTGAGGCCGAGGCCGAGCAGCAGCCAGGAGACGGTGCGCAGGGTGCCGGTCAGGGCGTCGTAGACGGCTCCCGCGGCCGGGCGGGGCACGTCGGCGGGCAGGCCGGCGATGGTCAGGGTGCGGCCGACGGCGACCGCGAGCCCGAGCAGCGCGCCGCCGAGAGCGGTGCCCAGCGCGGTCGCGGCGATGGCCCGGCGGCGGCGCACGGCCAGGGCGATCCCCGCGGCGGCGAAGACCACGGCCGCGAGCGGCAGCCAGAATCCGGCGACTTCGAGCACGTGGAACCCCTTTCGGAGCGAGGACAGTTCGTCGGCCGGGAGCACGGCGACCGCCGTGTGCTGCACCGGGATACGGGTGGCGAGCGGTATGTGCTCGTCGCTGAGCTGCTGTTTGACCTGGGCGGTGACGGGGGCGAAGTCCACGGTGACCGGCTCGGCGGCCGCCTCGTCGCGGTCGTCGCGCAGGGCCCGCAGCACCGCGTCGTGGGTGACCCGGTTGCCCGCGTCCCAGGCGAGCCGGAAGGCCCGTGTCTGGGTGAAGGAACGCACGGCGTCGTGCACGAAGGGGCGTACGGGATCTTGCAGCGGGCCGGCGTCCAGCCGGTGGCCGGCCTCGCGGAGCAGGCTGTCGCCGACGGCGTCCGCGACCGCCTCCCGCACGTCCGGGTCGGTGGCGAGCGGGGCCATCGTGGTGACGTACCGGCCCGTGTCGGTGAGCCCGTACGTCGCCCACAGCGCCAGCGCGCCGAACGGCACGAGCAGGCAGGACAGGGTGATCAGTACGGCCGACAGGGCGCTCCTCATACGTGGCGGCACCCTCTCAGGCAACGGCCCGCGGGGCCGGTGCGCGAGCGGAGTGCGTCCGCTCGGGCGATGGCGGCGGAGCGCGCCCGGCCTCAGCGGACCCGCCGTCCGAAGGCGTCCTCGCGGGTGTAGTACCGGTAGAAGAAGGCGATGAAGGTGGCCCCGGCGATCAGCAGGGACATCAGGAGGGACCGCACGATCGAGTGGTCGCTCTGGCTGTAGATGAAGCCGAAGGCGATGCCGACGAACGCCGTCCACAGCAGTGCGTGCACCTCCCGGATCATCCGGGGGGCCAGCGCCAGCAGGGCGATGCAGACCACGGCGAAGACGAGGGCGCTGGCGAAGCCGAGCAGCAGGTTCCAGCCGGTGACGGGGCCGCCCGCGCGGTTGATGGCCGCGACCCAGTAGCCGTAGATCAGGGCCAGGACGACGGGGACCGCGATCCGGGCGATGCGATGGGTGCGGGCGCCGAGGACGTCGGGTGTCGGGCGCCGGTCCGGGGAGGTGCCGGCCCGCACCTCGGGCGCCGGGGCGCGCCGGGGGATTCCGCCGGATGTGGGTGCCGCATGAGCCATGGGAGCACTCCTTCCTCCTCGCCCCCGTTCCGCTATCCAATGCACACCCGGCCGAAGGCCCCGGCAAGTCGGCCGGGGCTCCGGGCCCGGAATCCCGGCGTTTTCGGCGGTTCCGGGCCGGCCGAGGCGCACATACGGGCCACGGGTGCGCGTGTGCCGACGGCGAAGCTGGAGACTCGGACCCCGTGACCGGCACGAGGTACCAGCGGTTGCGTCCGCCGCGGATCTGCGGACGGGGCTACGCGTGGCTGCTGCCTTCGCTGACGCTCGTCGGCATCGCGGTGCTGGACCTCAACACCGGCGCGCACTTCCGGTTCGTCTCCTGGGTGGTCCTGGTGCCCGGCATCGCCTCCGCGGTCTGCGGGGTGTGGACGACGGCCGGGTTCGCGGCGCTGTCCCTGGTGACGTACGTCCTCGTGGACAACGCCTGGCCCGACCAGTACCGGGCGGGCCTGCCCGACTTCCTGCTGGTCGCCCTCGGCGGCGTGCTGGCCGTGTTCGCGGCGGTGGTGCGCACCCGGCGGGAGCGGCGCGTGCTGCACATGCAGGACATCGCGGAGACCACGGTACGGGCGGTGCTGCGGCCGCTGCCCAGGCGCTGGGCCGGTGTGGAACAGGCGGGCGTGTACCTCGCCGCGGACGTGGAGGCGCAGGTCGGAGGCGACTTCTACGACATCCAGCCCGGTCCGTACGGCACCCGTGTGCTCGTCGGCGATGTGCAGGGCAAGGGCCTCGGCGCGGTGGAGGCGGCGGCCGCGCTGCTCGGCAGCTTCCGGGAGGCCGGCTATTTCGAGGAGGACCTGCGGACCGTCGCCGAGCACCTGGAGACCCGGATCGTCCGGCACCGCATGCACACCGCCGTGGTCGGCAGCCAGGACGGGGAGCGGTTCGCCACGGCGGTGCTGGCCGCCTTCTCCCGCGAGGCCCCCGGCATGGTCGACATCATCAACTTCGGGCACGAGGCGCCGCTCGCGGTCGGACCGCACGGGGTGCGGGAGCTGCCCTGCGGTGACGGGGTGCCGCTCGGCCTGAGCGATCTGACCGGGGGGCTGCCGCCGACGCACCGGGTGCCGCTCGCGCCGGACGAGACGCTGCTGCTGGTCACCGACGGGGTGACGGAGGCCCGCGACCGCAAGGGCGAGTTCTACGACGTGGTCCGCGACGTCGGCGAGGCGGTCGCCGCCGACCCCGCCTGCGCCGAGCCCGGCCGCCTGGTCCGCCGGGTCCGCGACGGCGTGCTCCGGCACAGCCGTGGACAGCTGGCCGACGACACCACCGCTTTCGCGGTCCGCCGCCTTCCGGAGGACGAGGAGCCCCGGGACCCCGCGCTCCTGCCGGCGGCGGAGGCGCAGCGGCTTCCTGGCTTGGGCCGCGGATGGGGTGCGTGGGGGACGGGCAGGCCCTCCGAACGGGGTTGATCCACCGCCTGCGGCGCGGCCCGCGGGTCACAGCGGCTACGGTGCTGACGGGAGAGAGCGGATCCGCAGGGACCGCAGCGCCTACAGGGGGAGGGACCATGCCCGGAACCGTGCTGCTGCTCGCGGCCTCGCCGCTGGGCCGGGGGCGCCTGGTGGACGCGGCCGCGGTGCTGCCGGTGCTGGCCGCCGTCGCCCCCACCGTGCTGTCCGGCACCGACACCGCCAACGTCGTGGAGCTCGCGGACCCCGTGGACCCCCAGGGCGTCCTCACCCGGCTGCGCGCCGCCGCGGCCGCGCCGGGACCGCTCACCGTGTTCCTCACCGGCCAGCTGCATCTGGACCGCCGGCAGCGGCTGCCGCATCTGGGACTGGCCCGCACCACCCCGGCCACGGTCCGCTACACCGCGCTGCCCTGGCACTGGATCCGCGAGGAACTGCGGCTGCGCGCCCCCGGCCAGACGGCCCTGCTGGTCGACCTGCACGCGGACCCGGAGACCTGGCGGCACCTGCACGAACACCCGCTGGACTGCGGTCGCGCCACCGCGGTCTACGGCCGGATCGCCCCGCCGCACGGGCGCCGGGGGCCGGCCGAGCCGTCGTACATGAAGACGGTGGCCACCCTGCTGCGCAGCGGCCACCGCCCCCCGCTGGACGACCTCCACCAGCAGGCCCTCGCCCGCATCCCGGAGGAGACCGCGACCAACATCCTGCTGGCCCCCGCCCAGGCTCCGGCCCAGGCCCCGCAGCCGTACCCGGCGATCCCGCACCCCGCGCCCGGCGGGACGTTCGGGGCCGGGCCGGTCGCGGGCGGGCGGCAGACGTACGGCGGCCCCGTCGGCACGGGTACGGCCCCGGCGACGGCACCGGGTGCGGCGACGGAACCGGGCGCGGCGACGGAACCGGCCGCGGTCGTGGAGCCGGGCACCCCCCTGAGCATCCCCCCGCAGCCCGGCACCCCCGCCCCCCGGACCCCCCTCCCCGAAACCGCCGCCCCCGCCGCCGACCCCCATGCCGCGATCAGCACCGCCGTGCGGGCCGGGCGGCACGAGGAGGCGGACGCCATCGCCGCCCGGTACCAGGAGGCCGCCGCGGACGAGCAGGGGCCGGCCTCCGAGGACGCCCTGCACTGGGCCGAGGTGCGCGCCGATCTCGCGATGTTCGCCGGGGACCCGGTGCGCAGCTGCCGGGGGTGGCTGGAGGTCGCCGAGCACCGCCTCGCGGCCGGGCAGCCGGCGGACGCGCCCGCGGTGGAGGCCGCGGTGGACCGGGCGCACCACCAGTGG
This sequence comes from Streptomyces sp. NPDC037203, assembly GCF_055605065.1. NCBI lineage: Bacteria > Bacillati > Actinomycetota > Actinomycetes > Kitasatosporales > Streptomycetaceae > Streptomyces > Streptomyces sp. NPDC037203. The sequence goes on from NZ_JBVJUC010000004.1 coordinate 301,975, forward strand.
GGGCGGATCGAGGAGGCGGCGCACGCCCGCGAACTCGGGCTCGCGCTCGCCCGGTTGCGCGCCCGCGTGCCGGGCCGCCGGCAGGGCGCGCTGGAGGACGTACGGCGGCAGCTCAGTCAGCTCCGGCAGTCCTGAACCGCCGCCGCTCGCGGGCTACTTGGTGACGACGAGGGCCCGCGAGCGGCGGCGTGATCCACACGAGAGGGCCCAGGTCATGCCTGCGGCAAGAGTGTCAGCGCCCCGGACACCAGGGTGCGCACGCCGGGGGCGACGGTGGCCAGGTCCGGGGCGAAGTGGGGGCTGTGGTTGCTGGGAACGCCGGTGAGCTTCTCCGGGAGGGTGTCGCCGGGGGCCTCGTCCCAGACGTCGTGGGGCGTGGTGGTGATGAACCAGTACGCGTAGGGGATGGCGCCGTCCAGGGCGAGCTCGGGGAAGTCCTCGCTGCCCATCGCCGGGCCGGGGTCGAACACCGTTTCCGCGCCGAAGAGTTCGCGGTGCACGGCGGCCACGGCGGTGTCGGTGGCCGCGTCGTTCAGCGTCAGCGGGAAGGAGGTGGCGATGGTCACCTCGGGCTCGCGGGGGCAGCCGGCGGCCAGGCACTCGCCCCGCGCGATCCGGCGGATGGCGGTCAGCATCCGCTGCCGTACCGCCTCGGACTGGGTGCGCAGGTTCAGGGCGATGCGCGCCTCGTCGGGGATGATGTTGTGCCGGGTGCCCGCCTCGATGCGGCCCACCGTGAGGACCGCGGACTCGCCCGCGGCGACCTCGCGCGAGACCACGGTCTGGAGCCGGGTGACGAGGTAGGCGGCGGTCACCACCGGGTCCACGGTCGCCTCGGGGCGCGAGCCGTGGCCGCCCCGGCCGTACACCACGATGTCCACGTCCGTCGCCGCTGACATGATCAGTCCCGGCACGTGCGGGTACGCGCCCGCCGGGCCGGGTACGGCGTGCTGGCCGAGCAGCGCGTCGGGCCGGCCGAAGCGCTCGTACAGGCCGTCGGCGAGCATCCCGCGGGCGCCCTGTCCGCTCTCCTCGGCGGGCTGCCCGACCAGCAGCAGGGTGCCGCGCCAGGTGTCCCGGCCCGCGGCGAGGGCGGCGGCGGCCCCGGCCAGCCAGGTGACGTGCAGGTCGTGCCCGCAGGCGTGCATCACACCGTCGACGGTGGAGGCGTACGGCAGCCCGGTCGCCTCGGTGACGGGCAGCGCGTCCATGTCGGCGCGCAGCAGCACGGTGGGTCCGTCGCCGTTGGCCAGCCGTCCGACGACACCGGTGCCGCCGATGCCCTCGGCCGTCTCGAACCCGGCGTCCCTGAGCCGCCCGGCGAGCTTCCCGGCGGTGCGGTGTTCGCGCAGGGACAGTTCGGGATGCCGGTGCAGGTCCCGGTAGAAGTCCTCCAGACCGGTGAGCGGGAGGTCGGCGGTGAGGTCCCGCGCGGTGCGGGCGGCGGCGGAGGCGGGGGTGGCGGAGGTCATGCGGGCAGGCTAGGCCGGTGGTGGGATTTGCGGTACCGGTGCTTCCCGCGAGTCTTGTGGCCTCCGTCACCCGGAGCCGCTCGTTCGGATCTTGCCGGGCTGGTCCGAACGAAACACCCTGGCCGACGAGGTGATCCGGAGTCAGCGGCCGTCCGCCGCCGGGGCCGAGGCGCTGATCCGGGTGTCGGGGACCGCGGGGGCCGTGGCGCGGGCGGGACCGGCGTTGGCCGCGAGTATCAGGGACGAGGCGGCAGCCACGGCGGCGGCGAGGGCCCTCCGCGCGGGGGAGTGTCCGTAAGCAGCGGATGGACGTCCGTACACGGCGACCTCGCAACACGACAGCGACGTATTAAGCGGATTCGACCCACCGTCAACCTAGAGGCAACGCACATCGAACGGCAAGGTCCGATGGGGCAGCCGGGGGCAGCCGCGGTGTACGGGAGGGAGGTCGCCGGGGAAGTCCGAGCCGCCCCGCCCGCGCCCTGTCCCTACACCTCCGCCCGCCCCTGTCTGCGCACGTCCGCGAGGCGCAGTGCGCCCACCTGGACGGCGGCCTGGGTGGCGTCGTTGGGGACGTCGCCCAGGCCGCCGTTGGTGAAGGCGAAGGCGTCGTCGCCGACGCGGACCGTGGCGAGGTCCAGGGTGAGGCGGATGTCCTGGTCGTCCTTCGTGGTGGCGGAGACGGTGATGTGCAGGCCCTGGCGGGCATCGCCGACCTCGGGCAGGGCCAGCTCCGTGACCTGGACGTCCTCCTGGATGTCCTGCTGGGTGACGGCCGTGAAGCGGGCGCAGTCCGCCGGCATCGTGTGCAGCCAGTCCAGCGTGGCGTCCACGTCGGACGGGCGGCGGGCGCCGATCTGGTAGCGGAGCTGGGCGCCGGCGCCGGGATCGTCCAGGCCGACGGCCACGCGGGCCGGGCCGCCGAGGAGCTGGTCGCTGTAGAGGGCGTCGAGGAGCTTCTGGCACTCACCGGCCGACGTGCTCGCCTTCAGCATCCCGTCCCGCCAGGTCGCCGCGCCGCTCGTCGCGGTCCAGGCGGCACCCAGGTCGCTCTGGCCGATCAGCGCGGCCTGCGCCTGCGCGTCGGTGAGCGAGGAGCCGTCGGGCCGGGCGGGGGCTTTCGAACTCGCGGCCGGCCGGTCGATCGTCGGCAGCGGCTGCCGCGCCGTCTCCGGCTGCTTCAGCGTCAGCGCCGCGCACCCCCCGATCCCGAGCAGCCCGAGCCCGGTCAGGAACCTCGGCAGGCGTCCGCGCGGGCGTATCCCCTCGTACCTCACGCTGCCTCCCGTCCCTGGTGCCTCCTCCCACGGCACCACCACCCCGGCGGCCCCACCAGCGCGGGGAGCCGGACGGGTGAGGGCGGAACGCCCTGGGTGAGGCGGGTGGCAGCGCTTGGGCGGGGCCCGGAAATCCCGTCGCGCGGGCGGGGCGGTGTCGCTAGCCTTCCGGCCATGCAGCACGCCCAGCAGTGCCCCGTTTCGTGCCCGTGCGGCACGACGACGCCGGAGACCGTCCCGGCGCGCTGACATCCGATCTGTTGTCCGAAGCTCCGGGGCGAACGCCCCGGAGCTTCGGCGTGTCACGGGGTGTCGCCCCCTCCCACGGAGGAGCCCCCGTGAACGACCCCCTGAACCATCAGGTGCACGACCGCCTGGACGACCACTCGGGCGACCGGCTGCCCGACCACCGCCGCCTCGGCCGCGAACTCGGCCTGTTCGGCACCGATCCGCTGATGGGCGCGGGCCTGCCGTACTGGCTGCCGGACGGCGCGGTGGTGCGGCACACCCTGGAGGAGTACATCCGCGAGACCGAACGCCGGGCCGGGTACCGGCACGTGTACTCGCCCGCGCTCGGCAAACGCGAGCTGTACGAGGTCTCCGGGCACTGGGACCACTACCGCGAGGACATGTACCCGCCGATGCGGCTGGGCTCCGAGGAGGTCGTGCTGCGGCCCAGCCTCTGCCCCCACCACGCCCTGGTCTACCGCTCCCGCTCCCGCAGCTACCGCGAACTGCCGCTCCGCATCGCCGAGTTGGGCACCATGTACCGCGCGGAGCCGTCCGGCGTCCTCGGTGGACTGACCCGCGTGCGCGCCATCCAGCTCAACGACGCCCATGTCTTCTGCACCCTGGACCAGGCGGTCGGGGAGGCCCGCGCCGCTCTGGAGCTGATCGCCCGCGCCCACGCCGACCTCGGCATCCGCGCCCTACGCCACCGGCTCTCCCTGCCCGGCGAGGGGGGCAAGTACATCGCCGATCCGGAGCTGTGGCGCCGGGCCACCGGGCTGCTGCGCGAGGCGCTGGAGGCGTCGGGCGTGGCGTACGAGGAGGCGCCGGGCGAGGCCGCCTTCTACGGGCCCAAGATCGATGTGCAGATCGCCGACCCTGCGGGGCGCGAGTCCACCCTCTCCACTGTGCAGATCGACCTCCACCAGCCCGCCCGCTTCGGCCTGCGCTACACCGGGCCCGACGGCGCGAAGCACCGCCCCGTGATGGTCCACCGCAGCGTCATCGGCAGCGTGGAGCGGGCCGTGGCCCACCTGGTCGAGGCGCACGCCGGTGCCCTCCCCGCCTGGCTGGCGCCGGTGCAGCTGGTGGTGCTGCCGGTCGGCGCGGAGCAGGAGGAGCGGGCGGCGGCCGTCGTACGGGAGGCCCTGGCGCGGGGCCTGCGCGCCGAACCGCCCGGACCCGGTCAGGGCACCCTGGGCGCCAGGATCCGCGCCGCGCGCCTGGTGCCGTACCAGGCGGTGGTCGGCGCCCGAGAGGCGGCCGCGGACCGGGCCGCCGTACGGCTGCGGGACGGGCGGCGGCCCGGAGAGCTGCCGGTGGCGGAGCTGCTGGACCGGATCGCCGGGCGGGTCGCGGCCAGGGGAACCGAACTGTGGGACGAGCCGGAGACCGCTCCGCCTGCCTGAACTAGTGTCTGGTCCCGGCGCGCCCCCGCGCCTGCTGCCCGCCGTCCCGAGCCGCGCCCCTGCGCCCCGAAGGAGCCCCCATGCCCGGCCGCCCCGTGCCCGTGATCATGGACTGCGACACCGGAGTCGACGACGCCCTCGCGCTGCTGTTCGCCGTGCGCCACCCCGGCATCGAGCTGCGGGCGGTGACCTGTGTGGCCGGGAACACCGATGTGGACGGGGTGGTGCGGAACACGCTGACCGTGCTGGACCAGGCCGGCGCGCCCGAGATCCCCGTGGCGCGCGGGGCCGAGCGGCCGCTGCTGGAGCCCGCCCGGCCGGCCACGCATGTGCACGGCAGGGACGGCATGGGGGACCTGGGGCTGCCCGCCCCGGCCCGCCGGGCCGCCGGCGTGGACGCGGTCACCCTGCTGCGCCGCGAGATCCTCGCCTCGCCCCGGCCGGTCACCCTGGTCCCCACCGCGCCGCTGACCAACATCGCGCTGCTGCTGCGCACCCACCCCGAGGTGACCCGCAACATCGAGCGGATCGTCTTCATGGGCGGTGCCGTCGGGACCGGGAACGCCACGCCCGCCGCCGAGTTCAACGTCTGGCACGACCCGGAGGCGGCGGCCGTGCTGCTCACCGCCCAGGTGCCGATCACGATGTACGGCCTGGACGTGTTCCGGCAGGTGATCGTGGACGCCGGGGAGGTGGAGCGGCTGCGGGCGAGCGGGGACCGCGGGGCGCGGCTGGCCGGGGAACTGCTCGCCCACCGCCCGGCCGCCCAGGGCGAGCCGCCCGAGGCGGAGGAGGCGGGCGGGCTCGGGGACGCGGGAGCGATGTGCGCGGTCGCCGATCCGGGCGGCCTGACCACCCGTGCGCTGCCCGTCGAGGTGAGCCTCGCGCCCGGCCCGGCACGCGGGCAGACGATCGTCGACCGGCGGCCGAGGCCGGGCGAGGCGGAGATCCATCACGGGCAGCGCGAACGGCCCCTGATCGACGTGGCGTTGGACGTGGACGCGCGCCGGTACGCGCGGCTGTACCTGGAGACGGTCGGGCGGCCCTGACGCCGGACCCGGTTTCCAAGGTTCGCTTTCCGGGCAATGTGGACAGATTCTCTACGTCGCGTCCGTCGCGTCCGCTTCGTCCGTCGTACCGAAGGGAACCCGTATGGCAGACCTCTCCTCCAGGAACCCCGACTGGTGGCGGCAGGCCGTCATCTACCAGGTGTATCCGCGCAGCTTCGCCGACGCCGACGGGGACGGGCTCGGGGACCTCAAGGGCATCACCCGGCGCCTGGACCACCTCGCGGCGCTCGGCGTGGACGCCCTGTGGCTGAGCCCGTTCTATCCGTCCGAACTCGCCGACGGCGGCTACGACGTCGCCGACCACCGGGACGTCGATCCGCGCCTGGGCAGCCTGGACGACTTCGACGCCCTGGTCGCCGAGGCGCACCGGCTGGGCCTGAAGGTCGTGGTGGACCTCGTGCCCAACCACACCTCGCACCAGCACCCGTGGTTCCAGGAGGCGTTGCGGGCCGGGCCCGGATCAGCCGCCCGCGAGCGGTACGTCTTCCGCCCCGGACGCGGCACCCACGGCGAACTCCCGCCCTCCGACTGGCAGTCCGTCTTCGGTGGCAGCGCCTGGCGGCGGGTGCCGGACGGCGAGTGGTACCTGCATCTGTTCGCCGCCGAACAGCCCGACCTCAACTGGGACAACGAGGAGGTGCGCGCCGACTTCCGCACCACCCTGCGGTTCTGGGCCGACCGGGGCGTGGACGGCTTCCGCGTGGACGTGGCGCACGGCCTGGCCAAGGAGCTGACCGAGCCGCTGCGCGATCTCGGCGACCTCGGCGCCACCGGGGAGACCGCCCTGCTCCGCGTCGCGCCGGGCGACCACCCCTACTGGGACCGCGACGAGGTGCACGAGATCTACCGCGATTGGCGCAAGATCTTCGACGCCTACCGGCCACCGCGCAGCGCCGTCGCCGAGGCCTGGGTCCCCGGTCCCCGCCGCGCCCTGTACGCCCGCCCGGACGAACTCGGGCAGGCGTTCAACTTCGAATACCTGGAGACCGGTTGGGACGCGGATGAGCTGCGCCGTGTGATCACCGAGGAGCTGGCCACCGCGCGGACCGCCGGTGCCGCCGCCACCTGGGTGCTCTCCAACCACGACGTCGTACGCCACCACTCCCGGCTGATGCTCCCGCCCGGCACCGACCCCGGCGCCTGGCTGCTGTCCGGCGGACGGGCGCCCGAGATCGACACGGAGGCCGGACTGCGCCGGGGGCGGGCCGCGACCCTGCTGATGCTGGCGCTGCCCGGTGCCTCCTACCTCTACCAGGGGGAGGAACTGGGCCTGCCCGAGGTCGCCGATCTGCCCACCGAGGTGCTCCAGGACCCGATCTGGGAGCAGACCGGGCATGTCCGCAAGGGCCGGGACGGATGCCGGGTGCCGCTGCCGTGGACGGTGGACGGCCCGTCGTACGGCTTCGGGCCCGGCGGTGCCTGGCTGCCGCAGCCGTCGGGCTTCGCGGCGTACGCCGTCGAGGCGCAGCAGGGAGTCGAGGGCTCGACGCTGGAGCTGTACCGCACCGCGCTGCGACTGCGCCGCAAGCTGCTCGACGGGGAATCGCTCACGTGGACGGCGAACTCCCCCGAGGGAGTACTGGACTTCAGCCGCCGCGATGGCTGGCGGTGCGTCACCAACCTGGGGGCACAGCCGGTGGAGCTGCCGGCCGGCGAGGTGCTGCTGAGCAGCGGACCGCTGCCGGGGGACGGGCGGCTGCCGCCGGACACGACGGTCTGGCTCGGCTGACCGGCGGGGCGAAGGGGCCGGTCGCCGGCCCCTTCGCCGGACGGCCCGGTTCCGTCGCCGTCGCGTCGAACCGGTCCCGTTGCCGGACTTTGGTGTACATGACACACGGTTGGGGAAACGTTGACCCGTCCTCGGGAGATGGCGGGGAGAACGCGGGCCTAGATTCGCGGCATGCCCCCACAGCCACCTTCCGGGATGCCCGCGGCCCGCACGCCGGGCGCGCTGCCCGTGCTGCCCTACCGCAAACCCACCAAGGGCCGCGACTACTGGGTCCTGGACGACGTCCTGCCCGACGTGGACGCCGTCCGCGCCCGGTGCCTGGCCAAGGACGACTGGGTCGAGGGCTACCCGTACACCTCCGAGACCTGGCCGGGGCTGCGCGCCATGCCGGGGCTCGAACCCGCCGAACTCGCCGTCATCGAGCGGCTGGTGAGGAAGGCGACCGGCGCCAAGGAGCTGTGGGTGCAGAAGGCGCCCGGCGGCGGCACGCTCAACCACAACTGCGTGCAGGTCGTCGGCGCGGGCGAGAGCGAACCACGTCCGCACACCGACTCGCGTGCGCTGTGCCGGTACGCGGCCGTGCTGTACCTCAACCCGAGCGTCCCCAAGGACTGCGGCACCAGCTTCTACCGCCAGCACCTGCCCGGCGGCCGGCTCGGCGGCAACGTCGTGCAGGCCCCGCACACCAACCTGGTCGAGGCCCTGGGCACCCGCTTCGTCGCCCCGGACGCCTTCGAGGAGGACGTGCGCGTCCCGCACAAGTACAACCGCCTGCTGCTCTACAACGCCAACCTGGTGCACAGCGCGACCGGTTACACCGGCACCACGCTGGCGGAGAAGCGCATGACGGCCGTCTTCTTCTGGATGGCCTGACCGGCGCGGGATGCGGCCGGGCCCGGCGTGCGGTACGGATGGTGGACGTGAGCGTTGTCGCCATCGTGGGCGCCGGACCGGGTCTCGGCGCCGCCGTCGCCCGGCGGTTCGGGCGCGAAGGGTACGACATCGCCCTCGTCGCCCGCGACCGCGACCGGCTGGACGCGCTGGCCGGGGAGCTGGCCGGGGGCGGCGTGACCGCGCGCGCCTTCCCCGCCGACGTCCGCGAACCGGACCGGCTCACCCGCGCCCTCGCCGACGCCGCGCGGGAGCTGGGCCCCGTCGAGGTGCTCCAGTACAGCCCGGTGCCGCACCGGGACTTCATGCGGCCCGTCCTGGAGACCGGGCCCCGGCAGCTGACCGGGCCGGTCGAATTCTCGGTGTACGGGCCCGTGGCCGCCGTCCAGGAGGTGCTGCCCGGAATGCGGGAGCTGGGGCGCGGAACCATACTGTTCGTGAACGGGGGCACCGCCGCCGTGCCGCACGTCGAGCGCGCCGGCACCTCCGTCGCGTTCGCCGCGCAGAGCGCCTACGGGCATCTGCTGCACGAACGCCTCGCCGCCGAGGGCATCCACGTCGCGCAACTCGTCGTGCCCGGCGCCATCACCCCCGGCCACGCCCGCAAGGACCCCGCCGTACTCGCCGAGATGCTCTGGGGCATGCACCGGGAGCGGCGCGGGTTCCGGCACTTCGCGGACGACCTCGACAGCCGGTGACGGCTCACGCGAAGGGATGACGGCCTTTCGGCTCACCCTGCGCCTGCGGCTTTTGTGGGCCAATATGGGGACGTTGGCAGTTTTGCTCCTCTCCAAGGGGTCCATTCATGGCTGTCGAGAATCCGTCGCTGATCAAACCCTCCACACTGCGGGCCAGAGGCGGCCTGCTGGGCGAGTGCCTGGCGGAGTTCCTCGGGACGTTCGTCCTCATCTGCTTCGGCTGCGGCGTCGTCGCGATGGCCGTCGCCGCGCTGCCCGGCTCGGGCCGCGCCGCCACCCCCACCACGATCTTCCTCGCGGCCGGCGACTGGCTGCTGGTCACCTGGGGCTGGGCGATGGCCGTCACCTTCGGCGTCTACGTGGCCGGCGGCGTCAGCGGCGCTCACATCAATCCCGCCGTGACGCTCGCGATGGCGGTGCGCCGGGGCTTCCCCTGGGTCAAGGTGCTGCCGTACTGGTGCGCGCAGGTGGTCGGCGCCTTCACCGGCGCGGCGCTGGTGTACCTGGTCTACCACCAGGCGATCGGCGCGTACGACGCCGCCGCGACCGGGCCCAAGGTGAACGGGCACACGAACGCCACGTTCTCCATCTTCGCGACCTTCCCCGCCCAGTACTTCCACGGCGGGATCTGGGGTCCGCTGATCGACCAGATCGTCGGTACGGCGTTCCTGGTGATGTTCGTCGTGGCCATCATCGACCTGCGCAACCAGGCCGTGCAGTCCAACCTCGCCCCGCTGATCACCGGCTTCATCGTGGCCGCCATCGGCATGTCCTTCGGCGCCAACGCGGGCTACGCCATCAACCCGGCCCGCGACTTCGGCCCCCGCCTGCTCACCTACGCGGAGGGCTGGGGGAGCCTGGCCTTTCCGGGCAGCCTGGCCGGGGTGTTCAGCGACTACTGGTGGATTCCCATCGTGGGTCCGCTGGTCGGCGGCGTCATCGGGGTCCTGGTGTACGACCTGTTCATCGGCGACGTCCTCGTGGCCCGCGCCGCTCGGGACCAGCTCCCCGAGCCGGGCAGGGCGCGCCCGGAACCGCCGCGCTAGAAGCTCTCGTCACAGCGGCTGGTCGGGCCAGCCCAGCAGGCGGGCGCCGATCACCGCGGTCTGGAGCATGTAGCGGTGTGCCGGGTCGGCCGGGTCGGCGGCAGTGAGCTGGCGGATGCGCTCCAGACGGTAGGTGAGCGCGCGCACGCTCAGGGAGAGCCGGCGCGCTGCCTCGGCGGCCACGCAGCCGGAGTCGAAGTAGGCCACCAGGGTCTCCAGCAGCGGGACCGCGCCGCCGCGGGCCGCGGTCAGCGGGCCCAGGGTGTGCTGCACCAGGTCGGCCATCGCCTGCCGGTCGCGCGCGAGCACCGGGTAGACCAGCAGGTCGGCGGAGCGCAGCACCGGCCCCGGCAGCCCGAGCCGCTCCCCCATCTCCAGCGCCGCGAGGGCCTCCTCGTACGACTGCACGACGCCGCCGGGACCGGTCTGCGGGCGCCCGATCGCCACCCGGCCGCCCTCGGTGGCGGTGGTCGCCTGCCGGGCGAAGTAGGCGAGGACCTCGTCGGTGTCGCCGGGCGCGACGCACAGCAGCCGGCCGTTCTTGGTGGTGAGCAGGATGCTGTGGGAGTCGAAGCGGGCGAGCACCGCGGCCTCCACCCGCCGGGCGATGGCGCCCCCCTCGCCGTAGGGCTGGGGGCCCTCGGCGACCGCCACCGCGTGCGCGCGCGAGAGCCGCAGCCCGAACCGTTCGGCGCGCTCGGCGAGCCGGCCCAGGTCGCTGCGGCCGTAGAGCAGGTCGTCGATGAACTCCCGGCGGGCCGCCTCCTCCCGGCGCACGGTCAGCCGCTGGGCGCGCTCGTACCCTTCCGCGAACACGTCGACGGCCTGCTCCACGGCGGCCAGCGCGGCCAGGGTGCTCTCGGTCGAACCGGGCCCGACCGGCCAGGCGCCGCGGGCGGCGGCCAGATGCGCGACGATCAGGGCCCGCAGCCCGAGCCCCTCCTCGGCGGCCTGTTCGCCAAGCGTCCGACGCGCTTTCAGCTCCTCCCTGGTCAGCCGCCGGCCGGTGCTCGCGACCTCGGCCAGCACCCCCGCGAAACCCTCCAGATAGCGCTCCGGTATCCCCTGCTCGCTCACCCTGCCCCGTTCCCCCGTGATCTTGACGCGCCGGTGACGCTTTCTTAGCGCATTTCCGGCACGCAGACAGTAGTGAACACTGCCGGAAACCGGCAATGCGTGAACGGCTGTGCGGGCCGCACCATCCTCTGCGGGGAGCACTACGGAGGGCTCCGGTGCCGGGCATCGCGGGGGGATGCCCGGCACCGGCGCCTCGGGGGAGCTCCGACCCACCGTCTGACACAAGGACGTATGCCATGGAAGCCCTCGGTGTGCTCGCCGCCGCCTGTGTGATCCTCGCCCTGCTGGTGCTGCTCGGGTTCTCCCGGCTGTACCGCAAGGTCGACCAGAGCCAGGCGCTGATCGTCTCCAGGACGCGGCGCGTGGACGTGTCCTTCACCGGACAGGTCGTGCTGCCGATCCTGCACAAGGCCGAGGTCATGGACATCTCGGTGAAGACCATCGAGATCAGCCGCTCCGGGCGGGACGGGCTGATCTGCCGGGACAACATCCGGGCCGACATACGGATCCTGTTCTTCGTCAAGGTCAACAAAACCGTCGAGGACGTCATCAAGGTCGCCCAGTCCGTGGGCACCGAGCGGGCCAGCCACCAGGACACGCTCCAGGAGCTGTTCCACGCGAAGTTCTCCGAGGCGCTGAAGACCGTCGGCAAGCAGATGGACTTCACCGACCTGTACACCAAGCGCGAGGAACTGCGGTACCACATCATCGAGTTGATCGGCGTCGACCTCAACGGCTACCACCTGGAGGACGCGGCGATCGACTACCTGGAGCAGACGCCGCTGACCCAGCTCGATCCGGCCAACGTCCTCGACGCGCAGGGCATCCGCAAGATCACCGAGCTGACCGCCGTCGAGCACGTGCGCACCAACGAGGCCAAGCGCACCGAGCAGAAGGAGATCACCCGGCAGGACGTCGACGCCCGCGAGGCCATCCTGGAGCTGGAGCGCCGGCAGGCGGACGCCGAGATCAAGCAGAAGCGGGAGATCGAGACGTCCCGCGCCCGCGAGGAGGCCGAGACCGCACGGGTGATGGAGGAGGAACGGCTGCGCGCGCAGACCGCCTTCCTGCGCACCGAGGAGCAGTTGGGCGTGCAGCGGGAGAACCAGGCCCGCGAGATCGCGGTCGCCGCGAAGAACCGCGAGCGGGTCATCGCCGTCGAGAACGAGCGCATCGAGAAGGACCGGCTGCTGGAGGTCATCGCCCGCGAGCGGGAGACGCGGCTGACCCAGATCTCCGCCGAGAAGGAGGTCGAGGCGGAGAAGCGGGAGATCGCCGAGGTCATCCGGGAGCGGGTCGCGGTGGACCGCACGGTCGCCGAGCAGGAGGAGTCCATCAAGAAGCTGCGCGTGGTCGAGGAGGCCGAGCGCGAGCGGCAGGCCCTGGTCATCGCCGCGGAGGCGGAGGCGCAGGAGAAGCTGGTCAAGGACATCAAGGCCGCGGAGGCCGGCGAGCAGGCCGCGACGCACCGGGCGGCCGAGGAACTCACCCTGGCCGAGGCCCGGCTGAAGACCGCCGACCTCGACGCGCGGGCCAAGCTGCGGCTCGCCGAGGGCGTGCAGGCCGAGTCGGCGGCCGAGGGGCTCGCCGCGGTCCAGGTCCGCGACAAGGAGGCCGAGGTCACGGTCAAGGCCGGGCGCGCGGAGGCGGAGGCCACCGAGGCGCGGCTGCGGGCGGAGGCCGAGGGCGCGCAGGCGAAGGCGCTGGCGGAGGCCGAGGGCGCGCGGGCCAGGGGTCTCGCCGAGGCCGAGAGTGCGCAGGCGGCGGCCGCGGCGACGGAGGCGCGGCTGCGGGCGGAGGCGGAGGGCGCGCGGGCGCAGGCGCTCGCGCAGGCCGAGGGCGCGAAGGCGGCGGCGCTCGCGGAGGCCGCCGGGATCGGCGAGAAGCTGAGGGCCGAGGCGGCGGGGCTCACCGAGAAGGCGGCGGCGATGGCCGCGCTGGACGAGGCGTCGCGCGGGCACGAGGAGTACCGGCTGCGGCTCCAGGCGGAGAAGGAGATCCGGCTGGCCGGGCTGGAGACGCAGCGGCAGGTGGCGCAGGCGCAGGCGACGGTGCTGGCGACGGGGCTGGAGAACGCCGACATCGACATCGTCGGCGGGGAGTCCGTCTTCTTCGACCGGCTCGTCTCGGCGGTCTCCTTCGGCAAGGGAGTCGACGGCTTCGTCGCCAACTCCCGTACGGCGCAGACCCTGGCGAAGCCGTGGCTGGACGGGTCGGGGAGCTTCACCGAGGACCTGGGCCGGGTGCTCGGTTCCGTGGGCACGGCGGACATCCAGAACCTCACGGTCTCCGCCCTGCTGATGAAACTGATGAACGGCGGCGGCGCGGACGCCTCCCAGTTCCGCCAGCTCCTGGAGAAGGCCGGGGAACTGGGCCTGGCCGACACCCCGGTCGCCTCCCTGAACGGAACCGCCCGCAACTAGAGGAGCGGAACGCCCCGTAGGGGCGCGGGTACCAACGCCCCCGCGCCCCTCACGGCGGCTCCGCACCGCACCCCCCATCCACGAAAGGCGACCATGGCCACCGAGACCGTCGACGCCGGCACCTACGACGTCCTCCGCGACCGGCTGGCCGCACACGCCGCCGAGCTGGCACGGCGAGCCGGGGAACTGAACACCCGCCGCGCGGAAGAGTTCGGCTCGACCCGGCTCGCCCTCTCCGCCACCACCACCCTCACGACCCCCCACGCCTGCCTCCGCCAGGACATCGTCGCCGCCGGCGACCGGCTCCTGTTCGGCAGCACCGGCCGCGGCGGCGAGAACGCCGGCGTCGGCGACGTACTCGCCCTCTACGACCGCGACGGCGACCGCCTCCCCGAGGGCGACGGCTTCCTCGCCGACCCCGTGTTCGTCCGCGAGTTCACCGCCCTGACCCGCTACTACCGCGACGCCCACCTCCTGCGCCTGCGCCGCACCGACGGCCGTCTCCTCGCGGTGTTCCGCACCGGCGAGAAGGCCGACGACATCCGTGCCCTGCGCTGGACCCTGACCGAGGACGGCCGCGCCGAGTTCCTGGACGCCCGCGGCGACCGCGACGACGTCGTGCCGCCCGCCCAGGACGTGACCTGGACCGACACCGGCCGCGCGGACCACGTCCTGGGCCGGGAACCGTACGTCGCCGTGCCCGGCGGCCTCGGCGTCGCGGCCCTCGGCGGCACCCTCACCGTCCGCGGCGAGGACGGCGCCCTGCTGTACGCCGAGCCCGTCGCGGAACCCCTCCAGTCCCTCGCCGACGCCGCCGTGGCCCACGCGCGGGTCGGCCCCCTCACCCTGCTGCGCGTGCGGCCGTACAAGGAGGACACCGACCGCTACCTGGTCTTCAACGCCCTGACCAGGACGGTCGTCCGCCTCGACGGCCTCGGCCAGGCGTGCCGTCGGCTGCCCGAGGAGCAGGGCGTCGTCTTCCCCGGCGGCTACTGCCTGGCGAGCGGCCGGCACAAGGTGTACGAACTCGACGTCACCGGGCTGGAGTTCGAGCAGGAGATCCGCGCACCCAACGGCGAGGACGTGCTGTACGCCTTCCGGGACCGCTCCGGCGGGGGCACGCTCCTGCTGTCGTACAACACCCTCCGCAAGGAGGTGGAGACCCCGCTGCCCTGCCAGGGCTGGGCGCTGTTCGAGGACGGCGCGCTCGCCGTGCTGCGCGCCCACGGCGACGAGCCCGCGCACGCGCACCCCCTCCAGTGGTGGACCTCGCCCTACGTCTCCGACACCCACGCCGCCGCGCTGCGCACCGGCACCGGCCCGCTCGCCCGCGTCGGCAACGCCGACCTCGTGCGCGGCCTCGCGGACTGCCTGTCCGTGGCCCGGCTGGTGGCCGACGGCATCACCACCGGCGAGGGCTACCGCGCGCTGACCGCCGCGTGCGTCCGGGCGGCCGACACCCACCACTGGCTGGCCGACCCCGAACTCGGTGAGCTGCTCGCGCCGTTGGCGGATGTGCGCGCGACCGCCGAGCAGGTGCTGGCCGAGTTCGAGACCGTACGCGAGCTGACCCGCGGCGCCGCAGAGGCGGTGGAGGAGGCCGCGGAGCGGATCGCGGCCGTGGTGCGCCGACTGCGCGGCGAGGCCCCGCGCGAGGCCGCCGCGTGGGTGCGCGGACTGACCGAACTCCGCCGCGCCCACGGCCATGTGCTCACGCTGCGCGAGCTGCGCTACGCGGACCTGGACCGGGTGGCCGCGCTCGCCGCCGAGGCGGAGTCCGACCTGGCCGCCTTCGGCAAGCGCGCGGTGACGTTCCTGTCCCGCGAGGACGCCTTCACCGCCCAACGTGCCGAAGTGGAACGGCTGGTGGCGGACGCGGACGGGATCGGCACCGCCGCGGACGCCGGCCCGGTCGCCGAGCGCCTGGACGAGCTGGCGGACGGGCTGCACACCGTCACCGAGGTGGTCACCGGCCTCGACATCGCCGACGCCACCGTGCGCACGGCCGTACTGGAGCGGATCGCGGACGTCCTGGGCGGAGTCAACCGGGCCCGCGCCACCCTCGACGCCCGCCGCCGGGCCCTCCAGGACCAGGAGGGGCGCGCCGAGTTCGCCGCCGAGACGGCCCTGCTCGCCCAGGCCGTCACCGCCGCACTGGCCGGTGCCACCAGCCCCGAGTCCTGCGACGACCAACTGGCCGCGATACTGGCCCGGTTGGAGGACCTGGACGGCCGGTTCGCGGAGTTCGACGACTTCCTCGCCGAACTCGCCGGCAAACGCACCGAGATATACGAGGCGTTCACCACGCGCAAGCAGTCCCTCGCCGATGTCCGGGCCCGCCGGGCCGAGCAACTCGCCGTGTCGGCAGGGCGGATGCTGGAGACGGTGACCCGGAGGGCGGCCGGCCTCCCCGACACCGACGCGGTCAGCGCGTACTTCGCCTCCGACCCGCTGGTCGCCAAGATCGTCCGCACCGCCGGGGAGCTGCGCGACCTCGGTGACAGCGTGCGGGCCGAGGAGCTCGACGGCCGCCTCAAGGCCGCCCGCCAGGAGGCCGCGCGCGCCCTGCGCGACCGCGCCGACCTGTACGCCGACGACGGCCGCACCCTGCTGCTCGGCGGCCACCGCTTCGCCGTCAACACCCAGCCGCTCGACCTCGCCCTCGTGCCAGCCGGCGACGGCCTCGCCCTCGCCGTCACCGGCACCGACTACCGCGCCCCGGTCACCGATCCCGAGTTCGCCGCCACTCGCCCCTACTGGGACCGGCACCTGCCCTCCGAGTCGCCCGAGGTCTACCGCGCCGAGTACCTCGCCGCCCGCATCCTGGCCGCGCACGGCCCGGCCGCCCTCGCCGCCGCGGACGACCTGGCGGGGCTGGTCCGCCGGGCGGCGCAGGAGGCGTACGACGAGGGCTACGAGCGCGGGGTCCACGACCATGACGCGACCCTGATCCTGACCGCGCTCCTCCCCCTGTACGAGGCCGCGGGCCCGCTGCGCCACGAGCCCGCCGCCCGCGCCGCCGCCCATCTCTTCTGGACCCACGGCACCACGGAGCCGGCCCGCACCGCCTGGCGCCACCGTGCCGTGTCCCTGGCCCGCGCCCGCGACACCTTCGGCCCGACGGCGGCGCTGGGGGACCTGGTGGCGGAGCTGGCGGCGGCGATCGGGGAGTGGACCGGGGAGTGCGGCGGGGAGTGCGCTGGGGGGTCGTGCGGGGAGGGGGCCGGGACCGGAGCCGGGGGAGGAGCCGGGGTGGGGGCGCGCGCCGAGGCCGCCGCCGCCTACCTCTTCGACGAGCTGACCGGTGGCCCCGACGGCTTCGTCCTCGGCGCCGCGGCCCGCTCCCTGCTGGAGAAGTTCCGCCAGGCGTCCGCGGGTTCGGGCTACGGACGTGACCTGGAGGGGCTGACCGGGCTGCGCGCCCGCCGGCAGGTGGTCGAGGCGTGGCTCACCGCGTACGCCGGCGCGAGCGGCGGCGACGCCGCCCCCGGCGAGCTGGCGGAGGCGGTCGCCGCCGAACTGTGCCCCGCGCTGCCCCGCTACGACGGCGACGCCCGGCTCGGCACGACCGTGGAGGGCCTCCTCGGCGCCCATCCCCGCGTGCCGGGCGGCCGGCTGGAGCTGCGGCTGGACGAGTTCCTGGCCCGTACCGCCCGTCACACCGCCCACGACGTGCCCGGATTCCGCGCCTACCAGCGCCGCCGGAGCGCCCTGCTGGCCGCCGAGCGCGAACGGCTGCGCCTGGACGACCACCGCCCGCGCGTGATGCCGGCGTTCGTCCGCAACCGCCTCGTGGACGAGGTCTACCTGCCGCTGATCGGCGACAGCCTCGCCCGCCAGCTGGGCACCACCGGAACCACCAGGCGCACCGACACCGGCGGCCTGCTCCTGCTGATCTCGCCGCCCGGCTACGGCAAGACGACGCTCATGGAGTACGTCGCCGACCGGCTCGGCCTGATGCTGGTCAAGATCAGCGGCCCGGCGCTCGGCCGCGACGTCACCTCGCTGGACCCGGCCGACGCCCCGAACGCCACCGCGCGCCGGGAGATCGAGAAGATCGACTTCGCGCTGGCGGCGGGCAACAACACGCTGCTGTACCTGGACGACATCCAGCACACCTCGCCCGAACTCCTCCAGAAGTTCATCCCGTTGTGCGATGCGACGCGGCGCGTGGACGGCTCCCGGAACGGTGAGCCGCGCACCTACGACCTGCGCGGCAAGCGGTTCGCGGTGTGCATGGCGGGCAACCCGTACACGGAGTCGGGGGAGCGGTTCCGCATCCCCGACATGCTCGCCAACCGGGCCGACGTGTGGAACCTGGGCGACGTGCTGACCGGCAAGGAGGACGCGTTCGCGCTGAGCTTCGTGGAGAACGCCCTGACCGCCAACCCGGTCCTGGCGTCCCTCGCCGCCCGCGACCGCGCCGACCTGGAGCTGCTGGTCCGCCTGGCCGCGCAGGACCCGACGGCCCGCGCCGACCATCTGTCGTCTCCCTTGCCCCCTGCCGAACTCGACGCCGTCCTTGCGCTGTTGGGCCATCTCCTCGCCGTCCGCGACACGATCCTCACCGTCAACGCGGCCTACATCGCCTCCGCCGCCCAGTCCGCGGACGCCCGCACCGAGCCGCCGTTCCGCCTCCAGGGCTCGTACCGCGACATGAACAAGATCACCCAGCGCCTGCGCCCGGTCATGAACGCGGCCGAGCGCGAGGCCGTCGTCCAGGACCATTACACGGCCGAGGCGCAGACCCTGACCACGGGCGCCGAGGCCAACCTCCTCAAACTCGCCGAACTGCGCGGCACCCTGGACCCGGCCCGGTCCGCCCGCTGGGCCGCCGTCAAATCCGCCCACGTCCGCACCCGCACCCTCGGCGGCCCCGAGGACCACCCCCTGACCCGCGCGGTCGCCGCGCTGACCCTGCTCGCGGACCGGGTGGCCGCCGTGGAGACAGCCATCGACCGGGCCACCGGCCGCCCCTCCCCCTGAACCGGCTCGGCGCGCGGCCCGCCGGAGGACGACGTGCCCTCAAGCGTGGTGGTGGCTGTGCTCCCCGTGCTCCCCGGCGTCCGTGGGCGTTCCGCCCATCATGCGCAGCATCGCCCTCCCGCCCGTGCGCAGGAAGCGGAGGACGAGGGTGGCGGCGAGGAGGAGGAAGGCCAGGTTGAGCCAGGTCGTGTAGTTCCAGCGGATGCCTTCCTCGGGGAGCCGGGCGGTGGAGTGGCCGGGGACGAGGCCGAGTCCGCCGAAGAGGAACTCCACCGCGTAGCCGGCCACCGCGATGGCGGTGAAGAAGGTGACCAGCAGGAACGCGGCCATGCGGGGGCCGTAGTACTTCCGGTAGATGTTGAGGATCGGGAGGATCAGCAGGTCGGCGAAGATGAACGCGACGACCCCGCCGAAGCTGATGCCGCCCTTCCACAGGACCACCGCCAGCGGCACGTTGCCGATCGAGCAGACGAACGTGGCGACGGCGACGACCGGGCCGATCAGCGGTCCGGTCAGCTTGGCGGCGAGGGGGTGGCCGGCCAGGAAGAAGGTGTGCCAGAAGTCGTCGGGCACCCACGCGGCGATGGCCCCGGCGATCAGCAGCCCCGCCACCAGGTCGCGCAGGATCGCCGCCCACTCCATGACGAAGATGTGCGACACGGAGGTGAACCCGTCGCGCGAGAGGAGCCGGCGCAGGAAGCCGCCCTCGCCCTGGACCGACATGTCCATCGCCGCGTGGCCCTCCATCGACCCGGCGACGCCGCGTTCGGCCTGCTCACGGGCCTCGCGCAGCAGCCGTTCGCGCAAGAGGACGCGGAACAGCACCGCGAGTACGACGATCATGATCGGGCCGCCGGCGAACTCCGCCGCGGTGAACTGCCAGCCCATCAACAGGGCGAGGATCACGCCGAGTTCGATGACGAGGTTGGTCGAGGCGATCTCGAAGGCCATCGCGGCGGTGAAGTTCGCGCCCTTGCGGAACAGGGAGCGGGAGAGGGCGACGGCGGCGTACGAGCAGGAGGACGACGCCGCGCCGAGGCCCGCGGACAGGGCGAGCGTGCGCGGGCGGTCGTCACCGAGCAGCCGTACGACGGTCTCGCGGCGCACCACCGCCTGCACGACGGCCGAGAGCGTGAAGCCGAGGATCAGCGCCCAGGCGATCTCCCAGGCCATCGATCCGGTGATGAACAGCGCGTGCCCGATCGCGTGCATACAGCGCACTCCCTCCGCGACGGCGGGGTTCCGCCGCGCGGGGAGAGTACCCCCAAGGGGTATCAGGAAACTGGGGAAGACTCCGTCGGGGGGCGCCGGGCTGTCGATCGAGGAGGGCCCGCGCGGTACGCCGAAAGGGTCAGGACGGCTGTGACGTCAGCAGGGGGCGCAGGGCGCCCGTGCGCAGGCGGTCAACCAGTGGCGGGGCGATCCGGCGCAGCACGAGGACGGTGGCGAGGGAGACGATGCTGCCGACCAGGGCGCCGACGGCCACGTCGTGCGGGTAGTGCGCGCCGACGTACACCCGTGAGGCCCCCATCGCGATCGCGGTGACGAGGGCGAGGGCGCCCAGGCGGCGGTTGATCAGGAGGAGGGCCACCGCGAAGGCGAAGGCGACGGTGGTGTGGTTGCTGGGGAAGGCGTAGTCGTCGGGCGCGGGGCACGCCTCCAGGAGGAAGTCGTGGGGGAGCGCGCGGCACGGGCGGGGCTCGTCGAAGACGTCCTTGATCCCGCTGTTGACCACGTACGCGAGGACGACGGCGATCGGCGTCGCCAGCACGGCGGCCATGGCGGTGCTGCCCTGCCCCCTGGCCCGCCACCACGCCACCAGCAGATACACCACGAACAGACCGATGCCGAAGGCGCTGAACACCGACGCCGGCTCGTTCAGCCAGTGCGTGTGCCGGGCGAAGTCGGTGACGTCGGTGTAGAGGCCGCCGTCTATCGCCGCGCCGTCGAGCGCCTGGGCGGTCGGGGAGGAAGTCGTCATCAGGTGGGTCTCCGGGCCGTGCTGCATGTGCCACGGGCGCCGGGAAACGGGCGCGGGCACCGATCGGACGTACGGATGAAGCGCGGACGTCCCCGAGGTGAACGTCTACAAGTATGTAGACGATATCAGGTGACGGCACAGGATGCCGACTCGACCCGTGCCCCCGACCCGAACGGCCCCGCTCTGCTCGCGCCCGCGCGCGGAGAGCGGTGCGCTGGTGACCTGTACGGCGAGGAGGTGCCAGTGACGAACGGCGCGACCCCCGATCACCCCGACCCGGACCGCCCCGACCGCCCCGGCGACCCGGGCCGTCCCGACCGCCCCGGCGATCCGGGCCGTCCCGGCGACCCCGGCGATCCGGGCCGTCCCGGCGTCCCCGGCTCTCCTGGCGGCCTCGGCGGTCCTGGCGATCCCGGCCGTCCCGGTGATACCGGCCGTCCTGGCGACCCCGGCCGTCCTGGCGACCCCGGCCGTCCTGGCGACCCTGGCCGTCCCGGCGGCCCCAGTTCTCCTGGCGACCCCGGCCGTCCTGGCGACCCCGGCCGTCCCGGCGATCCGGGCCGTCCCGGCGACCTCGGCGGTCCTGGTGGCCCCGGCGGCCCCAGCCACCCTGGCCACCCCGGCGACCCCGGCGGCTCCGATCGCCCCGACCGCTCCGAGCTGGACGACCTGCGTGCCCGGCTCGCCGCCCTCGAAGCCGAGCGGCGCGCACGGCACGGCGGAGCGGTACGGGCCCGGCGCCGTCCCCTCTCCGCCCTCGCCGCCGTCCTCCTCGTCCTCGGCTGCCTCCTCGCCCCGCTCGCCGTCGTCGCCACCTGGGCCGCCGATCTGGTCGGCGACACCGACCGCTATGTCGCCACCGTCGCCCCGCTCGCTTCCGAGCCCGCCGTGCAGGACGCCGTCGCGAACCGGGCCACCGACGCGCTGATGGACCGGATCCACCTGCCCACGCTGCTCTCCGACGTGGCGCCCTCCGACCGCCCCCTGCTGGAGAAGGCGCTGGGCGGGCTGGGCGGCGGCCTGGAGAACGCCGTACGCGGGTTCGTGCACGACCAGGCCCGCGACGCCGCCGCCTCCCCGGCCTTCGCCACGGTCTGGACCGACGCCAACCGCGCGGTCCACGCCTCCCTCGACAAGGCGCTGACCGGCACCGGGGGCGGCGCGGTGCGGCTGACGGACGACACCGTGACCCTCGACCTCGCCCCGCTCATCGAGGACGTCAAGAAGCGCATGGTCGGCGCGGGGATGTCCTTCGCCAGTCATATCCCCGCCGTCCACGCCCAGTTCACACTTCTGGAGTCCCGGCAGGTGGCCGAGGTGAGGACGTACGTACGCCTGCTGCGCATCGCCGGCAACTGGCTGCCGGTGCTCGCCGTCCTGCTGATCGCCGCGGGGGTCCTGCTGTCGCTGCGCCGCCGCCGCGCCCTCGTCGCGGGCTGTCTCGGCGCGGCCGTCGCCACCGCCCTGCTCGGTATCGGGCTGCGCGTCTTCCGCGCGTTCTACCTGGACCGGCTGCCCGCCGACGTCTCCCCGGACGCGGCCGGCGCGGTCTACGACACCCTGACCCGCTTCCTGGAGACCGCGGTACGGATGGTGATCGTGCTCGGCGTCGTCATCGCGCTGGGCGCCTGGCTGAGCGGCTCCGGGCGGCGGGCCGGACTGGTGCGGGGCCTGTGGACCGAGGGCATCGGCGCGGCCCGCGGCACCGCCGGCCGCGCGGGCCTGCGCACCGGCCCGGCCGGCCCCTTCGTGCGCCGGCACCGCCCCTGGTTCACCTGGATCCTGGTCGCCGCGGCCGTGCTGGTCTGCCTGCTGTGGCCGTATCCCACGGGCTGGGTGATCCTCGGGATCGCCCTGTGCCTGCTGTTCGCCCTGGCGGTGGTCGAGTTCCTGGCGACGGGCGCCACGTGAACCATGTAAACCGTGGGCGCGTCACACAGCCCACGGGTGCCGCCTGAACCACCTGAGCCGCCCGGGCCGCGGTCCCTCACCCCCCGGACGGGCCGCTCGGCCTCCACCCCGCCTCCCTCTCCCCGCTGCGCACAGCCCTGAGGACGGGATCGCCTGCCGCGCGCCGAATTGCGGTTCGAGCCCGCCGACTTGTCCGGACACGTTTTCCCCGCCCGGCCATGGTCCGCTTCACCGGCGTTCTTCCGGGCGTACCCGCCGCCCCCTAGGGTCCCGCTGTCATGTACGCGCCCCGCTTCCGGTCGGGGGCTCACTTTCAGCAGGAGAGCGCATGGTCTCGCGTCGTACCGCTACCGCCCTCACCGCCACGGCGGCCGCCACGCTCCTCGGGTTCGCCGGATACACGGCCCCCGCGGCCAGTGCGGCGGGCACCGGCACCAGCCTGTCGGTGTTCGCCTGGAACGTCGACCTCGGCACCGCGATCGTGGACAGCACCCAGAACGAGAAGGCGGCCCAGCGCACACCGGTCATCGAGTCGATCGTCCGGGCGCACGGCGCGGACGTGGTGGTGCTGGACGAGGACTTCAACAACACCTCGACCGCCGACATCGTGGGCAAGCTGTCGGACCTGTACCCGTACCACACCCCGGTGGTCGGCCAGACCTGCTCCGGCGGCGGCTGGACCGGCATCAGCGGCGACTGCTCCAACTCGCCGTTCGTCATCAACGGCGGCACGATGATCCTGTCCAAATACCCGATCACCGCCCAGTACGCGCACGTCTTCGGCAACTCCACGTCCGGCACCTGGGACTACCACGCCAACAAGGGCGCGGCGCTGGTCCGCATCGCCAAGGGCGGCACGCAGACCTGGGTGGTCGGCACCCACCTCCAGGCCGACGAGTCCGGCACCTCCACCGACACCACCCAGTCCACCCGGCTCGCCCAGCTCCGCGAGATCCGCTCCTGGGCCGACTCCATCGCCGGTACCAGCGCCCCGGTGCTGATCGGCGGGGACATGAACGTGGAGTACTACGGCGGCCGGTCCCGCGGTGACTACGCCAACGCCCAGGCCGCGGTGAACGGCGTCCTCGGCACCCCCGCCACCGACCCGGACCAGACCCTGCGCACCATGGACTGCCCGGTCTCCGCCTGGTGCCAGTACATGTCCGGCGTCGAGACCTTCCCCAAGGACTACCGCGACGACGTCGACTACCTGGGCTACCTCAATGCCCCCGGCCGCCCGGTCCCCTCGGCGCTCTCCCCGGTGAAGACCGACTTCGACCCCCAGCCCGGCTGGACCACCGGCCAGACCGACACCAACGCCCCCAGCGACCACTACCCGATCGAGACGACGTTCCAGCTCGGCTGACGGCGGAGGGAGCCGGCCGCACCGCCCTCGGCGACGCGATATCCGGGGCGGTCGGCCGGTTCCGGCGGCTAGGATCCCGGCCATGGCCCTGACCGCGGACGACGTGGACCGGTTCGAGGCGTCCAGGCACCGTCTGGAAGCCATCGCCTATCGCCTGCTCGGCTCGGCGAGCGAGGCGGAGGACGCCGTACAGGAGACGTACCTGCGCTGGCAGGGCGCCGACACCGGGCGCATCGAGGTCCCCGAGGCCTGGCTGACCAAGGTGCTCACCAACCTGTGCCTCAACCAGCTCGCCTCCGCCCGCGCCCGCCGCGAGACCTACGTCGGCGCCTGGCTGCCCGAGCCGCTGCTCGCCGGGGACCCGATGCTGGGCCCCGCCGACACCGCCGAACAGCGCGAGTCGGTGTCGTACGCCGTCCTCACCCTGATGGAGCGGCTCACCCCGAACGAGCGCGCGGTGTACGTGCTGCGCGAGGCGTTCGACTACCCCCACCGGGAGATCGCGCGGATCCTCGACCTCACCGAGACCGCCAGCCAGCAGATCCACCACCGCGCCAGGAAGCACGTCGCCGCGGGCCGGGCGCGCGCCGAGATCGACGAGGCGGCCGCGCGGCGGATCGTGGACGAGTTCCTCGCCGCCGCCACCAGCGGCCGTACCGAACCGCTGGTACGACTGCTCACCGAGAACGCCATCGCGATCGGCGACGGCGGCGGCAAGGTGCCGGCCCGCGCCCGCGCCTTCGAGGGCGCCCGTGCCGTCGCGACCTTCATGCGGGGCCTGTTCAAGCCCGGCAAGGCCAAGCGCAACCTGGTCGGCGGCTCGCCCGACCTCCATGTCTGCCCGGTCAACGGCGCCCCCG
This sequence comes from Streptomyces sp. NPDC037203, assembly GCF_055605065.1. NCBI lineage: Bacteria > Bacillati > Actinomycetota > Actinomycetes > Kitasatosporales > Streptomycetaceae > Streptomyces > Streptomyces sp. NPDC037203. Next base: position 326,399 of record NZ_JBVJUC010000004.1, read on the forward strand.
CGCTGGTCGTGGTGCTCGACGGGCGGGTCATCGGCATCACCTGCCTGGAGATCACCCCGCAGGGCATCGCCGCCTTCCGCAGCCAGGTCAACCCGGACAAGCTGGAGCGCGCGACCCGGTGGTGGGCGGCCGGTGAGCACGGCGAGCCCGTGCTCAAGGTCTTCTGACCCACGCCGCTCCTCGCCTATGTGACGCGGATCACAGCCCGCTCCTGTCAGGAAACGGCGGGCCGCCCGGTTCAAGGGGCGAACCGCCTGGGATCCCTCCCACGAGCGACAGGAGCAGGCCATGCAGCACCGCATCATCGTCCTCGGCGCCGGATACACCGGAGCCACCGCCGCCGGCCGCCTCGCCCGCCGACTGCGCCGCGAGGACGTCGCCATCACCCTCGTCAACGCCGAACCCGACTTCGTCGAGCGCGTCCGGCTGCACCAGCTCGCCGCCGGACAGGACCTCCCGCCCCGGCCGCTCGCCGCGATGTTCGCGGGCACCGGCGTCACCCTGAAGCTCGCGCGGGTCACCGCCGTGGACGCCGACCGCAGGACCGTGACCGTCACCGGGACCGCCACCGGCGGGCGGGAGACGCGGGAGGAACTGCCGTACGACACCCTGGTGTACGCCCTCGGCAGCGGCCGGCACGACCAGGGCGTGCCGGGGGTCGCCGAGCACGCCCACGACGTCGCGAGCCGCCCCGGCGCGCTGCGGCTGCGCGCCCGCCTCGCCGAACTGGCGGCCGGTGCGCCGGTCGTCGTGGTCGGCGGCGGTCTCACCGGGCTGGAGGCCGCGACCGAACTCGCCGAGGCCCGCCCGGACCTGGACGTCGCGCTCGCCGTGCGCGGCGCCCTCGGTGAGCGGCTCTCGCCCAAGGGCCGCCGCCATCTGCGCGCCGTCTGCGACCGGCTCGGCGTCACCGTGCACGAGCACGCCGCCGTCGACGCGGTGGCCGCCGATCACGTCACCACCGCCGACGGCACCTCGATCCCGTCCGCGGCCACCGTGTGGACCACCGGGTTCGCCGTCCACCCGATCGCGCGGGCCTCCACCCTCAAGACCGGCGAGGACGGCCGGATCGCGGTCGACCGGTCGATGCGCTCGGTCTCCCACCCGGACGTGTACGCCGTCGGTGACGCGGCCCTCGCCATGGGCCCCGGTGACCAGCCGCTGCGGATGTCGTGCGCCTCGGGCGTGCCCATGGCCTGGCAGGCGGCCGACGCGATCGCGGCGCGGCTCAGCGGCCAGAAGGTGCCGGTGACGCCGGTGCGCTACTTCCAGCAGTGCGTCTCCCTGGGCCGCGGGGACGGCCTGATCCAGTTCGTCACCGCCGACGACCGCGCGGTCGACCGGGCCCTGACCGGCCGCCTCGCCGCCCGCTACAAGGAGTTGATCTGCAAGGGCGCCGCATGGGGCGTCGCCCATCCGCTGCTGGTACCGGGCCGGGCGCGCCGGGTCGTCGCGCCGGGCGGGATGCGCGCGGAGCGGCCGGGGGAGGCGGTGGCGGAGACGGCGGCCTGAACCCGCGGGGCGGGTGAACACGGTGACGGCCATCGCGACGGGAGCCGTACCTGTCGGCGTGACCCTCGGAAAGCCGTCCTTCGCAAGGGAGTTGCGCCGTGTTCACCCGCTCTTGGCGCGGCTTCACACCGGCCGCGCTCTCGCACTACGTTAGGGATTGAACGACCGGTGCCGCCGTGGGCCGAGCCGTGCAGGCGGCCGCGTGCGTTCCGTCCCGAGCGCGCAAGGAGCCGCATGCCGCCCTCGTCCTCGCCCCCGACCGCCCGCCAGACCACGGGCGCCGACCGGCTGCTGGCCGCCGCCGTACGCCTGTCCGGCACCCTTCCGGTGACGCGCGCCACCTTCGGCGTGGTCCGGGGCCGCCATCCGTCGGACCGCGAACGCGCGGGCGCGCTGCGCGCCCGGCTCACCGAACGCGGCCTGCCCTGCCTGGAGTTGGGCCCGGCGCCGGAGCCGGGCGAGCGCGCCGGCGCCCAGTACGGTCTGCCGCCCCGTTCGGTGGGCCTGCTGGTGCACACGCCGGGGGTGCGGCCGGAGCAGGCGATGCGGGCGGCGGCGTTATGGCGGCTGCCGCTGCTGATCGACCGGCCCGACGGGGTGATGGGCGGCGGCGGAGTACCGGGCACCGCGGTGGCGGGTGCGGGCGTGCCCGGTGCGGGGACCTGCCGCAGGGACGTCATCGGCATCCACCTCGCGGGCCGCGGCTACGAACTCGCCCTGAGACAGGCGGAGCTGGCACCCCTGCGCGCCGATCCGGGGCCCATCCGCCTCATCCTCGACAACGAGAAGATCACCATTCCGGACGGCCGGCGCCTCGGCGTCACGACGACCGGGACGGGGCTGCTGGAGGTACGGGGCGAGTCCTTCGGGGTCCGGCGGGTACGCCGACTGCGGTTCGAACGCGCCTGGGGCACCCACCGACTGGCCGTGGACGGCATCCCGGCCCGCGAGGTACGCGCCCCCCTGCGCATGGAGGCGGACCCGGGCAGGCTGCACTTGGTGCGGGCCTGAGCGTTCCGCCGCGGTCCGGAGCCGCAGGGGGACCAGGCAGGCTATCGCGAGCCGCCGGTGGCGGGCGCGGCCGGTCGCGCGGACATGCGGCCCGCGAACTTCTCGACGGCCGCCGGGGTCACGGGCGTGAAGAAGTTGACGAGGTTGCCGTCGGGGTCGCGCAGCAGCAGCGACCGGTTGCCCCACGGCATGGTGGTGGGCCCGGCGACGAAGTCGGTGACGAAGTCGGACAGGTCCCGGTGGACGCGGTCCACGTCGTCGACGAGGAACTCCGTGATCACGCTGTGGTTCTCCGCCGGGCGGGCGGAGCCCGGCGCGAACAGCGGGACCGTGCGGGTGCCCGCGATCGCGAGCGTGGCGCCCGCGGTGCCGACCTCCGCGAAGTCCTCGGTGGCCCAGCTCGCCGCCGTACCCAGGGCCCGTTCGTAGAAGCCGACGAGACGTGCCACGTCGTCGGTGATGATGCGGATCGAGACGAAGTCCATGGGATCTCCCTTGCCGTACCGGATGCGTTGCCGCGTCCCAGAGGCTAGGAGGAATAGAGGACAGAACCGGTCCGCTATCGGAGCTAGATTTGTGCGCATGACCCGACCCGCCGGCCGTCTGCTGACACTCCTGGAGCTGCTGCAATCGGGCGGCACCCGGACCGTGGCCGAACTCGCCGACCGGCTCGGTGTCGAGGGGCGCACCGTGCGGCGGTACGTGGAGCAGCTGGTCGACCTGGACATCCCCGTGGAGTCGGTGCGGGGCCGCTACGGCGGCTACCGGCTCGCCCCCGGATACCGCCTGCCGCCGCTCATGCTCGGCGACGACGAGGCACTGGCCGTACTGCTCGGCCTGCTCGCCGGCCGGCGTGCGGGGCTGACGACGGCGGAGCGCACGGCGAACGAGACGGCGGCGGCGAAGATCCGCCGGGTGCTGCCCCGGCACCTCGCCCGCCGTCTCGACACGCTCCAGGAAGCCCTCGCCTTCACGGACGGCACCGGCGGGTTCGACGCCCCGGACAGCGGGGTGCTGCTCACCCTCGCCGACGCGGTGCGCCACCGCCGGCCGGTCTCGATCCGCTACACCGACCGCGAGGACCGGCGGAGCGAACGCGTCCTGCACCCGTACGGGATCGTCGTCCACGCGGGCCGGTGGTACGTCACGGGCGCGGACGCCGGACGCGGTGGGGACCGTACCTTCCGCCTCGACCGCGTCGCGGACGCGCGGACCCTGCCCGGCACGTTCGAGGCGCCCGCCGGTCCCGGTCCGGCCGAGCGCGTGCTGTCGGGATTCGCCACGGCCGACTACCGGCACCAGGTCACCCTGCGGATCCGGGCCACGGCCGACGAGATCCGCGCCCACTTCCCCGCCACCATCGCGACCCTCGACGACCCCGGCCAGACGACGAGCCGGGACCCGGAGGCGGCCGGAGGCCCGGCGGCGACCCGAGGCCCGGAGGCGGACGAGGACCTGGAAGCGGCCCAGGACGTGGCAGCAGCCCAGGACCGGGCGACGGCCCAGGACCGGGCATCAGTCCGCGATCGGACGACGGCCCAGAACCCGGAGGCGGCTCAGAACCCGGCGACGCCCCAGGCCGACCCGGCGGCCGCAGGGTGGCTGCGTGTCGAGCTGCGCGCGGAGCGGCTCGACTGGCTGCCCCCGCTCCTCGCCGCCCTCGACCGCCCCTTCGTGATCGAACGCCCCGGTGAACTCCGCGACCTCGTCATCGCCCTCGCCGACCGCCTCAGGACCAGCGCCGGCCGGGTCTGACGACGAGGAGCGCTCGGGGCGTTCGCGCCTCGGGATTCCGCGGCCGTGCTCAGGAGTTGCCGGTGCTGCTCCGCCGGGTACCCCGGCGTGCCGGTGCTCCGGCGCGCGCGCTCCCACCGCGGCCGGGCGCGCCCTGGCCGCCGCCGCTCGCGCCGTCGCCACGGGCGGCGGCGCCCTGACCGCTCCTGCTCCGGCCCGCGCTCTGGCCGCCCGCGCCGCCGCGCCCGCCCCGGCCCCTGCGGCGCCGGCTGCCGGAGCCCGTGCCGCCCTCGCGCCGCTCCTCGACCACCGGTGCGGCGAGGACGACCGGTATGCCGGAGGGCGTCCGGGCACCGGTGATGCGCTGGAACTCCTCCTCGCCGGGGCGCACCCGCGCGCTGCGCGGGGTGATGTCGGCGTCGGCCATCAGCCGGTCCATCGCGCGCCGCTGCTGCGGCAGGACGAGGGTGACGACGGTGCCGGACTCGCCCGCCCGCGCGGTACGGCCGCCGCGGTGCAGATAGTCCTTGTGGTCGGCCGGGGGATCGACGTTCACGACCAGGTCCAGACCCTCGACATGGATGCCGCGGGCGGCGACATTGGTCGCCACCAGGGCCGTGACCTGCCCGTTCTTGAACTGTGCCAGCGTACGGTCGCGCTGCGGCTGGGACTTTCCGCCGTGCAGGGCCGCGGCCCGCACCCCGACGGACAGCAGGTGCTTGGCCAGCCGGTCCGCCGCGTGCTTGGTGTCCAGGAACATGATCACGCGCCCGTCGCGGGCCGCGATCTCGGTCACCGCGGTGTGCTTCTCGGTGTCCCGCACGTGCAGCAGGTGGTGCTCCATCGTGGTGACCGCCCCGGCGGACGGGTCCACCGAGTGCACGACCGGGTCGTGCAGGTAGCGCCGGACCAGGAGGTCGATGTTGCGGTCCAGGGTGGCCGAGAACAGCAGCCGCTGCCCGCGCGCCGGAACCTGGTCGAGCAGCGCGGTGACCTGCGGCATGAAGCCCATGTCGGCCATCTGGTCCGCCTCGTCCAGGACGGTGACGGCGACGTGGTCGAGACGGCAGGCGCCGCGGTCGATCAGGTCCTTGAGGCGGCCGGGCGTGGCGACCACGACCTCCGCGCCGCCGCGCAGCGCGCTCGTCTGGCGGCCGATCGACACACCGCCCACCACGGTGGCGAACCGCAGGTGCAGGGCGCGGGCGTACGGGGCGAGCGAGTCGGTGACCTGCGTGGCCAGCTCGCGGGTCGGTACGAGGACCAGGGCGAGGGGCTGCCGCGGCTGGGCTCGCTGCCCCTCCAGCCGGGCCAGGACCGGCAGGCCGAAGGCGAGCGTCTTGCCCGAGCCGGTACGGCCCCGGCCGAGGACGTCCCGGCCCGCGAGCGCGTTGGGCAGCGTGGCCGCCTGGATCGGGAAGGGCGTGGTCATGCCCTCGTTGACCAGCGCGGTCAGCAGCCGCTCGGACATGTCGAGCTCGGCGAACGCCTCGACCGCGGGCAGCGGCTCGGTGAGCGTGGCGGGCAGGGCGAACTCCTGCCGGCGCGCGGCGGGCCGGGCGCTCTGGCCGGTGCTGCGGCCGGTGTTCGGACGGGGTCGCGCGGACCTGCGGGGCGCGCGGAGGTCACCGGTGGTGCCGCCGGTGCGACGGGTGCGGTTCAGGGGGAACCCTCCTCGATGCGGCGCATCGAGGAATTCCGTCCGGGCGGTGCCGACCGCGCGAGGATTCGCAAGAATGAGCCGAAGAAATGGTGGAGAGCCGGGCCGCTCTCGGCACTGGAGTCGTCCAGGAAAAGGCGAGGGCCCGGAAAAAGACAATGAGCTGGGGCCCGCACCCCGAGAGCGCGGGCCCCAGCCTCATGATGTGCGAGCCGCTCGGCTCGCGACGACGCGGGTGAGCGTCAGGCGACCGGAACGATGTTCTCGGCCTGCGGGCCCTTCTGGCCCTGCGTGACGTCGAAGCTGACCTTCTGGCCTTCCTGAAGCTCACGGAAGCCGGAGGTGGCGATGTTCGAGTAGTGGGCGAAGACGTCAGCGCCGCCGCCGTCCTGCTCGATGAAGCCGAAACCCTTTTCCGAGTTGAACCACTTCACGGTGCCAGTTGCCATGTGAATCTCCCTTTGGGGGCAGTGCCGGACTTCGCACCTTGCGAAGCCGAGTCGCCGCTGTGATCACCCCTCCGGAAAGATCCGGAAAGCTCTGCAAAGAAAAGTCTCTGGCAACCAAAACTGCAACGCCTATCACGCTAACACACCTCGCTCGGCGGCGCTGGTGCCGTTTTCCGGCCGTCCGGCCAATTCTCGCCCGGCCACACGGGGGAATCCTGCACTGGCTGGAGCAGGTATTCGCATCGTGCCCGACCAGCTTTTGGCGGGGACGGGTGGTGGCGAGGAGACCGGTGGTCCGTCCCGTGGCGGAGGCGGGCAGTCGTCGTCTTCGAGGCCGGTGGCGTCGGGGGTGTGCTCGGTCGGCAGTACGCCTCCGTGGCGGAGCCGCGGCGCGGAGTCCGGCGCCCGCCCGGAGGCATCCGCCCCCGACCGCGGCGTGCGACCACACTGGTGCTGTCCATCGCGACTATGTGTACCGGCCGTCACAGATTTTCGGCCCGCGCGCGGCCGCGCGTGTCGCCGGCGCACGCCGGTCGCGCGTGCCGCCGTACGTTGGTGAGACGGACGAGAAAGAGGGGAAAGGAGACGGTGGCGTGCCCGAGCTCCCGGACGTCGAAGGGTTCCGCCGGGTGCTGGACTCCTGCGCGCGGGGACGGGTCGTCCGCCGTGTCGACGTGCGCGATCCGGGTGTCCTGCACGGGATCGGTGCGCGCGGGCTGGGCGACGCGCTGGAGGGGCGGCGGTTCGCCGCGCCGGAGCGGCACGGGAAGTGGCTGCTCGCCCGGACCGAGGGCCCCACCGTCCTGCTGCACTTCGGCATGACCGGCCTGCTGCGGTGCGCGGACGCGGCGGAACCGGTCGAGGCCCACGACCGCGTCCTGTTCACCCTGGACGACGGCCACCAGCTCCGCTACCGCGACCAGCGCAAACTCCGCGGCCTGTGGCTGGCCCACGACGACGCGGGCCTCGACCGGCTGCTCGCGCGCCAGGGCCCCGACGCGCTGACCGTGTCCCGCGACGACTTCGAGGCCGCGCTCGCCGCCCGCCGCGGCCGGCTCAAGACCGCCCTCACCGACCAGTCCGTCCTCGCCGGCCTCGGCAACCTGCTCGCCGACGAGATCCTGTGGCGCGCCGGACTGCGCCCCGACCGCCCGGCCCGCGACCTCACCCCGGCGGAACTCCGCCGCGTCCACACCGAGCTGCGCCGCACCCTGCGCGCCGCGGTCCCCGCGGGCCGTGTCCCGCCCCGCGCCTCCTGGCTCACCGGCCACCGCGACGACCCGGACCCGGCGTGCCCGCGCTGCGGAACCCCGCTGCGCCGGACACGCCTGGGCGGCCGGGGCACGGTGTGGTGCCCCCGGTGTCAGCCGGCCGGCGACTGAGCCGCGCCCGCCGGGCGCTCGTCGCGACCACGGGCCGCCGTACGACCGCCGGTGGCGGACAGGACACCCGGTGCCGCCTCGATCGGCCCCCTCCCCGGAGTTCCCGTGGCCGCCGGGGCTGCGCCCGGAGCGCGACAGCCCTGTTCCTCGCAGGAGCGCGGGCGGGCACCGGTCACCGCGGCGGTCGTCCGACGAGGACGCTCAGCTCACGGCGTACGCGTTGTACACCGTGGTCGTGGAGGTGTCCCCGTGCGTGTCGGTGACCGTGGAGCGCAGGCCGATACGACCGGACGCCGGGTTGTGGACGGTGGTGGTCCACCGGCCGCCGGAGAGCTTCGCCGTGCCGGCGTGCCAACTGCCGCCGCCGTCGGTGGTGTACCAGACCCGCACGGACTGCACGCCGTCCGACGGCTGGCTCACCGAGCCGTCGAGCGGCCTGTCGCGCTGCATGCCGAGGACGACGGTCGTGGTCGAGCCGGGGGCCGCCTGGTTCCTGGTGTCGAGCGAGTCCGGCCAGAACCGGGTGATGTAGTCCCGGATCTGCTGGTTCTTGTCCGGGTCCGCGTAGAAGCGCTGGGTGAGGCTGGACGTGGTCGACAGCGAACCGGACGGCAAACTGCGGTGCCCGACCTCGCTGAAGGTGTACCAGCCCGCGCTGTGGATCACCGGATGCGCGTCGGGCACGTCCGACGGGCTGAAGGAGCGCGAGTAGAGCGTCTTGCCCGCGTACGTCAGCTTCAGGGTGCCGGTGGCCAGGATCCCGCCCATGGGCAGGGTCGGATCGGCGAACGGGTCGATGGCGCCCAGGTACAGCTGGTGGTACCAGGTGTACGGCAGGTCCCCGCCGGGCCCCCAGACCGCGTGGCCGAGGGTCAGCGAGGTCGTCTTCCCGGCCGCGTAGGTGTGCTCGCCGCCGTAGACGAAGTCGTCGCCCTGCTGGCTCACGCCCCATGAACCGGCCGGCAGATGGGCGGTGAAGCTGTTCGGCAGGCTGCGCTGGAACTGGAGCGAGTTCGTACGCGTGGCGCAGTCGCTGCCGGTCGGCGACCCGTAGGCGAACCGGAACATCGCCTCGCCGTTGTCCGGACCCGAGCGGGCGGACACCTTGATGGCGGTCAGGCCGGACCCCTTCAGCGTCGCGGACACTCCCGAGGGCACGCCACCGGTGTGGGTGGCGGAGGCCAGCCAGAAGTCACCGCCCGTCGCCGCCGTCGGCTGGTACGTCGTCCCGTAGGACAGTTCGAACGCCTTGCTGCTGGACGGGATGACGTACAGGTCGCCCGCCGGTGCCGAGATTCCCATGTCGGCGGGGCCGTTGTCGGTGGCGCAGACATAGGCGCTGACCGTGTGGTCGTACCCGCGGCCCGGATTCGGGCTGAGCGAGACGCTCACCGGGCGGCCCTGACGGGCGTCGAACGTGGTCTTCGTGCTCCCGGAGACCGTCACGCCCCGGCCGCCGACCGTGGCGCCGTCGTCCCCGCCGTCGCTGAAGGAAGTGGCCAGCTCGTAGCCGCCGTTGGGCAGCGGCGTCGCCTTGTTGCTGTCGATGTAGCGGAAGTCGTTCGTCTTCGTGTTGTAGACCGCCACCTGGGCGTGGACCGGTTTGCCGGCGCGGTCCAGCGTCGTGACGGTGAGCGACCCACCGGCCGCGGCCGACGCTGCCGAGGCGCCGGCCAGGAGAAGCGGTGCGAGTACGGTGACGACGCTCGCGCCCGCTGTGATTCGCCGCATCAGACCCCCCATAGGTACGCGACAAAAAGCGAGCCACCGTAACCCACCCGACCGTGGGCTCCGTCACCGCCCCGATCCGACCGGCATCGTGGTGTCGGGCCATGCACCGGGGGTACGCGGTACCCGTACCGCCGACTCGAGTTCCAAGGAGCAGACCGGCGGGGCGAGTTCGAGCTCCGGCGCCTCGTAGGGGCGTGCGGGAGGTGTGCCTGTCGGCCGGGGTTCAGGCGGAGCCGGAGCCGCCCGCTGTCCTGCCCGCGGCGCGGCGGTACTCGGCGTTGATGCGCTGTGCTTCCTCGAGCTGGTCCTCGAGGATGACGATGCGGCACGCGGCGTCGATCGGGGTCCCCTTGTCGACGAGTTCGCGCGCGCGAGCGGCGATCCGCAGCTGGTAGCGGGAATACCGGCGGTGTCCTCCCTCCGAGCGGAGAGGAGTGATCAACCGGGCTTCGCCGATGGCCCGGAGGAAGGCAGGGGTGGTGCCGAGCATCTCGGCTGCCCGTCCCATCGTGTATGCGGGGTAGTCGTCGTCGTCCAGACGATCATTCAGTGGGTTGTCCGATGTCATGTCACCTCGCTGTGCAACGCGTCGAGGGGCCCTGGTGCCGTACGGCACCAGGGCCCCGAAGGAAATTCAACACCATCTGTCGGCCCTACTGCTGTGCCGACCTTCTCTTTTCCGCTACCCGGCCCTGCAGGGCGGAGCGGGGGATCGCAGCTGCGTGACCGGGGACCACCATCCATTCCGGGGTCTTGCGGTACCCAGACCGAGTGATTCCCGGTCCGGGCGATCCTGATGGCGTCGTTCCTCCCTTGCTCCGTCGCCGCTCCGGCGACATCCGACTCTCTCTCGTACGACAGGAAGCATATCCACGCCGGAGAAAAAATGTCTAGTGGTGACTGTAGATTTCACCCTCCGGGTGGAGGAAGGTTCGGGCGGCGGTCGGCGTTCCCCGGCCGTCCGGCAGTCCCCTGCCGCCGGACGGGTGGCTAAGCTCTGCTGCATGTCGAACCCTGATGAGCTGCTCGTCGCCATCTCCGCCGCGGTGGAGTCCGAGCGAAGCAATCAGATGGCGCTGACCGTGGTCGTCGGCGGCGCCGTTCTCACCGGCCGGCTGGCTCCCGAGGCGGTGTGGAGGGAGCGGGTGGCGGAGGTCCTGAAGGACTCCGACCGTCTCGGCGTGTTCTCCGACGTCTTCGCCCGCGGGCCGCGCGGGTACCGGCCCGGCCGCGGCGAGTCGCCCACGCATCTGCACTTCCATCTCGCCCGGATCCTGCAAGGCAGCCTCGGGATCCCGGAGACGGGCGGTATGTACCGAGTCGCGATCAAGGACGTCAGCGCCTGGACCGTGGGCGATCTCAGCTACTTCGACCAGTGAAACGCCAAGCCCCGCCGAGCCGCACGGATGCGGCTCGGCGGGGCGGTCCACGGGCTCACCCGTGACGGACTCGGCGTGAGGTGGCTCAGCGGGAGAAGGGGAGTGCGCCCGGAATCCGGTCGTACGCACCGGCGCCGCCGGCATGGGCGCCGGACGAGGGAAGCGCTCCGCTGAGGACGTCGCGCAGACGGATGCGGTCCGTGTACGCGGCACTGTCACGCAGAACGGCGAGCCGGCACCGGCTGATCGAACCCGTGCGCTGGTCGTCCTCGTCGCACACGGTCAGGTACTCGACCCGCGCACCCGCCATGACGGCCAGAGCCACCTCGACGGTCATGTCGTCCCACACCCGAGGCCCGTGCCCTTCGCCGTCGTCGGTCACCGCGACGGGGAGCGGCAGGAGGGGCGGGGGGACGGGGCGCGGACCGCGGCACTGCGGTCGCGCCGGAGTCGGGGTTCCGCGGTACTGCGTCTGCGTCCGTGCCGGCGTCAAGAGTTCTCCTCGGGTCTGGGCTGCCAGGGACTGAGGCCAGGGGTGGCTGGGGCCGGTCTAGGCGGCCGAGCCGCTGCCGGTCTCCGGCCGGGCCCCGCGCCGCGCCCGCCCGCCCGCGGGCCGTCCCTGACCGGCGCGGCCCACGCGGTCCCGGCGGTCCCGGCGGCCTTGAGGCTGGGCAGACGTACGGCGGGGGCGCTCCACGACCGGTGTGGTGATGACCACCGGAACACCGGAAGGCGCCTGCGCGCCCGTGATGCGGCTCAGCTCCGCCTCGCCGGAGCGGACGGGGGTGATGCGCGGGGCGATACCGGCCGACGCCATCAACCGGGCCATGCCGCGGCGCTGACCGGGCGTCACCAGGGTGACGACGCTGCCCGACTCGCCCGCCCGCGCGGTACGGCCGCCACGGTGCAGGTAGTCCTTGTGGTCGCTCGGCGGATCCACGTTGACGACCAGGTCGAGGCTGTCGACGTGGATGCCGCGGGCCGCGACGTTGGTGGCCACCAGGACGGTGACGTGCCCGTCCTTGAACTGGGCCAGGGTCCGGGTGCGCTGCGGCTGGGACCTGCCGCCGTGCAGGGCCGCGGCGCGGACGCCGTTGTCCAGCAGGTGCTTGGTCAGCCGGTCCACGGCGTGCTTGGTGTCCAGGAACATGATGACCCGGCCGTCCCTGGCCGCGATCTCGGTGGTCGTACGGTGCTTGTCGGCGTCGTGCACATGGAGCACGTGGTGCTCCATCGTGGTGACGGCCCCGGCCGACGGGTCGACGGAGTGGACCACCGGGTCGGTCAGGTAGCGCCGGACCAGCAGATCGACGTTGCGGTCCAGGGTGGCCGAGAACAGCAAGCGCTGGCCGTCCGGGCGCACCAGGTCGAGCAGGGCGGTGACCTGGGGCATGAAGCCCATGTCCGTCATCTGGTCGGCCTCGTCGAGAACGGTGATGCCGACGTCGTCGAGCCGGCAGTCGCCCCGTTCGACGAGGTCCCTGAGCCGGCCCGGCGTCGCGACCACCACCTCCGCGCCACCGCGCAGGGCGCCGGCCTGCCGGCCGATGGACATGCCGCCGACGACGGTGGCGAGCCTCAGCCGCACCGAGCGGGCGTAGGGAGTGAGCGCGTCCGTGACCTGCTGGGCCAATTCGCGGGTGGGCACGAGGACCAGGGCGAGCGGCCGGCGCGGCTCGGCGCGCCGGCCCGCCGTACGGGCCAGTACGGCGAGGCCGAAGGCCAGGGTCTTGCCCGACCCGGTGCGGCCACGGCCGAGTACGTCGCGACCGGCCAGCGAGTTCGGCAGGGTGGCCGCCTGGATCGGGAACGGCACGGTCACGCCCTCGTGTCCGAGCGTGGCCAGCAGCGGCGCCGGCATGGCGAGGTCGGCGAACGACCCGACAGCGGGCAACGCGGGCGTGCCGGTCTTCGGCAACGCGAACTCCCCCTGCCCGGACTGCCGCTTTCCGGAGCCGCGGGAGCCGGGGCGCGGAGCACGGGAACGGTCCGCCGCGGAATTTCCGCCGAAGCGGTCGTATGTGCGAGTGGTATGTGCGGGGGTGGAACGAGTGCCAGTGGAACGTGTGCGACTGGTACGGGTGCGGTTCATGCGGAACCTTCCTCGATGCGGGCGCGTATCAAGGAATTTCCGCAGCAGAACGAGCGGCGCAGAGAATCGCGAGAACGGGCCGGAACGGCTGGGGTCGAAATAACCCCGGAAAAAAAGCGAGCTGGGGCCCGCACCCCAAGGTGCGGGCCCCAGCTGCGAAGTATGCGTCAGTGCCGCATCGTCACGCGGGAACGATGTTCTCCGCCGTCGGGCCCTTCTGGCCCTGCGCGATGTCGAACGACACCTTCTGGCCCTCCAGGAGCTCGCGGAAGCCCTGGGTGGCGATGTTGGAGTAGTGGGCGAAGACGTCGGCGCCGCCGCCGTCCTGCTCGATGAAGCCGAAGCCCTTTTCCGCGTTGAACCACTTCACGGTGCCAGTAGCCATTTTGTTTCTCCTTCGGAACGGTGTCAGAAACACGCCCTGTGCGTATTCCTTGTCGCCGTGTTGATCTGCCGTAGGAAAAACCTGCTGGCAACCACACCTGCAACTGATGACGACAGTAGCACGTCGATGCGGGCCGTGCGTGGCAAAAAATTCGGCGCCGACCGAAGCCGCAGGAATAGTCACCGCGCGCCGCGCCGATTTCTTATCCCGCGACTACAGATTTTTTTCCCTAAAAGGGAGTGCGGGTGCCGTACCGCGAGCCCCGTCGCGTTGAACAGGCGTGAACTGGATCTTCTCGTCTGCCGAGCGCCCACTCTCGGCCGAACCCGTCCCGCGGCCGACCTCGTCATCCGCCTCGAGATCTGCTGCGGCCCGGAAAGAGCGTGCTCGTCGCGTCCACGACGTTGCCGACCGCTACCTCAACCCTTCCGCCGAGGTCAATCCGTTACATGTACTGCTCTTGGTACATGTCCATGAAGCGCACGAACGTCTACGCGGACCCCGAGGACCTGGCGATCGTCAAGGAGGCCGCCAAGCGCCGAGGCATAAGCGAGGCCGAGATCATCCGCCAGGGCATCCACCTTGCAGCCATGGCGAACCGGGTCTGGGACGAGCCGCTGTTCTCACGCACCTTCGAAGGTCCGGGGCGCACGTTGCCCAAGTCGGAAGTCCGCGACACGGTCGCCGAGGCTGTCCGGCGTGAGACCGGCTCGGGCTCCGGATCCGCCGCGTGATCATCGTCATCGCCGATACGTCCGGCCTTCTGGCAGCGCTGGACTCGGCTCACCCGGAACACCGGGCGGCGAACGAGGCCATCATGGCGGCGGGCCTGCTGGTCATGTCCCCGCTCCTGCTGGCCGAACTGGATCACGTGGCGACGCGTGAGCTCGGCAGCAAGGCCGCCCTCGGCGCTGTCGACGACCTGCGGCGCTGGATGAGCCGGGGCCGTGTCGTCCTGCCGGAGATCACGGAGGACCACCTGGGCGCGGCCCAGTCCGTCCGTGTCCGTCACCGCGCGCTGGATCTCGACCTCGCCGACGCGGTGAACGTGGCGCTTGCCGCGGACTACGACACGGACGCGATTCTCACCCTCGACCGACGAGACTTCCGGGCCATACCCCCGCTGGGCCGTCACAAGGCGTTCCGGGTACTCCCCGACGATCTCCCGCTCTGACGCAGGGCCCGGCGGTCAAGAGCCCGCCTCTACAAGGGGCTTGTGCCCGCCCACGCGGCATCGGCCCCGCAATGAACAAGCCCCAGGTCGCTGACCTGGGGCTCCAAAAGAGCGGGTGACGAGAATCGAACTCGCGCTCTCAGCTTGGGAAGCTGATGTTCTACCATTAAACTACACCCGCGTATGTACGGACAAAGCCCCCGAGAGGGCCCCCGTCCGATGCTCGATCACTGTACCTCATCGCGGGCTCCCGGTGCTCACGGCCCGGAGGGCTGAGTGGGTTTCAGGGTGGGGATCCGGCTGCGGGCGGCGGGAGTTGGGGCGTACGGTGGGGGCCTCGCGGAGGGTCTGGGCGGGGTCGGAGTGCCGCCTGGAGTGTCGTCTCTTTGATCCCGTAATGTGGCTTTTGTCGTCGGGTTGGTCGGCCCGGCGAAGCTCTTGGGGAAGGGACATAAGGGACTTGATGGAACGCACCGTCGTCCGCTGTGCCGATGGGCACGTCTTCAGCACCGCTTCGTTCCCGATGCAGCAGGCCGAGCGGCTCGGTCCCGGTCGGCTCATGCGGTGCCCTCGGTGCGCGCGGCTCCGCAGCGTCGTACCGGTCGTCCTGCAGAAGCAGGGGTAGCGGCAGACAGCAGTACCCGGCGGCGCACGCGGCGTAGCCGCGTCGTCACCATCGGCGCGCGGAGTCGTCACGATTGTCATGGCTCCGCGCGCCTTGCGTATCCTCGCTACGTGCTTCTCTCAGACAAGGACATCCGGGCCGAGATCGACGCCGGGCGGGTACGGATCGATCCCTTTGACGAATCCATGGTGCAGCCTTCGAGCGTCGATGTCCGGCTGGACCGCTACTTCCGGGTGTTCGAGAACCACCGGTACCCGCACATCGACCCCTCCGTCGAGCAGACCGATCTGACGCGGCTCGTGGAGCCGGACGGGGACGAGCCGTTCATCCTGCACCCCGGTGAGTTCGTGCTCGCGTCGACGTACGAGGTCATCTCGCTGCCCGACGACCTCGCCTCGCGGCTGGAGGGCAAGAGCTCGCTGGGCCGGCTCGGTCTGGTCACCCACTCCACCGCCGGGTTCATCGACCCCGGCTTCAGCGGTCACGTCACCCTGGAGCTGTCGAACCTCGCCACCCTGCCCATCAAGCTGTGGCCGGGGATGAAGATCGGCCAGCTGTGCCTGTTCCGGCTCTCCTCGCCCGCGGAGTTCCCGTACGGCAGTGAGCGCTACGGCTCGCGGTACCAGGGCCAGCGCGGGCCGACCGCCTCGCGGTCCTATGTCAATTTCCATCGGACCCAGGTGTGAGGGCATCCAGAACATGAGTGACGTGCGGGAGAACCTGACCTACGAGGCGTTCGGCGGCGCCATCCGCGAGCTGGCGCAGGCCATCGCGGACGACGGGTACGAGCCGGACATCGTGCTCAGCATCGCCCGAGGCGGCGTGTTCGTGGCCGGCGGGCTCGCCTACGCCCTCGACTGCAAGAACATCCACCTGGTGAACGTCGAGTTCTACACCGGTGTGGGGACCACCCTCGAAATGCCGGTCATGCTCGCGCCCGTTCCGAACGTGATCGACTTCTCCGACAAGAAGGTCCTGATCACCGACGACGTCGCCGACACCGGCAAGACGCTGAAGCTGGTCCGCGACTTCTGCCTCGACACCGTCGCCGAGGTGCGCTCCGCGGTGATCTACGAGAAGTCGCACTCCCTGGTGAAGTGCGAGTACGTCTGGAAGCGCACCGACGACTGGATCAACTTCCCGTGGAGCGTGGAGCCGCCCGTCGTGCGGCGGGAGGACCAGGTGCTCGACGCCTGAGCGGCAGCGGACACGCAGAAGGGCCCCCGGCGGCGGAAACCGCGCCGGGGGCCCTTCCGCATGGCCGGGACCGGCCTGCCGTACGACCGGGTCTAGAAGGTGCCCAGCTTCACGATCGACAGCAGTGCGATCAGCTGGATCGCCGACGCGCCCAGCGCCCTCGGCCACGGCAGGTCGTGGGAGCGGGACACCATCAGGGTGAGCAGGGCGCCCGCGCCGAGCCAGGTGGCCCAGCCGAGTATCTGGACGAAACCGGCGTTGCCGCCGGCGAACATGGCGAAGATCAGGCGGGGCGTGTCCGTGAGGGCCGTGATCAGCATGGACAGGCCCACCGTGGGCTGCCAGGCGCCGTCGCCGCCGAGCTGGCGGGCCAGGGTGTGGGTGACCACGCCGAGCACGAACAGGCCGAGCACCATCACGACCGCGGTGATCAGCACGATCGGCACCGCGTTGGACAGTGTGGCGCCGATGGCCTCCTTGCGGGCGTCGTCGAAACCGAAGACGGCGAGCAGCCCGTAGAGGAACGTCACGATCAGGGCCGGGCCCCACATCGCGTAGTCCCGCATGCGCAGGAACGTCGGGTCGGGGGAGAGGACGATCCCCCGCAGCAGCTCCTTCCAGGGCAGCGGCGGGCCCACCGGCGCGGCGGGCGCGGCGGCGGAGCCGGCCTGGTAGGTCGCGCCCTGGGTGTAGCCGGCGGCCTCGTCGATCGAGAAGGCCTGGGTGTGGCCCGGATTGTTGGCCGCGTAGGGGTCCGGCGCGCCGCCCCCGTAGCCGTCGTCGAAGTACTCCGGGCCGTCGTCCGCCGGGCCCTGGTGGCCGTACGGCCGGCCCTGCTGCGGATGCGGCCGCTGCCCGTACGGCTGCGGTGCGTGCGGCGGCTGCCCGTAAGACGGCTGCGGTGCGTGCGGCGGCTGCCCGTAAGACGGCTGCGGCGGCTGCGGCGACGGGTAGCCGTACGACGGCCGTCCCGCGCCCTGTCCCGGCGCCTGCGGGCCCTGCTGTCCGTACGACGACGGGCCGCGCCGCCCGCCCGAGGGTCCGGGGCGGCCGTACGACGGTCCCTGCGGCGCCTGCTGTCCCTGGGGGGTGCGGTCGTCCCCGCCCCCGCGTCCGATCCTGAATCCAGCCACGTCATCGAACGTACCTGGTCCCGGAGAGTGGTGTGCCGGGCCCGGCGGTCCGGGCCCGGCATTGCGGCCGACCTGTGACATCCCCTAAGGGACCGTCAGCCCTTTCACCAGGGATGGTTCCGGGTTTGAACCGTCTCGGTCCGCGAAGACGGAGCCGGACCGCGGCGCCCCGGTCGTGGACACCCGTGCGCTGACGGCAGGATGGACCCATGAGCGTAGTGAAGATCAATGTGCTGACCGTGCCCGCCGAGCAGCGGGAGGTCCTGGAGGAGCGGTTCGCCTCGCGGGCGCACGCGGTGGAGAACTCCGACGGCTTCGAGTGGTTCGAGCTGCTGCGCCCGGTCGAGGGCACCGACCAGTACCTCGTCTACACCCGCTGGCGCGACGAGGCGTCCTTCCATGCCTGGATGGAGGGCCCGATGAAGGCCGCCCACCAGGGCGGCGCCGGCGGCGAGCGCCCCAAGCCGGCCGCCTCCGGCTCCACCCTGTGGTCCTTCGACGTGGTGCAGCAGGCGGCCCCGAAGACCGCGTGACCGCCCGGTGCCGGGCCCCGGTCGTGGCCGGGGCCCGGCACCACGTCCGGCGCGCGACGCAACCCCTTGTCCCCGGACCCGGAACCGGACCCGGCGCCGCCCCCGGCCCCCGCACACGCCGGCGCCCCCTGCCTGTGCGAAGCAAGGGGCGCCGACGGGTCTCAGCGGGGCGCGGGAGCCGTTACTTGACCGGCTCCGGTTCCGGGGCGGTGGCGGATTCCGCGTCGCCCGCCGGGTCCACCGGCGTGCGCACCGAGTCCAGCAGCAGCTGGGCGACGTCGACGACCTGGATGGACTCCTTCGCCTTGCCGTCGTTCTTCTTGCCGTTGACCGAGTCGGTCAGCATGACGAGGCAGAAGGGGCAGGCCGTGGAGACGATGTCCGGGTTGAGGGAGAGGGCCTCGTCCACGCGCTCGTTGTTGATGCGCTTGCCGATCCGCTCCTCCATCCACATCCGCGCGCCGCCGGCGCCGCAGCAGAAGCCGCGCTCCTTGTGGCGGTGCATCTCCTCGTTGCGCAGGCCGGGGACCTTGCCGATGATCTCGCGCGGGGGCGTGTAGATCTTGTTGTGGCGGCCCAGGTAGCAGGGGTCGTGGTAGGTGATGATGCCCTCGACCGGCGTGACCGGGATCAGCTTGCCCTCGTCCACCAGGTGCTGGAGCAGCTGGGTGTGGTGGATGACCTCGTAGTCGCCGCCGAGCTGCGGGTACTCGTTGCCGAGCGTGTTGAGGCAGTGCGGGCAGGTGGCGACGATCTTCTTCGCCGACTTCGGCTTCCTGGACTCCGCGGTGACCTTGCCGTCGTCGTCCAGCTCCTCGCCGAACGCCGTGTTCAGGGCCATCACGTTCTCCATGCCGAGCTCCTGGAACAGGGGCTCGTTGCCCAGGCGGCGGGCGGAGTCACCGGTGCACTTCTCGTCCCCGCCCATGATCGCGAACTTGACGCCCGCGATGTGCAGGAGTTCGGCGAACGCCTTCGTCGTCTTCTTGGCGCGGTCCTCCAGCGCGCCCGCGCAGCCGACCCAGTAGAGGTACTCGACCTCGCTGAGGTCCTCGATGTCCTTGCCGACGACCGGGACCTCGAAGTCGACCTCCTTGGTCCACTCCAGGCGCTGCTTCTTGGCCAGGCCCCAGGGGTTGCCCTTCTTCTCCAGGTTCTTGAGCATCGTGCCCGCCTCGGAGGGGAAGGCCGACTCGATCATGACCTGGTAGCGGCGCATGTCCACGATGTGGTCGACGTGCTCGATGTCCACCGGGCACTGCTCGACACAGGCGCCGCAGGTGGTGCAGGACCACAGCACGTCCGGGTCGATGACGCCGTTCTCCTCGGCGGTGCCGATCAGCGGGCGCTCGGCCTCGGCCAGGGCGGCGGCCGGGACGTCCTCGAGGGCCTCGGCGGACGCCTTCTCCTCGCCCTCCATCGTCTTGCCGCCACCGGCCAGCAGGTACGGCGCCTTGGCGTGCGCGTTGTCCCGCAGCGACATGATCAGCAGCTTCGGGGACAGCGGCTTGCCGGTGTTCCAGGCGGGGCACTGCGACTGGCAGCGGCCGCACTCGGTGCAGGTGGAGAAGTCCAGCAGGCCCTTCCAGGAGAACTGCTCGACCTGGGAGACGCCGAAGACGTCGTCCTCGCCGGGGTCGGTGAAGTCGATCGGCTTGCCGCCGGAGGTCATCGGCAGCAGCGCGCCGAGCGAGGTCCCGCCGTCCGCGTTGCGCTTGAACCAGATGTTCGGGAAGGCGAGGAAGCGGTGCCACGCCACGCCCATGTCGGTCTTCAGGGCGACCGTGATCATCCAGATGAAGGAGGTCGCGATCTTCAGGCCGGCGAAGAAGTAGGTGAGGTTCTGGAGCGTGCCGACGCTCATGCCCTTGAACCAGGCGACGACCGGGTACGAGATGAAGAACGACGCCTCGTAGCCGTCGACGTGGTGCTGGGCGCCCTCCAGGGCGTGCAGCGTGAAGATGCAGACGCCGACGATCAGGATGACGGCTTCCACGAAGTACGCCTGGCCGAAGTTCGAGCCGGCGAAGCGGGACTTGCGGCCCGGCTTGTCCGGCCTGCTCAGCTGGCGGATCGCGATCAGCACCAGGATGCCGAGCGTGGTCATGGTGCCGACGAACTCGACGAAGACGTTGTACGGCGCCCAGTCGCCGATGATCGGCAGGATCCAGTCCGCCTTGAACAGCTGGCCGATCGCGTTGACGATCGTCAGCAGCAGGGAGAAGAAGCCCACCGCCACGAACCAGTGCGCCACGCCGACGATGCCCCAGCGGTTCATCCGCGTGTGGCCGAGGAACTCCCTGGCCACGGTGACGGTGCGCTGTGCGGGATCGTTGGTCCTGGTCCCGGCCGGCACGGGCTGGCCGAGGCGCATGAAGTGGTAGATCTGGAGGAGGGCGCGGCCGAACAGTGCCACGCCGACCACGATCAGGACCAGCGACACGATGATCGCGGCGAGTTGCATTGGGGCTCCTGAGGGCGGCCTCGAATTGACCGAGCGGACATTACTAAGCGGTAACTTATGTGGTTCTCTGAGACTACCCCTATCTTCCGTCGCGATGCAGGGGAGCGCGGGGTGATATGGGTCGCTGAGGGGTCGCCCATGGTGGCGCGCTGATCACCCTCAGGGCAATCTGATCGTGTTATTCATCCCGATTTGCTACTTTCACCCCTACCTTAGAGCCGTGCTCTACGGGATCGCCGCGGCCTCCGCCGCCCTGCTGCTCACCGCCGTCCTCGCGGCACTGCTCCGGCTGCCCGCCCTGCGGGCCGGGGTCGTCGACCGGCGCCGGGCCCGTCCCCTTCCGGTGCTCGGCGGCCTCGCCGTCGTCACCGTCACCTCGCTGGTCGCCTGGACGGGTGAATGGACCCATGTCGCGCCCCTGGGCGACGAAGTCGGCGGGCTGCTGCTCGCCGCCGTGGGCGTCGGCCTGCTCGGTCTGGTCGCCGATGTCTGGCGGCTGCGCGGCCGGGTGATCGTCGCCGGTACGGCGGTGGCCGCCGCCTGCGTGGTGCCGTACGACGAGACGGGGGCGGCCGGGGGCGCGCTCGCCGTGGCCGGGATCGTCGTCGTCTCGCTCGCCTTCCGGGGGCTCGACCACGCGGACGGGCTGGCCGGGACCGTCGGGGTGATCACCGCCTTCGGGGCCGGCGTCTGCGCCGCCATCGAGGTGATGGACGCGCTCGCCGTGCTGCTCAGCGTGTTCGCCGCGGCCCTCACCGGCTTCCTGATGCACAACTGGCACCCCGCGCGGGTCGGGCTCGGCGCCTGCGGCTCGCTGTTCACCGGGTTCCTGCTGTCCTCCGCGGTCGTCTTCACGCGCGCCGGGTACGCGATCGGCCCGAGCGCGGCCGTGCTGTTCTGCTTCGGTGCCGTCGCGCTCGCGGATGCCGCCCTGGTGGTCGTCGTACGGCTGCTCGGGCGCCGTCCGCTGCTGCGGCGGGGCCCCGACCACCTGGTGCACCGGCTGCGGCGGTTCGGGCTCACCCAGCCGGGAGCCGTGGTGGTGCTCGGGGTGTGCGGCTTCGGCGCGGTGCTCACCGGGGTGCTGGTGCACGCCGGGTGGGCAGGGAGGCAGGCCGGGCTGTGGGTCGCGGGAGCGGCGGCCGTTTTGGTGCTCGTCCTGCTGCGGGCGCCTGTTCGGATCCCGGTCCAGCGGCCCCGCCGCATGGCGTCTTCGCAGGTCAACGGGCGGTTGCGTGTAAGGAACGGATAAGACTTGAGTCCGGATGACTCAGGTCTGTTGACCGCGATGGCCGGCTCGTGCACACTTGAGTCCGTTGCACTCAAGTCAGCTGGAGGAATCAACCATGGCACGTGCGGTCGGCATCGACCTGGGCACGACTAACTCCGTCGTCAGCGTTCTGGAGGGCGGCGAGCCCACCGTCATCACCAACGCCGAGGGTGCCAGGACCACGCCGTCCGTCGTCGCCTTCGCGAAGAACGGCGAGGTGCTCGTCGGTGAGGTCGCCAAGCGGCAGGCCGTCACCAACGTGGACCGGACCATCCGGTCCGTGAAGCGCCACATGGGCACCGACTGGAAGATCCAGCTGGACGGGAAGGACTTCAACCCCCAGCAGATCTCCGCCTTCATCCTGCAGAAGCTGAAGCGGGACGCCGAGGCCTACCTGGGCGAGAAGGTGACCGACGCGGTCATCACCGTCCCGGCGTACTTCAACGACTCCGAGCGCCAGGCGACGAAGGAGGCCGGCGAGATCGCGGGCCTGAACGTCCTGCGCATCGTCAACGAGCCGACGGCCGCCGCGCTGGCCTACGGCCTCGACAAGGACGACCAGACGATCCTCGTCTTCGACCTCGGCGGCGGCACCTTCGACGTGTCCCTGCTGGAGATCGGCGACGGCGTCGTCGAGGTGAAGGCCACCAACGGCGACAACCACCTCGGTGGTGACGACTGGGACCAGCGCGTCGTCGACTACCTGGTCAAGCAGTTCCAGTCCGGCCACGGCGTGGACCTGTCCAAGGACAAGATGGCCCTCCAGCGCCTGCGCGAGGCCGCCGAGAAGGCCAAGATCGAGCTGTCCTCGTCCACCGAGACCTCGATCAACCTGCCCTACATCACGGCTTCCGCCGAGGGCCCGCTGCACCTGGACGAGAAGCTCACCCGCGCCCAGTTCCAGCAGCTGACGGCCGACCTGCTGGAGCGCTGCAAGACGCCGTTCCACAACGTCATCAAGGACGCCGGCATCTCCATCAACGAGATCGACCACGTCGTCCTCGTCGGTGGCTCCACCCGTATGCCCGCCGTGGCCGAGCTCGTCAAGGAGCTGACCGGCGGCAAGGAGGCCAACAAGGGCGTCAACCCGGACGAGGTCGTCGCCATCGGCGCCTCGCTCCAGGCCGGTGTCCTCAAGGGCGAGGTCAAGGACGTCCTGCTGCTCGACGTCACCCCGCTGTCCCTCGGCATCGAGACCAAGGGCGGCATCATGACCAAGCTGATCGAGCGCAACACGACGATCCCGACGAAGCGTTCGGAGATCTTCACGACGGCCGAGGACAACCAGCCGTCCGTGCAGATCCAGGTCTACCAGGGCGAGCGCGAGATCGCGGCCTACAACAAGAAGCTCGGCATGTTCGAGCTGACCGGTCTGCCGCCGGCGCCCCGCGGCGTCCCGCAGATCGAGGTCTCCTTCGACATCGACGCCAACGGCATCATGCACGTCACGGCGAAGGACCTCGGCACCGGCAAGGAGCAGAAGATGACCGTCACCGGCGGCTCCTCGCTGCCGAAGGACGAGGTCGACCGCATGCGCGAGGAGGCCGAGCGCTACGCGGAGGAGGACCACAAGCGCCGCGAGGCCGCCGAGACCCGCAACCAGGGCGAGCAGCTCGTCTACCAGACCGAGAAGTTCCTCAAGGACAACGAGGACAAGGTCCCCGGCGAGGTCAAGACCGAGGTGGAGTCCGCCATCGCCGAGCTGAAGGAGAAGCTCAAGGGCGAGGACACCGCCGAGATCCGCACCGCCACCGAGAAGGTCGCGGCCGTCTCGCAGAAGCTCGGCCAGGCGATGTACGCCGACGCCCAGGGCGCGCCGGCCGCGGACGCCGGTGACGCCGGTGCCGGCCAGGCCAAGGCCGACGACGACGTCGTGGACGCCGAGATCGTGGACGACGAGCGCAAGGACGGTGCCGCGTGACGGAGGAGACTCCGGGCTTCGAGGAGAAGCCCGACGTCCCCTCCGGCGCCACCCCTGACGACGCCGAGCCGAAGGCCGCCCCCAAGGAGGGGGCGGCCCCGGCCGGGGACGCGAACGCAGACGCCGGTCTGGTCGCCCAGCTGGACCAGGTACGCACCGCGCTGAACGAGCGCACCGCGGACCTCCAGCGCCTCCAGGCCGAGTACCAGAACTACCGCCGCCGGGTCGAGCGGGACCGGGCCACGGTCAAGGAGGTCGCCATCGCGAACCTGCTGACCGAGCTGCTGCCCGTGCTCGACGACATCGGCCGCGCGCGGGAACACGGCGAACTGGTCGGCGGCTTCAAGTCGGTGGGCGAGTCGACCGAGGCCGTCGCGGCCAAGCTGGGCCTTCAGCAGTTCGGCAAGGAGGGCGAGCCCTTCGACCCGACCATCCACGAGGCCCTGATGCACAGCTACGCACCGGACGTCACCGAGACGACCTGCGTGGCGATCCTGCAGCCCGGCTACCGCATCGGCGAGCGCACCATCCGCCCCGCGCGGGTGGCCGTGGCCGAGCCGCAGCCCGGCGCGCAGGCCGCGAAGCCGGAGAAGGCGGGCAAGGCCGAGGGCGCCGAGGAGAAGTCCGAGGCGGCCGACGACAAGGAGAACGGTGGCCCGGAGGAGGGCTGACGTAATCACAGCGGACGGGAAGGAGGGACGTCGGGGATGAGCACCAAGGACTTCATCGAGAAGGACTTCTACAAGGTCCTCGGCGTCCCCAAGGACGCCACCGAGGCCGAGATCAAGAAGGCGTACCGGAAGCTCGCGCGCGAGTTCCACCCGGACGCCAACAAGGGCAACGCCAAGGCCGAGGAGCGCTTCAAGGAGATCTCCGAGGCGAACGACATCCTCGGCGACCCCAAGAAGCGCAAGGAGTACGACGAGGCGCGCGCCCTGTTCGGGAGCGGCGGCTTCCGCCCCGGACCCGGCGCCGGCGGCGGCAACTTCAACTTCGACCTGGGCGACCTCTTCGGAGGCGGCACCGCCCAGGGCGGGGGCTTCGGCGGCGGACTCGGTGACGTCTTCGGGGGCCTGTTCAACCGGGGCGGCGCGGGCGGGGCGACCCGTACGCAGCCGCGCCGCGGCCAGGACGTGGACACCGAGGTCACCCTCAGCTTCACCGAGGCGATCGAGGGGGCCACGGTGCCGCTGCGGATGACCTCCCAGCAGCCCTGCAAGGCCTGTTCCGGCACCGGCGACAAGAACGGCACCCCTCGGGTGTGCCCGACCTGTGTCGGCACCGGCCAGATCGCGCGGGGCTCGGGCGGCGGCTTCTCGCTCACCGACCCGTGCCCCGACTGCAAGGGCCGCGGTCTGATCGCGGAGAACCCCTGCCCGGACTGCAAGGGCAGCGGGCGCGCCAAGTCCTCGCGCACCATGCAGGTCCGCATCCCGGCGGGTGTCACCGACGGGCAGCGGATCCGGCTGCGCGGCAAGGGCGCCCCCGGCGAGCGGGGCGGCCCCGCGGGCGATCTGTACGTGACCGTGCACGTGGGCGAGCACCCGGTGTTCGGCCGCAAGGGCGACAACCTCACGGTGACCGTCCCGGTCACCTTCGCCGAGGCCGCACTCGGCGGCGAGGTGCGGGTGCCGACCCTCGGCGGTCCGCCGGTCACCCTGAAGCTGCCCGCGGGCACCCCGAACGGCAGGACCATGCGGGCCCGCGGCAAGGGCGCGGTCCGCAAGGACGGCACCCGCGGCGACCTCCTGGTCACCGTCGAGGTGAGTGTTCCGCAGGACCTGTCGGGGAAGGCTCGTGACGCACTGGAGGCGTATCGCGAGGCCACCGCGGGCGAGGACCCGCGGGCGGAGCTGTTCGAGGCCGCGAAGGGAGCTTGAGAGTGATGGAAGGCCGCCGGCGCAATCCGTACGAACTGACCGAGGAGACCCCGGTCTACGTCATCTCGGTGGCGGCCCAGCTCTCCGGACTCCACCCGCAGACGCTGCGCCAGTACGACCGCCTGGGCCTGGTCTCCCCGGACCGCACCGCGGGCCGGGGCCGGCGCTACTCGGCCCGCGACATCGAACTGCTCCGCCAGGTGCAGCAGTTGTCGCAGGACGAGGGCATCAACCTGGCCGGTATCAAGCGCATCATCGAACTGGAGAACCAGGTCGCCGCGCTCCAGTCCCGCGTCGCGGAGCTGGAAGCGGCCCTGGACGGCGCGGCGGCCACCATGCGCCAGCGCGAGGCCGCCGTGCACGCCTCCTACCGCCGGGACCTGGTCCCGTATCAGGAGGTCCAGCAGACCAGCGCGCTGGTCGTGTGGCGGCCCAAGCGGTCCCCGCAGCACGGCGACTGACCGCGCGTGCCACCCCGTACGGCGAGGGGCCCGCGGACGCATCCCGTCCGCGGGCCCCTCGCCGTATCCGCCGATCCGCCGGAACCGGGCACGGCGGAGACGGGGGCCGGCCCGGACGGAGTGCACAACCCTTTCTTTGCCGCTTTCTGAACCTCCCTTGGATGGACGGTCCGTAAAGGGTGTTTGGAGAGCTTTCCCCATTGCTTTCACATGCTGGACGGTGCGTAGTGTTGCGTACTCGTTAAGCAAGGCTCCTTGACGCCGGCTGTCGGCTCCGCGTTGTCTTTTCAGACACCTGGGTCGTCTAGCAGCACCCACGTCCGAAACACACGTGAAGTGAGCCCTCGTATGCGCCGTATCGCCCTGTCCGTGGCCGCCTCCGCGGCGACCCTCTCGCTGGCCGGCTGCGGCGTCCTCAACGCGACGGGGGACAGCACGAGCGCGAGCCCGGCCAAGGGCAACGACCTCACGGTGGGCCTGCTGCTGCCGGAGACGACCAACACGCGTTACGACAAGTTCGACTACCCCATCATCAAGAGCAAGGTCGCCGATCTGACGTCCAAGCAGGGGAAGGTCGAGTACGCGAACGCGGACGCGGACGCGGCCAAGCAGGCCGGCCAGATGCAGAAGATGATCGACGACAAGGTCGATGTGATCCTGCTCGACGCCGTCGACGCGCACGCCGCCGCCGGCGAGGTGAAGAAGGCCAAGGACGCGGGCATCCCGGTCATCGCCTACGACCGCCTGGCCGAGGGCCCCATCACCGCGTACGTCTCCTTCGACAACGAACTCGTCGGCGAGGTGCAGGGCCGCTCGCTGCTGGAGGCGCTCGGCCCGAACGTGAGCACCGCCAAGAAGATCGTGATGATGAACGGCTCGCCCACCGACCCGAACGCCAAGCAGTTCAAGGAGGGCGCGCTCTCCGAGCTGAACGGCAAGGTGACCATCGCGGACAGCTACGACACCACCGACTGGAAGCCGGAGATCGCCCAGGCCAACATGGCCAAGGCGATCAGCAAGATCGGCGCGGCCGGCATCGCGGGTGTCTACGCCGCCAACGACGGCATGGCGGGCGGCGTCATCAAGGCCCTGAAGGCCGCAGGCGTCACCAGCCTGCCGCCGGTCACCGGGCAGGACGCCGAACTGGACGCCGTGCAGCGGGTGGTGGCGGGCGAGCAGTACATGAGCGTCTACAAGTCCTACCCCGACGAGGCCGAGGCCGCGGCGGAGATGGCCGTCGCCGAGGTCCAGGGCAAGGACATCCAGTTCGACGCCCTCACCGAGGACAAGGTGGACAGTCCCACCACGAAGAACATCCCGGCCAAGCTGGTCCAGGTCAGCGCGCTGACCCGCAAATCCATCAAGGACACCGTCATCGCGGACGGCATCTACACCGTGGGCGAGATCTGCACCGCCAAGTACAAGGCCGAGTGCGCCGCCATCGGGCTGAAGTAGCGGGCGGTACCGCGCCATCCCCGTGAGCGCGGTACGGCGGACCGGCGATGCCCTTGATCACGGGCATGTCGCCACCGTCATCTTGTTGCAAATGCGAGGGGCGGAGCCCGGTGGATATCCGGACGCAGTGGTCGTTAACGACCGCCGCGCCCGGCGGAGCCGTGTTGCGGAGCCGGTCGGCGCCACGCATAGTTGCGCTGCGGAAGTGGCAGCACACCGGGGGTGGAATGCGCGATGGCCGGGCGGAGGGCGGGGCAGCATCCTCACGGTGCCGACCGGCTGTGCGAGGCCGGGGACCGCGTGTACGAGCGGGCGGTGCGGCGGGGCCGGGTGCCCCGCACCGAGGCCGAGGCGGTGCCGTGCCTGCTGGAACTGGCCCTGCTGCACCCGGACCCCGACGACATGGACTGGCTGGTTCCCACCTCCCCGCAGGAGGTGCTGACCCGGCTGCTGCGCGGGGTCCACGACGAGGTCAGCGAGAGTCAGCGCCGGGTGGGCTCCGCGCTCGCCGCCTTCGAGTGGTACGCCGGGCTCGAGCAGTTGCAGGCGCTCGCCGCGCCGGCCGGGGGCAGCGCGGTGCGGGTGCTGGACGGGCTGTCCCGGATCCAGGCCGCGATGGACGAGGCGACCGGGGCGTGCACCACCGAGGTGCTCACCGTGCAGCCGGGCGGCATCCGGCGGGAGGCCGAGCTGACCGAGGGCCTGCACCGGGCGCTGGCGCTGCGCGGGCGGGGCGTGCGGATGCGCGACCTGTACACGCACGTGGCCCGGCACGGGCAGGGGCTGCTCAACTACCTGGAGCTGATGGGCGACACGGTGGAGGCCCGCTCCCTGGACGAGGTCATCGACCGGCTCATCCTCTTCGACCGCACCGTGGCCTTCATCCCCGCCAACGCGGACCGCACCATGGCCCTGGAGCTGCGCCACCCGGCGCTGGTGGAGTACCTGGTGACCGTCTTCGAGCGGCTGTGGCGGCTCGCCATCCCGCTCACCGCGCCGCTGCCGGACACCGGCATCGAGGGCATCTCGCACCGTGAGCAGTCCATCGCGGCGCTGCTCGCCGAGGGCCACCAGGACGCGGTGATCGCCGAGCGGCTCGGGATCAGCGTGCGCACCTGCCGCGCGCACATCGCCCGCCTCTCGGAGACCCTGGGCGCGGCGAGCCGTACGCAGCTCGGGGTGCGGATCGCCCAGGCGGGCCTGGACGGCAGCGGCCGGGGCCTGCCGGCGCCCGCGCGGGACGCCTCGCGATGAGCCAGGCGTCTCGTCGTCCGCGGCCCTGCCGCGCCGCTCCGCGGCACCGTGTTCCGGAGGCGGTGCCGCCGTGGCCGCCGGCTACAGGTCCCGGTCCAGCATGCCGGACTGGGCGATGAGGAAGCCCAGTTGGGCCCGGCTGCCGCTGCCCAGCGCCTGCGCCAGCTTGGCGATGTGGGCCCGGCAGGTGCGTACGTTCATCCCGAGCCGGCGCGCGATGGCCTCGTCGACGTGCCCCTCGACCAGGAGTTTGGCGATGGAGTGCTGGATCTCGGTGATGCCGTCGGGCGCGGTCTCGTACGGGGCGCCGGCGGTCAGCGGGACGGCGCGGTTCCACATGAACTCGAAGACCTTGATGAGGTAGCGGATGAGTCCGGGGTTGCGCAGTTCCAGGGCGACCTGCTGGTCGTCGCGGGTGGGGATGAAGGCGACCGACTCGTCGCAGATGATGAGCCGTTCGACCAGTTCGTCGATGGTGCGGTACTCCACCTTGCCGCTGGTGAGCTGGGAGACGTAGCCGAGCTGCTTGAGGTTGTAGCGGACGGTGTGCTGGTAGAGGGTGCGGATGTGCACGCCCCGTTCCACCAGGGCGGTGTCGCGCTCCAGGCCCTGGCGTACGTTGCGTTCGGTGAAGTGGTTGCTCGGTTGCACGGTGAGCACCGAGGACCGGCATTCGGTGGTGGCCAGGTCGAGCGCGGCGTTGATGCGGTCGTTGCCCTCCAGGACGGTGATCGAGTCGGTCGCGGAGGTCGTCTGGGTGCTCAGCGCGAGGAACGGCTCGAAGATGTCGGAGAGTTCGACGGCCCAGCGCCGCCGATCTGCTATCTCACGTTCGAGGGGCGACAGCCGCTGGGCCAGGGCCACGGCCGGGGGCACCGGGCGCAGCCAGTCGGGATCGTCCGGGTCCGGGTGGAGCAGGGCGAACTCCATCAGACACGGGACCGCCGCGACATCGGCACGTGAGACACGCCCGGTACGCAGGGCGTTGGCGTAAAGTCGGCGCCCTTCCTCGCACAGTTCGGTGACCGCATGGGGATGTACCGTATTGTGCCGATTTGAAGTCAAATCTCCACCCCCCAGGGTCCTGAACATGCAGGAACATGATGCACTGATTGTGTGGTCATGATGTGCCTGAATGAGCCATCGTCTTATCCGACGGGGGAAGAAGGGGACCTTCAAGTGAGGACGAAGTCGACCATGGGCAAGAAGATGATTCGCTCGGGGCTGGTCGCCACCTTCTCCGCCGTTGTGGCCCTTGGAGTGCTGAGTGGCCCCTTCGGCGCGAAGAGTGACCTGCGCGCGGACACGAAGTGGCCCTCGGTGGCGACGCTCGACGCGAACAGCGTGGTGCGTGCGGACACCAAGTGGCCCAGCGACACCAAGTGGCCGTCGGTGGCGAAGCTCGACGCGAACAGCGTGGTGCCCGCGGACACCAAGTGGCCCGCCGACACCAAGTGGCCGTCGGTGGCGAAGGGTGGCGTGACGAACGCCGTGCCCGCGGACACGAAGTGGCCGGCTGACACCAAGTGGCCTTCGGCAGCCGGGAGCTGATGTGACCACGCCTCCCGACGACCGCTCCTTCCGCCGTGAGATGGCCACCGCCTACCGCTCCGGCTGGCACTTCATCGATCTGGTGACCGCGATTCCCCATCCCGGTGACTCGCTGATGGTGACCGTCTTCGGTGAGCCGGTCGTCGTCACGCGCGACGACGAGGAGGACGTCCGGGCCTACCGGTGCCTGCGCAAGCCGCGCGGGGCGCCCCAGCCGGTGCGGTGTGCCATACGGTACGGAATGATCTTCGTGAACCTGGACCAGCGGGATCACCGGCTCACCGAGCCGGTGGAGTCCGACCTGAGAACCATCTCTGCCACCCCCCGCAGTGCCTGACGCGATTCCCCCGTCGTAAAAGATCGCTCAGGCGCTTCCCCCCGCAGCGGCGTCACCGTGACCTGAACACGGTGACCCCGCTGTCGTTCGTGGGGGCATATCGGGGATGTCGGGGTATGCCCCCGCCGCCACGGTGGCCGAAACCGATCGAACACGGCCGCCGTGGCGACGCTCGTCCTCCACGTCCCGTTCACCCGTGCCCCAGCGCCCTCTCCAGCGAGATCTCGATCACCACGCGGTTCGGGTTCGGCCGGGGCTCGTGCCCGTAGCGCTCGGCGTAGCGGCGCTCCGCCTCCCTGATCCGGGCCGGATCCGCGGACAGGTGCGCCCGGCCCTCCAGGGTGGCCCAGCGGCGCCCGTCGACCTGGCAGACGGCCGCCCGGGCGCCGTCCGGTCCCGCGGCGCGGACATGGGACGCCTTCGCGCTGCCTCCGTCGCAGATCACCCGTGCGAGGCGCGCCTCGGGGTCGTACGTCACCCCGACCGGCACCACGTGCGGGCTGCCGTCCGGGCGGATGGTCGTCAGGGTGCACAGATGCCGCTCGCGCCAGAAGCCGAGGTACGCGTCGTCCGGGGAACCCGGAGCCACGGAGTGGTTCGCCATGCCCGAAAACCTAGCCGCAGAGCGGTGCGCGAGCCTCCTTGAGTGGAATAGACTCAACTTTATGTACGCTGGTTAAGTCAGCAGGGATGCAGGCCGAGGTACGTCGAGGAGGAGAAGGCACACGTGGACGCCGAGCTGACCAACAAGAGCCGGGACGCGATCAACGCGGCCAGCAACCGGGCCGTGACCGAGGGGCACCCGGACCTGACCCCCGCGCATCTGCTGCTGGCGCTGCTGGAGGGTGAGGGCCCCGGACAGGCGAGCGCGAACATCGCCGACCTGCTCGCCGCCGTGGAGGCCGACCAGGCCGCCGTGCGGGCGGGCGCGGAGAAGCTCCTGGCCGCGCTGCCGAGCGTGACCGGCTCCACCGTCGCGCCCCCGCAGCCCAACCGCGACCTGCTGGCCGTGATCGCGGACGCGGGCGAGCGGGCGAAGGACCTCGGCGACGAATACCTGTCGACCGAACACCTGCTCATCGGGATCGCCGCCAAGGGCGGGGCCGCCGGTGAGCTGCTGAGGCGGCAGGGCGCCGAGGCGAAGAAGCTGCTGGAGGCCTTCAAGAAGGCCAGGGGAGGACGCCGCGTGACCACCGCCGACCCGGAGGGCCAGTACAAGGCCCTGGAGAAGTTCGGCACCGACTTCACCGCCGCCGCCCGCGAGGGCCGGCTCGACCCGGTCATCGGGCGGGACCAGGAGATCCGGCGGGTCGTGCAGGTGCTGAGCCGCCGTACGAAGAACAACCCGGTCCTCATCGGCGAGCCGGGCGTCGGCAAGACCGCCGTCGTGGAGGGGCTCGCCCAGCGGATCGTCAAGGGCGACGTGCCCGAGTCGCTGAAGGACAAGCGCCTGGTCGCGCTGGACCTCGGCGCGATGGTCGCCGGTGCCAAGTACCGCGGCGAGTTCGAGGAACGCCTCAAGGCCGTCCTCGCCGAGATCAAGGACTCCGACGGGCAGATCATCACCTTCATCGACGAGCTGCACACGGTCGTCGGCGCGGGTGCGGGGGGCGACTCCGCCATGGACGCGGGCAACATGCTCAAGCCCATGCTGGCCCGCGGTGAGTTGCGCATGGTCGGCGCCACCACGCTGGACGAGTACCGGGAGCGGATCGAGAAGGACCCCGCCCTGGAGCGCCGCTTCCAGCAGGTGCTGGTGGCCGAGCCCACGGTCGAGGACACCATCGCGATCCTGCGCGGCCTCAAGGGCCGCTACGAGGCCCACCACAAGGTGCAGATCGCGGACAGCGCGCTGGTCGCGGCGGCCACCCTGTCCGACCGCTACATCACCTCCCGCTTCCTGCCGGACAAGGCCATCGACCTGGTGGACGAGGCGGCCTCCCGGCTGCGCATGGAGATCGACTCCTCGCCGGTCGAGATCGACGAACTCCAGCGCTCCGTCGACCGGTTGAAGATGGAGGAGCTGGCGATCGGCAAGGAGACCGATCCCGCCTCGCTGGC
The DNA here is from genome assembly GCF_055605065.1 of Streptomyces sp. NPDC037203. Taxonomy (NCBI): domain Bacteria; kingdom Bacillati; phylum Actinomycetota; class Actinomycetes; order Kitasatosporales; family Streptomycetaceae; genus Streptomyces; species Streptomyces sp. NPDC037203. The sequence continues at coordinate 359,050 of NZ_JBVJUC010000004.1, forward strand.
CCGCCTGGAGAAGCTGCGCCGCGATCTGGCCGACCGCGAGGAGGAGTTGCGCGGACTGACCGCCCGCTGGGAGAAGGAGAAGCAGTCCCTCAACCGGGTCGGTGAGCTGAAGGAGAAGCTGGACGACCTGCGCGGGCAGGCCGAACGCGCCCAGCGCGACGGCGACTTCGACAAGGCCGCCAAGCTGCTCTACGGCGAGATCCCGCAGCTGGAGAAGGAGCTGGAGGCCGCCTCCGAGGCCGAGGAGGAGGCCGTCGGCGACACCATGGTCAAGGAGGAGGTCGGCGCCGACGACATCGCCGACGTGGTCGCCGCCTGGACCGGCATCCCGGCCGGCCGGCTGCTGGAGGGCGAGACCCAGAAGCTGCTGCGCATGGAGGAGGAGCTGGGCAAGCGGCTGATCGGCCAGGGCGAGGCGGTGCGCGCGGTCAGCGACGCGGTACGGCGCTCACGGGCCGGTATCGCCGACCCCGACCGGCCCACCGGGTCGTTCCTCTTCCTCGGCCCGACCGGCGTCGGCAAGACCGAACTCGCCAAGGCGCTCGCGGACTTCCTCTTCGACGACGAGCGGGCCATGATCCGCATCGACATGTCGGAGTACGGCGAGAAGCACAGCGTGGCCCGGCTGGTCGGGGCGCCCCCCGGCTACGTCGGCTACGAGGAGGGCGGTCAGCTGACCGAGGCGGTGCGCAGGCGCCCGTACAGCGTGGTGCTCCTGGACGAGGTGGAGAAGGCCCACCCGGAGGTCTTCGACATCCTGCTCCAGGTGCTGGACGACGGCCGGCTGACGGACGGCCAGGGCCGCACGGTCGACTTCCGCAACACCATCCTGGTGCTCACCTCCAACCTGGGCAGCCAGTTCCTGGTCGACCCGCTCAGGAGCGAGGAGGAGAAGCGGGAGCAGGTGCTGGAGGTCGTACGGACGTCCTTCAAGCCGGAGTTCCTCAACCGCCTGGACGACCTGGTGGTGTTCTCCGCGCTGACCAAGCCCGAGCTGGAGCGGATCGCGGGGCTGCAGATCCAGCGGCTCGGCAGGCGGCTCGCCGAGCGCCGGCTCACCCTGGACGTCACGCCCCAGGCGCTGGCCTGGCTCGCGGAGGAGGGCCTGGACCCGGCGTACGGCGCCCGGCCGCTGCGCCGCCTGGTGCAGACCGCCATCGGCGACCGGCTCGCCCGCGAGATCCTCTCCGGCGAGATCAAGGACGGCGACACGGTCCGCGTCGACCGCTTCGGCGAGGGCCTGCTGGTGGGCCCGGCGACGGGGAAGACGCTGTAGCAGGGGGGGGTGCCCTGGAGGCGGACCGGATCGCCGCCCTCGATCAGGGCCCTCTGCCCGAGCCCGGCCCGTTCCGAAAGATCGGTGTGTTACGGCCGCTCGGGCTTGCCACTCCCCTCCCCGCATGGGGGAGGATGGCGGTATCCGTACGAAGGGAAAAACACGGTGAGCATCGACCCGTCCTCGATTCCGAACTTCGGGGGCCAGCCCGAGCCGCAGCCCCAGGGACCGGGCGGCCCCGTCCTCCCGGACCAGGACCTCGTGAAGCAGCTCCTGGAGCAGATGGAGCTGAAGTACGTCGTCGACGAGGAAGGCGACCTCGCGGCCCCCTGGGAGCAGTTCCGCACCTACTTCATGTTCCGCGGGGAGGACGAGCACGCGGTCTTCTCGGTGCGGACCTTCTACGACCGGCCGCACCAGATCGAGGACAAGGCCCAGCTCCTCGAATCGGTCGACGACTGGAACCGCCGCACCCTGTGGCCCAAGGTCTACACGCACACCCACGACGACGGCACGGTCCGCCTCATCGGCGAGGCCCAGATGCTGATCGGCACCGGCGTCGACCTGAACCACTTCGTCTCCTCCACGGTCAGCTGGGTGCGCGCCGCGATCGAGTTCGACAAGTGGCTGGTCGAGCAGCTGGGCCTGGAGCAGGAGGTGGACGGCCCGGAGAAGCCGGAGGACGGCGAGGCCGGCTCCGGCGAGTGACCGGCACGGACCGCTACAGCGGCGCGCGCCCCAGCACCAGCAGGTACGCGCCGTAGAGGTACGAAAGACCGGCCAGGGCCGCGACCAGCACGGCCGCGTGCCAGGGCCGGGCTCTCGCCGTGCGCGCCAGCGCGCGGGCCGGCGGCAGCAGCAGCGGGAAGGCCGGCAGCAAAAAGCGCGGCTTGGACTCGAAGATGCCCGAGCCGCCGAGCACGACCAGCAGCAGCACCCCGCTGTAGACCAGCAGCGGCAGCGGCGGCCGGTCGAGCACCAGCAGCGCGAACAGCACCACGCCCACGGCCACCAGCAGCAGCGCCATCGGGTACACCACCCGGCCGCCGTGCAGCAGCAGGGCGCGCACGAAGCGCAGCGAGCCGCGCCCGAGGTCGAACCGCGAGCCCCAGCGTGCCTGCACGGCGAAGTAGCCGCCCAGCAGATCGCCCCGGCGGTGGCCCACCCACAGCAGGAATCCGGTCCAGCCCAGCGGGGCGAGCGCCGCGCCCGTCCACAGCCTGTGGGAAACCCGGCCGCGCCGCCGCCACACCTCGAGACCGGCCGCGGCCAGCACGGCGGCGGCCACCGCGAACCCGTTCGGGCGGGCCAGCCCCGCGAGCGCCGCCAGGCTCCCCGCCCACAGCCAGCGCCCGGTCAGCACCGCGTACAGCGACCAGGCGGCGCACGCGGCGAGCACCGGCTCGGTGTACGCCATCGACAGCACCACCGAGTGCGGCAGCAGCCCCCACAGCAGCACCAGCGCGATCCCCACCGGCCGCCCGTACAGCAGCGTCCCCACCGCGTACAGGCCCGCCGCGGCCACCAGCGCCGCCGACCAGGACACCAGCAGCCCGGCCGCGCCCCCGCCGAGCGCGCTCACCTCGGCCACCGCCCGCACCAGCGCGGGGTACAGCGGGAAGAACGCCAGATCGCTGTAGCCGTGCCGGCCCAGGGCGTGGCCGTACCCGTGCGCCGCGATGCCCAGGTACCAGACCGAGTCCCAGGAGCGGCCCAGCAGGGCCAGGGCCGGCCGGCCCGCGGCCTCGGCGAGCAGGGCGAGGACGGCGGTGCCGGCGAGCCGCGCGCCGAGGAACAGCCCTACGGCGACGCCGCTCGCCCGCAGCAGGGAGGCGCGGGCGCGTTCGCCGGGCGCGGGTTCGGGCGTGGTGACGGGCGGAGCGAGAACGGTGCTGGCGTGGGTCACACCTCCGCACCTTGCAAGGGCCGGGCCCCGGATGCGAGCAGGGCGCGGCCAACCGGCGGCGAACCGTCCCTCACATGGCCCGCAACCGCTCCGCCGCCTCGCGCAGCACGTCCTCGCGCTTGCAGAACGCGAACCGCACGAAGGGCGCGCCCGCCTCGCGGTCGTCGTAGAAGACCGCGTTGGGGATGGCCACCACACCGGCGCGTTCGGGCAGGGCGCGGCAGAAGGCGAAGCCGTCCTTCTCGCCGAGGGGGCGGATGTCGGTGGTGACGAAGTAGGTGCCCGCCGGCCGGAACACCTCGAAGCCGGCCGCCGCGAGCCCCGCCGACAGGATGTCCCGGCGCTCCCGCATGGAGCGCCGGACGTCGTCGTAGTAGGACTCGGGCAGGGCGAGGGCCTCGGCCACCGCGTACTGGAAGGGGCCCGAGGCGACGTAGGTGAGGAACTGCTTGGCCGCGCGGACCGCGCTGACCAGGGCGGGCGCGGCCGTCACCCAGCCGACCTTCCAGCCGGTGAAGGAGAACGTCTTGCCGGCCGAGCCGATGGTCACCGTGCGCTCGCGCATCCCCGGAAAGCCCGCCAGGGGGAGGTGCTCGGCGTCGTCGAACACCAGGTGCTCGTAGACCTCGTCCGTCACCACCAGCAGGTCCCGCTCCACCGCGAGCTCGGCGATCGCGGCCAGCTCGGCGCGGGTGAGGACGGTTCCGGTGGGGTTGTGCGGGGTGTTGATCAGCAGCAGCCGGGTCCTGCCGGTGACGGCGGCGCGCAGCTCGTCCAGGTCGAGCCGGAAGCTGCCCTCGTGCGGGCGCAGGGTCACCGGGACCCGGCGCCCGCCCGCCAGCGCGATGCTCGCCGCGTAGGAGTCGTAGTACGGCTCCAGGGCCACCACCTCGTCGCCCGGCTCCAGCAGCGCGAGCAGCGCGGCCGCGATGGCCTCGGTGGCGCCCGCCGTCACCAGCACCTCGGTGTCGGGGTCGTACGGCAGCCCGTACCGGCGCTGCTGGTGCGCGGCGATCGCGGTGCGCAGCTCGGGGACGCCGGGGCCCGGCGGGTACTGGTTGCCGCGCCCGTCGCGCAGCGCCCGTACGGCGGCCTCCCTGACCTCCTCGGGGCCGTCGGTGTCGGGGAAGCCCTGGCCCAGGTTGATCGACCCGGTGGCGACGGCCAGGGCGGACATCTCCGCGAAGATCGTCGTACCGAACTCGGCGAGCCTGCGATTGAGGAAGGGGCGCGCGGTGGAGGTCATGGCGGCCATCCTGCGCCCAAGCTCTGGAGTTCCTCAACTCCGCTTTGGCGGTCGTCCGGGGCGGGCATCTCCGGGGCACCGCGCGTGGCGCGGGGGAAGGGACGAGGCACCCACGGGGGGTCGCTTCGGGGGACCGGAAGAAGGTGGCGCCATGGATCCGTTCGTGATCGGCCTGGTGGGTGTGTTCGTCCTGTTCGTCGTCGGCGTGCAGGTGTTCGGCAAGGCGGGCGGCAAGGGCAGGCCGCGGGGCGGCAGCAGGAGCGGGGAGGGGGACACGGGCGCCAGCTGGTGGGCCGGTGACCCCGGCTCGTCCGGCGGGCACCACGGGCACCACGGCGGGCACGGCGGCCACGGAGGACACCACGGCGGGCACTCCTGCGGCGGTGGGCACTCCTCGTGCGGCGGTGGCTCGTCCTGCGGCGGGGGTTCCTCGTGCGGCGGGGGGTCGTCCTGCGGCGGTGGGAGCAGCTGAGGCGGGCGGGGCGGACGGCGGCGGGGAGAGGCCGCCGGGACGAGGGGTGCGGGCCTCCGTGTCCGCGCCCGGCGTGCGCCGTGGTGGAACAGTTGAGCTGTGAGCCCCCCGAGGGATGGAATGCCCCCGAAGTTGGGTAAAAACGCTGTGGCGGCGCCTCTGTTCATGATTCCCTCTAAAACGCCAATGCAGCCAACGCAGCCCCCAGGACGTCTCGCAGACGCCTCGTACCGGCCGGGCCGGCCGGGCTGACACGGCCCTCTCCCCTCATTTGCGTGTTAGCGGAGCCGATCCATGCTCACGACCCTGAACACCCGTTACAGCGATACGCGCGCTGCCGACCTCGCCTGGGCCCTGGGGCGCGAACCGCTTCCGGCCCTGGCCACCCTCGACCTCGAACTGACCGGCGCAAAGCTCCAGTTGAGACTGCTCGGCGCCTCGCACCAGGTCCTCCTGGAGGAGGAGCGCGGCCTGTGCTCCGAGACCGTGGCCTGCATCCCCGGCTCCAGCACCCCGCTGCCGCTCGGCGTCGCCAAGCGCGTCGGCGAGTGGGAGTACGAGTTCGCGGCGCGCGTCGAGATGCTCACCCCCGGCTCCTTCGCGGGCCGCGCCCAGGAGTTGCTGGCCCTCGTCTCCGAGCACCCGCACGGACTCGCGGGCGTCTTCCCCGGCAGCCCGCACGCCTTCACCGCGATGCTGGCCCAGCGGCACGAGGACCATGTGCACTGGCGCACCTGGCACGCCTACCCGCAGGACGGCCAGGTCGTCGCCACCCGCACACGGGTGGGCGCGCGGGCGCGGTGCGGGCGGCCCCGCCAGGACGCCCGCGCCGCGTAGCTCCGGGGGCGTTGGCCGCATAAACCCGGATCGGGCCGCCGGCCCCCAGATCCACACCTGCGGGTGACGAGGCGTGCCCACCGCGTGACGTAACGTCGCAGGGTGATCGAACCGCAGGCCCCCGCGCCCACGGGCCCCCCGCCCTCCCGGACCGGCCCCGCGGTGCTGCCCGTCCGGCCCGGCATCGGGCGGCTCCTGGTCCTCGCGTGCGTCTTCGTCTGCGCGGCCTGCGGACTCGTGTACGAACTCGAACTCGTCGCGTTCGCCTCGTACTTGATCGGCGACTCGGTCACCCAGGCGTCCGTGGTGCTGTCCGTGATGGTGTTCGCGATGGGCATCGGCTCGCTCGGCGCCAAACGGCTGCGCCGGCACACCGCCGTCGGCTTCGGCGCGGTCGAGACGCTGCTCGCCCTGGTCGGCGGGTGCAGCGCCATGGCCCTGTATGCCGTGTTCGCCTGGACCGGCGGCTGGGGCGGGCTCTGGGCCGAGGGCCCGCGCTGCCTGCTGGTCGCCTTCTCGCTCGCCATCGGCCTGCTCATCGGCGCCGAGGTCCCGCTGCTGATGGAGCTGATCCAGCGCATCCGCCGGCAGGACGCGCCCGCCGCCGTGGCCGACCTGTTCGCCGCGGACTACGTCGGCGCCCTCGTCGGCGGTCTCGCCTTCCCCTTCGTACTCCTGCCGTTCTTCGGCCAGTTGACCGGGGCGCTGCTCACCGGCACGGTCAACGTCGTGGCGGGCGGCGCCCTCGTCCTCGGCCTGTTCCGGCGCGACCTGACCCGCCGCGCCCGCTGGACCCTGCTCCTCGTCGGCTGCGCCGTCCTCGGCGTCCTCGCCTCCGCCGCCGCCCTCTCCGCCGACTTCGAACGCGCCGCGCGCCGGGCGGTGTACGGCGCGGACGTGCGGGTCGCCGTGCAGACCGGGGTGCAGGAGGTCGTCCTCGCGGGCGGCACCGGCGGCCGCCCCCTCGACCTCTACCTCGACGGCCGGCTGCGCGTCGGCGGCCGGGACGCCCGCCGCTACCACGAGGCCCTGGTCCACCCCGCCCTCGCCGGAGCGCACGCCCGCGTGCTGATCCTCGGCGGCGGCGACGGCCTCGCCGCGCGCGAGGTGCTGCGCCACCGGGGGGTGCGCCGCGTCGACATCGTCGAACTCGACCCGGAACTGGCCCGGTTGGCCCGCCGCGACCCCGGCCTCGCCGCCGCCAACGGCCATGTCTACGCCGACCCCCGCGTCCATCTCACCACCGCCGACGCCCTCAACTGGCTGCGCACCGCGCCCGCCGGCTCGTACGACGTCGTGATCGCGGACCTCCCCGATCCCGGCATCACCGCCAGTACCAAGCTGTACTCCGAGGAGTTCTACGGGCTCGCGCGCCGCGTGCTCGCCCCCGGCGGGCGGCTCGTCGTGCACGCCGGGTCCGCCATCACCCGCCCCCGTGTCTTCTGGACGGTCGCCGCGACTTTGCGCGCCGCCGGGTTCGCCGCCACCCCCTACCGGGTGCTCGGCCGGGACCCCGGCTTCCCGGCGGGCCCCGACCGCTCGGCGGGCGCGCCCGAGGCCCCGCACGACTGGGGCTTCCTGCTCGCCGCCCCCGGCCGCGCCGCCCCGCCGCTGCGCCTGGACCCGGCGGTTCCCGCGGGCACCCTCACCCCGGCCGCGCTCGCGGCGGACGGGAGGGCGGCCGGGCGGGGCCGGGCCGTGGGGATGCCGGTCTCCACCCTGATCCACCCGCGGTACTGAGCGGGATGCCCGCGCGGGTTCCGCCGTCCCGCCGGGGGTACGATCCGCCCGCTCCTGGGTAGGCTCAGCCGACATGGAGCACCAGGTCTTCGTCCCGGTCCCGGCCGACCGCCTCGCCGCGGCACTCGCCGACCCCGCGCGCGTCGCACGGGCCGTCCCCGGACTCCAGCAGGACGCCGGCGCCCCACCCGTCGCCGGCCGCCTCAAACTGCGCGTCGGCGGGCACTCCGTCACCTACCGGGGCCATGCGCGGGTGCGCGCCCACGAGGACGGCACCTACACCGTCGAGGGCGATGCCACCGAGGCCCGCGGCACCGGCGCGGTCAGGCTCGCCCTCACCCTGCGCCTCGCGGAGGCCGAGGGCGGTACGACGGTCACGGTCGAGGGCGGCGCGGACGCGTCCGGCCGCCTCGCGGAGCTTCCCGCGGAGGCGGTCGGCGCGGCGGCGGCCCGGCTGCTGAGCCGGTTCCTGGAGGGGCTGGGAGAGCCGGCGGGAGGGGCGAGGGAGCCGGAGGAGGCACCGGAGGCCGGGCACGCGTCCGTTTTCGACACCGAGATCCCGCCATCCTCGCTCGACCCCGACGCGGGCGACGAGGAGGGTGACGAGGGGGACGCGCGGCAGGCGGCCGAGGAGGCAAAGAGCCCCGCGGGCGACTTCGCCGACGCCGGACTGCCGCCCGCCGAGGCGGCCCACGCCCGCCGTACGATGATCGGCCGCAGCGCGGAGGAGGTCGACCATGCCCCGCCGCGCGGCCGCTATGCCCCGGTACCGGCCCCGCAGACCGTTTCGGCGAACCAGGCGCTCAAGTGGGCGGCGCCGGCCGCCGCGTTGGCGGTGGCGTCGGCGATCGTGGTGGGCCGGGCCCTGCGCAAACGCCGTTGAGCGGACGCCCCGGAAGGGGGCGCGGGGCGGTCGGCTGCGGCTCCGCCGCGTGGGCGCGACAAGCCACCGGCGACCCGAAGCCGTACATCCGGCAGGACCACCCCAGTACTGTCTTCCCGTGAGGAACGAAGACATCACGCTGACCGCGGGCGACGCGGAGGTGATCGTGCGGCCCGGCAGCGGTGGCCGCATCGGCGGACTGAGGATCGGCGGCACGGAACTGCTGCGGCAGGGCGACCGCTTCGGCTGTTTCCCCATGGTCCCCTGGGCCGGCCGCATCCGCGACGGCCGTTTCCTGGACGGCGGCACCGTCCGGCAGATGCCCCTCAACTCCCCGCCGCACGCCATCCACGGCACGGCCCGCGACGGCGCCTGGCGCACCGCGCGCGCCACGGAGAACGAGGCGGTGATCACGCACGAGCTGACCGACCCCTGGCCGCACTCCGGCCGCGTCACCCAGGTCGTCGCGCTCGCCGAGGACAGCCTGACGCTGACGATGTCCGTGGAGACGTACGACGACTCGTTCCCGGCGCAGATCGGCTGGCACCCCTGGTTCCAGCGCACCCTCGACGGCGTGGACGTGACCCTGGGGTTCGAACCCGCCTGGCAGGAGGAGCGCGGCGCCGACCACCTGCCCACCGGCAAGCGGATCGACCCCGAGCCGGGCCCCTGGGACGACTGCTTCGGAATGCCCGGCGGCGTGGACGTCACGCTCACCTGGCCGGGGCGGCTGGAGCTGAAGGTGGCCAGCCGCGAGGAGTGGGTGGTGGTCTACGACGAGCAGGCCGAGGCCGTCTGCGTGGAGCCCCAGACCGGGCCGCCGAACGGGCTGAACACCTGCCCGCGCCTGGTCACGCCCCTGGAGCCGCTGGAGGCGACCACCACCTGGAGCTGGCGGCGCCTTTAAGCTGGGCGGCATGAGCGACGTGCGTAGCGAGCTGCTTCAGCAGATCAAGGACAAGGCCGTGGTGCACGGCAAGGTGACCCTCTCCTCGGGTCTGGAGGCCGACTACTACGTCGACCTGCGCCGCGTCACCCTGGACGGCGAGGCCGCCCCGCTGGTCGGCCAGGTGCTGCTGGACCTCACCGCGGACCTGGAGTTCGACGCGGTGGGCGGCCTCACCATGGGCGCCGACCCGGTCGCCGCCGCCATGCTGCACGCCGCCGCCGCGCGCGGGCGCCGGCTGGACGCCTTCGTGGTCCGCAAGGCGGCCAAGGCGCACGGGTTGCAGCGCAGGGTCGAGGGCCCGGAGATCAAGGGCCGCCGGGTCCTGGTGGTCGAGGACACCTCCACCACCGGCGGTTCCCCGCTGACCGCAGTGGAGGCGGTGCGCGAGGCCGGTGCCGAGGTCGTCGCCGTCGCGACCATCGTGGACCGGGCGACCGGCGCCGCCGAGAAGATCGAGTCCGGCGCGGGGGTTCCGTACCGTTTCGCCTTCTCGAAGGATGAACTGGGTCTGGACTGACACGACCGTGTGACCTGGACTTGGGGGGCGTCGTGCGTCACCCCCCGTCTGGAAAGATGGGGGGCCGACGACGACGTCACCCACCAGGTCTAGGTCAGGGCCGTACGCAGAACCCACCCGCAACACAAGGAGCGGACAGATGCCCATCGCAACCCCCGAGGTCTACGCCGAGATGCTCGACCGGGCGAAGGCAGGCAAGTTCGCCTACCCGGCCATCAACGTCACCTCCAGCCAGACCCTGCACGCGGCGCTGCGCGGCTTCGCGGAGGCGGAGAGCGACGGCATCGTCCAGATCTCAACCGGTGGCGCCGAGTTCCTCGGCGGCCAGTACAGCAAGGACATGGTGACCGGCGCGGTCGCGCTCGCCGAGTTCGCGCACATCGTCGCGGAGAAGTACCCGGTCAACATCGCGCTGCACACCGACCACTGCCCGAAGGACAAGCTCGACGGGTACGTCCGTCCGCTCATCGCGCTGTCCAGGAAGCGCGTGGAGGCCGGTCTCAACCCGCTGTTCCAGTCGCACATGTGGGACGGCTCCGCCGAGACCCTCGCCGACAACCTGGAGATCGCGCAGGAGCTGCTGGAGCAGGCCCGCGCCGCCCGGATCATCCTTGAGGTGGAGATCACCCCGACCGGCGGCGAGGAGGACGGCGTCTCGCACGAGATCAACGACTCCCTGTACACCACGGTCGAGGACGCGATCCGTACCGCGGAGGCGCTCGGCCTCGGCGAGAAGGGCCGCTACCTGCTGGCCGCGTCCTTCGGCAATGTGCACGGCGTCTACAAGCCGGGCAACGTCGTGCTCCGCCCCGAGCTGCTGAAGGAGCTCAACGAGGGCGTGGCCGCGCGGTTCGGCAAGGAGTCCCCGTTCGACTTCGTCTTCCACGGCGGCTCCGGCTCCAGCGAGGAGGAGATCCGCACGGCGCTGGAGAACGGCGTGGTGAAGATGAACCTGGACACCGACACCCAGTACGCCTTCACCCGCCCCGTCGCCGGCCACATGTTCGCCAACTACGACGGCGTCCTGAAGGTCGACGGCGAGGTCGGCAACAAGAAGGCCTACGACCCGCGCACCTGGGGCAAGCTGGCCGAGGCGGGCATGGCCGCGCGCGTCGTGGAGGCCACGCAGCACCTGCGCTCCGCGGGCAACAAGATCAAGTAAGCGTTCGGGCGCCGGTCACGGCGTGCCCGGACCCGGCGTGCACGGCGGACTTGGCGGCTTTTCGAGCCGCCGGGTCCGCCGTATCGCTGTATATGTGGGGGCATGCCCGATGTCCGGATCGGCTCGTCCCGCGGTACCTGGATCCTGCTGACCACGGTGCTCGGCTCCAGCATGGCCATGCTGGACTCGACCGTCGTCAACGTGGCGCTGCCCCGCATCGGCCGCGATCTCGACGCGAGCCTCAGCGCCCTGCAGTGGACCGTCAACGCGTACATGGTCACGCTGGCCGGACTGATCCTGCTCGGCGGCTCCCTCGGCGACCGCTACGGACGGCGCCGGATCTTCGTGCTCGGGGTGGTCTGGTTCGCCACCGCCTCCCTGCTGTGCGGCATCGCGCCGAACCCCGTGCTGCTGATCGTGGCGCGCGCCCTCCAGGGCGTCGGCGGGGCGCTGCTCACCCCCGGCTCGCTCGCGCTGATCCAGGCGTCCTTCCACCCCGACGACCGCAGCCGCGCCGTCGGCCTGTGGTCCGGGTTCGGTGGGATCGGCGCCGCGGTCGGCCCCTTCCTGGGCGGCTGGCTGGTCTCCGGGCCCGGCTGGCGCTGGGTCTTCCTGCTCAATGTGCCGCTCGCCCTGCTGTGCGTGCCCGTCGCCCTGCGGCATGTGCCGGAGTCCGCCGACGAGGGCGCCCACGGCCGTTTCGACGTCCTCGGCGCGGTGCTGGGCGCGCTGGCGCTGGCGCTGCTGACGTACGCGCTCATCGAGGCGCGGGGAGGTACGGCCGCGGTGGTGGTGAGCGCGGTGCTGGGCCTCGCCGCGGCGGCCGCGTTCGTGTACGTCGAACGGCACCGGTCCGACCCCATGCTGCCCCCCGACGTCTTCGCCTCACGGCAGTTCACCGCGGTCAACCTGGTCACGCTGTGCGTGTACGCGGCCTTCGGCGGCTTCTTCTTCCTCACCGCGCTCCAGTTGCAGGTGGCGGTCGGCTGGTCGCCGCTGGTCGCGGGGACGGCGCTGCTGCCGACCACCATCCTGATGCTGCTGTTCTCCTCCGCGTCCGGCGCGCTGTCCGACCGCACGGGCCCGCGGCTGCCGCTCACCGTGGGGCCGCTGCTGTGCGCGGTCGCGATGCTGCTGATGCTGCGGGTCGGGCCGGGGGCGAGCTATCTCACCGACGTGCTGCCCGCCCTGCTGGTCATGGGCGCCGGCATGGTCACCCTCGTCGCCCCGCTCACCGCCACGGTCCTCGCCTCCGTCGACACCGCCCGCGCGGGGGTGGCCAGCGGCATCAACAACGCGGCGGCGCGGGCGGCGGGCCTGGTGGCGGTGGCGGCGCTGCCGCTGCTGGCCGGGATGGGGGCGGACGCGTACCGCTCCGCGTCGGCCTTCGACGCCTCCTTCGACCGGGCGATGCCGATCTGCGCGGGAGTTCTGGTGCTGGGCTCGATCCTCGCGTTCTTCCTGGTCACGGGCCGTCCGACAGCGGGATGCCAGCACCCGGAGCGGCATACGCACTGCTCGCTCGCGGCGCCGCCGCTGGAGGGCGAACGCAGCGGTTCGTAGCCGTCCCGCAAGGGGTTGCGCCGGACGTGGACGCGCGTACGCGAGACTGCACCCATGACCATTCACGAGAACCTGCTCGGCGGGCCGCCCCCGACCCACCTTCCCGATGACCCGGAACCCCGTGAGCAGCTGGCAGGCGGCGCCGCGCCGGCGGACGTCGCCGCGCAGCACCCCACCTCCTCCCTCGCGTGGGCCCAGCTCGCCGACGACGCCTTCGAGCGCGGCTCCGTCGTGGAGTCGTACGCCTACGCCCGTACGGGCTACCACCGCGGGCTCGACGCGCTGCGCCGCAGCGGCTGGAAGGGGCACGGGCCCGTCCCCTGGGAGCACGAGCCCAACCGCGGGTTCCTGCGCGCCCTGCACGCCCTCGCCCGCGCCGCCCAGGCCATCGGCGAGCAGGAGGAGTACGAGCGCTGCAGCCAGTTCCTGAAGGACTCCTCGCCCACCGCGGCGTCGACCCTCGGCTGACGCGCGCGCGTCACCTGTGTGGCCCGTCTGGCAACAGGCGGGCCTTGCCGTACCGGGGGTGATTGCGGAGGATGCGAGTGGGGACCGGGGCCCCCGTGCCGGCATCGGCAGGGGCGGACCGCTACCCGGAGCAACAACAGGAGACAGCGATGTCCCAACAGGCTCACCCCCACGAGGCCGCTGAGCCCGAGACCCCGCATCTCGATTTCGCGGGCACGACGCCGTACGAGGACTACGTCCGCGCGGACGTGCTCACGCACCTCCAGCACCCCCTCTCCGAGGACCCCGGCGAGATGGTCTTCCTGGTCACCACCCAGGTGATGGAGCTGTGGTTCACGGTGCTGGTGCACGAGTGGGAGACCGCCGCCAAGGCGCTGCGCTCGGACGACGTGCCCACCGCGATCGCCGCGCTGAAGCGTTCGGTGCGCGAGCTGGAGGCGCTGAACGCCTCCTGGACCCCGCTCGCCGGTCTCACCCCCGCCCAGTTCAACTCCTACCGCGCCGCCCTCGGCGAGGGCTCCGGCTTCCAGTCCGCGATGTACCGGCGCCTGGAGTTCCTGCTCGGCGAGAAGTCCGCGTCCATGCTCGTCCCGCACCGCGGCGTCCCCCGCGCCCACGCGGAGCTGGAGAAGGCGCTGCACGAACCCAGCCTCTACGACGAGGTGCTGCGGCTGCTGGCCCGCCGGGGCCACCCGGTCCCGGACGAGGTCCTGGACCGCGACGTCTCCCAGCGCCACGAGCCCGTGGCCGCCGTCGAACAGATCTGGGCCGACATCTACTCCGGCGACCAGGACGGCGAACTCGTCCGGCTGGGCGAGGCGCTGACCGACGTGGCCGAGCTGGTGTGGCGCTGGCGCAACGACCACCTGGTCGCCACCCGCCGCGCGATGGGCTCCAAGACCGGCACCGGCGGCTCCGCCGGGGTGGCCTGGCTGGAGAAGCGGGCCCGCAAGAACGTGTTCCCCGAGCTGTGGACGGCCAGGTCTTATGTCTGAACTCACCGTGCGGGCGAAGGAGTTGGACGCGGCGGACGCGCTGGCTCCGGTGCGGTCCCGCTTCGTCCTCGACGACGTCGTCTACCTCGACGGCAACTCTCTGGGCGCGCTGCCCGCGCACGTCCCGGACCGGGTCGCGGACGTCGTGCGCCGCCAGTGGGGCGAGCTGCGGATCCGCTCCTGGGAGGAGAGCGGCTGGTGGACCGCGCCCGAGCGGATCGGCGACCGGATCGCCCCGCTGGTCGGGGCGGCGCCGGGGCAGGTCGTGGTCGGCGACTCCACCAGCGTCAACGTGTTCAAGGCGGTCGTGGCCGCGGCCCGGATGGCGGGGGAGGAGCGCACCGAGATCCTGGTGGACGCCACCACGTTCCCCACGGACGGCTACATCGCGGCGTCGGCGGCCCGCCTGACCGGCCGCACCCTGCGTGCGGTCACGCCGGCCGAGGTGCCGGACGCGCTCGGGCCGCGTACGGCGGCGGTGCTGCTCAACCACGTCGACTACCGCACCGGCCGGCTGCACGGCCTGCCGTCGCTCACGGCCGCGGTCCACGCGGCGGGCGCCCTCGCGGTATGGGACCTGTGCCACAGCGCGGGCGCGCTGCCGGTGGGGCTGGACGAGCACGGTGTCGATCTCGCGGTCGGCTGCACCTACAAGTACCTGAACGGCGGCCCCGGTTCACCGGCGTTCCTGTACGTCCGCCGCGCGCTCCAGTCCCGCTTCGACTCCCCGCTGCCCGGCTGGAACTCCCACGCGGAGCCCTTCGGGATGAAGCCGTCGTACGACCCGGCGCCGGGCGCGGTGCGCGGCCGGGTCGGTACGCCGGACATCCTCTCCATGCTGTCCCTGGAGGCGGCGCTGGAGGTCTGGGAGGGCGTGGACATCGGCGCGGTCCGCGCGAAGTCGCTCGCGCTGACGGACTTCTTCCTCTCCTGCGTGGCGGAGTACGCCGGGGACCGGGTCGAGTCCGTGACACCGGCCGCCCACGCCGAGCGCGGCAGCCAGGTCTCCCTGCGCTGCGAGAACGCCGGTGACGTCATGAAGCGGCTGATCGAGGCGGGTGTCGTGGGCGACTTCCGCCCGCCGGACGTGCTGCGTTTCGGCTTCACCCCGCTGTACACGAGCTTCGCGGAGGCGGAGCGGGCGGCGCGGGTGCTCGGGGCGGTCCTGAAGGGGTGATCCCCCGCCGTCCCCGTCCGCCGGCCGCGGGCGGGGACGGCGAGCCGATGGGCGTACCCACCCCGCGTACCGGCACGTCATGTGCCTGATACCGTTCCCCGCCAACGGCCGACGATGACCCCCACCTGGTCCGCCGCACCCAGAAACGTTCCGTCGCTGAGAGGTTGGAGCATGCCGGACGACGCCGCCGCAGCCCGCGCCGCCGCCGAAGAGGAGTCGGCCTTCTCGCACGCCCCGGTCGACCCCGACGCCACCGCCTCCTACGGCACCCACCCCGACCAGGTGATCGACTTCTACGCCCCCCGCACGACGGGGGACACCCCGGCCCCGCTGGTCGTCGTCCTGCACGGCGGCGCCTGGCGCGCCCGCTACGACCGCCGGCATGTCACCCCCTTCGCCGCCTTCCTGGCCCGCAGGGGTTTCGCCGTGGCCAACGTGGAGTACCGCCGCGGCGGCGAGACCGGGGCCGGGACCGGGGACGAGGGCGGCACCCCGCTCGCCGGTCGCTGGCCCGACACCTTCGAGGACGTCACCGCCGCCTTGGACGCCCTCCCGGACCTGACCCGCACGGCGCTGCCGGGTGCCGACCTCCGCCGTACCGTCCTCACCGGCCACTCCGCCGGCGGCCACCTCGCCCTGTGGGCCGCCGCCCGGCACGTCCTGCCCGCCGACTCCCCCTGGCGCCTGCCCGCCGCCGCTCCCCTGCGCGGCGTGGTCGCCCTCGCCCCGATCGCCGACCTCACGGTCGCGGAGCGACTGGCCGTCTGCGCACACGCCTCCCTCCAACTCCTGGGCGGCGAGGCCCATTTCACCGAGCGCCTCCCGTACGCCGATCCCGCCCTGCTCCTCCCGACGGGCATCGCCACCACCGTCGTACAGGGCCGCGCGGACCTGGTCGTACCGGAGGCGGTCGGCGAGGCGTACGCGGACGCCGCGGCGAAGGCGGGGGAGACGGTGGGCCTGACCCTGCTGGCGGACGTGGGCCACTTCCCCCTGATCGACCCCGCGGCGGACGCGTGCGCGGTCGTCGCGGAGGAGATCGCCCAACTGGCTTGGTGACAAGGGGGGTTTCCGCTGGTGGCCCATTCCCGTGGCGGGCTCGGACCGGACGAACCCGACGGGATGGCCCCCCGGAGCGCCGCGGCCGGCCGTCATACCCGTCATACCTGAGAGCCACCCCGCGGGACGGCTCCCCGGTGGGACGCCGATGACGGGGCCCGCTTCCTAACGTCCTTCACAGCCAAGCCCGATGGACGGGCCGGCCGGAAGGAAGCCGTCATGGGGCGCCCCGCGCACCGTACTCGTCGTACCCTCGTCGCCGCCCTCCTCGCCGCGGCCCTCACCGTCCCCCTCTCCGCGGCGGCCCGCCCCCGTGTCCCGGCCCCCGCGCCCGCGGTCCTGCCGCCGCTCGCCCCGGCCACCCTCGCCACCGCCTACGCCGCCAACCGCGCCGACGCCGCCCGTGCCGCCCGGATGGCCGCCGCCCACGGCGACCCGCACCGGGCCGCGGCCGACCGGAGCCTGTCCTCGGCGCGGCGGCAGCTGCTCGCCTTCGACGGCCGGGGTGCGGGCCTGGCCGCCGAGGTGTTCGGCGATCTCGCCCATGCCGGGCACGTCGCGGTCCTGGTCCCCGGCTCGGACACCTCCCTCGACACCTATCCCCGCCTCCGCCGCGCGGCCGAGTCCCTGTACACGGCGGCGGGCCCGCGTACCGCCGTCGTCGCCTGGCTCGGCTACGCCACGCCCACGACGGTCAGCACCACGGTCGCCACCACCACCCGCGCCGACGAGGCGGCTCCTCGTCTCCGTGCGTTCGTGCGGCAGTTGCGGGCCGTCGTGCCCGCCCGCACGCAGCTCACCCTCGTCTGCCACTCCTACGGCTCCGTCGTCTGCGGCCGGGCCGCGCACGGGCTCGACGTGGCCGACATCGCCCTCGTCGGCAGCCCCGGCACCGGCGCGGACGACGTGTCCGGCCTCGGCACCCGCGCCCGCGTCTGGGCGGCCCGCGGCAGCGGCGACTGGATCGCCGGGGTGCCGCACGTGCGCGTCGACCTGCTCCTCGCCACCGTCGGCCTGGGCGCCGACCCCGTCTCCCCGGCCTACGGCGCCCGAGTCTTCGACGCGGGAGAGGCCGACCACAGCGGCTACTTCACTCCGGGCTCCGCCTCCCTGGCCAACCTGTCCCGGATCGTCCGCGGCGAGACCTCGCAGGTCACCCGTGGCTGACCCGAAAGGCATGTGGCGGGCGGTACGGCAGGGTGCGCGCCGTGCCGACGCCGCCACCCCCGACTCCCGCGACCGCGCCGCGGCCGCCCTGCGGGCCTGCGCGATCCTCGGGGTCGTGCTCGGCCACTGGCTGGTCACCGCGCTGGTCGCGCACGACGGCGGGCTGCACACCGCCAGCCTCTCGGGGCGGATGTCCTGGCTCGCCCCGGTCTCCTGGATCTTCCAGACGCTCGCGGTGTTCTTCCTGGTCGGTGGGCACGTGGCCACCAAGAGCCTCGCCCGCGCGCGTGCCCGCGGCCTGACGGACGCCCAGTGGCTGGGCGCCCGCCTCGGCCGTCTCGCCCGCCCGGTCCTCGCGCTCCTGTCCCTGTGGGCCGTGGTCACCGCGGGCCTGCTGCTCACCGGCGCCCCGGCCGACACCGTCCGCACCCTCGTCGGGCTCGCCCTGTCCCCGCTGTGGTTGCTGCTGGTCTTCGCCGCGCTGACCGCCGCGACCCCGCTCGTCACCCGCCTCCACCCGCTGTGGCCGCTCGCCGTCGTCCTGCACGTGGACGTGCTGCGTTTCGGCCTGCACCTCGGGACCTCCTGGGTCGGCTGGGTGAACCTGCCCGCGGGCTGGCTGGTCCCCTACACCCTCGGCGCCGCCTGGACCCGCGGCGAGCTGGACACCCGCCGTGCGGGCCGTGCCCTGCTGGTCCTCGGTACGACGGCCACGGCGGGCCTCGTCCGCTGGGCGGGCTATCCGGCCGCCATGGTCGGCGTCCCCGGCGCGGCGGTCTCCGACCTGGACCCGCCGACCCTCGCCGCCGTCACCTTCGGCCTCGCCCAGTGCGGGCTCGCGCTGCTGCTGCGCGACCGGCTGCGCCGCGCGATGCGCCGCCCGCTGCTCTGGGCGGCCGTGGCCACGGCCGACCTCTCCGCGATGACGATCTACCTGTGGCACCAGACCGCCCTGATGGCCACCACCGCCGCGACCCTCCCGGCCGGCCCTCTGCCCGGCCTGCACACCGCCCCCGACGGCCCGGCGTGGATCGCCGCCCGGCTGGTCTGGCTCCCGGTGTTCGCGCTGGTCCTCGCGGTGTGCTGGGCCGCGTTCCGGTCGTACGAGCAGGGCTGCGGCCGGGTGCGCGCGGGAGCGGCGGGGCCGGGTGGTCCGGGTGCACCGGGTGCACGGGGGGGGGGCTTGCCGGGGCAGGGAAACGGGGGCTGACCCCCGTGTCCGGCGAAGTCGCCGTGCCTAGGGTGGACGACGTGACGAGTACGGGGGGTCGCCGCGGGTTCGCGCTGTTCGCGGACCGGGGGCGGCGGATGCTGCGGGTGCTGCGCGCCGATCTGTGGACGGCGCGGCGCGATCCGCTGCCCGTCTTCGCCCGGCTGCGGTGGCTGCCGCACGGACTGGTGTGCCTGGTGGCGTTCGGGGTCGCGCTCGGCGGGGTGGCACAGCTCAGGACCAACGGGGGACTGGGTTCCGGCGCCGCCTTCGCGATCGGTCTCGCGCCGGCGGGCGCGGTCGTGCTCGCGCTGCGCCGGCCCCTTACGGCCTGGTGGCTGTCCGTGGCGGCGACGCTGGTGTGCGCCGTCGCGGTCCACGGCCACCTGGGCCGGATACCCGCAGCGGTGTTCACCTGGCCCTGGACGGTCGCCGGGATCATCGCGCACCTGCTGGTCATGCTGCTGCTCGCGCTGCGGGTGCGCGCACGGGTGGTGGTCGAGGCGCTGGCCTCGACCGTGCTGCTCACCGCCGCCCTGGAGGGCGGCTGGGGCGGGGCCCGGCACCAGCCGACCGGGGTCGTCGCGGTGGTCCTGTCCGCGGTGGTCGCGGTGGTCGGCATCGCTCTGCGCAGCCACCAGCAGGCGCGCGCGGAACTCGTGGAGCAGGCCAGCCTCACCGCCGAGGAGCGCGCCCGACGCACCCTCCTGGAGGAGCGCAGCCGGATCGCGCGGGAGCTGCACGACGTGGTCGCGCACCACATGTCGGTCATCTCCATCCAGGCCCAGGTCGCCCCGCACCTCGTGGAGCGGCCCCCGCCCGCACTGGTCGAGAACCTGGCCGGCATCCGGCAGAACGCGCTGGAGGCCCTGACCGAACTGCGCCGGGTCCTCGGGGTGCTGCGTTCCGAATACCCCGACGACCCCGAGGGCCCCTACGGGCTCGGCGAGCCCGGTACCGGCGCCGCCCCCGCCGCCCCCCAGCCCACGCTGGCCCGGCTCGGCACGCTGATCGAGAACACGCGGGCCGCGGGACTGGACGTGAGCGCGCGGGTGCGGGGTGAGGTACGGCCGTACACACCGGGGGTGGAGCTGTCGGCGTACCGGATCGTGCAGGAGGCGCTGAGCAACGCGTTGCGGCACGCGCCGGGGTCCCGCGTGCGCGTCGAGGTGGCGCACCGGGCGGACGGACTGCACCTGGAGGTCGCCAACTCCCGGCCCCGGCAGCCGGTTCCGCTCTCGCCGGGCGCCGGGCACGGACTGCTCGGCATGCGTGAGCGCGCGGCGATGCTCGGCGGCCGGGCCACCGCGACCGCGACCGCGCAGGGCGGATTCACGGTCACGGCCTTCCTGCCGTCCGACGGCACCCCGCCACCCGACGGTGCCCGGCCCGACGGCGCCCCGCCCGAGGGCCCCTCGCCCGACGCCACCCCGCCCGCACGCCTCCCGCCCGCACGCCTCCCGCCCGCACGCCTCCCGTCCGGCGGCCCCTCCCCGGCCCCCTCGCCCCCGGCCGTACGGCCGCCGACCCCGACCCCGACCCCGACGCCTGTGCCGGCGCCCTCGCCGACGCTCACGCCCACGACAGGAGAACCGACCCCATGACGCGCGGCGCCGG
This sequence comes from Streptomyces sp. NPDC037203, assembly GCF_055605065.1. Lineage (NCBI taxonomy): Bacteria > Bacillati > Actinomycetota > Actinomycetes > Kitasatosporales > Streptomycetaceae > Streptomyces > Streptomyces sp. NPDC037203. The sequence continues at coordinate 379,294 of NZ_JBVJUC010000004.1, forward strand.
CTCCATCCGCGTACTCATCGCCGACGACCAGGAGATGGTCCGGCAGGGTTTCACCGTGCTGCTCAACGCCCAGCCGGGCATCGAGGTGGTCGGCCAGGCGGTGGACGGCCGGGAGGCGATCGCCAAGTCCGCCGAACTCGTCCCGGACGTCGTCCTGATGGACATCCGCATGCCCGAACTCGGCGGCATCCAGGCCACCGAGCACATCGCCGCCACCCAGCCCGCCGTCAAGGTCCTGGTGCTGACCACCTTCGACCTGGACGAGTACGTGTACGACGCGTTGCGCGCCGGCGCCTCCGGGTTCCTGCTCAAGGACGCCTCCGCCGGCAAACTCGCCGAGGCGGTCCGGGTGGTGGCGGGCGGCGACGCCCTGCTCGCCCCCGGTGTCACCCGGCGCCTGATCGCCGAGTTCTCCCGCCTCGACGGCCGCCGCCGGGCCCCGCTGCACCGGCGCGTCGGCGGCCTCACCGAGCGGGAGACGGAGGTCCTGGCGCTGATCGCGCAGGGGCTCAGCAACGCGGAGCTGGCGGGACGGCTGGTGGTGGCCGAGCAGACGGTGAAGACGCATGTGGGCCGGATCCTGGTGAAGCTCGGGCTGCGGGACCGTACCCAGGCGGCGATCTTCGCGTACGAGTCGGGGCTGATACGCCCCGGCGCGCGGTGAGCGGCGCGGAGCCGCGCGGGAGCCGGGGCTCGAGTAGTACCTGAGACGGACCCCGTGGAACCCGTCTCCAAGCTGACGACCCGCCCCGGCCCGCCGCCTACCGTTGACCGGGTGACCGAGACGACGCCCCCGCCCCCGACCTCGCCGTTCGGGCCCGGCCGCCCGCGCAGCCCGGAGCTCCGGCTGGCCGCCGACGCCCTCGCCGGACTGCGGCAGGACCTGTTCCACGACGCCTTCGCCTACCGGCCGCTGCCCCCGCTGGGCCCCGACAGCCGCCTCGTGCGCCGCCGTTCGGGCCGGCTGCGGGAGTACGCGCCCTGGGCCCCGCACGCCGTGGTGGCCCTCTTCGGCGTGCTGGCGATGTGGGTCGGTCTGGTCCGCGGCGGCACCTCCCTGGGGCCGACCCTGGTCTGCGGGCTGCTGGCCCTGGTGCCGGTCCTGCTGACCCTGGTGCGTCCGGCCGGGGCGTTCTGGCTGTCCCTCGCGGCGTGCACGGCCACCACGATCGTCGGCGGCGCCGACTGGATGAGCGGCACCTGGACGCCGGGCAGCTTCCTCTCCCACCTGGTGGTGCTCACCGTCGTGGCGATCCGCACCCGCCCGCGCACGGCGGCCTGGATGTGGGCGCTGACCGGCGTGTACGGCTTCTTCGACGCGAGCCTGTTCGGGCACGCGTACGCCGAGGACGACATAGCCCAGATGATGTTCCTGTCCGCGCTGGTCCTGCTGGTGGTCGCGGTGCGGCACGTTCGCAAGGAGGCGGCCCTGGAGGTGACCGCGCAGCAGACGGTGACCGAGCACGAGCGTTCGCGGCGCACCCTGCTGGAGGAGCGCACCACGATCGCGCGGGAGCTGCACGACGTGGTCGCCCACCACATGTCGGTGGTCGCCATCCAGGCGGAGGCGGCGCCGTACCGGGTGGAGAATCCGCCACCGGAGCTGGAGAAGGCGTTCGCCACCATCCGGGAGAACGCGGTCGCGGCCCTGACCGAGCTGCGCCGGGTCCTCGGGGTCGTCCGCGCGGAGGACTACGCGGCACCGGACGCCCCGCAGCCCACGCTCGCCGACCTGGACGGGCTGCTCGCCAATGTGCGCGAGGCCGGGCTCGCCGTGGACAAGGCGGTGACCGGCGCGGTGCGGGAGCTGCCGCAGGGGGTGGAGCTGTCCGCCTACCGGATCGTGCAGGAGGCGCTGAGCAACACCCTGCGGCACGCGCCGGGCGCGAGCGCACGGGTGGAGGTGTCCTACGTCCTCGGCGGGCTCGGCCTGCGCGTGGTCAACGGCCCGCCGCCCGCGCCGGGCCTGCTGAAGCCGTCACCGGGCGCCGGGCACGGCATCACCGGCATGCGGGAGCGGGTCACCATGCTGGACGGCGAGATGACGGCGGGCCGCACGGCCGAGGGAGGCTACGAGGTGGCGGTGTTCCTCCCCGTGGCGACCCCGGCGGACCCGGCGGGCCCGGCGGGCCCGGCGGCCGGAGCCGGGGGCGGCGCATGACGATCCGCGTCCTGATAGCGGACGACCAGATGATGGTCCGCGAGGGCTTCTCCGTCCTGCTGAACGCGATGCCGGACATCGAGGTCGTCGGCGAGGCCGTCAACGGCCGCGAGGCGGTGGCACGGGTACGGGAACTCGCCCCGGACGTCGTGCTGATGGACATCCGCATGCCCGAGCTGAACGGCATCGAGGCGACCCGCGAGATCGTCGCGGCCGACGCCGCGGCGAAGGTCCTGGTGCTGACCACCTTCGACCTGGACGAGTACGTCTACCAGGCGCTGCGCGCGGGCGCCTCCGGCTTCCTCCTCAAGGACGCCTCGGCCCGCCAACTGGCGGACGGTGTACGGGTGGTGGCCGCCGGTGAGGCACTGCTCGCCCCCTCCGTCACCAAACGCCTGATCTCCGAGTTCTCCCGCCTCCCGGATGCCCGCCGCCCGCTGCCCACCGCCCCGGCCGCGTACGGCGACCTCACCGACCGCGAGACCGAGGTCCTCGTGCTCATCGCCCAGGGTCTGTCCAACGCGGAGATCGCCGAACGCCTGATGGTGGCCGAGTCCACGACGAAGACCCACGTCAGCCGCATCCTGGTCAAACTGGGCCTGCGCGACCGCACCCAGGCGGCGGTGTTCGCGTACGAGGCCCGCCTGGTGACGCCGGGATGAGCACGGAAGCGGGCAGGGCGCGGGAGCCGGATCAGGGGCTGGAGCTGGAACTCGTACCGCATGCCGGCGTCGGTCCCTTCCGGCTCGGCATGTCGGTGGGGGAGGCGCGGGACGCGGTGGCCGCGTGCGGGAGCCACCCGTTCGGCCTGGCCGCCGAGGAACCGGGGCTGCTCCATCTCACGCACGCCGCCTCGGGGCTGGGGATCTCCCTCGGGTTCACCAGGGGGGAGCTGAGCGACGTGGAGGTCTTCCGGTTCCGGACGGCTGACGCGGGGGCGCGGGTGCTGCTCGACGGGCTCGACGTCTTCCGCACACCGAGCGAGGACCTGCGCGCGCGGCTCGCGGAACGGGGCCACGCCCTCGGCGCGGGCGACCACCTCGGGGGCGGTGACTTCGAGGGCGGCGACCTCGGTGGCGGCGACGTCGGGGACGACGACTTCGAGGGCGGCGACCTCGGCTTCGACGCCCTGCCGGAACTCGACGTGATCCTGGCGAACGAGAGCAGCCGCGAACTCCCGGCGGACGGGGACGGCCGGCCCCTCTACTACGACTACGTCCTCCTCGCCGGGCGCATCCGCTGATCTGGTCGGACCGGGGGCCGGTGGGTTAGCGTCCGGGCATGGCAGGCTCCCGCGATCTCGCTTTCGACCCCTGGGACCCGGCGTTCGTGGCCGACCCGTACCCGGCCTACGCCGAGCTGCGGGCCCGCGGACGGGTGATCCGGTACGAGCCCACGGACCAGTGGCTGGTGCCGCACCACGCCGACGTCTCGGCGCTGCTGCGGGACCGGCGGCTCGGGCGGACGTACCGGCACCGCTACACGCACGAGGAGTTCGGCCGGACCGCGCCGCCGCCCGCGCACGAGCCGTTCCACACGCTCAACGACCACGGGATGCTGGACCTGGAGCCGCCGGACCACACCCGGATCCGGCGGCTGGTGTCGAAGGCGTTCACCCCGCGCACGGTGGAGCGGCTGAAGCCGTATGTGCACGGCCTGGCCGACGAACTGGTCGCGGCCCTCGTCCGGGAGGGCGGTGGTGATCTGCTGACGGACGTCGCCGAGCCGCTGCCGGTCGCGGTGATCGCCGAGATGCTGGGCATCCCGGAGGCCGACCGGTACCGGCTGCGGCCCTGGTCCGCGGCGATCTGCGGGATGTACGAACTGAACCCCGCCGCGGACACGGCGGCACGCGCGGTCCGGGCGTCGGTCGAATTCTCCGACTACCTGCGGGAGTTGATCGCCGAGCGGCGCAAGCGCCCCGGCGACGACCTGATCTCCGGGCTGATCGCCGCGCAGGACGGTGACGGCGGGGCCGGCGGCCGGCTGACCGAGCAGGAGGTGATCTCCACCGCCGTCCTGCTGCTCAACGCGGGCCACGAGGCCACCGTCAACGCCACGGTCAACGGCTGGTGGGCCCTGTTCCGCAACCCCGCCCAGCTCGCCGCCCTGCGCGCCGACCACTCCCTGGTCCCGGCCGCGATCGAGGAGCTGATGCGTTACGACACCCCGCTCCAGCTTTTCGAGCGCTGGGTGCTGGACGACATCGAGATCGACGGCACGGTGATCCCGCGCGGTGCCGAGATCGCCATGATCTTCGGCTCCGCCAACCACGACCCCGCCGTCTTCGCCGACCCCGGCCGCCTGGACCTCGCCCGCGCCGACAATCCGCACATCTCCTTCAGCGCCGGCATCCACTACTGCATCGGCGCCCCGCTGGCCCGGCTCGAACTGACCGCCTCCATGACCTCCCTGCTCCGCCAGGCCCCGACCCTCGCCCTGGTGAAGGAACCGGCCCGCAAACCGAACTTCGTGATCCGCGGGCTGGAGGGGCTGAGCGTGCAGATGCGCTGACCACCCGTCGGGCCTGCCGGGACGAGAGTGGGCCCGCTGAAGACGCTCTAGCGTTCCTTCGTCTCCTCCAGCACGGTCCTGCCCACCAGCGCGTACCGCTTCGGCGCCCGCCGCTTCAGATACTGCGCGTAGGCCACCCCCGTCACCGCGACCGCCCCCACCAGCCACGGCGTGGCCCGCAGCACCAGCGATCCCGACTCGCTGCCCGCCGCCGCTCCCATGTTGGACACCAGCAGCACCACGACCCCGAGCATCGCCACGCCCCCCACCAGCGGCGCGGCGAAGGTGCGGAACCAGTGCCGGCTCTCGGGGTGGTGCGAGCGGAAGTACGCCAGCACGGCGAAGGAGCACACGGCCTGGACGACGAGGATCGCCATCGTCCCGAGGATCGCGAGCAGCACGTACGTCCCGGTGTACGGGTCCTTCCCCGCGATCCAGAACGCGCCGATCAGGACCGCCGCCACCACCGTCTGCACCAGCCCGGCGATGTGCGGCGAGCCGTGCCGCGGGTGCGTGCGGCCGATGGTGCGCTTCAGCGAGGGCAGTACGCCCTCGCGGCCCAGTGCGTACAGGTAGCGCGCGGCGCAGTTGTGGAAGGCCATCCCGCAGGCCAGCGACCCGGTGATCATCAGCCACTGCATGACGTCGACGGCCCAGTGGCCGACGTAGCGCTCGGTGGGAGCGAAGAACATCGAGAGCGGGTTCGCGGAGGACGCGGCCTTCACCGCCGCCGCCTCGCCGTTGCCGCAGATGGCCATCCAGGAGACGAAGACGTAGAAGACGCCGACGCCCAGGACGCTGACCATCGTCGCCTTGGGGATGATCCGCTTGGGGTCGCGGGACTCCTCGCCGTACATCGCGGTCGACTCGAAGCCGACCCAGGACCAGAAGGCGAAGAAGAGGCCGAGCCCGGCGGAGGTGCCCTTGAACGCGTTGACCGGATCGATCGGCGCGAGGCTGAAGCCGTGCGGCCCGCCGCCGTGCAGGGCGACGGACACGGCCATCGCGGCGAGCACCGTGACCTCGGTCGCCAGCAGCACCACCAGCAGTTTCTCGGCGACGCTGACCCCGAACCAGGTGCCGGTGGCGTTGATCGCCAGCATCAGGATCGCGAACGACCACCAGGGCAGGTGCACCCCGGTCTGGTCCCGCAGGGTGGTCGTGGCGAAGGTGGAGAAGATCCCGATGAGCGCGGGCTCGAAGACGACGTAGGCGAAGGTGGCGAGCAGTCCGGAGGCGAGGCCGATCGTGCGGCCGAGGCCGTAGGAGATGAATCCGTAGAAGGCGCCCGTGGACGTGATGTGCTTCGCCATCGAGGTGAATCCGACGGAAAAGATTGCCAGTACGACCATTGCGACGAGATAGCTTGCGGGCGCCCCGATGCCATTGCCGGACGAGACCATGAACGGCACGTTCCCGGTCATCGCGGTGATCGGCGCGGCCGTCGCCACCGCCATGAACACCACGCCGAGCAGCCCGACGGCGTTGGGTTTCAGCCGGTGAATCGTTTCATCGCCGCCGGTCTCCGCCGCCGGGACGACGCCCTCGTCCACTGCCATGAATGATCCCCTCCGGGTCCGGTCCCTGGGTCCTGATGGAGCAGGATGCTGGACGAGAAGGGGGCACGGGAAGGGGTCCGCACGGTTAAATATTTGTCACTAGACCATTGAGGTGACGCGTGCGGGGTCATCTGCCGGCGGGCAGCACCAGCCCCCACGCCCCTTCCAGCACCCGCCAGGTCCGCCGCCGTACCGGGCCCGTCACCCGTGCGTCGGCGCGGTAGTGGAAGTCGGGGCCGGTGACCGTGATCGCCCGCCCCGAGGCCCGCAGGGGCTTCGCCTCGGCGCCCACGGAGAGGGGATGGACCTCCAGTTCGGCGAGCCCGCCGGTGGCCGGGGCCAGGGAGAGGGACTCCACCGGCTGGTCGAGGTCCACCAGCGCCTCGCCGTCGACCTCCACCCGCAGCCGGGTGGGGCCGGGCGAGGGTATCGCGGTCAGCCGGGTGGGACGCGGGTTCAGGGTGCGCGCCAGGGACCGGTACCAGGGGCGGGCGCCGGCCGCCAGCGGCGCGGGCGCGGGTACCCGCACCGGGGCCGGGGGTATGGCGAGGCCGCCGAGCACCAGGCCCCCGCTGTCGTCGGCCAGCAGGTCCAGGCGCCGCTCCGCACCGTCCAGCACCGCCCGCGCCGCCGCCACCGCCCCGGTCGGCACTCCGAGGGTCGCCGCGAGGGTGAGGGACTCGCCCACCGGCACCACCGACAGCACACATCCGGCCAGTCCCCGCTCCCGGTGCAGCAGGGTCACCGCCCGCGTCAGGGCGGCGTCGTCGCCCACCACCACCGGCCGGCGCGAACCCCTGCGGCCCAGTGCGCGGGCGAATTCCTCCGGGCCCTGAGGAAGACACACCTTGGCCGCCGCACCCGCGCTGAGCACGTCTTTCGCGATCCGTACGGACTCCCCGTCCGTCTGCCGTGCCCCCGGATCGATGATCACCAGCAGCTGATCGGACATCGCGAAGGTCGCCACCTCGGTCCTGCCTCGCTTCCTCGGGTAGCATCTTTGTGCAAGAGCCCCTTGCGCTATTGCGCCAGGGGCTTCGTCTATTCCGGGGCATCCGGTCCGACGGTTGTGCGGCCAACGACGGTCGCGGTGGCACGCGGCGGTGAACCTTACGCCCGCGCCCCTGACCTTGGACATGCCCCGCCCGGAAGGGGTGTACGCGCGTGCCCGCACTTGTGCTGCTCGGTGCTCAGTGGGGTGACGAGGGCAAGGGGAAGGCCACCGACCTGCTCGGTGGATCGGTGGATTATGTGGTGCGGTACCAGGGCGGCAACAACGCCGGCCACACGGTCGTCGTCGGCGACCAGAAGTACGCCCTCCACCTCCTGCCCTCCGGCATCCTCTCTCCCGGATGCACGCCGGTCATCGGCAACGGTGTCGTCGTCGACCCCTCGGTCCTGCTCTCCGAGCTGAGCGGTCTGAACGAGCGTGGCGTCGACACGTCCAAGCTGCTCATCAGCGGCAACGCGCACGTCATCACGCCGTACAACGTGACGGTCGACAAGGTGACGGAACGCTTCCTCGGCAAGCGGAAGATCGGCACGACCGGGCGCGGTATCGGCCCCACCTACGCGGACAAGATCAACCGCGTGGGCATCCGGGTCCAGGACCTGTACGACGAGTCGATCCTCCAGCAGAAGGTGGAGGCCGCGCTCGACGTCAAGAACCAGGTCCTCACCAAGCTGTACAACCGCCGCGCCATCGCCGCCGACCAGGTGGTCGAGGAGCTGCTGGGCTACGCCGAGCAGATCAAGCCGTACGTCGCCGACACCGTGCTGGTCCTCAACCAGGCCCTGGAGCAGGACAAGGTCGTGCTGTTCGAGGGCGGCCAGGGCACGCTGCTCGACATCGACCACGGCACGTACCCCTTCGTCACCTCCTCCAACCCGACCGCCGGCGGCGCCTGCACCGGCGCGGGCGTGGGTCCGACGAAGATCAGCCGGGTCATCGGCATCCTCAAGGCGTACACCACCCGCGTGGGCGCCGGCCCGTTCCCGACCGAGCTGTTCGACGAGGACGGCGAGGCGCTGCGCCGGATCGGCGGCGAGCGCGGTGTGACCACCGGCCGGGACCGCCGCTGCGGCTGGTTCGACGCGGTGATCGCGCGCTACGCGACGCGGGTGAACGGCCTGACCGACTTCTTCCTCACCAAGCTGGACGTGCTCACCGGCTGGGAGCAGATCCCGGTGTGCGTGGCGTACGAGATCGACGGCAAGCGCGTCGAGGAACTGCCCTACTCCCAGACCGACTTCCACCACGCGAAGCCGATCTACGAGAACCTGCCGGGCTGGTCCGAGGACATCACCAAGGCCAAGACCTTCGCCGACCTGCCGAAGAACGCGCAGAACTACGTCAAGGCGCTGGAGGAGATGTCCGGCGCCCCGATCTCCGCGATCGGCGTGGGCCCCGGCCGGGACGAGACGATCGAGATCAATTCCTTCCTCTGATCTCTTCCGGCAAGCCGGAGTTCGACCCGGCTTCACCTGCGGCAGCGCCCGCCGGATCCGCCTTCGGGCGGAACCGGCGGGCGCTTGCGCGTTCCGCCCCGCCTGACCCATCCTTGACCTGGACATGGTCATTTCCTGGTTTGCGGCGGTGAGGGGCGCGAGCACGATCTACGCGGGTAGCCTCCGCACGGAATGACCCCCCGCTCGCGCCAACTCCAGTCTCAGGAGCCTTGAATGACCCACAGCCCGATGAACCGCCGGGAGTTCGTGAAGAAGTCGGCCGTCACCGGCGCCGCCGTCGCCGCGGCGGGCGCGGTGGGCAGCGGCACCGCGGAGGCGGCCGACCGCGGTCACCACCCCGGAAAGGCCCCGCGCACCTGGTCGTTCTCCATCCTGGGCACCACCGACCTGCACGGCCACGTCTTCGACTGGGACTACTACGCCGACGCGCCCTACGCCGACAAGGCCGGCAACTCGGTCGGCGTGGCCCGCGTCGCCACCCTCATCAAGCAGCAGCGCGAGGCCAAGGGCGAGCACCGCGTGCTGCTCGTCGACGCCGGCGACATCATCCAGGGCACCTCCCTCGCCTACTACTTCGCCCGTGTCGACCCGATCACCGGCACCGGCGGCAAGCACGGCCCCAGGCACCCCATGGCCACCGCCATGAACCACATGCGCTACGACGCCGCCGCCCTCGGCAACCACGAGTTCAACTACGGCATCGACACGCTGCGCAAGTTCGAGGAGCAGTGCGACTTCCCGCTGCTCGGCGCGAACGCCCTGCACGCCAAGACGCTGCGACCGGCCTTCGAGCCGTACACCGTCAAGCGCATCAAGGTCCCCGGCGCCCCCGACATCAAGGTCGGCATCCTCGGTCTGACCAACCCCGGCATCGCGATCTGGGACAAGGACAACGTCGGCGGCAAGCTGGTCTTCCCCGGCCTGGTCGAGCAGGCGAAGAAGTACGTGCCGCGGCTGCGCGCCCTCGGCTGCGACGTGGTCTTCCTGACCGACCACTCCGGCCTGGACGGCTCCTCCTCCTGGGGCGACGAACTCCCCTACGTCGAGAACGCGTCCAACCTGGTCGCCGAGCAGGTGCCGGGCATCGACGCGATCCTCGTGGGCCACACCCACGTCGAGGTGCCGTCGTACACCGTCAAGAACGAGCAGACCGGCGAGGACGTCCTGCTGTCCGAGCCGTACTGCTGGGGCTACCGGCTCAGCGTCTTCGACTTCGAGCTCGAACTCCACCACGGCCAGTGGAAGGTCACGGGCAAGAAGGCGGGGACCCTCAACCCCAACGGGGTGGAAGAGGACCCGCAGATCAAGAAGCTGCTGGAGGCCGACCACGAGCTGGTGGTGAAGTACGTCAACACCCCGGTCGGCACCTGCACGGCGAACCTCTCGGCGGCGGAGTCCTGCTGGAAGGACGTGCCGATCATGGACTTCATCCACAAGGTGCAGATGGAGACGGTCAAGACGGGCCTGTCCGCCGCCGACGCCGCCCTCCCGCTGATCTCGGTCGCCGCGCCCTTCAGCCGTACGGCCGACATCCCGCAGGGCAACGTCACCATCAAGGACATCGCCGGCCTCTACATCTACGACAACACGCTCTACGCCAAGAAGCTCACCGGCGCCCAGCTCAAGGACTACCTGGAGTACGCGGCCAAGTACTACGTCCGGGTCCCGGCAGGCACGAAGGTCGACACCGCGACGCTGACCAACGCCAACAGCTTCTGGGACTACATGTACGACACCGCCGCGGGTGTCGACTACGAGATCGACATCGCCCAGCCCGAGGGCTCCCGCATCAAGAACCTCAGCTATGCCGGCGCCCCCGTCGCCGACGACCAGGTCTTCGTGGTGGCCGTCAACAACTACCGGGCCAACGGCGGTTCGGGTTACCCGCACATCGCCTCGGCGGAGATCGCGTACAGCTCCACCAACGAGATCCGCGACATGATGATCGACTACGTCACCGCGACGAAGACCCTCGACCCGGCCGACTTCGCGGTCACCAACTGGAAGCTGACCCAGGCGGGCACGCCGGTCTTCTAGCCTGTGGCCGTGCCGGGTCCACCGGCGGGGCGCCGCGTCGTCCCGCCGGTGTCCGCCACGACTCGGGAGCCGGAGCGGAAGGAGGGGGCGGCCGGTGTCCATGCTCATGCGCGCGCCGCGGGCCTGCGCGTCCTGGTTCTGGGATCTGGAGGATCACGCGCCGCCGGGGCTGCGATCGGCGCTCGGTGTCGCGGCCCGGATGTCCGCCGTCCTGCGGGAGCACGAGCTGCTGCGGCCCGGTGCCCTGGAGTGGCACTGGGCCGTGCCCGGAAAGGGGTCGGTCGCGAAGACGCGGGTGCAGCTCCCGAGCGCCTTCGACGGCGGACAACTCGCGGCGCGGGTGGAGGAGCTGCGGCCCGTGGCGTTCCCGCGGGCCGAGTTCGGCGGATTCCTGGTCACCGGGCCGGGCGGGTGGCTGGACGAACGCGGAGTGCGGCGCGAGGAGTACGGACTGGTGGAGCTGACGGTCTGTGCGGAGCCCCTCGGACTGTCGGCCGACATCGCCGTCCACCACGACATCTGGGGTCCGTTCGACTTCCGCGGCACCCCGCACCCGGACGTGCGCCGGCGGAACGCCCCGCGGCTCGCCGCCGCGATCGAGGACCTGGAAGGGCTGCTCGGGGCGCCGGCCGAGCCCGGCCGGCCGACGTGTTTCGGCTGGGCCGAGGGTTACGGGGTCGGCGGGCCGGAAGCCGTGGACGGACGCGGTCCGGACCTGACCGGTCTGCTGTGAGGGGGCAAGCGGCCCGGTGGGCCGTCGTGCCCCGGTCAGGCGCGGATCGCGGCGCCGCCGACTCGTCCGGGGACCGGCGGTCGCGCGGCACGCTCAGCTGAAGACGATCATCGAACCCTGGGCCAGCGAACGGGTCGCGGCGGCGTGCAGGCCCAGCCAGACATGGCGTTCGCGGGCGAAGGGGTTCGGGTCGTAGGGAGTGGGGGCGGCCGGTTCCTCCAGCTCGGTGGGGGCCGCGGGCGGGGCCGGCGGGGCCGGGGGGTTGGCCGGATCGATGCCGATGACCGGGGCGACGTACTGGAGTTCGCGCAGCAGCGCCTGCGCGGAGCCCAGGGGGCCGCCGCCCGCCAGGAGCTGGTCGTCGGACAGCGGATGCGGGAAGTCGACCGGGACGTACGCGCCCGCGTGGTCGTAGTGCCAGACCAGGTGCGACTGCTGGGCCGTGGACTCGAACATCTCCAGCAACTGCTCGTAGTCCCCGCCGAGTTCGTCCACCGGCGTCACCGGGAGGCCGCAGACCTGGAGGAGGTAGGCGCGGCGCAGGAAGTGCAGGGCGTCGTAGTCGAACCCGGCGACCGGCGCGACCTCGCCGGACAGGCCCGGCATGTACTGGTACACCGGCACCGGCGGCAGTCCCGCCGCGGCCAGCGCGTGGTCGTAGTGCGCGAGTTCCTCGGCGAACGGGTTGTCCGGCGTGTGGCACAAGACGTCGACGAGCGGTACCAGCCACAGGTCACAGGCCAAAGAGAGCTCCTCACACAAAGAGGTCGTCCGGGAAGCCTAATCGGTGCCTGTGTGGTCCCATACCCTCACGTCCGCTCAGCTATCGGACAGATCTTCCAGCAGCGTCAGCGAGTGGGTGTTGGCCGCGGCGACCAGGGCGCGGGCGCCCTCGGTGTCGCGCCGGGCCAGGGCCTCGACCAGCTCCGGGTGACCGGCCCACAGGCGGCCGCGCAGCTCGGGCAGGCGGCGCAGGTGCTGGACGGCGCAGACCCAGGACTGCACGCGCAGCCGGTGCAGGAAGTCGCCCAGGTAGGGGTTGCCGAACAGCACGCTCAGCTCGCGCCAGAAGCGCAGGTCGTACCCGATCAGGACGGTGAGGTCGCCCGCGGTCGCGGCGCGCTGCGCCTCCTCGCCGCGGCGGCGGACCGTCGCCAGCAGGGCGCGGGTGGCCGGGTCCTCGGGCGGAGTGCGGAAGGCGGGGTGCCCGGCGGCGAGGGCCTGGAACATGCCGTCCGTGACCAGGGCGCGGGCCTCGATCATGTGCCGGTAGTCGGCGAGCGAGTACTCCGGCACGCTGAAGCCGCGGTGCTGGTCCGCCTCCAGGATGCCCTGCGCGGACAGGTCGACCAGCGCCTCGCGCACCGGGGTGGCCGAGACGCCGTACTGGTCCGCGATCTCCTTCACGGTGAACGCCCGGCCCGGCCGCAGCCGCCCCGCCAGCACCTCGTCACGGAGCGCGTCCGCGAGCTGCTGGCGCAGGGTGCTGCGGGTGACGACGCCGTTGCCGGGCATGGCCGGATTCTCCTCACGCGTATGGGTGACGCACTCGTACCTTTGAGCGACTCTGCGGAGTCTTACGAGCACGTCACCTTACGCGTTCGGCCTGTGCCGGCGGCAGCGCCGGACCGGTTACGCCGTGTACTCGTCGGCGACGGACAGCGCGGCGTCGAGGGCGGCCAGGCCCTCCTTCAGCTCGGCCTCGCTCGTGTTGCACGGCGGCACCACATGGGTGCGGTTCATGTTCACGAACGGCCACAGGCCGTGCTTCTTGGCGGCCGCGGCGAAGGCGGCCATCGGCGCGTTCGCCTCGCCGGTCGCGTTGTACGGCACCAGGGGCTCGCGCGTCTGCCGGTCCCTGACCAGCTCCAGCGCCCAGAACATGCCCACGCCGCGGACCTCGCCCACGCTGGGGTGGCGCGCGGCCAGCTCCGCCAGACCCGGCGCGAGCACGCTCTCGCCGAGCCGCTTGGCGTTCTCGACCACGCCCTCCTCGGCCATCGCGCCGATCGTGGCGACGGCGGCGGCACAGGCCAGCGGGTGCCCGGAGTAGGTCAGGCCGCCCGGATAGGGACGCTTGCCGAAGGTCTCCGCGATCCTCCCCGAGATGGCGACGCCGCCGAGCGGCACGTAACCGGAGTTCACGCCCTTGGCGAAGGTCATCAGGTCCGGCACGACGCCGAACAGGTCGGCGGCGAACCACTCGCCGGTACGGCCGAAACCGGCCATGACCTCGTCCAGGATGAAGACGATCCCGTACTTGTCGCACAGTTCCCGCACCCCGGCGAGGTAACCCGGCGGGGGCAGCATGATCCCGGCGGTGCCGGGGATGGTCTCCAGGATGATCGCGGCGACGGTGCCGGGACCCTCGAAGGAGATCGTCGTCTCCAGGTGCTCCAGCGCTCGTGCGGTCTCCTGCTCCTCCGTCTCGGCGTAGAAGCGGGAGCGGTACAGGAACGGCGCCCAGAAGTGCACGACGCCCGCCGTGCCGCTGTCGGAGGGCCAGCGCCGCGGGTCGCCGGTGAGGTTCACGGCCTGCTGGGTGCCGCCGTGGTACGAGCGGTACGCCGAGAGCACCTTCGGGCGGCCCGTGTGCAGCCGGGCCATGCGCACCGCGTGCTCGACGGCGTCGGCGCCGCCGTTGGTGAAGAAGATCTTGTCCAGGTCGCCGGGGGTCCGCTCGGCGATCAGCCGGGCCGCCTCCGCGCGCGCCTCGATGGCGAACGCGGGCGCGAAGGTGGTCATCTTCGCCGCCTGCTCCTGGATGGCCGCGACGACCTTGGGGTGCTGGTAGCCGATGTTGGTGTAGACGAGCCCGCTGGTGAAGTCGAGGTACCGCGTGCCGTCGTAGTCCCAGAAGTACGAACCCTCGGCGCCGGCGACGGCGAGCGGGTCGATGAGGTCCTGGGCGGACCAGGAGTGGAAGACGTGCGCACGGTCCGCGGCCTGCACTGCGGCGCCGGCTGCGGGGTCGGTCTGAGGGGTCATGCGGGCGAGCGTAAATGTCCGGGATGCGGACGGGGTATCGGCGTCCTGTTCCGTGCGCGGACCCAATCCGCGACAGGTTGTCGACACCGGGCCGCACCGGGGCGCCCGGCCTGTTACGGAACCGTGGACGGCCGGGCCTCCGGCACCTGGTGCGACCGCATTATTCTCGGGCCGTTGCCAGAGCTGACGGGGCGGGAAGGGCGGGCGGTCATGGAGGAACTCGGTCCGGGGGATCCGCACCGCATCGGGGGGTACCGGCTGCTGGCGCGGCTGGGCGCGGGCGGCATGGGCAGGGTGTACCTGGCCCGCTCGGACCGGGGCCGCACGGTCGCCGTGAAGCTGGTGCGTACCGAGCTGGCCGCGCGGGAGGAGTTCCGGGCCCGGTTCCGGCGCGAGGTGGGGGCGGCGCGGCGGGTCGGCGGGTACTGGACCGCGCCGGTGCTGGACGCGGACACCGAGGCGGCCGTGCCCTGGGTGGCCACCGGGTACGTGGCCGGCCCCAGCCTCGAACAGGTCGTCGAACACGGCGACGGGGCGCTGCCCGAGCGGTCGGTACGGATCCTCGCGGCGGGGCTCGCGCACGCGCTCAAGGACATCCACGCGGCCGGGATCGTGCACCGGGACCTGAAGCCGTCCAATGTGCTGCTGACCATCGACGGACCGCGCGTGATCGACTTCGGCATCGCCCGCGCCCTGGAGACGGACACCGGGGGCGGCGAGGGGTTCACCTCGACCGGGTCGCTGGTCGGCTCGCCGGGGTTCATGGCGCCGGAGCAGGTGCGCGGCGACACGATCACCCCGGCGTGCGACGTCTTCTCGCTCGGCTCGGTGCTGGCGTACGCGGCGACCGGGCGGCTGCCGTTCGGGAACGCCGGCGGCGGGGTGCACGCGCTGATGTTCCGGATCGCCCAGGAGGAGCCGGAACTGGCGGGGGTGCCGGAGGGGATCGCCGATCTGGTGCGGGAGTGCCTGCGCAAGGACCCGGCGGCCCGGCCCTCCCCGGACGCGCTGCTGGAGCGTACGGGGGCGCAGGACACGGTGTCCGGCGGCCGCTCCCGTGACCCTTGGCTGCCGGGCGGGCTGGTGGCCCAACTGGGGCGGCAGGCGGCCGGGTTGCTGGAGGTCGAGGAGCCGGAGGCGGGTGCGGGCGGCTCCGGTGGGGCGGGGGCGCGACCGGGTGCGGCGGACACCGGGGACGCCGGTGTGCGGGGGAGTGGCGCGCGGAGCGGCGGTTCCGGGGGCTCGCCCGAGCACTCCGCCGTGCTGGACGGGGCAGGGACGGCCGCGGGGGCCGGGGCCGGGCAGCCGCCGCCGACGCGGGGGGAGCCGCTGCCGGTGACGGTCCCCGGCGCGTACGGACAGGCGCGGCAGGAGCCCCAGCCGCACTCCCGGCAGGACGTCCCGCGGCCGTACTTCGCGCAGGGCACCGCGTCCATGCCACCGGAACCGGCCGCGCCGTCCCTCGGGTACGGCCACCCCCGGCAGCCGTATCCGCCTTACGGCGCCGAGCCCGAGCCGGAGCCGGAGCGGCGCAGCGGGCGCTCCACGGCCCTGCTGGTCGTGGTCGCGCTGATCGTGGCGGTGGGCGCGGGTGGATCGGTGTACGCGCTGCTGAACAGCGGGGTGGACGGCAGGAGGAACGGCGCGGCGGGGCCCGCGCCGGTGTCGGGGTCCGTGTCGCCCACCGGAGCCGGGGAGCGCGTCCCGGATCCGGCCTCGCCCTCCGCCTCGCCCTCCTCCTCGGGCGCGGGTGCCGTCCCGGCCGCCTACCTCGGGACCTGGGCGGCGAGCATCGACACCGCGGGCGGCATCAACATCCGCCGGCTCACCATCCGGCAGGGCGAGGTGGGGGAGAACGTGCTGACGCTGGTCGCGGAGGGGCCCGCGCAGGGCGGCGGGGTGTACCACTGCGTCTTCGCGGCCGGGCTGAGCCGGGCGCCGGGCGCCGGCGGACCGCTGGAGATCGGGCCGTCGGTCGTGACCAGCGGCGAGCCCGCCTCCTCGTGCACACCGGGCGGCCCGACGGAGGTCAGCCTGCTGCCGGACGGGCGGCTGCGGCGGGCGCAGCAGGGCGGCGGGGAGAGCCTGACGTACACCCGTCAGTGACCGGTTCGTCCTCCCGTACCGCTGCTGCCCCTGATCCGGCTCGACCGCCGGACCGGGGTCCGCAGGAGGACTCCACGGTCACCGCGGCTCCGGTGGCCGCTGTCTCGGCATGTTCGGCCGCGCGCCCCCCGCCGGCGGCAGGGCGAAGCGACCGGTCTGGCCCACCGCCTCCTGCCGGGGCACGTACGCCACCGACTGCACTCCCAGCGGCACCGCGCCCGCCCGGAAGGCCACCATCCAGTCCGCCGTCTCCGCCCGGACCAGTTCCGTCATGTCCTCCGAGAAGCGGCGCAGCAGCACCACGCACCGCTCCGCCGCCTCGCTCGCCGTGCCCTCCGTGGGGCCCAGCACCTCCCGCACCCCCTCCACCGCCCAGTCGAACTGGAGCGCCTGCAGGCGCCGTTGCACCGCCTGGGCCGTCGCCACGTCCCGCATCCAGCCGGACGTCACCCCGAAGTACCGGTCCGCGCCGGCGCACGCGGCCGCGAGCAGCAGGGCCAGACAGCCCCACGGTGCCACGCCCCCGGCCACCCCCGTCAGCTCCAGCAGCGGCAGCGCCGCCCCGGTCGTCACCCCCACCGCCGCCCCGGCCCGCAGCACCCGCGCCCCGCGCCGCTTCCACACCCGGTCCCGCAGATACCAGTCCGCCGTCCGCAGCGCTCCGTGCTCCACCCACCGGTACAGCTCGTCCAGCCGCTCGCCGGGCTCGCCCCAGTCGCCGGGCGGCAGCGCCCGCCCGGTCAGATCACCCGGCCGGGGTCCGGCCGAGCCCTCGCCCCGCCCGTCCTGGGGCGGCCCCTCGGGCTGCATCTCCGGCTGACCCACCCGGCACTCCCTACTGATCGCGACCGGTCACGTAGCGTGACATCCCCTGCCGACGTGCGCCACCCTTCCTACCGTCCGAGGGATGGCCCGGTCGTGGCTTTCCCCGCTTTTCCGCCCGGAAGAGGGCCTTGATCAGCTGGAGACCCGCCCGCTGACTCACTCGAAGGAGTGGCGGTGTGATGGCCGCCCGGACCACGTAGGCTCGTGCCAAGGAGAAAGACACAGAGGAGCTGATCGTGATCCCCGGTGGTGGCCAGCCCAACATGCAGCAGTTGCTCCAGCAGGCCCAGAAGATGCAGCAGGACCTGCAGCGGGCCCAGGAGGAACTGGCGAACACGGAGGTCGACGGGCAGGCGGGCGGCGGCCTGGTCAGGGCCACCGTGACCGGCGCCGGCGAACTGCGCGGCCTGAAGATCGACCCCAAGGCGGTGGACCCGGAGGACACCGAGACCCTCGCCGACCTGATCGTGGCCGCAGTCCAGGCCGCCAACGAGAACGCGCAGGCGCTCCAGCAGCAGAAGCTCGGCCCGCTGGCGCAGGGCCTGGGCGGCGGCACGGGCATCCCCGGTCTGCCGTTCTGACCTCGGGCCAACTAGCGTACGTACCGAAAGGTCTCCAGGAAGGGCAGTCCGTTGTACGAAGGCGTGGTCCAGGACCTCATCGACGAACTGGGGCGGCTGCCCGGCGTCGGTCCCAAGAGCGCGCAGCGGATCGCCTTCCACATCCTCCAGGCCGAGCCGACGGACGTGAAGCGCCTCGCCCAGGCGCTCCTGGAGGTCAAGGCGAAGGTCCGCTTCTGCGCGATGTGCGGCAATGTCGCGCAGGAGGAGCTGTGCAACATCTGCCGTGACCCGCGCCGCGACCCCTCGGTGATCTGCGTCGTGGAGGAGCCGAAGGACGTCGTCGCGATCGAGCGCACCCGCGAGTTCCGCGGCCGCTACCACGTGCTCGGCGGGGCGATCAGCCCCATCGAGGGGGTCGGTCCCGACGACCTGCGGATACGGGAACTTCTCGCGCGGTTGGCCGACGGGACGGTCACGGAGCTCATCCTGGCCACCGACCCGAATCTCGAGGGCGAGGCGACGGCCACGTACCTCGCGCGCATGATCAAGCCCATGGGCCTGAAGGTCACCCGCCTGGCCAGCGGCCTCCCGGTGGGTGGCGACCTGGAATACGCGGACGAGGTGACCCTCGGCCGCGCCTTCGAGGGGAGAAGACTCCTAGATGTCTGACGCCACGCTGCACGCCACGTCGCAGAACCCCGACGACTTCGCGGTACAGGTCGCGGACCAGGTCGAGAGCTTCCTGGTGGCCGTCACCGAGGTGGCGCGGGGCGACGAGCCCGGCTCGACCGTCCCCTTCCTCCTCCTGGAGATCTCCCAGCTGCTGCTGGCCGGCGGCCGGCTGGGCGCCCACGAGGACATCGTCCCCGACGAGCGCTACGAGCCCGATCCGGGACCGGAGCCGGACGTGGACGAGCTGCGGGAGAACTTCGCCCGGCTGCTGGAGCCCGTCGACGTCTACTCCGAGGTCTTCGACCCCTACGAGCCCCGCAAGGCCCCGGTGCCGGCCCGGATCTCCGACGACCTCGCCGACATCATCGCGGACCTGCGCCACGGCATGGTCCACTACCGCGCGGGCCGCACCAGCGAGGCGCTGTGGTGGTGGCAGTTCTCCTACTTCTCCAACTGGGGTCCGACGGCCTCCGCCGTGCTGCGCGCCCTCCAGTCGGTCCTCATCCACGTCCGCCTCAACCAGCCCCTGGAGGAGCTGGACGGCCTGGACACCGACCAGAGCCCGATGGGCGACGAGACGCTGGAGTTCGAGGCGGGCCGGGTGATGGCCGAGGAGATCGGCGGTCCGCTGGGGATCCAGCCGGGTTCGTGACGCCGTGACCGGGGTCCCGCGCGGTACGGCGCCGGCTGTGACCCGGCGCACGTTCCGCGTGGGCCGGGTCCCGGCGGGCAGGAGGCCATCCGGAAGCGGGCGTCCGGGAACTTCCGGGCCGATGTCTCACCATGCGGGAGCAGGCTGGTGGATTTCGGACGCTCGTTAAACTGAGCCGACACAAACGAACCGAGCGAGGAGCGCACGTGGGCCTTGTCGTGCAGAAGTACGGAGGCTCCTCCGTAGCCGATGCCGAGGGCATCAAGCGCGTCGCCAAGCGGATCGTGGAAGCGAAGAAGAACGGCAACCAGGTTGTCGTCGTCGTTTCCGCGATGGGCGACACGACGGACGAGTTGATCGATCTCGCCGCGCAGGTCTCTCCGATGCCTGCCGGACGCGAATTCGACATGCTGCTGACCGCCGGAGAGCGGATCTCCATGGCGCTGCTGGCCATGGCGATCAAAAACCTGGGCCACGAGGCCCAGTCCTTCACCGGCAGCCAGGCCGGCGTCATCACCGACTCGGTCCACAACAAGGCCCGGATCATCGATGTCACGCCGGGCCGCATCCGGACCGCGCTGGACGAGGGCAACATCGCGATCGTCGCCGGTTTCCAGGGCGTCAGCGCCGACAAGAAGGACATCACCACGCTCGGCCGCGGTGGCTCCGACACCACGGCCGTGGCCCTCGCCGCCGCCCTCGACGCCGAGGTCTGCGAGATCTACACCGACGTGGACGGCGTGTTCACCGCCGACCCGCGGGTGGTGAAGAAGGCGAAGAAGATCGACTGGATCTCCTTCGAGGACATGCTGGAGCTGGCGGCCTCCGGCTCCAAGGTGCTGCTCCACCGCTGTGTGGAGTACGCCCGCCGCTACAACATTCCGATCCACGTACGCTCCAGCTTCAGCGGGTTGCAGGGCACGTGGGTCAGCAGTGAGCCGATTGGGGTCAAGAAGGTGGAGCAGGCCATCATCTCCGGTGTCGCGCACGACACCTCCGAGGCCAAGATCACGGTCGTCGGTGTGCCCGACAAGCCGGGTGAGGCCGCCTCGATCTTCCGCGCCATCGCCGACGCGCAGATCAACATCGACATGGTCGTGCAGAACGTGTCCGCCGCCTCCACCGGCCTGACGGACATCTCCTTCACGCTGCCGAAGACCGAGGGCCGCAAGGCCATCGACGCCCTGGAGAAGTGCCGCGGCGGCATCGGCTTCGACTCGCTGCGCTACGACGACCAGATCGGCAAGATCTCCCTGGTCGGCGCGGGCATGAAGACCAATCCGGGCGTCACCGCGGCCTTCTTCGAGGCGCTGTCCGACGCGGGCGTGAACATCGAGCTGATCTCGACCTCCGAGATCCGCATCTCGGTCGTCACCCGCAAGGACGACGTGCCGGAGGCCGTGCGCGCCGTGCACACCGCCTTCGGGCTCGACTCCGACACCGACGAGGCCGTCGTCTACGGAGGCACCGGCCGATGAACGCCAAGCCGACGCTCGCGGTCGTGGGAGCGACCGGAGTGGTCGGCCGGGTCATGCTCCAGATCCTGTCCCAGCGCAAGGACATCTGGGGCGAGATCCGTCTGTTCGCCTCCCCCCGCCCGGTCGGCCGCAAGCTGTCCGTGCGCGGGGCGGAGGCCGAGGTGGCGGCCCTGACCGAGGACTCCTTCGACGGGGTCGACATCGCCCTGTTCGACGTGCCGGAGCCGGTGGCCGCCGAGTGGGCGCCCGTCGCCGCCGCGGCCGGCGCCGTGGTCGTGGACAACTCCGGCGCCTTCCGCGCCGATCCGGACGTGCCCCTGGTGGTGCCCGAGGTCAACGCCCACCGGGCGCGCAACCGCCCGCGCGGCATCATCGCCAACCCCGGCGCCACCACCCTCACCATGGTCGTCGCGCTCGGCGCACTGCACGCCGAGTACGGGCTGCGCGAGCTGGTGGTCTCCTCCTACCAGGCGGTGAGCGAGGCCGGCCGGGCCGGCGTGGAGGCGCTGCGCGCCCAGCTCTCCCAGGTCGCCGGCACCGAACTGGGCACCGCGCCGGGGGACGTACGACGCCTCGTGGGCGACGCCACCGGTCCGTTCCCGGAGCCGGTCGCGCTGAACGTCGTACCGTGGGCCGGCACCGCGGCCGAGGACGGCTGGTCCTCGGAGGAGCTGCGGGTGCGCGACGAGATGCGCAGGATCCTCTCGCTGCCCGGCCTGCCGGTCGCCGTCACCTGCGTCCGGGTCCCGGTGGTCACCACCCACTCGCTCACGGTCCACGCCCGCTTCCAGGGCGCGGCCGGGGTGGACGGCGCCCGCGAGATCCTCGCCACCGCGCCCGGCGTGGTGCTGTGCGACGACCCGGCGGCCGGCGAATACCCCACCCCCGCCGACGTGGTGGGCACCGACCCCGCCTGGGTGGGCCGGCTGCGCCAGTCGCTGGACGACGCGAGCGCGCTCGAACTCTTCGTGTGCGGCGACAATGTGCGCAAAGGTGCCGCTCTGAACCTCGTGCAGATCGCGGAGTTGGTCGCGCGGGAGTCCACCGGGTGAGCCGTGAGGCCGCTTTGTAGGATCTGTGTGCGAAGTGTGTCCGGCGGCATGGTTCAAACCGCTTGAGCCGGCCCTCCCGGCGACAGAAGATGTGCCTCCCCGCCCTCCGCAACCACGCGGAGGGCGGGAGCGTCTTTGCGGTCACTCTTCGGGGGCGGTGGGGGCGCCGTGAGCGGACCGGGCGCGGGGTCGCGCCCGTCCACATCGGACATAGGGGAAGAACGGTACGCATGACGGCACTTGAGGCACCGCCGGCTGTCGCACATGTGGCGTCCGGCGCGTACAACCCTGGCGGGGGCAGACGTGTCCAACTGGCGTGGCAGAGGTACTGGAACTCACCGGGGCACGCGGCACCGCGGCCCTCCGGCCGCCGCGTGCGGCGCTGCGTCCCCGCACGCCCGGCGGCATGCCGGTGATCGCGCCCATGCCAGCCGCGCGGCCCGCCCGCATACCCGGTCAGCGTGACGGCGCCGACGACACCGCGGCCACGGAGGCCGTGACCGGCACCACCGTGGACCATCTCACCGAGACCTACCGGGCGCACTACCGCTCCCTGCTGGGTCTCGCCGCCCTCCTCCTCGACGACACCGCCTCCTGCGAGGACGTCGTGCAGGAGGCGTTCATCCGGGTCCACTCGGCGCGCAAACGCGTCCGGGACCCGCAGAAGACCCTCGCCTACCTCCGGCAGACGGTCGTCAACCTCTCGCGCTCCACGCTGCGCCGCCGCATCCTCGGCCTCAAGCTGCTGGCCAAGCCGATGCCGGACATGGCGAGCGCGGAGGAGGGCGCGTACGACCAGCTGGAGCGCCGCGACCTCATCAAGGCGATGAAGGGCCTCCAGCGCCGCCAGCGGGAGGTCCTGGTGCTGCGCTACTTCGCGGACATGACCGAGGCCCAGGTCGCCGAGACGCTCGGCATCTCCCTGGGCTCGGTGAAGGCGTACGGCTCCCGCGGCATCGCCGCACTGCGGGTGGCCATGGAGCAATCGTCATGATCTGCGGCCCCCACCCCGAAGCCACCACCACTCCTCACCGCACGCTGGGAACGAAACTGTGAACCACGGCCCCGACGACAGGAGCACCGAGGGGCTCGGACCCGGACGCGCCCCGGAGGGCGCCGGCTTCTCCGGCCCCGCCGGCGAAGGGACCGGTCCGGGGTCCGAGGGCGAGTGGCTCGCCCGGACGCTCGGCGGCCTCGGCTCGGACGAGGCGGCGGTGCGGCGGCTGCTGCACTCCGCGGTCGACGGCATCGAGCCGGACACGAGCGCGCTGGAGCGGCTGCGCCGGGCGGTCCCCGCGCGCCGGGCCCGCAAGCGGCAGGCGGCCGTGGGCATGGCGGCGGCGGCCCTGTTCCTCGGTACGGCGATCCCGGCCCTCGTCCATGTCTCCGACTCCGGCGGCTCCGACCCGGACACCGCGATGGCCGGCCAGTCCTCGCAGGCGCACTCCGGCACGGGGCACGGCACGGACCAGGGCGGCCGGACGAGCGGCGGCCGGGGCACGGACGGCAACCCGGCCCAGCCCGGCAAGGGGGCGGGGAAGCCGGGCGGCAAGAACGGCGGCGGCGCGGCGGGCGCCGGCACCGCCGGGGGCGCGAACCCCTCCGCCACCCTGGCCGCGGGTGTCCCGGCGTGCACGCCGGCCCAGCTGGGCTCCGCCACGGGCAGCGCGGCCGCGCCGGACTCCACGGGGGTGGTGTACGGCACGTTCCGCGTCACCAACACCTCCTCCGGTCCCTGCACGGTGAGCGGTGCGGGCACGGTGGGCGCGAGTGCGCAGGGCGCGGCGGACCCCGCGAAGATCACCGTCGTACGGCATGCGGCGGGCGACGCGGCGGCGGGGCTGCCCGACCCCTCCCAGGAGGTCACGGGGCTGGTCCTGCAGCCCGGTTCCGCCTACCAGGAGAAGTTCGCCTTCGTCCCCTCCGAGACCTGTCCCAGCGCGGGCGGCACGACCGGCGGTGGCACGGACGGCGGCCCGTCCCCCGACCCGACGCCCACCTCCAGCGACGGCCCGGCGGCCGACACCGGCGGCTCCTCCGGCACCGCCACCCAGCTGGGCACGGGCGGCGCCCCGGCCGACGGCAGCGTCCTGATCACCCACACCCCGTCCCCCGGCGGCCCCACCGCCGCCGCGACGGTACCGGGGGAGTGCGCGGGGACGGTGTATTACACGGGGGTGCTGGCGGATTCCTGAGGCTCCGGGGGTGCGGCACCCGGCCGGCGCCGGTGAGCGCGACCCACCCCCGGCCGGCCCGGCCTGCGGCTCAGCCGCCGGACACCGTCACCGGCACGCTCTCCTGCGGCGCCAGGCCCAGCGCGGCGTCCCGCGCCGCCTCGACCTCCCGCCGCAGCAGCCGGAACCACATGAACACCGTGAACCCGGCGAACACGAACCACTCCCCGGTGTACCCGAGGTTCTGGAACGCCTTGAGATCCAGGCCCGTACCGTCCGGTGCCGACGCCGGCACCGCCTTCATCCCGGCATCCGCCTTGTCCAGCGTCACCCACGCGTCGTACAACCGGTCCGGCACCAGGTTGACCAGCGAGGCCGAACTGATCGCCGACGTCTGCCCCGCGGGCAGCCCGCCCTGCGCGCTGACCCCGTTGTCCCCCGGCGTCTCGGACGCCTGCAGCGCGCCCACGACGGTCACCTCGCCCCGCGGCGGTGCGGGCGCCTTCGCCGCGGACGCCGTTCCGGGCAGCCACCCCCGCACCACCGGGAGCGACTTCCCGGTGCCGGTCCGCAGCAGCGTCAGGACGTA
Source organism: Streptomyces sp. NPDC037203 (assembly GCF_055605065.1). NCBI lineage: Bacteria > Bacillati > Actinomycetota > Actinomycetes > Kitasatosporales > Streptomycetaceae > Streptomyces > Streptomyces sp. NPDC037203. Next base: position 403,866 of record NZ_JBVJUC010000004.1, read on the forward strand.
GAAGCCGTTCTTCCCGTCCAGCTGCCGGCCGGGCACGAGCAGCTGCGCCCCGTACCGTCCGTGTGCGGACACCCGCCGCCCCGACGTCGCCTTGTCCACCGGCAGCATCGAATCGAGCGGGCGCGGCGCCTCGGTGCCGTCGGACGCGGCCTGACGGGTCGCGGCATGGGCCTCGTGCACCCGCCCCTCGAACCGGCTCAGCTGCCAGGACCCCATGAAGATGCAGAAGGGGATGGCGAGCAGCACGAAGACGTTGATGCCCCACCAGCGCGGAGTCAGCAGAAACCGGTACACGCCCCCACGGTACGGCGCCCGCCCCACCCCCCGGCCCGCGGGTCGGCCCTTGTGCCCCTTCGTCCGCGCGCTCGTCCCGGAAAGTTATCCACAGGCTGTGCCCACCCGCCGCACAATTGTCGCCGCGGCCAGGCAGTATGGGCGCATGACTGGGGCCAAGACTGAGAGCACGAAGCCGGGCGCACCGCAGGCGCCGGGCAGCGCGGACCTGCCGGACTGGGAGAAGCGGTTCCGGGCGCCGCGGGTGTCCCTGCCCGACTGGGCCGAGGACGCACCCGACCGCGCACTGTTCGTGTCGAACGCGACGGGGACGTACGAGCTGTACGCGTGGGACCGCGCCACGGGCGAGCAGCGCCAGGTCACCGACCGGCCGAACGGCACGACGGACGGCACGCTCTCCCCGGACGGCGCCTGGATCTGGTGGTTCGACGACAAGGACGGCGACGAGTTCGGCATCTGGCGCCGCCAGCCCTTCACCGGCGGTCCCGACGAGCCGGCCGTGCCCGGCCTCGCCCCCTCCTACCCGGCCGGCCTCGCCCTGGGCCGCGACGGCACGGCGGTCGTCGGCCGCTCCACCGACGAGGCCGGTACGACGATCCACCTGGCCCGCGCGGGCGCCGACCCGGCGGAGATCTACCGGCACAGCGAGTCCGCGGGCGTCGGCGACCTCTCCCACGACGGCTCCCTGATCGCCATCGAGCACACCGAGCACGGCGACGCCATGCACGCCGCGCTGCGCGTCCTGCGCCCGGACGGCTCGACGGTCGCCGAGCTGGACGACACCAAGGGCGGCGCCGAGGAGCTGGGCCTGGAGGTGCTGGGCTTCGCTCCGGTCGAGGGCGACACCCGGCTGCTCATCGGGCACCAGCGCCGCGGCCGCTGGGAGCCGCTGGTGTGGGACGCCGTCTCGGGGGAGGAGACGGACCTCGCCCTGGAGCTGCCCGGCGACGTCAGCGCCGAGTGGTACCCGGACGGCTCGGGCCTGCTGATCGCGCACAGCTTCGAGGCCCGCAGCGAACTGTTCCGGTACGACCTGGCGACCCGTGAGCTGACCCGCGTCCCCACCCCGCCCGGCACCGTGTCCGGGGCCACCGCGCGCCCGGACGGCAGCGTGGAGTACCTGTGGTCCTCGGCCGCCGAGCCGTCGGCCGTGCGGTCCACCTCCGGCCGTGTGGTCCTGGACCCGCCCGGCATGAAGTGCCCGCCGTCGGTGCCGGTGGAGGACGTGTGGGTGGAGGGCCCCGGCGGCCGTATCCACGCCCTGGTCCAGAAGCCCGCGGGCGCCACCGGCCCCCTGCCCACCGTCTTCGACCTGCACGGCGGCCCGACCTGGCACGACAGCGACTCCTTCGCCTCGGGCCCGGCCGCCTGGGTGGACCACGGGTACGCGGTGGTCCGCGTCAACTACCGCGGCTCCACCGGGTACGGCCGCGCGTGGACCGACGCCCTCAAGCACCGGGTCGGCCTGATCGAGCTGGAGGACGTGGCGGCGGTCCGCGACTGGGCGGTCTCCTCGGGCCTCGCCGACCCCGACCGCCTGGTCCTCACCGGCGGCTCCTGGGGCGGCTACCTCACCCTCCTCGGCCTCGGCACCCAGCCGGAGGCGTGGACGGTGGGCATCGCCGTCGTCCCGGTCGCGGACTACGTCACGGCGTACCACGACGAGATGGAGGCCCTGAAGGCCATGGACCGCACCCTCCTCGGCGGCACCCCCGAGGAGGTCCCGGAGCGTTTCGCGGCGTCCTCCCCGCTCACCTACGTCGACCGCGTCAAGGCCCCGGTCTACATCTCGGCGGGGGTGAACGACCCCCGCTGCCCCATCCGCCAGATCGACAACTACATCCGCCGCCTCCAGGCCCTCGGCGCCACCCACGAGGTGTACCGCTACGACGCCGGTCACGGCTCCCTGGTCGTCGACGAGCGCATCAAGCAGGTGGCCCTGGAACTGGACTTCGCCAGGCGCCACCTCCCGGCATAGCCACCGGTCCCGGCCGATTCCGGTGGGCGAGGGGGCGGTGGGGGCGGGTGGGGTCAGCGCAGGGAGGCCAGGCCGCGGCGGGTGACGGCGACCACCACGCGGTCGCCCTTCGCCAGCACATGGTCCGCGGGGGTGTCGCTGCGGCCCGCGAGCGCCAGGACCCGCCAGGCGCCGGGGCGGAACGCCTGGCCCACCGTCCGGCCCTCCAGCATCGGATGGCCGTCCACGTCGACCGCGGCGAACAGCAGCACCTGCCGCTCCACCGCCACCGCGCCGAGCACCTGCCGGCCGAGCATCGCCCCGGCGAACGCGGGCGCCGCCAGATGCGTCACGCTCCGGCTCCGGGTCAGGGCGTGCGGGTACGCGGCGCGCAGGGTGCGGTAGACCGCGGTGGCGAAGTCGTCGTCGTACAGCCGCAGCACCACCCGCAGATCCGGCCGTACCGTCCGCGCGTACAGCACCGCCTCCAGGTTCGTGGTGTCCGAGCTGGTCACCGCGAGCAGCGCCTGCGCCCGGCCGATCTTCGCGGACTCCAGCACCCCCTCCTGCGTGACGTCCCCGAGCACCACCGGCACCCGCAGCCGCCGTGCCGTCGCCAGTCCCCGCGCCTCGGGGTCGGACTCGACGCACACCACGGGCACGTTCAGCTCCCGCAGCCGGGTCAGCACCCGTGTGCCGATCTTGCCGAGGCCCAGCAGCACCACATGCCCGCCGAGCCCGCGCGGCGGCCTGCGCAGCGAGGTGGCGGTGCGGAAGGTGCCCAGCACTTCGAGGACCGCGGCCAGCAGCACCGGCAGCAGCAGCAATCCCACCAGCGCGGACAGGAGTTGGAGGAGCTGGCGGCCGAGCGGCGCGCCGAGGGCCGGGTCGTCGATGGCGAACATGTCGAGCAGGGTGAGGTAGAAGGCCCGCACCGGATGGATACCGGTGACCGTCCACAGGGCGATCGCCAGCGCCAGCACACAGCCGACCAGACCGGCCAGCGACCACCGCAGCCGCCGCGAGAACAGCGAGTTGAGCCAGGGGACGACCCCCGCCCCGCGCGCGGCCGACTCCGCGCCGCCCGCCGTCGACACCTGCTCCAGCACGATCGCGGTCCGCCCGGCGGCCCCCCGTACCTCCTCGTCGGCCGGCAGCAGCCGCGGTTCCTGGTCCCCGCCGGCCGCCCCGGTGGGGTCGTTCACCGACAGCAGGGCGAGGGTGTGCAGACCGGAGTCGGCGGGCAGCGGACGTTCCACCGCCCGCAGCAGCAGGCCCTCGCTCTGCACGACCTTGCTGGTGCCCGCGAGCGCGGTCGCGGCCAGCGCCGGCGCGGCGGTGTCGGCGTCGGACAGCACGGTGGTCGACGCCTCCGTGCCCGCGTCGTCCCCGCCGTCGTACGCCAACGCGGCCGCCTGGTCGAGGAGTTCCTCGATGTGCTGGCCGAGCCGCCGGTTGTAGAGCCGCAGCACGAGCCGCAGCCGCGGGTTGAGCCGGCGGGCGGTGAGCGCGGCACGGATGTTGGTCTCGTCGTCGTCGTGCACCAGCGCGAGCGCGGTGGCCCGCCCCACCCCGGCCTCGGCGAGCACCGCCTCGGTCAACTCCGCGGCTTCCAGCACGGCTTCACCGCCCGAACCGGCCGCCGGGGTCGTCGCGCCCGCCGTCGGCGGCCCGCCCGTCCCGCCGGGCCGGCCGCCGACCGCCGCGTTGACCATCCGGTCGAGCAGCGCCGCCGACGCGGCCCGCGCCCGGCCGACCACCGGCCCTCTCGCCGCGCGCTCGGCGGGCGGCACCACGAGGGTGACCTGCTCGCCGTACACCCCGCGCAACTCGGCCGCCAGCCGGTGCGCGAGCCCGTCGTCCCCGCACACCACCATGTGGGGTGCGCCGGGTCCCCCTTGAAACGGAACACTCGCCACGAGGGGAAAGACTGCCTCAGCGGGAAGCCTGGTTCCACTCCCGCCGCGGTGACTGACGGGCGGTCAGTGTCCTTCCGCCGCCTGCTCGAAGTCGAACCGCGCCAGATCCGCGAGCCACACCCGCGCGTTGCCGTCCGAGGGGGCCCGCCAGTCGCCGCGCGGGGAGAGGGAGCCGCCGGCCGAGACCTTGGGCCCGTTCGGCATGGCCGAGCGCTTGAACTGGGCGAACGCGAAGAAGCGGCGGCAGAAGACCTCCAGCCAGCGCACGATCTCCGCGAGGTCGTACGCGCCCCGCTCGGCCTCGGGGAAGCCGGGCGGCCAGGCGCCGGAGGCCGGGTCGTGCCAGGCGTGCCAGGCCAGGAAGGCGATCTTCGAGGGGCGGAAGCCGTAGCGCAGTACGTGGAAGAGGGTGAAGTCGTGCAGCGCGTACGGGCCGATCTTCGACTCGGTGGACTGCATCTCCTCGCCCGGCACCAGCTCCGGGCTGATCTCCGTGTCCAGGATCGCCGCGAGGATCTCGCCGGTCTCCGCGTCGAACTGCTCGCTGCTGATCACCCAGCGGATCAGGTGCTGGATCAGCGTCTTGGGCACGCCGGAGTTGACGTTGTAGTGGCTCATCTGGTCGCCGACGCCGTACGTCGACCAGCCGAGCGCCAACTCGGAGAGGTCGCCGGTGCCGAGCACGATGCCGCCGCGCTGGTTGGCCAGCCGGAACAGGTAGTCGGTGCGCAGGCCCGCCTGGACGTTCTCGAACGTGACGTCGTACACCGGCTCGCCCTCGGCGAAGGGGTGGCCCATCTCCTTGAGCATCAGCCGCGCGGTCGGCGTGATGTCCAGCTCGGCCGCGGTGATGCCGAGCGCCCGCATCAGCCGGTGCGCGTTGTCCTTGGTGTGGTCGCTGGTCGCGAAGCCGGGCAGGGTGAAGCCCAGGATGTCGCTGCGCGGGCGCCCGGCGCGGTCCATCGCGCGGGCGGCGACGATCAGCGCGTGCGTGGAGTCCAGGCCGCCGGAGACGCCGATGACCACCTTGGGGCCGCCGATCGCCTGGAGCCGCTGCTGGAGCCCCTCGACCTGGATGTTGTACGCCTCGTAGCAGTCCAGGGCGAGCCGGTCGGGGTCGGCGGGCACGAACGGGAAGCGCTCCACCCGGCGCCGCAGCCCCAGGTCGGCGGCGCGAGGCGGCTCCAGCGCGAAGGACACCGTGCGGAAGTCGCCGGTGCGGGCGGCGTGGGTGCGCCGGTTGTCGTCGAAGCTGCCCATCCTGCTGCGCTCCTGCCGCAGCAGGTCGAGGTCGACGTCGGCCGCCGCGAACTGCTCGCCGAGCGGGAAGCGCTCGGACTCGGCCAGCAGCACCCCGTTCTCGTAGATCATCGTCTGTCCGTCCCAGGACAGGTCGGTGGTCGACTCGCCGAGACCGGCCGCCGCGTAGACGTACGCGGCCAGGCAGCGCGAGGAGGCCGAGCGGCACAGCAGCTTGCGGTCCTCGGCGCGGCCCACGGTGATCGGGCTGCCGGAGAGGTTCGCGAGCACCGTCGCCCCCGCGAGCGCCGCCTCCGCGCTCGGCGGTACCGGCACCCACATGTCCTCGCAGATCTCGGCGTGCAGCACCAGTCCGGGCACGTCGTCGGCGGCGAACAGCAGATCCACGCCGAACGGCACGTCCGCGCCGCCGACCCGGATGGTGCCGCCGCGCTCGTCGTCGGCCGCGGCGATCTGGCGGCGCTCGTAGAACTCCCGGTAGTTCGGCGGGTACGACTTCGGGGCGACGCCGAGGATCCTGCCGCGGTGCACGACGACCGCGCAGTTGTAGATCCGGTTGCGGTGGCGCAGCGGGGCACCGACGACGAGCACCGGCAGCAGGTCGGCGGATCCGGCGACCACCTCCGTCAGGGCCGCCTCGACCGCGTCCAGCAGCGGGTCCTGGAGCAGCAGGTCCTCGATCGAGTAGCCGCACAGCACCATCTCCGGGAAGACGGCGACGGCGACGCCCTCCTCGGCGCACCGGCGCGCCTGGCGCAGGACCGATTCGGCGTTGGCGCGCGGGTCGGCGATGACGGTGTGGCCCGTGCACGCGGCGATGCGCGCGAAGCCATGCTGATAGATCGACCAGAAGTTCACAGGGGGAAGCCTAGAACTTCGGTGCCACGGCGGTCGCGGGCGCTCGCCTCGGCCCCGAATCCGGACGTACAGTACCCCTAGGGGTATTGCTGGAGGAGTGAGCGTGGAACTGGAGCTCGAGGGCGCGTCCCTGAAGGCCGTCCTGAACCGGCTGCGCCGTGCGCAGGGCCAGATCTCCGGAGTGATCCGGATGATCGAGGAGGGCCGGGACTGCGAGGAGGTCGTCACCCAGCTGGCCGCCGCCTCGCGGGCGCTGGACCGCGCCGGTTTCGCGATCATCGCCACCGGGCTCCAGCAGTGCGTGGCCGACATCGAGTCGGGCCGCAGGAGCGGGGAGGACGCGGAGGCGATGAAGGCGCGGATGGAGCGGCTGTTCCTGTCGCTGGCGTGAGGCGCTGAACGGTCCCCCCGCGGGCTTCCCCTACGGACTTCCTCTACGGGCTCCCTGGGGGGCTCCTTGAGGTCCCTTGGGCCTCCTGAGGACCTCTTGGGGGCCGGCGACACGACCACCGGCGCCCCCCTCGGCAGCGGGACCGGCGCGGCAGCCGGACCATCTTCGGCACCGCGCTGTACCGCCAACACCGACCGGTAGGGGCCGGGCAAGAAGGGCCACCCGGCCCTGCCGACGCCCGCGGCCGGGCCTGTTGGGCCCTACCGGCGAGGGGTGCCCGCGGGCTGATCATGTGGCGGGCCGGGAAGCGCCGGGTCCACCACCCGCACGCGTGGCGCTTCCCGGCCGGCTCCGACATGCACAGCTGGGAGGGACGCCGTCCGGTGGACGAGGCACAGACACACAAGGGGATGACCGGCCGGCCGCACCACGTGACGACCGGCCCTCCGGGCGCCGAGATCACGGGGGCCGGCGCGCGGCAGCCCGCCGTACGGCGCGCACGGCCCACCTGGATCCAGTGGCTGACCACCACGGACCACAAGCGGATCGGGACGATGTACCTGGTCTGCGCGTTCGCGTTCTTCCTGATCGGCGGTGTCCTGGCGCTGCTGATGCGCGCCGAGCTGGCCCGGCCCGGACTGCAGATCATGACGAACGAGCAGTTCGACCAGGCCTTCACCATGCACGGCTCGATCATGCTGCTGCTGTTCGCGATGCCGCTGTTCACCGGCTTCGCGAACTGGATCATGCCGCTCCAGATCGGCGCGCCCGACGTGGCGTTCCCCCGGCTGAACATGCTGGCCTTCTGGCTGTTCCTGTTCGGCTCGCTGATCGCGGCGGGCGGCTTCCTGACGCCCGACGGCGCGGCGGACTTCGGGTGGTTCCTGTACGCCCCGCTGTCCGACGCGGTGCACTCGCCGGGGCTCGGCTCCGACCTGTGGATCATGGGCGTCGCGCTGTCCGGCTTCGGTTCGATCGCGGGCGCGGTCAACTTCATCACCACGATCATCTGCATGCGCGCGCCCGGCATGACCATGTTCCGCATGCCGATCTTCGTATGGAACGTGCTGCTGACCGCGCTCCTGGTCCTGATCGTCTTCCCGGTCCTGGCCGCGGCCCTGTTCGCCCTGGAGTGCGACCGCAAGTTCGGCAGCCACATCTTCGACGCGGCCAACGGCGGCGCCCTGCTGTGGCAGCACCTCTTCTGGTTCTTCGGCCATCCGGAGGTCTACATCCTGGCGCTGCCGTTCTTCGGCATCATCTCCGAGATCATCCCGGTCTTCTCCCGCAAACCGATGTTCGGCTACATGGGCCTGATCGGCGCCACGATCGCCATCGCCGGCCTGTCGGTCACCGTCTGGGCGCACCACATGTACGTCACCGGCGGCGTGCTGCTTCCCTTCTTCTCCTTCATGACCTTCCTGATCGCCGTCCCGACCGGGGTGAAATTCTTCAACTGGATCGGCACGATGTGGAAGGGTTCACTCTCCTTCGAGACCCCGATGCTCTGGGCCACCGGCTTCCTGGTCACCTTCGTCTTCGGCGGTCTGACCGGCGTGATCCTGGCCTCTCCGCCGATGGACTTCCACCTGTCCGACTCCTACTTCGTGGTCGCCCACTTCCACTACACGATCTTCGGTACGGTCGTGTACGCGATGTTCGCCGGATTCCACTTCTGGTGGCCGAAGTTCACCGGCAGGATGCTGGACGAACGCCTCGGGAAGATCACCTTCTGGACGCTGACCGCGGGCTTCCACCTGACCTTCCTCGTGCAGCACTGGCTGGGCGCCGAGGGCATGCCGCGCCGGTACGCCGACTACCTCGCGACCGACGGTTTCACCGCCCTCAACACCCTGTCCACGATCGGCTCGTTCCTCCTCGGCCTGTCCCTCCTTCCGTTCTTCCACAACGTCTGGAAGACCGCCAAGTACGCCGAGCCGGTGGGCGTGGACGACCCCTGGGGCTACGGCCGTTCCCTGGAGTGGGCGACCTCCTGCCCGCCCCCGCGCCACAACTTCACCACCCTCCCCCGCATCCGCAGCGAGTCCCCGGCGTTCGACCTGCACCACCCGGAGATCACGGCCCTGGAGCTGCTGGAGACCTCGGAGTCCCCGGAGGCTCTCGGGGCAGGGGCGGCGGGTTAGCGCACGACGCGAAAGAGAGACCCCGGCATGCCGCATCCCGTACCGGCCCTGGTCACCACCGCGGTGACCGCCGCCGGCTGCGTCTGGTACCTCCCGGCCCTCGCCGACCTGCGCGCGGGCGCCGACCGCCCGGTCTCCCGCCGGGCGCGGGCGGCGTCCTGCGTGACGGCGTGGTCGACGGCGGCGGCCGTCGCCGTACTCCTGCTCACGACGACCCCCTGGACCTGGCCGGCGACCGCCGCCACGACAGGCGCCCTCCTGTCCCTCGCCCTCCTCGTCTCGTCGTCCCTCCTCCACGCCCGCGAAACCCGCGAAGCCGCCGCCCAGTGGGCGCAGTTGGCCCCCGCCCAAGCCCCACCGCCCCCCGACCGCACCCGCTATGTGGTCGCCGTCCTCCTCACCACCGGCCTGACCGCCGCCGCGATCACCGCCACCCTCCACCTGTCCGAGGGCCCCACCACCCCGACCGCCTGGCTGACCGCCATCACCGCCCCCACCGCCGTCCTGGCCCTCTTCATCACCCTGGCCACCACCCACATCCGCCACCCTCACTGACCACCCCCGTCCCCGATCCGGGCGGGGCGCACTGCCTCCCCACGTGCGCCCCGCCCGTCTTCCCGTACGTGCCGTCACCTAGGTACGCACGGTCCGCCCCCGGTACAGCGAACCGCCGATCCCCCGGAACTCCAGGTCGAGGCCGAGGCCGTCCCGTTCGGCGTGGATGTGCAGATGCGGCTCGCTGCTGTTCCCCGAGTTGCCGACCTCGCCGAGCGGCTGACCGGCCCGTACGACATCGCCCGCGGCCACGGTCACCGTGCCCGGCCGCAGATGGGCGAGCTTGACGATCTCGGCACCCGTGTCGATCCACACATGGTTGCCGTAGGGCGGCTGGTAGCGGATGACACCGGGCTCCTGGTCCTCGACGAGGCCGGCGGCGGAGACGACCGTACCGTCGCACGGGGCGAACACGGTCTGCCCGTAGGCCAGATACCTCTTGTTCCCACCGCGCCCGCCCGTGGTCCGGGAGCCGCCGGGCCCGACCTGGAGGAGATCCAGCGCACCACGCTGCTCGGGAACCGCCGCGTGATGGTTCAGGCCCCGCCCGCCACCCTGCCCCACGAGCCAACGGCCGCTCCGCAGCGGGAAGTCGAGGGGCCGGGAGACGGCCATCCCCCAGCGGTGCCGCCGCGCCCGCACCAGCAGCAGCCCGAACAGGACGCACAGGCCGATGCCCATGCCCAGCTCGGCGGCGTCACCCGACGAGGGGAGCCGCGGCAGCCGCCAGGCGGAGGCGACGGCCACGAGCGCGCCGGCCTGGAGCGCCCGGCGTATCCAGCGGGAGAACTCGGCGGGGGCAAACCAGCCGTGCACGACGAGGTAACCGGCCGCGACGATGAGCAGCCGGCCGCACCAGGCGACCCGGCTGGGAGCCGTCCAGCACGCGTCGATACGCAGGGCGAACAACACCGCGAGCACCACCCGGGCCGACACCGGCACCACCCACCGGGGAACCTTGAGCCGCGCCGGCCGGTGAACGGCGGGGGAGATCAGCAACGCGTCCAGCCGCTGGCCGTCCCCGCTGGCCGCGAACGCGAGCACCTCGCCCTCACTGCCCTGAATCACCAGCCCCTCGGGACTGTCCCGCACTCCGGTGACCTTGCCGACCCGCCGGAACGTGGCCTCGAGCACCGCGTCGAGCCGCTCCCGCCCCACAGCGGCGACCACACGGGGCGCGAGCCGCTCCCGCTCACCGGCCCCGGCGACGAGAAACCGGCGCAGCACCTCCCCGACAACCTCCCCCCGACCGCCCCCGTCCCGCATCATCCCCGCCTCCCCGTGTACGCGCCCGGTGCGCCCCCAGTGGACGAGACGGGCACCACGGCCCAGGCGTTGCCCGGGAGGGGAGGCGGCGTGTACTGCTTGCGTACCGAGTCCGCCACGGCCCTGCTCTCCGGCCGCGACGACGAGTTCGTCGCCGTCGTCCTCAAGGGCTACACGGGAAGGCGCTGGGGCGAGATCGTCCGCCTTCCGGCAGGTGCCCCGCCGTGCTTGACAACTGTCGCCGCCTTGATGACGGCCGTCATCACTTCCCCTGACACCGCTCCTTCTGGGTCAGGTCCTGCCCCTAGGGTCGCCATGCCCGACAGCTCAGGTCGGCGAATGAGAACAAGACGTTGAGGAGCGGCATGAGTGAACTGGAATGTCCGCGGTGACGGCGGTCGTCGTCGAAGGGCTGAGAAAGGCGTACGAGAGTCGCGAGGTGCTGCGCGGGATCGACTTCACAGTGTCGGAAGGTGAGATCTTCGCTTTCCTCGGGCCCAACGGCGCCGGCAAGACCACGACCCTGGAGATCCTCGAGGGCTTCCGCAGTCGCGACAAGGGTCGTGTGGAGGTGCTCGGACAGGACCCCGGGACGCCCGGCGGCAGCCGTCGGCTTCGCGAAGACGTTGGGCTCGTCCTACAGGACATAGCGGTGGAGCCGTACCTGTCCGTGCGCGAGACCGTCGCGCGCAATGCGGGCTATTACCGAGCGCCCCGCGATGTCGACGGGGTCATCGAACTCGTCGGTCTGGGCGAGAAGCAGAGCGCCAAGGTCAAGGAACTGTCGGGCGGACAGAAGCGGCGGCTCGACCTGGCGCTGGGGGTGGTGGGGAATCCCCGTCTGATCTTCCTTGACGAGCCCACCACGGGCTTTGACCCCAGCGCCAGGCGCAGTGCGTGGGAAGTGGTCCGCGATCTCCGGGATTCCGGAACCACGATTGTTCTCACGACGCACTACATGGACGAGGTACAGGCACTCGCCGACTCGGTGGCTGTGATCGCGGAGGGACGGATCGTCGCCTCGGGATCGCCTGCCTCGTTGGGCGGACGGGACAGTGCGCTCACCACGATCCGCTTCGAGCTGCCGGCGGGAACGCAGACGTCGGACCTGCCGGTCCAGAAGGTCAAGGCTGTCGACGGTTCGCTGGTCACCATCGAGGTGGAGGACCCGACGCCCACGTTGCACTCCCTCACCGACTGGGCCCTGCGCAAGGGGACGACGCTCGGTCGACTCACAGTCGAACGGCCTTCTCTCGAAGACGTGTACCTCGACATCACCCGCTCCTACGATCACGAACCATCCCAGCAGAACACCGCTGTTCGAGGGCGTCGACCGAATCGGAGCCGTTCATGACCCTTCAATCCTCGCCGCCCACAGCGGAGGACTCACCGGCCGCACCGGAGCAGGTGACCGCCGACAACGACGTGTCCGGGCGCAGCCGACTCAGGCTGCTGCTTCATCAGGTGCGTTATGAGGAGCTGGCCTTCTGGCGGAATCCGCAAGCGGTGATCTTCACCTTTCTCCTGCCCGTAGTCGTGGTGACGATCTTCGGCGCAGTGTTCGGGGGAGGCGACAAACAGGACTTCTTCTTCGGGATGTCCGGCATCCAGTACTACACACCGACGGTTGCTGCGGTCTCCGTACTGGGGGCGTGCTACGGGCAATTGGCGATCGTGCTGTCGACACGACGGCAGACCGGTCAGCTCAAGCGGTTGCGCGCTACTCCGTTGCCGACCTGGATCTACTTCGTCGGTCTGCTGGTCCACTGCCTCTTGGTCAGCTTCGTGGATGTCGTTCTGGTCATGGCAGTGGGGTCCTTTTACGGTGTGCGACTACCGGACCACTGGATGGCGATCGTGCTGACGCTGATCCTGGGCGCCGCAAGCTTCTGCGCGCTCGGAGTCGCTGTCGCATCGTTGGTCAGGAATGCCGAAGCCGCCCCGGCGCTGGTGCAGTTCATCCAGTTCCCCTTGGTGTTCATCTCGGGTAGCTACTTCCCGATTCACGCCGGGGTGCTGAACGACATCGCAGGTCTGCTGCCGGTCAAGCCGTTCAACGACGCCATGCTGGCACCGTTCGCACAGAGCGGTGGCTACCAGTGGAAGGACCTCGGCGTGCTGGCGGCCTGGGGCGTCGTCGGAGCGGTGGTGGCCGTCCGGCGGTTCCGATGGGACCCCCGCCCTGAATGACAGCCTGCTGCGGTGTGGGCTCGGGCCTGGCGACGTCAGCGGTCAGGCTCGAGCCACACCGCAGCAGGTCACGGCAGATCAGCGCGGGGTCAGAACTCGGCTCGCCCCGACGGCGTCACCGTACAGCCAGTCGAGGTCCGCCAGGTGTGCACGGTCCGCCAGGTTCGCATCGCGCGCTGCCTGCCGGGCCCCGTCCGGGAAGTGGAACGTCTCGGCGCGGAGCCGTGACTGCTGGTGGACCTCTGCCGTGCGCGGCCTGCGGACGGCTTCGTATCTGCGCAGTCCGCTCGGGATGTCGCTCGGGCTCGTGGTGAGACAGTCCGCCAGGACAACTGCGTCCTCCAGCGCCTGGCTCGCTCCCTGTGAAAGGAAGGGCAGCATCGGATGAGCGGCATCACCGACCAGCACTATCCGGCCAGTGCGGTACCGCGTGGCCAGGGGCCGGTCGAACAGCCCCCAGCGAGTCACGGATCCTGCCGATCGCAGCACCCGCACTACATCCTGGTGCCAGCCGCCGAACTCGGCCAAGAGCTCCGCGATCCCCGCGGGGAAGCCCCGGAGGACGCCTCCCCCTTCCGGACCGGCGCACACCGCGCTGAAGTGGATCGAATTTCCGGACGATACAGGGTAGTAAGTGATGTGCCGCCCGGGTCCGAGCCAGAACATCACTCGCGGCTGGTCCTCGAAGGACGGGACGGCCGAGGCAGGTACCAGCCCCCGATAGACCGAATAGCCCGCGAACAACGGCTCGTCGTCCACGACACTCCCGCGCAGCACGGAGTGCACGCCGTCCGCACCGATGACGACGTCGGCGGTCGTCGATCCGCCGTCGGCGAAGCGCAGCTCCACCCGGTCGTCGTGTTCCACCACCCGGCTCACTGCCTGACCGAGGTGGATCCGCCCTGGCGGCAGCAGGTCGACCAGACTGGCTTGCAGATCGGCGCGGTGAACCAGGTAGTACGGTGCACCGAACCGTTCCTCGCAGGGCCTTCCATGCGTGAGACGGGCCAGGAGCTTTCCGTCGTCCCAGCGCCGGGTCTCGATTGCGTCCGCTTTCATGGCATCGCGGCGCATGGACGGCTCGGCCCCCAGCTCATGAAGGATGCGGGCGCCGTTGGGGGAGAGCTGGATTCCCGCACCTATCGCCGACAGCGTCTGTGACTTCTCGTAGATGTCGCATGCGACACCGTGGCGGCGCAACAGAATGGAGACGGCGAGTCCCGACACCCCGGCGCCGACCACGGCCACCCGCGGTCCGTCGGCTCTCATGACACTCCTTCCCGTTCCTGGCGTGTGGTGCGGTGCGCGCCCGCCTCATGGCCGTAGAGCCAGGCGCGCTCGCGCAGCCCGGTGGGGCCCGCGGCCCGGCGCATCACCCGGTCCCGTTCGCGTTGTTGCGGCCCGTCCGCGAGGTGCATGCTCTCCGAGTGCTCTCGGGACCCCCGCTGGATGGCTGCCGTCCGCGGCGCACGGGCCTGCTCGTACCGGCCAAGCAGTTCCGGTACGTCGGCGCGGCGAGCCCCTGCAAGCAGCGCGGCGAGCTCCACCGCGTCCTCGACGGCCTGGTTCGCTCCCTGTGCCATGAAGGGCAGCATCGGGTGCGCGGCATCACCGAGCACCGTGAGCCGGCCCGCGGACCATGCCCGCAGCTCCGGCCGGTCGTACAGGGCCCACCGCCGGACCGTGTCGGCGGTGTGGGTGATGTACGGGACCAGTCCACGCCATCCCTCGAAGGCGGCCGCCAGTTCGGCGGGGTCACCGGTGGCCGACCAGGACTCCGCTCCTCCGTCGGCGAGGGGGGCGATCGCGGCGAAGCTCATCAACCGTCCGCCGGCCACGGGATAACAGACGAAGTGCCGGCCGGGGCCCAGCCACATCCTGATCAGTGGTTCGCCCGCAGGCGCCGGCAGCCGGTCAGCCGGAACGAGCCCCCGGAAGACACCGAGGCCGGAAAACACCGGTGCGTCGCGCACCAGTGACTCCCGGACCACGGAGTGAATGCCGTCGGCGCCCACCACGACGTCGGCACGATGCGTGACGCCGTTTTGGAAGGTGAGCACCATCTCGTCGTCGTCGCGGGAAACGGACAGAAGCCGATGGCCCAGCCGCAGCGGTCCTGGCCCGACCAGATCCAGGAGCGCCTTCTGCAGGTGCGCGCGGTGTATCGCGTAATAGGGAGCCCCGTACAGGTGCTCGCAGGCGGAGCCGAACGGCGTCCAGGTGATCAGTCCGCCTGCCCAGCCGTACACCCGCATCTCGTCGACGGCCACACCGTGCTCCCGCAGCGCGGGACCCAGGCCGAGCCGCGCCAGGTGACGCGCGGCGTTCGGGGCGAGCTGGACCCCCGCTCCGATTTCGGCCATCGAACGGGCCTGCTCGAACACCTCGCACGGGGTGCCGGACCGGGCGAGCGACGCCGCCAGTGTCAGCCCCCCGATGCCGGACCCGATCACCGCGATCCGCAGTCGTCCGCTCATGGCCGGCCTCCGTGAGCCGGATCCGGCAACGGGAAGGCGTGCGTCAGCCATGCGTAGGTGCGCAGCTCGTCGAAGAGCGTCCTGCCGAGACGGTTGTGAAGCATATGCACATGGGAGACGAGGATCTGCCCGGGAATGGTGGTCGTGGTGGTGCGTACCGCTCCGACGAGGTCCGACAGAGCCGCATGCCACGCCTCGAACGGGCCGTGCCGGGAAGGGTCGACGGGCTTGGCACCTGTGCCGGCCACGCGGCACATCTCGTCCAGCTGTTCCTCGCTGCAGCCGAACCCGCCCGCCCACGCCCGCCAGGCCATGAGGCTGTGGGCGTAGAAGGCGGCCTGCTCGGTCTCGTCGCCGAGCGCGGCGGCCGCGGAGATCGTGGCGCGCAGGGCCAGGGCGGAGCGGGCCTGCGGACTCGACACGTGCGGCAGCAGGGCGAGTACCAGCTCGCTGGACAGCTGGAACAGCCGCTCCGTACGGGGCATCAGGGCGGGGCCACCATAGCGCTCGGTCTCCTGCTCGTAGACGGCCCGGTGCACTCCCGGCGCACGTAGCGCGAGAACGTCGTCGTCCCTGAGCGATTCGTTCCGGGCGAGAAGCCGGGCCTCCGCGCTGTACGTCTTCTCGTCGAGCAGGCTCTCCCCGTCCGCCGGGCGTCCGGCGGTCTCCAGCCGCTCGTGCAACGCCTGTTCCACTTCGGCGTGCCGTGCCTCTGGCAGGTCCCCCACACGGAACCTGATATGGGGTCCGCCCTGCCAGTAGCGGATGAAGAACCAAGGAGCGCCGTCGAGTTCGCCGACCGTCGGCGCGACGACCTCGTTCACCACCCGGTCCAGTAGTGGCCGGGCGTTCGAGGCCAGATGCAGGTGCCAGGAACTCCAGTGCGTCGTGGATGTCGCGGCCTCCCCGGACCGGCGTGGCTGGCCGGGCGCAATCTGCTGTGTCACGGCGTTCTCCTCCCTCATACCCTGACGTCCAGCAGCGCATGGGTGGCGTGCCTCGGCAGGCCCGACACAGCGGCCAGAGTGATCATCTCGTCGGTGTCGAGCCGGAGAATGCGCTGTGTCGGCATCTCGTTGAACGCGCGGACCGGACGGGTGAACATGCCGTGCGCCGTGGTGGACAGGCACAGGCCGTGGAGGGCCCAGCCGCAGTAGTACTGCGCGGCGCTCCACCCGTTGGGTCCGAGGCGGGCGAAGAGTTCGCGGGGCTTCACCGACAGGAACCAGATGGCCGAGGCGTGGCGTACGTCGCAGCCCGTGTCGGGGCTGAGCCCGTAGCCGTACTCCGCCTCCAGCCGTGATGCGGCGCCTTGGTCCTTGACCAGCAGCTCCGGCTTTCCGTTCCGCACGCGGTGGATGCCGCTTTCGTACCCCTCCACGTCCTGGAGCACGGCCGTGAGCGTCACCAGTTCCGAGGCGGCCCGCAGACTGTGTCCAGGCGGTGGTACGGCGAGCCAGCGGATGGCGTCATCGACACAGTCCCCGGGCACCCGCGCACGTCGGCCGCCCATGCCGAGCAGGCGGCGGGGCATGCGGCCGGAGTTGCGCCGCCACATCACTTCCGCCCAGGACAGTGCGCCGGGCGGTGCCGCGACGTGTGCCGGAACGGCCGGCGTGACGGGGGCAGGCGGGTCGTCGAACGCCTGGGTGCGGTTGACGCGCACCAGGTCCGCGAGTGAGGCGTCATCGGGGCGGTCATCGGACGTTGCGGAGCGCCAGGACTTGGGCTCGGACGAGGCGTCGGGCTCCGGCCCGGTCTCGATCACGAGGGGGAGTGACCACTCCCAGCCAGGGGTCAGGCCCAGTTCGTCCAGCAAAGCGGCGGAGCCTTCGCGCGGCAGCACCAGGCGTCCCGGCAGCCCGAACAGTTCCAGCGCCATGGCCAGGGAGCGCAGGGTGATGCCGAGCTCCAGGTTCACCAGGGAGCCGCGGAACCACTTGTAGGCCCGAGGTATGCGCGTGTATCTGCCGGTCAGTGCGATGCGTCGCCGTCGGCCGTGGTGGGTGCCGGAGGTGAGCGCGGTGAGTGCGTGCCGCTCGGGCTCGAGCAGGTGCCAGCGCTCCCCGTCGTCGAGGAAGACCTGCACGGGATAGAGACAGCGCGGTGAGGCGTACCCGCGGTGCGGGTTGTAGACGTTGTCCGGGTCGGACCACTGCACGCCGAAGCTCGCGACGAGCGCACGGGCGAGGGCCTCGTCGGGGCCCGGGAAGGCTGCCCGGCCGTGCGGGAAGGTGAGGGTGTCGAGCAGGTCGGCGGTCCCCCGCGGAAGCTCCGTACGGCTGCCGCCTTCGATACACCAGGGCGGGCGCGGCATCACGTGCGAGGTCATGGGGGGTACCGGCATGCCGGTCCATGCCGGTACGGGTGGTGCGTCGTCGCCGGCGCCGAACTCGTACCACAGCGACTCCCGTTCGATGCTGTGGTCGCCGTACGGCGGAGGCAGGTCTACGGAGGCGCGCCGCACCATGCCGGGGGCCCACTCGATCACGCGCTTCTCCTCGGGACGCGGCAGAGTGCCGGCGCGCTCACGGGAACGGGTGCGGGTCATAAGGGATCTCCCGGTTCTCCTGCGACGTTCCGGCGAGCGCGGCCGCCAGGCGGGGAAGGTTCTTCAGGCGCTGCTGGGCGTGGCCGAAACACATGGGCAGAATGCCGGGGACGACGGCCTTGGCGACCGCCACGCCGACATCGGCGTGCTCGCGGGTGGTCTGGTTCACCAGGACGATCCGGTCCAGGCCGGCTTGCGCGTACAGGCCGCGCACATGGTCCAGGGCCCCGCGAACCGTCCCGCCGGAGGCCCGGCGCAAGATGCCGGGCCAGCCGGGGAACGCATCCTGCAGGGTCGTGTCCGGCCCACCGAGCACCTCGGAGACACGGGGCAGCTTCTCGGGCAGCGTGTACAGCTGCGGGTGGTGTTCCAGTTCCACCAGCTTCCAGGGATCGTCGAGCATCCGCTCGGCTTCCTCGCGGTTCCACTGCACCTTGTTGGTCACCAGCTGGGCGACCTCCCGCAGCGCGCCGCGGATGGCGGTGTTCGGGTTGGCTCCCGATCCTCCGGACGAGTACGTGGCGGGGAACGGGTTCCTGCGGTTCACCACCAGTACCCAGACGATGGGCAGGTCGATGTCCTGCTTCGCCAACAGGATGTGCACATCGAAGCCCCGCGTCTGGATCAGGTCGATCAGACTCCGGTTCTCCGGGTCCGTGATCGAGGCGTTCGAAATACGGGGCAGTGGCGTCCGGCGGTGCCAGGAGAGCAGAAAAGCATCACGTTCGGCCAGTTCGAGCAAGGAGTGCAGCGCGGCCTCGGCAAGGCTCGATCCGGCCGCGCAGCCGCTGGAGGAGTCGTGGAAGTACTTCCTCAGGGTGCCCGGCTCGGGCGTCCCGCCCTCGGCGCGGATCTTTCGCGCGACGACGCGAGCCGCTCGCGCCGCGTGACGGGAAAGCTTGAAGCGTTGCTCGTACTGGTAGAAACCGGCCTCGGCCGGCACCAGGAGGGGCTCACCGGAGGCCAGGTCATGACCCCACACCCAGTCCATCGGCGTGTCCGCCGTATAGGGGAGCACCTGACAGCTCGGGTGGGCCAACTGCTTCTCGGTGTGCTCACCGAGCGTCGTCGGGTCAAGGGCGTGGTCGGCGACCTCGCGATAGCTGCGCTCCAGCAGCAGCGGCGTGTCGAACGGGAAACTGCCGAGTCTCTCGTACGTCTCGATGATGCCGACGGGATCGGCCTCGGCGAACGTTCCGGCCCGGCCGTGTCCCGGCGCGGCGGCGTCGGGCGCCAGACACATGCTCATGGCGAAGGGGACGTTCGACTCGCGCATGATGACCTGTATCGGCCCGTAGCGTGCATCGAGCAGGCGGTCACGCATGGCGCCGGGCCTGACCAGGTGCGCACCGCCGGCGCCGCGTGTCGGGTCCCGGGGGGAGAGGGGTTCGGCGTCGAGCGTCAGCGGCGCGGGGCGCCAGTCGTCGGCGAGTACGGCTCCGGGCTGGGCGCATGCCGGACAGAAGAAGCTGCGGGGGATGCGGTGCCGTCGCACGTAGTGGGTGCCGACGGCGTACAACTCGCCCGGCTGCAAGGGATGGTCGGCCAGGTTCTCCAGAGCGGCGTCCAGCAGTACGGGCAGCAGAGGCCGGGCGGCACGCGGTACGGCCTGTGGTTCGTCCAGCGCGTCGGCCAGCGGGTGCTCCGCCGTGTTGCGCTCGCGTATCTCGGCGCAGCACGCGCAGCCCGAGTCCGTGCCGGGCACCCACCGCGGCCCGATGATCACCTCGTCGTCATGGAGCCGCACGGAGACGAGTTCCTCCCCGTTCGCGGCGCTCTTCTCCCACTGCGCGCGCTCCCAGGCCAGATCCCAGCCCCGGTTCAGCGCGATCGGCGCGCGCACCGTGTCGCCGATGCGCTGGATCGTCTCGGCCCAGGACGCGTCGAGGGACGCCATGCCGGGGCCGTGGTGCTGTTCATCGCGCATGTCGGATCTCCTGCGTGTGCTGCTGAGCCTGGACGGGGCCGCACCAGAAGGGGATGTCACCGAGCGAGGCGTCCGTGCGGCGGGAGTGGCCCCGGTAGGAGACGTTTCGTGCGGTGGCGAGCCGTTCGACCTGTGTGCGCAGCGAGTGAATCTCCTGGTCGTCCGCGACGGTGACCGCGTCCGTGCGCAGCGGCGGCAGCCCCGCCTCGCCGCCACGGGCGGCCGTCACCTGGGCGGCAGCGAGGGCCGTACTCAGGGCCTCGCGCACCGCGGTGTCGCCGTCGGGAGCCCAGGCCGCCCCCAGCACCCGACCGCTGTCGGACATCTCCACACGGGCCAGCCGCCAGTCGAGTCCGGGAACGTGCAGAACGCGGACGGTGATCGGCTCCGGCCGCCAGTCCTGCAGGATCCGGCGGATGCGGGCTGTCTCCTCGCCTTCCACGACCTCGATGCGTGTGGCCTGCGCCTCGTCGGCCAGCAGCCGCAGCACGCCGTCCAGCAACCAGCGTTCCTCCGTCAGGCCGGCGGCGGCCGCTTCACCGTGCACCGACGGGCAGCAGGACCGCAGCACCTCGAGAGCGGCTCCCACCGTCGCGCACCACTGGTCCTGCGCCCACACGGTGACGCGTCCCCCGGCGCCCGTCCGCAGCTCCATCTCCCGCACTGCCAAGGGCATCTGGGGAAGGGTCTGCTCGGTGGCGGCCGGTGTGTACAGGCCCTTCCAGCGGGCAGTGAGAACGTTGACGCGCTCGATCGTGTCGTCGGCGTCCGGGGTCTGCCCGGCCGGCGCGGTCTCGAGCTTTCGCAGTCCGTCGTCCGTCGTGGGGGCTCCGAGCAGCACCCGTTCCGCGACGAGTGCGGAACCGTGCACGACGTGCGCCGCGCCGGCCTCCTCGATTCCCAGCACGAGGTCGAACACCAGCTGACCGGCGATCGCACCGATCATGGCGTCGGCCACGGGCCGGGCGACCCGGTCGAGTTCCTCCCCCTGCGCCCATCCCAGAACCCTCTGGCGGACAGCGGCCAGCACCGGATAGGAGTCGGTGCCCCGCAGGACCGGTCCCGCCTGCAGCACGCGATCGTGCACGAGGACCGGCACGACCGGCACACCGGGCGCTGTCCGCTGCGCGCCGTGGAGTGCGAACACGCCGGCCCGCAGCTCGTCGTCGGTGCCGCAATACAGTACGGCGTCCACCTCGCCGCACGCGCCGAACTCGGTCACGTCCGGCATCAGCACCTCGCCGATACCGGCCCGGCCCAGCCCGCGGGCTGCCGAGCGTACGGCGTCCGCCTGACCGAGCAGGGCGACCCTTGCGGTGCGGATGCGGGCGAACGCGGTGTACGGGTCGGGGCACACCGACTCCACATACGCGAGCGAACCCGCGTACCGCTCACGGTCCTCGGTGCTCGGCTCGGGTCCGCGGAGCATCTCCTCGTCCAGCAGCATGCCGTGATCGCGCAGCCCTCGGGTCACCTGTCGCACGACGGGCCGGGCTCGTTCCGATCCCAGCGCCGTGACGAGCTCGTCCTCGGTCGTCCCCTGTTCGAGCAGCGGGAGGCACACGTCCGCAACCTTGAACAGATGGTCCCAGCCCTTGAGGACGAACTGCGCCCGCGCGCCACTGAAGTACACCCCGCCCGGCACCGGCGCGCAGTGCAGGTACGGCCTTGCTTTCAACCTCATCGGTTCTCCCCCTCGTACCGGAACAAGCCGCCAGGACGACGTCCTATCTCCACCACCCACTCCTGCGCATGCGTCCCGTCGACGACCGAAGGCAGGGCCTCTTCGAGGTAGTTGACCGCCTCGTCCTCCGTTGCCCGGCGGTCCAGCATCCTCGGCAGGACGCGCGTGCAGAGCGCGCTGGCGAGGTCCATGTACTGCGGCTTGTGCTGCAGTCGGCGGGGCAGTACGTCCGCCGGGTCGAGCGTCCTTGGCGAGTCCTGCCCGAACGCTGTCTTCAGGACGACCTCCTCTGGCACGTCGTACCGCGCGCGCCAGGCGGTCAGTTGCCGCAGCAACTCGTGTTCGGTGACTCCCGCGTTCAGGGCCGAGGCCAGCTCCGCGCCGCCGTACCAGCGGCGTCTTGCCAGGACGACGTCACCGACCGAGATCCTCGGAGACGTCAGTGTCCGCTGCTGGTCCCACGCTTGGGTCCGGTGCCAGCCGTCGACCAGGTCGTTGTTCAGTCGTCCTCCGGTGGACAGGGACGTCGCCAGGGACAGGGGAGGCGGGAAAAGCCCCGGATGGCCCGTGCCGAGTGCCAGTACCCGGATCCGTCGCCCGTCGGCGTCCTCGACGGCGAGCGTGTCGGTGTCCGCGTCGTGCACCAGGCGCAGGGCGTACCAGTCGTCCGGGTGCAGCCCCTCCGGCAGGATCCGCGGATGCGCGTTGACGTTGAGGCGGTGCAGGCCCAACTCCTCCACGACGCGGGCGCCGTCCCACGTGTACCGGTCGACAAGGCGCCGTGCGAGGTGGTCGACGGACTCGCCGGCCAGCTTCCGGTCGGCGTCGAGGAACCGGGCATACAGCATGCCGTGCCCCGGCAACCCGTCGTTGAACACGAGCCGGCCGCCCGCGGCCTGCACCAGAACCCCGTAGCTCAACGGGTCCCGACGGATGCGGGCGGGCATGTCGGAGGTGAGGTCGCGGGCCTCCCGCGCGGACAGCATGACGTCCGCCTCCTTGCCCTTCACCGCCTTGGTGATGCGGGCCTGCGTCTCCTCGATGACCCGGTGACGCAGCGCGAAAAGCCGCTCCAGACTGCCGTCAGCCGTGCCGAGGCCGGCGAGGGCGTCCACGTCGCCCTGGACGTACGACGCGTTCATCACGCCCGCGCGCCGGGAGACCTCTCGCACGAGCGATTCGGCGTGCTCGGCGAGCGGAACGTTCGCTCCGGAACCGAACCGCTGCACGAAGGCGGCCGTCGTCAGGACCCGTACGTCGTGCAGCCAGTCGAACGCCGACAGAAGTTCCACCGCGGCGCCGAGATCGTCCAGGCGGCCCCGCCAGCGCCCGGAGTCGATGGTCCGGGGGGAGAGCACATAGTCCTCTTCGACGGTGACGCGCGCGGGCCGCCGGGCCAGCGTGCTCAGTTCCCGGAAGTCCCCTTCGATCGCGCGGAGTTCGTCCCGCCGGTGGGCGACCTGGCCGGTGGCCAGCCGGGGCATTCGGGACCTGACGTCGTCCAGCAGCGCGCAGCCCGGAGTCCCCGGCCGCGTGAGCAGCGCCTCCAGGTCGGCGGCCCCGTCCTCCGGCTCGTTGTAGGTGCACAGGATCCCCTGGTGGACCGCCTGCAGGACCGCTTTCGCGGCATCCTGCCCGGTGCACCCCGTCTGCTCGGCGATGTGGGCCACCACCGAGCGCACCGGTCGAGGGCCCATGACGGTCGCGTCGACCAGTGCCCGGATGACGCCCTTGACCGGGGCGGACAGCCGCTGGAACCCGGATTCGGTGGGACGGAGGAAGAAGAGCGTGCTCCGCTCCTCGTCGAGCGCCGAGGTAGGTGAGAGAGCCACCCAGGCACCGAGCAGCGCGGAGCCCGTCGCCTGCGGCAGACCCCCCAGGACGTAGTTGAGCATGACCCGGTCCAGGCTCGGAAAGGCGGTCGCCCCCTCGAAGCCCACCTCACCCGGATCGACTCCGCCGGGCCCGGGTACGGCGATCCCGACAGCGGTGAAGCGGGCGAGCGGACTGGTGCGCACCATGGCCCGCGTCACGTACTGGATCAGCCCCCGCTCGGACTTGCGGCTCCGTGCGGACAGTCGGCCGGGGCCCGCAATCGCCGCACGGTACCGCTCCGACTCCTCGTACACCTCGGGGGAGACGAGGGCCAACGACCGGCGCAGGTCCTCGTCACCCAGCAGTTCGGCCAGCGTGTGACGCTCGCGGTCCGCGGCCTGCTCGTAGTGCTGGGCCACCTCCTCACGCAGCAGCCGCCGCCGTTCGGTGGCGTCGTGCCACGCGGCCACCGAAGGCGTCCCCGGCATGGCGCCCTTGACAGCACGGTCGTTGTGGATGGCACGGCGCACGGCGATGAGACGGCCGCGCAGGGTGTCGTCGGATGTTGCGCCGATGAGGGCGTACAGCTCCTCGGAGCACTGTTCTGCCGCCGCCCGCACGGCGTGTTCGGCCTCCGCCAACCGTGTCAGCAGGCTCCTGAGGGCACGGTCGCCGAGACGGCGACGGGCGAGGGGGTTGACGCGCAGCAGCCAGAGGGGCTCCTCGGCCGGGGCGGCGTGCGACGACTGCGTGCCCACGGCGGCCGGTGTCTGCATCGCGCTCATCGGACGGTCTCCCTGGCGTCCGCCCATCGCAGCCGGCCCGTCGCCAGCCGAACTTCCCATGTCTCGCCGAGGACCTCGTCGATCGTCTCGGCGAGGGCGTAACACATGTAGTAGCGCTGGACCGGAGAGACGGTGAGCAGTGGCAACTGCTGGTAGAAGAGGTTGATGAGCAGGCGGTACGCGGCGAACCACGGGGTCGGGTTGTCGATCACCCCGGCCTCCGCGGTGGCCCGGTGAAAGTCGGTGTCGGGGTGCTCGCCCTGCGGCACCACCTCGGGAGCGGTGGGCGGGCCCATGGCGGTGCCGTCCACGGACGCGTTGATCGCGTCGAGCAGCGCGGGGGTCAGTCTGCCCTCCATCACAGCGCTGTCCAGCGCGCCGGTGCAGTAGGCGAAGGCCACGCGCCACTCGGCGGCCGCACGGCTGACGTCTCCGGCGAGACGTTGCTCGACCGCGGCGCGCAGAAGGGGCGCCTCCTTGGCCCTGCGCGCGGCGAACACCGGGCGCATGTCCTTGCTGGGGGCCGCCCAGGCGAAGAACGCTTCGGCATGGGAGCGGAACGAGAACGCGCCGTGTGCGAGACCCAGGAAATAGGAGTCGCCCAGCGCGAGGAACGCCTCCGCGAGCCTGGTGGTGGCCAGTGACGGATCCCGGCTCAGTTCCTCGATCGTGTTCATCAGCGGTGCACACACGACTCCGGGCACCACTTCGGCCTCCCGCACACCGCGCAGCAGCGGGTTGCCGGGGGCCACGTCGTCCGCGCCGAGGAACTCGGTCTCGCCGTGCTCGCGCAGGGGGAGATACGGCGGGGCCACCGCCTCCAGGCGACCGAACTCCCGTGCCTGCGCGAGATAGGTCTCCTCGTTCAGCGCCCTGTCCGCGGGCAGCGGGCCGGCGTCGAGCCTGTCCGCCAGGTCCTTCCAGGGGAGGCCTCGCCCCGGCGCGCCGCGTCCCAGGACGTCCACGTGCGGTCCGTGCAGCCAGCCGCGGCGCAGCCGCACGACAGTGGCTCCGCCGTCCTTCAGCGAACGGGCGAGTGGTACCACGGACCTGGAGAGCCACGACAGCGTCACCGGCGCCCTGGTGTAGAGCCGGATTCCTTCGGCACGGCCTGCCACCGATCCGACGACACCATCTTCAGTCACATTGGCTCCCATGGTCAGCCATCCTTCAAGAATCAAATGAGGCCAGAAAAGAGCTACCACTCGATTACTGACATGCGTCATGTGCCTCATGACACCTGTGTCATATTCCGCGTGAAGTGCTGCGGTAGGCTGAGCGGGTGATCAAAGAATCTGGCAGCAGAAAACTGGGCGAAGACGGATCCCTGCAAGGCGCGATGGTGATGTCTGTTTTCGCATCACTGTGGGAACTTCTGGGTGTCTCCGGACTGATATCCGGAGTGTCGACGCCGGTATTGTCCTGCACTGCTGTCCTGGCCGTGGCTCTTGCCGTCGCTGCGGTCACTTTCACGATGCGCTTCGGCAGGCTGCCGGGGCCCAGACGCGAGCGCCGGCCGGCACCGGACAGCTTCCGGGTTTTCGGCCAGGTGAACATCGGACAGACTGTGGCGATCGTGGTGGCCGTGCTGGCTCTTGGCCGGTTCGGTCTGTGGCTGTACATCCCGGCCGCCGTCTGCCTGGTGGTGGGACTCCACTTCTTCCCGCTCGCGCGCTCCTTCGCCCAACCGCAGTACTGGTGGACCGGCGGATCGCTGACGGTCCTGGCGATTGCCGGCGCTCTGACGCTGGCAGCAGGCGGCGCTGCCGCGCACGTCCGTGTGCTGATCGGGTTCGGAGCCGCCCTTGTTCTGTGGGCGACCGCTCTGCACGTCGCCCGTCGGGGCTGATCCGGCCTGCCCCGGACGGCACCGGCGGTGTTCGCCCGGCGAAGGGCGAACACCGCCGTGCCGTCTCACTGGCTCAGACGACCGAACCTCGTCAGCAGGTGGACGAAGAGCAGGTCGACGAGGAGGACGAGGTGCCGCCGTTGCCGCCGGAGGCGCCCATCTCCGGCAGGGCCACGCCCTGGGAGACCTCGAGGACCTCGAGTTCGGTCACGTCGAACGAGTCGAAGACCTGCTCGATGTCAGCCGAGTTGACCGAGACGGTGTTCATGAAGAACTCCTCACAGTTTCCTTGTGCGGCCGGGCGGCCGCACAAGGAAACTATTTCGAATTCCGCGACCGAAAACCACCGTACGGCCTCTTCGATTGACGATTGTCACCTGCGTGATTACGGCTATCACGAAGGGTTCGGCGTGGAAATCGCCGAAGAAACCGGGAAGCGGGAAACGGAATTTTTGCTTCCCTGTAAAGGTGAATAAATGGCCCCCGCCGGAACGGCGGGGGCTTCGCCCGGACAGCGGACAGCGGGCAGGGGTCAGGCCCGGCGCAGTTCCGAGGTCGCCCAGGCCGCCCACTGGGGGTCGTTCTCCCATTTCCAGCCCTGGTCCTGGTCCCAGATGCCCGGGTCCCCCGGCGGCCGGCTGCCCAGAATGAAGTCGCCCACGGACGACTCACGCAGATAGTCCAAGCCGAGCACACGCGCCGACATGTCGGCGTCCCCGATACCGATACCGCACGGGGCCATGCCCATGGCCGTGGCCACGAGATACATGGTCTGGTAGAGCACTCCGGTGTGCCGGAGGGTCGTCGCGTACGCCATGCCGCTGTACTTCCAGGACAGCCGCTGGAAGCGGGACGTCATCGTGATCAGAACGTCTGGGTCGGCCTCCCTGGACGTCGACACGGACGCCACTTCCAGCATGCCCGCACGGTCGCCGGCGTCGGCGTTCACCAGGATGAGCCGGTGCCCGACGGGATCGTAGTAATAGATGCCCTGGTCGATGCCGGCGCACCGCTGGATGGTCAGGTACAGCTCCAGCTCGAAGGCCGAGCCTCCGGTGGGAAACGGACGCGAGACGATCTCGCCCCCCGGCTCGTCGTCCGCCGCCGGAACGAAACGTGTCCTGTTCCTGCCCACCCGGTACAGGAACTCGCCGATCTGCTCGGCTGTGAGGGGCTGTTCGCCGTAACCGCGGAACGACCTGCGGCCTTCGAGCGCGGCGGTCAGGCTCGGGTCACGGTGCCTGAGGTCGTCCAGCGAAGGGCGGTACAGCTCGATGGACGGGCCGTCCGGTACGGGCTTGACGGCCGGCTGCGGCGCGATCGTTCCCTTGTGCGCGAACACGCCTCCCAGTGGTCCGTCGAACCGGCCGGCGCGAACGCGGGAGTGGAACAGCAGGTCATGGAAGTCCCACTGACGCAGCGTCGGGTCCTCGTCGAAGTCCTCCTCGGCGGCGCGGACCTCGACGAATCCGGCGCCGACCAGGACACCTATGAGCGTGCGCGCCTCTGCCGGGGTGAGGTTCCCATTGGTTTCCCCGCTCAGGTCGCCGGCGCGCCGCGCTTTCGCGAGCGACGCCACGAGTTGCCCGGCTGCCGGATGCACAAGAAGCAACCTGACCCTGGCCAGCGGCGATTCCAGCACCCATGCCCCCGACCTGTTACGGCACAGGGCGAACCGGGACAACCTCACCATGTGGTCCTGGGGTACGTCCGCGATGTCCGGGTCGGCGTCCTGTGCGGTGTGCTCGAAACGGACCAACTCCCGGCCGTCGACGAGCAGGCCCCACACGAGCAGGCGCCCGAGACGGCTCAGCAGTCGCTGGAAGGGAGCGCGTTCGGCGGGAAGGAGCCCGTCGAGTGCCTTGTGCAGGGGAACGAGGTCATCGGCGAGCCGGGCGACGGCATCCCTCAGCCGCCCCTCCGGCAGCCTCAGGGCGAACGTGTTGACGGGCGTGACGAGTCTGACCGACGTGGCGTCGAACTCGACCCGAACGTCCTCCCGGAAGCCCACGAGGTACTCGGCTTCTGGCCCCGGTTTACCAGGCCGCATGCTGACCTCCGAAATCATGGTTGCGGAGCCACCATGGTCCGGTGACGGACATCCGCTCCGGCAAGGAGTCGGTGACGAGGATCAGAGGCTTCATGACATTGGTCACGCAGGCGTGACGAATTTTGGTGATGAGACCGCCCGATTATATTTGTGTCGCCGTTGATGATGATTGTCATCCGTGTCCGTCCGAAGCTTGCAGCTGCCCGGCCGTCATTCCACGATTACCACTGATCACCTGATGCGTCGCCAGGATCGCAACGTGGCGGAAGATAGGGCGGTAATGTCTACTGGACAGGCGCTGAACAGTCGGACGGAACTGAGCCGGAACTACGTTCTACGTATTGTGGAAGGGCTGGAAAGGGATCCGTCGAGAATCGTCGTGTATTCCTGGAACGGCGCCCTCACCGGGGCCGAGTTCCATGGGGCCATAGCACGTGCGGCAACCTTGCTGGCAGAAGTGGGCGTCAGGGCGGGTGACACCGTGGCCGTGCTCACGGAACCAAACTGCGCCGCCATGCTCGCCGCACGGTACGCAGTCCATCTGCGCGGTGCCGCCGTGGTCCACATCCGGTCTATGAACGCCCGGTCCGACGAGGACGAGCTGCCCGCCGCCGAGCAGATGCGACTGCTGCGCGCCACGGGGGCGCGGGTGCTGGTGGTGGACGAGCCCCACCGCGAGCGCGGTCATGCTCTGTGCCCCGACCTGGGCGGGACGACACTCGTCACGCTGTCCGGGGAGGTTTCCGGGCGCGGCGCCACGGACATGCCTCCCGCCGTCCCCTATGAGCCGGGGGACCTGGCGGTCGTGGACCTCACCAGCGGCACCACGGGCACTCCCAAGCTCGTGCGCCGGTCGTTCGAGGCCAGAGGCCGGCTCATCGACCTCTCCTTCGGCGCGTCGGCGCCCGAGCACCGGCCCACCCTGCTGTCGGTCACGCCGATCAGCCACGCCACGGCCACGATGGTGGACGCGGCGCTCGTCGCGGGGGGCACGGTGGTTCTGCACAACGGTTTCCGGGTGGAGGACGTGCTGCACGCCCTCGCGGAACAACGGGTGACCGATGTGTACCTGGCCGTGCCCCATCTCTACCAGCTCGTCGACCGGCCCGGCATCGAAGAAGCCGCCTTCCCCGCACTGCGGCAGGTGCTCTACAGCGGCACCGCGGCCGCTCCCTCGCGCATCGCCCGGGCCGCGCGCGTCTTCGGAGACACCCTGGTCCAGCTCTACGGCAGCACCGAGGCCGGCGGCATGTCCACCCTGACTCCGCTGGACCACGCCGAACCCGAACTGATCCCCAGCGTCGGCCGCCCCTTTCCCTGGGTGGAGATGGAGATCCGGCGGAACGAGTCCGATGAGACCGTTCCACACGGAGAGACGGGGGAGATATGCGTCCGGTCGCCCACGCTCATGGACGGATACCTCGGTGACGAGGAGCGTGTCGGTCCGGTGATGCGGGGCGGTTGGCTGCGCACCGGGGATATCGGCCACTGGGACAAGTACGGATATCTCCATCTGCTCGGCCGGATCGGCAGCGTCGTCAAGGCGAATGGAATAAAGATTCATCCGTCATCGGTCCAGGATGTTCTTATGCAGCATCCGAAGGTGGCGAACGCCGTGGTGCACGGAATACGCGATGCGGAGTCCGTCGAACAGCTGGAAGCCGCCGTGCAACTTCACGCCGGGACCAGCTGTACCGTCGACGAGTTGCGCACGCATGTCGCAGCCTCGCTTTCCGCGGCGCATGTTCCCGGACGTTTTTCCTGGTGGGAAGAGATACCACTCAACTCTTCCGGAAAACCCCACTATGCAGTACTCCGCGGTCGAAAGGATGTGCAATGAACCATCACGGGCATTTCGCGCGGTCGTTGCGCTTGCGGCGGCTGTTCCACCACACCATGTCAGGGTTGCTGATCACGCCGCTGGACCACTCGATCAGCGATGGTCCCGTCGTGCCGAGGAACAGCTCGATCGATCTGCTCGCGGGGCAGCTTGCGGCCGGCGGTGTCGACGCGGTTGTGGTGCACAAGGGCAGCGTCCGGCACATTCGTCCGGAGCGTTTCGCCGACATGTCACTCATCATCCACCTCAATGCGAGCACCGGGCAGGCGCCGGACCCGGACGCCAAATACGTCGTCACCGAGGTGGAGGAGGCGCTGCGCCTGGGCGCCGACGCGGTGAGTGTGCATGTCAACCTGGGCTCGGACGACGAGCGGCAGCAGATCGCTGACCTCGGCAGGATCTCCGATGCGTGCGACCGCTGGAACCTGCCGCTCATGGCCATGGTGTATCCCCGTGGGCCGCGTATCGCCGACCCGCACGACCCCGTGCTCATCGCCCATGCAGTGACTCTCGCTGCGGACCTCGGCGTGGATCTCATCAAGACGACCTTTCCGAAGTCCGTGTCGAACCTGAGGGCGCTCACCGAAGCATGCCCGGTACCGATCCTCATGGCAGGCGGCCCGGCGCAGGCCACAGAGGAGGGCGTCCTCTGTTTCGTCGAAGACGTGCTTGCGGGTGGTGCGCTCGGCGTGGCTATGGGCCGCAACGTCTTCCAGTCCACGTCCCCGCAGCGGATGGCCCAGCGGGTGGCGGGGCTCGTACACCGGTTGCCGACCGGCCGACCGGCAGAAGAACTCGACGACCTGACGAGGGGACATGAGCGTGACGGACAGCAAGCTGTGCTGGCTTGACCTACGCGAAGCGGGCGATCTCGCGCCGGCGATTCTCGAAGAGGCGGTGCATCAGCGCATTGACGCCGTTGTGGCCGGTGACATGAAGATGCTGGCCGATCTGCCCCCTACGATCCGCCGAGTCCTCGTACACCACGCCGGCGAGCCGGCAGAGGGCTTCGCCGGCGCCGACCTGGTCCTGGTGGCGGGCAGCGCCGACGATCGGGCGAAGCTCGCTCATGCACATCCGTCGATCGAATTCGGCCGCTACGTCGAGATCGTGGACGCGGACAGTCTGGAGATGGCCTGTCTGTCGGCCAGGACCGAACAGTGGAGCCTGCTCGACTTCCGCGACCCCACGAAGATCCCGCTGGAGATCGTCATTGCCGCCGCGGCCGGCTGTGAGGGGACGATCGTGACCACGGCAGCGGATGTCGAAGAGGCGCGGATCGTTTTCGGCGTGCTCGAACTGGGCTCCGACGGTGTGCTGATGCCGGCGCGAGCCATCGGCGACGCGACCGCGCTGAGGCAGGCGGCGGGAACCACCGCGGGGCAGATCTCACTCGTCGAGCTGGAGGTCACGGCGACCACGCACCTCGGGATGGGGGAACGGGCCTGCGTCGACACCTGTAGTTATCTCGGCCAGGACGAGGGCATCCTGGTGGGCTCCCACTCGAAGGGTATGGTCCTCTGCGTCAGCGAGACCCACCCACTTCCGTACATGCCGACACGACCCTTTCGAGTCAATGCCGGTGCGATTCACTCCTACACCGTTTCTCAGCACGGCCGTACTCACTACCTCAGCGAACTCGTCGCCGGGAGCAAGGTGTTGGCCGTGGACACAGAGGGGCGCACTCGTGTGGTCAGCGTCGGACGGGTCAAGATCGAGACGCGGCCTCTCATCTCGGTGGACGCGGTGGCGCCCAACGGACAAGCCGTAAACCTCATCCTCCAGGACGACTGGCACGTCAGGGTTCTCGGTCCGGGCGGTGCCGTGCTCAACAGCACGGAGCTGCGCCCCGGAGACAAGATCCTCGGGCATCTGCCGACAGCCGACCGGCATGTCGGCTACCCCATTGACGAGTTCTGCCGCGAGCAGTGACAACGGCGCCGGTACGGGAGGCCGGACCGCCTCCCAAACCGGCGCCTGTTGCACTCTGCCTGGTCATCGACTCAGATCCAACATCGTTCGCTCGCTATGCGCACGGCGTCGTACCGGTTACGGGCGTTGAGCTTCTTGATCGCAGCGGACGCCAGATTGCGAATGGTCCCTGAGGACAGGTAGAGCTCCCCCGCCATCTCCTTGACTGATGCTCCTGAGGCCGTGAGCCGTAGTACGTCGGCTTCGCGGTCAGTCAGAGGGCCGCATTGCCCGCCCGCAGCGGAGAGTAGCCGCGGATCTATGACCACCTGACCGCTTGCGACGCCCCGCACCGAGTCGATCAGTCTCCGCAGCCCGGCGTTCTTGGGGACGATACTCAGAGCTCCGGCCCTGAGGGCGCGGTTCACGAGGGGCCGCGTCGCGGTGTCCACGGTCAACGCCACCCCGCAGGCGGACCGCCTTCTGCAGATCTCACCGGTTGCCGCCGCCCAGTCTCCGTCGATCTTGTCAGGGTCTATCAGTGCGACGCATGCGTTCGTTCGTTCGATGACTTCGACAAGGTTGTCATACCTGTTGACGACGCTGACGACTTCGAAGCCCTCTTCGCGGTTGAGTGACTGAGCCATCAGCTCGGCCGTGAGAAGGGATCCGCCGGCAATGGCGATGCGGCTTGTCATATTGTTCCCCCGTTTGTGCCTGATGTGGCCTGCATGGCCTTTCCGTACGGTGCACAGGCAACTTGTGCATCACTCTAAAAACGTTTGTGCGAAATCTGTGGGGACCTGAGCAAGATTTGAGGATCGCTGACGGGCGGCGCGGTTCCCCGCCGCTGGAGGCGGACGTGTCGGCGCCGACGGCCCGGCTTCCGGGTGGCTGCGAGGCTGGATTCGCGAACGCGCAGGTACGAGCGCCCTCGGGCGCAGTGCTTCACGTGGCCCCAGTGGTCGCCCGTGGGAGAAGCCGACCAAGGTCTTCTCCCGCATCTCTCCCAAACGACCCCCAGGAACCACTCAGGGGCCTGATCCATTAACTGGATCAGGCCCCTGACCTGGTACTACGGCGTCGGGGTGGCGGGATTTGAACCCACGACCTCTTCGTCCCGAACGAAGCGCGCTGCCAAGCTGCGCTACACCCCGGTGTCGCTGCTTGTCGCGGCGACGTCGTTTACTTTAGCCCACTGGGGGCCAGGAAACGAAATCCGGTTCACAGGCGGCGGCTGATCGGGGTCGGGCGGGTGTGGTCCAGGGTCACGAGGAGCGCGGCCAGGATGTAGGTCGCGAGGCCCAGCAGGAGCGCGTTGGTCAGGGTGGCGCGGTAGCCGTGGGCGGCGGGGTTCAGGAAGGGGTAGAGGTAGGGCGCGCCGCGGGTGAGGCAGAAGGCCAGGTAGGCCAGGGGGTACAGGAGCCAGCTCGTGGCCTGCTGGAGGTGCAGGCGGGGTGCCGGGGTCAGGCACAGCCAGTCCAGCAGGGCCGCCGCGGGGGCCACCGTGTGCAGGAGCTGGAGGGTGATCCACTGGGTGTGCCAGCGCTCCGGGGGTGTCGGGAGGGCCGTCATGGAGAACGGCGTCCGGGCCAGGAGCAGGTGGTACGTCAGCGCGGAGACCAGCGCGTACAGGAGGGCCGCGCCGGTCGGCCAGGACGGCAGGGCGCGGCGGCCGCGCCAGGCGCGGGACGCCGACAGGAGCATCGTCACGGCCAGGATCACGCCCGCCTGCACACCGAAGTAGCTCAGCGCGTGCGCCGGGGTGCTCCGCAGGACGGCGAGCGCCACGCCTGCCGCCGCGAGCAGCGCGGTCAGCAGGCGGAACGCCGCGACGGCGGGGCGGTGGGACGGGGCCGGCACCGCCCTGGCCGGCGCCGGGGAGCGCGGCAGCAGCGGGGACGACGCCGGGACCGGGGGCAGGCCCGGAATCTCCCTGGGTATCTGGGCGGTCATGTCCTCACGCTAGGAAGGTACCGGCGTGAGGGCCATGCGGGTTACGCCAGGTGGGTCAGGTCCTCGGCACCAGCGTCAGCAGCGACGCCTCCGGGGGGCAGGCGAAGCGCACCGGGGTGTAGCGGTTGGTACCGCAGCCCGCCGAGACGTGCAGGTAGGAGGTGCGGTCCTGCGCCGTGTGCGTGGACAGGCCCTTCACCCGGTCCGTGTCCAGGTCGCAGTTGGTGACCAGGGCGCCGTAGAAGGGGATGCACAGCTGGCCGCCGTGCGTGTGGCCGGCCAGGATCAGCGGGTAGCCGTCGGCGGTGAAGGCGTCCAGGACGCGCAGGTAGGGGGCGTGGACCACGCCGAGCGAGAAGTCGTACGACTCCGTCGGACCGCCGGCCACCTTGGCGTAGCGGTCGCGCTTGATGTGGGGGTCGTCCAGTCCGGTCAGCTCGATCGACACGCCCTCGATCTTGAGGGCGCCGCGGGTGTTGGTGAGGTTCACCCAGCCGGCCTCGTCGAAGCCGTCCCGCAGGTCCTCCCACGGGTTGTGGATCGCGCCGACCGCGGGCGCGTTGCCGTTCAGGCCGTGGCGGCCGTTGGTCTTCTCCATCAAGTAGCGGGCGGGGTTGCGGAGTTTGGGGCCGTAGTAGTCGTTGGAGCCGAAGACGTACGCCCCCGGAAACTCCATCAGCGGGCCCAGCGCGTCCAGCACCTCCGGCACGCCCTCCGGGTCCGACAGGTTGTCGCCGGTGTTGATCACGAAGTCCGGGCGCAGCCCCGCCAGCGAGCGCAGCCAGCGCTGCTTCTTGCGCTGGCCGCCGACCATGTGGATGTCGGAGACCTGGAGCACGCGCAGCGGATGCATGCCCGGCGGCAGGACGGGGACGGTCACCCGCCGCAGACGGAAGGAGCGGGCTTCGAAGCCCACCGAGTACGCCAGACCGGCGGCGCCGGCCGCCATGATTCCCAGGGGGATTCCGTATCGCGCGCGCATATGACCATGGTGTCAGACCGCGGCCGGGTACCGGGACCGCCCGCCCGTTAAATCGGCGGGCACCCGGTGCCCCGCACCTGCGACAATCGACCACATGACCACCACGCTCAAGTCGAAGCTCCAGGACGACCTCAACGCCGCGATCAAGGAGCGCAACGAGCTCCGCTCCTCGACGCTCCGGCTGACCCTCTCGGCGATCACCAATGAGGAGGTCGCGGGCAAGGAGAAGCGGGAGCTGTCCGACGACGAGGTCCTCAAGGTGATCACCCGTGAGGCGAAGAAGCGCCGCGAGGCGGCCGACGCCTTCGCGAAGGGCGGCCGCGCCGAGTCGGCCGAGCGGGAGCGGGCGGAGGGCGAGGTGCTCGCCGAGTACCTGCCGAAGCAGCTGTCCGACGACGAGCTGAACGCGATCGTCGCCGAGGCCGTCGCGCAGGCCACGGCCGGGGGTGCCGAGGGGCCGCGCGCCATGGGTGCCGTCATGAAGATCGTGAACCCCAAGGTGGCGGGCCGCGCCGAGGGCGGCCGCGTCGCCGCCGCGGTGAAGAAGCTCCTCCAGGGCTGACGCCGGGGACCGGGAAGCCAGTACGGCGGTACGACGACGGGGCCGCACCCTTTGTTCCGGGGTGCGGCCCCGTCGTCGTACCGCTGGCAGGAGCTAGCGGCGACCGCCGGTCCCCCCGACCGCCCGGCCGTTCGGGCCGCCGTTCGTCTGCCCCTGGACGATGGTGCCCGGCGGCACCGGGCCGCCGGTGTCGCCGCCCGTCGCGCCGCCGCCGGTCAGACCGCCGAGCAGGCCGCCGATCAGCTGTCCGTGGCTGCCTCCGTTGGCGCCCCCATTGGCGCCTGCGTTGGCGCCCCCGTCGGTGCCGCCGTGCCGGCCGCCGTCGCCCTGTCCCTGGTGGTTGTCGCCGGAGCCGTTGTCGTCCGGGATGTCGACCAGGTTGAAGTCCTCCACCGGCTTGCCCTCCAGGGCGCCGTTCATCATGTCGCGCCAGATCGGGCCGGGGACCTCACCGCCGTAGACCTTGTCGTGCGGGATGCCGCCGATGGTGATGTCGACCATGTGGCGCCGGTGCTGCGGGTCGCCGACCCAGACCGCGCCCGCCATGTTCGGGGTGTAGCCGACGAACCAGGCGGCGAAGCGCTCGTCCGTCGTACCGGTCTTGCCCGCGCTCGGGCGGTCGCCGAGGCCGGCCTCCTGGCCGGTGCCGTCCTCGACCACGCCCTTGAGGAGCGTGCTGACGGTGTCCGCCGTCTTCTCGGACATCGCGCGCGAGCAGGTCGAACGCGGCACCGGCAGCGACTTCACCCGGCTGCCGGTCGTCTGCGTGACCGACTCGATGGCGACCGGGGTGCAGTACATGCCGCGCGAGGCGAAGGTGGCGTAGGCGCTCGCCATCGTCAGCGGGGACATCTCCTGCGTGCCGAGGGCGATCGAGGGGGCCTGGTCGATCGGGCGGCCGTCGGCGCGCGCCACGCCCATCTTCTTCGCCATGCCGATCACCGGGCAGATGCCGATGTCGCTGATCAGCTGCACGTAGTAGGTGTTGACCGACTTGGCGGTCGCCTCCTTCATGCCGTACGGCCCGTGCTCCGACTCGTTCTCGTTGGTCAGCTTGGCCGGCTTGGCCGGGTCGTTGCGCCAGATCTTGCCGTTGCAGGCGGCCACCGGGCTCGGGTACGGCATCTGGTACGGCGAGGAGTACTGCTGCGTCGGGGGCTTGCCGCCTTCGATCGCGGCCGCCGCGACGATCGGCTTGAACGTCGACCCCGGCTGGTAGCCCGCGCCGCCGCCCATGGCCTGGTTCACCGACAGGTTGATCTGCGTCTCGTTCGTGCCGAAGCCGTACGGCCGGGACTGGCCCATCGCGAGGATCTTGCCGGTGCCGGGCTCGACGATCGTCGCGGCCGTCGCCACCTGGTCGGACTTGTAGACGTGGTCCTTGATGGAGCTCTGCGCGGACTGCTGGGCCTGCGGGTCGAGCGTCGTACGGATCGTCAGACCGCCCTGGTTCCACAGCTTCGCGCGCGCCTGCTTGGTCTTGCCGAAGACCGGGTCGGTGAGGAAGACCTCGCGCACGTAGTCGCAGAAGAAGCCGGCGCCCTGGACCGCGGTGATGCAGCCGTTCTTGGGCTGGCTGGGGTGCAGCCCGAGCGGTTCGCGCTTGGCCTGGGCGGCCTCCTGCGGGGAGATGTCGCCCAGTTCCGCCATGCGCTGGAGCACGATGTTGCGGCGCTTGGTGGCCTCCGCCTCGTCGTTGACCGGGTCGTAGCGGCTCGGGGACTGCACGATGCCGGCCAGCAGCGCGGACTCCTGGAGGTTCAGGTCCTTGGCGTGCTTGGAGAAGTACCGCTCGGAGGCGGCCTCCACGCCGTAGGCCTGCTCGCCGAAGAAGGTGATGTTCAGATAGTTCTCGAGGATCTTCTTCTTGCCGAGCTGTTCCTCGATCTGGATCGCGTACTTCAGCTCCCGGACCTTGCGGCCCAGCGTCTGCTGGGTGGCCTCGGCGACCTTCGTCGGGTCGTCGCCGGCCTCCTCGATGAAGTAGTTCTTCACCAGCTGCTGGGTGAGCGTGGAGGCGCCCTGCGCGACCCCGCCCTCCTGCGCGTTCTTGTTCAGGGCGCGCAGCACGCCCTTGAGGTCGATCGCGCCGTGCTGGTAGAAGCGCGAGTCCTCGATCGCGACGATCGCCTTCTGCATGTACGGCGAGATGTCCTTGAGATCGACCACCGTACGGTCCCTGCTGTACACGCTCGCGATCTGCCGCCCCTTGGCGTCCAGGATCGTGGTGCGCTGGCTGAGCTGGGGACTCTTCAGATTGGCCGGGATCTCGTCGAAGCTCTTGACCGAGCCCTTGGCCGCGAGGCCCAGAGCGCCGGCCGCGGGCAGCGCGATGCCGGCCATCACGGCTCCCGCGAGCACACTGACACCGAGGAACTTCGCGGCCTGCTGCAGCGGCGACAGACCACCGCCCGAGCGCTTCTTTGGCATGGGGGCAGCCTAATCCGTACCCCTGAGCGTTTTGCGGGAGCGGCCTGCCCTCGGGATGTTCCGGTGCCGGTGCGCGGCCGACGCGTACCGTCTGACCTGCCTACGTTTCCATTTCCCGGACAGGCGCGCAGCCCTTGGCCTAAGCTGCTCCCAACTGTCACAGCCGTACGGCCCGCACCACTCGCTCCGGCGCCCGGAACCGTCGCGAACCCCCCGCGCCGCGCCCCGAGACGTGTCCGTTTGCGCCTCGTGTGTCACCCGGTGCCCGCTGTGGCGCACCGTAGCTGTCCTGGTTTGCCGGGACAGTCGCATATGTCGCCAGCTCACTCCCGCGGGTGATCTGCCGCTTACCCATAGTCCGTTCGGGCCATTCAAGATTGGGCCCGACGGGGGTGTTGCGCTGTGCCCACCTTCCGTAACGTCCTCAACTGGCGGCGGTGAATATGCCGCTGCCGCCGTGGGGGAGCCTCGATTCGGGAGAGGACGGCGCCGGTATGGGCTGGGTAACCGACTGGAGTGCGCAGGCTGCCTGCCGCACTACCGATCCGGATGAACTGTTCGTTCAAGGAGCAGCGCAGAACAGAGCCAAGGCGGTGTGCACCGGATGTCCGGTACGCACCGAGTGCCTGGCGGACGCGCTGGACAATCGCGTCGAGTTCGGCGTGTGGGGAGGCATGACGGAGCGGGAGCGCCGCGCACTGCTGCGCCGCCGGCCCACCGTGACCTCCTGGCGCAGGCTGCTGGAGACCGCCCGCTCGGAGTACGAGCGCGGCACCGGGTTCGTACGCCTCGACAGCGACGAGGTGTACGAGAACTACGCGGCCGTCAGCTAGCGGGCATCCGTCCGGCACCTCCGGGGTTCGGCCGAGAGCCCCCGGACGGCCCCGGCTCCCCTTGCCCTCGCGATGCCCGGCTTGTCCTCACGGTGCCCGGCTTCCGGCCGGGTCGCGACGGGTCCGGTGCTACGACGGTTCCGCCGGGCGGTCCGTGAGCGCGCCCGCCGCGAGCCGGTCGCCGATGTCGCGCAGGCCCGTGAGGTCGTGCACATCGCCGGGCAGCGCGGGTACGTCGACCACCGCCACCTCGGGGTGGCGGGCGGTGAAACGGTCCCGCGTGCGCTGCTCGCGCGCCAGGAGATGCATGCGTTCCGCGTGCAGTCTCAGCAGGCCCGCGGCGAGCCGGTCGACGGAACGTTCCTCGTCGGTGGGGGAACCTCCGGGGGAAGCGTCGGGAGCGTCGGCACCGGCTGCCGCCCCGGATGCGGCATCGGGTGCGGGAGATGGTGAACTGCCGTACGTGTCGGGAGAGTTACGAAGTCCAGCTTTCCCGTCCCCCTGATCCACAATGCCGGGGTCCGCAAGATTTTCCGCGGCGTCGAGCGCCCGCTCGGCCGACAGCCGGCCCGCGCCGCTGCCGTGCACCCGGTTGAGCACCAGACCCACCAGCGGCATGTCCTCCGCAGCCAGCCGCTCCACGAAGTACGCGGCCTCGCGCAGCGCGTCCCGCTCCGGGGCCGCCACCACCAGGAACGCGGTGCCGGGCGCCTGGAGCAGCTTGTACGTGGCGTCCGCGCGGGTGCGGAAGCCGCCGAAGGTGGTGTCCATCGCGGACACGAACGTCTGGACGTCCTTGAGGAGTTGGCCGCCGAGCAGCTTGCCCAGGGTGCCGGTCATCATCGACATCCCCACGTTCAGGAACGCCATGCCGGCGCGGCCGCCCAGCTTGGCGGGGGCGGTGAGCAGGCGGATCAGCCGGCCGTCCAGGAAGGAGCCGAGCCGCTTGGGGGCGTCCAGGAAGTCCAGGGCCGAGCGGGAGGGCGGGGTGTCGACCACGATCAGGTCCCATTCGTCCCGCGCCCGCAGCTGGCCCAGCTTCTCCATCGCCATGTACTCCTGCGTGCCCGCGAAGCCCGCCGAGAGCGACTGGTAGAAGGGGTTCGCCAGGATCGCGGCCGCCCGCTCGCGGTCCGCGTGCGCCTCCACGACCTCGTCGAAGGTGCGCTTCATGTCGAG
Source organism: Streptomyces sp. NPDC037203 (assembly GCF_055605065.1). Classification (NCBI taxonomy): domain Bacteria; kingdom Bacillati; phylum Actinomycetota; class Actinomycetes; order Kitasatosporales; family Streptomycetaceae; genus Streptomyces; species Streptomyces sp. NPDC037203. The sequence goes on from NZ_JBVJUC010000004.1 coordinate 443,531, forward strand.
CATCATGGCGTGCAGTTCGCCGTCGCCGTCGGTGCCCTTGACCCGGCGGGGCACGTTGTCGAGGGAGTCGATGCCCATCGACTGGGCCAGCCTGCGGGCCGGGTCGATGGTGAGGACGACGACCTTGCGGCCCCGCTCGGCCGCGCGCAGGCCCAGGGCGGCCGCGGTGGTCGTCTTGCCGACGCCGCCGGAACCGCAGCACACCACGATGCGCGTCCTCGGGTCGTCGAGGAGCGCGTCGACGTCGAGCACCCGCGAGGACGCCAGCCGCCGGGCCGCCGCCTCCTGCCCCTCCGCCCCGCCACGTCCCTCGGGCTCGCCCCGCCCCTGCGCCGTACCGCGCCCCTCGGGCTCGGCACGCCCCCCGGACCCCTCGCGGCTTCCGCCCCGGCCCCCGGCCGCCGCCTTGCGACCCGCGGCCGCGCCCTGCTCCTCGGCTGTCATGACACCTCCTGGTCGCGCAGCTCGGCGGCGAGTTCGTACAGACCCGCCAGGTCCATTCCCTCGGCGAGCAGGGGAAGTTCGTGCAGGGGCAGGCCCAGCTCGCCGAGTACGCCGCGCTGCTCCTGCTCCAGGGCGTGGCGCACGGCGTACTCCGCGGCCTGGGCCAGCAGCGGGTCCACCAGCTTCTCCGCGTTCCCGCCGCGCCGCGCGCCACCGAGGCCGGCGGCCGACAGGGACCGGGCCACGGCGGAATGGTCGACCGTCCGGACGAGTTCCAGGTCCGCGGCGTCCAACACCTCGGGCCGCACCATGTTCACGATGACCCGGCCCACCGGCAGCCGCGCCGATCGCAGTTCCGCGATGCCGTCGGCGGTCTCCTGGACCGGCATCTCCTCCAGCAGCGTCACCAGGTGCACCGCCGTCTCCGGCGACTTGAGGACCCGCATCACGGCCTGTGCCTGATTGTGTATCGGGCCGATCTTCGCCAGGCCCGCCACCTCGTCGTTGACATTGAGGAAGCGGGTGACGCGGCCGGTCGGGGGCGCGTCCATGACCACGTAGTCGTAGACGAACCGGCCGCGGCGGTCCTTGCGGCGCACCGCCTCGCACGCCTTGCCGGTGAGCAGGACGTCCCGGATGCCGGGCGCGATGGTGGTGGCGAAGTCGATGGCGCCCAGCTTCTTCAGGGCTCTGCCCGCGCCGCCGAGTTTGTAGAACATCTGGAGATAGTCCAGAAGGGCCAGTTCGGGGTCTATGGCGAGCGCGTACACCTCCCCGCCGCCGGGGGCGACCGCGATCTTCCGCTCCTCGTACGGCAACGCCTCCGTCTCGAAGAGTTGGGCGATGCCCTGCCGGCCCTCGACCTCCACGAGAAGCGTCCGCTTCCCCTCGGTCGCGAGGGCCAGCGCGAGTGCGGCGGCGACCGTCGTCTTTCCGGTCCCGCCCTTGCCGCTGACGACCTGGAGCCTGCTCACGTCTTCGAGACTAACCAGTCCGGCCGACCGTCACGCGGGAGGCTGTGGATAACGGGGAGACCGCGAGGGAGTGATCGGTCACAGCGGATACAGTCGGCCCATGACCAAGTGGGAATACTCAACCGTGCCGCTGCTCGTCCATGCCACGAAGCAGATTCTGGACAACTGGGGCGAGGACGGCTGGGAGCTCGTCCAGGTCGTGCCCGGCCCGAACCCCGAGCAGCTGGTCGCCTACCTGAAGCGGGAGAAGCAGGCATGAGCGCGGTCGAGGAGAAGCTCGCCTCCCTGGGCCTGAGCCTGCCGGAGGTCGTACCGCCGCTGGCCGCCTACCAGCCGGCCGTGCGGTCCGGTGCCTACGTGTACACCGCGGGCCAGCTGCCGATGGTCGAGGGCAAGCTGCCCGTCACCGGCAAGGTGGGCGCCGAGGTCACGGCCGACGAGGCCAAGGACCTGGCCCGCACCTGCGCGCTGAACGCACTGGCGGCCGTGAAGTCCGTGGCCGGCGACCTGGACCGGATCGCGCGCGTGGTCAAGGTCACCGGGTTCGTCGCCTCCGCAGCCGACTTCACCGGCCAGCCCGGTGTGATCAACGGCGCCAGCGAGCTGCTCGGCGAGGTCCTCGGCGACAAGGGCGTGCACGCCCGCAGCGCGGTCGGCGTCGCGGTGCTCCCGATGGACGCGCCGGTCGAGGTCGAGATCCAGGTCGAGCTGGTTCCCTAGGGCCTCCCGTTTGGATCGTGCCGGGCTCGCGGGCCCTGGCACCGCTCCCTGATCCGGCCTGATCCGAACGGAAGACCCTGGCTCGTCGCACCTCCGGCACCTCTCGAACATTCGCCCTACACCAGATAGCCTCCGGCCATGGCGAACGGTCAGTGGTACCCCCCGGAGTGGCCGGACCGCATCCGCGCGCTCGCGGACGGCACCCTCACCCCGGTGTCTCCCCGGCGTGCGGCGACGGTGCTCCTGCTGAAGGACACCGAGGCCGGACCGGCCGTCCACATGCTGCGCAGACGCGCCTCCATGGCCTTCGCCGGAGGCGCGTACGCGTATCCCGGCGGCGGTGTCGACCCGCGCGACGACGACACGCGGATCCGCTGGGCCGGCCCCTCGCGCGCGTCGTGGGCCGGGCGGCTCGGGGTGGACGAGGCCGGCGCCCAGGCGATCGTCTGCGCGGCGGTCCGGGAGACGTACGAGGAGGCGGGCGTCCTGCTCGCCGGACCCGATCCGGACACCGTCGTCGGCGACACCACGGGCGACGACTGGGAGGCGGACCGCGCCGCCCTGGTCGCGCGTGAGCAGTCCTTCGCCGAGTTCCTGCACCGGCGCGGCCTGGTGCTGCGCTCGGACCTGCTGGGCGCCTGGGCGCGCTGGATCACCCCGGAGTTCGAGGCGCGCCGCTACGACACCTGGTTCTTCGCGGCCGTCCTCCCACAGGGGCAGCGCACCCGGAACGCCTCCACGGAGGCCGACCGCACGGTGTGGATCCGCCCGGCCGAGGCCGCCGCCGGGTACGACCGGGGCGAGCTGCTGATGATGCCGCCCACCATCGCCGCGCTGCGCGAACTCCTGCCGTACGACACCGCCGCCGGGGCGCTCGCGGCCGCCGCGGCACGCGATCTGACCCCGGTGCAGGCGACCGCCCGGCTCCAGGACGGCGAGATCGTGCTGTCCTGGCCGGGGCACGAGGAGTTCACCAAGCACGTCCCGACGGGCGCCGCGCCCGCCGACGCGACCGCGGGAGGCCGCGCATGACCGACGCGAGCGCGCTGCCCGGCCAGCCCAGGGGCCTGGCCGGCTCGGGACCCGCCACGGCGCGGGCCGTCAACGTCCTCGCGCCCAACCCCTCCGCCATGACCCTGGACGGCACCAACACCTGGATCGTCGCCGAGCCGGACTCCGACCTGGCCGTGGTGATCGATCCGGGGCCGCTGGACGAGGGCCATCTGCGCGCGGTCGTGGACACGGCGGAGAAGGCCGGCCGGCGGATAGCCCTGACCCTGCTCACCCACGGCCACGAGGACCACGCCGAGGGCGCGGGCCGGCTCGCGGAGCTGACCGGCAGCCGGGTGCGCGCCCTGGACCCGGCGCTCCGCCTCGGCGACGAGGGGCTGGCCGCGGGCGACGTGATCACCATCGGGGGGCTCGAACTGAGGGTCGTACCGACCCCCGGCCACACCTCGGACTCGCTGTCCTTCCACCTCCCGGCCGACCGGGCGGTGCTGACCGGCGATACCGTCCTCGGACGCGGTACGACGATGGTGGCGCACCCCGACGGACGCCTCGGCGACTATCTGGACTCCCTGCGCCGCCTGCGCTCCCTCACGGTGGACGACGGCGTGCACACCGTCCTGCCGGGCCACGGTCCGGTCCTGGAGGACGCCCGGGGCGCCGTGGAGTTCTACCTGGCCCACCGCGCCAACCGGCTCGCCCAGGTGGAGACGGCCGTCGAGAACGGCCACCGCACCGCGGCCGAGGTCGTCGCGCATGTCTACGCCGACGTCGACCGCTCCCTGTGGCCGGCGGCGGAGCTGTCCGTGCGGGCCCAGCTGGAGTACCTCGGCGAGCACGGCCTGATCTGAGGCGGTACGGCCCGGCACGATCCGAACGAGAGGCTCTAAGGGGCGTCCTCGGGGCGCGGGGCCTTCACGCCGTGCACCCGCGCGTACTCGGCGGCGAGCCAGGGGCCCAGGTCGTCCACGTGGCGGCGCAGCACGCCCCGGTCGGCGACGGGCTCCTGGCCGTACCGGGCCGCCTCGCGCAGCTGCGGGGCCCGCTCGGGGTAGTAGGCCGCGCAGACCTCGGCCATCTCGTCCAGATCGCTCGTCCAGCCGTTCCAGCGGGTCATGACGAGGGTGAATCCCGTGCGGACCAGGTGGCGGGAGGTGAAGCGCACCAGGCGGCGCAGGGCCGCCTGGTCGTCCCCGGCGGCCGCGATCCGTTCGCGCCAGCGGGGCAGCAGCCGGGCGAGGTCGCCGTTGGTCTCGCGGGCCAGCAGGGAGCCGGGACGGTAGCGGGGCAGCAGCTCGGCCAGGTCGTTGCCGAGCAGCGGGGTGCACAGGCACGCCAGGAACCAGCCCAGGTCGTACCGCTCCGCCGGGCCGAGCAGCCGCTCCCGGCCGTACAGCAGCGTCCCGACACCGTCGATCTGCGGAAACTCGCGGTCCAGGGCCTCGCCGAGGGCCTGGACGCCGGCCCGGTCGGCGGCGGCCGGTTCGGCGCGCAGGACGACGAACAGGTCCAGGTCGCTGCGGCCGGCGCGCGCGGTGCCGCGGGGGATCGACCCGTAGAGGTACGCCCCGTCCAACCGGGTCCCGAGGAGCTGCGGCAACCGCTCCCGTACGGCGGCCACGACCGGCCGGAAGGAGTCGGGCACGCGCGCGAGGGAGCCCTCGCGGACGAAGCAGCCGTCGGGGGCGAGGCCGTGGGGGCGGGGCGGTTCGGGCATGGGCCCACTGTGCCGGGCGCGCCGGAACGGGGCAGCCGGTTTTTCGCGGGAGGGACGGCTCAGGGCGCGGCTCCCGCGGAGCCGCGCCCTGGACGCCGTACCGGAGAAGGGCCGCGCGTCAGCGCGAACGCTTGGCCAGCCGCTCCACGTCCAGCAGGATGACCGCGCGCGCCTCCAGGCGCAGCCAGCCGCGCTGGGCGAAGTCGGCCAGGGCCTTGTTGACGGTCTCGCGGGAGGCGCCGACCAGCTGGGCCAGCTCCTCCTGGGTGAGGTCGTGGACGACGTGGATGCCCTCTTCGGACTGCACGCCGAAGCGGCGCGACAGGTCGAGCAGGGCGCGCGCCACACGGCCGGGGACATCGGAGAAGACCAGGTCGGACATGGCGTCGTTGGTCTTGCGCAGTCGGCGGGCGACGGCGCGCAGCAGGGCGCCGGCCACCTCGGGGCGGGCGTTCAGCCAGGGCTGGAGGTCGCCGTGGCCGAGGCCGAGCAGCTTGACCTCGGTCAGCGCGGTCGCGGTGGCCGTGCGCGGGCCCGGATCGAACAGCGACAGCTCGCCGATCAGCTCGCCGGGACCGACGACGGCGAGCATGTTCTCGCGGCCGTCGGGGGAGGTGCGGTGCAGCTTGACCTTGCCCTCGGTGACGACGTACAGGCGGTCGCCCGGGTCGCCCTCGTGGAACAGGGAGTCGCCGCGAGCGAGGGTGACCTCGCTCATCGAGGCGCGAAGCTCCGCGGCCTGCTCATCGTCGAGCGCCGCGAAAAGCGGGTTGCGCCGCAGAACGTCGTCCACGAGTTCTCTCCTTGTCGACCTGCTCAGGGGATCTTGCTCCCCTGCGTGCCAGGGACCGTGTTCTCATTTTGCCGGACGGTCCAAACAGTGTGATCTGTCACAAGGATGCCGCACGGGTGTGCCGGGGTAAGCGTCAGGGGTCCAATCGGGCGCCGATCTTCGGGGTCCGGGGCGGATGCCGGTGCCGGGCTCTAGGCTGGCCGGGTGTCCAAATCGCCGGTGAGAGCACAGGCCAAGGGGGCTTAGCGGGTGGCTGTACGTCGCGATTCCGCTGTGGGCGAACAGGGCCCCGACGGCAGTAAGAAAAGTAGAAAAAAGGCGGATATGGCGGAAGAGGCGGGTTCGGCAGGGAAGACGGGATCTGCCGGGGAGGCCGGATCTGCCGCGAAGACACCTTCCGCGAAGAAGGCGGCCCCGGCGAAGAAGGCCGCTCCGGTGAAGAAGGCGGCTCCGGCGAAGGCCGTCTCGGGCAGGAAGGCCGGCCCCGCGGAGAAGGCCGTGGCCGCCGATGGAGCGGTCGCGGTGAAGAAGGCCGCGCCCGCCAGGAAGGTCGCCGTCGAGCCGCCCGGCAAGGAGTCCCGGACCGCCCTGGTCCGCCGGGCCCGCCGGATCAACCGCGAGCTGGCCGAGGTGTACCCGTACGCGCACCCGGAACTGGACTTCGAGAACCCCTTCCAGCTGCTGGTCGCGACGGTCCTGTCCGCCCAGACCACCGACCTGCGCGTCAACCAGACGACCCCCGGCCTCTTCGCCCGCTATCCCACCCCCGAGGACCTGGCAGCCGCCAACCCGGAGGAGGTCGAGGAGATCCTGCGCCCCTGCGGCTTCTTCCGGGCCAAGACCAGGTCGGTCATAGGGCTCTCCAAGGCGCTGGTGGAGGACTTCGGCGGCGAGGTGCCCGGAAGGCTGGAGGACCTGGTCAAGCTGCCCGGCGTCGGCCGCAAGACCGCCTTCGTGGTGCTCGGCAACGCCTTCGGGCGCCCCGGCATCACCGTGGACACCCACTTCCAGCGGCTGGTACGGCGCTGGCGCTGGACCGAGGAGAGCGACCCGGACAAGATCGAGGCCGCGGTCGGCGCGCTGTTCCCCAAGAGCGACTGGACCGACCTGTCCCACCACGTCATCTGGCACGGCCGGCGCATCTGCCACGCCCGCAAGCCCGCCTGCGGCGCCTGCCCGATCGCCCCGCTCTGCCCGGCCTACGGCGAGGGCGAGACCGACCCGGAGAAGGCGAAGAAGCTGCTGAAGTACGAGAAGGGCGGCCTGCCCGGCCAGCGGCTCAACCCGCCGCAGGCCTACCTGGACGCGGGCGGCAGGCCCGCGCCGCCGCTGGGGGCCGCGTGACGGAACGAACCCGGCGCCCGCGGCGTTGGACGACACAGAGCGACGGGGGTGGGCGATGACGCGGGCCGGCGAGGCACGACGCGACGTGGTGGCGCTGGACGGCCGGGGACTGCCGGACTGGCTGACCCCGGTGGCCCGCGCCGCCGAGACCATCGAACCCCTCCAGCTCAGCCGCTTCCTGCCGCCGGAGAACGGCGAGGGCCGCCAGTCCGCCGTGCTCATCCTGTTCGGCGAGGGCGAGCGCGGCCCCGAGCTGCTGCTGATGGAGCGCGCCGGCACGCTGCGCTCGCACGCGGGCCAGCCGTCCTTCCCCGGCGGCTCCCTCGACCCCGAGGACGGCGATCCGCTCGGCGAGGGCCCGCTGCGCGCCGCCCTGCGCGAGGCCGAGGAGGAGACCGGGCTCGACCCCCGCGGGGTGCAGCCGTTCGCCGTGCTGCCCCGGCTGTACATCCCGGTCAGCCGCTTCGTCGTCACACCGGTCCTCGGCTGGTGGCGCGAGCCCAGCCCGGTCGGCGCGGTGGACCCGAACGAGACGGCGCGGGTCTTCACCGTCCCCGTGGCGGATCTCACGGACCCCGCCAACCGCGTCACCGTCGTCCACCCCAGCGGATTCCGGGGCCCGGCATTCCAGGTCGAATCGGCCCTTGTGTGGGGTTTCACGGCCGGGGTGATCGACCGGCTGCTGCACTACGCGGGCTGGGAGCGCCCCTGGGACCGGGAGAAGCTGGCCCCGCTCGACTGGAGCTCATGACAGGGTGATCCCCGTGCTGTCTCTTTCCCGGGGACGCAGGGTCCCTCCGTCCCCAAGGGGTCGGGCCGGACACCTCGTCCGTGCCGCGGGAAGCGGAATGGAGTAGGCGAGGGCCTGAAGCGGTGAACGTGCTGGACATCCTGTTGCTGGTCGCGGCCGTGTGGTTCGCGGTCGTGGGCTACCGCCAGGGCTTCGTCGTGGGCATCCTGTCGGTGATCGGGTTCCTCGGCGGCGGCCTCGCGGCGGTGTACGCGCTGCCCGTCGTCTGGGACGCGGCGACCGGCAACGCGGAGGTGAACACCACCGCCGCCGTCGCCGCCGTGGTCGTCGTCATCGTCTGCGCCTCCGTCGGCCAGGCCCTGACCACCCACCTCGGCAACAAACTGCGCAAGCACATCACCTGGTCCCCGGCCCGCGCCCTGGACGCCACCGGCGGCGCCCTGGTCAACGTGGTGGCGATGCTCCTGGTCGCCTGGCTGATCGGCTCCGCCCTGGCCGGCACCACCCTGCCCACCCTGGGCAAGCAGGTGCGCGGCTCCAAGGTGCTGCTCGGGGTCTCCCGCGCACTGCCCGCGCGGGCCGGCGGCTGGTTCGCGGACTTCTCCTCCGTCCTCGCGCAGAACGGCTTCCCGCAGGTCTTCAGCCCGTTCTCCAACGAGCCGATCAAGGATGTCCAGCCGCCGGACCCGGCCCTCGCCGGCAGTCCGGTCGCCACCCGCGCCCAGCGCTCCATCGTCAAGGTCACCGGCACCGCGCAGAGCTGCGGCAAGGTCCTGGAGGGCACCGGCTTCGTCTTCGCCGACCGCCGGGTGATGACCAACGCACACGTCGTCGGCGGGGTGGACGCGCCGACGGTGCAGATAGGCGGGGTCGGCCGGCGGTACGACGCCAAGGTGGTGCTGTACGACTGGAAGCGCGACATCGCGGTACTCGACGTACCGGACCTGAAGGCGGACGCGCTGAAGTTCTCCGCGCCGGACGCGGCCGGGGGCGACGGCGCGATCGTGGCCGGCTTCCCGGAGAACGGCGCGTACGACGTGCGGGCCGCGCGGGTGCGGGGGCGCATCTCGGTCAACGGCCCGGACATCTACCACCGCGGCAGCGTGCGCCGCGATGTGTACTCGCTGTACGCGACCGTCCGCCAGGGAAACTCCGGCGGGCCCCTGCTCACCCCGGAGGGCAGGGTCTACGGGGTGGTGTTCGCCAAGTCCCTGGACGACGCCGAGACCGGCTACGCGCTGACGGCGGACGAGATCCGGCCGGACATCGCCCGCGGTCGCACGGCGAACGAACAGGTGGGTACGGACAGCTGCGCGCTGTGAGCCGCAAGGCGGCGGTTCAGTTGCGCGGGTGACGCAGGCGCACCGAGACCCAGCGGGCCCGGCGGCGCAGGATGCGCGGGATCCCCACCCGCAGTTCGCCCTCCGCGAGTTGCGGAGTGCCTCGCTGAGGCGTGCTCAGGCCCGTGGCCGAGCGGCGGTTGCGGGGTGCGTCACTGTAGTCGTGCGTCCAGCCCATACCCCTGCGTGTGCCCCCGGCCCAAGGTCGATAACCGCTTGGACGGCGGCCAATTGGCGTATGCGGCGGGCATGTGGCCGAACGGGTGACAAGTGGCGGGGAACCGGACACCGCCCGCATCGGTTCCGCCGCCGCGTCGTCACCGGTCGGGCTCGGGGTCCTTCAGCCAGTTGACCAGCTCCGTCGAGAACGTCACCGGGTCCTCCTCGTGCGGGAAATGGCCGAGTCCGTCGAACAGCCGCCAGCGGTACGGCGCTTCGACGTACTCCCCGGAACCGGCGGCGCTGCGTGTCCGGCTCACCGGATCGAGTGAACCGTGCAGATGCAGCGTGGGCACCCGCACCGGCCGCTTCATCCTGCGGTAGAACTGCACGCCGTCCGGGCGGGCCAGGGAGCGCACCAGCCAGCGGTACGGCTCGACGGAGCAGTGCGCGGTGGAGGGGATGCACATGGCCCGCTGGTACGTGCGCACCGCCTCGTCCTCCGGGGGGCGCGGCCCGGACCAGTCCCGGATCAGACGGCCCACCAGCTCCCCGTCGTCGGCGGTGAGTTGGCGCTCGGGGACCCAGGGCCGCTGGAAGCCCCAGATATAGGAGTTGGCGGCCGCCTGCCGGGCGTCCCGCAGCATCGCCGCGCGCCAGCGCCTCGGATGCGGCATCGACGCCACCGCGAGCCGGCGCACCAGCTTGGGGCGCATGGCCGCGGCCGTCCACGCCAGATAGCCGCCGAGGTCGTGCCCGACGAGCGCGGCGTCCGGCTCGCCGAGGGAGCGGATGACGCCGGTGACGTCCAGGGCGAGGTTGGCGGGGTCGTAGCCGCGCGGTGTGCGGTCGCTGCCGCCGACGCCCCGCAGGTCCATGGCCACCGCCCGGTAGCCGGCCTCCGCGAGGGCGACCAGCTGGTGCCGCCAGGTCCACCAGAACTGCGGGAAGCCGTGGAGCAGCAGCACCAGGGGACCGTCACCGAGTTCCGCGATGTGGAAGCGGGCGCCGTTGGCGGCGACGTCCCGGTGGATCACCCGGTGTCCGGGCAGATCGATCCGTACCAGCGAGGGAGGAGCGGGGTCCGTCATGAGGACGAGCGTGCCACAGCCTCGATGGCCGCGGGGCTGCGATCCTCGGGAAGCTCCGGGCGCGGGTGCGGCTTGGCGTTGCCGAGGACGCTCGCCGACTCCTTCATGGACGCGGCGACCTTCTGCGGGCCGCGGCCCTTCTTGGCCTTCTTCGCGAACACCACGCCGATCAGCGCGAGCAGACCGGCGACGAGCACGTTCGCCGCGAAGGACAGCACGAAGCAGACCGCCAGGTTCCAGTGGGTCCAGGTGCGGATGCCGTACGCCAGGGCGAAGTTGAGCATCGGCAGGGAGAAGACCAGGACCGCGCCCGCCATCGAGAACGCGCCGCCGCTGGTCGCGCCGCGCTTCACGTCCTGCTTGAGCTGTGCCTTGGCCAGCGCGATCTCGTCGTGCACCAGCGCCGACAATTCGGTCGTCGCCGAGGCGAACAGCTGGCCGATGCTGCGTTCGGCGCCGACCGGGCTGCCGTCGGGTGCGCTCATCGCGGTCTCCCTTACGAGTTCTCTCGTGTCCCCGGGACCTCGCGGCGGGCGGCCGCCCGGCCCCAGGGGCACCGTCTTGATTTGTACCGTCTCGTCAGATCATGCCGGACGGCCGCCCTCCTCGCCTGCCCCGCCCGGCACTTCCGCACGCCCGTCACCCGCCGCGGCCGTCCGCTCGGCGGCGATCCGCCGGTGTTCGGCGGCCCTGCGCTCCAGGATCGCGGCCATCCGCAGGTGGTACGCCGGGTCGCCCTCCTCGTAGATGTCGGGGATGCCGTCGAGGTCGTCGTCGCGGTCCTCGGCCTCGCACAGCCGCCGGTACTTGGCGTTGCGTATCTTCAGCAGCACGGTGGCACAGGCCGCGGCGATCAGTGAGCCGGTGAGGACGGCGGCCTTGGTCTCGTCGGTGAGGAGCGCGTTTCCGTCGTAGGCCAGCTCGCCGATGAGCAGCGAGACCGTGAAGCCGATACCGGCCAGCGAGGCCACCGCGAAGACGTCCGCCCAGGCGAGGTCCTCGCTGAGGGAGGCGCGGGTGAAGCGGACGGTCAGCCAGGTGCCGCCGAAGATGCCGAGCGCTTTGCCGACGACGAGGCCCAGCACCACGCCGAGGGTCTCCGGCCGGGTGAACAGGTCGCCCAGGGCCCGCCCGGACACCATCACACCGGCGCTGAACAGCGCGAACACCGGTACCGCGAACCCGGCCGACAGGGGGCGCACCAGGTGCTCGACGCGCTCGCCCGGCGAGTGCTGCTCGCCCTCGCGGGTGGTGCAGCGCAGCATCAGTCCCATGGCCACGCCGGCGATGGTGGCGTGCACGCCGCTGTTGTACATCAGGGCCCAGTTGACGAGGGCGAGCGGCACGTAGACGTACCAGCCGCGCACGCCCTTGCGCAGCAGCAGCCAGAAGACGGCGAGGCCGAGGAAGGCGCCGCCGAGCGCGGCGAAGTTCAGCCGGTCGGTGAAGAAGACCGCGATGATCAGGATCGCGAAGAGGTCGTCCACGACGGCGAGGGTGAGCAGGAAGGCGCGCAGGGCGCTGGGCAGCGAGGTGCCGATCACCGCGAGGACGGCGAGCGCGAAGGCGATGTCGGTGGCGGTGGGCACCGCCCAGCCCCGTGTGGAGCCGTGGCCGGTGAGGGCGGTGACGGTGTAGACGAGCGCGGGCACGGCCATGCCGCACAGCGCGGCCACCACGGGGAGCACGGCCGCCTTGGGGTCGCGCAGGTCGCCGGCGACCAGTTCGCGTTTGAGTTCGATGCCGGCGACGAAGAAGAAGATCGCGAGGACGCCGTCGGCGGCCCAGTGGGCGACCGAGAGGTCCAGGCCGAGAGCGGCGGGGCCGAAGGTGAAGTGGCCGACCGCTTCGTAGCTGTGGCGCAGCGCCGGGACGTTCGCCCAGATCAGGGCGGTGACGGCGGCGATGAGCAGGAGCACTCCGCCGACGGTCTCCGTGCGCAGGGCGTCCGCGACGTAGGTCCGCTCGGGCAGGGACAGGCGTCCGAGGACCTTGCGGGCGGGGTGCGGGGTGCGGGGCGCGGTCACGATGGGGACCTCCGGGAGCGGGCAGGACGGCTTGCCTGCCGACCAGACTTCCCGGCGCACCTCGGGTGGATCTTGTTGAGTTCTTGACGCTTTGGTTACTTTACCTAACTTGTCCGGCGAGGGAAAGACGAGAGGGACGGATGGGCCCCGACGTGCGGAAGGGGCGCCCGGCGGGTGCCGGGCGCCCCTTCGCGGTCGTACGGGGTCAGTCCTCGCTGGGGGTGGCGGGGAGCTTGGACTGGATGAGGTCCATGACGCTGGAGTCGGTCAGCGTCGTCACGTCACCGAGCTGCCGGTTCTCGGCGACGTCGCGCAGCAGGCGGCGCATGATCTTGCCGGAGCGTGTCTTGGGGAGTTCGGCGACGGGGAGGATCCGCTTGGGCTTGGCGATGGGGCCGAGGGTGGCGCCGACGTGGTCGCGGAGGCTGCCGATCAGGGATTCGTCGTCCGCCGACGCCGTACCGCGCAGGATGACGAAGGCGACGATGGCCTGGCCGGTGGTCTCGTCGGCGGCGCCGACCACCGCCGCCTCGGCGACCGCGGGGTGCGAGACGAGGGCGGATTCGACCTCGGTGGTGGAGATGTTGTGCCCGGACACCAGCATCACGTCGTCCACGCGGCCGAGGAGCCAGATGTCGCCGTCCTCGTCCTTCTTGGCGCCGTCGCCGGCGAAGTACTTGCCCTCGAAGCGGGACCAGTAGGTGTCCTTGAAGCGCTGGTCGTCGCCCCAGATGGTGCGCAGCATCGACGGCCACGGCTCGGTGAGCACCAGGTAGCCGCCACCGCCGTTGGGCACCTCGTTGGCCTCGTCGTCCACGACGGTGGCGCTGATGCCGGGCAGCGGGCGCTGGGCGGAGCCGGGCTTGGCGTCGGTGACACCGGGCAGCGGCGAGATCATCATGGCGCCGGTCTCGGTCTGCCACCAGGTGTCCACGACCGGGGTGCGGTCGGCGCCGATGTGCTTGCGGTACCAGATCCACGCCTCGGGGTTGATGGGTTCGCCGACCGAGCCGAGGACGCGCAGGCTGCCGAGGTCGAACTTGGCGGGGATGTCGTCTCCCCACTTCATGAAGGTGCGGATCGCGGTGGGCGCGGTGTAGAGGATGGACACCTTGTACTTCTGGACGATCTCCCAGAAGCGGCCCTGGTGGGGGGTGTCGGGGGTGCCCTCGTACATGACCTGGGTGGCGCCGTTGGCCAGCGGCCCGTAGACGATGTAGGAGTGGCCGGTCACCCAGCCGACGTCGGCGGTGCACCAGTAGACGTCGGTTTCGGGCTTGAGGTCGAAGACGGCCCAGTGGGTGTAGGCGGCCTGGGTGAGATACCCGCCGGAGGTGTGCAGGATGCCCTTGGGCTTCCCCGTCGTACCCGACGTGTACAGGATGAACAGGGGGTGTTCGGCGTCGAAGGCCTCGGGGGTGTGCTCGGCCGGCTGGGTGGCGAGGAGGTCGTGCCACCACACGTCGCGGGTGTCGTCCCAGGCGACGTCCTGGCCGGTGCGGCGGACGACGAGGACGTGCTCGACGTTGCCGGCCTTCTCGACGGCCTCGTCGACGGCGGGCTTGAGGGCGGAGGGCTTGCCCCGGCGGTAGCCGCCGTCGGAGGTGATGACGACGCGGGCGTCGGCGTCCTTGATGCGGGTGGCCAGCGCGTCGGCGGAGAAGCCGCCGAAGACGACGGAGTGGGCGGCGCCGATCCGGGCGCAGGCCAGCATGGCGATGGCGGTCTCGGGGATCATCGGCATGTAGACGGCGACCCGGTCGCCCTTGCGCACGCCGAGCTGGAGGAGGGCGTTGGCGGCGCGGGAGACCTCGTCCTTGAGTTCGGCGTAGGTGAGGGCGCGGCTGTCGCCGGGTTCGCCCTCGAAGTGGATGGCGACGCGGTCGCCGTGGCCTGCCTCGACGTGCCGGTCCACGCAGTTGTAGGCGACGTTGAGCGCGCCGTCCTTGAACCACTTCGCGAACGGGGGGTTCGACCAGTCCAGCGTCTCGGTCGGTTCCTTGGCCCAGGTCAGTCGGCGGGCCTGGGTGGCCCAGAAGCCGAGCCGGTCAGCCTTGGCCTGCTCATACGCCTCCGCCGTGACGTTGGCGTGTGCGGCCAGGTCGGCGGGGGGCGCGAACCTGCGTTCTTCCTTCAGCAGGTTGGCCAGGCTCTCATTGCTCACGACATCCGCCTTTCGAGGGTGTCCGATGTGTCCCAGGCCACAGCTCATCAGACGTGAGGGGCCGGTGACAAGGGTCGACGGGAAAATTGGTTTAGACCTGTGCGGACCGGAAGGGGAGGGGTGGAGTAACGGTTCGTAAAGGACGGGTAATGCCACGTAAAGATCATCCATAACATTCCGGGGCAAACGGTCTAGGAGATCCCCCGCAATGGTGGATAAATCATTTGATCGGCTTGTCATCCTAATTCCTTCTCGGGTCCGTGTGATCTTGGGCGGTGCCGCCGGTTCAAACCCGACGGATCACCACAAAAGGCCCTCGTCAGCGTTCGTCTGAGAGAAGGAAGAAGGTGGGCGGAACATGGCCGCCAACCAGAGGATCGCCGTCGGCGTGGTCGCCGCGGCCTGTGCTGTCTCGCTCGCGGCGTGCGGGACCGGCACCCATGGCGTGCAGGAGAGGACATCCGGCCCGCAGAAGGGGGCGCCCGCGGCACCCGCGCCCAAGAGCGTGCTCCGGCTGATCGGCGACGGATCGACCGCGTACACCGGTGCGCAGCCCCGTCTGCCCAGGCCCGAGCGGCTGAAGCCCGGTCAGAAACCCCCGCAGTTCGTCGTCTTCTCCTGGGACGGCGCGGGCGAGGACAGCCAGAAGCTGTTCTCGCACTTCCGCAAGGTCGCCAAGGAGAACAACGCCAACATGACGTTCTTCCTCAGCGGTGTCTACCTGCTGCCGGAGGACAAGCGCGACCTCTACCGGCCCCCGCAGCACTCGCCGGGCAGCTCCGACATCGGCTTCAACGACCAGCAGGGGATCAGCGACACCGTCAAGCAGGCCCGGCTCGCCTGGCTGGACGGCAACGAGATCGGCACCCACTTCAACGGCCACTTCTGCGGGCCCGACGGCGGGGTCGGCACCTGGTCGGTGGACGAGTGGAAAAGCGAGATCGCCCAGGCCAAGCAGTTCGTGGAGAACTGGAAGACGAACTCCGGCATGAAGAACGCGGCCCCGCTGCCCTTCGATTACGACAAGGAGCTGATCGGCGGCCGCACCCCCTGCCTGGAGGGCCAGAAGAACTTCGTGAAGGCGGCCCGCCAACTGGGCTTCCGCTACGACTCCAGCGGGGTCGACAACCAGCTCTGGCCGAAGAAGAAGGACGGCCTGTGGGACCTGTCGATGCAGCTGGTCCCCTTCCCCGGCCACAACTTCGAAGAGTTGACCATGGACTACAACTACATGATCAACCAGTCGGGCACCCAGACCCAGGGCGACCCCGACAAGTTCGACTCCTGGGGCGACCAGGTGCGCGACAGCCTCCTCCAGGGCTTCGACCGGGCCTATGACGGCAACCGTGCGCCCCTGGTCGTCGGCAACCACTTCGAGTCCTGGAACGGCGGTACGTACATGCGCGCCGTCGAGGACGTGGTGAAGAAGGTCTGCAACAAGCCCGAGGTGCGCTGTGTCTCCTTCCACCAGCTGGCCGACTGGCTGGACGCCCAGGACCCCAAGACGCTGGAGAAACTGCGGAGTCTGAAGGTGGGCGAGGCTCCCAAGCAGGGCTGGGCGTCCTTCCTCTCCGGCCGCCCGGCCCCGGCGCCCAAGGGAGTCCCCGGAGCGCCGGCCGGCAAGGGGTAGCCACCGGGCGGCAGTTGCCGGGAGCCGCCAGGCGGGAGCTTGTCGCGCTGGAGCTGCCGGCCGGGAGCTGCCGGCCGGGAGCTGTCAGGCGGGCGTCGACACGCTCGCCTCGGCACCCGCCGCGACGCCCGCTTCGGAGTCTTCCATGCCCTCGCCGAGTACGAAGTCGGGGTCGACCTGCGCCGCCAGGTCGACCCCGGTGCGCTCATTGCCCCACGACTCGGCGTTCTTCAGGTGGAAGTGCACCATCTGGCGCATGTAGCGCTCCGGGTCCCGCCGCTCGTACATGGCGTCCGCGGTGGCCCGCAGGGTCGCGAGCGCGCGGGCGTTGGCCTCCTCCAGGAGGTCGAACCGCGGCGGGCGGCCCTTCTCCATGGCCCGCACCCAGTCCGAGCGCCCGACCGTGACCAGCAGGTCGTCCCCGACCTCCGCGCGCAGGAAGTCGATGTCGTCCTGCTCCTGGATCTTGTTGCCGACGACCTTCAGGGCGACGCCGTAGTCGCGGGCGTACTCCTTGTACTGGCGGTAGACGGAGACGCCCTTGCGGGTCGGTTCGGCGACCAGGAACGTCATGTCGAAGCGGGTGAACATGCCGGAGGCGAAGGAGTCCGAGCCCGCGGTCATGTCGACCACCACGTACTCGTCGGGGCCGTCGACGAGGTGGTTCAGGTACAGCTCCACCGCTCCGGTCTTGGAGTGGTAGCAGGCGACGCCGAGATCGGCGTCGGTGAAGGGGCCGGTGACCATCAGGCGGACGGCGCCGCCGTCGAGCTCCACCGGGCGGGCGCAGGCGTCGTAGACCGGGTTGGGCTCGCGCACCCGCACCAGCCGCGAGCCCCGCCCCGGTGGGGTCGTCTTGATCATGCTGGCGGCGGAGGCGATGCGCGGGTTGCCGCCGCGCAGATAGTCCTTGATCAGCGGCAGCCGCTCGCCCATGGCGGGCAGCGCGGCGGCCTCCGCCTCGTCCAGACCGAGCGCGGGGCCGAGGTGCTGGTTGATGTCCGCGTCGATCGCGACGACGGCGGCCTCGGCTCGGGCGAGATGGCGGATGAAGAGGGAGGAGAGCGTGGTCTTGCCACTCCCGCCCTTCCCGACGAAAGCAATTTTCATGTTCACCAAGCGTAGTTGAGTGATAGCTGTATGTGGCATGACCGAGTGAAGAAGACCACTCCTTCGTGGGGTCTGCCGGTCGGGTGCGTAGGGTCGTACTCATGAGTACGACAGGCGCGACCGCCGATCCGCTCGCGGCCCTGGGCGCACTGCCCGGCGTGGCCGAGTCCGTGGAGTCCGTGCGCAAGGCCGTGGACCGGGTCTACGGGCACCGGATCATGCGGCGCCGCAGCAACGAGATCACCTCCGAGGCCGCTCTGCGCGCCGCCCGCGGCTCGGCGGCGCTCTCCGGCGCCGACTGGGCGCTGGAGGAGGTGCGGCGGCGTACCGACTTCGGCACCGACGGCGAGGCGCGGGTCATGGGCGCGGCCCTGCGGCTGACGGCCGAGGCGGGCCAACTGCTGTCCATCTGGCGGCAGTCGCCGCTGCGGGTGCTGGCCCGGCTGCACCTGGTGGCCGCGGCGAGCGACGAGAGCCAGGTCGGCCGGCCGCGCCAGGCCGGCGAGGCGGTGGACGAGCCGCTGGTCGAGCTGCCGCTGCCCAGCGCGCGGGAGGTCTCCGGGCGGCTGGACGGGCTCGCGGACCTGATCATCGCGGGCAGCTCCGCCCCGGCCCTGGTGACGGCGGCCGTGGTGCACGGCGAGCTGCTCGCGCTGCGCCCCTTCGCCTCGCACAACGGGCTGGTCGCGCGCGCCGCCGAGCGGATCGTGCTGATCGGCAGCGGCCTGGATCCGAAGGCGATCTGCCCGGCCGAGGTCGGCCACGCCGAACAGGGGCGCGCCGAGTACCTGGCGGCGCTGGACGGCTACGTCTCGGGCACTCCCGAGGGCATGGCCGCCTGGATCGCGCACTGCGGGCGCGCGGTCGAGTTCGGGGCGCGGGAGTCGACGGCGGTGTGCGAGGCGCTTCAGCGCGGCGCGGCCTGAGGTTTCGCGGCCGGATGCGGACAGAGGCCGGCCGGGCGCGGACGAGAATGCGGCGGTACGAGTGCTCGTACCGCCGCTGGCATGAACGCCCGGTTACCAAGCGTCCTCGATGACTTGCCCATCAGGACGGGGACTTTGCCCGTACCTGGTGCGGCTGGCCCGTATTCGACGGGTCGACGTCGCGTGGGTGCCCGGTGTTCATGCGGTGGTCCGTGGGCCATTTGCGTAGTGACTGGGGATCCTCTCGGATGTCCATGGTCGCGCGGGCCGCTGATTTCTTTGTACCGCGCGGTGGGGGACAAGCGGAACCCCTGCCCGCACTTCTTTACTTTCGGGTGCAAGCAGGGGCGAAAAGGGCGCTCGGGGGTGCGCGGTACGCGCCGTCAGCCGCGGCTCGTCATACGGTGCCCCGGCGCCGGTTGGCGTACCAGACGAGGCCGGCCGTCGCGGCCGCCGCTCCCACGGCCGCCGCGGCGACGAGGGCGGGGCGCGGCGGCACGGAGAGGGTGGGCAGCCGCTTCTTGAGCGGGACGGGGCGGCGGAACTCCAGGACCGGCCAGTTGCGCGCGACGGCCTCGCGGCGCAGCGCGCGGTCCGGGTTGACGGCGTGCGGGTGCCCGACCGCCTGGAGCATCGGCAGGTCGGTCGCCGAGTCGCTGTAGGCGAAGCAGCGGTCGAGGTCGTACCCCTCGGAGGCGGCCAACCCGCGGATCGCCTCCGCCTTGGTCGGGCCATAGGCGTAGTACTCCACCTCGCCGGTGAAGCAGCCGTCCTCGCCGACGACCATGCGGGTGGCCACCACCCGGTCCGCGCCCAGGAGTTCACCGATCGGCTCGACCACCTCGGCGCCGGACGTGGAGACGATCACCACGTCCCGGCCGGCCGTGTGGTGCTCCTCGATGAGCGAGGCGGCCTCGTCGTAGATGATCGGATCGATCAGGTCGTGCAGGGTCTCGGCGACGATCTCCCGCACCTGCTGCTGGTTCCAGCCCCGGACCATGTCCGAGAGATAGGCGCGCACCCGCTCCATCTGGTCGTGGTCCAGACCGCCGGCCAGGAACACGAACTGGGCATAGGCGGTGCGCAACGCGGCCCTGCGGTTGATCAGCCCGCCTTGGTAGAAGGACTTGCCGAAGGTGAGTGTGCTGGACTTCGCAATGACTGTCTTGTCCAGGTCGAAGAAGGCCGCCGCGCGGGGCAAGGAGTGGTTTTCCACGCCCCTGAGCATAGGCGCCCACCATTCGGCGTAAGGTGGGGCGCGTGGGTTTGCCTGAGAAGGCTCTCGGGTACACCATGGAAGTCACGGATCGTTCGCGACCGTGCTAACCCGGTCCGGCTCCTCCCCCCCCGAGTCGGCCGTGGGGACGACCCCCGCTCTCCCCCCCGGCGGGGGTCGTCGCATGTCCGGACGGGTTTTCCCGCCTCTTTCCTTCCTTCGTACGGCCCAGCGGCCGGCGCTTCCGCGTCGGGACCGCCGCTTTCGTGCGCCCATGATCCGTTACTCGGGGTAATCGTAGGGCTGCGCTGTGGATGCCGCACGGGCTCGGTGCGGGCGTCACCGGTTTGGGTGACGGAGTTATTCACAGGGTCCGAGTTGTCCACGGTTTTCCACCAAGATCCACACGATTTTGCGGATCGGCGCACGGTGATTCCCACGCGCTCCCGCCGCGGCGAGTTCACGGCCGGTTCCGTTTGCGGGAGGCGTATGGCCGATTCCGGTCGGCCGTTCATGTCGCTGTTCACGCCGTTCATATGGAAGCCGCCCGCCGGTTCTCCACATGTCGGGAAATCGCGTGGCCGCGGGGCCGCGCGGCGAAGGGGGAACACCGTGTCCGGAACCATCACCCATGACCCACCGCCCGTCCGCGGCGGCGGTCCGCTCATCGTCACCGAGGACACCGCGCTCCTGGACGACCTGCTGCGCCTGTGCGCGGCCGCGGGTGCGACACCCGAGGTGCACCACGGCGTTCCCGACCAGGGCGACACCTGGGCGGCGGCCCCGCTCGTGCTGGTCGGGGACGACGCCGCCCACCGGCTGCTCGGGGCCGCGCGCCGGCGCCAGGTGGTGCTGATCGGCCGGGACAAGGAGGACCCGGACGTGTGGCGGCGCGGCATGGAGATCGGCGCCGACCATGTGCTGATCCTCCCCGACGGCGAGCAGTGGCTGGTCGACCGGATCGCCGATGTCGCCGAGGGGGTCGGCCGCCCGGCCCTCACCGTCGGCGTGATCGGCGGCCGGGGCGGGGCCGGCGCGTCCACCCTGGCCTGCGCGCTCGCCGTCACCGCCGCCCGCGAGGGGGTGCGCACCCTGCTCGTGGACGCCGATCCGCTCGGCGGCGGCCTCGATGTGCTGCTCGGCGGCGAGGGCGCCGAGGGCCTGCGCTGGCCGGCCTTCGCCGCCTCCCGCGGCCGGGTCGGCGGCGGCGCCCTGGAGGAGTCGCTGCCCGCCCTGCACTCCCTGCGGGTGCTCAGCTGGGACCGGGGCGACTGCGTCGCCGTGCCGCCGCAGGCCGTGCGCGCGGTGCTCGCCGCCGCCCGGCGCCGCGGCGGTGCCGTCGTGGTCGACCTGCCGCGCCGTCTGGACGACGGGGTCGGCGAGGTCCTCGCCCAGCTCGACCTGGCCCTCCTCGTGGTCCCCGCCGAGCTGCGGGCACTCGCCGCGGCCGGCCGGATCGCCGCCGCCGTCGGCAGGGCCGTCCGCGATCTGCGGGTCGCGGTGCGCGGGCCGTACGCGCCCGGTCTGGACGACCGCGAGGTGGCCCGCCTGCTCGGCCTGCCGCTCGCCGGGGAGGTGCCGGTGGAGCCCGTCCTGCTCCGGCCGAGGGGCGGCGCGAAACCGCCGGGCGCGAGTGGACGCGGCCCGTTGGCCCGGTTCTGCACGGGGTTCTGGGAGCGGGCGCTGGTGGAGTCCGGGGGTGCGCGGTGAGCGCGGTCCGGGGGAGCGGGACGAGCGGGGTCCTGGGGCAGGAGACGAGTGCGGTCCGGGGGCGCCGGACGAGCTTCGACGTGCCCGACCAGGCCGCCCTGCTCGACGGGGTGCGCCGGCAGCTCGCCGAGAGCGGCGCCGAACCCACCCCGGCGCGGGTCGCACAGGCGCTGCGCGCGCAGGGGCGGGTGCTCGGGGACGCCGAGATCCTCCAGGTGGCCGAGCGGCTGAGATCCGAACTCGTCGGCACCGGGCCCCTGGAGCCGTTGCTCGCGGACCCCGAGGTCACCGACGTGCTGGTGTCGGCGCCCGACCGGGTCTGGGTGGACCGGGGCGGCGGCCTGGAGCTGACGCCGGTGACCTTCCCCGACGCGGCGGCGGTACGACGCCTCGCGCAGCGGCTCGCCGCGGTGGCCGGACGCAGGCTGGACGACGCCCGGCCGTGGGCGGACGCCCGGCTCCCCGACGGCACCCGGCTGCACGCGGTGCTGCCCCCGGTCGCCGTCGGCTGCACCTGCCTGGCCCTGCGGGTGGTACGACCGCGGGCCTTCACCCTCGCCGAACTCGTGGCGGCCGGCACCATCCCGCCCGGCGGCGACCGGATCCTGCGCGCCCTGCTGGCCGCCCGGCTGTCCTTCCTGGTCAGCGGCGGCACCGGCAGCGGCAAGACGACGCTGCTCAGCGCCCTGCTGGGCCTGGTCGGCGCCGATGAGCGGATCGTGCTCGCCGAGGACTCCGCCGAGCTGAGACCCGACCACCCGCATGTCGTCCGGCTGGAGACCCGTCCCGCCAACCAGGAGGGCGCGGGCCTGGTCGCCCTTGAGGACCTGGTGCGCCAGGCCCTGCGGATGCGGCCGGACCGGCTGGTCGTCGGAGAGGTGCGCGGGCCCGAGGTCGTCCATCTGCTGGCCGCGCTCAACACGGGCCATGAGGGCGGCTGTTGCACGGTCCACGCCAACACGGCCGGGGACGTCCCGGCCCGCCTGGAGGCGCTGGCCACGGCCGCGGGGCTCGACCGCGCCGCCCTGCACAGCCAGTTGGCGGCGGCCCTGTCCGTGGTGCTCCACCTGGTGCGGGACCGGTCCGGACGGCGCCGGATCGCGGAGGTGCACGTCTTGGAGCGGGACGCCACGGGGCTGGTGCGGACGGTGCCCGCGCTGCGGTGGGGGGAGCGGGCGTTCGTGCGGGAGAAGGGGTGGGGGCGGCTGGCACGGCTGCTGGGCGGAGCGGGGGAGTTCGAGGACGGGTTCGGTGGTGGGCGCGACGGGTTCGGTGGTGGCGAAGGTGGCGGGTGAGATGTCGATGGGGGTCGCGCTGGTCTGCCTCGGCGCGCTGGGATGGCTGCTGTGCGAGCGGCACCACGGGGCGCGGCGGGCGCGGCTGCTGCTGGCCGGGGACGCGGGGCCGGGGGCCGGTCCCTCGGTCCAGGACCGACTCGCCTCGCTGGTGCGGCGGTTGCGTGCCCGTTGGGGAGCCGAGTGGTGGGCCCTGGCCGTCGGGCTGCCGCTCGCCCTGCTGGGCACCTCGGTGATTCCGGTCGCTGTGGGGGCGGCCGGGGTGCCCGTGCTGCGCCGGGTGCGGCTGGCCGGGGAGGCGAGACGCGACCGGGAGCGGCGGGCGGACCGGGTGATCGCCCTGTGCGGGGCGTTCGCCGGGGAGGTGCGGGCCGGACGGCAGCCCGGCGAGGCGCTGCTGCGGGCGGCGCGGGACTCGGGCGGGCTCGGCGAGGCAGGGGCGGCCGTGGTCGCGGCGGCCCGCTTCGGCGGGGATGTGCCCGGTGCCCTCGCCGCGGCTGCCCGGCAACCGGGTGCCGAGGGGCTGCTCGGTCTGGCCGCCTGCTGGCGGGTGGCCGTCGACCAGGGCGCGGGGCTCGCGGCCGGTCTCGACCGGCTGGACGGCGCCCTGCGTGCCGAGCGGGATCAACGCGCCGATCTGCGCGCCCAGTTGGCGGGCGCCAAAGCCACCGCCGTCCTGCTCGCCGCCCTTCCCGCCCTCGGGCTCCTGCTCGGCGCGGCCATGGGCGCCGCCCCGCTGCGGGTCCTGCTGCACAGCGGCCCCGGCCTCGGCTGCCTGCTGATCGGCGCGGCGTTCGAGACGGCCGGGCTGTGGTGGTCGGCGCGGATCGTGCGGGGAGCGGGGGCGGCGTGAGCGGCCGGTCCGGGATGCGAAAGGAGGGGTGAGGGCGTGAGCGGGGATGTCGTGCACAGGCTGGGGACGGCCGCGGTCCTGGTGCTGGCGCTCGGCTGGGGCGGCCGGGTGGCGGTGTCGGTCCGGCGGGGACGCCGGGCACGGCAGCGGGCGGCCGGGCTGCTGGCGCCGGGGGCCGGGGTGGAGAAGCCGCCGCCGCGGGCCGTCATGGACGCGGTACGGCGATGGCTGCCGCCCGTGGGCGCGGCGGGCGGGGTGTGGGTGCTGGTCGGCGGCGCCGCCGGGGTGCTGCTCGGGCTGGGCGTCGGTGCCGTGCTCTGGCGCCGGCGGGCCCATCAGGTGGCCGCGGGCGGGGCGACGGCCGTCGACATCGCCGAGGCCGCGCGCCAACTGCCGCTCGCCGCCGATCTGCTGGCGGCCTGCATCGCGGCCGGTGCCGGGCCGGTGGTCGCCGCGCAGGCAGTGGGAGAGGCCCTGGGCGGACCCGCGGGCCGGGCGCTGGCGCGGGGCGCGGCGGAGGTGCGGCTCGGCGGCACACCGGCGGACGCCTGGCGCGACCTGGCCGCGCTGCCGGGCGCGGACGCCCTGGCCCGGCTGCTGGAACGGGCCGGTGAGTCGGGACTGCCCGCCGCCGCTCCGGTGGCCCGTATCGCCTCGGACACCCGCGCGCAGTGGAGCCGCATCGCGACGGCACGGGCCCGGCGGGCGGCCGTACTGATCTCCGCGCCGGTGGGGCTGTGCTTCCTGCCCGCCTTCGTCGCGCTCGGAGTGCTGCCCGTGGTGATCGGACTGGCGGGCGGGGTGATGGCGGGGAGGTGAGGGGCGGCGGTGGACGCCGTGGAAGACGACTGGCCGGAAATGTGCGGAACGTACCTGTGAAAACAAGGGAGTCGAAGTGAAGAGGAAGATCGTCAGGGTGCTGGCAGGGGTGCGGCGGGTGAGCCGTCGGGACTCCGGGATGGTGACCTCCGAGTACGCGATGGGGATCATCGCGGCCGTCGGATTCGCGTTGCTGCTCTACGAGGTCGTCACCAGCGGCCAGGTCCGGGCCGAGCTCCAGTCCATCGTGAAGAAGGCCCTCAGTGCGCGGATGTGAACGGGGCTCGGACGGTGGGTTCGTGACGGCGGAGGCGGCCATGGTGCTCTGCGTGCTCGTGGCGTTCACGATGGCGCTGGTCTGGGGGCTGCTGGTGGCGGCGGCACAGATCCGGTGCGTGGACGCGGCCCGCACCGGCGCACGGGCCGCCGCCCGCCAGGACCCGCCCGCCGCGGTGCTGTCGGTGACCCGCCAGGCGGCGCCGCGCGGAGCCCGCGTGACGGTCGGCCGGGAGGGCGACCAGGTCCGGGTGACCGTGGTGGCGAGACCGCCGGTGCTCAGCGGACTGCCCTTCGAACTCCGCGAGGAGGCCGTGGCGCTGGCGGAGGAGACGGTCGGGGAGAGGGGAGCGGCGCCGTGAGGCGACAGGGGGTGCGGGTGTGGGTCCGGGACTGGCGTTGGGGCCGGGCTCCGGCTCGGCGGACGGCGGGCCGGTACGGCTCCGACCGGGGGTCCGCCTCCGTCTGGGGGCTCGGGGCGATCGCGGTGCTCTGTGTGGTGTTCGGCGCGGTGCTGGCGCTCGGGCACGCTGTCACCGTCCGGCACCGGGCGGCCGGTGGTGCGGACCTGGCGGCACTCGCGGCCGCGGACCACTGGGCCGAGGGCGGTGGGACGGCCTGCGCCCGAGCCGCCCGCGTGGCGTCGGCCCAGGGGGTACGGCTGGTGCGCTGCACGGTCGAGGGCGAGATCGCGGACGTGACGGCGGCCTCGGGAAGCGGCCCCTTCACGGCGGAGGTCCGCTCCAGAGCCGGCCCGGCGGCCCCCACCCCGCCCGCGCCCGCCCCGCAGCCCCTCGCACCGCCGCACTCCGCCCTGGAGAGCCGGTGACACGGGCACCGGGCGAGCCGCCCACCGGCACTCGGGCCGCGGCTCCAGGCGCGCAGGTACTCGGGGCCGCGGTCCCAGGTCCTGTGGCTGCGGCGCGGTCGTCGAAGCGTCCGCCGCCACCCGATCCGCCCTGTCCCCGGCGTCAGCCCCCCGTACCCCGCCCCGAAGTCGGCGCCGTCTCCTCCGGTGGGGCTTCCGCCGCCGGCTCCTGTTCCGGTGGCCGGGGTGCGTCGCGCAGCAGGGTCGTCAGGAGGCGGACCGCGCCGCGCTTGTGGAGGGGGTCGTTGCCGTTGCCGCACTTGGGGGACTGGATACAGGAGGGGCAGCCGGCGTCGCACTCGCAGGAGGCGATGGCCTCGCGGGTGGCGGTGAGCCAGGCGCGGGCGGTGTGGAAGGCGCGCTCGGCGAACCCCGCGCCGCCGGGGTGGCCGTCGTACACGAAGACCGTCGGCAGGAGAGTGTCGGGATGCAGCGGTACGGAGACGCCGCCGATGTCCCAGCGGTCGCAGGTCGCGAAAAGCGGCAGCATGCCGATGGAGGCGTGCTCGGCGGCGTGCAGGGAGCCGCCGAGGATCTCCGGGGTGATCCGGGCCTCGTCCAGCTGGTCCTCGGTGACCGTCCACCACACCGCGCGCGTGCGCAGCGTACGAGGAGGGAGGTCGAGTTTCGTCTCGCCCAGCACCTCGCCGGTGATCAGGCGCCGGCGCAGGAAGGAGACCACCTGGTTGGTGACCTCGACGGAGCCGTAGCAGAGCCGGCCCGCGCCCCAGGGGATCTCGGTGTCGGTCTCCAGGACGGAGATGGCGGTGGTGTCGCGGGCGACCGTGGAGTACGGCGGCTCGGCCTGCTCGACCAGGGCGACCGAATCCTCCAGATCGAGGGAGCGCACCAGGTAGGTGCGGCCCTGGTGGAGGTGGACCGCGCCCTCGTGGACGGTGGAGTGCGCGGCGGCCTCGTCGACCGTGCCGAGCAGGCGCCCCGTGCCCTCCTCCACGATCTGCACCGGGCGCCCGCCCGCGCCGCGGATGTCGGTCAGGTCGGCGGCCCGTTCCCGGCGGGTCCAGTGCCAGGCGCGGGCCCGCCGGCGCAGCAGCTTCGCGGCCTCCAGCTGCGGCAGCACGTCCGCGCAGGCGGGACCGAACAGGGCGAGGTCCTCCTCGGTCAGCGGGAGTTCCGACGCGGCGGCACACAGGTGCGGGGCGAGGACGTAGGGGTTGTCGGGGTCGAGGACGGTCGACTCCACCGGCCGGTCGAACAGGGCCTCCGGGTGGTGGACGAGGAAGGTGTCCAGCGGATCGTCTCGCGCGACGAGGACCGCGAGGGCGCCCTGCCCGGAGCGGCCCGCGCGGCCCGCCTGCTGCCACAGGGAGGCCCGTGTGCCCGGATAGCCGCAGATCACCACCGCGTCCAGCCCGGAGACGTCCACGCCCAGCTCCAGGGCCGTGGTGGCGGCGAGCCCGAGGAGTTCCCCGGAGTGCAGGGCGCGTTCCAGCGCGCGCCGCTCCTCGGGGAGGTAGCCGCCGCGATAGGCCGCGACCCGCCGGGCCAGGGAGCGGTCGACCTCGGCCAGTCGCTCCTGGGCGATCACCGAGATCAGCTCGGCGCCGCGCCGGGAGCGTACGAAGGCGACCGAGCGCACGCCCTGCACGGTCAGGTCGGTCAGCAGATCGGCGGTCTCCGCGGTGGCGGTGCGGCGTACCGGCGCGCCCTTCTCGCCGTGCAGCTCGGTGAGCGGCGGCTCCCACAGGGCGAAGACCAGCTCGCCGCGCGGGGAGGCGTCGTCGGCGACCTCCACCACCGGCAGGCCGGTCAGCCGGCGGGCGGCGACGGCGGGTTCGGCGGCGGTCGCGGAGGCCAGCAGGAAGACCGGGGAGGAGCCGTAACGGGCGCAGACGCGGCGCAGCCGGCGCAGTACCTGGGCGACGTGCGAGCCGAAGACGCCCCGGTAGGTGTGGCACTCGTCGATGACGACGTACTTCAGCGACTTCAGGAAGGAGGCCCAGCGCGGGTGGGCGGGCAGTATCCCGCGGTGCAGCATGTCGGGGTTGGTGAGGACGTAGTTGGCGTACTGGCGTACCCACTCGCGTTCCTCGAAGGGGGTGTCGCCGTCGTACACGGCGGGGCGGACCGCGCTGCCCAGTGGTTGTGAAAGTTCCTTCACCGCGCGGCACTGGTCCGCCGCGAGCGCCTTGGTGGGGGAGAGGTACAGCGCGGTGGCCCCCCGGCCGGCCACCCGTGGCCCGCCACCGCCCCGTGGAGGCTCCTCGCGCTGCTGTGCCCAGCGGGTGGACGCTTCCGAACCCTCCAGAAGGGTGGACAGCACGGGCACGAGGTACGCGAGGGACTTGCCGGAGGCGGTGCCGGTGGCGACGACCACCGAATCGCCGTCCAGGGCGTGCTCGGCGGCCAGTGCCTGGTGCGCCCAGGGATGCTCGATGCCGCACTCCTGTACGGCCGCGATCACCTCGGACCGAATCCGGTCAGGCCAGACGGCATGGCGGCCCGTGCGCGGGGGCAAGTGCTCCGTATGAGTGATGCGCGCGGCCCGGCTCGGACCGGAGGCGAGCCTGCCCAGGACAGCGCCCGGCGACGGGCGGGACGCCGGGTCGGGCACGGGTCGATCGGATCGGTGATTCTTGGCCATCGGCACCGAGTGTGTCACTGGCGTGACGGACAATGGAGTCAAGGCGTCGTACACGCACGCCGGTAAGTGATTGAATGCCATCGCGGCTGGCGTTGCGTCCCGAGGGCCGCACGTCAAGATGCCCGAGGGGCGACCGCTCGATAGCAAGGTGCTGGAGGATCCGTGGACCTGTCCCTGTCGACCCGTACCGTCGGCGATCGTACGGTCGTCGAGGTCGGTGGCGAAATCGATGTATACACCGCGCCCAAGCTGCGCGAGCAGCTGGTCGAGCTGGTGAACGACGGCAATTTCCACCTTGTCGTCGACATGGAGGGCGTGGACTTCCTCGACTCCACCGGACTCGGCGTGCTGGTCGGCGGCCTGAAGCGAGTGCGGGCCCATGAGGGCTCGCTGCGCCTGGTCTGCAACCAGGAGCGCATTCTCAAGATCTTCCGTATCACCGGCCTCACCAAGGTGTTCCCGATCCACACCTCGGTCGAGGAAGCGGTGGCGGCCACCGACTGACCCGGTCCGGCCGACCCTGCCGCCGGCGTGTCTGCCCGCGGCGGGGCCGCCGGTGGGTCGTGCCCGGTTCCGGCCGCCGTGCCCCGTCTCGCACCCCGTAGGTGCCGTGCCGGGTGCGCCGGGCGGATCCGGGTATCGAAGTTCATGAGGGGCGGGTCCGGCGAACCCGCCCTACCGCAGTCCCGTAGTCGTGAGGGGGATGCATGGCCACCGTCGAACTCCGCTTCAGCGCGCTGCCCGAGCACGTCAGGACCGCCCGTCTGGTGGCGGCCGCGGTGGCACGCAGGGCCGGAGTGGACGAGGCGGTTCTGGACGAGGTGCGGCTCGCCGTGGGCGAGGCGTGCTCCCGTGCCGTGGGACTCCACCAGACCGGCGGCATCGACGCGCCGGTGAAGGTGGCGCTGATCGAGGAGGAGAAACAGTTCTCCATCGAGGTCGGCGACGAGGCCCCGCACGCGGTCCCGGCCGAGCAGGTGACCCATGGCGCCGCCGCGGACGCGGACGTCGAGGCCGAGGAGGACGAAATGGGCCTCGCGGTCATCAGCGGCCTCGTGGACGACGTCGAGGTCACCACCGGGGAGAACGGCGGGCTGATCCGCATGACCTGGCCCGCCGCCCCGCCGGCGGTCACCGTCGGCTGAGGCCCCCCGCCACTCGACGACCCCGAACACACGACACGATCAGGGCCCTGCTCAGCAGGGCCCTGATCGTGTTTCAGGCAGATCATTTCCGGCGCCCCCAGGAATTCGTGAAGGAATTCACGATCAATAGCCGTATCATTCGATCAAGATTCCATGGGATCGACGGCGTCCGTCAATGCTTTTGAGGCATTACCCCTTTCGAAGTCGGTCACCGGTGCATGCAGGCCATTTCCGTTTACCGTGCTCTTTTGGCATCACCCAGGGGTACCTACAATCCGTCCACATCTTGAGCTCAGCCCAAGCGTCAAGGAGGACGAATGGCGGGGCTTTCTTACCCCTCTGAGTTTGACCACCCCACATACCTCGCGGCCGCGGTGCTCACCAACGGCAACAGGGTCATCGTGGCCGTCATCGCGGCGGTGGCCCTCGCCGCGCTGGTGGTCGCGGGGATCCTGGTGCGCCAGGTACTCGCCGCGGGCGAGGGCACCGACAGCATGAAGAAGATCGCCGAAGCGGTCCAGGAAGGCGCCAAGGCGTATCTCGCCCGGCAGCTGCGCACGCTCGGCGTATTCGCCGTCGTCGTCTTCTTCCTGCTCCTGCTGCTGCCCGCGGACGACTGGAATCAGCGTGCCGGGCGCTCGGTGTTCTTCCTGATCGGTGCGGTGTTCTCGGCCGCCACCGGCTATATCGGCATGTGGCTCGCGGTACGCAGCAATGTGCGGGTCGCCGCCGCGGCACGGGAGGCGACTCCGGGCGAGGGCGAACCCGAAAAAGATCTCACGACCGTCTCGCACATCGCGATGAAGATCGCATTTCGCACGGGCGGTGTGGTCGGCATGTTCACGGTGGGCCTCGGCCTGCTGGGCGCCTCCTGTGTGGTGCTGGTCTACGCCGCCGACGCGCCGAAGGTCCTGGAGGGCTTCGGCCTCGGCGCCGCCCTGATCGCCATGTTCATGCGAGTCGGCGGCGGCATCTTCACCAAGGCCGCCGACGTCGGCGCGGACCTGGTCGGCAAGGTCGAGCAGGGCATCCCGGAGGACGACCCGCGCAACGCCGCCACCATCGCGGACAACGTGGGCGACAACGTCGGCGACTGCGCGGGCATGGCGGCCGACCTCTTCGAGTCGTACGCCGTCACCCTGGTGGCCGCGCTGATCCTCGGCAAGGCCGCCTTCGGCGACTCGGGGCTCGCCTTCCCGCTGCTGGTGCCCGCCATCGGCGTGCTCACGGCGATGATCGGCATCTTCGCGGTCGCCCCCCGGCGCGCCGACCGCAGCGGCATGACCGCGATCAACCGCGGCTTCTTCATCTCCGCGGTGATCTCCCTCGTCCTGGTCGCCGTCGCGGTCTTCGTCTACCTGCCGTCGAGTTACGCCGACCTCAGCGGAGTGACGGACGCGGCGATCAAGGGCAAGGACGGCGATCCGCGGGTCCTCGCCCTGGTCGCGGTGGCCATCGGCATCCTGCTCGCCGCCGTCATCCAGCAGCTGACCGGCTACTTCACCGAGACCAACCGGCGCCCGGTCCGCGACATCGGCAAGACCTCCCTGACCGGTCCCGCCACCGTCGTCCTGTCCGGCATCTCGGTCGGCCTGGAGTCCGCCGTCTACACCGCGCTGCTCATCGGGCTCGGCGTGTACGGCGCGTTCCTGCTCGGCGGCACGTCGATCATGCTCGCGCTGTTCGCGGTCGCGCTGGCCGGCACCGGTCTGCTGACCACCGTCGGCGTGATCGTCGCCATGGACACCTTCGGGCCGGTCTCCGACAACGCCCAGGGCATCGCCGAGATGTCCGGCGACGTCGAGGGCGCGGGCGCGCAGGTGCTCACCAACCTGGACGCGGTCGGCAACACCACCAAGGCGATCACCAAGGGCATCGCGATCGCCACCGCGGTGCTCGCGGCGTCGGCCCTCTTCGGGTCGTACCGCGACGCGATCACCACCAATGTGCAGGACGTCGGGGAGAAGCTCAGCGGGCCCGGCGCGCCGCTGAGCCTGTCCCTGGACATCTCGCAGCCCAACAACCTGGTCGGGCTCATCGCGGGCGCCGCGGTCGTCTTCCTCTTCTCCGGACTGGCCATCAACGCCGTGTCGCGGTCGGCGGGCGCGGTGGTGTTCGAAGTGCGGCGGCAGTTCCGCGAGAAGCCCGGAATCATGGACTACACGGAGAAGCCCGAGTACGGCAAGGTCGTCGACATCTGCACCAAGGACGCCCTGCGGGAGCTGGCCACGCCGGGTCTGCTCGCCGTGATGGCACCGATCTTCGTCGGGTTCACGCTCGGCGTCGGCTCGCTCGGCTCCTACCTCGCCGGTGCGATCGGCGCGGGCACGCTGATGGCGGTGTTCCTCGCCAACTCCGGCGGCGCCTGGGACAACGCCAAGAAGCTGGTGGAGGACGGCCACCACGGCGGCAAGGGCAGCGAGGCCCACGCCGCCACGGTGATCGGCGACACGGTCGGCGACCCCTTCAAGGACACCGCCGGGCCGGCGATCAACCCGCTGCTGAAGGTCATGAACCTGGTCTCGCTGCTCATCGCGCCCGCGGTGATCAAGTTCTCCTACGGCCATGACAAGAACCTCGGCGTGCGGATCGGGGTCGCGATCCTCGCGCTGCTGGTGATCGGCACGGCCGTGTACATCTCCAAGCGGCGCGGCATCGCCGTCGGCGACGAGGACGAGGAGAGCGCCGGACGGGTCGCCAACTCGGCCGACGCGGCGGTGGTTTCGTAGGTTTCAGGACTCGGCCTGCGCAAAGAGCGGGCGGGCGGTGCGTTCTCCGGGGCGCGCCGCCCGCCCGTTCGCGTGTGCGGGTGGGGTCCCGTCCGTGTGCGGGCGTGGCCCTGCCGTGAGCCTTCTCTCGCACAAAAAGTAATAAAAGGTACCTAGGGGGCGATCGGTGTGCGGAGGGTGTGCGTCCGCCGTGTAGGGTCCGGGGCCCGAGAGCCATGGAAGGGACCAATCCGGTGAACAAGAAGCTCGCGGCCGCACTGTCCGGCGGTGCGGTACTGGTGGCTGCGCTGTCGGGATGCAGCGGCAACAGCGCCCCCAAGGGGCCCGACCCCAAGCTGGTCTCCTGGGCCAAGTCGGTGTGCGACGCCGTACCCGCGCAGGACGCGAAGATCAAGGCGGCCAACGCGGCGATCTCCACGACGGCGGCCGACACGGCCAAGCCCGAGACGCTCCAGAAGACCGACTCCAAGGCGTTCCAGGACATGGCCGACGGCTACAAGGCGATCGCGACCTCCGTCAACGAGGCCGGCGCGCCCCCCGGAGTCGCCGGCGGCGCCAAGCGGCTCAGCGATGTCGTGAAGAGTTTCAACAGCCTCTCGGCCTCCTACGCCGACCTGAAGAAGCAGGTCGACGGCCTGGACACCAAGGACCAGGCGAAGTTCGCCTCCGGGCTGCACGACGTCGCCCAGCAGATGACCGAGCTGGAGAAGAAGCACCAGAGCGGCACCGAGTCCCTGAAGGCGCTCCAGCAGGGCGAGGTCCAGGACGCCATCGCCCAGCAGCCCAGCTGCAAGAAGGTCGCCTCCGCGGCGTCGTCCTCGCCCTCCGCGCCGTCCACGGCGGGCTGACCGGCGCCCGAGGCAGGACGTCCGCGGCGGCCTGACCGCGCCCGGCGCGGGCGGGGGACGGCCGTGCGCGCCGGGCGTGCGCGCCGTCCCCTTCGGCCCGCGCGGGACACAATGGGACCGTGACTGACTCCGCACTCGCCCCCCTGCCCGCCGCCGACCGTCCCGAGGCCGCCGCGCGCCTGCGGGACGCGCTGCTGGCCGCGTCCTTCACCGCCGACGGTCTGCTCGAACTGCTCGGCGCGCCCGCGTACGCGGCGCTGGCCCGCAGCGAGACCGTGCCCGCGCTGCGGGCCACCCGTGGCGACACGCCGCTGGAGACCCTCGTACGGCTCCTCCTGCTCCAGCAGCCCGTGCCCCGCGCGCGGGTGGCCGCCGTACTCCCCGTCGAGGAGGCGGTCGAGGCCGGGTGGCTGGTGCGGGTGGGCGGCGACGAGGTGGCCGCCACGGTGGATGTACGGCCGTACGGCGGTCCCGGCGGCGAGGACTGGTTCATCGTGTCGGACCTCGGCTGCGCGGTCGGCGGCGCGGGGGGCATCGGGCAGCGGGCCGAGGGGGTCGTGCTGGGGGTCGGCGGGGCGTCCACCACGCTCGCCGGCATCACCGTGCGCACGCCGGTCGCCGCCGCCCTGGACCTCGGCACCGGCTCCGGCATCCAGGCGCTGCACGCCTCCCGGCACGCCACGCGCGTGACGGCGACCGACCTCAACCCCCGCGCGCTGCACATCACGGCGCTCACGCTGGCGCTCTCCGGCGCGCCCGCCGCCGAGCTGCGCGAGGGCTCGCTGTTCGAACCGGTGCGTGAGGACGAGAAGTTCGACCTGATCGTCTCCAACCCGCCCTTCGTGATCTCCCCCGGCGCCCGGCTCACCTACCGCGACGGCGGCATGGGCGGGGACGATCTGTGCCGCTCGCTGGTCCAGCAGGCGGGGGAACGCCTCACCGAGGGCGGGTACGCGCAGTTCCTCGCCAACTGGCAGCACGTGGCGGGGGAGGACTGGCAGGACAGGCTCAGGTCGTGGGTGCCGCGCGGGTGCGACGCGTGGATCGTGCAGCGCGAGGTCCAGGACGTCACGCAGTACGCCGAGTTGTGGCTGCGGGACGCCGGGGACCACCGCGGGGACCCGGCGGAGTACCAGGCGCGGTACGACGCCTGGCTCGACGAGTTCGAGGCGCGCAAGGTCAAGGCGGTCGGCTTCGGCTGGATCACCCTGCGCAGGAGCGAGGCGGCCGAGCCGTCCATCACGGTGGAGGAATGGCCGCATCCGGTGGAGCAGCCGCTCGGGGACACCATCCGGGCGCACTTCGAGCGCGTCGACTACCTGCGCGAGCACGACGACGCGGCGCTGCTCGCCCACCACTTCAGGCTGGTCGGCGAGGTGGTGCAGGAACAGGTCGGGCTGCCCGGCGCGGAGGACCCCGAGCACGTCGTGCTGCGCCAGCACCGCGGCATGCGCCGGGCCACCAAGGTGGACACGGTCGGCGCGGGCTTCGCGGGCGTCTGCGACGGCACCCTGAGCGCGGGCCGCATCCTGGACGCCATCGCCCAGCTGATGGGCGAGGACTCCGTCCGCCTCCGCGACCAGACCCCCGCCCAGATCCGCCTCCTGGTGGAACAGGGCTTCCTGGAGCCGGCGAACTGAGGGAACCGCCCGGCGCGGGCCGGTGAGGACGGGGGCGGCCGGATCCGGGCGGGCCGGGGCGGGACGGGGCGACTCGGAACCCGGCCCTGGGCCCGTCCCTGACCGCAGCCCCTTGGGGGCACGGCAGGCGGCTGCGGGCGAAGACGCGTCCGCGTCGGGGTGGTCGTCGTGCGTGCGGGGCGTACCCCGGTCCGGGGTCGCGCGGCGATGGTCGCCGTCCCGGTGATCCGCCGCAGGCGCGGGGGCGTGCACCTCGGCCCGCTCGTGCGCGGCCGAGGGCGGGGTACCTCGCCCAGCCTGCCCCGCGGAAGCAGCCCTGCTCCTGATGAACCCCGCACACGGCCGCTCCCCACCTCCGCACCCCCGCCCAAAGCCTCCCGCGCCCGCCCGCGTGTCTCCCGTTGGCAAAACGGCCGGAAAAATATCTGTCGCGAGGTGGACAGGGCCGGCCCCGCTTCCCCGGCCGGTCGGGAGGCGGGACGGCGGTCCGCCGTTCACCCCGTCGTCGCCCGCCCGTCGCCCCCGCGTGCCAGTCTCACCGCGCTGGGTGGAGCCGGAAGGGGCGGGCGGGGGATGGAGCAGGGGCCGGCGGCATTCGTGGGGGCGGTGTTTGTCCTGTTCGGAGGGGCCCTCCTGGTGTGGACCGGGGCGCGGCTGCGGCGGGGTGAGGCGGTGGCCCTCGGTGTGAACCGGGTCGCATCGGCCACCCTCGCGAGCGTGGCCGGAAGCCTCGCGCTGGCCCTCGGCGGCTACTGCCTCACGCGCCTCTGACGTCGGCGGGTGCCGGCCCGCCGGTGTGTCGCGGGAGCAAGAGGAGCGTCACGCTCCGGACAGACCCGGACGGGGTACCCGGCAGTCCGGGCGGCAGGAATGCCGGTAGTCGGGTTACCGTTCGAGTGGCCGTTGTGGGCTTTTCCCGTTTGACACGGGGGCGGGATGTACCGTCACACTCCGCAGCGTCACACGTGCCAGCAGTACGTTGCGACCCCGGGACCAAGGCCTGGGGAGGCCACAGCGTCGACCGGAGAGAAGAGCGAAGTTGTCCCCGACCAGCGAGACCGCAGAGGGCGGCCGCCGACTCGTCATCGTCGAGTCGCCTGCCAAGGCGAAGACGATCAAGGGCTACCTCGGCCCCGGCTACGTAGTCGAAGCGAGCGTCGGGCACATCCGTGACCTCCCCAACGGCGCCGCCG
The DNA here is from genome assembly GCF_055605065.1 of Streptomyces sp. NPDC037203. NCBI lineage: Bacteria > Bacillati > Actinomycetota > Actinomycetes > Kitasatosporales > Streptomycetaceae > Streptomyces > Streptomyces sp. NPDC037203. The sequence goes on from NZ_JBVJUC010000004.1 coordinate 478,926, forward strand.
AGGTGCCCGAGAAGTACACCGGTGAGGTGCGCCGCCTCGGCGTGGACGTCGAGCACGACTTCCAGCCGGTCTACGTGGTCAACGCGGACAAGAAGGCGCAGGTCAAGAAGCTCAAGGACCTGCTGAAGGACTCCGACGAACTCTTCCTGGCCACCGATGAGGACCGGGAGGGCGAGGCCATCGCCTGGCACCTCCAGGAGGTGCTGAAGCCGAAGATCCCGGTCAAGCGGATGGTCTTCCACGAGATCACCAAGGACGCGATCCGCGAGGCCGTCGCCAACCCGCGGCAGCTCAACCAGAAGTTGGTCGACGCCCAGGAGACCCGCCGCATCCTCGACCGCCTCTACGGCTACGAGGTCTCCCCGGTGCTGTGGAAGAAGGTCATGCCCCGGCTGTCGGCCGGCCGCGTGCAGTCCGTCGCGACCCGGCTGGTGGTCGAGCGGGAACGCGAGCGCATCGCCTTCCGCTCCGCCGAGTACTGGGACCTCACCGGCACCTTCGGCACCGGCCGCGCGGGCGACCCCTCGGACCCGTCGTCGCTGGTCGCGCGTCTGCAGACCGTCGACGGACGGCGTGTCGCGCAGGGCCGCGACTTCGACTCCGTCGGGCAGTTGAAGTCCGCGAACACCCTGCACCTGGACGAGGCGACCGCGCGCGCCCTCGCCGCCGCCCTGGAGAACACCCGCTTCTCCGTGCGCTCGGTGGAGTCGAAGCCGTACCGCCGCTCCCCGTACGCGCCGTTCCGTACGACGACGCTCCAGCAGGAGGCCAGCCGCAAGCTCGGCTTCGGCGCCAAGGCGACGATGCAGATCGCCCAGAAGCTGTACGAGAACGGCTACATCACGTACATGCGTACGGACTCCACGACGCTGAGCGAGACCGCCATCTCGGCCGCCCGCGCCCAGGTCACGCAGCTGTACGGCGCCGACTACCTGCCCCCGCAGCCGCGGACGTACGCGGCGAAGGTGAAGAACGCGCAGGAGGCGCACGAGGCGATCCGTCCCTCGGGTGATCGTTTCCGCACGCCCGCGGAGACCGGCCTGACCGGCGACCAGTTCAAGCTGTACGAGCTGATCTGGAAGCGGACCGTCGCCTCCCAGATGAAGGACGCGACCGGCAACAGCGTGACCGTGAAGATCGGTGGCACCGCCGCCGACGGCCGGGACGTGGAGTTCAGCGCCTCCGGCAAGACGATCACTTTCCACGGCTTCCTCAAGGCGTACGTCGAGGGCGCCGACGACCCGAACGCCGAGCTGGACGACCGCGAGCGCCGGCTGCCGCAGGTCGCCGAGGGCGACGCGCTGTCCGCCGAGGAGATCACGGTCGACGGCCACGCCACCAAGCCCCCGGCCCGCTACACCGAGGCCTCCCTGGTCAAGGAGCTGGAGGAGCGCGAGATCGGCCGCCCGTCGACCTATGCGTCGATCATCGGCACGATCCTCGATCGCGGCTATGTCTTCAAGAAGGGCACGGCGCTCGTGCCGTCCTTCCTGTCCTTCGCCGTCGTAAACCTTCTGGAGAAGCACTTCGGCCGGCTGGTCGACTACGACTTCACCGCCAAGATGGAGGACGACCTCGACCGCATCGCCCGCGGCGAGGCCCAGGCCGTGCCGTGGCTGAAGCGCTTCTACTTCGGCGAGGGCACCATCAGCGGCGCCGCGGCCGACGCGGGCAACGGCGACGGGGACCACCTCGGCGGCCTCAAGGAACTGGTCACCGACCTGGGCGCGATCGACGCCCGCGAGGTGTCCTCCTTCCCGGTGGGCAACGGCATCGTGCTGCGGGTCGGCCGCTACGGGCCGTACATCGAGCGCGGCGAGAAGGACACCGAGCAGCACCAGCGCGCCGACATCCCCGAGGACCTGGCGCCGGACGAGCTGACCGAGGAGCTGGCCGAGAAGCTGCTGGCCGAGCCCAGCGGCGACGTCGAGCTGGGCACCGACCCGGCCACCGGCCACCAGATCGTCGCCAAGAAGGGCCGCTACGGGCCGTACGTCACCGAGGTCCTCCCCGAGGGCACCCCGAAGACCGGCAAGAACGCGGTCAAGCCGCGCACCGCCTCCCTCTTCAAGTCGATGACGCTGGACACGGTGACGCTGGACGACGCGCTGAAGCTGATGTCCCTGCCGCGTGTCGTCGGCACCGACGCCGAGGGCCAGGAGATCACCGCCCAGAACGGCCGTTACGGGCCGTACCTGAAGAAGGGCACGGACTCGCGCTCGCTGCAGTCCGAGGACCAGATCTTCACGATCACGCTGGAGGAGGCGCTGGCGATCTACGCCCAGCCCAAGCAGCGTGGGCGGGCCGCCGCCAAGCCGCCGCTGAAGGAGCTGGGCGAGGACCCGGTGTCCAAGAAGCCGGTCGTGGTCAAGGACGGCCGCTTCGGGCCGTACGTCACCGACGGCGAGACCAACGCGACCCTGCGCTCCGGTGACAGCGTCGAGGCGATCACCCCGGAGCGCGGCTTCGAACTTCTTGCCGAGAAGCGCGCGAAGGGCCCCGCCAAGAAGGCCGCGAAGAAGGCACCGGCCAAGAAGACCGCGCCGGCGAAGAAGGCCACCGCCAAGAAGACCGCGGCGAAGAAGACCACGGCGAGCGCCGCGAAGAAGACGACGGCGAAGAAGGCCACCGCCAAGAAGGCGACGGCGGCCAAGTCGGCGTCTTCCGGCCCGGCGGCTTCGGGTCCGGAGGACTGAGACCCGGAGGACCGGCCCCGGAGGACCGACTCCCCGACGACCGGGCCCCGTAGGGCCGCGTCCCAGGAGCCTCGTCTCGCCCCGCGCACGCCCCGGCATCACTTTGGTGTCGGGGCGTGCGCATGCCAGGAGTGCGAGGTGTGGTGTCGGCGGCTGCGGATAGGCTGAACGCATGACGCGAGCCGAGCAGCCAACGGCCCACACTCCAGAACCGGACGACGCCCTGGTCGCGGACTCCCGCGAGCGCGCCGTACGTTCCCTGTTGCGCCGACCGCAGTTGCGGCGCCTGTGGAGCGCGCAGCTGGTGAGCGGGGTCGGCGACCTTCTCGCCCTCTTCGTCCTGGTCGCCCTCGTCCTCCAGGCGTCGATCGCCCAGGGGGCGTTCGGCGGCGGTTACCGCGGCGTGGCGTTCGCGGTCGCGACGGTCTTCGCCGCCCGCGGCCTCGCCGCGCTGGTCTTCGGCGCGGTCCTGCTCGGGCCGCTGACCACGCTCACCGCCGAGGGCGGCCCGCTCGACCGCCGCTGGACCATGGTCGGCGCCGACGGCCTGCGCGCCGCGCTGCTGATCGCGGCCCCCCTGTGGATCGACTGGACCCCGGCGAACGCACCGGCCGTGCTGCTGGTCACCGCCTTCGTCACCGGCGTCGCCGAGCGGCTGTGGACGGTGTGCCGCGAGAGCGCGGCCCCGGCCCTGCTGCCCGCCCCGCCGCCGGAGGGCGCGACCGTGCGGCCGCTGCCGGACCACATGGACGCCCTGCGCCGCCTCGCGCTGCGCACCGCCTTCCTCGCCGTACCGCTGGCCGCCGCCACCCTGGTCGTCGCCGCCCTGTTCAACAACCTGCTGGCCACCGGCGTGCCGTGGTTCGACCAGCACCACGCGGCCCTCGCGTCGTACGTGGCGGCGGGCCTGTTCGCCGCCTCCCTCTCGCTGCTGACCGCCCTGGAGCTGCCCGGCACGCGCACCCCGCGCCCCCGGTCCCCGCTGGAGGGCCTGCGCCGCCCGCGCACCGGCGCCGGTGTCGACAAGGGGCGCACGGGCGCGATCCCGCTGCTCGTCCCCGCCTGCGCCGCCGTGGCCGGGGTCATCGCGGCCGCCGTCTCCGTGTGCGTGCTGCACGCGACCGACCTGGGCGGCGGCCCCGTCCTGTTCGGTCTGCTGGTGCTCGGCCTGACTGGCGGCGTCGCCCTCGGCATCCGTACGGCCCCCGCGCTGCTGCCCTCGCTGTCCCGCCGCCGGCTGCTGGCCCTCGCGATCGCCTTCACCGGCATCGCGCTGCTGGCCGCCGGGCTGGTCCCGGACGTCACCACGGTGCTGCTGATCCTCACCCTGGCGGGCCTCGGCGCGGGCATCGCGGCCAACACCGGGCACGCGCTGCTCGACCAGGAGACCGAGGACTACCGCAGGGCTCGGGTCACCGAGCACCTCCACGCCGTCGTCCGCGTCTTCATAGCGCTCGGCGCGGTGATCGCCCCGGTGGTCGCCGGGCTGATCGGCCGGCACCGGCTGGAGAACGGCCGGTTCGTGTTCGCGCACGGCGGCGCCTCGTTCACGCTGATGCTGGTCGGCGCCCTGCTGCTGCCGGTGGCCGCGCTGGTGCTCGCCAAGGTCGACGACCGTTCCGGCATCCCGCTGCGCCAGGACCTCAGGGACGCGCTGCTCGGCGGCGACGACCCGGTCGAGGCGCAGGCCGCGAACGGCTTCTTCATCGCCCTGGAGGGCGGCGACGGCGCCGGCAAGTCCACCCAGGCCGAGGCCCTCGCCGAGTGGATCCGCGGCAAGGGCCACGAGGTCGTGCTCACCCGCGAACCGGGGGCCACCCCGGTGGGCAAGCGGCTGCGCTCGATCCTCCTGGACGTCTCCTCGGCCGGTCTCTCGCACCGCGCGGAGGCGCTGCTGTACGCCGCCGACCGCGCCGAGCACGTCGACACCGTCGTACGCCCCGCCCTGGAGCGCGGCGCGGTGGTGATCTCCGACCGCTACATCGACTCCTCCGTCGCCTACCAGGGCGCCGGCCGCGATCTGTCCCCGACCGAGATCGCCCGCATCAACCGCTGGGCGACCGACGGTCTGGTGCCGCACCTGACCGTGCTGCTGGACGTCGCTCCGGAGGCCGCCCGCGAGCGGTTCACCGAGGCGCCGGACCGGCTGGAATCGGAGCCCGCGGAGTTCCACGCGCGCGTGCGTTCCGGTTTCCTCACCCTGGCCGCCGCCGACCCCGGCCGCTACCTGGTGGTGGACGCCGGGCAGGAGCCCGAAGCCGTCACCACCGTGATCCGGCACCGCCTCGACACCGTGCTGCCGCTGTCCCGAGCCGAGATCGAGGCCCGTGAGGAAGCGCGCAGGAAGGCCGAGGAGGAGGCGCGCCGCAAGGCCGAGGAAGAGGCCGCGCGCAAGGCCGAGGAGGAGCGCCTGGAGCGTGAGCGCCAGGAGGAGCTGGCCCGGCTGCGCGCCGAGGAGGAGGAGCGCAAGCGCCGCGAGCTGGAGGAGGCGCAGCGCCGCGAGGCCGAGCGGCAGGCGGAGGAGGCCCGGCAGCGGGCGGCCGAGGCGGCCCGGCGCGCCGAGGAGGAGCGGCAGCGGCTGCTCGCCGAGGAGAAGGCCCGCGCCGAGGAGGAGGCGCGCCGCAGGGCCGAGGAGGAGCGCCGCCGCGAGCAGGCCGAGGAAGAGGCCCGGCTGCGCGCGGAGGAGGAGGCCCGCCAGGCCCGGATCCGCGCCGAGGAGGAGGCCAGGCTGGCCAGGGAGCGCGCCGAGGAGCAGGCCCGGCGGCTGGAGGCGCAGCGCAAGGCGGAGGAGGCCCTGCTCCGCGCCGAGGAGGCTCGCCGCCGTGCCGCCGAGGCCGCGGCGGCCGCCGACGCGGCGGCCCGCAGGCCCGGCAGCCCCCAGCCGAAGGCCCCCGGCGTGACCTCGGACGCGGCCACGGTCGCCACTCCGGTGGTGTCGCCTGACCGGGGCGCGGGGGAGACGGGCAGCGGCGCGCAGGCGCCGGGCCGGGGCGTGGAAGCGTCGGGCCGGGGTGCCGGAGGGACGGGCCGGGGCGCGGAGGAGACCGTGCCCACGCCGGTCGTCTCGCCCGACCGGGACGAGCCGTCCGCCCGCGCCGCCCGGAACCCGTTCTCCGAGGCCGAGACGACCGCCGAGCTGCCCCAGCCGCCCGCCGTCGCGGGCGCCGCGGACGAGACGGCCGTGCTGCCGCAGGTGCCGGCGGGCGCCGCCGAGGAGACGGCCGTGCTGCCGCAGGTGCCGGCGAGCGCCGCCGAGGAGACCGCCGTGCTGCCGCAGATCGGCGCGGACGAGACGGCCGTGCTGCCGCCCGTGCGCGACGACGCCCCGGCCGACCGGGTGCCGCGCGGCTTCTTCCGCGACGAGCGCCCCGCGCACCCCGACGGCTCCGAGGACCGCACCCGCGAGATGCCCCAGCCCGGTGCCGAGAGCGCCCGCCGCCGCCCGCGCCCGGACTGGGCCGAGGAGACCCCGCTGGACGACCTGCCGTCGCTGGCGGACGAGTTGCTGGGGTCGTACGACGACCGGGACGAGCCCCGCAGGGGGCGCCGGGGCTGATCCCGGACCCCGTTGTGAGCGGCGCTCGCGTCCTGCCGGAGCAGGGGCGGGCGCCGCTCGGCGTTCCCGGTGTGGTCCCGGTTGTCAGACCCCGCCCGCACAATGGAGGTCGGAACGCGGAGTGTGACGGAAGGGCGGCGTGACCCGTGAGCGTGTGGGACGACCTCGTCGGGCAGGAGAAGGTGAGCGAGGTGCTGGGCGCCGCCGCGCGGGACGCCGACGCCCTGGTCACCGCCGCCGCGGCCGACGAGCCGCCGCCGGAGTCGTCCCGGATGACGCACGCGTGGCTGTTCACCGGGCCGCCCGGCGCGGGCCGCAACCAGGCCGCGCGGGCTTTCGCCGCCGCCCTCCAGTGCGTGAGCCCCGACCGGGCCCTCGGCGGCGCCCCCGGCTGCGGCTTCTGCGACGGCTGCCACACCGCGCTGCTCGGCACCCACGCGGACGTCAGCACGGTCGCCGCGGTCGGCGCCGAGATCCTGGTGAAGGACATGCGGGACACGGTCCGCAAGTCGTTCACCGCACCGGCGGGCGGCCGCTGGCAGATCATCCTGGTCGAGGACGCCGAGCGGCTGAACGAGAAATCGGCGAACGCCGTGCTCAAGGCCGTCGAGGAGCCCGCCCCCCGCACGGTCTGGCTGCTGTGCGCCCCCTCCATCGAGGACGTCCTGCCGACCATCCGCTCCCGCTGCCGCCACCTGAACCTGCGCACCCCGTCCGTGGCCGCCGTCGCCGACATGCTCGTACGACGCGACGGCGTGGACCCGCAGGCCGCGGCCGACGCCGCCCGCGCCACCCAGGGCCATGTGGACCGCGCCCGGCGCCTGGCCACCGACCCGGCGGCCCGCGAGCGCCGCGCCGCCGTCCTGCGACTCCCGCTGCGCCTGGACGAGGTCGGCGCCTGCCTGCGGGCCGCCCAGGAACTGGTCGACGCGGCCGCCGAGGACGCCAAGCAGCTCGCCGAGGAGACGGACGGCAAGGAGGCCGAGGAGATGAAGGCGGCGCTCGGCGCGGCCCAGGGCGGCCGGCTGCCGCGCGGCACGGCGGGCGTGATGAAGGACCTGGAGGACATGCAGAAACGCCGCAGGACCCGCACCCAGCGCGACAGCCTGGACGTGGCCCTCGGCGACCTCACCACCTTCTACCGCGACGTCCTCGCCCTCCAGCTCGGCTCCCGCGTGGCGATCGCCAACGCCGACGCGCAGGACGCCCTGGACCGGCTGGCCCGCGCCAGCACCCCGGAGTCCACCCTGCGCCGCATCGAGGCGATCGCCGCGTGCCGCGACGCCCTGGACCGCAATGTGGCGCCGCTGCTGGCGGTGGAGGCGATGACGATGGCACTGCGGGCGGGCTGACGGCGGAGCCGCGGGCGGGCTGAGATGGCACGGTGGCTTCGCGAGCGCGGGCCGCATCCGGCCGCATGGCCACCCCGTCCCCCGTACGGGGCGACAATCGGAACTCCCCGCATCCACTGCGTCGCCCAGCGTTACTCTCGCGGGATGCAGACCAGGTCCTCCCCGTCCCGCCCCCGGACCACGGCACGGCTCACGGCCGCTGCCCTGGTTACCGCGGCCCTCCTCGTGTCCGCGTGCTCCCCCGGCAGCAGCTCGATCGGGCCGTCCTCGGCGGCGTCGGCGCGGACGGGCGCGGCGAGCGTCCCCGTCCTGGCCCCGCTGCCGCGCGCGATCCCGGCCGCGCTGGCGCCGTACTACACACAGCGGCTGACGTGGCGCGACTGCGGCGCCTCCGGATTCCAGTGCGCCACGATGCGCGCGCCGCTGGACTACGACCGGCCGGGCGCGGGCGACGTACGGCTCGCGGTGTCCCGCAAGGCCGCGACGGGCAGCGGCAAGCGGCTCGGCTCGCTGCTGGTCAATCCGGGCGGTCCGGGCGGCTCCGCGGTGGCCTACCTCCAGCAGTACGCCGGGCTCGGCTACCCCGCCGAGGTCCGTACCCGCTACGACATGGTGGCGATGGACCCGCGCGGCGTCGCCCGCAGCGAGCCCGTCGAGTGCCTCGACGACCGCCAGATGGACACGTACACGCAGACCGACGTGACCCCCGACGACCGGGCCGAGCAGAACGCGGCGGTCGCGGCGGACCAGAAGTTCGCGCAGGCCTGCGGGGCGCGCTCGGCGCGGCTGCTGCGGCATGTCTCCACCGTCGAGGCGGCCCGTGACATGGACATCCTCCGCGCGGCGCTGGGAGACCCGAGGCTGAACTACGTGGGGGCGTCGTACGGCACCTTCCTCGGCGCGACCTACGCCGGTCTCTTCCCGAGCCGGGTGGGCCGCGTGGTCCTGGACGGCGCGCTGGACCCCTCCCTCGACTCCCGCACGGTGAACCTGGAGCAGGCCGAGGGCTTCGAGACGGCGTTCCAGGCCTTCACCGAGGACTGCCTGCGGCGCACCGACTGCCCGCTCGGCCGCAGGGGGGCGACGCCGGAGCAGGCCGCCGACCACCTCAGGGCCTTCTTCCGCAAGCTCGACGCCCATCCCGTCCCGACGGGCGACCGCGACGGCCGCAAACTCGGCGAAGCGCTGGCCACCACCGGCGTGATCGCGGCGATGTACGACGAGGGTGCCTGGGGGCAGCTGCGCGCGGCGCTGACGTCGGCGGCGAAGGGCGACGGCGCGGCGCTGCTCGCCCTCTCCGACAGCTACTACGAGCGCGACGCCGACGGCCACTACAGCAACCTGATGATGGCCAACAACGCGGTGAACTGCCTGGACCTGCCACCCGCCTTCACCGGCCCCGAGCAGCTGCGGCAGGCGCAGTCCGCGTTCGAGAAGGCGTCCCCGGTGTTCGGCGAGGGCCTGGCCTGGACCTCGCTGAACTGCGCGTACTGGCCGGTGCGGGCCACGGGCGAGCCGCACCGGATCACGGCGCGGGGCGCGGCCCCGATCGTGGTCGTCGGCACCACCCGCGACCCGGCCACCCCCTACCGCTGGGCCCGGTCCCTGGCCGGCCAGCTCTCCTCCGGCCACCTCCTGACCTACGCCGGCGACGGCCACACCGCCTTCCTGCGCGGCAGCACGTGCGTCGACTCCGCCATCGACACCTACCTCCTCCACGGCACCCCGCCACCCGCCGGCAAACGCTGCTCCTAGACCTTCGTACCGGCCCCGGTCCTCCGCTCCCGAGGCCGGTACGAAGCACCCCTGGAAACTGTGTAGACTTACCGACGTTGCCGACCGCACCCTAGGTGCACGCAGCACGCCGCTTTAGCTCAGATGGCCAGAGCAACGCACTCGTAATGCGTAGGTCTCGGGTTCGAATCCCGAAAGCGGCTCCGGCAAAGGCCAGGTCACATAGCCCGTGACCTGGTCTTTTTGTTGTTTCGAGGGGCGCCATTAGACCCGGCCGAGCGCCGGGGGCGGCTCGCGGGAGTGGAGCGCCCCGGCTCGGGCAATGGGGACCGCGGGCCGCACAACCGGAACGCCGGGTCCCACTCCAGTGGCCGCGAAACGGCTCACCGCACCGGCCCTTGACGCCGACTCACCGACCCGGCGATTCACCACCCGTCACCCGCCGCCCCCTCCGCTCGGTCATGCCCGGAACTCCGATTCCCTCGCGCCCGGCAAAGAGTGGCAAAGGGGATGTAAAGGCGATAGGTGGCGGGCGAACCAGCGGAGGTGGGGGAACATCTTGGTGAACGATGGGCGGCGCACGGTCGGGAACGCGCCGCCGCCGGCCGGATGGGGTGTGGGACGTGATGGAGCCGAGGATCGCCGTCGCCGTGGTGACGATGGGCAACCGGCCCGCCGAGGTCGACGCCCTGCTCGAATCCGTGGCCAAGCAGGATCTCGCCCCCGCCCGGATCGTGATCGTCGGCAACGGCTGCCGGCTCCCCGAGTTCGCCCGCCGGCTCTCCCTGCCCGGCGAGGTCACCGCCATCGACGTGCCGGAGAACCTGGGCTGCCCCGGCGGCCGCAACGTCGCCCTCGCCCGGCTGCGCGAGTTCGGGGACGTCGACGTCGTCGTGGAACTGGACGACGACGGGCTGCTCGTCGACGCCGACGTGCTGCGCCGGGTACGGGACCTGTACGCCGCCGACCCGCGCCTCGGCATCGTCGGCTTCCGCATCGCCGACGAGCACGGCGAGACCCAGCAGCGGCACGTGCCCAGGGTCGGCCGCTCCGACCCGATGCGCGGCGGCTACGTCACCGGGTTCCTGGGCGGCGGGCACGCCCTGAGCATGGCCATGCTGGCCGAGACCGGGGACTGGCCGGCCGAGTTCTTCTTCGCGCACGAGGAGACCGACCTGGCCTGGCGCGCCGCCGACGCCGGCTGGAAGATCCGCTACTCGCCCGAACTGCTCCTCCAGCACCCCAAGACCTCCCCGGCCCGGCACGCCATCTACTACCGGGTCAACGCCCGCAACCGCGTCTGGCTCGTCCGGCGCCGGCTGCCGCTGCCGCTGGTTCCGGTGCACCTCGGGGTGTGGACGCTGCTCACCCTCGCCCGCACCCGTTCCGCGGCCGGGCTCAAGGCGTGGTTCGGCGGGTTCGTGGAGGGGGTGCGGGAGCCGGCCGGCGAGCGCCGCCCGATGCGCTGGCGGACGGTGTGGCGCCTGACACGGTTGGGGCGCCCGCCGGTGATCTGAGGGGCGCGTGATCCGAGGGGCGCGTGATCCGAGGCGCACGCGGGCGTACGGGCCGGCGTGGAGGCGGGACGGGGTCCCGGTCGTTCACCTCCGCCGACCGGGACCACCCATGTCCCCGGATCCGACCTGCGGCGACACTCCCCCGAGTTACGCGACTGACGCGCGCGCCGTCGGACGGCTCCGATGGAATGATCACATCAAGTCTCACCAACGAATCGCTAACATGTGGCCAATGGCGGGACGGCGACCGGCAAGGCAGATGACCGGAACTCGCCCACCGCCAGCGGTAAAAGACCGGCGTTCGGGCGGATGACCGGTCACGGTAGATGGCGGGAAATCGTCGCCGTCCGGGCGGATTTCCGCCAGGAGCACGGCGGGCAGGCGCCCGTCGCGGAGCACGGTCGGCCCCGACCGTGCGGGAAGGCAGTGGAGCGGCGTGAAAGGGCGGCGCGAGCTGCGGTTCGGACTGCTGGGTCCGCTGGTCCTCTATGACCGCCCGTCGTACGACGACCCGAGCGGTGCGGGGGCGTGCGAAAGGCCGGACGACGCCCCCGACTGCACCACCTCCGACTGCACCACCCCTGACCGCACCGCCCCCGACACCGCTGTCCGCGCCATCGGCAGCCCCAAGATGCGTGCCCTCCTCGCCGCGCTGCTGCTGGAGCGCGGCCGGGTCGTGTCGGTGGAGTCGCTGAAGGACGCGCTGTGGGGCGGGGCGCCGCCGGCCTCCGCGCAGGCGTCGCTGCACAACCACGTCACCCGGCTGCGCCGCCTCCTGGACGATCCCGAACGGCTCAGGTCCGTGCCGCCGGGCTACCTGCTGCGCGTGGAACGGGGCGAGTTGGACGTGGACGTGTTCGACTCCCTGGTCGCCGACGCGCGCGCCGCCCACGCCCGGCAGGACTGGCCGGGCGTCGTACGGTCCTGCACGCACGCCCTCGCCCTGTGGCGCGGCAGCCCGCTCAGCGGACTGCCGGACCTCGCCGCCAGCACTCTGGTGCCCCGCCTGGAGGAGGCGCGGCTGATCCTGCTCAAATGGCGGTACGACGCCGAACTCGCCCTCGGTGGAGCGCGGTTGACGGCACTCGTCCCCGAGCTGTCGGCCCTCGTCGCCGAGCATCCGCTCCGTGAGGCGTACCACCGTCAGCTGATGCTCGCCCTGCACCGTACCGGCCGCCAGGCCGAGGCCCTCGCCGTCCACCGCGATCTGCGCGCCCGCCTGATCGAGGAACTCGGGGTCGAACCCGGCCCCGCGATCCGCGAGGCCCACGCCGAAGTGCTCCGGGGGAGCGGCGGTGGCGACGCGCGGCCCTCGGCGGACGGGGACGGCGAGCGCGACGGCAAGGACGGAGAAGACGAAGGAAACGCGGGCCGGGATGGCGGGGAGAGCGGAGACCGGGAGGACGAAGGGTGCGGGGGCGGAAGCGAGCCGAACCCCGTCACTTCCGTGGTTTCGCACGACGACGACCGCGAAGGCGACGCACCCCCACCACCCCACTCTCCCCCACCACCCCACTGTCCCCGACTTCCCCCACCGCCCGCCCAACTCCCGCCCCCGCCAGCTCATTTCACCGGCCGCGGCCCCGCCCGCCGCGCCCTGCGGCACGCGCTGACCGAGCCGCCCGCGCCGGGGCCGGCCGTCGCCGTGGTCTCCGGCATGGCGGGGGTCGGCAAGAGCGCCCTCGCCCTGCACGTCGCCCATGAGCTGCGGGAACGTTTCCCCGACGGCCAGCTCTACGTCAACCTGCACGGCGCCACCCCCGGCATGCCTCCGCTCGGCCCCGCGCAGGCGCTCGCCGCCCTGCTGCACGACCTGGGCGTCGAGCCCCGCAAGGTACCCGAACACCCGGACGCGGCGACCGCGTTGCTCCGCTCCCTGCTCGCCCCCGCCCGCGTCCTGCTGGTCCTGGACGACGCGGCCGACGCCGCCCAGGTCCGGCCCCTCATCCCGGCCGGCCCCGGCTGCGCGGTGATCGTCACCAGCCGCTCCCCGCTGACCACCCTCGACGGCGCCCGGCGCTTCCCGCTCGCCCCGCTGGCCGGCGAGGACAGCGCGGCCCTGCTCCGCGCGCTGAGCGGCCGTCCGGGACTGGACGCCGGCCATGCCCTGGTCGAGCTGACCGGCGGACTGCCGCTGGCCCTGCGCGTGGTCGCGGCCCGGCTCGCCGCCCGGCGCGCCCTCACGCCGGACGTGCTCGCCGGTCAACTGGCGTCCACCGGAGGGAGGCTACGGCAACTGGAGTACGACGACCTCAGCGTCCGGCGCTCCCTCGCCGTCGCCCATGACGCCCTCGCCACGGCCGGGCGCGAGGCCGACCGGGACGCGGCCCTCCTCCTGCGCCACATCGGCGCGCTCGACCTGCCGGCCTACGGCGCCCCGCTCCTCGCCCGCCTCGCCGGCATCGACGCGCGCCGCGCCGAGGCCGCCCTGGACCGCCTCGTCGACGTGGCCCTCCTGGAGGAGACGGCCTACGGCCGCTACATCCCGCACGACCTGGTCCGCGAGTTCGCCCGCGAACTGACCCACGGCGGGGCGGAGTTCCGCCCGGCCGCTGTCCCCGTTCCGCCCGTCACCGCCGCCGACCGCGCTCATGTCCGCACCCGCGACGACGACGCCTCCCCGGACCTCGTCGCGCTGCGCTGGTACGCCGCCGTGGCCGAGCGCGTGCTCGTCGCCATCGTGGAGCCCGGTCTCGACCTGGACGACCGGCGGCGGCCGACCTCCGCGCAGCCGGCGGAGCACGCCACCGAGGTGGCCGCTCTGTCGTCCTTCGAGTCGGCCGGGCAGGCGTTCGCCTGGGGCGAGACGGAGCTGGAGAACGTGGTCGCGCTGGTGGCGCGCAACGCCGGCGCCGCCGATCCGCGGCGGCTCGCCCACCTCTCGGTGCTGGTCCGCCTGCTGTTCCCGTGTGTGCAGCGCAGCGGCCGGGTCGCGGAGATGGAGGTGCTCGGGCGGGCCGCGCTCGAAGCGGCGCGGCGACTCGGTGACCCGGAGGCGCAGGCGTACGCGCTCGGCGATCTCGCGGGCCTGCACTTCCTGACCGGCCGGCACAACCAGGCCCTCGCCCTGACCGACCGCTGCCTGGAGAGCTGGCGGCGGCTCGGCGTGCCCAGCCGCGTCCGGCGCTGCCTGAACAACCGGGGGCTGCTGCTGGAGGGACTCGGCCGGTTCGCGGAGTCCGAGGAGGCGCTGCGGGAGAGCCTGTCCTGCGCGCGGCTGCTGAACGACCCCGTCGGCGAGGCCATCACCCACAGCCATCTCGGCAACCTGTACGAACACACCGATCCGCGCGCCGCGATCGAGCAGCACCGGCGTTCGCTGGCGCTCGGGGAGGCGGCCGGCGCGGTCATCGTGCGCCACTTCGCGCACTGCAACATCGGCTACGCCCATCTCGCCCTGGACGAACCGGCCGCCGCCGCACGGCACTTCGAGCAGAGCCTCGGCATCCTCGGCGGGCACGGCGACTGGCACGGCGAGGCGCGGACCCGGCTCGGTCTGGTCCGCGCGCTGCGGCGGCTGGGGGAGGACGAGCGGGCGTACACCGAGTGCGGCGAGCTGCTGCGCCGCGCCGACGCCCGCGCCGACCGCTACACGGGCGGCCTGGCCCGCCACCAGCACGGCCTGCTGCTGCACGCACAGGGCCGCCACCAGGAGGCCCGCACCGCCTGGCGCACCGCCCTCGCCGCCCTGGCCGGCACGGACGAACGGACCGTGATGACCGAGCTGCGGGAACTCCTGGCCGAGTGAACCGCCGGGCGGCGGGCGCCCGGTGCGCGGCGGCGGCCGGTCAGCCCGCTCGTACCCGCGCGGCGGCACGCGGTCGCCCGGCACCGGTCCGCACGCAGCAGGCGACCGCATGGCGCACGGGGGGCCCGCAGCCGCCCTGCGCCGCGCCCTACTTGGCGTCCGCATAGCACTCCACCACCGCCGTCGTGAAGGGGAAGCGCACCGGTGTCTCGCCGAAGGTCAGGCGGCCGGCGAGGGCGGCTGCCTCGCGGATGGCGGCCACCACGGTGTCGGCCTCCTCGGCGGGGCAGTGCACGATCACCTCGTCGTGCTGGAAGAAGACCAGCTCGGCCCGCAGCCCGGCACAGGACCGGCGCAGCGCGGCGAGCAGCAGCAGGGCCCAGTCGGCGGCGCTGCCCTGGACGACGAAGTTGCGCGCGAAGCGGCCCCGCGCACGGGAGTCGGTGGAGGCGTGACCCGGCACCCAGACCTGGCCGTCGGACGGTGCCTCCGCCGCGTCCTCCGCGGGCCCGACGGGGATGCCCGCCTCCTCCGCCGCGTCCTCGTCGGTACCCGCGGCCGGCGGACAGGTGCGGCCCAGCCAGGTGCGCACCAGCCGGCCCTCCTCGCCCGCCCGCGCCGCGTCGTCGACATAGGCGACGGCCTTCGGGAAGCGGCGGCGCAGCGCGGCGAGGTTCTTCAGGCCGTCGCCGGAGGTCTGGCCGTAGACCGCGCCCAGCACGGCCAGCTTGGCCTGGTCGCGGTCGCCGGAGAAGGCGCGGTCGGACACCGCCTGGTAGAGGTCGCTCTCGCGGCCCGCGACCTCCATCAGGCCGGGGTCGCGGGAGATCGCGGCCAGCACCCGCGGCTCCATCTGGTCGGCGTCGGCCACCACCAGCCGCCAGCCGGGGTCGGCGACCACGGCCCGCCGGATCACCTTGGGGATCTGGAGGGCGCCCCCGCCATGGGTCACCCAGCGCCCGGTGACCGTGCCGCCGGACTGGAACTCCGGGCGGAAGCGGCCCTCGCGCACCCAGTCCTGGAGCCAGGACCAGCCGTGGGCCACCCAGATGCGGTACAGCTTCTTGTAGGCGAGCAGTGGTGCGACGGCCGGGTGGTCGACGGACTGGAGCTCCCAGCGGCGGGTGGACCTCACCTTGATCCCGGCCTGTGCGAAGGCCCTGAGCACATCGGCCGGCAGATCGGGGCGGACCCGGCGGCCGAACGCCGCGGAGATCTCGTCCGCCAGCTCCGCGAGGCGGCGCGGCTCGCCCCCGCCCGCGTACCGCTCGCCGAGCAGATCACGCAGCAAGTCCCGGTGGACCTCGGCGCTCCAGGGCAGCCCGGCCCGGTTCATCTCGGCGGCCACCAGGGTGCCGGCGGACTCGGCGGCGGTCAGCAGCCGCATCCGTGCCGGGTCGGCCGCCTTGTCGTGCCGCCGCTGCTGATCGGCGTAGACGGCGAGGAGATCGGCCAGGGGGAGCGCGCTGCCGGTGGGTTCGAACAGCGGGGACTGGGCGCCCGGTTCGGCCGCCCGCTGCGGAGGATCGGGCGGCACGGGGCCGCCCCGGAGGCGGGCCAGGGCGGCGGCGGCCGAGCGTGGCTCGCCGTACCGCCCCTCGTGGCCCAGCAGCAGGGTCTCGGCGACCTCGATGTCGTAGCACCGCTCCACTCGCACCCCCGTGGCGAGCAGACGCGGGTAGACGTCGGCGGTCGACCGCCACACCCAGCGCGTCACCTCCGGGCGGCTCCGCACCGCCCCGGCGGCATCCCTCTCCCGCCGCACCGGCCCGGCGGGCAGCCCGTCCGGGCCGAGGGGGGCGACGTCCACGCCACCGTCCTCGGCCGGAGCGAGTGCCCATCGGTCGGCCATGACTGCGAGTGTGGCAGGCACCACTGACAATCGCCGTGACCTGCGGTTTCAGCCCTCGGTGGGGGGCTGCGCGCGCTTGTCCCTCAGCGGTGCGAGGACGGTGTCCACGTACTCCTCGGCCGCGGCCTTGGTGATGCCGAGCCCGCTGAGGACACCCGTGCCGTTCTCGTGCTCCAGCAGGGCCAGCAGGAGGTGTTCGGTGCCGATGTAGTTGTGCCCGAGCCGCAGGGCCTCGCGGAAGGTGAGTTCCAGGACCTTCTTGGCGCCGGGCCCGTAGGGGACGAGGTCGGGGATCTGTTCGGCGGCGGGCGGCAGCGCGGCGGTCGCGGCCTCGCGAACGGCGTCCAGCGGGACGCCCTGCGCGGTGATCGCCTTCGCGGCGAGGCCCTCCGGCTCGGACAGCAGCCCGAGGACCAGGTGCTCCGGCCGCCCCTCCGGGTTCCGGGCGGCCACCGCCTCGTTGTGCGCGGCCATGACCGCGTCTCGCGCGCGGGGGGTGTAGCGGTTGAAGCCCTGGCTCGGGTCGAGGTCGGCGGACTCCTTCGGCACGAACCGCTTCTGCGCCGCCTGCCGGGTCACGCCCATGCTCTTGCCGATCTCGGTCCAGGACGCGCCCGAGCGGCGGGCCTGGTCCACGAAGTGCCCGATCAGGTGGTCCGCCACGTCGCCGAGGTGATCGGCCGCGAGCACCGCGTCCTGAAGCTGGTTGAGGGGTTCGTGATGAACCTTCTTGATGGCCTCGATGAGGTCGTCGAGGCGCACGGATGCCGCGATGTTCGGATTGGTCGCCATGTGTCAACCGTAGGTTGCGCCCTCTGTACTGTCAACCGATGGTTGACAGTGGATCGGGTGCAGCCTCGATGGCGGCGCGGACTTATCCACAGGCTGTGGACGTCTTCGGGCGCGGTGTCGGCGGGGCGTGGCACGATCGGCGATGTGACCAGTTCTGCCAGCACGGTCGAGCGTGCCTTCCGGGCCGCGCTCTACGACGACACCGACACCGGCCTCGACACCGGCGCCTCCCTGCTCGCCGCCGACCCCGCCGCGGACACCGAACTCGCCCGGCGCGGCGAAGAGTTCGTGGCGACCGCGTGGCGGCGCGGCTGGGCGCCCGCCGACGTCGTACGGCTGGTGCGGCGCGAGCTGGAGCCGCCGCATGTGCACCTGGCCGCCGCGCTGATCCGGGCCCAGTCCGGAGCGGACCGGCCGCGCGGGCGCCGCTGGACCGCCCAGCTCGCCGAGCTGCCCGAGGGCCCCGCGCACGGAGCCGACCGCTTCTCCCGTGCCACCGCCGTCCTTGAGCTGTACCGCCTGCTGCTGCGCCTGCCCACCCTGGAACCCCTGGAGGAGGAGAGCCGCCGCCCCCACGACCCCGCCGCCGCCCGGCTCCTCGGCCGCATCCGCGCGCTGCTCGCCAAGGCCGAGGCGACCGGCTACCCGGAGGAGGCCGAGGCCCTGACCGCCAAGGCGCAGGAGCTGATGGCCCGGCACAGCGTGGACGAGGCGCTGCTCGCCGCCGCGGCGCCCGCACCGGACGCGCCCGGCGCCTGCCGGATAGGCGTCGAGCCGCCGTACGAACAGGCCAAGGCCGTCCTGCTGGACGCCGTGGCCACCGCGAACCACTGCCGCGCGGTGTGGAACGAACCGCTCTGCTTCTCCACCGTCGTCGGCTTCGAGGGCGACCTGGAGGCGGTCGAACTGCTCTACACCTCGCTGCTGGTGCAGGCCACACACGCCATGACCAAGGCCGAGGCGGGCCAGCGGGCGGCCGGACGCAAGCGCACCAAGACCTTCCGGCAGTCCTTCCTCGCCGCCTACGCCCACCGGGTCGGCGCCCGGCTCGCGGCCGCCGCCGAGAGCCAGATCAGCCGGGACCTGCTGCCGGTGCTGGCCACGCGCGAGACAGCCGTCGCCGGCCGTCTGGAGCGGATGTTCCCCGAGACCACGACCACCCGGCTGCGCGGGGTGAGCGACGAGGCCGGCTGGACGGAGGGCGCGGCAGCCGCCGACCGCGCCCAGGTCAGGGCGCGGCCACGGCTGGGATGAGCCGCGGACCGGACGCCCCGCGGCCGGGATCTCTCGGGCGGATCCCCCCAGGCTCGCGGGGCCTGGCACCGCGCCTCGCGGCGTTGCCGCCGGTTGCCACGGCTCCGGCATGTCCTTCCTCCGCCCCGCGACGCACGGCACCGGAGTCCGCTCCAACGCCTCCTGGATCGGCCTGATCCAAACGAAAGACCCTAGTCGCCGGCCTGCTGGAAGGTGCTGACGGAGGCGTTCGGCTTGGTCGCCGCGCCCTGGCCGGCGACCGGGCCGTACTTCCAGGGGAAGCTCTGCACCGTGTCGCCGCCCGGCAGGGCGATCTTCAGCTCGGTGGCCGCGAGGCTGGTGGCGTCGCCGTCCTTGCCGCGCACATAGCTGATGGTGAAGGACGCGGCGTCGCCCTTGGCGAGCTTCAGCGTCTGCGCCTTCGCACCCTTCTGGGCGGGCAGCGTCGCGCTCGCGCCGCCCTTGCTCAGGGTGACGCCCGGAAAGTTCTCCAGCGTGCAGGTCTTGCTCTGGTTGGTGATGCTGACCGGCACCTCGCCGGTGTCGCCCGCCGCCGGCGCCACACTCGCCGCCCCGACCTGGAGGGACACCCCGCCGAGCTGGCAGGCCGAGCTGTTCTTGCCACCGCTGCCGCTGTGCCCCCCGCCCCCGCAGGCGGTCAGCAGCAGGGCGGCGGCAACGGCGGTGACGGTGAGCGGAAAGGCACGCATGAGCAGGTCCCATCGAGGTCGTGACGGTGCTCCAGCATCATCGCGCCTGAGCGGCGGTGCCGTTCGCGCGCCCCTCGCGAATCACCGCTTCAGGTGCTTCCCGGCGGACCGCACCGCGCCGCGGGGGCGTCACCGCGGCGCGCGGCGCGTCAACGCCGGGAAGCGGACGTCACCGCGCGGCGGCGGTCGGCAGTCCGGACGGCAGCTTGCCGCCCTCCGCCTTCGTGTACGTCTCCTGGCCCACCTTGCCCGACCAGGTCACCTTCATGGACGCGCCGTCGACCGAATCGACCATCCCGGTGGTGCGGTCCTGACTGCCCTTGGCGCAGGTCAGGTGGATCATCTGCATACCGGACTCGTTGCCCGCGGTGCCGCTGCACACCGTGCCGCCGGTCGCGAAGATGCCCGCCTGCCTGCCGTTGATCACCAGGGCCACGATGGTGCCGCCGCGGGTGGCCAGCCAGCTGCCCTGGAGCTTTCCGGAGGCGCCGCTCACCCCGGAGCCACCGGCGGACGAGGAGGGTGCGGGGCCGGTGTTCGCCGCGCCCGACGGGCTCGTGGCGGGGTGGGCGTCGCCACCGCCGCCGCACGCCGTCAGCGCCAGCGCGCCGACCAGACCCGCGGCCAGAGCCGTGATCCGCACCCGTGTAGTGGTCGAAGCAGTCGCCGAAGTCACGTCAGGCTCCCCAAGCTGTAGGCGTCCGCCGCCCTCGGCCGGACGGCCGCAGCAAGCTATCAGCAGCCTCCCGCCGGGGCCTTCCATGCGCCGGGACTTCTCCGTCCGGGCCGGAACAGGAAGGGCGCGGAACGCGTCTCTTCCTTGTGCAGGAGACGCCCGAGCGCGGGTGGAGCCCGCGTGCAGGAGGAGTCCGGGTCCTGGCTGGAGGAATCCGGTCCCGGCGTTCCGGCCCGGCCGACGGCAGGGATGATCAGGGGCGGAGGACGGAGAGGGCATGCGACGGCCGCTCCGGGGCAGGCGCTGGGACGGCTTCAGGTGAAACGGCGGCATACGGCCGCACATCGTCAGGCAAAGCGCGCGTCAAGACTGTAACGACGAGAGCACTCGCCGTGCACGTGCATCTGCTCATGCAAGTGCACGTGAGGCGAGGGTTATGATCCAGGTCAGTTGACCACCGCATCTATGGCCTCACCAGCCAGTGCACACCGGGGAGCGACCTGTGGACCGCGACGTTGACGGCGTGTTCGGGGGGTACGACGTGTACAACGGCATGGCTGCCACGCAGCTGGACGGAGTGGCCTGGCAGAAAAGCAGGCACAGCAACTCGCAGGGATCCTGCGTGGAGTTCGCGCGGCTGCCGGGCGGTGAGGTGGCCGTGCGCAACTCCCGCTTCCCGGACGGACCGGCCCTGGTGTACACGCGGGCCGAGATAGAGGCGATGCTGCTCGGGATCAAGGACGGCGAGTTCGACCACTTGATCGCCGGCTGAGCGGCAGGGGGCCGGCGCCGGGCGGTGCGTGCCCGACCCCCTCGCTCGGCCCGAGGCGCGGCGCCCCCTGCGGTGACGCGCGTAGACGATCAGGCGGGCTGGTCCAGACGGAACATCGCCCAGACGATCTTCCCCTCCAGCGAACCGGCCAGCGGCTGCCAGCCCCAGCTGTCCGCGAAGGAGTCGACCAGGAAGAGGCCCCGCCCCGACTCCGCGGAGAAGTCGTCGGAGTCCCGCGGCGCCGGCGTCTCGTGGCTCGGGTCCCGCACCGCGCAGACCAGCCGCTCGTCCCAGCGCATCAAGTGCAGCCGCACCGAGGCGGCTTGCTCCTCGGGGCAGCCGTACTCGCCCGGCAGCGCATGCCGCAGCGCGTTGGTGACGAGTTCGGAGACGACCAGGCAGACATCGTCGAAGCGCTCGCCCGCACCCCACTGGTCGAGGGTGTCACGGGTGAACCGCCGGGCCTCGCGTACCGCTTCGTACCGCGCCGGCAGAGCACAGGAAGCGGCGCTGGACACGGCCGCGGGGTCCAGCGGCGGAAGGCCCTGCCGTAACGGCTTGAGCATGGTCGATCCATTCGTCCCCATGCGAGGCACTCCCGAATTCGCGGTCGTTGCGATGCAGCGGTGGCGCGAGACCATGGTTTCGGATGGGAAGGGTAGATGCAAGGGCAGATGCACGTGCACGCGACCGAAATGGATAGGCCCGTACCACTTCTTGGCCATTTTTTCTGCCATCTTCATGACAGTTCCCGCCAGTGGTCCGGACCACTGCCCCGCCCCGCTCGCTGGAAACGGGCCCGATCTCTCCGTTTGCGTAATCGTACGAGTACTGCACGGAGCGTTTTAGTGGCAGACTGCGGGCCCTGAAGACGGTTGGGGAGGCTGGCGAAGGTGAGCGCGGGAGAGCCCGGATCGGTGGTGCGGCGGATGCTGCTCGGCTCGCAACTCAGGCGACTGCGTGAAGCACGGGGGATCACGCGCGAGGCGGCCGGGTATTCCATCCGGGCGTCCGAGTCCAAGATCAGCCGGATGGAGTTGGGCCGGGTGAGCTTCAAGACGAGGGACGTCGAAGACCTGCTGACGCTGTACGGCATCACCGACGAGGCGGAGCGCCAGTCGCTGCTGTCCCTCGCCCGCGAGGCCAACGTGGCGGGATGGTGGCACAGTTACAGCGACGTCCTGCCCAACTGGTTCCCCACCTATGTGGGCCTGGAGGGCGCCGCCACCCTGATCCGCGTCTACGAGGTGCAGTTCGTGCACGGCCTGCTCCAGACCGAGGAGTACGCCCGCGCGGTGGTCCGGCGCGGCATGAAGGGCGCGAGCGCCGACGACGTCGAACGGCGGGTCGCGCTGCGCCTGGAGCGCCAGAAGTACCTGCTCTCCGACAACGCCCCCGAGTTCCACATCGTCCTGGACGAG
Organism: Streptomyces sp. NPDC037203; assembly: GCF_055605065.1. Classification (NCBI taxonomy): domain Bacteria; kingdom Bacillati; phylum Actinomycetota; class Actinomycetes; order Kitasatosporales; family Streptomycetaceae; genus Streptomyces; species Streptomyces sp. NPDC037203. The sequence continues at coordinate 501,006 of NZ_JBVJUC010000004.1, forward strand.
GCCGCCCTGCGCCGCCCCTACGGCGACCGCGAGGTGATGCGCGGCCAGCTCCAGCACCTCATCGACGTCTCCGAGCGGCCGAACGTACGGCTCCAGGTGATGCCGTTCAGCTTCGGCGGGCACTCCGGCGAGAGCGGCGCCTTCACCATCCTCAGCTTCCCCGAGTCCGACCTCTCCGACGTCGTCTACCTGGAGCAGCTGACCAGCGCCCTGTACCTCGACAAGCGCGAGGACGTGGCCCAGTACGAGCAGGCCCTCAAGGAGTTGCAGCAGGACAGTCCGGGTCCCGACGAGAGCCGGGATGTTCTGAGGGGACTCCTCCAACTCTCCTGACCCGCAAGTAGGATGACGCTCGATCAGACTCAGACCGTGGCCGGGATCCGGCTCCGCTAGCGATTGAGGGATCACATGTCGTCCTATTTCAGCGACCTGGCCCAGCAGTACATCGACGGCGAATGGCGACCGGGCAGCGGTTCCTGGGACGTCATCGACTTCAATCCGTACGACGACGAGAAGCTGGCCTCGATCACCGTGGCCACCGTCGAGGAGGTCGACCAGGCCTACCGGGCCGCCGAGCGCGCCCAGAAGGCATGGGCCGACACCAACCCGTACGCCCGGCGCACGGTGTTCGAGCGGGTGCTCAGACTCGTCGAGGACCGCGAGCAGGAGATAGCCGACCTGATCATCGCGGAGCTGGGCGGCACGCGGGTGAAGGCCGGTTTCGAGCTGCACCTCGCCAAGGAGTTCCTGCGCGAGTCCATCAATCTGGCGCTGCGTCCCGAGGGCCGGATCCTGCCGTCTCCGGGCGAGGGCAAGGAGAACCGCGTCTACCGGGTGCCGGTGGGCGTCGTGGGCGTGATCAGTCCCTTCAACTTCCCCTTCCTGCTGTCGCTGAAGTCCGTGGCCCCGGCGCTCGCGCTCGGCAACGGCGTGGTGCTCAAGCCGCACCAGAACACCCCGATCGCCGGTGGCACGCTCATCGCCAGGCTGTTCGAGGAGGCCGGGCTGCCCGGCGGGCTGCTCAATGTCGTCGTCACCGACATCGCCGAGATCGGCGACGCGTTCATCGAGCACCCGGTCCCCAAGGTCATCTCCTTCACGGGCTCCGACCAGGTGGGCCGGCACGTCGCCACCGTCTGCGCCGCGAACTTCAAGCGCTCGGTGCTCGAACTGGGCGGCAACAGCGCGCTGGTGGTGCTGGACGACGCGGACCTCGACTACGCGGTGGACGCGGCGGTCTTCAGCCGGTTCGTGCACCAGGGGCAGGTCTGCATGGCCGCCAACCGGGTCCTGGTGGACCGCTCGGTCGCGGACGAGTTCACCGAGAAGTTCGTCGCCAAGGTGCGCACCCTCAAGGTGGGCGACCCGCGCGACCCGGAGACCGTCATCGGCCCGGTCATCAACTCCGCGCAGGCGAACGCCGTTTCGGGCGTGGTCGAGCAGGCGCTCGCCGAGGGCGCGACGGCGCTGGTGCACGGCGGCACGACCAACAACCTGGTCGAGCCCTCGGTGCTCACCGGCGTCCCCGCCGACTCCCCGCTGCTCCAGCAGGAGGTGTTCGGACCGGTCGTCTTCCTGGTGCCGTTCGACGGCGAGCAGGAGGCGGTGCGGATCGTCAACGACACGCCGTACGGCCTCAGCGGCGCCGTGCACACCGGGGACATCGAGCGGGGCGTCGCCTTCGCCAAGCGGATCGACACCGGCATGTTCCATGTGAACGACGGCACCGTGCACGACGAGCCGATCGTGCCCTTCGGTGGCGAGAAGCACTCCGGCGTCGGCCGGCTCAACGGCGAGACGACGCTGGAGGCGTTCACCACGGTCAAGTGGATCTCCGTCCAGCACGGCCGCAGCGGCTTCCCGTTCTGATCTTCCCTTCCGCGTTCCGCGCGGCCCTTCAGGACAGGATCCGGCCTAGAAGGCCCGTAGCTTTCCCGGTGTCGGGGCGAACGCCCCGGTGAACCGAGGAAAGGCGGCCGGTCATGGTCACGCATGTGCCCGCGGAGGAGCGGGGCGACGAGCGGGGAGCGCTGCTGGCGTTCATCGAGGAGCAGCGCGGCGGCATCCGCCGGTCGGTGCTCGGGCTGAGCGAGGAGCAGGCCCGCACCCGGCCGAGCGCGAGCGAGCTGTCACTGGGCGGGCTGCTCAAGCATGCCGCCGAGGTCGAGCAGATGTGGCTCGCACGGGCCCGGCAGGAGGCGCCGCCGGTGCGCCGGGACCAGTCCAACTGGCACGAGAGCTTCGAGCTGGTCGGCGAGGAGACGGTGGCCTCGCAGCTCGCCCACTGGGAGCGGATCGCCGCCGAGACGGAGAAGTTCATCCGCTCCGCCCCGAGCCTGGACGACACCTTCCCGCTCCCGCCGGACCCCTGGTTCCCGCCGGAGGGACGCGTCTCCCTGCGCTGGCTCTGCCTCCACCTGATCCGTGAGACCGCCCGCCACGCGGGGCACGCGGACATCATCCGGGAGTCACTCGACGGGAAGACCGCGTTCGAGCTGGTGGCCCTGGAACGGGCGGAGGGCTGAGCGGAGACCGCCGGGCCGCCGTCGGCCGCCGGTTCGCGGCGGCCGACGTATCCCCCCACTGCGTACCTCCCCTGTGAAGCCGTCTCCGGTGCTCTCCTAATGGTGGAAGCTCGTCGCCGCCCCTTTGTCCCGCGTGAGCGGATGCGGCTGGCGGCGCAGTTCCGGCAGGAGGCGGGTCAGGTCGGCGAGGAAGAGGTCGGCCAGGTCGTGCGAGAAGCCGTTGCGGCACACGACGCGCAGGACGGAGAGGTCCTCGCGGTTGGCCGGGAAGGTGTACGCGGGGACCAGCCAGCCGCTCTCGCGCAGGCGGCGGGAGACGTCGAAGACGTCGTACGCGGTCACATGGTCGGCCGTGGTCAGCGCGAAGACCGGGAGTTCGTCGCCCCGCGTCAGCAGCCGGAAGTCGCCGAGGCCCTCGATGCGGTCGGCGAGGGAGCGGGCCACGTCACGGGTGGACTGCTGGACCGCGCGGAAGCCCTCGCGGCCCAGGCGCAGGAAGGTGTAGTACTGCGCGACGACCTGCGCGCCGGGGCGGGAGAAGTTGAGGGCGAAGGTCGGCATGTCGCCGCCCAGGTAGTTGACCCGGAAGACCAGTTCCTCGGGCAGCGCCTCCGCGTCCCGCCACAGGGCCCAGCCGACACCCGGATACACCAGTCCGTACTTGTGTCCCGAGGTGTTGATGGAGGCCACCCGCGGCAGCCGGAAGTCCCACACCAGGTCCTCGTCCAGGAAGGGCGCCACCATCGCGCCGGACGCCCCGTCCACATGCACCGGGATGTCCAGGCCGGTGCGCTCCTGGAGGGCGTCCAGGGCCGCGCACAGGTCGGCGATCGGCTCGTAGGAACCGTCGAAGGTCGAGCCGAGGATGCCGACGACGCCGATGGTGTTCTCGTCGCACAGCTCGGCCGCCGCCTGCGGGTCCAGGTGGTAGCGGTCGCCGTCCATGGGGACCTGGCGCGCCTCCACCTCCCAGAAGTTGCAGAACTTCTCCCAGCACACCTGGACGTTGATCCCCATCACCAGATTGGGGCGCGCGCCCGGATACCGGTCGGCGTTGCGTTGCGCCCAGCGCCGCTTCAGCGCCATCCCGGCCAGCATGCACGCCTCGCTCGACCCCGTGGTCGAACAGCCCACCGCGGTGGCCGGGTCCGGTGCGTTCCACAGATCCGCGAGCATCGCCACGCAGCGCCGCTCCAGCTCGGCGGTGCGCGGGTACTCGTCCTTGTCGATCATGTTCTTGTCCCGGCACTCCGCCATCAGCACCCCGGCCTGGGGCTCCATCCAGGTGCTGACGAACGTGGCCAGGTTCAGCCGGGAGTTGCCGTCCAGCATCAGCTCGTCGTGCACCAGCTGGTAGGCGGTCGTGGGGGCCATCGGGGCGTCCGGAAGCCGGTGGGTGGGCGGGGCCTCGGTCATACCGCCGACCGGGTCGGCCTCCCCGAAGAACGGGTTGACGGACAGCACCCGCTCCTGATGCTTCTGCGGACCTTTGTGCAGGGCCATGTCTGCCTCCTCGCCGCCACCTTATGCAGGTCCGCACGGCCCCGACATCCGGAATGACCCGGACGCCTACCCTGATCCGCGGGTCCCGGCATCGGGGGCGCCGCGGACTTGCACCTCACGCCGCGTGAGGCCGCAGGCTGACCGTCGTACCGACCGACGAACGGAAGGAAGCGGACAGTTGAGCTACTCCGTGGGACAGGTCGCGGGGTTCGCCGGCGTCACGGTGCGCACCCTGCACCACTACGACGAGATCGGCCTCCTGGTGCCCGGCGGGCGCACTCCCGCGGGGCACCGCCGCTACACCGACGCCGACCTGGACCGGCTCCAGCGGATCCTGTTCTACCGGGAGCTCGGCTTTCCGCTCGACGAGGTCGCGGTGCTGCTCGACGACCCGGACACGGACCCGCGCGCACACCTGCGCCGGCAGCACGCTCTGCTGACCGCCCGGATCGAGAAGCTGCGCCGGATGGCCGAGGCCGTGGAACACGCCATGGAGGCACGCAAGATGGGCATCGATCTGACACCCGAGGAGCGGTTCGAGGTGTTCGGGGACCAGGACCCCGAGCAGTACGCCGAGGAGGCGGAGGCCCGCTGGGGCGGCACGGCGCAGTGGGCCGAGTCCCAGCGCCGCGCCGCGGCCTACGGCAAGGAGGACTGGAAGCGGATGCAGGCCGAGGCGGACGACTGGAGCGAGCGCTATGTGCGCCTGGTGGCCGCCGGCGAACCCGCGGCGGGGGAGGCCGCCAGGGCCCTGGCCGAGGAGCACCGGCAGCACATCGGCCGGTGGTTCTACGAGTGCCCGTACGCGATGCACCGCTGTCTCGCCGCAATGTATGTCGCCGACGAGCGCTTCAGGGCGTACTACGACGCGATGCACCCCGGACTCGCCGAACACCTGCACGACGCGATCCTGGCGAACGCCGACCGGCGGAGCTCTTGAGCGGCGGCCGGCAGGGAACCCGGAGGGGGCACGTCACGTTGATAGCTTTGTGCGGCCCCACCCGGTCACCGTAGCCGCCCCTTCTCCCCCCTTCAGGAGCCCGGACCCGTGATGACACTCGCCCTAGGCCCGAGCTGGCTCGATCCCAACTATCTGCTCGACACGTACAGCGTCTGGGGTCTGCTGCTCATAGTCTTCGCCGAGTCCGGCCTGCTCATCGGCTTCTTCCTGCCCGGCGACTCGCTGCTGTTCACCTGCGGTCTGCTGATCACCTCGCACCAGCTGGACTTCCCGCTGTGGGGTGCGATCGCCCTGATCTGCGTCGCCGCGATCCTCGGCGACCAGGCGGGCTACATGTTCGGCAAGAAGGTCGGGCCGTCCCTGTTCAACCGGCCCGACTCGCGCCTGTTCAAACAGGAGAATGTCGCCAAGGCGCACGAATTCTTCGAGAAGTACGGCCCCAAGTCGCTGATCCTGGCCCGCTTCGTGCCGGTGGTGCGCACCTTCACGCCGATCATCGCGGGCGTGAGCGGCATGCGCTACCGCTCCTTCCTGACCTTCAACGTCATCGGCGGCGCCCTGTGGGGCGCGGGCGTCACCCTGCTCGGCTCCTGGCTCGGCAACATCGGCTTCGTCAAGAACAACATCGAGGCGATCCTGATCCTGATCGTCCTCGTCTCGGTGGTCCCGATCGCGATCGAGTACCTCAGGGCCCGCGGCAAGAGCAAGAAGGCCCCCGAGGAGCAGCCCCGCCCCGCCGCCGCGGCACCGCGGTTCCCGCAGCCGCCGGTCATGGACGACGCCACGACCCGGCTGCGCCGCATCGAGCCGGACGAGCGCTACGGGCAGCAGCAGTACGGCGGGCAGCAGCACGGCGATCAGCGGCCGTACGGCGGGCCGCAGCAGTACGGCGACCAGGGGCACGACCAGGGCTACGGCCAGCAGGGCCACGGCGGCCGGGAGCACGGCCGGCAGGGCTACGGCGACCAGCCCCAGCCTCAGTACCAGCAGCCTCAGCAGCCCCAGTACCAGCAGCAGGACTGGAACCAGCAGCCCCAGCAGCCGTACTACGACCCCCGGCAGTACCCGCAGCAGGGCCACGATCAGCGGCAGGGCCAGGACCAGTACCCGTACGACTACCGCGAGCAGTAGGCGCCCGGCCGCTCAGAATCCCCTGGTCCGCTTGGCGGCCCGGCGCTTCCCCGGCGAGCCCACGCGCAGGAACAGCCGGAAGATCTCCGAGCCCAGGTTGACCCCGATCGCGATCGCCATGGCCAGCGACGCCGCGTTGGCCAGCGACACCAGCCCCTTGTCCACGTTGTTCTGGGCCATGTTCAGCAGCCCGAAGTAGGTCGCGGAACCGGGCAGCAGCGGCCCGATCGCCGCCGTGGTGTACGGCAGCGCGGAGGCGAACCGGTAGCGGGAGAGCAGCTGCCCGAACAGCCCGACCAGGCCGGCGGCGACGGCCGTGGAGGCCACCGGCGAGATGCCGGCGACATAGTGCATCGCGCCGTACACGCTCCAGGCGACGCCTCCGTTGAGGGTCACCCAGAGCACGGTGGACCGCTCCTGCTGGAGCAGGACCGCGAAGGTCAGCGACAGCAGCATGGAGGCCGCGATCTGGATCAGGGGCCGCTGGGAGATGTGCAGCGCCGCCTCCGGGTTGAGCTTGCCGCCCACCTTCACGCCGAAGTACAGGACGATCAGCACACCGGTGACGATGCCCACGAAGAAGTACAGGACCTCCAGGAGGCGGGCGGAGGCGGTGATGTAGAAGCCCGTCAGGCCGTCCTGGACGCCCGCCACCAGCGCCCGTCCGGGCAGCAGCGCGAACAGTCCACCGGTGATCACCGCGGACGCCTTCACGTCCACATGGGCCAGCGAGAACGCCACCCCGATCGCCGCGGGCGGCATCGCGGCCACCGTGAACTGGTAGAACTCCGGCAGCCCGCGCCCCGCGCACAGCCAGGCGAGGCGGTCGCCGAGCATCGCGCCGACCGCCGCCGCGAAGAACACGACGAGATCGCCGCCGACGAGAATCGAGGCGGCGCCCGCCAGCAGCCCGCTGGCCAGGGACAGCGCCCAGCCGGGGTAGGGGTGCCGGTTGCGGCGTATCTCTGCGAGCCGCCGGTACGCCTCCTCCAGGGAGACATGGGTGTCCGGATCGGTCAGATCGTCCACCAGGCGGAAGACGGCCGCCAGGCGGGTGTAGTCGGTGCCCCGGCGCCGTACCGTCCGCGACGCCGTCACCGGGTCCTCGACCAGCGAGGGCTGATGCGAGATCGACAGCAGGGTGAAGGTGACGTTGGGCTCGCAGCGGTCCAGGCCGTAGGACCGGCACACCGCGAACATCGCGGCCTCCACGTCCTCCGCGCCCTCGCCGCCCGCCAGCAGCAGCTCGCCGATACGCAGCGTCAGGTCCAGCACGCGCGGGACGGCCGGGCCGCTCTCCTCCTCGTGCTGCACCGGCTCGGGCGCGGGCCGGTCCGCCACCGACATGCGCAGCATGGTGCGCATCCGGTCCTGCCAGGGCGCGTCCTTGATCAGGCTGACCAGGGGCACCCCGGTGGCCGGCGTGAACGCGGACACGCCGCCCTGCGGGCCGTACGTGCTCGGGGTGGTGAACGCCGAGCCCTCCGGCTCGCCGGCCGGCGACTGCGGCGTGAGCAGCCCTTGCGGCACCTGGAACTCGGAGGTCGTCTCCGGCTCGCTCCCCGTCTTCGGGACGTCGAGCCCCTTGGGAATGGCGAACTCCGATGTGATCTCCGGGTCGTACCGCGCCTCGTCCGACCGGGGCTTGCGGTCGTCCGCCTCCGTCACCTCGCCCCTTTCCTGAACGACACATTCCGCTGCCTCAGTATGCGCATGCACCGCGCGCGGACATGCAAACGGGCCGCACACCACGGCGTGCGGCCCGTTCGGTGAACCGGGGGTCAGTGACCGCCCTGCTCCTTGAAGCGCTTGTAGGACCGCTCGATCTCCTGCTCGGCCTCGGTGCGGCCGACCCAGTTGGCGCCCTCGACCGACTTGCCGGGCTCCAGGTCCTTGTAGACCTCGAAGAAGTGCTGGATCTCCAGGCGGTCGAACTCCGACACGTGGTGGATGTCGCGCAGGTGCTCCACCCGCGGGTCGGTGGACGGAACGCACAGCAGCTTGTCGTCGCCGCCGGCCTCGTCCGTCATGCGGAACATGCCGATCGCGCGGCAGCGGATCAGGCAGCCCGGAAAGGTCGGCTCGTCCAGGATGACCAGCGCGTCCAGCGGGTCGCCGTCCTCGCCGAGGGTGTTCTCGACGAAGCCGTAGTCGGTCGGGTAGGCGGTCGAGGTGAAGAGGCGACGGTCCAGACGGATCCGACCGGTCTCGTGGTCCACCTCGTACTTGTTGCGCGAACCCTTCGGGATCTCGATCGTGACGTCGAACTCCACCGGTGGCTCCTTCATGATCAGCACATAGTTCTGGTGGTTAAGTGTCCCTCACGCAGGTGTGTGATCGCGAAAGGGGCTGGTGGTCGTGCCGGAGCTCGGGCCTTGGCGGACCGCGGGACCGCGGGTGAGGCGGCTCGCCGGCGCCGTACGACCGCGCCTTGCGCATGCCGTGAGAACGGCGAAGCCGCAGGTCACAAGAGTGGTGGCCACGGTACGACCACTGCTCGCCGACCTCCCCCGTCCGCGTTCCCTCAGCACGTTGCAGTACACCGCGGGCGCCGCCACCGCCGGCCTGGTGCTCACCGTCGGCGTGGTGGCCCTGTCGGGCCCGTGGGACGCCACCGGTCAGCGTACGGCCGAGCGGGACCGGGCGACCGCCCTCGAACACGCACGTGGCGCAGATCACGGGCCGGGCCCCGCGGCGGGCGCACCGCGGCCCGCGCCGAGCGCCCCGGCCGTCCTGGCGGGCCTGGGCGCCGCGACCGGCCCCCTGGACACCCGGAAGGCCCCGGCGGGCGGTGGCAAGGTCCTGGCGGACGTCCTGGGGCCGCTCCTGGGCTCCGCCGCGCTCGGGAACGGCCACGCGGCGGTGGTGGTCGACGCGGCCACGGGCCGGCGGCTGTACGGCGTCGAACCCGACAAGGGGCTCACGCCCGCCTCCACGACCAAGCTGGCCACCGCGGTCGCCGCGCTGAACGCGCTCGGCCCGGACCACCGCTTCACGACCCGCGCCGAGCTTCAGGGCGACACGCACACGCTCGTCCTCGTCGGCGGCGGCGACCCCACGCTCACGGCGCACGCGCAGGCCGGCGGATGGGCGAGCCTGCGCACCCTGGCGACACGGACGGCACAGGCACTGCGGGAACGCGGCATCCATAAGATCACGCTGTCGTACGACACGACGCTCTACTCCGGTTCGGCCCTGCATCCCATAGGAGTCAACGAGAACCTGGCGCCGGTCAGCGCCCTCACCGCCGACGAGGGCCGCAGGAACGACTCCAGCAGCGGGCCCGCGCTCCGCGTCGCCGACCCGGCGAAGGACGCGGCGCAGAAGTTCGCGGGCTTCCTCAAGGCGGCCGGCGTCGAGGCGACGGGGCCGGGCCCGGCCAAGGGCGGCGGCGGTGCCCGGACCGTCGCGAGCGTCTCCTCGCCGCCGCTGTCCGCGCTGGTCGAGCGCATGCTGACGAACAGCGACAACGACATCGCCGAGGCCCTGGCCCGGCAGACCGCCCTCGCGAGCGGGCAGCCCGGCAGCTTCGCCGGGGGTGCCAGGGCGATCGCCGCGCAGCTGCGCACGCTGGGCCTGCCGCTGACGGGCACGTCCTTCCACGACGGCAGCGGCCTCGACCGCGCCGACCGGCTCACGGCCGACCTCCTCACCGCGATCCTGGTCAAGGCCGGCGCCCCCGACCACCCCGGCCTGCGCCCGCTGCTCACCGGCCTGCCCATCGCCCACTTCACGGGCACGCTGGCCGGCCGCTACGCCGACGGCGCGGCCGGTCTGGTGCACGCCAAGACGGGCACCCTGACCGGCGTCAACACGCTGGCCGGCACGGTCGTCGACCAGGACGGCCGCCTGCTGGCCTTCGCCTTCCTGGCCTCCGGCACGACGGACCCGGTGGCCGCCCAGTCGGCCCTGGACAAGACGGCGACGGCCCTGGCGGCGTGCGGCTGCGGCTGACCACGACGTCCACCGCTGACCACGACGGCCACCGCGGCCCCCGGCGGACCGGCCGCCACCGTCGCCCCCGGCGGACCGGCCGTCGGCGTCACCGTCCTGCCCGGTGGACCGGGGCCGGTCGCGCCCGTCGCCCGCCCCGTGCCGCCGGGTCCGGTCGCCCCCCGTGCCCCGTGCCGGGCGGCCCCTCGCCGCGGTCCCGGTGTCCACGGCCTGCCCCAAGTGGTAGCGCTCACGTACCGTTGACGCATGACAGGCTTCGGAGGCACCGCATCCCCCGGCATGGTCGACTGGAACCTCGCGGTGGCGACCGCGACCCGGCTCGTTCGGCCCGGCCCCGACGTCACCCGTGACGAGGCCCGGTCCGTCGTCGCGGAACTGCGGCGGCACGCGAAGGCCTCGGAGGAGCACGTGAGGGGCTTCACGCGGCTGGAGACCGAGCAGAGCCACGACACCCCCGTCCTCGTCGTCGACCGCCCCGGCTGGGTCCGGGCCAACGTCGCCGGCTTCCGGGAGATCCTCAAACCGCTCCTGGAGAAGATGCAGGAACGCCGCGGCGGCAACCCCGGCAGCGCCGTCCTCGGCGCCGTCGGCGGCAAGGTCACCGGCGTGGAACTGGGCATGCTGCTGTCGTTCCTCTCCTCCCGCGTCCTCGGCCAGTACGAGACCTTCGCCCCCTCCACCCGCGACCTGCCGGCCGGCGCGAACGGCGGCGGGCGCCTCCTCCTCGTCGCCCCCAACATCGTGCACGTGGAGCGCGAACTCGACGTCGAACCGCACGACTTCCGCCTGTGGGTGTGCCTGCACGAGGAGACCCACCGCACGCAGTTCACGGCCGTGCCCTGGCTGCGTGACCACCTGGAGGGCGAAATCCAGTCTTTCCTGGCGGAGACGGACGTCGACCCCATGACCTTCCTGGAGCGCATCCGGGAGGCCGCCCAGTCCCTCGCCGGGGGCCGCCCCGAGACCGAGGAGGACGACGGCGGACGCTCCTTCGTGGAGCTGGTGCAGACGCCCGCCCAGCGCGAGATCCTCGGCCGCCTCACCGCGGTGATGTCCTTGCTGGAGGGCCACGCCGACTACGTGATGGACGGGGTCGGCCCCAGCGTCGTACCGTCCGTGGCCGAGATCCGCGAGAAGTTCCAGCAGCGGCGCGCCAAGGGCGCCTCCCGGCTCGACCAGGCCCTGCGCAAGCTGCTGGGCCTGGACGCCAAACTCAAGCAGTACCGGGACGGCGAGCGCTTCGTACGGGCCGTCACGGATCAGGTCGGCGTCGACGGCTTCAACCGCGTGTGGACCTCGCCCAACACCCTGCCCACCAGGGCGGAGATCGCCAAACCGGCGGACTGGGTCGCGCGGGTGCACCGCAAGGCCGATTCGTGAAACGCGCGCACGGGTCGTGAATCGAATCCGGCCGACGGCAGTCGAACGCCCCTCCAATCACCCGTCCGAGGGACCGTGAGTCATGCGTAGGCGTGCGATGCTCGGGGAACGGCCTGGTTCTGTCACCATCTACACACTCTGAGTGACCGAACCGGGCTCACCCCCCGGATAATTCATGAAGGGAACCGGACAATGGGTCCCCATCCTGCGGTCGCGGCGATACGCCTGGCGGTCCGCCGCGTCCTCCACGACATCCTGAACACCCTCCCGACCACCGGCGAGCGCCGGGACCGGGCGGCCGAGCGGCTCCCCTCCCCGCTCGGTTCCACCCTCGTGTCCCCGCCCGCGAGCCCCCTCGTGCTCGTCGCCTGCTCCGGCGGCGCCGACTCGATGGCCCTCGCCTCCGCCCTCGCCTTCGAGGCACCCCGGCTCGGCCTGCGGGCCGGCGGCATCACCGTCGACCACGGCCTCCAGCCCGGCTCCGATCTGCGCGCCGAAGAGGTCGCCCTGCGGATGCGCGGACTCGGCCTCGACCCCGTCGAGTCCGTCTGCGTGGACGTCGGCCGCGCCGGCGGCCCCGAGGCCGCCGCCCGCGACGCCCGGTACGCCGCCCTGGACGCCGCGCTCGACCGCCACGGCGCCGCCGCCATCCTGCTCGGCCACACCCGCGACGACCAGGCCGAGACCGTGCTGCTCGGCCTCGCCCGCGGCTCCGGCATCCGCTCCCTGTCCGGAATGGCCGCGGTCTCGGGGGCCGGCGGCCGTTACCGGCGCCCCTTCCTGCACCTGGACCGGCAGACCGCCCGCAAGGCCTGCATGGTCCAGTCCCTGCCCGTCTGGGACGACCCCCACAACACCGACCCCGCCTACACCCGCTCCCGGCTGCGCCACGAGGGCCTGCCCGCCCTGGAGAAGGCCCTCGGCAAGGGCGTCGTCGAGGCGCTCGCCCGCACCGCCCAGCTCTCCCGCGACGACGCCGACGCCCTGGACTCCTGGGCCAGCCAGGCCGAGGCGTCCGTACGCGACGCCGCGGGAGAGCTGGAGTGCGCCAAGCTCTACGCCCTGCCGCCCGCCGTGCGCCGCCGGATCCTGCGCCGTGCCGCCATCGAGGCGGGCGCCCCGGCCGGCTCCCTGTTCGCCCGTCACATCGAGGAAATCGACCGTCTGATCACCGGCTGGCGCGGCCAGGGGGCCATCAATCTGCCGGGCCGGGTCGTCGCCCGGCGGCAGGGTGGCAGACTGGTGATTCGGCAAGGCTGATCCCGACCGTTCGGAGCGACCCTCCGGCAGCCGGCACGGGGCAGCCGGAGGCCGTGATGACGGCCGTAAGTGCGGGACGACCGAAAGTGATGCGGGTGGACGCGAAAGACATGGGTGCCGACCTCGAGAAGGTGCTCATCAGCAAGGAAGAGATCGACGCCAAGCTGGCCGAGCTGGCCGCGAAGATCGACGCGGAGTACGCGGGCAAGGACCTGCTGATCGTCGGCGTCCTCAAGGGCGCGGTGATGGTCATGGCGGATCTCGCGCGGGCGCTGTCCACCCCGGTGACCATGGACTGGATGGCCGTGTCCTCGTACGGCGCGGGCACCCAGTCCTCCGGAGTCGTGCGCATCCTCAAGGACCTCGACACCGACATCAAGGGCCGCGACGTCCTGATCGTCGAGGACATCATCGACTCCGGGCTGACCCTGTCCTGGCTGATCAACAACCTCGGTTCGCGCGAGCCCGCCTCCCTCAAGGTGTGCACGCTGCTGCGCAAGCCGGACGCCGCGAAGGTCGCCATCGACGTGGAGTGGGTCGGCTTCGACATCCCGAACGAGTTCGTCGTCGGTTACGGCCTGGACTACGCCGAGAAGTACCGGAACCTGCCGTTCGTCGGTACGCTCGCGCCGCACGTCTACGGCGGCTGACCCCGTCACCGGGCTCGCGGGCTGAGCCACTCGGCCCAAGCCCGGTGGGGTGATCGGGAACCCCGGCGGGTCCCGTGCCGTTGAAGCTTGCAGAGACGGGTTTCCCGGCTCTCGAAACGGCTTCGCGCGGCTTCGGGCGCCAAGGCTGGGGTACCGTCGGAAGAACTGTCTTATCAAACTCACTATGGCAGGAGGGACGGGGCGGCACCGCTCCGTATGGATGGACGTGAAGCGATACTTCCGTGGGCCGGTCATGTGGATCGTGCTGGCCGTCCTTGCCGTGGTCGTGTTGATGCAGGTCGTCGGCTCGTCCGGCGGCTACAAGTCGGTGGACACCGGCCAGGTCGTCGCGGCGATCAATGCCAACAGGGTCCAGTCGGCCAAGCTGACCACCGGCGACGAGCAGACCATCAAGGTCACGCTCAAGAACGGTCAGAAGGTCGAGGGCAGCTCCAAGATCCAGGCGAGCTACATCGGCGACCAGGGCGCTCAGCTCGCCGACAATCTCCAGACCAGGTACCAGAACAAGCAGATCCCCGACGGCTACACCATCTCGCCGTCGAAGCAGAACCCGTTCGTCGGTGTCCTGCTCTCCCTGCTGCCGTTCGTTCTGATCGTCGTCGTCTTCCTGTTCCTGATGAACCAGATGCAGGGCGGCGGCTCCCGAGTCATGAACTTCGGGAAGTCCAAGGCCAAGCTGATCACCAAGGACACCCCGAAGACGACCTTCTCCGACGTCGCCGGCTGTGACGAGGCCGTCGAGGAGCTCCACGAGATCAAGGAGTTCCTCCAGGAGCCGGCCAAGTTCCAGGCCGTCGGCGCCAAGATCCCCAAGGGCGTGCTGCTCTACGGCCGTCCGGGTACCGGCAAGACCCTGCTGGCGCGTGCCGTCGCGGGCGAGGCCGGGGTGCCCTTCTACTCGATCTCCGGTTCGGACTTCGTGGAGATGTTCGTCGGTGTCGGCGCCTCCCGCGTCCGCGACCTGTTCGAGCAGGCCAAGGCGAACGCCCCGGCGATCGTCTTCGTGGACGAGATCGACGCGGTCGGCCGCCACCGCGGTGCCGGCCTCGGCGGTGGTCACGACGAGCGCGAGCAGACCCTCAACCAGCTGCTGGTCGAGATGGACGGCTTCGACGTCAAGGGCGGCGTGATCCTGATCGCGGCGACCAACCGGCCCGACATCCTGGACCCGGCGCTGCTGCGTCCCGGCCGGTTCGACCGCCAGATCGCCGTGGACCCGCCGGACCTCCAGGGCCGCCTGGAGATCCTCAAGGTCCACCAGAAGGGCAAGCCGGTCGCGCCCGACGTCGACCTGTCGGCCGTCGCCCGCCGTACCCCCGGCATGACCGGCGCCGACCTGGCCAACGTGCTGAACGAGGCGGCGCTGCTCACCGCCCGCAGCGACCAGAAGCTGATCGACAACAAGGCGCTGGACGAGGCGATCGACCGCGTGGTCGCGGGCCCGCAGAAGCGGACCCGGATCATGTCGGACAAGGAGAAGAAGATCACCGCGTACCACGAGGGCGGTCACGCCCTGGTCGCGGCGGCCTCGCCGAACTCCGACCCGGTGCACAAGATCACCATCCTGTCCCGCGGCCGTGCCCTCGGCTACACCATGGTCCTGCCGGACGAGGACAAGTACTCGACCACGCGCAACGAGATGCTCGACCAGCTCGCCTACATGCTGGGCGGCCGGGCGGCCGAGGAACTGGTCTTCCACGACCCGACCACCGGCGCCGCCAACGACATCGAGAAGGCCACCAACCTGGCCCGCGCGATGGTCACCCAGTACGGCATGACCGAGCGGCTCGGCGCCATCAAGTTCGGCGGCGACAACAGCGAGCCCTTCCTCGGCCGTGAGATGGCGCACCAGCGCGACTACTCGGAAGAGGTCGCCGCGCTGGTGGACGAAGAGGTCAAGAAGCTCATCGAGACGGCGCACAACGAGGCCTGGGAGATCCTGGTCGAGAACCGCGACGTGCTCGACCACCTCGTCCTCCAGCTGCTGGAGAAGGAGACGCTGGGCAAGGAAGAGATCGCCGAGATCTTCTCCTCGATCGTCAAGCGCCCGGCCCGGCCCGCCTGGACCGGCTCCTCGCGCCGCACCCCGTCCACCCGCCCGCCGGTGCTCTCCCCCAAGGAGCTGGCACTGACCAACGGTGCGAACGGCACGACCGCCGCGATCAGCACGGTCAAGACCACCACCACCGAGTCCGCCCCCGTGACGGACCAGACCCCGGAGGAGCGCCCGGAGAGCTGACCGCACCGGTCGCTTCCCGGCCACTGGGGCCCGGAATGAAGGCCGCGCCCCCCAGGTTCTAGCCTGGGGGGCGCGGCATTTTTCGTATGCACGCACGTGGGACGACAGGAACGAGGCACCCCATGACCGACCCGGTGACGCTGGACAGCGAGCGCCCCGTCGGCGAGTTCGACGAGAAGCGCGCCGAGAACGCCGTACGCGAGCTGCTGATCGCCATCGGTGAGGACCCCGACCGCGAAGGGCTGCGGGAGACGCCGGCGCGGGTGGCGCGTGCCTACCGGGAGATCTTCGCCGGCCTGTGGCAGCAGCCCGAGGACGTCCTCACCACCACGTTCGACCTGGGCCACGACGAGATGGTCCTGGTCAAGGACATCGAGGTGTACTCCACCTGCGAGCACCACCTGGTGCCGTTCCGGGGCGTCGCGCACGTCGGCTACATCCCGTCGGTCTCCGGGAAGATCACCGGTCTGTCGAAGCTGGCCCGCCTGGTGGACGTCTACGCCCGCCGACCGCAGGTGCAGGAGCGGCTCACCACGCAGATCGCGGACTCCCTGATGCAGATCCTGGAGCCGCGCGGCGTGATCGTGGTGGTCGAGTGCGAGCACATGTGCATGTCGATGCGCGGCATCCGCAAGCCGGGCGCCAAGACCATAACGTCCGCGGTGCGCGGTCAGCTGCGGGACGCGGCGACCCGCAACGAGGCCATGAGCCTGATCATGGCCCGCTGAGCCGGGGTTTCGCGGCGGGGTCCCGGAAAGCGGCGGTCACGCCGCCGGTTCCGCGCCCTGCGGATGGTCCTGGTCGTCGTCCTCGGGGAGCTTGCAGACGCGCTCCAGGAAGAGGGCGGCCGCTATGACGGCGAGTCCGGCGAGGACGGAGAACCCGGCGTAGAAGGCCTGGTCGCGGCGGGCCGGGAGGTCGAGCAGCTCCAGCAGGAACACGCCCGTACCGCCGTACATCCCGGCGACGAGGGCGGCGACCAGGGCGCTGGCCTGCGCGAAGACGACCGCGCGGGCCGCCATCAGGGGGTCGACGCCCTTGGCGCCGGGGCGCCGCTCGCGCTGGGCCCTGAAGCGGGCCCGCAGCGAGAGCGCCGTGGCCAGCAGGACCACGGCGATCAGGGCGAGCACGACGGGTGCGGCCAGGGGGACGCTGGGCAGGGTCCCGATCGAGTTCCAGAGGCGGGCGCCCGCCCAGGACAGGATGCCCGCCACGACGAACACGCCGACCAGCACCCTGATACGCAGCTCTCTCACGGTGTCCCTTCAGTTCCCCCGGACCGGGTCCCGGATGATGCCCGGATGTGCGACTGCCGGGTCGTCGTCGACCTTAACGACTACTCGGGCAGTCGGAGTTCCAGGTCCGCGCGTGGCTCGACACCTTCGCGGGTGACGGCCGCGAGCAGTTCGGCCACGGGGCCGCGGCCGGGGAGCTGGGCGGCGGGGTCCACGTCGTGCCAGGGGGCGAGCACGAAGGCGCGCTCGTGGGCGCGCGGGTGGGGCAGGGTCAGCTGCGGGTCGTCGGAGGTGACATCGGCGTAGGAGACGATGTCCACGTCCAGGGTGCGCGGGCCCCAGCGCTCGTCGCGGACGCGGTTGAACGCCTCCTCGATGGCGTGGCCCCGCTCCAGCAGGGAGGACGGCGGCAGGGTCGTCTTCAGGGCCACGACCGCGTTGAAGTACGACGGCTGGCTGCCGGGCTCGACGCCCCAGGGCTCGGTCTCGTAGACCGGCGACACGGCCTTCACGCGGACGCCGGGCGTGTCCTCCAGCGCGTCCACGGCGCCCTGGAGGGTCTCCAGGCGGTTGCCGAGGTTGGAACCGATGGAGATCACGGCCCACTTGGGGTTCTGGAGAGTGGTGTCCGCCGCGTCCACCCGCTCGACGACCGACTGGGGCACCGGCTGGACGGTCGGGTCACTGTGACCCTGGACGAAAGGTCGGGTCATACTCGGCTCCGGGTGATGGTGACGGTCACGTCGTCGAAGGGGACGGTGATCGGGGCGTCCGGCTTGTGGACGCAGACCTCGACCTCCTGGACCCCTTCGTGCTTCAGGCAGGTCTGGGCGATCCGCTCGGCGAGGGTCTCGACGAGGTTCACCGGCTCGCCCTCGACCACGGCCACGACCTCTTCGGCCACGACGCCGTAGTGCACGGTCTTCGTCAGGTCGTCGTCGGCCGCGGCGGGCCGGGTGTCCAGGCCCAGGACGAGGTCCACGAGGAAGGTCTGGCCCTCCTCGCGCTCCCTGGGGAACACACCATGGTGCCCGCGGGCCTTCAGGCCGCGCAGCGCGACACGATCCACGCGAATCACTCCTGCAATCGTCGGGAACGACCGGCCGTACCGCGTGCGTGCGAGACACCGGTCGCACACGAATCTACCTGCGGGCACCGACAGCGCCGGGCTCCAGGGGCGCGGGTCCGGCCACGGATGGCCCGGCTCACCGACCGTTTTCCCTGGTGAACCCGGCCGCGTCAAGGGCTGGTGGCCGGTCGAACCCAGGGGTAGGTGATTCCAGCCACTTCCGGGAACCGACCGGACGCCCGCCCTCTTCCGGGCCCGGTTCCCGCTCGTTCAGGCGAGGGGGCCGTCGTCCGGATCCAGGCCGCCGGCGCCGTCGTCGTCGGCCTCGGCGTCGTCGTCGGTCTCGGCGAGCACAGGCGAGGCGTGGTGCGACCAGAGCTTCCAGCCCTCGGGCGTGCGCCGGAACACGTTGGTGGCGACGACGAGCTGGCCGACCAGTGGCCCGAGTTCATCGCCCTCCGCCGGGGCGGGGCCGCCGCTGAGGATGTTCTCGGTGCAGGTCACCAGCGCGGTGTCGCCGGTGACGGAGACATGGACGTCGGTGAGGAAGAACTGGATGTAGTCGGTGTTCGCCATGATCAGGGCGTACGACCTGAGGACCTCGCCGCGCCCGGTCAGCACCGGCCAGCCCGGATGCACGCAGGAGATCACGCCGCTGTCCGCGGGGTCGTGGTACTCCTCGTCCACGCCCAGGTCGGCGGGGGTGAGCCAGAGGGCCGAGACCTCCTCGAAGTCGCCGCGCTCCAGGGCCTCGTAGAAGGCGGTGTTGGCGGCCTCGACCTGTTCGACGTCGGTGTGCGGGGCGCTCACCGGGCTCCGTCCGTCGTCCGGCCCGTCGTACCGTCCGCCGTCCGGGCCGCTTCGACCGCGCGGGCCACCCGTACGGCGTCCGCGGTGGCACGCACCTCGTGCACGCGTACGGCCCAGGCGCCGGCCCGCGCGGCGAGCGCGGAGACGGCGGCGGTGGCGGCGTCGCGTTCGCGGGCGGGCGGGGGAGCGCCCTCGGGTCCGGCGAGGACGCGGCCGAGGAACCGCTTGCGGGAGGCGGCCACCAGCAGCGGGTGACCGAGGGAGTGCAGCCGGTCGAGGTGGGCGAGGAGGGCGAGGTCGTGCTCGGCCTCCTTGGAGAAGCCGAGGCCGGGGTCGACCACGATCCGGTCGGGCGCGATGCCGCCGGCCAGCACGGCGTCCACCCGGTCGCGCAGTTCGCCGACGACTTCGCGGACGACGTCGTCGTAAACCCCGTGGACGGCCGATCCCTCCAGGAGGCCGCGCCAGTGCATCACGACGAAGGGGGCGCCGGCGTCGGCGACGACCGGGATCATCTCGGGGTCGGCGAGCCCGCCGCTGACGTCGTTGACCAGGGCCGCGCCGGCCTCCAGGGACCGGGCCGCGACCGAGGCGCGCATGGTGTCCACGGAGACCACGACGCCCTCGGAGGCGAGTCCGCGCACGACCGGGACGACCCGCCGCAGCTCCTCTTCCTCGTCCACGCGGGTGGCGCCCGGACGGGTGGACTCGCCGCCCACGTCCACCAGGTCGGCGCCCTCGGCCACCAGGTCGAGGCCGTGCTTGACGGCCGCGGTGGTGTCGAACCAGCGGCCGCCGTCGGAGAAGGAATCGGGGGTGACGTTCACGACCCCCATGACCGCGCACCGGTCCCATGCCGGAAGGCCCGCCACTCGGCCGCGCCCGCTGTGGTTGTTCATACGTTCAGCGTAGGCCCCGGACGGCGCCGCCACGGCCCGGAGTGCTCGGGCGGCGCCGGGAAGGGTGATCACGCCGCACGGGCGTCCCGTTCGGTCACCGCGTGGGCGCACGGGCGTTCGGCGGCCGAGCGGCGGCGGCGCAGGAAGCGGGGCAGCGGCAGGGCCAGGGTGACGAAGCCCTCGGCCTGCATGGTGGCGAAGCCGATGCGGGGCAGGTCGGTGGTGGCGCGGTAGACGATGAAGCGGGGCTCCCAGCGCGGCTGGAACTTGGCGTTGAACTTGTACAGCGACTCGATCTGGAACCAGCGCGAGAGGAACACCAGCAGCCCGCGCCAGGCGCGCAGCACCGGGCCCGCGCCGATCTTCTCGCCGCGCGCGAGGGCGGAGCGGAACATGGCGAAGTTCAGCGAGACACGGGTGATGCCGAACTTGGGGGCGGCCTGGAGGGCGGCCACGATCAGCAGTTCGTTCATGCCGGGGTCGGCGCTGCGGTCGCGGCGCATCAGGTCGAGCGAGGCGCCGTCCTCACCCCAGGGCACGAAGTGCAGGATCGCCTTCAGGTCGCCGTACTCGCCCGTCTCCTCGTCCGCCTTGTGGGCGGTGGCTATGAGGCAGTCGCCGTCGGAGGGGTCGCCGATGCGGCCCAGCGCCATGGAGAAGCCGCGCTCGGTGTCGGTGCCGCGCCAGTCCTCCGCGGCCCGCCGGACGCGCTCCAGTTCCGTGTCGCCGAGGTCACGGACACGCCGTACCCGCGTTTCGTAGCCGGCCCGCTCGATGCGCTTGACCATCTGCCGGACGTTGCGCATGGCGCGCCCGGCGAGCGAGAAATCCGCCACGTCCACCACCGCCTCGTCGCCCAGTTCCAGGGCGTCCAGGCCGGTCTCGCGGGTCCACACCTCGCCCCCGGTCTCCGAGCAGCCGACGACCGCGGGGGTCCAGGAGTGCGCCTTGGCCTCGTCCATGAAGCGCTCGATGGCGCCCGGCCAGGCCTCGACGTCGCCGATGGGGTCGCCGCTGGCGAGCATCACGCCGGAGATGACGCGGTAGGTGACCGCCGCCTTGCCGCTGGGCGAGAAGACGACCGCCTTGTCGCGGCGCAGCGCGAAGTGCCCGAGGGAGTCGCGGCGGCCGTGCTTGGCGAGCAGCTCCCGCAGCCGCGCCTCGTCGTCCTCGGTGAGCTGGGCGGCCGGGTGCTCGGGGCGGAAGGCCAGGTAGATCGTGGTGACGGCGGTGAGCCAGCCGAGTGCGCCGAGCGAGAAGGCGACGGTCCAGGAGGTCGCGCCCTGGTAGTCGACCGGGCCTTCGAAGCCGACCAGTCCGTACACGACATGGGTGAGCCGGTCGGCCAGGCTCGGGTCGCCCACCGTGCGGTGCGGGTGGACGCTGACGATGACCAGCCCGAGCGCCACCGAACCGGCGCTCATCAGCACGAAGTTGGCGAGCGCCCGCCAGCGGCTGCGCGGGTCCGGCAGGGCCGCGAACTCCCGGCGGTGCCACACCAGCGGCACCAGCAGCACGATCGCGATCAGCAGGCCCATCAGCGAGTGGCGGTAGGCCAGTTGGGCCATCGCGCCGGCCGGGAGCAGCGCGACCGCCGCCCGCCAGGCCCGGCGCTTGCGCCGCCGGAGTCCGTGCGCGAGCAGCAGCAACAGCACACCGGCGCTCAGCGAGAGCGCCGCCGCGAACGGCCCGAAGGAACCGGGCAGCACCTCGGCGATGGCGTGCATACGGCTGTGCCGGAAGCGCGGGAAGACCCCGGCGGCGATGTCCAGGAGGCCGACGAGGGCGACCGCCCTGCCGACCAGGCCGGGGACGGCCTCGGGGCGCGGGCCGCGCAGTATGCGCCGCGCCCGGCTTGATCGGCCCGGAACCCCGCCCGACATTTCCCCATCTATCCTGACAGACATCGCATCCCGTAGTTCTGCGAGAGACCTTGAAGCCGGGCCCGATCGGGCATCCGGTGACATTGCGCCCTCTAGGACGGTGTCTCGGGGAGAGAGGTTCACTCCCCACCGGAAAGTCGGGCCAAAGGCCGAGGAAAGCTCCGGGCAAACCCACGCGGCGAAGCGTGGCGGCGCACCGGGCGAGAGCGCAGGCAGGAACAGTTTTCATGGGTCTCACGAGCAACAAGGTCCTGATGCTGGCGATCGTGTTCGCCGTGGTGCTGTTCGCGGGCACCGTGTGGCTGTGGCCGCGGCTCGCCCGGCAGAACTGGAGGGCGATCGGCGGGCGCGTCGGACTGCTGCTCGCCACTCAGGTCGCCGTGTTCGCCTCGGTGGGCCTCGCGGCCAACCAGGCCTTCGGCTTCTACGCCACCTGGGCGGACCTGTTCGGGCAGGAGAACGGCCAGGGCGTGGTCGTCGACCACATAGCGGACGGCGCCGGCAGCCCGGTCCGGGTGGTCTCCACCGCACGGGTCCTCGGGATGGGCAGCGGGGCGCCGCAGATGTCCGGGCAGGTGCAGCAGGTGGACATCCTGGGCCGGACGACGAAGATCTCGGCGCCGGCGTACGTGTACCTGCCGCCGGAGTACTTCCAGCCGGGCGGGAGCCACCGTAAGTTCCCGGTCTCCGTCGTGCTGACCGGCTACCCCGGCACCGCGCAGGCGCTGGTGGACAAGCTGCACTACCCGACCACGGCGCAGCGGCTCGCCAGGGGCGGCAAGATGCAGCCGATGATCCTGGTGATGCTGCGCCCGTCGGTGGCGCCGCCGCGGGACACCGAGTGCGTGGACGTGCCGGGCGGCCCGAAGGTGGAGACGTTCTTCGCCAAGGACCTGCGGGACTCGGTGATGAGCCGCTACCGGGTGGACCCCACGCCCGCGAGCTGGGGCATCATGGGCGACTCGACCGGCGGGTACTGCGCGCTGAAGATCGCCATGCACCACCCGAAGTCGTACGGCGCCGCCGTGGGCCTGTCGCCGTACTACAAGGCGCCGATCGACCCGACCACCGGTGACCTGTTCCACGGTGACAAGAACCTGCGCGATCGTGCCAACCTCTTCTGGGTGCTCAAGCACCAGTCGGCCCCCGAAACGTCACTGCTGGTCACCAGCAGCAAAATCGGCGAGCACAACTACAAGGACACGCTCCGGTTTATCAAGAGCGTCCAGGACACGAACGTGACCAGGGTTTCTTCGATCATCCTCCCGAGCGGCGGCCACAACTTCAACACCTGGCGACGGGAGATCCCGGCGGCCCTCCAGTGGCTCGGCGCCCGGCTCGTCTCGCACTGAGCGTGTGGATCCTGACGCCCTGTGAAGCGCGCGTGATGGCCGTGTTTTTGCGGGGCGGGGGCCCATCATTCGCCTACGCGCGGTAAGTTTCTGGCCATGCCACGTGGACGCCACCGCCATTCCCCGCCTCTGCACCGGCTGTTGCCCCCCTCCGCGATCGCCGGCGTATCCGCCGCGTGCGCGCTGGGCCCCTGGGTTTTCTCCGAGGCCGCGGTATTGCGCGTGCTGGCCGGGGCCGCCGCGGCGACCGCGATCGCCGGCGCGTTCGTGATGCGCCGCTGGGACATCCACGCGGGCAAACAGGTCGCCGACCTCACCCGCGCGCGGGCCGGCGACGAATGGCGCTTCGAGGAACGGGTCGCCGAACTGGAGTCCGACCTGGAGGAGTCGCGCGAACTGCGCGTCAAGCTGGAGCAGCGGCTGCGCGCCAAGCGCGCCGAACTGGCGGGCCTGCGCAACGAGCACGCCGCCCTGCTGCGCCGCTACGCCACCGCGGAGACCGAGCGCGCCAGCGCGCTGGAGGGGCGCCGCCTGCTGGAGCTGGAGTCGGGGGTGCCCGCGCTGGAGCCGGCCGGGCGCACGGCGCCCGCGCGGACGGCCTCCCCGGCCCTGCCGCCGGCCCGTGGCGGGGAGCCGGAGGCCGTCGCCGGGACCGAGAAGGCGTACGACGTCTTCTCGGCCGAGGGCGCCAAGCTGTACGGGCAGGCGCTGCGGGCGCTCGCGGCGTTCGAGCGGGACTCCGCCGGGAGCGCCGGTTCCGCCACTGCCGACGAGGCCGGTGCCAAAGGGGAGGACGCCGAGGGGGGCATAGCCGGGCGGGGCGAGTCCGCACCGGAGGCCGGGGCCGGGGACACGCCGGAGGCCGCGGGCGCCGTGGACGCTGGGGACTCCGGGAACGCCGGGGGCAGTGAGGACGTACCGGGCGGCGGGGCGGCGCAGGACCGGCCGCTGACGGCCGGGGGACACGCGACGGCCGGGGGACACGCCGAGGCCGAGGGCCGCGCGATGCCCGAGAGGCACGCGGAGGCCGGTGCCGGTGAGCACGCGGCGTCGCAGGCCGCGGAGACTCCGGAGGCCACCGAGCGCGCTCTGGCCCCCGAGGCCCCGGCGACCGCCGAGGCGTCCTCGGTCTCCGGGGCTCGCACGACCGCCGAGGCTTCCGCAGTCCCCGCGGCTTCTGCAGTCCCCGCGGCTTCCGCCGCCGGTCCCGCCGCGTCCGCCGCCGCCACTGGTTCCGCCGCTGCCGAGGCGCCCGTGGGGCCGACCGCCGGGCAGCACTTCACCGTGCCGACCGCCGTCGCCGTCGTACCGGCCACGCCCGCGCGGCGCCCGCTGGCCGAGGGTGGTTTCGACTTCTTCGGCACGCAGAAGGCGGCGCCGAAGGCCGCGCTGGACGCCGTGCAGAACGAGGACCTCGCCGATGTCGTCGGCCAGGAGGCGCTGGCCGTGCACAAGGCCGAGGCGGAGGCGGAGTTCAAGCCCGCAGCCGACGGCGCGCGCGGTGTCGGCCAGGTCATCGACCTGACGGCCCACGACGAGACCGAGGTGATCGACCTCCAGGGGCTGCGCAGCGCGGTCTCCTGACGACGGCACGTCCACGGCGAAGGCCCGGCTCCGCACAGGGAGCCGGGCCTTCGCGCGTCCGGGCATGGGGGAGACTGGGGGCATGAGTCCTACGACGCAGACCACGGTCGGGATCGGCGGTGCCGCGGAGAGCACCGACATGGTGCTCAACATCGGGCCCCAGCACCCGTCCACGCACGGCGTACTGCGGCTCAGGCTGGTGCTGGACGGTGAGCGCATCGTGCGGGCCGAGCCGGTGATCGGCTATATGCACCGCGGTGCCGAGAAACTCTTCGAGGCGCGGGACTACCGGCAGATCATCATGCTGGCCAACCGCCACGACTGGCTGTCGGCGTTCTCGAACGAGCTGGGCGTGGTCCTCGCCGTGGAGCGGATGCTCGGCATGGAGGTCCCCGAGCGCGCGGTGTGGACGCGCACCCTGCTCGCCGAGCTGAACCGGGTGCTCAACCACCTGATGTTCCTCGGCTCCTACCCGCTGGAACTGGGCGGCATCACGCCGGTGTTCTACGCGTTCCGCGAGCGCGAGGTGCTCCAGAACGTCATGGAGGAGATCTCCGGCGGACGCATGCACTACATGTTCAACCGCGTCGGCGGCCTCAAGGAGGACCTGCCCGCCGGGTGGACGACCCGCGCCCGAGCCGCCGTCGCCGCGGTGCGCTCGCGCATGGACGTCTTCGACGACCTGGTGCTCGGCAACGAGATCTTCCGGGGGCGCACGCGCGGGGTGGGCGCGCTCGCTCCCGAGGCGGTGCACGCCTACGGCGTGAGCGGGCCCATCGCCCGCGGCTCGGGCGTCGACTTCGACCTGCGCCGCGACGAGCCGTACCTGGCGTACGGCGACCTCCAGGACA
Source organism: Streptomyces sp. NPDC037203 (assembly GCF_055605065.1). NCBI lineage: Bacteria > Bacillati > Actinomycetota > Actinomycetes > Kitasatosporales > Streptomycetaceae > Streptomyces > Streptomyces sp. NPDC037203. The sequence goes on from NZ_JBVJUC010000004.1 coordinate 526,313, forward strand.
CGCTGGCGGTCGTCACCCGGAGCGAGGGCGACTGCCTCGCCCGCTTCGAGGTGCTGCTGGCGCAGACGCACAACGCGCTGGACCTCGCGGACGCCTGCCTGGACCGGATCGCCGAGCTGGCGCCCGGACCGATCAACCAGCGCCTGCCGAAGGTGCTGAAGGCGCCCGAGGGCCATACGTACGCCTGGACCGAGAATCCGCTCGGCATCAACGGCTACTACCTGGTCAGCAAGGGCGAGAAGACGCCGTACCGGCTCAAGCTGCGCTCGGCGTCGTACAACAACATCCAGGTGCTCACCGAGCTGCTGCCCGGCACGCTGGTGGCGGACATGGTGGCGATCCTGGGTTCGATGTTCTTCGTGGTCGGGGACATCGACAAGTAGCCGGCCGGCTCAGGCCAGCGGGTCCGTGATGGCCACCGGCTGGACCAGCCAGCCGAAGTCGCCGAGGCCGCCCGTGGCGGTGAGTTCGGCGGCCTCCCCGGCGCTCGCCAGGGCGCGCACATACCCGGCGGGGTCGCGGGAGGCGAGCGCGAGCGGGGGGCGCCCGCCGGTGATGCCGAGGGAGTGCAGGGCGGCGCGCTGGGTCAGCAGACGCGCCGGGGCCGGGGATGCCGCCGCGCACGCGTCCAGGGCGACATGGGCCGTGATGTCGCAGGTCCCGTCCGGTACCGGGATCGTCTCGCGGCCCGCCCGGAAGCCGGTGAGGGTGCCGAACGGGGGGCGCGCGTCGGTGGTGTGGGCGTAGTCCACGGCCACCGCGAGCCCGCGCGTCACCCGGCCCGCGACCGCCGCCCACGCCCGGTCGCGGGGCAGCCCGATCTCCGCCCGCGCCCCCTCCTCGCCCGCCGGCCACCAGCGCGCCAGCCAGTCCGCGTCCGCGCCGGTCACCGGTGCGCCGAGGCGCTCGGTGCCGTCGGCGCCGACCAGCACGTACCGGGGCACGCCCGCCGGGTCCGTCTCCGCCACGTCCACGGGCACGTTGTCGAGCCACTCGTTGGCGAACAGCAGCCCGGTGACCTCCCGCGGCGGTTCCGCGCGCCAGGCGACGCGTTCGTCCAGGTCCGCGGGGCGGCCGGCGATCTCGACGGCGTACGGCCGCACGCGCGAGGCCAGCTCGTCCGGCAGGGCGGCGAGCACCCCGGCGACCAGCTCGCCCCGCCCGGCGGCCATGTCCACGAAGTCCAGCCGCGCGGGCCGTCCCAGCGCCGTGTCGACCCGGCGGAGCAGTTCCGCCACGGCCCGCGCGAACAGCGGCGAGGCGTGCACGGACGTACGGAAGTGCCCGGCGGGCCCCTCCGGTCGCCGGTAGAAGCCGGCGGGGCCGTACAGGGCCGCCTCGGCCGCCGCCCGCCAGCCCCGCGGGCCCGCGCCCCGCGACGCCTCCCGCTCCTGCACCGACGCCTCCCGCTCCTGCACCGGCCTCTGCTGCGTCACCGCACCAGACTAGGGGCTTGCGTCCGGAAGACGCCGGGCGCCGAGGTGATCATCGCCTCCACCTTGGGGAGTACGTCCGCCGGGCCCGGATCGGCCCTCCGGTTGACCCGTTTGGGCATTCCATTTCCCTACTCTGGGTTACGTGCAGCGCCTCTACGACTTCTTCCGCCGCCACCCGACCGGGGTCGACTCCTTCTGGGCCGTCGTCCTGTTCGGGCTGTCGGTGCTCAGCGAGGTCAATCTGCGCGGCACGCCCGGCCACAGGACGTCGCTCGGCGCGGGGATCGCCGTCTCCGCCGTGCTGTGCGTCGTCGTCGCGCTGCGCCGCCGGTTCCCGGAGCCGATGCTGCTGCTGGCGCTCGCCACCGGCCTCGCCCAGCTCGTGCTGGACGTGGAGACGGGCGTCGCCGATTTCGCGCTGCTGGTGATCGCCTACACGGTCGCCACGACAGGCGCGCGCTGGGCCTCCCGGCTCGCCCTGGCGGCCAGTTTCTGCGCCGCGGCCATGGCCCAGCTGCGCTGGCCGGCGCAGCACTCCAGCTTCGCCGGGCAGCTCGCCATCGTGGTCTTCCAGACCGTGCCGTTCACGCTCGCCTGGGTGCTCGGCGACTCCATGCGCACCCGGCGCGCCTACTTCGCCCAGCTGGAGGAGCGCGCGGCCCGCCTGGAGAGGGAGCGCGAGGCGCAGTCGAAGGTCGCGGTCGCCGCCGAGCGCGCCCGGATCGCCCGCGAACTGCACGACGTCGTCGCGCACAACGTGTCCGTGATGGTGGTCCAGGCCGACGGCGCCGCCTACGTTCTGGACGCCGCCCCCGACCAGGCCAGGAAGGCCCTGGAGACGATCTCCTCGACCGGCCGGCAGGCCCTCGCCGAGATGCGCCGCCTGCTGGGCGTGCTGCGCACCGGGGAGCACCAGGAGAGCGGGGAGTACGTCCCGCAGCCCGACGTCGAGCAGATCGACGAGCTGATCGAGCAGTGCCGCAGCTCGGGCCTGCCCGTCGACTTCAAGGTGGAGGGCACCCCGCGCCCGCTGCCCAGCGGGGTGGAGCTGACCGCGTACCGGATCGTGCAGGAGGCGCTCACCAACACCCGCAAGCACGGTGGGCCGAACGCGGGTGCGAGCGTGCGTCTGGTGTACTTCGACGACGGTCTCGGCCTGCTCGTGGAGGACGACGGCAGGGGAGCCCCGCAGGAGATGTACGAGGAGGGCGGCGCCGACGGCCGGGGGCACGGACTGATCGGGATGCGCGAACGCGTCGGCATGGTCGGCGGCACCCTGGACGCCGGGCCGCGACCCGGCGGAGGCTTCCGCATCAGCGCCCTTCTGCCGCTCAAACCGGCGCACTGAGTCACCGAAACGGATGGAAGAAGGACCCCGATGACGATCCGCGTGATGCTCGTCGACGACCAGGTGCTGCTGCGCACCGGGTTCGGGATGGTGCTCGCCGCCCAGCCGGACATGGAGGTCGTCGCCGAGGCGGGGGACGGCGTCGAGGCCCTGGAGGCGCTGCGCTCCACCGCGGTCGACGTCGTCCTGATGGACGTCCGCATGCCCAAGCTCGACGGCGTGGAGGCCACCCGGCGCATCTGCGCGCAGCCGGACGCGCCCAAGGTGCTGATCCTGACCACGTTCGACCTGGACGAGTACGCCTTCTCCGGGCTGAAGGCGGGCGCGTCCGGCTTCATGCTCAAGGACGTGCCGCCCGGCGAGCTGCTGGCCGCCATCCGCGCCGTGCACAGCGGTGACGCGGTGGTGGCGCCCTCGACCACGCGGCGCCTGCTGGACCGGTTCGCGCCGATGCTGCCCTCCGGCGCCGGGGACCCTGCGCACAAGGAGCTGGAGCGGCTCACCGAACGGGAGCGCGAGGTGATGGTGCTGGTCGCGCAGGGCCTGTCCAACGGGGAGATCGCGGCGCGGCTGGTGCTGTCCGAGGCGACCGTGAAGACCCATGTGGGCCGCATCCTCACCAAGCTGGGGCTGCGGGACCGGGTGCAGGTGGTGGTGCTGGCCTACGAGACCGGCCTGGTGCGGGCCGGCGGCCACGGCTGACACCCGCCACCGCCCGCGGTTCCCTGCCGCCGGATCACCCGGCGGCTCCCGGCGAGCCCCCTTCCCGCCCCGGCAGCCGCCGCGCGAACTCCCGTACGGCGGCCCGCACGTCCCCCGCCGTCCACTCCAGGCCGGACGCCCGCACGGAGACCTCCGTGCGGGCCGTGCCGGGGGCCGCGCCGCCGGACCAGCCGCCGGGGAAGAGGGCCACCGAGGTCTCCTCGGCCTGCCGCAGCGCCGCCTCGGCGAGCACCTCGGGCTCGTACGGCAGCCAGACCTGGAACTCGTGGGTGTGCGGCACCTCCGGGTGCACCCGCGCCCAGGCGAGCCCCGCTTCGGCGAACCCCTCGCGCAGCGCGGCGGCGACCACGCGCGCGTGGCGGACGTACTCGGGCAGCCGGGGCAGCGCGCGCTCCAGGCCGATCAGCGCGGACAGCGCGGTCGGGAACTGCTGGAAGATCTGCCCGCCGTACCGGTGCCGCCAGGTCCGCGCCTCCTCGACCAGCGAGCGCGGCCCGGCGAGCGCGGCGCCGCCGAGGCCGTCGAGGGACTTGTAGAACGACACGTAGACGCTGTCGGCCAGGCCCGCGATCTCCGCCAGGGGGCGCCCGAAGTGCTCGGTGCACTCCCACAGGCGCGCGCCGTCGAAATGCACCACCGCGTCGCGCTCCCGCGCCGCCTCCACCAGCTCGGTCAGCTCCTCCCAGCCGGGCAGCACGAAACCGGCGTCCCTGAGCGGCAGTTCGAGCATCAGGGTGCCGAAGGGCTCCGCCAGGTCGCGTATCTCCGCGGCCGTCGGCCGGCTGCTCCCGCCGCCCACGTGGACCGGGCGCAGCCCGCTGACCTGGCTGAGGGCGTCGCGTTCGTGCACCTCGGGGTGGGACAGCGGGTGCAGGGCCACCGCGGGGTTGCCGGTACGGCCCGCCCAGCAGCGCAGCGCCACCTGCTGGGCCATGGTGCCCGTGGGGAAGAACGCGGCGTCCTCGGTGCCCAGCAGCGCGGCGACCCGCTCCTCCAGGGCGGCGACGATCCGGTCGCCGTAGACGTCGGCCGGTTCGTCCAGGTCGTACACCTCCGCGCCCGCCTCCGCCAGGTCCGCCAGGCGGTCGCGGACCGAGTCGCCCGCGGGCGACCGGCTCAGCCGGCGCGCGCCCCGCCGCCGCACGGCCGCCCACCGCTCCCCGGCCGTGGGCTCCGCCCGCTCGCCGGCCATCGCTTCCGTGTCCTGCCCGGATGTCTCGGTCATGCCGCGATCATGCCGCGCCGGAGCCGCGCGTGGCACCGGGGATTCCCGGCCCGTCCGCGGGCGTGTCGAAACCCACAGCCTGTGGACGACCGCTCGGCGGCGGACCGAGATAGCGTTAACATGACGAGAAATCGTCCGGTACATCGTCCGGTACCCGAAGCGGACTGGAACGGGAAGGCCGTCGTCGCGTGAGTACAGTCCACCAGCAAGACCACCGGGACCGCCCCGCGCGGCTCACCGTCGGCGTCGTGGGCGCCGGCCGGGTGGGCCCCGCGCTGGCCGCGTCCCTCCAGCTCGCCGGGCATCGGCCGGTGGCCGTCTCCGGTGTCTCCGACGCCTCCCGCAGGCGCGCCGAGGCCCTGCTTCCGGGCGTGCCCCTGGTGCCGCCCGCCGAGGTCCTGGAGCGCGCCGACCTGGTGCTGCTCACCGTCCCCGACGACGTGCTGCCCGCCCTGGTCACGGGGCTCGCCGAGACCGGTGCCGTACGGCCGGGGCAGCTGCTCGTGCACACCTCCGGCCGGTACGGCGCCAAGGTGCTCGACCCCGCCCTGCGCTCCGGTGCCCTGCCGCTCGCGCTGCACCCCGCGATGACCTTCACCGGCACCCCCGTGGACGTCCAGCGCCTCGCGGGCTGCTCCTTCGGCGTCACCGCGCCCGAGGAACTGCGGCTGGCCGCCCAGGCCCTGGTGATCGAGATGGGCGGCGAGCCGGAGTGGATCAGCGAGGAGAACCGCCCGCTCTACCACGCGGCCCTCGCGCTCGGCGCCAACCACCTGGTCACCCTGGTCGCCCAGGCCATGGAGCTGCTGCGCACGGCCGGTGTCGAGGCCCCCGACCGGATGCTCGGCCCGCTGCTCGGCGCCGCCCTGGACAACGCCCTGCGCTCCGGTGACGCGGCCCTGACCGGGCCGGTCGCGCGCGGGGACGCCGGGACCGTCGCCGCGCACCTCGTGGAGCTGCGCACGCACGCCCCGGCGGCCGTCGCGGGCTACGTCGCGATGGCCCGCGCCACCGCCGACCGCGCCCTCGCGCACGGCCTGCTCAAGCCGGAACTCGCCGCGGACCTGCTCGGCGCGCTGGCCGACGGCACGGCCACGGGCGCTCCCGGCGCACCAGGGGCACCCGGCACGCCCGGCACCGAGCGTGACGACAACGACGGCACCGACGGCCCGACCGGCACCGAGGGGAACGACCGATGACCACCGCCCTGCTCAGCACCGCGCGAGAGCTGCACGCCCGCCCCCGCACGGGCCGCCGCGCCGTCGTGATGACCATGGGCGCGCTGCACGAAGGCCACGCCACCCTCATCCGCTCCGCGCGCGAGATCGCCGGCCCGGACGGCGAGGTCGTCGTCACCGTCTTCGTCAACCCGCTCCAGTTCGGCGCGGGCGAGGACCTGGACCGCTACCCGCGCACCCTGGACGCGGACCTGAAGGTCGCCGAACAGGCCGGTGCGGACGCCGTGTTCGCGCCCTCCGTGGACGAGGTCTACCCCGGCGGCGACCCCCAGGTACGCGTCACCGCGGGCCCGATGGGTGAACGCCTGGAGGGCGCCTGCCGCCCCGGCCACTTCGACGGCATGCTCACCGTCGTCGCCAAGCTGCTCCACCTCACCCGCCCCGACGTCGCCCTCTACGGCCAGAAGGACGCCCAGCAGCTCGCCCTGATCCGGCGCATGGTGCGGGACCTGAACTTCGGCATCGAGATCGCCGGCGTGCCGACCGTGCGCGAGGAGGACGGGCTCGCGCTGTCCAGCCGCAACCGCTTCCTGTCGGTCGACGAGCGCCGCACCGCCCTCGCCCTGTCCCGCGCGCTGTTCGCCGGCCGCGACCGGCACGCCGCCCAGGAGGCGCTGCGCGCGCGGGCCCGCGAGGTGCCGGCCACGCAGGCGCGCGCGGAGGCGCTGAGCGCGATAGGGGAGTCCCGCGCGGCCGCCGACGCGCACGCGGTGGCCACCGCCGCGCCGGGCGGTCCGGCCGCCGTCCGCGCCGCCGCCCGCCAGGTCCTGGACGAGGCCGCGCACTACGACCCGCCGCTCGAACTGGACTACCTCGCCCTGGTCGACCCGTCCGACTTCACCGAGATCGGCGACGACTTCGCCGGCGAGGCCGTGCTCGCCGTCGCGGCGCGGGTCGGCGCCACCCGGCTGATCGACAACATCCCGCTCACCTTCGGCACCCTCGGAGCCGCCTCGTGACCAGCACCGGCATACGACTGCACGCGCCCGCCCCCGGCTGGGCCATCACCGCGGACGTCGTCGTCGTCGGCTCCGGCGTGGCCGGGCTGACCGCCGCCCTGCGCTGCGAGGCCGCCGGGCTGAGCACGGTGGTCGTCACCAAGGCCCGCCTGGACGACGGCTCCACCCGCTGGGCCCAGGGCGGCATCGCGGCCGCCCTCGGCGAGGGCGACACCCCCGAACAGCACCTGGACGACACCCTGGTGGCGGGCGCCGGCCTGTGCGACGAGTCGGCCGTACGCCTCCTGGTCACCGAGGGTCCGGACGCGGTACGACGGCTCATCGAGACCGGCGCGCACTTCGACGAGTCCGACGGGGGCGGCCTCGCCCTCACCCGCGAGGGCGGCCACCACCGGCGCCGGATCGCGCACGCGGGCGGCGACGCCACCGGCGCCGAGATCTCCCGCGCGCTGGTCGAGGCGGTCCGCGCGCGCGGCCTGCGCACCATCGAGAACGCGCTCGTCCTGGACCTGCTCACGGACGCCGGGGGCCGCACGGCCGGTGTCACCCTGCACGTCATGGGCGAGGGCCAGCACGACGGCGTGGGCGCGGTGCACGCCCCCGCGGTGGTCCTCGCCACCGGCGGCATGGGCCAGGTGTTCGCCGCCACCACCAACCCGTCGGTGTCCACCGGCGACGGCGTGGCCCTCGCGCTGCGCGCCGGCGCCGAGGTCAGCGACCTGGAGTTCGTGCAGTTCCACCCGACCGTGCTGTTCCTCGGCACCGACGCCGAGGGCCAGCAGCCGCTGGTCTCCGAGGCGGTGCGCGGCGAGGGCGCCCACCTGGTCGACGCCGGTGGCGCCCGCTTCATGCTCGGCCAGCACGAACTGGCCGAGCTGGCCCCGCGGGACATCGTGGCCAAGGCCATCATGCGGCGGATGCAGGAGCAGGACGCCGAGCACATGTTCCTCGACGCCCGCCACTTCGGCGCCGAGATGTGGGCGCACCGCTTCCCGACCATCCTGGCCGCCTGCCGGGCCAACGGCATCGACCCGGTCACCGAGCCCATCCCGATCGCCCCGGCCGCCCACTACGCCTCCGGGGGCGTGCGCACCGACGCGCACGGCCGCACCACCGTGCCGGGCCTGTACGCGAGCGGGGAGTGCGCCTGCACCGGCGTGCACGGCGCCAACCGGCTCGCCTCCAACTCCCTCCTGGAGGGCCTGGTCTACGCCGAGCGGATCGCCGCGGACATCGCCGCCGAGCGCGCCGCCGACGGCCTGCGCGCGCGGGTGCCCGAGCCGGTGCCGCACCCCGGCAGGCCCGCGCACCCGCTGCTCGCCCCCGAGTCCCGGTTCGCCATCCAGCGGATCATGAGCGAGGGCGCGGGCGTGCTGCGCAGCGCCGAGTCCCTCACGCGGGCCGCCGAGCAGCTCCAGCGGCTGCACACGGACGCCCGCGACGCGCTGGACGTGCACGGCAAGACCGCCGAGCCCGGCGTGGACACCTGGGAGGCCACCAACCTCCTGTGCGTGGCCCGCGTCCTGGTTGCCGCCGCCCGGCTGCGCGAGGAGACCCGCGGCTGCCACTGGCGCGAGGACTTCGCCGGGCGCGACGACGCCAACTGGCGCCGGCACATCGTCGTCAGGCTCGATCCGGACCGTTCGCTGGCGGTGCGCCCCACCGACACCGCAGACTTCCCCCCTACCCGGTAACGCCCAGCGCTTCAGGAGCAGTGACAGACGTGAGCACCGACGACCTTCCCCTCGTGACGACCGGCGGCTGCGGCGACGGCTGCGGCTGCGGCGCGGAGCACGACGAGGAGTACCTGGAGTGCGGGCTCGACCCCGTGCTCGCCGAGCTGCTGGCCGCCGCCGGGCTCGACCCGGTCGAGGTCGAGGACATCGCCACCGTGGCCGTCCAGGAGGACCTGGCCGGCGGGGTGGACGTGACCACGGTCGCGACCATCTCCGAGGAGGCCGTCGCCACCGGTGACTTCACCGCGCGCGAGGCGGGCGTCGTGGCCGGGCTGCACGTCGCCGAGGCCGTGCTCTCCGTGGTCTGCACGGACGAGTTCGAGGTCGAGCGGCACGTGGAGGACGGCGACCGGGTCGAGGCCGGGCAGAAGCTGCTGTCCGTCACCACCCGCACCCGCGACCTGCTCACCGCCGAGCGCAGCGCGCTGAACCTGCTGTGCCGCCTGTCCGGCATCGCGACCGCGACGCGCGCGTGGGCGGACGCCCTGGAGGGCACGAAGGCCAAGGTCCGCGACACCCGCAAGACGACGCCGGGCCTGCGCGCCCTGGAGAAGTTCGCGGTCCGCGCGGGCGGCGGCGTCAACCACCGCATGTCCCTGTCGGACGCGGCCCTCGTCAAGGACAACCACGTGGTCGCGGCCGGCGGCGTCGCCGAGGCGTTCAAGGCTGTACGGGAGTCCTTCCCGGACGTGCCGATCGAGGTCGAGGTCGACACGCTGCACCAGCTGCGCGAGGTCGTGGAGGCGGGCGCCGACCTGATCCTGCTGGACAATTTCACGCCCGGCGAGTGCGCGGAGGCCGTGGGCATCGTGGACGGCCGGGCGCTCCTGGAGGCCTCCGGCCGCCTGACGCTCGCCACCGCGCGCGCCTACGCCGACACGGGCGTCGACTTCCTCGCCGTCGGCGCGCTCACCCACTCCTCGCCGATCCTGGACATCGGCCTGGACCTGCGCGAGGCGGAGTAACGGCCATGCTGCTCACGATCGACGTCGGCAACACGCAAACCGTCCTCGGCCTGTTCGACGGCGAGGACATCGTGGAGCACTGGCGCATCTCCACCGACGCCCGCCGCACGGCGGACGAACTGGCGGTGCTGCTCCAGGGCCTGATGGGCATGCACCCGCTGCTCGGCGACGAACTGGGCGACGGCATCGACGGGATAGCGATCTGCGCCACCGTCCCCTCGGTCCTGCACGAGCTGCGCGAGGTCACCCGGCGCTACTACGGCGACGTCCCGGCGGTCCTGGTCGAGCCGGGCGTCAAGACCGGCGTGCCCATCCTCACCGACAACCCCAAGGAGGTCGGCGCCGACCGCATCGTCAACTCGGTCGCGGCGGTGGACATGTACGGCGGCCCGGCGATCGTCGTCGACTTCGGTACGGCGACCACCTTCGACGCGATCTCCGCGCGCGGCGAGTACGTGGGCGGTGTCATCGCCCCCGGCATCGAGATCTCCGTCGACGCGCTCGGCGTCAAGGGCGCCCAGCTCCGCAAGATCGAGGTGGCCCGGCCGCGCAGCGTGATCGGCAAGAATACGGTCGAGGCCATGCAGGCGGGCATCGTGTACGGGTTCGCCGGCCAGGTCGACGGGGTGGTGGGCCGGATGGCGCGCGAGCTGGCCGACGCCCCGGACGACGTGACGGTGATCGCGACGGGCGGGCTGGCGCCGATGGTGCTCGGCGAGGCATCGGTGATCGACGAGCACCAGCCGTGGCTGACGCTGATCGGACTGCGGCTGGTGTACGAGCGGAACGTGGCGCGGCTTTGACGTGGCGCGGCTTTAGGGGGAAACCCTCGCGACACATCATCCCGTTGTGACGCTTTTGTCCGATTAGCGGTAGCGTCGCCGCATGCCCACGCCATACGGATCCCGCGGCGGCATGGCGTTCGGCGCGGAGGAGCTGCGTGTGCTCCGCCGCGCCCTCGCCCTCGCCCTTCACCCCGGCCGCACGTCCGCCCAGGACGTACAGGACTGCCTCCGCCTCGCCGAGTCGCTCGACGAGGCGATCCACGAGGGGGTGAGACTGCGCGCCTTCCTGCTGGCCGATCTGGACCGCTACCGGGCCGCGCTGCCGGGCACCGCGGCCGGCTACTTCACCCTTCTGGAGGAGGCGCTGGGCGCCGCGTACCGGCCGCTGCCGGACGACCTCGCGGCGCTGCGGGCGCTGCGCGGGAACCCGAGGGCGGCGGCGCTGCTGGAACGCTGCCAGGCGCTGGCGGAACAGGACGTACGGGCCCGCTTCGCCCAGGGTGCGCGCAGGGTCCCGGCGCCGGCGGTGCCGCCCGCGCGCACCCGCCTGCTGGCCCTGTCGGGCGGCGCGGGGCGCCAGTCGGAGGACGCGGGCAAGCGGCCCCCCGAGCCCGCCCCCAAGCCGGCCCCCGCCGAGCGGCCCGACCCCGCCGCCCCCAAGCGCCCCATCCCCACCCCCGGCGAGGTCTTCCCGCGCCGCAAACCCCCGGCCCCGCCGCACCAGCTGGTCTGCTGATCCCGACCGGGCGCCCACCGGCGGCGGGCGCCCGCCCGGTGACCCTTTGCTCCGGGGTCGGCGGCATGCCCCTCCGGGCAACGCCCACCCCGCCCGATTCGCCCGGTAGGGCATGGCTACTCTGGTCGCATGGACTATGTCTCCGCGCTTGTGCCCCCGGTCGTGATGGCCGTGTTCTTCATCGGTGTGGTCCGGGTGATCGTGAAGACCCAGGGCGGGGCGGCCAAGGCCAAGGAGGACGCGGCCGTCGACGCCGCGATCGCGCGGGCGGAGGCGGCGGGCGGCACGTCCGCCGCGGCCGACGCCTGAGCCGCCCGAGGGATCGCCGCGGGCCGGGGGGGAAGTGCCGCTTTCCCCGGATGCGCCCTTTTTGTCTGGGTTAGCAAGGTTCAGCCACGTCTGGCAGGTCTTTGTCCGGATCTCCCACTATTGTTCTGAGTTGTGCCTCGCCCCTTGGGAGAACTCGAAGACGCGGTCATGACGCGGGTGTGGAAGTGGAACCGCCCGGTGACCGTTCGGGAAGTCCTGGAAGACCTCCAGCAGGAACGCACCATCGCGTACACCACCGTGATGACGGTTTTGGACAATCTCCATCAGAAGGGCTGGGTCCGCCGCGAGGCGGAAGGCCGGGCCTATCGATATGAGGCCGTCTCCACCCGCGCCGCCTACGCCGCCGCCCTCATGAACGACGCCTGGTCGCAGAGCGACAACCCCGCCGCCGCACTCGTCGCGTTCTTCGGGATGATGAGCGAGGAACAGCGCCAGGCCCTTCGGGACGCCGTACGCATCGTCCAGGGACCGGAAACCCGGCAAGCCCCCGAAGCCGCGGAACCGCGAGCCGCACAAGCGGAGCAACAGGAGAACCCCGGCTCGGCTCAGGACACCGCCGGGCGATAGCGTCCGCCCATGTCCGCGAAGCGCCCCGAAGTCTCCGCAAAAGCCATCACCGTCCGCCGGGCCAGGACCGGCGATGTGCCGGCCGTGCGCCGGCTCCTCGACGCCTACGTCCAGGGCCGCATCCTGCTCGACAAAGCCACGGTCACGCTTTACGAGGACATCCAGGAGTTCTGGGTCGCGGAACGGGACGACAACGCCGAGGTCGTCGGCTGCGGCGCGCTGCACGTCATGTGGGAGGACCTCGCGGAAGTCCGCACTCTTGCGGTGAAGCCCGGTCTCAAGGGCGCGGGCGTCGGCCACCAGTTGCTGGAGAAGTTGCTCCAGACCGCGCGCTGGCTCGGTGTTCGCCGGGTATTCTGCCTGACCTTCGAAGTCGACTTCTTCGGGAAGCACGGCTTCGTCGAGATCGGCGAGACGCCGGTCGACACCGATGTCTACGCGGAGCTGCTGCGTTCCTATGACGAGGGCGTCGCGGAGTTCCTCGGACTCGAACGAGTGAAACCGAACACCCTGGGCAACAGCCGGATGCTTCTGCATCTGTGATCGTCTTTGCCCGGCGACTATGCGCGGTGCCCTATGTCCGAAACGCGTATCTTTCCGGCCGGTGCGCCCTCCCCACCGCTCTCCCAGGGGTTTGTGTTTTTCCCGCAAAAGCGGTTTGCTTTCCGATGTATCGCAGTACTGCATATAACAGGGGCGGCGAAACGGGCGGACGCACGCACCCTGACCCTCAACGTTATCGATGAAAGGAAATCCGGTGGCACAGAAGGTTCAGGTCCTTCTTGTCGACGACCTCGACGGCGGCGAGGCGGACGAGACGGTGACGTTCGCGCTGGACGGCAAGACGTACGAGATCGATCTCACGACCGCCAATGCGGACAAGCTGCGCGGCCTTCTCGACCCTTATGTCAAGGGTGGCCGTCGTACCGGTGGCCGTGCTTCCGGTGGCCGCGCAAAGACGCGCGCCGCCTCCAGCGGCAACCAGGACACCGCGGCGATCCGCGCCTGGGCCAAGGAGAACGGCCTGGAGGTCAACGACCGCGGCCGTGTTCCCGCCTCCATCCGCGAGGCGTACGAAAAGGCCAACGGCTGACCGGTCGAATCGGCCGGATATCGGTACGACCATCAGTACGGCGCTACGGCGAGACCGGCACCCCGCCGCATTCCCGCCGCAGCCGGACGCGGTGACACCACGCCGCCACCGTGTCCACCAGCCGTACGAGATCCGGGGCGCTCCCCTCGCGCCCCGCACCCGGCATCGCGGGCAGCGAGGCAGCCGCCTCGCCTCCCGGCACAGGGGGCCGCAGCCACACGGCGGCCCCCTTCGGGCCGCCGGACGGCGGCAGCGGCCGACCGGGCGGCAGGGGCGCCTCCAGGACGTCCCCCGCCCCCAGGGCCCGCAGATCGAGCGCCACGGCGCCCCACTCCAGCCAGTCCAGCAGCCCCGGCAGCTCCTCCGCGCAGCCCGCGGCCACCAGCAGCCGCATCCGGCCCCCTTGCAGGGCCACCGGCGAGCCCGGCGCCAGATGCCGCAGCGCCCGCGCGCCCGCCTCGGCCGGCACGTCCAGGACGTCGAAGCGCACCCCGGCCGGCAGCCCCGGCGGCGGTCCGGGCACGGTCGGCCAGCCCAGCTCCCGCTCGTACCAGCGCCGCACCCGGCGCCATCCCGGCCCGCACCCGCGCGCGCCGGGCGCTCCCGGTTCGACGGGGCGGCGGGGAAGGGGGACCGTGGAGGTCGTGGGGACCGTGCCAGTCATGCCGGGTGCAACAGGCGGGACAGGCGGCGAGTTACGCTGAGTGCCCCACCGATCGCACATCGTGCCGAAAAAGCGGGCGCTCGGTGGTGTGGGGGACCGCAAGGTTGTTCGCCCATAGCGGAGGGAACCGGTGCACTCGGCATGGAGTGTCAGTCCTCGCGGGTAAGACATGCCTAGTGGGAGGGGGCGACGCGTGGGCGCGGCGGTCTCCCGTTCGCCATCGGCGTAGTGGCGAGTGGGGTAACTGCCTGGCCTGCGGGAACATCGTCTCGCACCATCGGGTTGGAGCAGATGTCGGCGTTCGCGGTCAGGAGGCCAAGGACGGTGTCGGCAGTTGGAATGAGCGGTCCCCGCTTGCGGGACTAAGCTGCGGAAGGACAGGGAGGGGAAGTTCCCCCCACTGCCTGACCGCTCTGAGGAGCGATTAACGATGTTCGAGAGGTTCACCGACCGCGCGCGGCGGGTTGTCGTCCTGGCTCAGGAAGAAGCCCGGATGCTCAACCACAACTACATCGGCACCGAGCACATCCTCCTGGGTCTCATCCACGAGGGCGAAGGTGTCGCCGCTAAGGCCCTGGAGAGCCTCGGCATTTCGCTCGAGGCGGTCCGTCAGCAGGTGGAGGAGATCATCGGTCAGGGCCAGCAGGCCCCGTCCGGCCACATCCCCTTCACCCCCCGTGCCAAGAAGGTCCTGGAGCTGTCGCTCCGCGAGGCCCTTCAGCTGGGCCACAACTACATCGGCACGGAGCACATCCTGCTCGGCCTGATCCGTGAGGGCGAGGGCGTCGCCGCCCAGGTCCTGGTCAAGCTGGGTGCCGACCTCAACCGGGTGCGGCAGCAGGTCATCCAGCTGCTCTCCGGCTACCAGGGCAAGGAGACCGCCACCGCCGGCGGCCCGGCCGAGGGCACCCCCTCGACCTCCCTGGTCCTGGACCAGTTCGGCCGGAACCTCACCCAGGCCGCCCGCGAATCCAAGCTCGACCCGGTCATCGGGCGCGAGAAGGAGATCGAGCGGGTCATGCAGGTGCTCTCCCGCCGCACCAAGAACAACCCGGTGCTGATCGGTGAGCCCGGCGTCGGCAAGACCGCCGTCGTGGAGGGCCTCGCCCAGGCCATCGTCAAGGGCGAGGTGCCCGAGACGCTGAAGGACAAGCACCTCTACACGCTGGACCTCGGCGCCCTGGTCGCCGGCTCCCGCTACCGCGGTGACTTCGAGGAGCGCCTGAAGAAGGTCCTCAAGGAGATCCGCACCCGCGGCGACATCATCCTGTTCATCGACGAGCTGCACACGCTGGTCGGTGCGGGTGCCGCCGAGGGCGCCATCGACGCGGCCTCCATCCTCAAGCCGATGCTGGCCCGCGGTGAACTCCAGACCATCGGTGCGACCACGCTGGACGAGTACCGCAAGCACCTGGAGAAGGACGCGGCCCTGGAGCGCCGCTTCCAGCCCATCCAGGTCGCCGAGCCGTCCCTGCCGCACACCATCGAGATCCTCAAGGGCCTGCGCGACCGGTACGAGGCGCACCACCGCGTCTCCATCACCGACGAGGCGCTGGTCCAGGCCGCCACCCTGGCCGACCGCTACATCTCGGACCGCTTCCTGCCGGACAAGGCCATCGACCTGATCGACGAGGCCGGCTCCCGGATGCGCATCCGCCGGATGACCGCGCCGCCGGACCTCCGCGAGTTCGACGAGAAGATCGCCGGCGTCCGCCGGGACAAGGAGTCCGCGATCGACTCGCAGGACTTCGAGAAGGCCGCCTCGCTGCGCGACAAGGAGAAGCAGCTCCTGGCCGCCAAGGCCAAGCGCGAGAAGGAGTGGAAGGCCGGCGACATGGACGTCGTCGCCGAGGTCGACGGCGAGCTGATCGCCGAGGTCCTCGCCACGGCCACCGGCATCCCGGTCTTCAAGCTGACCGAGGAGGAGTCCTCCCGCCTGCTGCGCATGGAGGACGAGCTGCACAAGCGGGTCATCGGCCAGGTCGACGCCGTCAAGGCGCTGTCCAAGGCGATCCGCCGTACGCGTGCCGGTCTGAAGGACCCGAAGCGCCCCGGTGGCTCGTTCATCTTCGCCGGCCCCTCCGGTGTCGGTAAGACCGAGCTGTCCAAGGCGCTCGCCGAGTTCCTCTTCGGCGACGAGGACGCGCTGATCTCCCTCGACATGTCGGAGTTCAGCGAGAAGCACACGGTCTCGCGTCTCTTCGGCTCGCCCCCCGGCTACGTGGGCTACGAAGAGGGCGGCCAGCTGACCGAGAAGGTGCGCCGCAAGCCGTTCTCCGTCGTGCTGTTCGACGAGGTCGAGAAGGCCCACCCGGACATCTTCAACTCGCTGCTGCAGATCCTGGAGGACGGTCGCCTGACCGACTCCCAGGGCCGGGTCGTGGACTTCAAGAACACGGTCATCATCATGACGACCAACCTCGGCACGCGGGACATCTCCAAGGGCTTCAACCTGGGCTTCGCCGCCTCGGGTGACACGAAGACCAACTACGAGCGCATGAAGAACAAGGTCCAGGACGAGCTGAAGCAGCACTTCCGGCCCGAGTTCCTCAACCGTGTGGACGACGTGGTCGTCTTCCCGCAGCTCACGCAGGAGGACATCCTGCGGATCGTCGACCTGATGATCAGCAAGGTGGACGAGCGCCTGAAGGACCGGGACATGGGCATCGAGCTCTCCCAGTCCGCCAAGGAACTGCTGTCCAAGCGGGGCTACGACCCCGTGCTGGGCGCCCGGCCGCTGCGCCGTACGATCCAGCGCGAGATCGAGGACAGCCTCTCCGAGAAGATCCTCTTCGGCGAGCTGCGCCCCGGCCACATCGTGGTCGTGGACACCGAGGGCGAGGGCGACTCCGCGACCTTCACCTTCCGCGGCGAGGAGAAGTCCGCTCTGCCGGACGCCCCGCCGATCGAGCAGGCGGCGGGCGGCGGCCCGAACCTGAGCAAGGACGCGTAAGTCCTCGGCGTTTCAGCCGAAGGGGCCGGTGCTTTTGGCACCGGCCCCTTTCGGTTTTCCCGCGCGGCGGGCAACGGCCGGCTTCGGAATGCGACTTACGAGAGCTGGCCGTCGTAGTCGGGCAGTTTGAAGGTCTGGTCCGCGTGGCCGCCGGAGAGGTCGGTCGTGCTGTTGCCGATGTTGGCGATGATGTCGTAGCCCTTGTTCTCGATGGCGACGCGCTGGGCCGTCTTGTAGTCCGCGACGTTCTTGAAGAGGTCGAAGAAGCCGCGCACGGAGATGCCGGAGACCTTGTAGCCGTCGTACTCGAGATTCCACTTGGTGGGCGCCTCGATGATGCCCGGTCGGGCGGTCACGAAGAAGAGGGCGACGCCGTGCTCCTGGGCGTACTGGGCGACGTCGAAGACCGGCTTGTTGGCCGTCTGGGGGACCGTGAAGCCCAGGTCGGTGTCCAGCGTGGTGTTGTCGATGTCGAAGACGATGGCCTGCTTGTCGCCCGGCCCGGCGGCGGCGATGCGCTGCTTCAGGTAGGGCAGGGCCTGGTCCATCACGGTCTGGCAGTCGTTCTGCCAGGTGGCGAAGTCGACCTTGCCGGTCGCGGCGCTCGCCGCCGCGGTGGCGGCCGGGGCCGTGGTGGCGTCCGCCGCACGGGCCGGGCCGGCCACCGCGGCCAGGGCGGCCACGGAGACGGCGGTCACGGTGAGGCGGCGCGCCAGGGGGCTGGTCATCGGTGGGGGTTCCTCTCACGTCACGTACGCGGTGCCGGATGGCAGGTGCATGATCTGTGGTGCGGATGGCGCGAGGGGAACCGTAGGGTTACCGAACGGTAGGTGGATAGGGGTCTGCATCACATTCACAGCCCCGCCGGGTCGCGGAGCCGGTGACATGCCGCACAGGCGATTTATCCCTTACTAGCCCCGATAGTGGGATGTTCCCGCGGGTAAAGGGTGGGCAAAGCACTCGTAGATCCCTGGTTCCGGGTGGAAACGGGCACGTCGGGTGGGGGGCTTCCGGGTCGGTGCGGGGGCTGTCAAGGCGATGGATGGTTTTCGCCTCATCTACTACCGGACGCCGTAGATGCCCCACTTCCGCCCGGAAGGGGCGATCGGTTACCAAGGGATGGCCGCCCTGGCGAACACCTGTCCGCCGGGCGGCCGATCTGTCCCCGAGTTCACGAGGTCTCGATGTCCAAGCGCTTCACGTCCCGTGCCCCCCGTACGTCCTCGCTCCGTACCCGCGCCGCCTTCCTGGCCGCCGGTGTCGCTGTCCCGGTCGTGCTGGGTGCCGGAGTCGCGAGCGCCGCTCCGTCGGCGGCCTCCTGGGTCGACCCGGTGAAGAAGTACTCGCTCTCCGCGGGCTTCAACCAGTCCGGCGCCCACTGGGTCGCCAAGCACAGCGGCCAGGACTTCGCCGTGGCCACCGGGACCGAGGTCGTCGCCGTGCACGGCGGAACCGTGGTCAAGGCCGGCCCCAACGGCGCCGGTGACGGTCCCGCGTACGGCAACGCCGTCGTGATCAAGCACGAGAACGGCGTCTACTCCCAGTACGCGCACCTGTCCCGCGTCGACGTCCGGATCGGCCAGAAGGTGAAGACCGGCCAGCACATCGCCCTGTCCGGCTCCACGGGCAACTCCACGGGCCCCCACCTGCACTTCGAGATCCGCAAGACCCCGAACTACGGCTCCGCCCTCAACCCGGTGCCGTTCCTGAAGGGCAAGGGCGTCCGCGTCTGAGCCGGCCGAGTCCTGAGAGCCGTCCGTGTCGAGTGAGCCGACCGGGCGGCTCAGTCGTCGGCGTGGGCGTGCTCGTGCGCCTGGGTGACCAGGTCGAGGGCGACCTCCAGCACCGCCTGGCGCCGCTTCTCCACGTCGCCCACCAGGTCCTGCATCACGAACATCCCGGCGTGCAGGGTGAACAGCGCGCTGAGCGAGCGCACCTGGTCGACCAGCTCGGCGTCCGGGTCCACGAGGATTTCCCGCAGCCCGTGCATGCGGTCCTTGAAGGTCTCGCCGATGCGCAGCTCCCGCACCGTCGCCTGGTTCTCCTGCATGAAGCGGAAAAGCGGCTCGGCGTGCGAGAGCGCCTCGCTGTAGCGCCGTACGATCTGCTGCTTCGTCTCCAGGGTGTGCGGCTGGCCGCGACCCCACTCGATCAGGTCGGTGATCGGCTGCGTCAGATCCTCGAAGAGGCTGACGATGATCTCTTCCTTGGTCTTGAAGTGGTAGTACAGGGCCGCCTTGGTGACGTCGAGGCGCTCGGCGATCTCGCGCAGCGAGGTCTTCTCGTACCCCTGCTCGGCGAAGAGTTCGATCGCGACGTCCTGGATGCGCTGGCGGGTGTTGCCGCGGCGCTGCTGCTTGGTGCCGTCCATGGTGACGCCCATCCTCGTACTCCTCGCGCTTCCGCGGAAACTTACTTGACGCCCGGCTAGTTAGCCGTCTACTTTACGCAGTGTACTAACTAGCCGGGCGGCAAGTAAGTAGCCGACCAGGGGGAAGCAGGGAAGAGATGGCGGACACAGTGGCAGGGCCCCAGGGGGGCAAGAAGCAACGGAGCGTGCGCGTCGTACTGCTCGCGCTCATGATCGCGATGATGCTCGCGATGCTCGACAACATGATCGTGGGCACCGCGATGCCCACCATCGTCGGCGAGCTGGGGGGCCTGGAACACTTGTCCTGGGTGGTCACCGGCTACACGCTGGCCACCGCCGCCTCCACCCCGATCTGGGGCAAGCTCGGCGACATGTACGGGCGCAAGGGCGCCTTCCTCGGCTCGATCGTGATCTTCCTGATCGGCTCCGCGCTCAGCGGCATGGCCCAGAACATGGGCGAGCTGATCGGCTTCCGTGCCGTGCAGGGCCTCGGTGCCGGCGGTCTGATGGTCGGCGTCATGGCGATCATCGGCGACCTCGTGCCGCCGCGGGAGCGGGGCAAGTACCAGGGCATGATGGCCGCCGTGATGGCGCTGGCGATGATCGGCGGACCGCTGGTCGGCGGCACCATCACCGACAACTGGGGCTGGCGCTGGTCCTTCTACATCAACCTGCCGCTCGGCGCGGTCGCGCTGGTGCTGGTCAGCGTGGTGCTGCACCTGCCGAAGAAGCGGGCCAAGGCGGGCATCGACTACCTCGGTGTCATCCTGCTGACCGTCGGTATCACCTCGATCGTGCTGGTCACCACCTGGGGCGGCAGCGAGTACGCCTGGACCTCCGCGCGGATCATGGAACTGATAGCCATCGGCGTGGTGGCGCTGGCCGGGTTCGTGTTCTGGCAGACGAAGGCCGCCGACCCGGTGCTGCCGCTGCACATCTTCCGCAGCCGCAACTTCACCCTGATGTCCGTGATCGGCTTCATCACCGGTTTCGTGATGTTCGGCGCGACGCTGTTCCTGCCGCTGTACCAGCAGGCGGTGCAGGGCGCGTCGGCGACCAACTCCGGACTGCTGCTGCTGCCGATGCTCGGCGCGATGCTGGTGACGTCGATGGTCGCCGGGCGGGTCACCACCAACACCGGGCGCTACAAGGTGTTCCCGATCGCCGGCGGTGTGCTGATGATCGCGGGTCTGTACCTGCTGTCGCTGATGGACACCGGTACCAGCCGTTTCACCTCCGGCGTCTACATGGCGGTCCTCGGCCTCGGCATGGGCTGCCTGATGCAGATCACCATGCTGGTGGCGCAGAACAGCGTGGAGATGAAGGACATGGGCGTGGCGTCCTCCTCGACGACGCTGTTCCGTACGCTCGGCTCCTCGTTCGGTGTCGCCATCATGGGCGCGCTGTTCAACAACAAGGTCAAGGACGTCATGGCCGAGCGGGCGGGCTCGCTGGGCAAGGGCATCACCGAGAAGTCCGCGCAGCTGGACGCCAAGAGCCTGGCGAAGCTGCCGCCGCTGGCCCGTGAGGCATACCAGCACGCGGTCTCCGCCGGCACGCACTCCGCGTTCCTGCTGGGCTCCGTGATCGCCGTCCTGGTCCTCGTCGGCGCCCTCTTCGTCAAGGAGGTCCCGCTGCGGGGCGGCCCGCAGGCGGCCAAGCCGGAGGAGAAGGCCGTTCCGCTGGTCGAGGCGGTCTGACGCGAGGCGCGGTACGGCGAAGGCCCCCGGCGGTGTCCGCCACGGGGGCCTTCGTCATGTGCGGGGTCTGTCCGAGGGCGGCGCCCCCGCTCAGCCCGCGCCCCCGGACAGCGGCAGCATCGGATAGCTCCCCGTATTCGTCGGCGCATGCTCCGGCAGCCACAGCACCGCCACCGCCCCCTCCGCCGGGAGGTCCGTCGGGACGCCCGTGGGGCGGATGTTGCGGAAGGTGAGGCGGGCGCCGAGCACGCGGGCCTGGCCCGCGGCGATGGTCAGGCCCAGGCCGTGGCCCTGGCCGGCGCGGTCCATGCTGCCGGTGCGGAAGCGGCTCGGCCCCTCCGCCAGGAGTTCCTCGGGGAAGCCGGGGCCGTGGTCGCGGACCCGGATCACCCGGCCCTCGACGCTCACCTCGATCGGCGGCCGTCCGTGCCGCGCGGCGTTGGCCAGCAGGTTGAACAGCACGCGTTCGAGGCGGCGCGGGTCCGTCGTCACCTCCGACTCGTGCACCACCCGTACGACGATGTCCGGATCCTTCGCCGCCACCCGCCGCGCGACGAACTCGCCCAGCATGATGTCCTGGAGCTCGGCCCGTTCCGAGGCGCTGTCCAGGCGGGCCACCTCCAGCACGTCCTCCACCAGCGTGCGCATCGCCTTGGCCCGGTCCAGGACCAGCTCCGTGGGCCGGCCCGGCGGCAGCAGCTCGGCGGCCGTCAGCAGCCCGGTCACCGGGGTGCGCAGCTCGTGCGCGATGTCCGCGGTGACCCGCCGCTCGGCCTCCAGGCGCTGGCGCAGCGCGTCCGCCATGGCGTCCACCGCCCGCGCGAGATCGTCGGTCTCGTCCCGTACGACCCCGCCGATGGCCTCCCGCACCCGGACCTCGGTCTCGCCCCGCGCGACCCGGTTCGCGGCGACCGCGGCCTTGCGCAGCCGGCCGGAGAGCTGCCCGCCGATCAGTACGCCGAGCGCACTGCCGCCGAGGACGACCGCGATGGACCCGATGACCAGGGCCTGGTCCAGGTCCTTCATCACGTCCATGGAGCGGTCCGGGAAGTGGCTGTGCAGCGACAGCACATGCCCGTCCTTGGCCGGCACCGCCGCCCAGATGTCCGGCGCCCCCGAGCCGCGGTCGGAGACATCGCTCGCCCGGCGCCCGGCCATCACCTTCTCGCGCACCGCCGGCGGTATCGCCGGATCGTCGATCTTTATGTTCGGGAAGTTCGTCCGCCCGTACAACTCGTAGTTGCGCTGGGCCAGTTGGACCCGGTCATTGGCCAGGTCGCGCGCGTTGTCCAGCATCGAGACGCGGGCCGCGTTGTGCACGACCAGGCTCAGTGCGATCGCCACGAGCCCGGCGACCAGCGCGATCGCCGCACTGAGCTTCCACCGGATGCCGGTGTGCAGGCCCACGCGCTCCATGCGCCGGACCGGGTGGCGCAGAAACCCCCGCATGCCGCTCCGTTCAGGCCTTCAGCTTGTAGCCGAAGCCGCGGACCGTCTCGATGCGGTCCTGGCCGATCTTCTGCCGCAGCCGCTGCACATGGACGTCGACCACGCGGGTGTCCCCGCCCCAGCCGTAGTCCCACACCCGCTCCAGCAGCTTGTCGCGGGAGAGCACGGTGCCGGGCGCGGAGGAGAACTCCAGCAGCAGCCGCATCTCCGTCGGGGTGAGCGCCACCGGCTGACCGGCCCGGCTCACCTCCATGCCGTCGGTGTCGATCCGCAGCTCGCCGAAGGTCAGCGTGCCGCCCTGCACCGCGGACGCGGGCTCCTCCGGGTGCGCGGAGCCGCCGGCGTGCCCGAAGCGGCGCAGCACCGCACGGATCCGGGCGACCAGTACGGCACCGTCGAACGGCTTGGTCACATAGTCGTCCGCGCCGGCCTCCAGGCCGAGGACGACGTCGATGGAGTCGGCGCGCGCCGACAGCATGATCACCGGGACCGTCGACTCGTCCCGGATCCGGCGGCACAGGCTGACCCCGTCGAGGCCCGGCACCATCACGTCGAGCAGGGCGATGTCCGGGCGGTTCGCGCGGAACGCCTCAAGGCCCGACAGGCCGTCGGGCATGGCGGTGACCGCGAAGCCGTCCCGCTCCAGGGCGAGCTGCGTGGCCTCGCGGATGACGTCGTCGTCCTCGACGAACAGAACGTGGGTCTGGTCTGCCATCCCGGTGCTCTCTGTCCTCGTGAAGTGCTGGTGGTCCGGTCGGAGCGCGGTTCAGCTGTCCGGCACGGGCGTCGGGACCTGCCCGGCCGACTTGCTGTACTCGTTGCGCACACTCTTGCCCGGCGTGAACCGTCCCGCCTTCCAGCTGTACGGCGTCACGATCTCACCGGACGGGCTGGAAATGGGATCGCCCTTCTCGTAATACTGCCTGGTGACCGACAGCCGGCCCTGATCGATCTCGGCGTAGACCGGCGATTCCTCGGTGCGGAAGACGTTCGTGAAGGTCCCGGCGTCGTCACGGTAGACGTACGAGCCGATCCCGACCGCGTCCGCGCAGGTCAGCACGTTGATCACGACGTCGTCCACCGGGGACCCGGTCAGGTCGCCGTAGCTGACGTCCACCGGGTACTCGTTGCCGCTGCACGGCTTGAGCTCCCGCTTCACGGTGGCGGACACCGCCGGGTCGTTCTTGATCAGCTGGACGGCGTCCACCTTCCGGTACTTGTCCGGATCGCTCGGCGAGGGTGCCGGCGACGCCACGGCACCGGCCACCGCCGAGGCGTGCGCCGGGCCCTCGTCCCGTGCGCCCAGGCCGCCCGTGCCGCAGGCCGCGACGAAAAGGGCGAGGGCGGTGACCGAGGCCACCGCCGCGATCACCGCCAGCCAACTCCCACGGGCCCGTGTGGGCCCGAGCCCTGTCAGGCCGCGCAACGCTCCCGCTCCTCACGCTCCAGCGCCCGTGCGTCCAGGTCGCGGGCCTCCAGCTCCTCGCGGAGCCGGGCGAGCGCCCGGTGCAGCGTGCTCTTGACCGTACCGGCCGACATGCCCAGGGCCGCGGCCGTCTCCTCGGTGGACATCTGCTCCCAGTGTCGCAGCACCACGACACTGCGCTGCTTGGGGGCGAGGACTTTCAGGATGTCCATCAGCAGGGCCCGGTCGGCGTGCTGCTCGGCGGAGTCGTCCACGCTGGCGTCCGGCAGCTGCTCGGTGGGGACCTCCTCCAGCTTGCGGGCCCGCCACCACTCGGTACGCGTGTTGATCATGACCCGGCGCAGATAGGCGTCGGCGAGCCGCTTGTCGGCGATGCCGTCCCAGCGGCCGTACGTCCGTACCAGCGCGGTCTGGAGCAGGTCCTGCGCGTCCACGGGGTCCGGCACCAGCCGACGCGCACTGCGCAGCAGCGCGTCCTGTCGTGTGCGGACGTACTCCTCGAATGCGAGCACCTCGCCCTGCGCCATGTTCAACCGCCTCCGTTCCCCGTGTGCTCCGGCTCCGCCGAAGTCCCGCTGTCCTGCCGGCCCGTGGTCTGTCGGGCACGGAAATGAAGGTAGGCAGTCGTTGTCACGGGGCTGTGCGGACCAGCCTTCGGCTGGCAATCGGCTATCCGTCGGTTGTGTAACGGCCGTAGGGACGGGGTAAAGAGTGCGGCCCGTATGTCCAGTTATGAGGCTTTTGTGGTAGACCGGTTGGGCGACGGGCGCCGTAACAGTGCGGGGGAAAGCGTGACCTGACCGCGGGTCAGGTCAGCGGCAGCCGGTACAGACCACCCGGCAGCGGCTCCACCAGACCGTCGGCGACCAGCCCGTCCAGCGCGCGGGCCCGCTGCACCGGCTCGTGCCACACCCGGTCGAGCAGTGCCTGCGGCACCGGCGTGTGCGCCTCCCGCAGCACCGCGAGCAGCTTGCCGCGCACCTGCCGGTCCGTGCCGGCGTAGGTCTGCCCGCGCCGCGGCGGCCCCTGGTGCTCGGGCTTGCCCGCCTGCCGCCAGGCGCACTGCGCGGCGATCGGGCAGCGCGCGCACCCCTCGTTCTTCGCGGTGCACACCAGCGCGCCCAGCTCCATGGAGGCGGCGGCCCAGCGCGCGGCCGTCCGCTCGTCCTCGGGCAGCAGTTCGCGGGCCAGCCGCCGCTCGGCCGCGGTCGTCGCGTTCGGCGGGTACTGCACACCCGTCACCGCCCGCGCCAGCACCCTTCGCACATTCGTGTCCAGTACCGGGTGCCGCTGCCCGTAGGCGAACGAGGCCACCGCGGCGGCCGTGTACTCGCCGATGCCGGGCAGCGCGAGCAACTGCGCGTGCTCCGCCGGTACGTCGCCGCCGTGCCGTTCCGTTATGGCGACCGCGGCGCCGTGCAGCCGCAGCGCGCGGCGCGGATAGCCGAGCCGGCCCCAGGCGCGCACCGCCTCGCCGGGCGCCTCCTTCGCCAGGTCGGCGGGGCGCGGCCAGCGGGCGAGCCACTGCTCGTAGACGGGCAGCACCCGGTTCACCGGGGTCTGCTGAAGCATGAACTCGCTGACCATCACGCCCCACGCGCCCGCCTCCGGGCGGCGCCAGGGGAGGTCGCGGGCATGGGCGTCGAACCAGGCGATCACGGGGGCGTGGAGTTTCTCGGTCATGGCCTTCCGATCCTGCCACGCCGCGCGGGGTGGCGCGGGTGACCAGGCCGTCACTCAGCGTGCCGAACGCTGAAGAACCGTGCCTGCGCGGGCAGTTGCCGGAATGATGATCCGGAAAAGTTGCCGCGTGGTCGGCGGGTGGGGCAAGGCCGCGCGCCGAACTCTCGTAGAGTTTGGGCGTGGGATCTCTGCGCAATCCGGTCGGGCCGCTTCCCTCCTCCATCTACTGGCGCAGGAGGGTCGTACTGCTGTCGGTGGTCGTCGTCTCGGCGCTGCTGATCACGTGGATCGTCACCGCGGGGGGCGGCGGAGGCGGGAAGAAGGGCGGCAGCGCGTCCGGCGGCAAGAACCCCACGAACACGATCACTCCGGGGCCGTCCGGCTCGGGTCCCGCGTACAGCCAACATCCGGGCGGGCGGGACGAGTCGGGGGGAGCGGACTCGGGGTCCGGGTCCGCCGGTTCCGGGTCCGGTTCGGATCAGGGTGCCGGGTCCTCCGGTGCCGGGGACTCCGGTTCGGGCTCGGGCGGATCCGCCGGTTCGGGCGGCTCGTCCGCCGCGGGCGGCGGGGCGGTGGCCGCGGGTGACGCGCTGCCCGGCTCCTCCGCACTGGCCAACTGCACTTCCGGAGCGGTGTCGTTGGGCCTGCGCAGTGTGCACAACTCCTACTCGCCGGACCAGACGCCGGTGTTCGAACTGACCGCGAGGAACACGTCGTCCGCCGACTGCAAGGTCGATCTCGGGCCCCGGAACGCGGTGTTGACCATCACCCCGGCCGACGGCCACAACCCCTTCTGGTCCTCCGCCGACTGCCCCGAAGGCGCCGGCCACCTGCTGTTCCGGGTACCGGCCGGCAAGTCCATCACGTACACGGTGAAGTGGGACCGCCACCCGAGCGCCGCCCACTGCGCGACCCCGCCGAGTGGCACGGCGAAGCCGGGTACGTACCTGCTGGAGGCGAAGACACCGGGGTACGGGAAGCTTCAGGCGTCGTTCGTGCTGTCGGCGGACTAGCACCGCCGACCGCGAGGGATCGACGGGCCTGCCGGACGCCGAGAAATCAGACGTACCGCTCCAGGATCGAGGACTCCGCCAGCCGCGAGAGCCCCTCCCGCACGCTCCTGGCCCGCGCCTCGCCCACCCCGTCCACCGTCTGGAGGTCGTCCACACTCGCCGCGAGCAGCTTCTGCAGCCCGCCGAAATGCTCCACCAGCCGGTCGATGATCGCCCCCGGCAGCCGCGGCACCTTGGCCAGCAGCCGGAAGCCCCGCGGGGACACCGCGGAGTCCAGGGTCTCGGGCGACCCGGTGTAGCCCAGCGCCCGCGCCACCGTGCCGACCTCGATCAGCTCCGCCTGGGTCAGCGCGTTCAGCTCCGCCAGGGCCTCCTCCACGGTGCGGGAGCGCTTCGCGGTCGGCTCGGGCACGTAGTCCCGCACCACCAGCTCGCGGTCCGGCTCGACCCCCGCGATCAACTCCTCGAGCTGGAGCGAGAGAAGACGGCCGTCGGTGCCCAGCTCCACCACGTACTCGGCGATCTCGGTGGCGATCCGGCGCACCATCTCCAGGCGCTGCGCGACGGCGGACACGTCCCGCACCGTCACCAGGTCCTCGATCTCCAGCGCCGACAGCGTGCCCGCCACCTCGTCCAGGCGGAGCTTGTACCGCTCCAGCGTGGCCAGCGCCTGGTTGGCGCGCGAGAGGATCGCCGCCGAGTCCTCCAGGACCCGGCGCTGACCGTCCACGTACAGCGCGATCAGGCGCATGGACTGGGAGACGGAGACGACGGGGAAGCCGACCTGCTTGCTCACCCGGTCCGCCGTACGGTGCCGGGTGCCGGTCTCCTCCGTCGGGATGGTCGGGTCCGGGACCAGCTGGACGCCCGCGCGCAGGATCTTCGACAGATCCGAGGAGAGCACGATGCCGCCGTCCAGCTTGCACAGCTCCCGCAGCCGGGTCGCGGCGAACTCCACGTCCAGCACGAACCCGCCCGTGCACATCGCCTCGACGGTCTTGTCGGAGCCGAGCACGATCAGGCCGCCGGTGTTGCCGCGCAGCACGCGCTCCAGGCCGTCGCGCATGGCCGTACCGGGAGCCACGGCGCTCAGCGCCGCGCGCATCAGGCCATCGGAACCGGCACTCCCACCGGACTTTCCGGGAGCTGCTGCCCGGTCGTTGGCTGCCACTGCACTCCTCCGGTCGGGGGTTCTCACGCGCACCCGTGCCCGCACTCGGTTCGTACGGACGGGCGAGACCTGGGCAAAGTCTACCGGCGCTGCTCCGTCTCCCGTGGGGCCTCCCGGCGACGGGAGCGGGGCAGCACCCGCAGCGCATCCCCCATGTCCGCGACTTCCAGCACCTTCATCCCCGCCGGGACCTTCCCCGGATCGCCCGGCACCAGGGCGTGCGTGAAGCCGAGCCGGTGCGCCTCGGCGAGCCTGCGCTGCACGCCCGTGACCCGCCGCACCTCGCCCGCGAGACCCACCTCGCCGATGGCCACCAGGTTCTTCGGCAGCGGGGTGTCGCTCGCGGCGGAGGCCAGCGCGAGGGCGATGGCCAGGTCGGCGGCCGGCTCGGACAGCTTCACGCCGCCGACCGTCGCCGAGTAGATGTCCCGCTTGCCGAGCGCGCTGATCCGGCCGCGCTGTTCGAGCACGGCCAGCATCATCGAGACGCGGGAGGTCTCCAGGCCCGAGGTCGTACGCCGGGGGGAGGGGATCTGGGAGTCCACGGTCAGCGCCTGCACCTCCGCGACCAGCGGGCGGCGGCCTTCCAGGGTCACGGTCAGGCAGGTGCCCGGCACCGGTTCGTCGCGCCGGGTCAGGAACAGGCCGCTGGGGTCGGCGAGGCCGGTGATCCCCTCGTCGTGCAACTCGAAGCAGCCGACCTCGTCCGTCGCGCCGTACCGGTTCTTCACGCCGCGCACCAGGCGGAGCCGGGCGTGCCGGTCGCCCTCGAAGTGCAGGACGACGTCCACCAGGTGCTCCAGCAGGCGCGGGCCCGCGATCGCGCCGTCCTTGGTGACATGGCCGACCAGCAGCGTGGACATGCCGCGCTCCTTGGAGGCGCGGATCAGCGCCCCGGCCACCTCCCGGACCTGGGCCATGCCGCCGGGCGCGCCGTCGATCTCCGGGGAGGCGACCGTCTGTACCGAGTCGAGGACCAGCAGGGACGGCTTGACCTCGTCCAGGTGCCCGAGGACGGCGGAGAGGTCGGTCTCGGCGGCCAGATACAGCTGGTCGTGCAGCGCGTTGATGCGGTCGGCGCGCAGCCGCACCTGGCTCGCCGACTCCTCGCCGGTGACATAGAGGGTGCGGTGCTCCTCGCTCGCCGCCTTGGCCGCCACGTCCAGCAGCAGGGTGGACTTGCCGACGCCCGGCTCGCCCGCCAGCAGCACCACCGCGCCCGGCACCAGCCCGCCGCCGAGCACCCGGTCCAGCTCGGGCACCCCGGTGGAGCGGGCGGTGGCCTGCCGGCCGTCGACCTGGCCGATGGGCAGCGCCGAGGTGACGACGCGGCCGGGTGCCGTGGTGCGGACCGCGGGCGCGCCGTACTCCTCGACCGTGCCCCACGCCTGGCACTCGGGGCAGCGGCCGAGCCACTTGGCCGTCTGCCAGCCGCACTCGGTGCAGCGGTAGGACGGACGGTCCTTGGTGGTCTTGGTACGGGCAGCCATGCGGAAACCGTAGCCCGCGGCACCGACAACGGGACCGGGGGCCGCCGATCGGGTGGCCGGGCGGCGGTCGCCGACCCGTGGAATCCGGCCACGGAACACAACGCTCGTGTCCCCTTATGAGGGATCGTTTCACCCGTACGGATTAAAAGTGCTCAAGGCTCCGGAGCGGGCGCTGCCCCGCCGCCTACGGTCGCACGGGTGATGAGCAGCAGCCCGGAGACCACCACCCGCACCGGCGCGCACCGGGCGTACGGCACGGCGCGCGAAGCACGAGAGGCGAGCGAGGGGCGTGAACCGCGCGAAGGGGCGCGGATGCCCGCTGTGTTCGAGTCACGTGAGGCCGACGAGGCGCGGGGGGCACGTGAGGCGCGTGAGGCGCGCGACCGTGCCGCCGCCCGCACCCTCGCCCGGCGGGCCTCGGCCCGCCAGGAGCCGGATGAGCCGTACGTGTCGTACGTGGACGGCCTGTTCACCTACTGCCTGTCCGTGCTGTGCGACCACGACGCGGCCACCGCCGCGCTCCGCGACGCCCTCGCCCTGGCCGGGCGGCGGACCCACCGCGCGCCCGCGACCGGCGGCGAGCGCAGGGCCTGGCTGTACGCGCTGGCCCGCTGGGCGTGTCTGCGCAGACTGGCCGAGGCGAAGCAGAAACGTCAGGCCGCGCACGCGGCGGGCCGCACGGGCGGCACGGACAAGGGGCAGGGGACCGGGCCGCAGACGCCCGATCCCGCGCTCCCCCCACAGGTGCGGGAACGCCGGCGCCGTGAACTGTCCCTGCTCGCCTGGCCGGAGGCGGCCGGCACCACGCCCGAGCAGCGCGAGGCCCTGGAACTCGCCGTCCGGCACCATCTGACCGCCTCCGAGGTCGCCGCCGTCCTCGGCATGGCACCGGCCGCCGCCCGCGAGCTGCTCGCCACGGCCGCCTGCGAGGTCGAGCGCACTCGGGCCGCGCTCGCCGTGGTGGAGAGCGGCGGCTGCCCGAGCGTCGCCCACCTCACCGGCGACAGCAGGCTGATCCTCAGCACCGCGCTCCGCCGCGAGCTGGTCCGGCACGTCGACGACTGCCCGCGCTGCCGCCGCAGTGCCGAACGCGCGGCCCCCGGCCGCTGGCCCGGCACCTCGGTCACCCCCGCCGAACTGCCCGTCCTGGCGGCGCCCCGCGCGGCCCTCGTCCCGCGCCCCCGCGCGAAGGTCGCGGACGCGCCCCGCTTCGACCGGCGGGGCTTCCCGATGGACCCCGGCGACCGCGCGGCCCGCCGCGACCGGCTGCGCGCCCGCGCGGTGACGACGACCGTGGTGGCGACGGTGGTGGCGGCCCCGGTGCTGGCCCTGTGGGCGGCGTACCGGGGCGCGCCGACGGGGGAGCCGGACGGCCGCCCCGGCACCGCGCGCGAGGAGCGGGGCCCGGACGCGGCCGGCGGGGACGGCACGGGCGGGGCGTACGAGAACGCGGCCAGCGCGAGCCGGAAGCCGGGCGCGGGCAGGAACGGCAAGCCGGACGTCTCGGTGGAGGTGATGAGCACGGCGCCCGGCACGGCGGACGGCTCGGCCGGGAGCCTGTCGGTGACGGCGGCGAACGACGGCGACACCACGCTGATCACGCTGACCGCCACCGGGCCCGACCCGGTCCGCTGGTCCGCCGTCACCGGTTCCGCGTGGCTCTACCTGAGCCGGTCCTCGGGCACCCTCGCCCCCGGCGCGAGCGTGACCCTGAAGGCGTACGTCGACCACCTCCACGAGCCCAGGGGGGCCTGGCGGGCCCGGATCTCCCTCGCGCCCGGCGGCGCCGTGGTCACCATCACCGGCTACGGCCCGCTCCCCACGCGCCCGACCCAGGCTCCGCCACCGCCGGCGACCACCGCGCCGACCTCCCCGGCGACCCCGCCGCCGACCACCCAGCCGACGCCCCCGCCGACCCCGACCGACCCGCCGCCGTCCACGACGCCCCCGCCGACGCCGACCCCGACGGACAGCGGGACACCGACTCCGTCGGGTGGCTAGGGTCTTCCGTTTGGATCAGGCCGGATCAGGGCGCGGGGTCGGCCGGGTGGGGGGCCAGCAGGGGGAGCTGGGCCGACAGACGCTGTTCGCAGAGCTCGGCCAGCCGGTCGTAGCCCTCCTTGCCCATCAGCTCCGTCAGTTCCGCCCGGTACGAGACGTACACCGGATCGCCCGCGCCGTGCGCCGACGTGGCCGAGGTGCACCACCAGTGCAGGTCGTGGCCACCGGGACCCCAGCCCCTGCGGTCGTACTCCCCGATGGAGACCTGGAGCACCCGCGTGTCGTCGGGCCGGTCGATCCACTCGTACGTCCGGCGGACCGGCAGCTGCCAGCACACGTCCGGCTTGGTCTCCAGCGGCTCCCGGCCCTCCTTGAGAGCGAGGATGTGCAGCGAGCAGCCCGCGCCGCCCGCGAAACCGGGCCGGTTCTGGAAGATGCACGACCCCTGGAAGGGCCGCGTCTGCCGGGACCCCTCCTCGTCCTCGGAGACCCAGCCGTCCCGCGTGCCCTCCGCGTGGTGCTGCCAGATCTCCGGCGTGAGCCGCGCCACGTGCTCGGCCACCCGCTTCTCGTCGTCCTCGTCGGAGAAGTGCGCCCCCAGCGTGCAGCACCCGTCGTCCGCGCGCCCCGCCTTGATGCCCTGGCAGCCGCTGCCGAAGATGCAGTTCCAGCGCGAGGTCAGCCAGGTCAGATCGCAGCGGAAGACCTGCTCGTCGTCCGCCGGGTCCGGAAACTCCACCCACGCGCGCGCGAAGTCGAGCCCCTGCTCGTCGCTCACCTTCGCCCCCTTGGCAGCTTTGACGGCCTTGTGAGCCTTGTCCGTCTTACCGGCTTTCGCGGACTTCGCCTTTTTCGTCTTTGGCACCCGTCCAGGGTAAGTGTCCCGCCCCCGGTCCGGGGACCGTCGGGCCGCGTTCTGGCAGTAGCGTTCCGTACATGAGACTCGGTGTCCTGGACGTGGGTTCGAACACGGTGCATCTGCTGGTGGTGGACGCCCACCCCGGCGCGCGCCCGCTGCCCGCGCATTCGCACAAGGCCGACCTTCGGCTCGCCCAACTCCTCGACGGCAGCGGTGCCATCGGCGACGCCGGCATCGAGAAGCTCGTCGACGTCGTGCGGGACGCGCTCCAGGCAGCCGAGGACAAGGGCGTCGAGGACCTGCTGCCCTTCGCCACCTCCGCCGTGCGCGAGGCGAGCAACGCCGACGAGGTCCTCGCCCGCGTCGCCGACGAGACCGGGGTACGGCTCCAGGTCCTCTCCGGCGCCGAGGAGGCCCGCCTCACCTTCCTCGCCGTACGCCGCTGGTTCGGCTGGTCGGCCGGGAAGCTGCTGGTCCTGGACATCGGCGGGGGCTCGCTGGAGATCGCCTTCGGCATCGACGAGGAGCCGGACGCCGCCGCCTCCCTCCCGCTGGGCGCGGGCCGCCTCACCGCCGGCTGGCTGCCCGGCGACCCGCCCGCCCCGGACGACGTGCGCGCCCTGCGCCGCCATGTCCGCGCGGAGATCGCCCGCACGGTCGGCGAGTTCGCCCGCTTCGGCGCCCCCGACCACGTCGTCGCCACCTCCAAGACCTTCAAGCAGCTCGCCCGCATCGCCGGCGCCGCCCGCAGCGCCGAGGGCCTCTACGTCCAGCGCGAGCTCAAACGCGAATCCCTGGAAGCCTGGGTCCCGCGCCTGTCCGGTATGACCATCGACCAGCGCGCCGAACTGCCGGGCGTCTCCGACGGCAGGGCGGGCCAGCTCCTCGCGGGCGCCCTGGTGGCCGAGGGCGCGATGGACCTGTTCGGGGTGGAGAGCCTGGAGATATGCCCGTGGGCGCTGAGGGAGGGCGTGATCCTGCGGCGCCTCGACCACATGGGGACGGCCTGAGCGCCCGAAGGGGCGCACGGCCGGGGTCGCCGAAAGGCGCCCGCACCCGCCCCCATGGCAAACCTCACACCGGCGAACAGGCGCCCGGCGCCCGCACCGCACCACCCCTTAAGGTGTCGGACGTGGCTGAACCAACGACCGTTCCGGTAGCGCTGTCGACAGCCTCCGTCTACCCGGAGTCCACGGCGACGGCCTTCGAGATCGCCGCGCGCCTCGGCTACGACGGCGTCGAGGTCATGGTCTGGACCGACCCGGTCAGCCAGGACATCGACGCGCTGCGCCGCCTCTCGGACCACCACGGCATCCCGATCCTCGCCGTGCACGCCCCGTGCCTGCTGATCACCCAGCGCGTCTGGTCCACCGACCCGTGGACCAAGCTGCGCCGCGCCCGTGCCGCCGCCGAGAAGCTGGGCGCCTCCACCGTCGTCGTCCACCCGCCGTTCCGGTGGCAGCGGCAGTACGCGCGGGACTTCGTCACGGGCATCTGGCGGATGGCGGACGAGACGGACGTGCGGTTCGCGGTCGAGAACATGTACCCGTGGCGCTACCGCGACCGCGAGATGCTCGCCTACGCCCCCGCCTGGGACGTCAGCCAGGACGACTACCGGCACTTCACCATCGACCTCAGCCATACGTCGACGGCCCGTACCGACGCCCTGGAGATGATCGGCCGCATGGGCGACCGGCTCGGTCACGTCCACCTCGCCGACGGGCGCGGCTCGGCCAAGGACGAGCACCTGGTGCCGGGGCGCGGCGACCAGCCCTGCGCCGAGCTGCTGGAGCACCTGACCGTCTCCGGTTTCGCCGGCCATGTCGTCATCGAGGTCAACACCCGGCGGGCGATGTCCGGCGCCGAGCGCGAGGCCGATCTCGCCGAGGCCCTCGCCTTCGCCCGCAAGCACCTGGCCGCCGCCGACCGCCTCCCTCGCCGATGACCGGCCCCACCGACTCCACGGGTCCCACCGACCCCACCGGCCCCACCCCGCCGCCCCTCCCCGAGCCGTCCCCCCGCCGCCGCGGACGCCCTTCCCGCGCCGCCTCCGCCGGCACGCGGGACCGCATCCTCACCGCCGCCCGCGAGGAGTTCTCCGTGCGCGGGTACGACAAGACCTCCGTACGCCAGATCGCCAAGGCGGCCGGCGTGGACTCCGCGCTGGTCCACCACTACTTCGGCACCAAGGAACAGGTCTTCGCGGCGGCCGTCGAGGTCGCCTTCGCCCCAGCCCTCGCCGCCCCCGCCGCCCTCGCCGAGGGCGCGCCGGACGAGGTGGGGGAGCGGCTGGCCCGCTTCGTGCTCGGCGTCTGGGAGAACCCCACGACCCGCGCCCCGCTGCTCGCGATCCTGCGCTCGGCCCTCACCAACGACACCGCCGCCGCCGTCTTCCGCCGCCTGGTCGCCGCCCAGCTGGTGCGCCGCGTCGCCGCCCGCCTCGACCTGCCGGACGCCGAACTGCGCGCCGAACTGGCCGCGGCCCAGCTCGTCGGCACGGCCATGATGCGCTACGTCCTCAAGCTGGAGCCGCTGGCCTCGGCGGACATGGAGGAGATCATCGCGCGGGTGGCACCCGTCGTGCAGAAGCACCTCACCCAGCCCTGACCGGCACCCCCGGCCACGGCCGCCGGTCGGGCGCCGGTGAAATGCCCGTCCCGCATTCCGGACAAGCGTGTCCATTCCTTGGAGCCCCGGCGTAGTCTCGGAGAAAGTCAGAACTGTTCATCGAGGAGCGAGCGACGATGCCCGAGCTGAGGTCCCGCACAGTCACCCACGGCCGCAACATGGCGGGCGCCCGCGCCCTTATGCGCGCCTCCGGTGTACCCGGTGCGGACATCGGCCGTAAGCCGATCATCGCCGTCGCCAACTCCTTCACCGAGTTCGTGCCGGGCCACACCCACCTCCAGCCGGTCGGCCGGATCGTCAGCGAGGCGATCACCGCGGCGGGCGGCATCCCGCGCGAGTTCAACACCATCGCCGTGGACGACGGCATCGCCATGGGCCACGGCGGCATGCTGTACTCGCTGCCCTCCCGCGACCTGATCGCGGACTCCGTGGAGTACATGGTCGAGGCCCACCGCGCCGACGCCCTGGTCTGCATCTCCAACTGCGACAAGATCACTCCGGGCATGCTGATGGCGGCCCTGCGCCTGAACATCCCGACGGTCTTCGTCTCCGGCGGCCCCATGGAGGCCGGCCGCGCCACCCTGGTCGACGGCACCGTGCGCTCCCTCGACCTGATCGACGCCATCTCGGAGGCCGCCAACGACAAGGTCTCCGACGCCGACATCCTGCGCATCGAGGAGAACGCCTGCCCGACCTGCGGCAGCTGTTCCGGCATGTTCACCGCCAACTCGATGAACTGCCTGACCGAGGCCATCGGCCTCTCCCTGCCCGGCAACGGCTCGGTCCTCGCCACCCACACCGCGCGCAAGCGGCTCTACGTGGACGCCGCCCGCACGGTCATGGACCTCACCCGGCGCTACTACGAGCAGGACGACGAGACCGTCCTGCCCCGCTCCGTCGCCACCTTCCAGGCCTTCGAGAACGCCATGGCCCTGGACATCGCGATGGGCGGCTCCACCAACACGATCCTGCACCTGCTGGCCGCCGCCCAGGAGGCCGGCGTCCCCTTCGGCCTGGAGCAGATCGACGCCGTCTCGCGCCGCGTGCCCTGCCTCGCCAAGGTCGCGCCGAACGTCGGCAAGAACCGTACGTACTACATGGAGGACGTGCACCGCGCCGGCGGCATCCCCGCCCTCCTCGGCGAACTGCACCGCGCGGGCCTGCTGAACGAGGACGTGCACGCCGTGCACAGCCCCTCCCTCGCCGACTGGCTGAAGACCTGGGACGTGCGCGGCGGCTCCCCGTCCCCCGAGGCCGTCGAGCTGTGGCACGCGGCGCCCGGCTGCGTCCGCTCCGCCGAGGCCTTCTCCCAGTCCGAGCGCTGGGACTCCCTGGACGACGACGCCGAGGGCGGCTGCATCCGCTCCGCCGAGCACGCCTACTCCAAGGACGGCGGCCTCGCGGTGCTGCGCGGCAACCTGGCCGTCGACGGCTGCGTGGTCAAGACGGCCGGGGTGGACGAGTCGATCTGGACCTTCGAGGGCCCGGCCGTGGTCTGCGAGTCCCAGGAGGAGGCCGTCCAGCGCATCCTCACCCAGGAGGTCAAGGAGGGCGACGTCGTCGTCATCCGCTACGAGGGCCCCAAGGGCGGCCCCGGCATGCAGGAGATGCTCTACCCGACCTCGTACCTGAAGGGCCGCGGCCTCGGCAAGAGCTGCGCGCTGATCACCGACGGCCGCTTCTCCGGCGGCACCTCGGGCCTGTCCATCGGCCACGCCTCCCCGGAGGCGGCCTCGGGCGGCACCATCGCCCTGGTCGAGGACGGCGACCGCATCCGCATCGACATCCCGAACCGCACCATCGAACTGCTGGTGGACGACGCCGAACTGGCCCGCCGCGAGCAGGCCCTGAACGGCGTGTACGCGCCGAGGGACCGCGACCGCAAGGTCACCGCCGCCCTGCGCGCCTACGCCGCGATGGCGACCAGCGCGGACAAGGGCGCGGTGCGGGACGTGAGCAAGCTGGGCTGACCGCCCCCCGATGTCCTCGTGACGCCCGCACGACGAAGGGGCCGCCTCCACCAGGGGGCGGCCCCTTCTCGCTCGCGACCGGGGCCGTTCACCAGGCCGACGGAGCCCGTCCGTCGAGCGCGAACACCGAACCGTCCGGAGCGGTCGCGTACACCTGCGGGGCGGCGAGCACCGGCGCGGCCCGCAGCGCCGCGACCCGCCCGGTGCCGTCCCCCGGCCGGGCCGGCGTCTGCCCCGCGAGCCGTCCGCCCCGCGCGTCCACGGCGAGCAGCCGCCCGTCACCGGCCGAGAAGTACAGGTACCGGTCCCCGGCGACCAGCGCCGAGCCCCGGCTCACCGAGGTCTCCAGGTGCCACAGCCGCTTGCCGGCTCCGGCGTCAACGGCGTCCAGGCCGCCGTTGACGTCCAGCAGATAGACCACGCCCCGGCGCACGACGGCGTGGGCATCCGGCCGGGGCGCGGGCAGCGGCACCCGTCGTAGGGTCCCGGACGCGCCGTCGTACCGCACCACCGCGTCCGTGTCGCCGTACACCGGGTCGGCGGACAGGAAGAACACGGCGGAGTCCTCGGCGCCGACCGGTCGCAGCAGCCCGGTCAGCACCGTGTCCCAGCGCACCGCGCCGGTCTCCGGGTCGAAGGCGACGACCCGTGTGCTGCGGCCGTCCGCGGAGGTGGTCGAGGCGTAGGCGGCGGCGCCGCCCGGATACCAGTCGACGCTCGGCCGGCCGGTCCCCGGCAGCCGCCGGCTCCACCTCGTACGACCGGAGGAGCCGTCCACCCCCGTGACCGTGCCGTCGGCGGCAGTGATCAGCAGCGTCTTGTCCGTGTACTGCGTCCCGGCGCCCGCAGGCAGGGTGCGCCGCCAGCGGGTACGGCCCGTGTCCGGATCGAGGGCCACCACCGTCCCGGCCGCGTCGCGCACCTGCGCGAGACCGCCCGACACCGCGGGCGCCGCGCTCCAGCGCGCCCCCGCGAAGGAGTGCCGCCACCGCACCCGGCCGCCGCGCGGATCGAGCGCGTACGCCTGCCCCGCGCCGGCGCACAACACCTTGCCCGCGCCGACGGCACACCGGGGCGCGTCGCGCTGCCCGGCGACCGGCACCGTACGCCACCCCGCGAACCCGACCGCCGCCGTCCGGGGGTCCTTCGCCGCGGGGACGTCGGCACCCGGCCACCCCGCCCAGGCGAGGGCCCCGCCGACGACCAGCGCGAGCGCCCCGGCCGCGACGGCGGCGATCCGGCCGGGCCGCGGGGCGCGCCTCTCCGGCTGCGGCGGCGCGTGCTCCGCAGCCCGTGGATCCGTACCCCACGGATCCTTCG
Source organism: Streptomyces sp. NPDC037203 (assembly GCF_055605065.1). Classification (NCBI taxonomy): domain Bacteria; kingdom Bacillati; phylum Actinomycetota; class Actinomycetes; order Kitasatosporales; family Streptomycetaceae; genus Streptomyces; species Streptomyces sp. NPDC037203. The sequence continues at coordinate 564,152 of NZ_JBVJUC010000004.1, forward strand.
CCGCCGGTACGCCCCTGCTCCCGGAGGCACCGCTGCTCCCGGCACCCGCCGGGCCGGCCCCGCGCTGTGCCGGTATGAACGCCTGGGTGTCGTACGACGCCGCCACCGACCGCAGTTGCCGCATCAGCTCGTCCGGCGTCGGCCGCTCGTCCGGGTCCTTGGCCAGACAGCGCCCGATCAGCGGCGCGAGAGTCGCCGGCACCCCCGACAGATCGGGCTCGTCGTGGACGACCTGGTAGGCGACGATGTACGGGCTGTCGGAGTCGAACGGCCCCCGCCCGGTCGCCGCGTGCACCAGCACCGAGCCCAGCGCGAAGACGTCCGCGGCCGGGCCCACCTCCCGCGGCCGCCGGAACTGCTCGGGCGCCATGAACGGCGGCGTGCCGATCAACTTGCCGGTCTCCGTGCGCAGTTCGCTGTCCGTGGGCCGGGAGATACCGAAGTCGATGACCTTCGGGCCGTCCTCGGCGAGCAGGACGTTGCTCGGCTTGAGGTCCCGGTGCACCACGCCCACGCGGTGTATGTCGCGCAACGCCTCCGCGAGCCCCGCCATCAGCCGCCGCAACTGCCCGGCGTCCAGCGGCCCGTGTTCCTTCACCTGCTCGGAGAGGGTCGGGCCGGGGATGTAGAGCGTGGCCATCCAGGGCCGTGCCGCCTCCGGGTCGGCGTCCACCACGGGCGCGGTGAACGCACCGCTGACCCGGCGCGCCGCGGCCACCTCCTGCCGGAACCGGCCCCGGAACTCCCGGTCCCGCGCGAACTCCGCGTGGACGACCTTCACCGCGAGCCGCAGCCCGGACGTGCTGCGGGCGAGGTGGACCACACCCATGCCGCCGGAGCCCAGCCGGGACTCCAGGTGGTAATGCCCGGCGTACTCGGGCATATCGTTCTCCGCGCTCGCTCCGGTGCTGCGCTGTGGCGTCATCGACTGGACCGCCCCCCGTGCTCCTCGTCCGCGCGCGACGCACGGAGCCTAGTCGATGGCTCGTACGAGACCGAGGCGGCTTGCTAACCTCCGTTCGCATTCGACGGTCCCCGTCTTCCGGCGGGGCTTCACGGGGGAGAATCCGCATGTCCGTCCGCTACTACTCCGTCGCTCCGGGCGTCCGCGTCAACGTCCGCAGCGGCCCCGGCACCGGGTACGGCATCGTCCGCACCCTCGCCGAGGGCGCCCGGATCCCGATCTACTGCCAGACCTCGGGCACCACGGTCACCGGCACCTACGGCACCTCCGGCATCTGGGACAACATCAGCGACGGCGAGTTCGTGGCGGACGCGTACGTCCACACGGGCAGCGACGGCTACGTGGCGGACCGCTGCGGCTGACACCCCGCGGCGCGGCTCCCGGGCGGGGGTGCGCTGACCCAGGGCCTTCCCCAGCCCACGCCCCGCCCATGAGTCCGCCGGCGTCCGGCGCCATAATCGTCCCGTGAGCGACGAAACCGGCGCCCCGCGCGCCCCGGAGCGATCCGTCGGCGGACCCCGGCCCGAGCCCCTGCGCTTCTTCGGCACGTCCTGGGTGAACCACGACGACGGCTACGCCGCCCGCCGTGCCGGTGTCGCCGTCGGCTCCCTCGTCGCGGCGGTCGCCTCCTGCTTCGTGCTGCGCTTCGCCTTCCAGGGCCTGCAGATCGCCGACACCGGCGCCTTCGTGACCGTCCTGGTCGTCGCCATGTTCGCGATCTGCACCGCGCTCGCCTTCGCCAACACCCTGGCCGGCTTCGGCAAACGCCAGGACCCGCAGCGCCAGGCGTCCCTGCGCGGGCTGCTCGCCATCGGGTTCGTCGGCACCCTCCTCGCCTACTTCGTCCGCTCCCTCACCGAGGCTCCGGGCGAGAAACTGCACCGTGCGGAGTACGAGGAGGCCCGCGCCGGACACGCCGCGCGCACCACCCGCCGCTCCGGCAACCCCGCGAAGAAGAAGCGCCCCCGCTGACGTCCGGGCAAACCCGCTGTCGTACCCCGCGTCCACCGGCGACCATGGCCGTATGACGACCACGCGACCCGCCGAGTCCGACCGCGCCCATTCCTTCAACGCGGCCGCCGCCCAGTACGCCGCCAACCGCCCCTCCTACCCGCCCGCCCTCTTCGACACCATCGAGAAGGCGGCAGGCCGCTCGCTGGCCGGCGCGCGGGTCGCGGACGTCGGAGCGGGCACGGGCATTTCCACGAGCCTGCTGCACGCGCGCGGCGCGGACGTCCTCGCGGTCGAGCCCGGCGAAGGCATGGCCGCCGAGTTCCGCCGCGGCAACCCGGACATCCCCCTGGTCCGCGGCAACGGCAACGCCCTGCCGCTCGCGGACGCCGGCCTCGACTTCCTCACCTACGCCCAGTCCTGGCACTGGACCGACCCGGCCCACTCGGTGCCGGAGGCGCTGCGCGTGCTGCGGCCGGGCGGGACGCTCGCCCTGTGGTGGAACAAAAGCGCCCTGGACATCGAGTGGGCTGCGGCGGCGTCCGAGCGCGTGTACCGCGCCGCCGGCCTGGACTCCTCGCAGGCCAACCGCGACGACCGCGTGGAGCTCGCCGACCCCAGTGGCCGCCTCGGCCTCGTCAAGCACAAGCTGCGCTGGAGCCGCCGGGTCGCCCTCGACACCCACCTGGCCAACATCGGCAGCCACTCCCACTTCCTCGTCATGGACGCCGCCGCCCGCGACGCCTTCCTGACCGAGGAGCGCGGCCACCTCCTGAAGGTCTTCCCCGACGGCGTGGTCGAGGAGACGTACGACGTGCTCCTCCTGGTGGCCCGCACCCACTGACGACCACCCACCGCCGGACCGGCACGGCCGCGCCCCGCCACGGACTGTTCCCCGCGTGTGGGGTGCGTGGCCGCCGTCCCTTGCCTGCCCTCCGCCCTCCCCAAGGCCGGCCGTCCGGCAAGCGCACGGGGGCGACCGGCTCTTGACGGCCCGCCCCTCCGGGCTAATTATTCACCGCGTGATGAATTATGTGCCGCCGGCCGCGGCCCCTGTGCCGTCCCCGCCCGCCGCCATCCACGCCCGCCACCTCACCGTCGTCCGCGGCACCCGCACCGTCCTGCGCGACCTCTCCTTCACCGTCCCGCCCGGCCGGATCACCGGACTCCTCGGCCCCTCCGGCTGCGGCAAGTCGACGCTGATGCGCGCCATCGCCGGCACCCAGGCGAACGCCACCGGCACCCTCGACGTCCTCAACCGCCCGGCCGGCCACCCCACCCTGCGCACCCGCATCGGCTACGTCACCCAGGCCCCCTCCGTCTACGCGGACCTGACCGTCCGCCAGAACCTGGAGTACTTCGCCGCCGTCCTCGACCCCGGCCGCGCCGCCGCCGACCGCCGCCGGGCGGCCATCACCCGCGCCCTCGCCGACGTCGACCTCACCAGCCACGCGGACACCCTCGCCGGCTCCCTCTCCGGCGGCCAGCGCGGCCGGGCCTCCCTCGCCGTCGCCCTGCTCGGCACTCCCGAACTGCTGGTCCTGGACGAGCCGACCGTCGGCTTGGACCCCGTACTCCGCCGCGACCTGTGGCAGCTCTTTCACGAGCTCGCCACCACCCGCGGCACCACCCTCCTCGTCTCCTCGCACGTCATGGACGAGGCCGAGCGCTGCGACCGCCTGCTGCTGATGCGCGAGGGCGGAATCCTCGCCGACGGCACCCCCGAGGCGCTGCGCACCCGCACCGGCACCGAGACGGTCGAGGCCGCCTTCCTGCACCTGGTCGACGAGGCCACGACCGCGGCCCGCACCGGGGAAACCGCCAAGGAGAGCACCCGATGAACCCGACGCCCGCGCCCCGGCCCGCCGCCGCCTTCAGCCCCGCCCGCACCCTCGCGACGGCGGCCCGCGTCCTGCGCCAGCTGCGCCACGACCCCCGCACCATCGCGCTGATGATCGTCGTCCCGTGCCTGATGCTGGTCATCCTGCGCTACGTCTTCGACGGCGGCGCGCACACCTTCGACACCCTCGGCGCCTCGCTGCTCGGGATCTTCCCGCTGATCACGATGTTCCTGGTGACCTCCATCGCCACCCTGCGCGAACGCACCTCGGGCACCCTGGAACGCCTTCTCTCCCTCCCCCTCGGCAAGGCCGACCTCATCGCCGGCTACGCCCTGGCCTTCGGCGCCTTCGCCGTCCTCCAGTCGGCCCTCGCCACCGGCCTCTCCGTCTGGCTGCTCGGTCTCGACGTCACCGGCTCACCGTGGCTGCTCCTGCTCGTCGCCCTCCTGGACGCCCTGCTCGGCACGGCTCTCGGCCTCTTCGTCTCGGCCTTCGCGGCCTCGGAGTTCCAGGCGGTCCAGTTCATGCCGGCCGTGATCTTCCCCCAGCTCCTCCTCTGCGGCCTCTTCACCCCCCGCTCCGCCATGCACCCCGTCCTCGGCGCCGTCTCCGACGTCCTCCCCATGTCCTATGCCGTGGACGCCATGACCCAACTCCTCCACCACCGCGACCCGACCCCGGCCTTCGCCCGCGACACCCTGATCGTGGCCGCCTGCGCCCTCCTGGTCCTGGCCCTGGGCGCGGCGACGCTACGACGCCGCACTCCATGACCGGACGGCCGCGGGACGGGAACGGCGGGAGCTCAGCAGGGGAAGGTGCCGCTGTAGAGGGCGTGTCCGTACGACGGGCTTCCGGAACCGAAGCCGTAGACGCCGTCGTCCGCCCAGACGGCCTCGCGGGAGCCGGCGACGCAGGTGGAGGCCGGTGCGAGGGCGAAGCCCTCCAGGTTGTCGACGGGCATGACGGCCGGGTTGGTGTAGGCCACGTCGGGGACGATCGCGCCCGCGGCGCCGACCTTCAGGAAGGTGTGGGTCTCGCCGCAGACGTTGTCGCAGGTGGCGACGATGCGCTGGGTTCCGGCGTCGAACGTCACGTCCACCACGGAGGTCTTGCCCGTGGAGATCGCGCCGAACGTGGTGAAGGTGCCGTCGGAGTTCAGGCCGTAGGCGTGCAGCGTGCCGTCCCACTCCAGGCCGGCGAAGAACAGACCCGAGCCGTGCAGCGGGTAGTTCGCCGGGTCGTAGGCGGCGCCGGTACGCGGATCGGTCCAGCCGTTCGCGGTCAGCCAGCCGTCCGGCACGTAGGCGACGCCCTCGAAGCCCAGGTTGGCGTCGTCCTTGTCACCGGTGTCGAGCTGCGGGAACTGCGCGGTCATGTCCCACTGGTGGACCGGGGTGAGCGTCGAGCCGCCGGCGGACGGGTCGAACTCCATGATCGTGTCCTTGGGGACCGTGTTGTCCGCGTTGTCGCGCTCGGAGGTCACGTAGAGGTGGCCGTCGCCGCCGACCGTCAGGCCCTCCGAGTCCGGTGCGCCGGAACCGCCCGCGAAGCGGATCTGCTTGCCGGCCGCGCTCCACGACGGGTCCGGGATCCACTTGCCGTTGCTCTTGACCAGCTTGAACAGCCAGCTCTTGTTCTTGACCGCCCACAGCACCGACGGGTTCGCCGGATCGAACGCCAGGCCGCTCAGGTCACGGCCCTCGGGCCCGGTGGACGTGGTGAAGGCGCACACGTCGTCGGCGATCGTGACGTCCTGGCCGCCCGGCCACGCCAGAGTGCCGGCCGGGGTGGCGGCCGTACCGGTGGGCGCCTCGGGAGCGCAACCGCTGGTGAGCGAGCCGCCACCGCCCAGCAACCGGCCCGTGCCGCCGCTGCCGCCGTCAGGGCAGGTGTTCGCGCTCCCGAGGGAGGCGGTCACGGACGTCCGGAAGGCGCCGGTGCCGTCGGCGCAGCGCTCGTCCGACGGTTCGGCGCCACCGCTCGCCCAGGTCACCGAGTCGACGGTGGTCCCGTTGCCGTCGGTGAGGAAGACCGAGTCGTTGTCGCCCAGACCGAGGGCGGAGTCGAACGTGGCGTAGCCGCCGGCGGGAATGCTGGTCGTGCTCGGGGAGGAGGCGGAGATCGAGGCCGGGGAGTGGCTGGTGTCGTTGTCGACGTACTTCCACGATCCGATGCCGACCGCGCTCGGACCGCCGTTGTACAGCTCCACGGTGTCCGCGCCCCCGGAGGTGACCTCGTTGATCCGCACCTGGCTCGCCGCCGGGAGCGAGGCGGGGCAGCCCGAGGCGTTCGGGGCGCCGAACGTGGTCGCCGTGGTCGTGGTGACCCACGCGCCGGTGCCGTCCCCGCCGCACCGCGCCATCGCCGGCTTCGCCTTGCCGGCGGCCCACTCGACGCGGTCGACGACCGTGCCACCGGAGGTGTAGATCACCAGCTTGTCCGAGTCGCCGAGCCCCTTGGGCGAGTCGAAGGTGACGAAGCCGTGGGCCGGTACGGTGCTCGCGGACGGGCTGAACGACTGCGGCGAGAAGCTGTCGTCGGCCACCTTCCAGCCGCTGACGCTCACCGGGGCCGAGCCGGTGTTGTACAGCTCCACCGTGTCGTCGCCCGACGAGGTGACCTCGTTGATCCGGACGTTCTGGTAGCCGGCCGGGTCCGCGGCCGCCGCGGGCTGGGCGGCGACCAGCCCGGTGACGAGCAGTCCTGAAAGCGTCAGAGCAGCGGCGCACACGGAGGCGACGCCGGGACGCGAGTGCGAAGTAGTCACGAGGCGGGACTCTGGCGACACCATCTTGAGACAGCGTGTACGCCGGCTGAATGCCACCTGCTGGCCACCGGAACGCCAGACGCGCATCCCCGCCGGGCAATGCGACGGCACCACCGAAACCGGGCGGGAACGCCGTCCCGGACCCCCGCCGTCCGCCAACCGGACGACAGCCCGGCCCCGGACCGCCGGTGCCAGACTGATCCGCATGACCCAGAAAGTCGCAGTACTCGGCACCGGCAAGATCGGCGAAGCCCTGCTCAGCGGGATGATCCGGGCCGGTTGGGCCCCCGCCGACCTCCTCGTCACCGCCCGCCGCCCCGAACGCGCCGAAGAACTCCGCGCCCGCCACGGAGTCACCCCGGTCGGCAACACCGAGGCAGCCAAGACCGCCGACACCCTGATCCTCACGGTCAAGCCGCAGGACATGGGCGCCCTGCTGGACGAACTGGCCCCGCACATCCCCGCCGACCGCCTGGTCATCAGCGGCGCCGCGGGCATCCCGACCGCCTTCGTCGAGGAACGCCTCGGCAAGGGCATTCCGGTCGTCCGCGTCATGACGAACACCCCGGCCCTCGTCGACGAGGCCATGTCCGTCATCTCCGCCGGCACCCACGCCACCCCCGACCACCTGGCCACCGCGGAGGACATCTTCGGCGCCGTCGGCAAGACGCTCCGCGTGCCCGAGGGCCAGCAGGACGCCTGCACCGCCCTGTCCGGCTCCGGGCCGGCGTACTTCTTCTACCTGGTCGAGGCCATGACCGACGCCGGCATCCTCCTCGGCCTGCCCCGTGACAAGGCCCACGACCTCATCGTCCAGTCGGCCATCGGCGCCGCCGTGATGCTCCGCGACAGCGGCGAGCACCCGGTGAAGCTCCGGGAGAACGTCACCTCCCCCGCCGGTACGACGATCAACGCCATCCGCGAGCTGGAGAACCACGGCGTCCGCGCCGCTCTCATCGCCGCCCTGGAAGCCGCCAGGGACCGCAGCCGCGAGTTGGCCTCCGGCACGAAGGACTGACCCCGGCCGAGCGGGGCCGACCGGCAGTTGACACACCTCGGGGCGATCCGTAAGGTACTCCGAGTTGTCCGATGTGAGCGCCGACTCCGGTCGGTCCCCGGACAGCCATTCCGCGAGCACCACCCATTCCGACGCCCCGGTGTCGAACACTTTGGTGTGCGTATTCGCGAAATGAGGAATCCGCGTTCGAAAGAACGCAGCCCCCGATTAGCTCGGGAGCCCGGAATCCGCTAAAGTCTCACTCGTCGGAACGGCCCAACGGCCGGGAAGACAAGCCCCGCTGACTGGGGGTCAGACACCGAAAGGGTCTGATAGAGTCGGAACCGCCGGAAAGGGAAACGCGAGAGCGGGAACCTGGAAAGCACCGAGGAAATCGGATCGAGAAGATCTGATAGAGTCGGAAACACCGGAGGGAAGCCCGGAGGAAAGCCCGAGAGGGTGAGTACAAAGGAAGCGACCGTTCCTTGAGAACTCAACAGCGTGCCAAAAGTCAACGCCAGATATG